>NZ_AFPO01000012.1 GCF_000218785.1 Idiomarina sp. A28L
GGTTATGCGGTATTAGCCACCGTTTCCAGTGGTTGTCCCCCTCCATCAGGCAGATTCCCAAGTTGTACTCACCCGTCCGCCGCTCGTCATCTTCTAGCAAGCTAGAAATGTTACCGCTCGACTTGCATGTGTTAAGCCTGCCGCCAGCGTTCAATCTGAGCCATGATCAAACTCTTCAATTAAAAGTGCTTGATGCAAAGTGCTTTATCTCATTACAAAACAAAGCTGCTCAACTTTATGAATTTCTGGTTACTTATATATAAGCAACTTGTCACTCGAAAGCTGAACCTTGTTATAAAAGTAAACTTTCATAACTGCCACCGAAATGGCGTTTGGTTGATGCTTTTCTTGCGCAAGTGCCCACACAGATTACTTGGCTTGATATATTGTTAAAGAACGTTTGCTCGGCTCAGTGGAGCTCGTAGCGAGGGGCGTATTCTACACACCTCATTTTTGCTGTCAATCGCTTTCGAAAAGTTTTTCATTTCTCTGTGCTAGTTGACCTAAAACTGCTCGAAACCTTAGTAGAATACTTCTTCTTTTGGGGTTTTCGTGCTCATCCGTAGACGAGGTGCGTATTTTAGGCTTTTTCTTGGCGGCGTCAACCTCTGATTTGCCTTTTAATAACTGTTTGCGCAGATATTGAACAAAACTGAGTGTTTTCGAGAAATATGCTAAGCTATATCTAAGTAGATGCTCTTTTTTGCCGTGTTCACTCTACTTATTTTACCTTTTTAATCTTTCAAATAACCAAGGAACCCATATGACTCGCCCATCTTCTGGCCTTCATATTATTGTCGCAGCTATTGTAGCTGTAGTTTTTACTATCATTGCTCAGTTGTTTATCACAGCACCTGATAGACTCACCGTTTCATTAATCGCACTTGGAACTTTCCTTGGCGGTGTTGTTACTCCTTATATTAACTTTTACCTTTCTCAACGAAAAACAAAAGTGAAAGCATCTAGGCCTCCAGCTAAAAGAACTAGCAAAGGCACAGACGGACGCACTCTTTACGTTGGAAACTTACCTTTTAAAATAAGTGAGGAAGAAGTTGAGAACCTGTTTGGCCGTTACGGCGAAGTTACTGACGTTCGCCTCGTTAAAGATCGTCGTACCGGACGCAAAAAAGGTTATGGCTTCGTTGAGATGGACGCAACCGGCGCTGATTTAGCTCTCGCTAAACTTAACGATAACGATTTCGAAGGGCGCACTCTTAAAGTTCGCACCGCACACGCGGAGCAAGATGAGAAGTAATTTATCTTCTTTAAGTTTTAGATAGATTAGATAATACAAAAAATAGGCCAGCAATTGCTGGCCTATTTTATTTCTACTGCTCGGTTTTAACTAAGCTAAAGATGAAGCTGAACTTAATATGATATAGTTACCTCATCCGAGCACGTTTCGGTTCCCGCTTCACATACTTTATATGTAAGCGTACCACCGCCCCGTAATCCCGTGTTGTCAGTATAAGAACCTGTGTTGGAAACCATTGCTAATGAAGAGCCATTACGGAAGATTGTTACACTCGATGATTCTGCACCAGACCAGCTTAAATCAACACTAGTACGGCCTCGTGCTTTATATGCATCGGCACTTAAAGTAATAGAAGCAACACCATCATCGCCGCCTCCAGTATCGCCGCCATCATCACCACCGCCTGTATCACCGCCATTTCCGCCAGCACAACCATTAGTAGCTAGATAATCATAAGCATCTTTTGCTTTTACAATGCCGTATCCATAGAGGTCATCACGGCCAGCAGTACCACGATCTTCAGCCGTAGCATTTAGTGCTGCGCGAATCTCATCATTAGTACACTCCGTAAAATAACTCCATACTAAAGCAGCTACACCAGCAACATGAGGAGAAGCCATTGATGTACCGTTGAAGCTGGCCCAATCGCTTGCACCAACACTTACTGATGCAGACGAACCAACACTAGCCAACGCAGTTTGCCCATCAGCTTGGCTAATGCCCAATGCCGGAATGTTTACGCTTACACCACCTAGGGTGCCGCTCAATGCGCCAGCTTCGTTGTTATATATAACAGCACCTACACCGCCGCCGTTCTGACAGGCTAAAACTTTATCTGCGAAACTCACCTGACCACGTTCAACTAAACAAATGTTACCTTGAGCGCCTTGGCAGGTTGAGGTTCCCAAACCACAATCTACTAAACCACCACTTACATCACCATTTGGCGATCCATCCATCGGTAAGCCACTATAGGTTGCTCCACCAGCTGAGAATAACGCCAATGAACCGGTACCCCGAGGTACAGTTGACATTACATCTACACCAGGGCCTGCAATTTCAACACTGCTATTACGCTGAGAAAAAGAAGCATGGTTACCATCACGATCAACCGCGGCTACTGAAACAACTGCGGGGTAAGAAGCAGGGTATGATAATTGTGTATTGCCGCTGTTACCCGCTGCTGCAATGCTCAATACGCCGTTATCGTTTAAACGTTGGAATGCGTTCCGTTCAGTAGTGCTAGAGAAAGTACCACCGAGGCTCATGTTAATTACGTTAGAGCCGTAATTTGCACATTGATCAGCTGCAGCGATCAAGTTAGAAGAATATGCCCAACCACTTTCGGCAAATACTTTAACAACATGAATGTTAAGCTGGCCATTTGGTACTACACCCACTACACCAACACCATTCGCTAGCGCTGCAATTGTTCCCGTTACATGAGTTCCGTGACCATTTTCATCAGTAAACCAGTTACCCGTGCCGCTATCAAAAATCCCGTCAACACCTGTTGTTTGCAAATCAGGATGGCCTAGATCATAACCGGAATCGATAACACATACTTTGCGATTCCCCGCTAACGCTGCGCTAAGTTGATCGGCCTGAACCATGCCAATACCATAAGGTTGGCCTGGTTCGAATTCGCTACTAAACAATTCACGTTTAACATCTTCTTCAATATACAAAACGTTCGGGTTTCTCTCTAAACCTCGAATAGCTTGCGCGGGAACCGTAATAGCGAACGCATTATCATTCGCAAGCTCAACTTCCTTTCGCCCACCTGCACGCTCAACCGCTTGAGCAACTGCAGCTTTAGCACCTGGTTGGAATGCTACAATTACCCGCTGTTCATCATTCGCTGATACTTCAGCAATCAACATTGGCGATGCGAAAACAGAAGCGATAGCCGCTACTAACACACTTTTTTTAAATTTAGTTTTATTGGTCATTAGGGTACGAACCTTATTGTTGTTAATATTTTCCTTCTAGCAACTACACGGCACTCCATGCTGACAATGAGCTATTTGTTTTTGGTGCTCACTTTCTATTGTTAACAATTCGTTACAATTTTGGGAATGGGGGTTTACCCCTATTTTTGTTAAGGCTATGTTTTTATTGGGATCTTAATTTCCATTCGCCTTTTTAAGTTAAATCATCACAACATTACTTCTTACTTTGCGCTAAAATGCACCGCTAAATCAGCATGTAGAATAGATGCTAAATATTTACTAAGTATGTAGGAATTAATGATGGAAAACCCTGGCCAGGAGCCCAATCTTGAGCACCGCTACGAAGCGCAACTAGAAGAAAAACAACAGCGTTTAAATAGCTTACTCGCGCCATTTAATGCCCCAACGGTTACTATCTTTCCATCTGCTCCCGAACATTACCGAATGCGAGCTGAGTTTCGCGTTTGGCATGAGGGTGATGATATTTTTTACATCATGTTTAACTCTGAAACTCGCGAAAAATATCGGGTAGAGCAACTACCGGCGGCGAACCAGCTCATTAACCGATTAATGCCTGCGGTTTTAAATTACGTTCGTGATAAAGAAACGCTGCGCAGGAAGCTTTTTCAGGTTGATTTTTTAACCACTACCACCGGCGAAGCAATTATCTCTATGCTTTACCACAAGCAGCTCGATGAGCAGTGGTTACTTGAAATTAAACAAATGAAAGATGAGTTTGCCAGTTTTGGTAAGGTTGATTTCATCGGCCGTGCGCGGAAGCAAAAAATGCTTGTAGATACCGATAGAGTTATTGAAAGTTTACAGGTACACGGCAGAAACTACCTTTTCGAACAAATCGAGAATAGTTTTACCCAACCCAATGCCCAAGTGAATACTAAAATGATTGAATGGGCTTGCGAAGTTACTGGGCAACAAACCCACGATTTGTTAGAGCTCTATTGCGGCAATGGGAACTTCAGCCTTCCGCTTGCTCAGAATTTTCAGCGTGTTTTAGGTACAGAGATTAGCCGAACTTCTGTAGGTTCAGCACAAACAAATATAGCGTTGAATAATATTGAAAATGCTCGCGTAGAGCGCTTGCCGGCAGAAGAGTGTGCAGCAGCAATGAAAGGTGAGAAGTTACCCACTCGATTGCAAGATATGGATCTGCATACCTACGATTTCAAAACAGTATTAGTAGACCCGCCCCGCGCAGGCCTCGACGACGATACCCTAGCCATGGTGGCTGAGTTTGAAAATATAGTTTATATCAGTTGCAACCCAGATACGCTTGCTGAAAATCTAGTGCAGTTATCGCGTACTCACACTATAACGGCTTCAGCACTATTTGATCAGTTCCCGTTTACTCACCATATTGAAACTGGAGTGTACTTGCAGAAACACATCGATAGCAAAAACACCACCGAATAATATATAGAGCGTTAAATGGCAGTTGTTTGTTTACGAAGTAATCGGTGAAACATACCAGTTGAAAGGGAGCTTTCGGCAGTTTTGCCGAAAGTTTCTATACCGTGGGTTCTTCTATAGCGCCTTCTTCTTGAAGTTGCTCTTCCACTTGTTCGCACGGTTTGCGGTTTCGCGAGCGGCATAAGTGCAAGTTCAAAGTGTGCGCAACAACGATTAAAGCAGCGCCGAGTAAAATAACTAATGGTTCCCAGCTATGGCCGAGAATGTGCTTGTTGAAATACAACACGCCACCCAACACTAAGAAACTCATAGGCCACCAACTCTGGTGATGGCGCATACCCATCACTACCGCAATACCGCCAATAAACAGGCTAATACCAAGAATAATTCTCTCAAATAACTCGAAGCCCAGAAACGAAAGGCCCATCAAAGCCAAGGTTGGTAATATCACAGGCACGATCAAGCAATGCAACGCGCATAACACGGCTACAATAATTCCTGCTTTATCAAGTGGCTTATGATGCATTAAAAACTCCGGAAGCTATTATGCGAAATACGAACCCTATCTTGCATATGCTTTTCAGCGGATACTAAAAGAAGTGATTCTTAATTTTTACGCTCACATTATGACTGTAATAGTATAACAATTCAAGCTCGGCCAACTGGGAAGGTTAAAATATCAGCAATATCGTTCACCCCAAGGCGCAACATTAACAAGCGATCTAGGCCAACCGCCACCCCACTGCAATCCGGCAAGCCATGCTCCAATGCCGCTAAAAACCGTTCATCTATGGGCTGTTTTAATAACCCTAAACGCTCGCGTTCAAGGTTGTCGGCAAGAAAGCGGCCGCGTTGTTGCTGCGCATCGGTTAATTCCCAAAACCCATTAGCGAGCTCTAAACCACGATAAAATAATTCGAACCGGTGCGATACTCGGCTATCTTCCTGAACTATTCTAGCTAATGCAGCTTGGCTTGCCGGAAAGTGGCTCACGAAACATGGCCGAGTTTGGCCAATTTTAGGTTCTATCAACACACTCATTGCAAGCTGCAATATGGTGTCTAGGCTATCCTCATTACTTACCGCATTCGCGTGGCCACTTGCGGCTAAAGCTCCTAATAATTCCGATTTTGCATCACTTTGTAACGGATCGATATTGAGTATCTGCACAAAAGCTTGTTGATAGGTAAGGTATTCAGCCGGCTCACAGCCCAGTATTTCTTGCACCAAGGAAGAAAGCTCGGCCATTAATGCATTATCATCAAAACCCGGGCGGTACCATTCCAACATCGAAAATTCAGGGTTATGCCGACGGCTTATTTCATCATCGCGTACCACTTTGCATATCTGAAAAATCGGCCCACTGCCTGCCGCCAATAAACGTTTCATCGCATATTCGGGTGAAGTTTGTAAATAGAAATTTTCTGGCTCTGGCATACCCGGGCCTTGCAAACGCGTTACTACATTGTGTAAATGCACATCGGTTACACCGGCTCGCGCTAAGATCGGCGTTTCTACTTCCAACACCTGCCTTTTAGCAAAAAACGCGCGGATGCATTGCTGCATTTCCGCGCGCTCTTTCATTGCCTGCCAATTTGCAGTTGGCCGCCATTCAATTCCAGACATTGCTGGTTTATTTCACTCGTGAAACGTATTCGCCAGAGCGAGTATCAACTTTGATTACTTCGCCAATTTGCACAAATAACGGTACACGAACAACAGCGCCCGTTACCAACGTTGCTGGTTTACCGCCGGTTCCGGCAGTATCACCCTTCAAACCTGGATCTGTTTCAGTTATTTCTAACTCTACAAAGTTTGGTGGTGCAACGTTAATAGGCTTGCCGTTCCAAAGTGTAATGGTACAAACATCTTGCTCCACCAACCATTTTTTGTTGTCGCCTACAGCAGAATCATCCGCGGCTAGCTGTTCGAAGGTTTCATTGTTCATGAAATGCCAAAATTCGCCATCGGCATATAAATAAGCAAGTTCAACATCAACAACATCGGCGCTTTCTACGCTATCACCTGATTTAAATGTTTTCTCAACTACCTTTCCAGAAAGTAGCTTACGAATACGAACACGGCTAAATGCCTGGCCTTTACCAGGTTTTACCATTTCGTTTTCTAAAATTACGCACGGCTCGCCATCTTGCATAATTTTAAGCCCTGATTTGAATTCGTTTGTGCTGAAATTGGCCATATGCCCCTCATTTCCTATAAAGCATGTTCAAAACTAGCCTAATAATAAACCAAAGCCGATTTGATTTCAGGTAAAATAACGCCAGTTCATTCGATAACACTATGGTTCTTCGATTTCGTGGAAATACAACTACAAGAAAATTGGCAACGGCAAATAGCCAAAGCAGTTACCTCGCCAACCGAATTGGCCGAGTTATTAAGCCTTCCTCCAAGTTGGATGAAGCAGCATAGTGCTGCTCGCGAACTTTTCCCTATGCGTGTGCCGCGCCATTTTGTAAACCTTATGGAGCCGGGCAACCCGCAAGATCCGCTGTTATTGCAAGTAATGCCGCATGCACAAGAATTCATCGATGTGGCCGGATTCACTACCGATCCATTGGTTGAAAGCGAGGCCACAAGCGCAGCTGGCATGTTGCATAAATATAATTCTCGAGTTCTGCTTATTTTCCGTGGTGGCTGTGCCATTAACTGCCGTTATTGTTTTCGGCGCCATTTCCCCTATCAAGATCATCATTTAAGTCAAGAGAAGTGGGGTGCCATTGAGCACTATATTACTCAGCATCCAGAAGTTAACGAGGTAATACTTAGCGGTGGCGATCCACTTATGGCCAGCGATGCGCAAATTATTAAAGCTGCGAAGCGCTTAGCGAAGCTACCGCAAATAAAACGTTTACGTATTCATTCGCGCTTACCAATAGTAATTCCTGATAGGCTCACCCCAGAGCTCGCCAAACAACTAAAAGCTACCGGGTTGCAGATCGTTTTGGTGCTTCACGCTAATCACCCACAAGAAATATCGGCTCTATTGAAACGCAAAATTTCGTTGTGGCACCAATTAGGCATCACGCTTTTAAACCAAAGTGTATTGCTAGCGGGTGTAAACGATAACGCCGATACCTTAGCAGATCTCAGCGAAGCACTATTTAGTGCCAGTATTCTGCCTTATTACTTGCATCAACTTGATAAGGTAGCCGGAGCCGCGCACTTTGAGGTTTCTGATGAAACAGCCTTTGCCATTCGAGCCCAGCTATTGAAAACACTACCCGGCTTCTTAGTGCCTAAACTGGTGCGAGAAGTTGGCGGCGAAGCCAGTAAAACTCCACTTTAATTATCACTTTGAAATGTTCAACTTGAATAACCAATGAAAAAGCCAGCAGTTTTAACTGCTGGCCTTCAAAAGTAGTTTACGTTATTTACTCTTCGTTTTGTTCAAAGGTGTTACGAAACCAGCGATCTAACATCGCACTTTCATATTCAATTAGATTACTTCCGCGGCGGCGCTCTGCGGTTGATAAACCTTGGCCTGGAACTTGATTACCGCGAATCCGCTCTTTTTCAGCCTGAAGTACCACGTGGCCATCAGCATCATAAAGCGTATAACTAAGCTCCATGTAAGGATAATCCATGTTTTCAATAATCCGATACTCTTGCATAGTGCCACCCACATCTCGTAACACTACAGAGCCCGCCAAATCTACATCAGTAACCGTTATATGTAGGCGTTGATCTTCGGGCAATTTGCTTGCCAGTTCAGAAAACTTCGCATCAAATGCTTCCATAATACGCTTCTGATACCGCTCTTGATTACCTTCTCCTGAGCGGATGTCTTTGTAACTACCTGGCTCGTGCCAAGTAACTTCCACTTCTGCAGCTATTGCATGAAGAGGCAGCATAAGGCCCGCTGCCATTGCTATTGATACTAAACGCAACATAAGCCCTCCTAGTTGCTATTGAACCTGCTATAGGTATAGGTGATCTGAGGTTAAACCACAAGCCCATAAATGCTTAATAACTGTAAATAAATCAAAAAGAAAACGGCGCCAACAATAAGAATAGAATTATGCTTTCAGCAACCACAGGAAGGCAATAAGTGGCAACGACACCTAACATTACTTTTCCTCACTTTCATCATGAAAATAAATATCATTAAAAATCAAATTCTTACGCTATTTTTATGGGAAAAATCACGAAACTGACTTTTTAGAGCAATCTTTAATTGTAGAAATTTCGTTAACAACATTGAGTAGTAAAGGAACCTTCCCATATTTAGGGTTGGTAATTTATAGATGAGGAATTCAACATGAAAAAATTTATATACATGGGGCTCACAGTATTTGCCCTATCAGGCTGCTTGAGTAGCAGTGACAGCCCTGAAGTGGGAACACCAAACCCACCCACTCCACCAACCTTCACGGTATCGCACACATTCGATGTTAGTTTATCGGGCGACCAAGAGGTTCCTCAGGTGGATACTTCTGCATCTGCTACTGGTTCAGTTGAGCTCGACGATAATTTAATGCAGTTTCGCGCCTCAATCGATTTATCAGATATAGAGAATATCGAAGGGGTTCACATTCACGATGGTAGTATCGGGTTTAACGGCCCAGTTGCTTTCGGTTTCGAGCAAAGTGGCGATGGCATTTATGAAATAGCTGAAACTGATATATCTGAATCGCTTATGAGCGATTTGTTAAGCGGCGGTTGGTATATAAATGTACACACTACCGATTTTCCAGATGGTGAAATACGCGGGCAAATCGTAAATGATGACACGACGATCATCACCTTTGCATTATCCGGAAATCAGGAAGTCCCTGCAGTTTCCACAAGTGCAAGTGGTGTAGGCTATCTAGCTGTCGATCAAGGTGATTTTGAAGTAATGCTTACGGTGCGTACTGAAGGTGTAGATGATGCTGATATGGCACATATTCATACCGGTCGCGTAGGCAATAATGGTGGTGTGCTTGTGGCACTCGATCAAGATCAGGATGAATCAGGAGTTTGGGTGGTTCCTAACGGCACTCTAATCGACGAATCCATCTTGGCTGTACTGCTGAGTGGTGGTCATTATGTGAATGTTCACACACCGGCGCATCCGAATGGCGAATTACGCGGTCAAATATTAACCGATAATTTCGTGCTCGCCACTTTCCCACTAACGGGTTCACAAGAAGTACCTGCTGTAAGCACAGACGCATCGGGTGATGGTTATGCATTAGTGGATACTTCAGATTTTAGCCTAGAATTAGTTGCCGTTACTCAAGGTGCTGATGTTGCAACTATGGCGCACATTCATACTGGTAGAGTTGGAACCAACGGTGGTGTACTTGTTGCTCTAGTAGAATCTGGAGAAATCGGCACTTGGGTAACACCAGAGAACACACAAATTGATGAAGAGATTTTCGCTGTACTCGCTTCAGGCGGTCATTATGTGAACGTGCATACGCCAGCTAATCCTAATGGTGAATTACGCGGTCAGATTTTAACCGATAATTTTGTGCTCGCCACGTTCCCATTATCAGGCTCACAGGAAGTACCCGCTGTAAGCACGAGCGCATCAGGTGATGGTTATGCGTTAGTTAATACGTCAGATTACAGCCTCGAATTGGTTGCCGTTACTCAGGGTGTTGATTTCGCAACTATGGCTCACATTCATACAGGCCGAGTTGGAACTAACGGCGGTGTGCTAGTGGCTTTGGAGCAATCCACCGAAAGTATGGGCACTTGGATGACACCAGCGAACACGCAAATTGATGAAGATATTTTTGCAGTTCTCGCCTCAGGTGGTCACTATGTGAATGTACATACGCCAGCGAATCCCGATGGTGAATTACGCGGCCAAATCTTGACAGATAACTTTGCATTTTTCGCATTCCCGTTATCCGGTGATCAAGAAGTTCCTGCTGTAACTACAAATGCAAGTGGTAGCGGTTATGCTTTGGTGTCTAAGACAGATTTTGCATTAGAGCTTCGCGTGTTAACGCAGGGTGTTGAAGATGCAACAGCGGCTCATATCCATACTGGCATTGCAGGAGAAAATGGGCCTGTACTAGTTGCACTTGAACAAGATAACGAGAACATGAATCGTTGGATGGCGTCTGAAGGGTTAGTTTTAACTCAAGACATTTTCAATATTCTAGCTAGCGGTGGGCACTATGTGAATGTACATACTCCGGCCTTCCCCAACGGTGAAATTCGCGGTCAAATTGAATAAACAAATTGCATCGTTAAATTAAGTTCACTAAGTAAAAAGGGCAGTGCTAATGCACTGCCCTTTTTTATGTTACTTTTTCTATTAATGTAAGCGGTTGCTTTAAATGATTCCTTACGGAGTCATTTAATTACATCATGCCGCCCATGCCCATATCACCGCCAGGCATTGCTGGTGCTTCATCCTTTGGGATTTCTGCAACCATAGCTTCAGTAGTAATCATTAACGATGCAATTGAAGATGCGAACTGCAATGCTGAACGAGTTACTTTGGTTGGGTCAAGAATACCCATTTCCAACATATCGCCGTAAGTATCGTTACCAGCGTTATAACCGAAGTTACCTTCACCGGCTTTCACTTTGTTCGCAACTACAGAACCTTCAGCGCCAGCGTTTTCCGCGATTTGGCGTAATGGTGATTCCATCGCACGCAGAGCTAGTTTAATACCTACGTTTTGATCTTCGTTATCGCCACGTAAATCACCAAGCTTGCTTGCAGCGCGAACCAATGCCACACCACCACCAGGTACAACGCCTTCTTCAACTGCTGCGCGCGTTGCATTTAATGCATCTTCAACGCGAGCCTTCTTCTCTTTCATTTCTACTTCGGTGGCTGCACCAACCTTAATTACGGCAACACCACCGGCAAGCTTCGCTAAACGCTCTTGCAGCTTTTCTTTATCGTAATCAGAAGAAGTTTCTTCGATCTGTTGGCGAATTTGCGATACGCGGCCTTCTATAGCAGCTTCATCGCCAGCACCATCAACCACAGTAGTGTTATCTTTATTGATAACTACACGCTTCGCGCTACCTAGCTGATCAACGGTGGCTTTTTCAAGCTCCATACCGATTTCTTCAGAAATTACAGTAGCACCTGTTAATGCAGCGATATCTTGCAACATCGCTTTGCGGCGGTCGCCGAAGCCTGGGGCTTTTACTGCAGCAACTTTTACGATACCGCGCATGTTGTTCACTACTAAAGTAGCTAATGCTTCGCCTTCAACATCTTCAGCGATCATCAACAATGGTTTACCTGATTTCGCAGTGCCTTCAAGAATTGGCAGTAACTCACGAATGTTGCTAATTTTCTTATCAACAACAAGGATCAGCGGATTATCAAGCTCAACCGTGCCCGTTTCTTGATTGTTAATGAAGTATGGAGAAAGGTAGCCACGATCAAACTGCATACCTTCAACAACATCAAGCTCATCTTCTAGGCCTTGGCCTTCTTCAACTGTGATAACACCTTCGTTACCCACTTTATCCATGGCCTTGGCAATAATTTCACCAATTGTGCTATCTGAGTTCGCTGAAATCGTACCTACTTGAGCAATAGCTTTGTTATCAGCACAAGGTTGTGAAATATTCTTCAATTCAGCAACCGCAGCAATTACCGCTTTATCGATGCCGCGTTTTAGGTCCATTGGGTTCATACCCGCTGCAACCGCTTTTAAACCTTCAGAAATAATTGATTGTGCTAACACAGTTGCTGTAGTTGTACCATCACCCGCTTCATCGTTAGCGCGTGAGGCAACTTCTTTCACCATTTGCGCGCCCATATTTTCGAACTTATCTTCAAGCTCGATTTCTTTGGCTACGCTTACACCATCTTTAGTAATAGTTGGTGAACCGTATGATTTATCAAGCACTACGTTACGGCCTTTAGGGCCTAAAGTAACTTTTACCGCATCGGCTAAAACATTAACGCCCTTTAGCATTTTCTGACGTGCGCTGTTACCAAATTTAACTTCTTTAGCTGCCATCTTTTCTATTCCTTATCTTGAAAATTCAGTGAGATCTGAAAAACTCTGGAGATTAAGCTCCTGAAGATCACTCAACAATTGCGAGGATATCTGATTCACTCATGATCAAATATTCTTCGCCGTCGATTTTTTCGGCCTTTACGCCATAGCTCTCACTGAACAACACCAAATCACCTACTTGCACATCAAGTGCTTTCACTTCACCGCTGTCGAGAACACGACCATTACCCACGGCAACAACTTTACCGCGAGTAGATTTTTCTGCCGCTGAACCAGTTAATACGATCCCGCCTGGTGATTTGCTCTCTGCTTCTGCTCGCTTCACAATCACGCGATCATGTAATGGACGAAGTTTCATTCTTTTGATACTCCCATATCAGTGTTAATAATTAACGAAAGGCCAAGTGGCCGGTGTTAAATCTTCATTGCAGTACAAATGGGGGCGCTGAAAGTGTTTCCAAGCCCCCCGATAAAAAAAATTTAATCTTTTTTGTAGTTTTCATCCGCTTCGTTCTGTAAACGGCGGCGCTCTTCATCGATGCTATCGCTCGCATCAAACGAATCGGCTTCAAACGTACGGCCACTTTCATCGTTTTGCTTTTCAAATGGATTCTGCCCCGGGCGCTGAAAACCACTGCGGCTCTGGAAGCCTTTATTCTGAAAGCCAAAGGTTTGAAAACCACCGGTATTCACTTGCACTTGCATTCGCGCCATAATTTTTTGTGCCAACGGCCGGCGAATGAAAGGCATTAATAATAGAATCGCGAACACATCAGTGATCAAACCTGGGGTAACAAACATTAAACCCGATACAAAAATAAGAATACCTTCAGCCAGCTGCAAGCCCGGCATTTCGCCAACTGCCATACGCTGCTGCGCTTGTTGCCAAGCTTGCATACCCTGGTTGCGTACTAAAGCTGCACCAATCACAGCGGTAACTACGAGTATAAGGATGGTATTTAAACCACCTATGATCGAGCCCACTTGAATTAACACGAAAATTTCAAGCAGTGGCATAACAATAAATAATAAAAAAATAACTGGAAACATAGCTTGCCCACCTTGGTTATGCACTATATGTGGGGTGGTAACCTCGTAATTTCAAGAGCAGCGCTAAAATCGAGAGTGTTACTGTGATTTAACAGCATAGCCCAAACCCGAGATCCATTTAGCCCCAGCATCAATCGACATGAGTATAAGAAAGAGCTAATATGTTCGCTCAATTTATCCGCAATGTAGTTATCGGTAATTATGAAAACACTTTTCGCCGCATCAGGCTTAGCAAATAGGTTTGCAAGATTCACCAAGCGCTCTGAACGCCGCGTTCACACAAATGTATTTTTTAGCCTTCTAGTTATTCTTTTATTTGCGGCACCGCTTACAACTACCGCGCACGCTCAGCAATCATTCTTTGGCAGCAACACCGGCGAATTCTTACCTGTGCAAGAAGCCTTTGTTCTCGATTATCAACAGCAAGGCGATACTCTTTATATTAATTTTCGTATCACAGAAGGCTATTACCTTTATCAACATCGCTTCGGCTTAGTACCTGAGAACTTAGTAGGCAATCTCGAGCTTCCTGAAGCCATGCCCTACAACGACGAATTTTTCGGTGATGTAAATATTTACCGCGATTATGTAACTCTCACCGTTGATTTAGCCGCTGCCAACGTGGGTGATGTGCTCACCGTTCGATACCAAGGCTGTGCTGATGCTGGCTTGTGTTATGCGCCGGCTACAGCGGAAATCTATTTGCAAGCAACATCCGGTGATACCGAATCAGGTGGTTATCAATTAGCCGATTTCTCTGATGCCAACAGCGAGCCCTCCGGCGTTTTCCAGTTTTTGCAACCCGATAGGCTCGCCCTCACTGCCGGCGTATTTTTACTGCTAGGCCTTGGGTTGGCGTTTACGCCTTGCGTTTTTCCCATGTATCCCATTATTTCCGGCATTATCATGGGGCAAAAACGGCCCTTAACAATGCGCCGTGGTTTTATGCTTTCGTTTGTCTATGTGCAAGGCATGGCAATTACCTACACTATTTTGGGCATAGTGGTGGCGCTAGCTGGTATGCAGTATCAAGCTTACCTACAGCACCCTGTGTTGCTCGGAGTGTTAGCTGCACTGTTTGTGATATTCGCCTTAGCCATGTTTGGCACGATCGGCTTTGATTTACCCGCTAGTTGGCGCAATAAATTAAGTTCGTTGAGCCAGAATCAAAAAGGCGGAGCTTACCCGAGTGTGTTTTTAATGGGCGTGATTTCCGGCATGATCGCTTCGCCCTGCACAACTGCACCTTTATCTGGAGCGCTGCTATTTATTGCGCAATCAGGGAACGTATTAGTGGGTGGCGTTGTGCTTTATGCACTCAGTTTAGGGATGGGTATTCCACTCCTAGCCATTGGTGCCTCAGGCGGCAAACTCTTACCTAAGAGTGGCCCTTGGATGAACAGCGTGAAAGTTATGTTTGGTGTGCTTATGCTGGCCGTTGCGCTGTTCTTAGTTGAACGTCTACTACCGCTAACCGTTGCAGCATGGCTATGGATTTTCTTTTTCGTGGTTTCGGCAATTATCCTATACCGCGAATTCTATCAACAATTTGCTACTACAGGCCGTACGTTAAGCGCTATTGTGCTTATCATTCTTGCTGGTGTTGGCGTGAATTGGCAAAAACCCTACGTAGATGGCAGCTTTGCCGCAAGCAAACTGCAATTTGAATACGTTCGTGATTTGAGCGAATTAGAGCAACGCATAGCCGAAGCACAAAGCAGCGGCCAATGGGTGATGCTCGATTTATACGCCGATTGGTGTACCGCCTGCCTTGAGCTAGAGCGATACACCTTCAGCGACCCTGAAGTACAAAGCACGCTAGAAAACTTCATAGTGCTGCAAGCTGATGTAACCTCGGTGAACGCAACGAATACCGAGTTGCTCAGTAACTACCAAGTACTTGGTTTACCCACCATTCTGTTCTTCAATCAAGCAGGTGAAGAGCTCAGCGAACTCCGCGTTACCGGTTTTATGAATGCCGAAGCCTTTCAAGAAAGGCTAGAGCAAATTCAGCAGCGTTAGAATTGAAATACTCGGCTCAAATCTAGTTGAGTTGCCGCGAATTTCGCTGATAAGACCAGTATTTTGCTGCTAAAATTGAAATTAACCTTATAATGACCCGAACTCTTGTAAAAGTTTCGGGTCATTTTGTATATGATGTCGTTTCTTTAAATTTCGCAGCAGATAGCAGCATAATGACCAATAAAACCCAAATTTTAGTAATTAATGGCCCAAACCTAAATTTGCTCGGCAGCCGTGAGCCCGACGTTTATGGTGCCGTTACCTTAGCCGACATCGATCAGAGCCTGCACGAGAGCGCAGAAAAACTGGGCTGTAAACTACGCAGCGTACAAAGCAATGCAGAACATGAATTAATTGATGTTGTGCACCAAGCACGCGGAAACGTTGATTTCATTATTATCAACCCAGCAGCGTTTACCCATACCAGTGTGGCGCTTCGCGATGCATTACTTGGGGTAGAAATTCCCTTTATTGAAGTGCACTTATCAAATGTGCACGCGCGCGAAGCATTTCGCCGCCATTCATATTTTTCAGATTGCGCCAAGGGCGTGATTTGCGGGCTAGGAGCCCAAGGTTACCAATTCGCTTTAACAGCTGCCGTAAAATGGCTTGCTGATAACAAATAAACATTTAATTCGCATTTACAGTGAAAGGTTAATAACACAATGGATATTCGTAAAATTAAAAAGTTAATCGAACTTCTTGAAGAATCTGGCATTTCTGAGCTAGAGATCACCGAAGGTGAAGAATCAGTTCGCATTAGCCGCCATTCAACTGCACCACAACCGCAAATGATGCATTACCCTGTGCAGGCGCCAATGCAAGCGCCTATGCAACAAGCTCCAATGCAAGTTTCTGGCCAATCTCCTGGGCAAGCCCCACAACAAGGCCAAGCTAGCGCACCAGAAGCAGCAGCCGAAGAAGTAAGTGGCACTATCGTTCGCTCTCCAATGGTAGGCACTTATTATGAATCACCAGCTCCAGGCTCTAAATCATTCATCGCCGTAGGCCAGCGGGTAAATGTTGGCGATACTTTATGTATCGTTGAAGCGATGAAAATGATGAACCATATCGAAGCAGAAGTATCGGGTGTTGTGAAACAAATTCTGGTGGAAAACGAAGCCCCGGTTGAATTTGATCAGCCATTATTCGTTATTGAATAAATCACCAGATAAGGCAAACGTTATGCTAGATAAAGTTGTAATAGCCAACCGTGGTGAAATTGCATTGCGAATTCTGCGCGCTTGTAAAGAGCTCGGAATCAAAACGGTAGCAGTTCATTCCACGATTGATAAAAATTTAAAGCACGTTCTTTTAGCCGATGAATCCATTTGTATTGGCCCTGCCTCTGCAACGGAAAGCTATTTGAATGTTCCTCGTATCATTAGCGCTGCGGAAGTAACAGATGCCGCAGCCATTCACCCAGGCTATGGTTTTTTAGCCGAGAATGCGGATTTTGCCGAGCAAGTAGAAAATTCTGGCTTTATCTTCATTGGCCCAACACCAGATGTTATTCGCATCATGGGTGATAAAGTGGCAGCTATCGAAGCTATGAAACAAGCGGGCGTTCCGTGCGTTCCTGGCTCTGGTGGCCCACTTGATGACGATGATGAGAAAAACAAAAGAGTAGCGAAACGTATTGGCTATCCGGTAATTATCAAAGCCTCGGGCGGCGGTGGTGGCCGTGGTATGCGTGTGGTTCGTGAAGAAAAAGATTTATTAAAATCAATTCAAGCCACGCAAAGTGAAGCGCGATCGGCATTCGGTAACCCTGTGGTTTACATGGAGAAATTCCTAGAAAACCCACGGCACATCGAAATTCAAGTGCTCGCGGATGGCCAAGGTAATGCCATTCACCTGGGTGAGCGCGATTGTTCAATGCAGCGCCGCCACCAAAAAGTAGTGGAAGAAGCGCCAGCGCCAGGTATTACACCGGAAATGCGCAAAAGCATCGGAGAACGTTGTGCTCGGGCCTGTGTTGAAATTGGTTACCGTGGCGCCGGAACTTTCGAATTCTTGTATGAAAACGGCGAATTCTATTTCATCGAAATGAATACCCGTATTCAGGTAGAGCACCCTGTTACTGAAATGGTAACCGGTATCGATTTAGTGAAAGAGCAACTGCGCATCGCCGCAGGCCGGCCACTATCGATCAGCCAAGAAGATGTTATTGTTCGTGGCCATGCTATCGAATGCCGAATTAATGCCGAAGATCCGAAGAGCTTTATTCCTTCGCCTGGCTTAATTACCCGATTCCACTCGCCAGGCGGTATGGGCGTTCGTTGGGATTCACACATTTATGCTGATTATCGTGTGCCGCCTAACTACGATTCAATGATTGGTAAGCTAATTACCTACGGTGAAAATCGTGAAGTTGCCATAGCGCGTATGCGCAATGCTTTAAGCGAACTAATTATTGAGGGTATTAAAACTAATACTCCGCTACAGAAAGATATTATGGCAGATGAAAACTTCCAGAATGGCGGTACCAACATTCATTACCTAGAGAAAAAGCTAGGAATGAGTTAAGCCCTCTGTGCTAAACTGGCGATATAATAAAAAGCTCAGGCCAACAGCCTGGGCTTTTTTCATGCTTTTCTAACATTATTTCATACTGAGTATGAATGCCAGATCAGCGCTGAACGCGAACAATTGTAGGATATCGGTATGCCTTGGATTCAACTAACACTTACCACAAAAGAAAGTTATGGCCGTCAGCTTGGCGATATTTTAATGGCCAATAAAGCGCAAGCGGTTACCTACCGTGATGCCAAAGATGCGCCAATTTTTGAGCCTGCCCCGGGCGAAGTACCACTTTGGGAACTAACCCAAGTAACTGGTTTATATCCTGCCGAAACCGATATGCGCGCGGTGATCAATAATCTCAGCAAAGTGGGCTTTCTGGCGAAGCCATTGCGCTATAAAACCGACCAATTGGAAGATAAAGATTGGGAACGAGAATGGATGGATAACTTCAAGCCCATCGATTTTGGTAATGGTTTATGGGTTGTGCCTTCTTGGCATCAACCACCCGTAGCAGATGCTGCAAATATTCTACTCGATCCTGGTATGGCATTTGGTACCGGCACACACCCTACTACTTCTTTATGTTTGCAGTGGATAGCTGAGCAAGATCTTGAGGCTAAAAGCACGGTAGATTTTGGCTGCGGCTCGGGCATTCTCGGCATAGCTGCTTTAAAACGCGGCGCGGCAAGTTGTATGGGCACCGATATCGACCAACAGGCACTCAAAGCCACCCGTGAAAACGCAGAGCTTAACGGTGTTGCCGATAAATTCTCGGTGTATTTACCGGAGGATGCACCACAAGAACAAGTTGATGTGGTGATAGCCAATATTCTTGCAGGCCCACTTCGCGAGCTTGCACCTAATTTATTAGCCTATTTGAAGCCCGGGGGCATGATTGCGATGTCGGGTATTTTAAAGCGTCAAGCCGAGGATGTAATGGCGGCTTATCGCCCTATTATTGATTTTGGACCAGTGCGTGAACATGACGATTGGTGCTTTTTACACGGCACAAAAGTAAATTCATAAACATATGCATAACATTTAACCGCAAACTGCATTTTGGTGGCGGTAAAGTCAAGAGCAAAAAATGCAATTTTCTGCTGTTTTGTTCACTTTATCGCCTTTCCTTTTTGCACTAAATTCCCTAAAATTCATCCCCCTTTCGCTGAACAGAAAATAACCGATGCGGATAGGCTCATATCAGCTTTCGAACAACGTACTACTTGCACCGATGGCAGGGATAACCGATTTGCCCTTCCGTCGCTTGTGCGTGGAACTTGGTGCAGGTATGGCAGTTTCGGAAATGCTTTCAAGTAATCCGAGAGTGTGGGATACAGCGAAATCGAAAGCCCGTATGGTGCATTCCGATGAACCTGGCATTCGCTCAGTGCAAATTGCTGGCTCAGATCCGGAAATGATGGCCTTGGCAGCTCAGCACAATGTTGCTGAAGGTGCCCAGATCATTGATATCAACATGGGATGTCCGGCGAAGAAGGTAAATAAAAAATTAGCGGGTTCGGCCTTATTGCAAGATCCTGAACTCGTTGAGCGAATTCTGCTCAGTGTTGTAAACGCAGTTGATGTGCCAGTAACACTGAAAATAAGAACTGGGTGGGCCCCCGAACATCGCAATGGTGTAACTATTGCGAAAATAGCAGAACAAGCAGGAATTCAAGCGTTAGCGGTGCATGGGCGAACGCGCGCTTGTATGTATAAAGGTTTTGCGGAGTACGACACCATTGCCGCAATTAAAGCCGCGATTAATATTCCGGTGATTGCTAATGGTGATATTACTTCTCCCCAGAAAGCACGGGAAGTACTCGATTACACCGCAGCTGATGCCGTGATGGTTGGCCGTGGCGCTCAAGGAAATCCTTGGATTTTCCGCGAGATAGTTCACTACCTTCGCAGCGGGGAGATGCTTGCACCTCCTAGCGGCACGGAAATAGCCCACGTAATGAATAGGCATATTCGCCAGCTACATGAACTGCACGGTGAGCATCGTGGTATGCGCATCGCTCGCAAGCATATTGGCTGGTACATGCAGGGTAATTTGCAACAAGCTCCTGGCTCGGCACAATTTCGGCGTGATTTTAATTTGCTGGAATCGGCGGAAGCACAGCTTGCTGCACTTGAGCATTATTTTGTTAACTTTAACGAGAGATAAGAGCGCTATTATGTTTGACCAAAACGGAAATCGTGATGCAGTAACCACGCCTTTGACTACCATTGGCCAAAATTCTAACCCGAAGCCATTACGGAACTCGGTAAAGCAGGCGCTAAATAACTTCTTAAAGCAGTTAGATGGCCAAGATCCAGATGATTTGTATGAATTAGTATTAGCTGAAGTTGAAGCGCCATTATTAGAAGAAGTAATGACCTACACTCGAGGTAATCAAACTCGCGCAGCAACGATGCTAGGTATTAACCGCGGCACCCTGCGTAAGAAACTAAAAAAATACGGTATGAACTAAGCTCGTTATCTAGCGAGGTTAATAAGCTGAGTTGGGAATAACTTCCTTCAGCACTTCATACAAAAGCCAACGCTCTGCAAACCTCAGGCGTTGGCTTTTTTTATGCTACTGCTAAATCATAATGAGCACCTTCAGCAATAGCCTTTGCGCAACACACTGCGGTCAGGTAAAGTGCGGGAAACCACACAAGCAAGCCGGAGCCCGTAACCATGAAAACAATTATTGCCTTTATTCTTGGCGCACTTATTGCCGCAGGTATCACTTTTATTCTGCTACAGAGCAACAACGAGCTCCCTATCTCTAATCCGCAACAAGCTAACATGCAGCAATCCACCAATACTGAATCACTCATTAATGCAATTCGCACCCAAAACCCGCAGTTTCAGAATGCACCAGTTCGCGTATTCCGCGAACTCAATGAATATGGCTTTCCTGGCTTTTATGAAATTACTATTGGCGGCCAAGGTATGGTAGTGAACAGCACCGGTGAATATGCCGTGGTAGGAGATCTATTCAAACTGGATGGGGTAGATAATTTATCGGCCAGTTACCGCAATGCGCTGCTAGCTGAATCGGCAGCCTCGGAAGTAGCCAATATCAGTTCAGAGCTCACTATTGAATTCCCAGCCAATGCAAATGTTCCGGAGCTTGGCACTTTATATATTTTTACCGACCCAACTTGCCCTTACTGCCAACGCCTGCACAACGAGCGCGATACCTATGCAGCAGCAGGAGTAAGTATTCACTACATTCCTTATCCGCGCTCCGGCTTGAATGGCGAGCGTGATTACCAGCAGCTAGTGCAAATTATGTGTGCTGAGAATCAAGCGCAAGCCATGAGTGATTTTAAAGATGGTAACGCTGAAGGCCGACATACCATAACGGGCGATGATACACCGTGCCGTGAGCTTGTTCGCCAAGGCTTCGAAATGGGGCAACGCATTGGCATTTCTGGCACTCCATTTATTATCAAATCTTCTGGTGGTGTTATTCCCGGTTACAGCCCTGCGCAAGCTATCATTAATCAAATGCGTGGTAATCAGTAATCTAATTCGCACATTTTAAACTAAATATTTTATCTACCACCGCAGCGGGTAGCAGTTCGCTTCTGCCCGCTTTTACCGTATAATCTGCAACCGCACCCTAATCATTCGCGCCAATGCTTTTTGGCTCTTATGATTATCCTCTCTAGCTAGCAAAAAACGAGAACTGACCATGAGCCAGATCCGCCCTATCCAACGTGCGTTACTAAGTGTTTCTGATAAAACCGGTATTGTTGAATTCGCCAGTGCTTTGCATGCGCGCGGCGTTGAAATTCTTTCAACCGGAGGCACCGCCAAACTACTTGAAGAAGCAGGTATTCCAGTAATTGAAGTAGCCAACTACACCGGCCAAGCAGAAATTATGGATGGCCGCGTAAAAACGCTACACCCAAAAATTCACGGTGGCATTTTGGCTCGGCGTGACGTGGATCAAGCCGTTATGGCTGAACAAGGTATTGGCACTATCGATTTAGTGGCAGTAAATTTATATCCGTTCGCCGAAACGGTTAAAAAGCCAGGCTGTAGCTTCGCCGATGCAGTAGAGAATATCGATATTGGCGGCCCAACCATGGTGCGCGCAGCAGCTAAAAATCACAACGATGTGACCATTATTGTGAACGCCAACGATTATGATCGTGTACTAGGTGAGCTTGCTGAATTTTCTGGTGTTACTGATGCTACCCGCTTCGATCTTGCTGTAGCCGCGTTTGAACACACAGCCGCATACGATGGCATGATCGCCAACTACTTCGGGCAACGATTGCAAAGCCATTCCGAGCCAGAGCGCTTCCCGCGCACATTGAACTTCCAGTTAGAGAAGAAACAAGATCTTCGTTACGGCGAAAATAGCCATCAAAATGCAGCCTTTTATGTAGATCCAAGCCATCACGAAGCCTCGGTGGCTTCTTCAACGCAGTTGCAGGGCAAAGAACTCTCGTTCAACAATATTGCAGATACCGATGCTGCCCTTGAGTGTGTGAAATCATTCACTTCACCAGCTTGTGTGATTGTGAAGCATGCAAACCCATGTGGTGTCGCCGTGGGTAGCAATATTCTGGAAGCTTACGAACGCGCATTTAAAACCGATCCAACATCAGCCTTTGGTGGCATTATTGCTTTCAATGAGCCGCTCGATGAACAAACCGCTCACCTCATTATTAACCGCCAATTCGTGGAAGTAATCATTGCACCGGGCGCCAGTAAAAAGGCACAAACCATTGTTGCTGCGAAAAAGAACGTGCGCTTACTTATCACCGAACCTTTCGGTGATCGCAAAGCTCAGCTCGATTTCAAACGAGTGCAAGGTGGTTTGCTAGTACAGGATATTGATCACGCTGTAGTGCCGGAATCTGATTTGCAGATCGTAACGAACGCAAAACCAAGTGACAGCCAATTGAATGATTTGTTGTTTGCTTGGAAAGTAGTGCGTTATGTGAAATCGAATGCCATTGTATACGCCAAAGATGGCATGACCATTGGCGTAGGTGCTGGCCAAATGAGCCGGGTATACAGTGCCAAGGTTGCGGTATTAAAAGCTGCGGATGAAGGTTTGGAAATTGCGGGCTCAGTAATGGCTTCCGATGCCTTTTTCCCGTTCCGCGATTCTATCGATGCCGCGGCCGAAGCGGGTGTAAAAGCAATCATTCAGCCGGGTGGCTCAATTCGCGATAACGAAATCATAGAGGCTGCAAATGAGCACGGGATTGCTATGGTGCTCACCGGAATGCGCCATTTCCGCCATTAATGCGTAAATAATCAATGATTGAGGGGCAATAAATATTGCCCCTCTGCATTTCGGCTACTAGGATTAGCAAACACTCACAGAGGATTTTCTTATGAAACGTTCTATTCTTTGCAGCAGTACCCTATTACTTAGTTTCGCACTGGTTGCTTGCCAGCCTTCGGCTCAGCAAAGCGCGGCGGTAGCAGACGCACCACAAGCTACGCCAGCTCCGAATCTTACCAGTATGTTACATAATCCCTCGCGTACGGCAGCGAATACTGCTCGTGATCAATACCGGAACCCAGTAGAGACATTAGAATTCTTTGGCGTTGAACCACACATGACAGTGGTAGAGATTTGGCCAGGCGGTGGCTGGTATAGCGAGATTTTAGCGCCTTATTTACACGCAAACGGCCAATACTATGCAGCTCATTTCCCACAATCGGAAACGCGCCAAGGCTATGTAAATTCGCGCAACCGTTTTGCTGAGCGCGTAGGTTCTGATGCTCTGTTCGCTAACACCATTATTACTGAATTTGCGCCGTTAGAGCAGAGCGCGATTGCACCTGCAGGCACTGCCGATGTAGTGCTTACCTTCCGTAACGTGCATAACTGGTACATGGGTGATGGCGAAACAGCCTTAGCTGGAGCTTTTGAAACGTTTTTCGCAGCATTGAAGCCAGGCGGAGTGTTAGGTGTTGTTGATCACCGTTTACCAGAAAACCGCCCAGATGAAGCCATGCGTTCATCTGGCTACGTGAAGCAAAGCTTAATAATTAAATATGCTGAGCAAGCAGGCTTTGTATTAGCGGGTAGCAGTGATGTAAATGCTAACCCGCAAGATACAGCCGATCACCCACGTGGGGTATGGACACTGCCACCGAGCTTGCGCTTAGGTGATGAGAACCGTGCCCACTATGAAGCTATTGGCGAGAGCGATCGCTTCACATTAAAATTTGTTAAACCTGTAACGAGTGAATGAGTGAAACCATGAAAGTTTTGATAATCGGTGGCGGTGGCCGCGAACATGCCTTGGCATGGAAAGCGGCACAATCTACCCGGGTTGAGCATGTATTTGTGGCACCGGGAAATGCAGGAACAGCTTTAGAGCCAATGGTAACCAATGTCGCCATTGCTGCTGAAGATATTGATGCCCTGCTAGCCTTTGCACAAAAAGAAAAAATCGATCTTACGATTGTTGGCCCAGAAGCGCCGTTGGTAAAAGGTGTGGTGAATCTTTTCCAAGCTCACGGGCTAGCTATTTTCGGCCCAACCAAAGGGGCTGCTCAACTCGAAGGTTCGAAAGCATTTTGCAAAGATTTCCTAGCGCGGCACAATATTCCTACCGCCGCCTATGAAAACTTTACCGATATCGAGCCTGCTAAAGCCTATGTGCGCGCCCACGAGCTGCCTATCGTTATCAAAGCCGATGGTTTAGCCGCAGGCAAAGGCGTAATTATTGCCGAAAGCCTCGAACAAGCCGATGCCGCTATTGATGATATGCTCGCTGGCAATAAGTTCGGTGATGCCGGCAGCCGCGTGGTTATTGAAGAGTTCTTAATTGGTGAAGAAGCTAGCTTCATTGCCATGGTAGATGGCGATACTATTTTGCCATTTGCCTCAAGCCAAGATCACAAAGCACGCGATAACGGCGATAAAGGCCCGAACACAGGCGGCATGGGTGCATATTCACCAGCCCCAGTAGTAACCCCAGAAGTAGATGAGTGGGTTATGGAACACGTAATGAAGCCCACGGTTGAAGGTATGCGAGCAGAAGGGAACACATATGTTGGCTTTTTATATGCTGGCTTAATGATCGCGCCCGATGGCACCGCTAAAGTGCTTGAATATAACTGCCGCTTTGGCGACCCGGAAACCCAGCCAATTATGTTGCGGCTGCAATCTGATTTGGTAGAGCTGTGCTTAGATGCTCTTGCTGGCCGCTTAGGCGATACTCCAATTGAGTTCGACCCGAGAGCTGCAGTAGGTGTTGTTATGGCTGCTGGAGGCTATCCAGAGAGCTATAACAAGGGAGATGTCATTCAAGGTATCCCAAAAGAAACCGAAAACAGCAAAACCTTCCATGCGGGTACGCAAACTCACAATGATGCGGTAGTTACGGCCGGTGGCCGAGTGCTGTGTTGCACCGCCTTAGGCCCTTCAGTAACCACAGCGCAAGAACAAGCTTATGAACTGGTAAAAGCTATTTCTTGGCAAGATGCATACTTTCGAACCGATATTGGCCATCGCGCCATTCAGCGCGAGCAAAGCTAACCTTTATTCGCAGCGATAAAGTAATTAAGTAAAAAGCAAAATGGCTCCTTAGGGAGCCATTTTTAATTAATCTTCAACAACCAAATCATCTTCGGTAGAGCTTGCACTATCGTAATCTGCATCGTCTTCCACAACTTTCGAGCGGCCATACATGCTGCCTACCTTCGGACGATTAATTCGCGCCATATATTTAACCCAAGCTTTCTCTACTTGAGTTTCTGCTTCTTTCTTACCAAGCGCTACAGCCAACAATGATTTATCTTCGTCGGTTTGGGCTTTGAACTCGCCGTCCATCATTGCCGAAATTAAGCAGCCATAATGCAAGAGCGCATCGCTTTCTCGAATCGAAAAATCACCAGAGCGGGCGAATCCATAAGGATAATTACGGAAGTCGTTAAAAGGCTTCCGAAGCAGGGTATCACGGGTTTGAATCGCCATATCATTTCCACCATTCAGACAACTTTCTTAAAAAGGCAGCGTACTGCCGTGTTCAACAGACGATATAGAGGCGAATAATTATTTTGTCAATCTTTTTTGAACAAAACAGGCAAATTACTAACGATTTAGGCTAAATCACGGAGATGTTCGCAAAAAATAGCGAAATTAAAACTTGGGAGGCGGAAAAGCAAAAGGCAGCCCTCAGGCTGCCTTTCTATATTTGGAGCGGGAAACGAGATTCGAACTCGCGACCCCAACCTTGGCAAGGTTGTGCTCTACCACTGAGCTATTCCCGCTTTTTAGCTGTCTCTCGACTGCGAGCGCATTTTACTGAATTCAGGGGGCAATGCAACCCCCTTTATTCAAGATTTTGTCTGTTCGGTGAAAAAATGTTCGCGATAATAACGAAGCTCTTCAATTGATTCGATAATATCCGCTAATGCTTCGTGCTTATTGTGCTTGTTAAACCCCGGTAAAATTTCTGGTTTCCAACGCTTGGCTAACTCTTTTACCGTGCTCACATCTAAATTACGGTAATGGAAAAAGGCTTCCAAGGTTGGCATATAGCGTGCCAAGAAACGCCGATCTTGGCCAATGCTATTACCACACATAGGCGAAACACCCGCAGCTACGTGTTGTTGCAAAAATTCAATTGTAGCCGCTTCAGCGTCGGCTTCACGATAAGCGCTTTCTTTCACGCGCTTAACCAAACCTGATTCGCCGTGAGTACGAGTGTTCCATTCATCCATTGAGCTCATCCGCTCATCACTCTGATGCACAGCAAACACTGGTCCTTCGGCAATAACATTCAATTCATCATCGGTAACTATGGTGGCGATTTCAATAATCACGTCGTTTTCTGGGCTAAGGCCTGTCATTTCTAAATCGATCCAGATTAAACGTCCGGCGTTATCACTCATCTTTACTCTCCTCAAATATTCTTGCTCAATGCTACCACGGAGCCCACCACAATGGTTAACTTCCAGTAACTCTCAGCGCTAGTATTTGCTATCATGCACCGCACACACATTACGGTAACTCAGGAAGAAATTTGGCTAAGCGTACAAAACTAACCAAAGGGCAAATGCGGCGCGTTCGTTCGAACCGCGATGAGCGGCTGGCAAAGCGGCAACTCGAGCAAGATGCTGATTGGCAAGACGACCAACTAGGGCGCTTAGAAAGTGGCCGTGTAGTGAGCCGTTTTGGTCAACACGCCGATATTCTTACCGCCGAAGGCGAAATTTTGCGCTGCAACATTCGCCGTAATGTAAATTCATTAGTAACCGGCGATAGGGTAGCCTGGCGCCGTGCTGCTGCCACCGAACAAGGCTTGCAAGGTGTTGTGGAAGCCTCTGAAGATCGGGAAACGGTATTATGCCGCCCCGATCAATACGATGGCATTAAACCCATAGCTGCAAATGTTGAACGAATATTTATTGTATCTAGCCCACAACCTGCGTTTTCCGATCAAATTATTGATCGCTATTTAGTAGCTTGTGAAGATGCCGGCATTGAACCCATCATCGTAATGAACAAAACCGATTTAATCGCTGAGCATGAAGCCGAACACATCGCACAGCGTTTATCAGTTTATGAATGCATGGGTTATCAAGTATTTCATGCTAGCGCTACAACAGAAGAGGGCATTGCCGAACTTCGCGCTGCATTTCAAAATAAAATTTCAGTATTAGTTGGGCAATCAGGTGTTGGTAAATCATCGTTAATTCAGGCTGCCCTACCAGAAGTAAGTTTGGCCATTGGCGCAATTTCCAATAATTCGGGCTTAGGCCAACATACCACCACCGTAGCGCGCTGGTTCCCCCTTGAGAACGGCGGTGCCCTTATCGATTCACCTGGTATTCGAGAATTCGGCCTTTGGCATATCGCCGCCGATCGCGTTACTTATTGTTTCAAAGATTTTCGGCCGTTTTTAGGCGGCTGTAAATTCCGTGATTGTAGCCACACCAATGATCCCGGTTGTGCGCTACAACAGGCGGTAGCAGATGGGGAACTAGACGCTGGCCGTTTAGAGAATTATCATCGTATTATTCAATCGCTCGAGCAGAACTAAGGAATACCCGTGGCTAATTTTGATCGCCTAAAAATCACATTACAGTACATCACCCCTAAGCATTTAATTTCGCGTGCAATGGGCAAATTCGCTGGGGCTGAAGCAGGTTGGTTTACGCGCACGTTTACCCAGTGGTTTATTAATCGCTATAACGTGGATATGAGCGAAGCTGCGGAATCAAATCCGCGTGCATACCGCACTTTTAATCAGTTTTTTACCCGCCCACTGCGCCCAGATGCACGCCCACTTGAGGCTCAAGAAGGGCAACTCGCGCACCCAGTTGATGGTGCTGTAAGCCAGTTAGGGCCCATTCGTGGCGATAGTATTATTCAGGCGAAAAACCACGATTACAGTATGCAAGCGCTGCTTGGCGGCGATGCCGAAATAGCTAAACAGTTTGAAAACGGTTCGTTCGCTACTATTTATCTAGCACCACGTGATTACCACCGCATTCACATGCCATTAAAAGGCACATTGCGGCAAATGGTATATGTGCCTGGCGATTTATTCTCGGTGAACCCGTTAACTGCAGAAAATGTACCCAATTTATTCGCTCGGAATGAACGCGTTGTAGCTGTGTTTGATAGCGAGCATGGCCCGTTTGCCATGGTACTCGTAGGCGCTACTATTGTGGCGAGTATTGAAACGGTATGGGCCGGAACAGTAACACCACCTACTGGGCCACGCGTGCATACGTGGGAGTACCCAGCCGCAGGCCTGAACAGCATTAGCTTAGATATCGGTGAAGAAATGGGCCGTTTTAAACTTGGCTCTACAGTGGTGCTGGTGTTCCCTGAAAACATGGTGGAGTTTGCTGAAGATCTACAAGCACAAAGCGTTACCCGTATGGGCACCGTATTCGGAACACTGAAATAATTTAGCTCAGTAAAAGGACATCGAATGCTCGTTATTGCGCATCGCGGCGCTAGCGCCGAGGCTCCTGAGAACACAGTGGTAGCATTCAAGCGTGCACTCGATACGCACGCTGATGCTATCGAAATTGATATCATGCAGGTTGAAAACGAAATCTACGTTTTCCATGATCGTTACCTGCGCCGGTTGGCAGCACAGCCCGGCCGTTTTATTGATTTAAGTAAAGCACAAGTTGCCGCACTGCGAATTTTTAGCCAACACCCCGTGCCCACCTTGGCTGAAACCATTGCCCTTATTCGTGGCCGTTGCCTGCTCAATATTGAACTGAAAAGTGAAATCGATATTGATTTGCTGGCGGAACATATTAAAACCGCTAAGCAAGAACACGATTTTTCCGCTGATGCTATTTTAGTATCCTCGTTTAACCATCATTGGCTGCACGCCCTCAAACAATTATTGCCTAACCTACGCATTGGCGCACTTACTGCTGGCTGCCCTATGGGCTTAGCGAGCTTTGCTGAGGAACTACAGGCATGGTCGGTGCACATTGATATTGGTTTCGTGAACCAAGCCTTCGTTAGCGATGCGCACCAACGTGGTTTGAAAGTGTTCGTTTACACCGTTGATGAACCCGAAGATATTCGATTTATGCAAGAAATCGGTGTTGATGGTATTTTTACCAATCATCCACAGCACACCCGCAACGTTATTGCAGGCCACACTACTCGCTCGCCTTACGCAATTTAAGTAATGCTAAGCCTACAATAAAGCTTAATTTTTCCATTAAAAAAGCTGCCGTTCCGATAAAGGAGCGGCAGCTTTTGCTTTACTTCGAAAGCGGCTAAACGTTGTTCGCTTCCGCTAATGCATCTTCTTCAGCACGGCGATCTGGATATTCCGCTTCTAGCGCTTCTAATTGCTTCTCAAGCTGCTTCGGTGAGCCCGTGTTCTTCGCTAAGCCCATGTATAAGGCTGGCACTAGGAATATGGTCATAAAGGCCGAGAATGCCACACCACAGAAGATTACAATACCGATTACCATCCGGCTTTCAGCCCCCGGGCCTACCGCTAGTACAAGTGGCAAGGCACTCATTAAGGTAGTAAACGCAGTCATGATAATTGGCCGTAAGCGCAAACGTGAAGCACGTGCTAGCGCATCTTCAAAGCGCATGCCGGCATCGCGTAATTGGTTGGCAAATTCCACGATTAAAATACCGTTTTTGGCCGCCAAACCTATCAACATAATGATACCAATTTGGCTGTAGATATTTATCGTTTGCCCCGTTACCCATAAGCCGGCCAAGGCCCCGAAAACCGCCAACGGAACCGTAAGTATGATTACAAATGGATGCACAAAGCTTTCAAACTGAGCGGCCAATACTAAGAACGTAATTGCCAACGCCAGCGCAAAAATAAACATAATCGTGCTGCCACCTTCTTGATAAAGCAACGATTGCCCTTTGTAATCAACAACTACATCATCAGGTAAATGCTCAGCTACGATATTTTCTAAGTACGCTAAGGCTTCACCCAATGAATAACCATCTTCAAGGTTACCGGTAATAGTAACCGCTCGCATACGGTTATAACGGTTCAACTGCCGAGCTGTTGCACCTTCAGTTACCGTAATTAGGTTCGACATCGGCACCAATTCACCGGTGCGTTGGGAACGAACGTAAATGTTATCGATATCTTGCGGTGAACGATAATCTTCGCGCTCACCTTCTAACAGAACATTGTATTCTTCACCACGGTCTTGATAACGAGTAACTTGGCGTTGGCCCAGCATACTTTCCAGTGTGCGGCCGATATCGCCTACCGATACACCTAAATCTGCCGCGCGCTCTTGATCGATTTGAATCAGTAACTGCGGAACCGTTTCATCGTAATCACTATCGAGCGAGAGTAGGCCCGGATTATCAGCCGCTTTTTCCAATACGATATCGCGGTATCGGGCAAGATCTTCATAAGTGTTGCCCTGTAGCACGAACTCTATCGGCCGCGAGCCACCGCCACCACGAATACCGCTGCGCATATTGGCAAATGCCACTACATCAGGAATTTCATCAAGCTTAACGCGAATTTCATTCATTAAATCAAATGAACTCCAATCACGTTCGTTAAATGGCACTGTACCCACAATCGCGATACCAGCGCTATTACCCCAACCTGGGGTACGCACAATAAGGCGATCTACTTTGCCTTCATCAATGTATGGCAACAATACGCTTTCTACTAGCTGCATATTGCGCGAGTTAGATTCGATACTCGCGCCTTCCGCGGCTCGCACCATTACGAAGAAATTCCCGCGATCTTCTGGCGGCACAAACTCTTGGCCAATTCTATCCAGCAACAAATAGGCACCCGCACCGGAAAGAATAACCAACGCAAAGGCCATTGCAGGGAAACTAATAACTTTCTTTACTGCACCCTCGTAGCGCTCTTCCACCTTTTTGAAATTGCGGTCTATAAAGCTGCTAAAGCCTGAACTCTTCTCTTTTTTCTTCAATATCTTCGAGCACAACATCGGCGATAACGTTAATGCAGTAATACTTGAGAACGCCACCGCAGCGGCGAGCGCTATCGCAAATTCGGTAAACAGTAGCCCTATGTTACCCTCAAGGAAAATCAACGGTACAAACACCGAGATAAGCACCATGGTAGTGGCCACAACCGCGAAACCTACCTCGCGGGCACCTCGATAAGCAGCAAGTAATGGCGGATCGCCCGCCTCTACTCGCCGATAAATATTCTCTAAAACTACAATAGAATCATCTACCACTAGCCCGATAGCTAGCACCAACGCCAGGAGCGTAAGCAAGTTAATCGAGAAGCCCATGGCATAGAGCACAATATAAGAGGATAACAGCGCTACAGGCACGGTAATCGCTGGAATCAACGTTACTCGTATGTTTCCAAGGAATAGGAAAATAACAATAACAACCATGGCCATAGCAATGAATAGCGTGTTGTAAACTTCTTGAATAGAATCACGAATAAATATTGAAGAATCGTAACTCGGCACTAAAATCATACTCGCTGGCAACGTTTGCCGTAAGCGCTCTACTTCGCGATTTACTTTATCCACTACATCGAGGGTATTAGCATCCGATTGCCGGATAATGCCGATACCCACCATGTTGATACCGTTGCCTCGGAACTCAGAACGGTCATCTTCAGCTTCTAACGATACTCGGGCAACTTCACCCAAACGCACCAAATAACCATCAGACCCAGAAATTATACTCAAATTGGCAAAATCTTGCGGTGATAGATAGCTTCGCGCCACCCGAACCGAAAACTCGCGATCTCGCGATTCAATCGTACCGGCCGGTAACTCCACGTTTTCGGCCCGCAAACGGCTTTCAATATCGGTAACAGTAATGCCTCGAGCTGCCATAGCATTGCGGTCAAGCCAAAGCTTCATCGCGTAGCGGCGCTCACCACCTATATTAACTCGCGCTACTCCATCAACAACGGCCAGCCGGTCTACAATGTAACGGCTGGCAAAATCAGTTAGCTCAAGGGTTGTCATGTTTTCGCTGCGCAGATTATACCAAACCACGGTATCTTCATCGGCGTTCGCTTTGGTAACTTCAGGTGGCTGTACTTGCTCAGGTAAGCTTCGTATTACGCGCTGAACTCGCTCTCTAACATCGTTAGCAGCCGAATCTATATCGCGGTTACCTTCAAATTCAATGGTTATTGAAGAACGGCCATCGCGGCTTCGCGAGTTAATCGATTTTATGCCCTCAATACCGCTGATGCGTTCTTCAATTACTTGGGTAATTTGCGATTCGATAATTTCCGCATTAGCACCAGGGTAGCGGGTATCTACAGAAACTACTGGCGGTTCAATGTTTGGATATTCACGCAGTGGTAATGAAGTAAAGGCCACTACACCAAAAATAATTAACAGTACGTTAATAACGGTGGCGAAAACTGGCCGTTTTACTGAGGCATCTGATAAAAACATGAATTACTGCTCCGTTAAATCAACCGTTATTGTTGAGTAAGCGATACGGGTAGGCCATCGCGAACACGAATCGTACCTTCAACGATAATCATATCGCCCTCAGCAATCCCACTGGTGATTTCAACCCAGCCTGGTAGGCGGCGGCCTACAGTGATAGTGGTGCGAATCGCTCGATCTTCTTCAACTTTATAGACAAAGTGTTCATTACGAATTGGAATAACCGCAGTTTCCGGAACCATTAGGGTGTGATCTACGCGGCGTTCTAATTCAATGCGTAACAACATACCAGGGCGTAATTCACGGCTCTCATTTTTAACCGCAGCGCGAACCATAATGGAACGAGTTACAGGGTCTACCCGCGAAGCTACGCTCTCAATTTGGCCCGCAAATTCACGGCCCGGATAAGCAGCTGAAATTGCTGCCACGTTTTGGCCTGCCGCTAAGCTTGGTAAGTAAAGTTCAGGTACTGCAAAATCAACATAGATAGGGGAGATATCATCAAGCGTGGTAATTACATCACCAGGGCGAACAAGTTGCCCGGGGCTTACTCTTCGGGTACCAAGGCGGCCTGCAAATGGGGCACTAATAGTTAATTCAGCTAAACGGCTACGCGCAACCTCAAGCTCGGCTTCAGTTTGTTGTACACGAACTTCTTGCTCTTCAATCATACTCCGCGAAGCGGCATTTTCTTGCGCTAGTTCACGCAAGCGTTGAAGCTGACGGCGGCCGTCGGCCAACCGAAATTCTAATTCTTGTACTCGGGCTTGTTCTTCGCGATCTTGTAAGGTTACTAGCAACTGCCCTTCTGCTACATCTTCACCATCGCTGAAATAGATTTGTTTTACACTCTGGCTTACGCGAGCCATTACATCTACCGATTCACGCGCCTGAGCAGTACCCAAACCTTCGATAACATCACGAAATTCCATGATCCGCGCTTGCGTGCCCACTACATTGGCTGCCGATGATTGACGATCAGCAACAACGGCGTCGTCGTCAAAGAAAAAGAGGTAGCCCACAACGGCTGCTACAATAACCACAACTGCGGAAAGAGGGGTGAAATAAGATCGCTTAGACATAGTGCTCCCGGCATTTCTTTAATAATGCAAATACAACGTATGAGTATTGTATAGCAAAGATGCCCGAAAACCGGACATCTTCAACGCTTATATATCGAAACTGGTCGCAAAAACGATCACTTGTGGAAGCTTGGGCTGAATTCGTGAACCGCGTTAATGAACGCGCCGGCATGTTCTGGGTCTACTTCAGGGTGAATTCCGTGGCCTAAATTAAACACATGCCCGGGCCCTTTGCCGTAGCTGTTTAAAATAATCTTCACTTCTTCACGAATACGTTCAGGGCTTGCATACAACACGCTTGGGTCCATATTGCCTTGTAACGCAACCGTATCACCCACTTTTGCACGCGCAGTGGCTAAATCCGTGGTCCAATCCACGCCTAACGCATCACAACCAGTAGCCGCCATAATATCGAGCCACTGCCCACCATTTTTCGTGAACAATGTTACTGGTACTTTCCGGCCATCAGCTTCGCGGGTTAAACCATCCACAATTTGCGCCATGTAGCGTAGTGAAAATTCTTGATAATCACGCGGTGATAACACCCCACCCCAAGTATCAAAAATCATTACCGATTGCGCACCGTTGGCAATTTGCGCATTCAAATAAGAAGTAACCGATTGCGCTAGTTTATCAAGCAATTGGTGCATCACTTTCGGTTCGCGATACATCATCGCTTTCACAATTGAAAAATTCTTCGTGCTACCGCCTTCTACCATGTAGGTAGCAAGTGTCCACGGGCTACCCGAGAACCCAATCAACGGAACATCACCATTCAAAGCTTTGCGAATAGTGCTCACAGCCTTCATCACATAACCTAAATCATCTTCCGGATCTGGAATCGGCAGCTTTTCCACAGCACGAGCATCGCGAATTGGGTCTTTAAAACGAGGGCCTTCACCCTGTTCAAAATAAAGCCCGAGGCCCATGGCGTCGGGAATCGTAAGAATATCAGAAAACAAGATCGCAGCATCGAGCGGGAAACGGCGTAACGGCTGCAATGTTACTTCACAGGCTAATTCGGCATTTCGGCACAGGCTCATAAAATCGCCTGCTTGCCCGCGCACTTGGCGATACTCAGGCAAATAACGGCCTGCTTGGCGCATCATCCAAATGGGTGTGCGGTCTACCGGTTGGCGCATCAGCGCACGTAAATAACGATCGTTTTTCAGCTCTTGCGTCATGTTCACTTATTCCTTGAATTTCAATCCGGCAATTCTATCAGGAGCGCGCCTTAACTTCAGCTATTACCGTTGCAATCAGTTTGCCTGCTATGGTTCCCGGCGGCGGTATTTTCGGTAAATCATCAATTTTAAACCAATCCCCCGCTAGCAACTCTGTGGGCTCCAACGTTAATTCGCCACTGGCGTAACGCGCAATGAACCCAGCCATTAATGAATGCGGAAACGGCCATGTTTGGCTGCCGATGTAGCGTAAATCGGTTACTTCAATACCCGCCTCTTCTTTTACTTCCCGGTGCAAGCACTGCTCTAGCGATTCACCACTTTCCACAAAACCTGCCAGCACCGAATATAAACCTTCGGGGTGGCGTACTCCGCGGGCCAGGAGTATTTCATCATCACGATAAATGGCCACGATAATGCAAGGAGAAATACGGGGGTAGCATTGGAATTCACATTCAGGGCAAATAACCGCAAGCTCATCGCGATCTTGCACCGTTAAACTACCGCAACGCCCACAATATTGGTGTGTTGTAAGGAAGTGCTGAATCTGGCAAGCGCGTCCGCCTAAGGCAAACAGTTCAGCATCAGAGCGCGCTAATGTGTTGCGCAGGGGTTGCCAATGAAAACCTGGCAACTTTAATTCAGGATGTTTCTGCATCAGCATAAACGCCGGTTCACCGCGGTAATCACCAATTTTTGCTGTGTATTCAACCTCAGAGCCGGGAACTTCATGGCTAGGTAAAAATGGAATTGCCTCGGCTTCACTATTTTCAGCCACTAGAATTTGATTGCCAGAAACAATAAACCACCAAACATATTCATTTGGTGCAGGTACAATATCAGGCTGAATCATGGCATATCCTCTATTTTTCAACTCACTTCACGAATAAAATAAACCAGCATTTTCGCAAATATGCCGCCGATATTACCCAAGTTTGTATAGAAGCCCAATGGTGAGCTTGTAAAGTTTCATGAATAAATTTGATTTTCATTAAATTCTCGCAGTAAAGTGTAGCTTCGTGCAGTGGCCGCTGTGCGCATTTAAGGAGTTACCATGTTAAGCCGAAATGAAGCAGCAAAAGAACAATGGGCAGGGTTACACAAGGCATTAGATCGCTGGTTAGATGAACGCCAAGATTTATTAGTTCGTTATTGCAAACTAGCAGGCCTTCCTCCTTACACCGGCAAAAACGAGCAATTACCTGCGGCAATCGATATTCGCGAATTCTGTGAAATCCTAGTGGATTATGTATCAGCTGGGCATTTCGAGCTCTATGATCATATTCTTGATGAAGCAAGCGCCCACAATCAATCTACTCTGGCCTTCGGTAAAAAGATTTTCCCAATGATCAGTGATACCACCGAAGTAGCCCTGCGTTTTCACGATACCTATGCCGAAGCTATCGATACCGATGCGCTACCGAATTTCACCAACGATATTTCTGAACTCGGTGAAGCACTACAAAATCGTTTAGATCTCGAAGATAAACTTATTGCGCTGTTAGAAGAACACGAAGTAATTGGTGCTAACGAATAAGTTTATATTCCAAGTAGTTTTACCCATAAAAAAACGGCTTCCAATTGGAAGCCGTTTGCGTTTCTGCGTTTAAGTATACGAACTACTTATTCTTCAGAGCCCACATTGCGAACCGAAATTGTATTCGCTTCGATATCTTCGCGGTGGAACCAAATTGGCGCCAACTGCGGCATATCTGAATACAATTCAGTTTGATCAAGGAAATGCGGTGAACGAATATCTGAAGATTGTGAATAGGTTAATAATCCACGGCCTACTGGGCCTTCTTCAGTGAACTCCATTACAAACATCCAGCTTGAACCACTAGTTATGTGGTAACCCTCTTCTGAAAGCTGAGTACCTGGCAAGCTCGGGTAGCGGTGGCGTGGTAATAACGTACCATCATCAGCGCCTTGCGAACGAAACACGTTAAAGCCGCCTTCGATGTTATTCGCGCCGCCCCAAGGTAACCGATTCCCGCTCGCTACACCGTTTGGTAAGCTGCGCTCAACAAACTGCACATCACCAAGTGGATCCAACACACTAAAGCCAGCTGCTTCAATTGTTTGCACTGCTTGTGCTAACAACCGTAGTGCAGCAGCATCACTGCCCAAGCCTGAAGGCGTAGTTAGTGGTTGTTTGAAGTTATACGGCACAGCCCAAGTAGGGTTGCGGCTAAACTTCTCAGCAAACTCACGGAACACCAAAGCGCCAACACTATCTTTGTTCATGCGGCCATCCCACATTGCAAGTGCGGCACAAGCTTGTGCAACATTTACGCTGCTTTCGCCTACTTCAACTGGCGTTGTACCTTGCGCAGTACACGCGGAAATTAACTGCGGTAGCAACTCTTCCCCAAGGTATGCACGGTTGCTTAAAAGGGTTTCTTCCAATTCAAGTAACGTAATTGAATTGGATTCCATCAACTTTTTCTGCGCCATGCGTGAACGCAACGTTTGTTGATCGTTTACTGGGCCGAACAGCAAGAAATCAAATTCATCATTTGTGATAATTGGCGCATCGGGGTTTGTTAACCAGAAGCTATTGTTTGAGTTCTGCACGAAATCGTTGCGGCGCAAACGCGGCGCACGCTCATTCGGTACTTTGCCTAACGGGCGGAAAATCTCACTATTACCCGGCACCAACGTAAACGGTGCTTGGCCACGAATGGCTAACAATGGCAGGCTAGTACGAATAGTTTCAAGCGCTTCAGGGCGTAAATCAGGCACTGAGGAACCATCGGTAAAGAAAGCATCGCCATCTTTATCAACAACCATTGCGTTGTTAAAGATTAACCCACTGTACTTAGCAAATAACGATTCAACTTCATCAATATCAGAAGCCAAGTTCAGCCCCAACCAATGATCGAAGATATCCCAGTTTGGTAAGTTAGCATCATGCAAAGCAAATGCAGAAGTAGTGCCAACTAGATCCATACCCCATTCAAATGCACCAGGAATGGTCATTAATGGGCCAAACGAACTATGGTAGAACGTTTTTTCTAACATAATTGAAGAATCAGGGCCTGTAGCTACCTGAATCTGATATGTTTCCGGTTCGATTTGATGCTGCTTGCCATCAACTAAGTAAGTTAAACCAGTTGAATCACTTTCATCTAGCTCAAGTTGATAAACAATGAAGCGTTCTGCAGTAGAGAAGGTATGTGTCCACGCAATATCTTCGTTGTAACCAATGTTCACAATTCCAGGCATACCTGCAAGTGAACCGCCCACAACTTTCAACTCACCCGGAATCTCAATACCGAAACGCCAAAAACGTTGATTACCAACGTGTGGAAAATGCGGATTCGCCAATAACATACCTTGGCCACTTGCCGTCATTTCGCTACCTAGCGCCCAGCCATTTGAACCTAGTTCAGAAGGGTTAACATCAGGCATGGAAACTGAAGAAGCACTGAAATTCGAAGCATAACCGGTGGCACCCATAGGCGTAGGTGCAAAATCTTCACCCGGAGGAGCCGCAATAAACAATGGTTGTAAGAAGTTCGCAGCCCCAGGAAGCAACGCCACACCTAAGGCATAAGTAAGCATATCAACACCCGTGATTGGGCGCATCCAAGCCCCACCCGCACATGGCTGAGCAATGTTATCCACACCGGTTTCACTTAGGTACTGGTTGTAACCAGCCGCGTAACCTTGTAACAACGCTTGGCTTTGCGTACTTAGGTTGCCAATATTTTCTTCCGCTAGATCACGAATACCTAATGCTTTATAGGTAAAATCGTTAATTACGTTGCCGCTATCGCCAGAGCCCGGAACCGCATCGGGGCCAAAATAAGCAGAACGCTGTGAATTAAAGCGCACAATTTGATCGGCCAATATACAAATATTATCTTCCGCAAATGCGAATGCAGTGCCGTAAGCAATCCCTTCTAAACTATCGGAGGTAATGTAAGGCACACCATAATCAGTACGGCGAATTTCGGCACTTACTTCACCCGAGGCATAGCTGGTTACCGCTGGGAATTCGTAATCTGATTGAACTGGCGGATAAGGAGGCCCCGGAGGCGGAGTAGGTGGGTTCGGGGTAGAAACTACTTCTGAATCGCTGCTTGAAGAGCCCAAGCAACCGGTTAATGCAAACGAGCAGGCTATAGCCAACGCGCTAACACGAAGCACCCCACGCCCGGTAAGGGCTGTGCGTGCTTTAGAAACTGAATTAGACATTATGGAATCCTTGTTATTGTCATTATTTTAAAGCCTGCCCATAAAAAACAAGCAGCTTCCAGTATTAACGCCAACAAGGCAAAGGTCAAACCAGCAATGAAACTGCACATAAAACAAAGGCTTCCAAATGGAAGCCTTTGTGTACATTAAAACTTTTCAGAGTTATTCAGCGCGGGTAATACCCAGTAACTCTACTTCGAAAACAAGTGTTGAATATGGCTGAATTAAACCGTTGGCACGTTCAGTAGCGCCATAGGCAAGCTCTGCAGGAATCACGAAGCGATATTTTGCACCTACTTGCATCAGTTGCAAGCCTTCAGTCCAGCCCGCAATTACACGGTTTAATGGGAAGCTAATAGATTCACCACGCTCATACGAACTATCGAAAACTTCGCCTGAAACTAAGGTGCCTTCATAATGAACTTCAACCGTATCTTCCGCATTTGGCCGCTCGCCATCACCTTCTTGCAAAACTTCGTATTGAAGCCCTGATTCGGTAACTACAACACCATCACGGGCTGCATTCTGCTCTTGAAATTGAACACCAATGGCTTGGTTCTGCACCATTGGCTCACTGCCCTCACCACGTGGTTGGGTTAGAATATCGCGAATGATTTCCCACTGCTCATCAATTTCTTCATCGGCTAAGCGGCTTACACCGTCTACTGAATCAGAGAAGCCAGCCACTACCGCTGGGCCAGTTAGGCCTTTCTCTTGCTCCAACAACAAATCATTTACAGTAAGTACCTGAACCGCCATATAAGCGCCCAAGGTGTAAAGCATTTCACTTACTTCATCATCTTCAGCTGGTGCGTACTCCATGATTTCAGGCAAGCCTGTCAGCATGTTTTCTTCGGTGATACCACGATTCTCTAATTCAAATTCAAAACGCTCAACTTCTGCGCGTGGGCTCAAATGTAAGAGATCGATAAAACCTACTACCATGATGCTTTGCTTTTCGGCATCATCTAAATCTGGGTATTGCTCAAGCACGTTATCAATCAATTGGCGTGCTTCGCGCAGCGATGCTGCACCCACTGAGTATGAACGCAGATCTTGTTCATCACTTAGGTTTACTTCTTTCGGTGCTTGGCCACAGGCCGCAAGTGCTAGAGTAATTGCTGCAACCGATAAGAATTTAATCATTAACTTCATGAATTTCTCCGCTATCATATAGATTCAACGCTGAACGCGGTAAGGTATGCGAACGCGAAAGGCGCACTATCATATACGTAAATAGCCTCCAATGACTATGGGATAACGAAAGAATGACAGATTTTCCGGCTGAATCGCCGCAAAATAACAGTTACAGCGTACTTGAACAGCGTATTGTAGATTTAGAAAGCCAATTGGCATTCCAAGAAGATACGATTAGCGAGCTGAATAAATTAGTAACGGCACAAAGCCAAGAGTTACACCGAATCCAAAAGCATTTGGTATTAGTAGCTGAACGCTTACAGCAAATTCCAGAAAGCCAAGATCAAGCAGCTGGCGATGAGCGGCCACCGCACTATTGATCTGCAAGCGCAATTAAGTGTTAAAAAGCTCATAGTGAAGAGCAGAAAAGCGCGCAATAAAACGAGAGAGGAAGTTTAATGTCAGCACGCCACCCTATTATCGCCGTAACCGGCTCTTCCGGTTCAGGCACTACCACTACCAGCCAAGCGGTAAGGCATATTTTTCGTTCGTTGCGCGTTAATGCAGCTTTTGTAGAAGGTGATAGCTTTCACCGTTACACCCGTCCAGAAATGGATGTAGCTATTCGTAAAGCGCAAGAGCAAGGCAAACACATTAGCTACTTCGGCCCGGAAGCTAACGATTTACAAGCGTTGGAAAACCTATTTGCTACCTATGGTGATTCAGGCAATGGTGATTATCGGCATTATTTGCACAGTTTCGATGATGCCGTGCCCTACAACCAAATGCCCGGCACCTTTACGCCTTGGGAAAAGTTGGAGAAAGATACTGATCTGCTCTTCTACGAAGGTTTGCATGGTGCCGTGGCGGGTGAAGATTATGATGTGGCCAAGCATGTTGATTTAATGATTGGTATGGTGCCGATTGTTAACTTGGAGTGGATTCAAAAAATTATTCGCGATACTTCCGAGCGCGGCCATTCGCGAGAATCGGTTGCCCAGAGCATAATTCGCAGCATGGACGATTACATTCACCACATTGTGCCGCAATTTTCACGCACCCATATCAATTTTCAACGCGTGCCTACGGTTGATACTTCAAACCCGTTTAGCGCCAAAGATATCCCTTCCATGGATGAAAGCTTCGTGGTTATACGGTTCCGTGGCATTACCGATGCCGATTTCCCCTATTACCTGCAAATGATTGATGGTGCTTTTATGTCGCGTATTAACACCTTAGTAGTTCCGGGCGGCAAAATGGGCTTAGCTATGGAGCTTATACTCACACCCTTGATTCAACGCTTGCTGGAAAAACAAAAAAAAGCGCTCAAGGATTAAACCCCGAGCGCTTCTTCTAGTTTTTTCTAACTGCTTAAACAATGCGTTTAAGCATCAACCACTTCAAAGCTATGAGTAATATTCACGCCAGCGCTCAGCATAATCGATACCGAGCAATATTTATCGGCACTTAGCTTCACAGCACGTTCAACATGTGTGGGTGATACATCGGTACCGTGCACGATAAAATGTAAATGAATATCCGTAAACACCGCGGGCACTGAATCGGCGCGTTTACCTTCAATCGCCACTTCACAGCGCGCAACTTGCTGCTTAGTTTTTTCTAAAATACTCACTACATCAACCGATGCGCAACTACCCGCCGCCATTAACACCATTTCCATGGGGCTCGCGCCATTGGCTTTATCACCATCCATCAACACAGTGTGGCCACTGCCCGAGGTAGCTTTAAACTGCATACCTTGTTGCCACTCAACGTGGGCGCTCATATTGCTATTACTCATGCTTAGCTCCTGTGTTCAAACCCATATGTAGGGCTGTGCGAAATATCACGCCTAAACCAGCGCGATTAAAACCGCAAACCTGGGTTCAAGGTTGCTGGAAAATCTACCTTCTCAGCTTCTACCGAAGCCACCGGGTAAGCACAGTAATCAGCCGCATAGTAGGCACTTGGCCGATGGTTACCACTTTCTCCAATACCACCAAACGGCGCCGCACTGCTGGCACCCGTAATAGGCTTGTTCCAGTTCACAATGCCGGCACGGATATGCGTAAAGAAATGATCCCAATCAGTGCGCTCATCAGCTAACAGGCCTGCTGATAAACCAAAGCGCGTGTTGTTTGCTTCTGCAATAGCTGCATCGAAATCGTTGTACCGATACACTTTCACCAATGGCCCAAAATGCTCTTCATCTGGCATTTCGTTGATAGTAGTTACATCAAGAATACCCGGCGTTACAAAACCTTTTTGGGCATCTGGCTGTTCCATTTTCAACAATGATTTTGCGCCAGCAGCCAATAACTCTTCTTGAGCTGAAACCATACCTGCCGCAGCTTTAGCAGAGATCATAGCGCCCATAAATGGCTGATCGTCCGCATCGTAATCGCCCACTTGAATTTGCGCGGTTACTTCTAAGAAGCGCGCTAAAATTGCATCGCCATTTTCACTATTTTCAATGAACACACGGCGCGAACAGGTGCAGCGCTGGCCACTGGTAATAAATGCCGATTGCACTAAATTATGAACAGCAGCATCAATATCTTCTACGCCTTTCACGATAAGGGCGTTGTTGCCACCCATTTCGAGGGCAAGAATTTTATCTGGGCGGCCACCAAACTGATCATGCAGCAACTTACCGGTAGTAGAAGAGCCAGTGAAGAATAAGCCATCCATTTCTGGGTGCGAAGTAAGCGCTTTGCCGGTTTCAACGAAACCTTGCACTAGGTTTAATACGCCTGCAGGTAACCCCGCCTCTTCCCAAAGTTTCACTGTTTCTTCGGCAAAATATGGAGTAAGTTCGCTGGGCTTAAATACCACCACGTTACCCGCAAGTAATGCCGGAACAATGTGGCCGTTTGGTAGGTGGCCAGGGAAGTTATAGGGGCCAAACACCGCAACAACACCGTGTGGCTTGTGGCGAATGAATGCTTTTGCGCCCGGCATTGGGTTTTCTACCGTGCCAGTACGCTCATGGTAAGCACGCTCAGAAATCGCTACTTTACCCACCATGGCGCCAATTTCAGTGCGGGTTTCCCACAATGGCTTGCCGGTATCTTTGGCGATAACTAACGCTAAACGTTCTTTGTTTTCTTCTAGCAACTCAGAAAAACGCTTAGCAATCGCCAAACGTTCTTCAAAACTTTTCTGCGACCATGCAGGGAATGCAGCCCGTGCTGCTTTCATTGCCGCATCAACTTGGCTAGCAGTGGCAGCTCGGCCACGCCATACCGTTTCATTTTTAGCTGGGTCTATTGAGGTCATTTCAACCCCTTCACCAGCAACCCATTGGCCATTAATCCATAAAGATTTTTCAGTAGAGCTCATTTCAAATCCTCTCTGTTGTTCTTGCAAAAGTGTTTTAAAGAGCAACAAGGCGCACTTGATCGCCAACACTTACTTGTAATGCATCAGCCTGCTTCTGGGTAAGAATCACGTTATCACCACAGCAGTTCACATCGGCTTGGCAAGCCCGAAAATCAGCCACACGCGTATTACAAATCAATACGGTTTCGCTTACTTCCGGCTGGCCAATTTGTACTTTCAACAAACGGCTATCTCGCACTGAGCGCAATTGGCTAATTTCAGCTTCAACCGTAGGCCCGGCATCAAAAATATCTACGTAACCGCGATAACGGAAGCCTTCCGATTGCAAAAGTTTCAGTGCCGGCAATGTATCGCCATGCACTTTACCTATCACTTCTTGCGCAGCTTCACCGAGCATGTTCACATAAATCGGGAACCGTGGCATCAATTCAGCAATAAAGGTTTTCTCGCCCACGCCAGTAAGATAATCAGCGCTGGGGAAATCCATAGTGAAGAAATGCTTTTCTAGCCACGCCCAAAACGGCGAACGGCCATCATCATCGGAAACACCGCGCATTTCAGCAATAACTTGCTTGGCAAAGCGTTCTTTAAATTGCGCCATAAACAACAAACGGAACTTCGAGAGCACCCGGCCATTACGGCCCTTGCGATAAGGCTCCCGCAAAAACAAGGTGCAAAGTTCACTCACGCCAGTGTAATCGTTACACAAGGTAAGAGTTTGCAGCGCATTATAAATATTGTGCTTTGGTGAATGATGCACCACCTTACCTAAGTGATAATGATAAAACGCATTGCTCAGGCCTACCGCCGCTTCAATACCACTCACACCCACGATATCGCCGGTGCGGGTATCTTCCATCACGAACAAATAGCCTTCCTCGCCCGGTTGTGCAACCGTGCTTTTACCAAAGGCTTCTTGCGCACGCTCAATACGGCTGCGTAATAGCGCTTCATCAACTGGCAATGAAGTGAACCCATGGCCCGATTCCACTGCACAGTTATATAGGGCTTCGTAATCGCCTTCAACGATTGGCCGAATCACCAACATAAATTTTCCTTAAGTTCGTTCGCTTGCGTGCCGTTGCTGTTTTTAGCTATTCGCAGCAACTACTTTCGCTACCGCTTCTTCAAAACGAGCCATACCTTCTGCAATATCAGCTTCTGGAATTACCAGCGAAGGAGTAAAGCGAATAACATCCATACCCGCAACTAACACCATTACTCCGGCCTCTGCGCCTGCTACTAAGAAATCGCGCGCCTTGCCTTTGTATTTTTCGTTTAACGCCGCGCCTAGCAACAAGCCTTGGCCACGAACTTCTTCAAATACGTGATATTTATCATTGATTTTTTGCAGTGCATCACGGAACCACTGTTCACGCTGCTTAACGCCATCGAGCACTTCTTTGGTGTTCACTACATCCATCACTGCTTCTGCCACAGCACAACCCAGTGGATTACCACCATAAGTGCTACCGTGGGTGCCTGGCTTCAAATGCGCAGCAATTTCTGCAGTGGTTAACATGGCACCAATTGGGAAGCCGCCACCTAATGCTTTTGCCGTAGTGAGGATATCTGGCGTAATGCCCGCTTGCTCATACGCGTATAAAGTACCCGTACGGCCAAAGCCGCTTTGCACCTCATCAAAAATAAGCACTGAGTTGTGCTTATCACAAAGCTCGCGCACGCCTTTTAAGAATTCTTTAGTGCCCGGAACAACACCACCCTCTCCTTGCAATGGCTCAACCATCACCGCACAGGTTTTATCCGACATCACCGCCGCTAAGCTTTCAAGATTATTGAACTCAACGTGCTGCACGCCGCCTGGCTTAGGCCCGAAACCTTCAGAATAAGCCGCTTGGCCACCCACAGTTACGGTAAAGAACGTACGGCCATGGAAACCTTTATGGAACGCGATAATTTCTTGCTTCTCTTCGCCATACACTTCAAGTGCATACCGGCGTGCAAGTTTCAGTGCCGCTTCGTTTGCTTCAGCGCCTGAGTTGGCAAAATATACCCGCTCAGCGAACGTAGCATCGGTTAGCTTTTTAGCTAAACGCAAAGCTGGTTCGTTCGTTAATACGTTGCTTAAGTGCCATAATTTGTTGGCTTGCTCAGTAATCGCTTTCACCATCGCCGGGTGGCAGTGGCCTAAACAATTTACAGCGATACCGCCGGCAAAATCGATATACTCGCGGTTTTCTTGATCCCACAAACGTGAACCTTCACCGCGCACAGGAATAATTGCCGCAGGGTTGTAGTTTGGCACCATCACTTCATCGAATAACGCACGGGTAACTGGCATAACATCAGACATTCAGAATCTCTCCTTTATAGCGCTCGCAGAACACAATTTGGCGGCGCGATCTATGGTACATAAAGCTACATCTCAAAAGTGCTGTTAACACCAAAATGCTTTCGTTTTTTACTTGCCTTATCGGCTTCTTTTTAAATTGTACAGACAAGTACAGATGGCCGCTATTATGGCACGTTCAGCGGGAAATGTCTGTGCTTGGGGGTGGTTGCAATGAAAGGATTTTAGAGGCTAAAACTAGATTTGCGAATAACCCGCATAACTATGCAATTAAGTAGAAATTGCGCGCACAGATGCAAAGCTCTGCGCACAGATCAGCTAATACTTATTCTCGGCTGCATATATGGAAATATTTTTAATCAGTAGGCTAAATTTGTTGTGGAAGTGGTTCGCGTTGCCCTGTTTCGAGCGCCAGCAGTTTTTCCGGGCTTAGCCCCGGCAGCAGTTTGCAGAAATTCACCAATACTTGGTGGCCATATTCGCTTAACACTGATTCTGGGTGAAACTGCACGCCATAAATGGGCAGTTCGCGATGTTGTAGTGCCATAATTTCAGGGCTCATACCTTGATCAGCAACCCGTGCGGTTACTTCTAAACATTCTGGCATACTGCTTTCGCGAAGCACTAACGAATGATAACGCACCACATTAAAGCACTCAGGCATGCCTGCAAACAATTTACTCCCGTTGTGCTGCACCTTCGAAAGCTTGCCATGCATTACTTCATTGGCGCGCACCACCTCGGCACCAAATACTTGGCCAATGGCTTGGTGGCCTAAGCACACACCTAAAATAGGCAGCTCGCCCGCTAATTGCTTAATCGCTTCTAAACAAATACCAGCCTCGCTTGGGGTGCAGGGGCCCGGCGAAATAATCAGTGCCGCCGGCTGTAATGCACGAATATCAGCTACGCTGAGAGCATCGTTACGCACAACCTGCACTTCTTGGCCGAGTTCTTCAAAATACCGCACTAAGTTGTGGGTAAAAGAATCGTAGTTATCGAGCATTAAAAGCATGTTGTTCCTTTCACGTTTTATTAACTAGGTTTTACTAGCCCCAGTTTTGTTTCCAAAAGCAACTTCCGAAAGCGCAGGCTACCCAAATACAAAAATCCATGCAAGCCCCGATGTAGCCTGATTCTCAGGCAGTTAGCGAGCAATAAACCAGCAGCCTGTAAAATAAGTGTAATTTACACAACGATTTAACCTAAAGTTTACACCGAAAAGCCAGCGGTGGCGGGGATTTAAGCCTATGATCATGGTTAGCTCAATCAAATTTCGTTACCACTTGGTACCGAACCATTGAGTGTTGGAGAACAACTCCCAAAAGGATATACATTATGAAACTCAAAACACTTACGATTGCTTGCACCTTGGCGCTAGGTTTTTCAACCACAGTAGCTTTGGCTGAATCACCATCTTTCTCATATATCGAAGCAAGGTATGTAGAGCTCGATGAAGCAAATACTACGTTTGATGGATACGAAGCCGAATTATCAGGCCGCTTAGGCCGATACAGCTTTCTATCATTAAACTACGCCGATGTTTCTGGCGATTGGGCAGGCTTTGCCAACGCCAATCTAGAAATGGCAACAGCTCGCCTTGGCTTTATTTTTGGTGAAAACCAGCCACTTGTAGCCTATGTAGGCCCGCAAGTTAGCTATATTAAAACCAATTACGGCCCTGGCACCGATGGAAGCTGGAATTCAGAAGGCGATAGCACAACTGAATGGGGTGCCTTTGGTGGTGTTCGCGCAATGGTTCTTCCACGCGTGGAAGTAAACACCGAAATTAGCTACATCGATTTCGATCGCGAAAGCTTTACCTCATATAGTGTGGGCACGCGCGTTTACCTAACGCAAAACCTTGCTGCTACTGGGCAATTGCGCATGGGCGATCTCGATGGCTTTAGCATTGGTGTTAGCTACCAGTTCTAATAGCACACGAGTAGGCATTAAAAAGGAGCCGAAAGGCTCCTTTTTTTGTGCTCGCGTTTGCGAAACAATTATTGCGGCTTGTTCGCTTCGATAAACGGCACTGTAGAGTTAGGCAACATAGTAGTTGGCAACTTGCCATCCCATTTCTCTGCTTTAACTAATTCTACTAGTAGCGGATTATCGGCCAATGCTGCAGCACGATCACGAATCGCTTCTGCTTCGGCACTACCGCGTAAGCGAATGCCATCGGCTTCTGCTTGTGCTTGAGCACGAACACGATCAGCCTCACCCGCTGCACGTGTACGCACGATATCAGCTTCTACACGCTCACGCTCAAGGTTCTGGCGCTCGCGCTCAACCGCAACTTCAGCCAACATGCGCTGCTCAACACTTTCTTCATAAGCGGCACTGAAAGAAACATCTTCCACTTGCACACCCAAAATAATAACTGGCCCGGTTACCGATTGTTGCACCGCTGTCGCCATTTCTGCATTCAAGCGGCCACGTTCACGAATAGAGGTAGCTGCATTGAATTGCCCTAATACTGTTTTCGCTTCTTCTAAAACAATACGGGTAACTTGGCGATCGATAAGCGCCTGGCGCGTACCAAAGTTACGATACACTTCATCTACTCGGCTATTATCAATTTGGTAACGCACAGAAATATTCATCAGCGCTGGCTGTTGATCGTTACTGTAAGCTTCCATACGCTGATACATTTCAACCTGTTCTTGTGTTGAAATTTTACGCACCGCATCTACCAATGGAATCTTAAAGTGCAAACCCGGCTCAGAAACCGAAACCACACTACCGTAACGCACCACAACCCCACGTTCACCTTCATCTACCGTGTAAAAACTTCCTACCGCAAGCAGCAGGATAAAAATACCTACTACCACACTACCTAAAGCCGCTACATTTTTCTTAACCGACATCTATTTAATCCTTTTATTTCTATTTCCAATAATCTCAACAGCTTTAACAACCCCTAAAACCACGAGTATTAGCACTACGGCTAACCCAATCAATGATAATCCAAAGCCCATAATCTTATCTCCGTTGTAATTGCTATTACCTGCCAAGCTTAACACCATTATGGTTCTAACCTAGGAAATAGCTCAAGTGTTTTCGGTTTGGTAGCTTTGTGTGCGGGTTGGTAAAATTAATTAGCTTACAAACATGAAGATAATTTTATCCTCAATTTCATTAGCGTTATTGGCAAGTATTGCTACCTCGATTCAACTAAAAACCGCAATCACGCGCGATTTTTGCTATCTCCAATAAACCCCCTATACTGAGCTATGTGATTGAAAGATAAAGTAACTGTTTGTTTTAGTTCGCAACATTGATAGGAGGCATTTTGAATGCCAAAGAAGCTTGGCTCGAAATCAGCTGTACCCAAAAAAAGCGAACAACGATTTTATGAGTTGATTGAAAGCCTACCCATGGTGGCGGTGCAAGGCTACGATAAACAGCGCCGGGTAATCTATTGGAATGATGCCAGCCGGCACATTTATGGCTACACCCGCGAAGAAGCGGAAGGCAAATTACTTGAAGATTTAATTATTCCTGAACACATGCGCGAAGGGGTTATTGGCGCGCACCAGAATTGGTTAAATAACAACGAGAGTATTCCTGCCGACGAAATTGATTTGAAACACAAAGATGGCCATCTTGTGCCTGTTTTTTCTAGTCATGTAATGATTAAGCAAGATACCGGCGAATGCGAAATGTTCTGCATTGATATCTGCTTGCAAGAACAAAAAACTGCAAAAGAAAAACTGCATTGGATGGCTAATTTTGATGATCTTACCGAGCTACCTAACCGGCGGTTAATGGAGTTCGAACTGGCGGCTAGGCTTGCAAAAGCTGAACGAAATGAAAATCAAGAAATAGCCGTAATATTTATCGATCTTGATAACTTTAAGATTATTAACGATACCTTAGGGCACCATTATGGCGATGAACTTATAACCGCAGTTGCTGAAAGCTTAAAAGCGGAAATTCGCTCTAGTGATTTGTTAACCCGATTTGGTGGCGATGAGTTTGTGCTTTTGTTGTCGGATTTTAATGGCGTTGAAGGTATTCTCGAGCTTATTCAGCGGCTGGTGAAATCGCTAGAACGAGGTTTTAAACTTGATGGCTTACTCTATCAAGTTACGGCGAGTTTCGGTATCAGCTTGTTTCCGAATGATGGTAAAACAGTAGCTGAATTGTTGGGCAACGCCGATGCTGCAATGTATCAGGCTAAAGATAAGGGTAAGAACAGCGTTTGCTTCTATACCTCCGATATAAATGACAAGCTCCAACACTATCAAAAAATAGCGTCTACTTTACACAACGCCCTTGCAAACAATATGTTACAACTGCATTTTCAACCGCAAATTGATTTAAGCGATGGCCATATTCTTTCTTGCGAAGCGTTGTTGCGATGTTCCGATAGCCACTCGAACTCGGTGCCTCCTGATGTGTTTATTCCGGTGGCAGAAAAATCGGGGCTAATTAACCGCATTGGTAATTGGGTTATTGAAGAAGCCTGTAAGCAGCTTGTAGCCTGGAAAGGTACTGCCCTTGAAAACGTGCGAATTGATATCAATTTATCAGGCAAACAACTAATTAACGGCCACTTAGCTGATGAAATTCTGACATCTCTTCACAGTTATGGTTTGCGGCCTTCGCAGTTGGGTGTAGAACTCACGGAGAATGAGGTAATTGGCAGTGATGAAGAGCAGATCGGCCAATTAGAAAAGCTGAAAAATGCGGGTGTGCATATTTCTATCGATGATTTTGGTACCGGCTATTCATCGCTGGTTTATTTACGCAAACTTCCTGTGTGCAGCCTTAAAATTGATAGAACGTTTTTGGTGCACGCCATGGAAAACGAAAGTGATATGGCCATCATGAAAGCCATTATCACAGTAGGCCACAGCTTAGGATTAAGTGTTGTGGTTGAAGGCGTGGAAACTAGCGAACAAGATAAGTTAGTGAAATCGCTAGGCTGTGATCTTGCACAAGGTTACTTATATGCGCGGCCAATGCCGGCAGATAAAATGCCAGAATATCTGAGTTCAGGTACTGAATCATATGTGCGGTGAACCTCATCGACGACTAGGTCGCGGGCTTTTGTTAAAGCTTTTGGAGGATCGTCCAAATCAAATAATTGCAATTTTGAATCAAGTCTAACTTAAATTTTTGTAAATTTTTCGACTATGGCAGTATGTTTGTTGACATAATATTAACATTAGGGTTAGTCTGATCTAATATTGAAATATTAAAATATTAAAATATTAAAATATTAAAATATTAAAAAGGATTGTAAGAATGAAGAAGATTTTAGGAATATTAGGGATTTTATTTTTAACAGTTAACTTTAATTCATTAGCGAATGTAAATAATAATACTGAGTACATGAGCGATCATTTAATTGTTTGTAATAGCGTCCAAGACACCCTCAGTTGTGACAGCGTAACAACAACGTATCTTGAACAAGAAACTCGATTTAAGTTCGGTGATGACGAGCCAGAAGTTTGTACCTTCAACTGCCCCATCGCTCCTGTAGCCCCTGAACCGGGATCCGGAGGGCCTACTTTAAGTGTTGATTATATAATTGTTGACGCTGCAAACGGTTCTGTAACTCGAGTAAAAGTAGAAAGGTTTGCCAACTTTGGGCAAAGTAGCTTTCACGCTACCCATGTGACTCCAACCTCTAATGACATCGCTTTCGGTGTATTGACTTATGAACTCGAAGTTAAATATCTAGCGCTTTTAGAAACTTTAACTTTTACTCAAGCATCTGAAGGAGCCGCATTCCTTAATAGTAGTGGGCAAACTTTATCAGATCTGGGATTTACTAATCCCGGAGCTACCAGTGCTGATGTAAATTCCGTTGCAAGTTGCCCTACTGCATATTCTTGGGTTAGCAATGACCGACCTGACCCTACTCTTCCTTCCTGCAGAGCTTTCATTCAAGGCCAACTTGATCGAATGGGTGCAGAGGCATACGATGGTAGAGGTTTTGGCGCTGAGTTTTACGACACATTGTCTGACTGGGGCGTTGAACTTGACCTTGGTTTCATTAGCGCAAAGGTGCCGGAGCACGGAACATTCCGCATGATCTTTAATAACGACGATGGCTCTCGATTGGTGTTAGACATTCAAATTGATGGTGCGCTGCTAACTGCGGACATCAATATGTTGCATTCTCGTGCGGCAAGTGGCGAGTCACTTGCTACCTTTGATGAAGATATGACATCGGGCTCTGGTTCTCAGGATATATCATACCACGAAGCGAATTCCATCTTCGGCGCATTCGATTGCGGACCACAACTTCGTACACTCGGTGTCCATCAGACTTTCCGAGTTGAATTTCTCGAATTCGACGATCAAGGCAGACCAAGTCGAGTTAGATTCGTTCTTCTAGATCAATATGACGTAAATATTGAAGAAATTGTTTGCACCAACACTTAGTTGTTTGATTAGACGCTTTAAGAACAACTGACTCATCCTAAAATATGTTGACGGGTCAAACACAAAAAGGCCGCCTTGCTGAACTGATCAGTAAGGCGGCCTTCTTTGCATGCACTTTCTAAACGCTACCGCGGTAACACGAACCCTACGGCATCATATACACGGCGCACGGTATCGGCGGCTACTTCGCGGGCTTTGCTAGCACCTTTGGCGAGTACTGCATTCATCGCGGCTTCATCGCTACGAATCTCATGGAAGCGCTGCTGCATTGGCTCTAAAAAGGCTACCACCGCATCGGCGACATCACCTTTTAAGTGGCCATACATTTTGCCTTCGTATTCGGGCACTAACGAATCGATACTGCGGCCAGTGGCACCCGAAAGTAAGGTGAGCAAGTTAGAAACGCCCGGCTTTTCTTCTGGGTTGAAGTAAATGCGTGCTTGCTCATCAGAATCGGTTACCGCACGTTTAATTTTCTTGGCGATTTTTTTCGGTTCTTCTAATAACCCAATGTAGTTGTTGGGGTTATCATCTGATTTCGACATCTTTTTAGTTGGATCTTGTAGGCTCATAATGCGCGCACCGTGCTGCGGAATAAACGGCTCTGGCACTTTGAATACATCGCCATAAATATTATTGAAACGGGTGGCAATATCGCGTGCTAACTCAAGGTGTTGTTTCTGATCGTTACCTACTGGCACTTCATGCGCGTTATACAACAAGATATCGGCGGCCATCAGCACTGGGTAGGTAAATAAACCCGCGTTCATATTCGATTCTTGCTTCTGTGATTTATCTTTGTATTGGGTCATGCGGTTAAGCTCGCCCATTTGCGTGTAGCAGTTCAATATCCAGGCAAGCTGCGAATGTTCTGGCACATGCGATTGCAAGAATAAGGTGCTGCGCTCTGGATCAAGCCCACACGCCATGTATAGCGCAAGGCCATCGAGAGTTGCATTACGCAGTGCTTGCGGATCTTGGCGCACGGTGATGGCGTGTAAATCAACCAGCATAAAGTGGCAATTATGGCTATCTTGCATGCTCACCCATTGGCGCAATGCTCCCATGTAATTACCAATGGTTAATTGCCCAGAAGGCTGGCACCCACTTAATACTACTGGCTTGGTCATTTGTTTACCTACTTTGTTGTTCGCTTTTATGCTTACTTTAAGAAAATTAAGGTTAATGAAAATCAGACCTATGAAGTGCAGGCTTCATGAATTTCATTCAAGTTTGTTTATTTTTAACATGAACCGCATTCATGTTTAACGGTTCTACAGGCTATGCTCGCGTGCTAGCAGCCAATTCTGCCCGCATTTTCTTAATTACTTCAGCATAATCAGGCTGATTGAAAATAGCGGAGCCGGCCACAAACATATCGGCACCGGCATCGGCAATTTCGCGAATATTATCTACTTTCACGCCGCCATCAACTTCTAGCACGATGTTACGCCCACTTGCATCGATACGCTCGCGCACTTGCCGTAATTTATCGAGCGTTGATGGAATAAAGCTCTGGCCGCCGAACCCTGGGTTCACCGACATCAGCAAAATCATGTCCAGCTTATCCATTACGTAATCAAGATAATGCAGTGGCGTTGCTGGGTTAAACACTAAGCCCGCTTTACAACCCGCATCTTTTATCAACTGCAAGGTGCGATCGATGTGCACCGAAGCTTCAGGATGAAAGGTAATCATGCTGGCACCGGCATCGGCAAATTGCGGCACGAGTGAATCTACCGGCTGCACCATTAAATGCACATCTATTGGCGCGGTAACTCCATGTTTACGCAACGCTTCGCACACCATGGGGCCAATAGTAAGGTTGGGCACGAAATGGTTATCCATTACATCGAAATGCACCACATCGGCGCCAGCAGCTAACACTGCATCTACTTCTTCGCCCAAACGCGCAAAGTTAGCCGATAAAATTGAAGGTGCAATGAGAAATTCTGCCATGTGCAATTCCTTACCTGTAGTTTTCTTGTGGTATGCGCCAGCAGAGTGCTTTTGAAACGCATTTACTAGCCGAAGAATAATTGGCGCCTAGTTTAGCAACTCATGGGCTTTCATTCACCTGAAAAACGTTATTAGCGTTTTTTAACATTTGCTGATAAATTACACACATTGAAAATATAAGAAATTGCCTACAACAATTGTAATAAAAAGCAGTTATAAGAAGTAGCATCACTCCCGCAAACGGAAGTATATCCGTTAGGGAAGCGCAGTATAGGAATCAGTATGATAAAAATATCCGTTATCCTCGCAGGTATAGCTGTTGCAGGTTTAATGTCTTGGCAAGTAGCCGCGAACCGCCCCGCAACCGATTGCACAATTAAAGTTTCGATACCTGGCGAGCGCCAAGTGGTGCAGCGTATCGATTGCGCCGCAAGTTTAAACTGGGTTGAGTGGGTATCTGGAAAAAGCCGTTCCCCACAGTTTCACTTTCTTGATTTACTCGAACTTCTATTCGGTAACAAGAGTAACCAGCCGAGTTCTTCCGGTTTAAACACGAACAACCTGCTTACTCATTCATTTTTCCGCTAAGCTCGGATCGTTCTTAAATAGCCCACCCTAAAGGAATCACCATGCACAGCGAACATTCGCAACGCACTGAAGAAACGCATCAAGCCGATAGCGAAAACGGGAGTTTTGAAAAGCCTGGGCTTTGGGCAGTAGTGATGAGTGTATTGGCGGCAATGTTTGGTGTGCAAACTGAAGCCAACCGCCGCCGTGATTTCTCGAGCGGCAACCCCATGGCTTACATTATTGTTTTCGTTATTTTCTTAGCGCTGTTTGTGCTCGGTATTGCTGGCCTTGTTACCTTAGTGATATCGCTCGCGGGCTAGCTTTAAGGAAATATCAACCCCTTAATAAAAACGCCCCGAAGCCTGAACCTCGGGGCGTGCTTGTATCGGCAACCTAATCTTACACTTAAACTTGGGGTTACAGTTACGCGGCGATACCAGAATGGCGCAACAATGGCGCAATATCGGGTTCGCGGCCGCGGAAAGCTTTGAATAGGTCCATGGCATCTCTACTGCCACCCATTTCTAGAATGTTCTCTAAAAACGCGCGGCCAGTATCAGCATTAAAAATGCCTTCTTCTTCAAACCTTGCAAAAGCATCGGCCGAGAGCACTTCTGCCCACTTGTAGCTGTAATACCCTGCCGCATAACCGCCGGCAAAAATATGCCCGAAGCTGTGTTGGAAACGGTTGTAAGCTGGTGGCTTCACTACTGAAACCTGATTCCGCACTGCATCTAAAGTGCCTTGTATATTCACATCGGCGCCAGCTTGGTGAATTTGCATATCAAATAATGAAAACTCGAGCTGACGCACCATTTGCATGGCCGCTTGGAAATTCCGCGCCGCCAACATGCGCTCAAGCAAATCTTCTGGCAGTGGCTCGCCGGTTTCATAATGCCCAGAAATAAACGCCAACGCCTCAGGCTCCCAGCACCAGTTCTCAAGGAACTGGCTCGGTAACTCTACCGCATCCCACGCCACGCCGTTTATACCGGAAACGCCCGCTACATCAATTTTGGTGAGCATGTGGTGTAAGCCGTGGCCAAATTCATGGAACAAGGTAATCACTTCATCGTGGGTAAATAACGCTGGCTTATCGCCCACCGGCTTGTTGAAATTGCAGGTTAAATACGCCAATGGCAGCTGCAATTGGCCATCAGGTAAACGGCGGCGAACGGCGCAATCAGCCATCCAAGCGCCACCTCGTTTCTTCGCCCGGGCATACAAATCAAGATAAAAACCAGCACGCAATTCACCGCTGTTATCACTGATTTCGAAATATTTTACCTGCGGGTGCCACGTTTCTGCTTTGGCTTCTTTAATTTGAATTCCAAATAAGCGTTCAGCCACGGTAAACAAACCCTGCACTACCTTCTGCTCTGGGAAATATGGCCGCAGCTGCTCATCAGAGATATTGTATGAATTCTGTTTTAGCTTTTCGGCGTAATATGGGATATCCCATGAATTCAGCTCGTTAACGCCGTATTCTTTGTTCGCAAAGGCTTTTATCTCAGCCATCTCTTCTTTCGCTTGCGGCAGTGAGCGGCGAGCAAGATCTTGCAAGAAATGCACTACTTGCTCGGTGTTATCGGCCATTTTAGTGGCTAACGACATTTCCGCGAAATCCTCAAAGCCAAGCAGCTCCGCCAACTCGTGTCGTAGCGCCAGAATTTCTTGCATAATCGCGGTGTTATCAAACTTGCCTGCATCAGGCCCCAACTCTGAAGAGCGAGTTACATAAGCTTCGTACATGGTTTCCCGCAGCTTACCGCTATCGGCATACATCATTACCGGCAAATAACTTGGGATATCCATAGTGAACACCCAGCCTTCAAGCTGTTTTTCTTCAGCAGCCTCTTTTGCGCCTGCAATGGCACTTTCTGGCAAGCCCGTTAATTCATTTTCATCAGTTACGTGGGCGAACCAATGGTTAGTGGCATCGAGCACTTGGTTGCTGAACTGCGAAGTAATTTGCGAAAGGCGGTTTTGAATTTCGCCATAACGTTTTTTTGCCTCATCTTCGAGGCCCACACCCGAAAGCTTAAAATCACGAATTGTTTCCGTTACCACACGCTGCTGTGGCTCGCTCAACTGGGTAAACTCCGGGCCGGCTGCCAGCGCTTGATAAGCTTGGTATAGGCCTTCATGTTGGCCTACCCAAGTAGCATATTCGGAGAGTAATTCAAGGCAGCCATCATGAGCTTCTCGCAGCGCTTCTTCGCTCATCACTGAGTTTAGGTGCGAAACTGGGCCCCAAATCTTGGTGAGCTTATCATCAACATGCTCGAGTGGTGCTACCAATGTTTCCCAGGTAGGTGCTGTTTGCCCTACTACTTGTTCAATGGCTTGCCTGCTTTCGGCAATACCTGCCTCAATGGCAGGTTGCACATGCTCTGCTTTAATTTTTGAAAAAGGCGGGTGAGTAAACTCACCAAGCAGAGGGTTCGTTGCATTCATTGTCATTGCTGTTTTCCTTTTAAATCAGGTAAGGAATGGCTTCAACATCATTCAGAAGCACTGCTAGATTCTGGTAATACCCTATTAATGCGGCCGCAAGTGCGCAGTTTCAAGGCCAAGCGCCGGAATCAATCGTTAGGTTGGGGTTTATTCATACGAAAAAACCGATACAATCGATTGCAAAGAACTGTTCATGTCCTTTTGCCAACGGATAACCAACGGAAATTTATGATGAAAACAACAAAAATAATAGCGCTTGCCGCCGGGGCTTCATTGCTGCTAAGTGCATGCGCAACTAGCCCAGAAATGCCTTCGCCGCGCGGGCAAGCTAGCCCAATGCCAGCCGATACCACATTCTCTCTCGCTGATATTTATGCCAGCGATATGTTCAGCGCAAAAAGCTTTCCAACTACCCGTTGGCTAGCCGATGGCTCTGGCTACACCACTTTGGAAAGTGCCGAAGATGGAGGCCGCGATATTGTGCGCTACCACCCAGAAACTGAAGAACGCACTGTGTTGGTATATGCCGCACAACTGCAACCCGAAGGCGCTGAAGAGCCCTTACGCATTGCCAACTACGAATGGTCGGAAGATGGTAAGCAATTGCTTATTTTCACCAACACCAAGCGTTCATGGCGCACACACACTTTAGGCGATTACTGGGTATTAAACTTAGAAAACGGACGCTTAGTACAGCTCGGTGCCGATTTCCCGGCCTCTACGTTGCAGTTTGCCAAGTTTGATCCTGCCGGTAGCCGCGTTGCCTATGTAATGCAGAACAACATTTATGTGCAAGATTTAGCTTCGTTGGATATTACCCAAATCACCAGCGATGGTAGCAGTACCATTATTAACGGCACCTTTGATTGGGTGAACGAGGAAGAGTTTTCGTTACGCGATGGGTTTCGTTGGTCGCCTGATGGCGAACATATTGCTTACTGGCAGCTTGATACCAGTGGCGTGCCCATGTTCACCATGATCGATAACGTGAGCGAGCTTTACCCTACCCTCACTGAATTCCCTTACCCGAAGGTAGGCGAAACCAACTCAGAATTGCGCGTAGGTACTATCTCTGCCAGCGGTGGCGATACTACATGGGTGCAATTACCCGGTGACCCGCGGCAAAACTACATTGTGCGCATGGAATGGGCTGGCAACAGCGATGAGCTAATGGTTCAGCACATGAACCGCGCCCAAAATAACATGCAATTTTGGTTAGCTGAGCGCGCTACCGGTGAAGCGGTTTCATTGATTACCGAGCAGAGCAATGCATGGGTTGAGCAGGTAGATGATGTTCGTTTCTTCCGCGATGGCCAAAGCTTCTTATGGCAGAGCGAACGTTCTGGTTACCGCCATCTATACCGTTTCGACCGCGATGGTAATGGCCTCACGCCATTAACCGAAGGCGATTACGATATCGTGCAAATGCTAGAAATCGTAGCAGATGAACAAGGCAATGGTTATGCCTGGTTTATCGCTTCGCCAGAAAACCCGCTGCAACGCTATTTATTCCGGGTTGATTTAAGCGGTGAAACGCCAGCTGAACGCATTACCCCGCAAGATTGGCCGGGTTATCATGGTTACACCGTATCGCGCGATGGCCGTTTTGCTCTGCACACCGTAACGCGCATGGGTGTTCCTACTGAAACGCGCATGGTGCGGTTGCCAGATCACAGCGTAATTAACGAACTCGAAATGAACACCGAATTGAAAGAAGTGTTGGCTGAAAAGCTTACCGCTGACGTTGAGTTTTTCCAAGTGGAAGCACGCGATGGCCTAATGCTTGATGGTTACTTAAAGCGCCCCGCTGATTTTGATCCAAGCAAAAAATATCCGTTAATTATGCATATCTACGGAGAGCCATGGGGCCAAACAGTAGCCGACCGCTGGTTAGGCCAAACCCACTTGTGGCACGATTACATGACCCAGCTAGGTTATGTGGTGGTTTCTATTGATAACCGTGGCACACGCTCACCACGGGGCCAAGAATGGCGCCATTCGATATACATGCAGCTTGGTATTATCACTGTGCGCGATCAAGCCGATGCGCTTGATCAAATGTTAGCGCGTTGGGATTGGATAGATGGCAACCGTGTAGGTATGTGGGGCCACAGTGGTGGTGGTTCACAAACCCTGAATGCATTATTCCGTTACCCTGAGAAATTCCATGCGGGCGTGGCGTTAGCGCCGGTTCCAGATTTACGTTTATACGATACTATTTATCAAGAACGTTATTCTGGTTTGCTGCCTGATGCGGCAGAAAGCTACGAAGAAACTTCAGCGGTTACCCATGCAGCGAACCTGCAAGGCAGCCTGTTGTTAGTTCACGGCACCGCCGATGATAACGTGCATTACCAAGGTAGTGAACGCTTGCAAGATGAACTTATCAAGCACAACAAACAGTTCCGTTTCATGGGCTACCCGAACCGTACTCACGGCATTCGTGAAGGCGAAGGCACTAGTTTGCACCTGCGCACCATGGTTACTGAGTTTTTCTGGGAATCAATTCCGGTTAAATAAGTACTTACTTATCTAAACATTTAGAACAACAAAGCCCGCTTGCGCGGGCTTTGTTTTGATTTATGCGATAAAGCAAGTTAGCTTCTATTGAGGTTACCTACATCGGGCCCGATAACTAATTCGTAATCAATTAAATCTTTCTCCATAGCTTCGGCCAAATCGTTATCTAGGTATCGGCTCACTTGTTCGTATGGAGCTTTCAGGCCAGTAATACCATAAGCGCGGTTGCGGCCATGAACCTTGCCGATGTATAACGCCATATCCGCTATTTGTAATGTTTTCTCCCAACCGATATCACTTTCTTTTATACCCGCAAATGGCAAGCTGATATAGCCGGCTGTAGCCGTTACTTGTATTTTAGTACCCTCATGCACAACCGCGTTTGAGCCAATTACTGAAAGTACTTTCTCGGTATATTCTTTTAGCTTCTCAGGATTCATATTCTGGAGATAAATTAGGAATTCTTCGCCACCCCAACGAATTACTAAATCGCTGGCACGTGCAACACTCAGCAAACGCCCGCTCAAATCTTTTAACACCATATCGCCGGCCGCATGGCCATATTTATCGTTAATTCGTTTGAAGTAATCAACATCAAGCAGAATCATGGCGTCTGGGAATTCAGCGGCAGCCGCTCTGCGTTCTCCCTGCTCGCGCTTCTGTAATTCTTCTTGCAATGCTCGGCGATTTAACAAGGCCGTAAGCGGATCACGCTGAGAATGGAATTCAAGCTGTTTGTTCGCTACCTTTAACTGTTTATTTGCTCGGCGAGCCGCTCGATACATGATGCCAACTAACACCAAACCCAAAATAACTACGATAGCGAACAGCACCACTATTTGCTGTTGCAGTTGGCTGTTCTCAATTACCCTCTGCTGCAGTGCATTGCGTTGCTCAAGTAATTCAATTTGCTGTAGCTGATCTTGAGCATCATAACGATATTGCAACTCATTTAAGCTTGCCTCGCGATCGCTCCGGAAGATATCTGCGCGCAATTGCCTCTCTTGTAAAAGCGCTTTTGCTTGTTGTTGATACATGCCTGCTTGGCCATAGGCTCGCGCAATATATTCATAGAGATCAGCTTGGTCAGGCGCTGAATACGAAGCTAACAAAGGCGCGGCATTTTCAGTTACCGCTGTAATACCTTGCTCTATATTACCTAGAAAAACGTCAATGTAGCCTAAATTGAAGGCCAACAAGTGCACCATACTATCGTCGGCTGTACCTTCGGTATGAATGAACTCAAGCGTTTCACGAAGAATATCTTCTGCTTCTTGGTAGCGCTCGAGCTCAATAAAGGTGCTACCGATATTATTTTTACTCAGCAATACAGTTTCTTTATCCCCCGCTCGGTTTGCCCATACAGCCGCCTCTTCATAGGTTGCAACTGAGTTTTCATAAAACCCTAAATGGCCCTCTAAAAAACCTTTGAGCATCAGCAGATTGGGTATTTCATTAATCAAGTCAATTCGCTTAGCGTCTTCAATATTACGCTTCACCAGAACTAACGCTTCATCAAAATTACGCAAATCACGGTGAATACCAATAATTTCAGTTGTGAGAGCAATACGCCGAATTTCGGTACGAGGGTTGTTACTACCATGAATAGCTTCGAGTGCTTGAATGGCACGTTCCAATGCGCGTTCATACTGGCTATTGGCTCGAAATATGCCCACCATAATACTGTTGGCGTAATACAAAATTCGGGGGTTCTGTACCCCATCCAGCTGTTCAATAAGTTGTTCCGCAAGAATGAGCGAGCGCGCTATTTCACCGTTATACCAGCTTAATGCAACCAAATTTGCCTGCACCTCAGATACTACATCGGGGTGTGGGTGACGCTCTATGAACGCTTGCATTTCCTCTACAAGTTCAATCGCGCCGGCAAAATCGCCGTTTTCGGCCAATTCAAATGCTTTATAAGTACGCGCGCGCACAAAGGTAGATGGGTATCGATGGGCATCAACCGCGCTCAAAATACTGACCAGCTCTGGCTGTGCTGATTCGGAATCATCTATACTTAAATAGCTATCAAGGCGAGCTTCAAGTTCCGGGTTTGCTATTGGAGTTAAATCTTGCGCTGTAACTGCACATAGTAATCCGGGCAGCAACAGCATCATAAAGCCGATTTTAAGTGCGCAACGCTTAGCGAAGCCGTTTCCTTTTTTCATCTGCATTCAATTACCATATTGAAAATACAACGGCTGGATAAAATTCTATTATATTTAAAGCGCAAAGTTTACTATAAGTATGGTTTAACAAACTGATGATAAAATATCCAGTAAAACCGCACGAATTTTTTACATTACATCCGTGCATCACGTTTATCCCGAGCAATTCAAATAGTGGCGTGATACCCAGAATTAGTTCATTATTAACTAGATTTTAAGCCAACGGAGATTCGGCAGAATGGAGTTAATTCTCACAAAAGCCCAAACAATTTTTAGCCAGCAAACTATTTCTGAATGGGTAGTACTGCTCCTTTCTATTTTAGCGGCTCTTATTTCACGCCGAATTCTACTGAAAAAATTAGGCGAACGTGGTAACCAAAGCAGCGGTTTACGGCTCTTTGCCATTCGCTCTCTAGAGCGATTATTGTGGCCGGTGACCATGCTAATTGTGCTTTGGCTTGGGCAACTTATTGTAAACACCTACCAACTTGAAACCTTAATGCTCGATATAGCATTGCCGCTAGTGCTTTCATTCGCCGCTGTACGCTTTAGTGTTTATTTTTTGCGCAAGAGTGTGAAAGGCGGCCCTTTCTTAAAAGCTTCTGAGAGCTTTATTTCCGCAACTATTTGGATAATTGTAGGCCTGCACTTAACTAACTTATTACCGCAAGCTATGGCCGCACTTGATTCAGTGGGCACTACCGTTGGTTCTTTCCGCCTTTCGCTTTTATCGGGTTTGAAGTTAACGGTTCTAATAATGCTAGCGCTTACTATAGCAGGCTGGCTTTCACATTTGGTTGAGGTGCGCCTCACCGAGAATAAAAGCATCAACGCCAGTGCTCGCGTAGGCTTAATTAAGTTTGTTAAGTTTGCCGCCATTACCATTGCGATATTAATCGTATTAAGTTCTGTTGGCGTTGATTTATCAACCTTCGCGGTATTTGGTGGTGCGTTAGGTGTTGGCTTGGGCTTTGGCTTGCAACGGATTGCAGCAAATTTTATTAGCGGTTTTATCGTAATCATGGACCGCTCAGTGAAGCCAGGCGATGTGGTAACCATTGGCACCGAATTTGGCTGGGTACAGGAGCTCAAATCGCGCTACATTGTGCTGCGTAACCGTTCAGGTGTTGATACGCTTATTCCAAACGAAAATTTAATCACCTCGAATGTAATCAATTGGAGCTATGCCGATCGTAATGTGCGTATGGCCGTGCAGGTAGATATTGAGTACAGCTGCGACCCTGAAAAAGCGATCGAAGTAATGTTGCCTTGTGCTTTTGCTTCTGATCGTGTTCTCAAAGATCCTGCCCCCAATGTATTCTTAAAAGAATTTGGCGAGAGCGGCATTACCATGGAATTGCGCTTCTGGATAGGCGACCCTGAAAGCGGCGTTGAGCGAGTAAAATCTCCTATTCGCGTGGCCATTTGGAAAGCGTTCCAAGAGCATGGAATTACCATTCCATTCCCACAGCGCGATTTGCATTTGAAGAGTATTGATCTAGATGCTTTACAGCAGTTGCAAGCAAAGTTAGCCATTGAGAATGAAGAAATAGAAAAAGCCGGGCCGAGCGCAAAGCCAAAAGAAGAATAGGCTCGGTTAAAACAAAAAGGTGCGTTTAACTTCTCAGTTAACGCACCTTTTTTGTGGCTGAAGCCCCTATACCTGAATAGTTATATCTAACTATTTATATTCACATTCACTATTTCGGGCCATTAAAAATAGTAAGTGGTGCCCAGCCTTTATCAATTGCCTGATTCAAATCGCGGTGTAGTACTTCATGAATTTCCGCATATGGTTTAGTGAGTTCGCTAATATGCGAAATTTGGTTTCGCCCACGAAGTTTACCCATATACAACAGCATATCTGCAACTTGCAATGATTTTTCCCAATCACACTCACTTTCCGGAACACCAGAAAACGGCAGTGTAATCATACCGCCCGTAACAGAAATTGGAATGCGATTTTGTTGATAATAAACCGGCGTATCACCAATAACATGAAGTAATTTATCGGCAAGCTGAGCAAGCTCAGCGGCGCTACGATGACGAACATACAATAAGAATTCTTCACCGCCCCAACGAATAACCATATCTTCATCGGCTACAGCATGGGTTAAGCGAGTTGCAACTTGCTGCAATACTTCATCGCCAGCGGCATGGCCAATACGATCGTTAATTTCTTTGAACAAATCGAGATCAAGCAAAATTAGCGCATCAATTTTGCCTAGTTCAGGCATTGGATAATTGCTCTCAGCCCGAAGCTCCATCTCTTTTTGCATAGCGCGGCGGTTATGCAACTTGGTGAGTGGATCTCGGAGCGTTTGTTCCTGAAGCTGCTGGTTTGCAGTATTCAACCGAACATTTGCTTTTCTTGCAGTGCGATAGGCATAGTATGAAAGCGCGGCCGCAAGCACTACAACAATGGCAAACAGCCACACTATACGGCGCTGTAGCGCCGCGTTTTCAATCATTTGTGCTTGTAAGTTATTCCGCTCTTCTAACAGCTCTATTTGCTGCTCTTGCTCCCGGGCTTCATATTGCGCGGCCAATTCCGAAAGCATTTGTTCACGCTCGTTGGTTAACAAATCGAATCGCAAGCTCATCACTTCACGAAGCGTATCTGCTTCTTCTATATGCATGCCTGCTTCACGATAGGCGCCAGCCAAGAACGTGAGTACCTCAGCATGGTCATTACGGCGAGCAAACTCTTTCATGTACGCCACAATGGAGAGCATTTCTTCGATGCCTTCAGAATACATACCGCGTTTTACTTTGATATCGGCTAAGTTGAATTTAAGATAATTCATTTCACGCATCATATTCGCATTTTCGGCGGCGCGAATGCCTGCGTGCAAGTATTCTTCAGCTTCACTATAACGCGCTTGCTGAATTAAAAGTGAGCCAATATTGTTGCGCGAGATAACTTGCACACGCGCATTATCGGTGCGCTCTGCCCACTCCGCTGAAATACGGAAGGATTCCAATGCGTTTTCTGGCTCATTGATTTCTGGGCGCGATTGCAAAAAACCTTTGAGCAGATACAAATCGGCTAACCGATGATCAACATCATAACGCTCACCCTCTGCAATCGTTGATTTTGTGAGATCTAGTGCCGCTCGATAGTTTTCCAAATCGGTTTGCAAATGGCCAATGTGGTAATTCAAAAATTGGCGGCGACGCAGTGTTTGTAGGCCGCTAGTGCGGCTTAGTGCCGCTTGCGCTTGCAGGAAAAAGCCCAACGCTTCTTCATAACGTTCTACTTCTTGTAGTACTCGGCCCGCCACGTTATTAACAAAAAACTGAACACGAGGGTTCAGAATATTATCGGCAAGCGGCGTTAACTTCACAACGTATCGCGCTGCGTTTTCATGGTCACCCTTGGCGCTCAATATTTCAATGTAAACAGCCCAAGCTTCTGCCTGCGCCTCAGAGCTATCGGCCGATTGCGCAAAGCGAATCAACTCTTTTGCCAATATTTCTGCATCAGCATAATTGCCTTCAGCATGCGCAAGCTCTAACGCGCGATAACCCCACGCTCTCACATAGGTAGAAGCAGGAACATTAACTTTTATCCGTTCCAATAACTCTGCCAATTTTTCTCGATCTTCAGGATATAAACCCACGCCTAAAATGCTATCTAACTCTTGTTCAAGAGCCGGATCGATTGAATCTACTGCATTTGCGGTATTCATCGTAATAAAAAAGCTAAAAAAGGCGATTAGAGCGATGCACCCTAATTCGGTATGTAATTTCATAGGTATTCGGAATCCTCAACTAAGTGCTGTTAAAATAACCGCCAACACATTAGACCACAAGCAATATTTGCTAAGATCACAGCAAAATGGGATGAAACTCGTAGTGAGTTAAAATCACTTTGATTTCTCTTTTTAATCAAACGCCAACGCGCATTTTTCCGATAACGCAAGTAGTTAATGTAGGAAAATAAACAAAGCATTAGGATTCACGTAGCGCAAACGGTAGAATTCATACAAATCTATTTATATCGAACAAATTAACGGAAGTGATTTTATGGGCCGCGCTTATCAAAACAGAAAAGAATCAATTGCGAAAACAGCTACCGCAAAAAGCCGTGTTTATAGTAAATACGGCCGCGAAATTTATGTAGTAGCAAAATCGGGTGGAGCTGACCCAGATACCAATATATCCCTGCGTGGCCTTATCGATCGCGCGCGCAAAGATCAAGTGCCTGCGCACGTAATTGCTAACGCATTAGATAAAGCTTCCGGTGTGGGTGGCGAAGATTATTCACCGGCGCGATATGAGGGCTTTGGCCCCGGTAATTGTATGGTGATTGTGGAATGCTTAACTGATAACCCAAATCGAACCTTTGGTGATGTGCGCAATTGCTTCACTAAGTGCAAAGTAAAAATTGGTGCACCTGGTACTACTGCCCACATGTTCGATCACTGCGCCATATTTAACTTTGCGGGCGATGATGAAGATGTGGTTCTAGAGGCATTAATGGAAGCCGATGTAGATGTAACCGATGTGGAAGTAGAAAACGGCATGGTTACTGTGTTTGCTCCGCACACTGAATATGCCAACACCAAGCAAGCACTAGTGGCTGCGTTTCCTGAGGTTGAATTTGAAACCGATGAAATTCAGTTCGTAGCCCAAAACAGCATGGATATGCCGGAAGACGATATCCCGATGATGGAGAAGTTTTTGGATATGCTGGAAGATTGCGATGACGTGCAACGGGTTTATCACAACGCTAACTTCTAATGGTAGTTTTAGAGTGAAAAAAGGGGCTCATGGCCCCTTTTCCTATTTTAGCGGCGCCAACTTTACGGCCGCGGGCCAAAAATCGCTTCAAATTGCTGCGGTTGTGGCATGCCTCGAATCACTTGCACATGATTATTTTCATCGCGGTAGTACACAATAGGTGTAGAACTTAAGTTCAATTCGCGCATGATGCGGTGGTTCGCTCGAATTACTGGCTCGCCAATCCGTACAAAGCGCGGAATAGCCTCGATACCACCACGCTCACGGCGATTAATATGGTTAACTAGGGCTTCGGCTGGATCTGGCGAACCCATAATGGCAGCCGCTTGTGCTGGGCTTTCTTCACGAATAATGCCCACCATTAAGTGCCGCAACTGCACTTTTCCGGCAGCTATCCAAGGCTCTGCGGCCTCACGAAAACGATGGCAGTATGGGCAATTAGGGTCTGTCATCGTATAAATAATTCGTGGCGCATCGGCATCACCATCTTGCAGCAGCGTTGCTCTTTCCATTTGTTGCCAAGCATGTTCTTGTGCCGGGCCAGTTACCAGTTGATAAAGGGGATCTGCAGCAATATCTCTGCCCTCAAGATTCAGCAAGTTACCTACGATTACATGCTCGCCATCGGCAGTTAAATAAAGCGCAATGGCTTGGCCTTGAAATTCAGCAGCATAGCCTTTAAGCCCGCCCGGTGCTGGAAAGGTATCAACAATAGTAAGCCCTTGGTTGGCAAGCATTTGAATAGGCGCGGGTAACTCTTCAGCCTTCGCTATCGAAACCAACATACAACTACCCGCAATAGCGGCTACTAGAAACTTCAGATACGGCATTCATTACTCCAATTGTGCAGCCCACATGTGAACAGCTTATTTCTTTTCCATGTATGCGTGCTATAAGATTCTATAAGGATACGATTCTACCGGTAAATATAGCGCTGAGCAAAACAGCTACTAATGGTTTACACAAGCGCTACTTCTAACTACATTACATGTACCTACAAAGTGTTAGTTACAACGGGGCAAACTTCAGGCTAACACTAACGTTTTTTGATGCGCAGCACGCTGGAACTCTATGAACACACCTAATTTTAACCGGTTATTTGAACGCAGCAACACCAACACTCTGGTGCTTATTCCCGATAACTTCACTATTGTTGCCTGTACCGATGACTATTTAAAAGTTACCCAGCGCTCGCGTGAGCAACTGATTGGTAAACCTATTTTTGAAGCCTTCCCCGATTTCGATAATCAATCAACTGTGAAAGATAAGCGCACTGCATTGGAATCGTTCCGTTATGTTGTTGAGCACAAGCAAACCGATGAGATGGCGATTCAGCGTTACTCAATTAGCAAATCGGGCGAGCAAGGCGGTGAATTAGAAATACGTTATTGGCGCACCGTTAATCACCCACTGTTAGATAGTGAAGGCAACCTAGAATACATATTACACACGGTTGAAGATGTAACAGCAGCAGTTAGTGCCGAGGCCGCCCTGAGTGAATCTGAATTTTTACAGCGTTTAGCTGGCGAAGTAGCAAAATTAGGTTCATGGCGAATTGATCTCAAAACGCATTCGGTATTTTGGAGTGCTGAAATCTACAATATTGTTGGCCAACCGCTTGATATAGAATTGAACCTTGAAATTGCCATGGATTGTTATCACCCAGATGTACGCGAAGAAGTAGCGGCTATCGTTGAACGCGCAATAGAAAACCGCAAGGCATTTAATATACTAACAAGAATACTACGGCCTGATGGTGAGGAACGCTGGGTTCGCGTTATTGGCGAAGCTGAACTTGATGATGCCGGTGAACCGAGAGCTTTACGCGGCGCCTTTCAAGATGTTTCCGAATTTATTCATGCTCGAGATCGCGCCGATGATGTAGCAAGGCAGCTGCATAATGCGTTAGAAAATATGAGTGATGGTTTTTACCTGCTCAACGCTGATTGGCTGGTTGTTTTTATGAACCCGCAAGCGGAAAAGTTACTTACCCGCAGTTCCGAAGAATTAGTTGGCAAGAATGTTTGGGAGCAATTTCCTGAAGCGGTAGATTCAAGTTTCTATCGCAATTACACGCGAGCAGTAAACGAGCAAGTAACGGTTACTTTTACTGAGTATTTTTCGCCATTACAAGCTTGGTTTCAAGTAAGCGCCTACCCTGGCAAAGATGGCTTAGCAGTGTATTTTCGCGATATTACCGAGCAGCGCGATTTAGACGACCGTTTGCGGCAATCACAAAAGCTTGAGGCGGTTGGCCACTTAACCGGTGGCGTTTCCCATGATTTTAATAATTTGCTTACCGTGATCATGGGAAATGCGGAACTGGTTAGCGAGCAGCTAGATGAGCAAAGCAGATTAAAGCCTTTAGTAGATTTAATTGTAAAAGCGGCCGGCCGCGGGGCTGAACTCACGCAACGGCTATTGGCATTTGCTCGCCGGCAACCGTTAGAACCGCAAGTAATTAACGTGGCTGAATTAATTCAGAGCATGCATGAGTTGCTCGAGCGTACATTAACCGAGAATATGGATATTAAAGTTTTGTGTAAGCCAGATTTATGGCTTACCGAAGCAGACCCAAGCCAGTTAGAGGCCGCTCTACTTAATCTAGTGATTAATGCGCGAGATGCCATGCCAGAGGGCGGCAATTTATTGATAGAAGCTGAAAATACCCACTTAGATAGCGATGTCATCCCGAACGAAGATGTAATACCAGGCGATTATATTCTTATATCGGTTTCGGATACAGGCACCGGTATGGCGCGGGATATTCTTGAAAAAGCCGTTGAGCCTTTTTATACCACAAAAGCTAAAGGTAAGGGCTCAGGGTTGGGCTTAAGTATGGTTCATGGCTTTATTAAGCAATCGGGTGGGCATATTAATATCTACTCCGAGCTAAATCTCGGCACGCTTGTGAAGCTGTATTTACCGAGAACTAATAATCATGAAGAATTAGAAAAAAAAGAACTTACCGATATTAGCCGTTCTCGTGGGCAAGAACATATTCTAGTAGTTGAAGATGATGAGCTGGTACTGCAAAGCGTATTAAGCCAACTTGAGCGCTTAGGGTATCGCGTTAGTTCAGCTACTTCTGGTGAAAGCGCCTACAAATGGCTGCAAGCAAATGGCCCCGTTGATTTACTTTTCACCGATGTAGTAATGCCCGGCGAACTTAACGGCCCAGAGTTAGCTAAAAAAGCAAAAACGCTGCAACCGAATTTAAAAGTTCTTTTTACTTCCGGTTACTCTGAAAATGCAATTACTCATGCTGGGCGTTTAGATAAAGGAGTACAACTTCTTAGTAAGCCTTATCACCGGCAGGCGTTAGCAGAAAAAATTCGTTTCGCACTGGATAAGTAAACACGAAAAGAGCGCTAAATTAAGCGCTCTTTTTGCATGCCCACATGTTATGCCTAAATGCGGCTGTCAGTTAGAGCTATAAATGCGGCTAAATATTCTTGAGCAGATCTTCTGCAATGCTACTGCCAGATTCAGCTGCACGTTCCATTAGCTCACGGCCGCGTTGCTTTTGCTCAGCAGCTTCAGATTGTGTAAATAAGCGCATACCGTGCCATGCCATTACATCTGCATCACCTCGTGCAATTAGGTGTTCAGCCCACTCTGGGTGCACATGGCGTAATGCCAAAAAGCGCTGGGCTTGTAAATTTCCGTTGCGAGCTGCGCGCTCATACCAATACAACGCTTCTGGCAACTCGCGAACCTGCTCACTTTCATAACGAACAAGGGCCTGCGTAAGGCCTCCCAAGTATACTTGCTGTTCGGTAACGCCAGCCTTAGCTTGAGGAAGTGCCTCATTATAGGCATTTAATACATCAACGCTTACTTCGGCGTTACCTATAGAGTAATCAAGCAAAACTGAGGTTACGGAAACGCTATCACCTTCGGCATAGCGCCAGCTTCGAAATGCTCGAGTTACAGCCCGCAAAAAATCACGGTTGGCTAGATTCAGTGGCTGCATTGCTATCACACGGCCTTCTGTATTTATCGCAATAATCACTTCAATCCATCCGTGATTGTTTGCACGGGCTATATCGGCGGTAAGTACTGGTTGAACCCGATCTAACGCTTCTGGTGGCTCTGCATCAAGCTGCAAATCACGCGTTTGAAAAGCTACTTGTACAGAACGGCTGAGTTCTAGCAAAACTTGGTTCGCCTCGGCTAGTTCCGCAGCTGATAGATGCGGTTCAATTTGTACTATAATATCTTCCGCTTCTTCGTTGCCCCACGCTCGGGCGGCCAGCAAATAGCCTAACGATTTAACCGGGTTGTATTCAGTGCCACGCTCTTCAATTAACATCAGCCCGATCATATAAGCTGAATCTGAACTACCCAGAGGCATGAGTTGTTGAAAAATCTCATAAGCATCTTCGAAACGCTCAACCGCAATTAAATCTAAACCCACGGTAAAATCGTCGGTTTGCTGGGCTGATACAGTAGGTGCCGATAAACTCAACATTAAACTTAAAGCAGATAACATTAGAAGCCGAGATAGCCGAATCATGGGTAACGTTCCTTTTCATAAAATTACTATGAAACGATTGTTGCGCATCTAAAACAAAAACACAATTAGGCCTAAGCAATAGCAAGCACTTGCAGGGGTTATTGGTTGCGGTATATTGGTAAAATCATATTAGCATTGGTTTTTTATTGAGGAATTTGCAGTGCCAAGTAGCATCCCTAGTTTTCAACCTTTTTACGAGCGCGCAATAGCTAGAAAAGGCAGCATAAAAGCCATTCAAAGCATGCTTCCTGAAGTGGCAAGCTCTGAGGAATTAGCCGCACTTGGCGATGATCGCTATCTTTCCATAGTTACCGCTTGTGTATTTAGAGCAGGTTTTGTGTGGCGCATTATCAACCACAAATGGCCTGGCTTCGAAGAAGCTTTTAGCGGTTTTGTGCCACTTTATTGGCAGCAAGTTCCGCCCGAACGATTAGAAGCACTTGCGCGCGATGAGCGCATTGTGCGTAATATGCAAAAGATTTTCACGGTACCGCAAAATGCGCAAATGATTGTTGAAGCTTCCGAGGAGTATAACGGTTTTGGGCGTTTTTTAAGCCAGTGGCCTTCCGATGATCAAGTTGGCTTATTACTTTGGCTGAAGAAAAACGGAGCGCGCTTGGGTGGCGCTACTGCCCAACATTTTTTGCGCCGCGTTGGTTGGGATGGTTATGTTCTCTCATCGGATGTGGTTACCGCACTCGAAAACCACAACCTACTCGATGCCGCCCCCACCAGCAAAAAGGGCCTAACCCAAGTACAAACCGCGTTTAACGCATGGCACCAAGAAACCGGCCTACCCTACAGCCATTTATCTCGAATTTTATCTTACAGCGTAGGCGCTTAAAGCAATCTTTTATTCGCTAGCATTAAAAAGGCCAGAAACTCTCGGTTTCTGGCCTGTGTATTTATTACATTAGAACGTTAACTTAGCGAAGCGTTACAAACTCTTCAGCACTGGTAGGGTGTAGCGCTACCGTGGCATCAAAATCAGCCTTAGTGGCGCCCATTTTCATGGCTACCGCGAAGCCTTGTAAAATCTCATCCATACCTTCGCCAATACCATGTAAACCTACTACTTTTTCTTCTTTACCTACACAAACTAACTTGAAGTTACTGAGTTCACGATAAGGCGTAATAGCGTTATACATAGCGGCAAAGCCCGAACTGTAGGCTTTTACTTGATCTTCGCCATATTCCGCAATGGCTTCTACTTCACTTAAGCCAATAGTACCAATTGGCGGGTGGCTAAATACGATAGTAGGAATTAGGCTGTAATCCATATGCGCATCAGGAAGTTCTTTGTTGAACAAGCGCTCGGCTAGCAATCGGCCTGCTTTAATCGCCACCGGAGTAAGCTGGGCTTCACCGGTAATATCGCCTACTGCATAAACGCCATCAACATTGGTGTTTTGATATTTATCAGTGCGAATAAAACCTTTATCGTCGGTTGCAACACCGGCATTTTCGAGGCCAATAGCATCGGTAGCCGGTTCTCTGCCGATTGCCCAAATTAGGCAATCTACATCAGTTATCTGTTCATCGTTAAGAGTTGTAATGGTAAGCAGGCCATCGCTCGCCTTTGCTACCGATTTTACTTCAGAATACTGGTGTAAGGTTGGGCCATGGCGTTCAATTAAGCCTAATAACGTATCGATAATATCACGATCGAAATACCGCAGCGGCCGATCTTGGCGCACTAACAAATGTGTATCGGTGCCTAGTGCATGCAACACACCAGCGATTTCTACGGCAATGTAACCCGCGCCCACTACTACTGCTTTTTTCGGCTGCTCGGTTAATGCAAAGAAACCATCGGAATCTATACCGTGTTCAGCGCCCGGAACCGGTGGTAATGTGGGGCGCCCGCCTACAGCAATAGTAATGTGATCGGCGGTAATGCGCTCGCCATTCACTTCAACTTCATGAGGGCCCACAAACTTGGCAAAGCCTTCAATATATTCAACGCCGTTGCCTTCAAATCCACGCTTATAGCCACCGTGAATGCGCTCGATATAAGCTTCTCGATTCTTAACTAAGGTTCCCCAATCGAAACCTTTATGCTCTAAATTGAAACCATACGCCTCACTATATTTGATAGCTTCGGCAACATGCGCGCCGTACCACATTACTTTCTTTGGAACACAGCCAACATTTACACAAGTACCGCCAACCGCTTTTGCCTCTATTACCGCCGCTTTGGCGCCGCGAATTGCAGCGCGATTCGCGGAAGCAATACCGCCGCTACCCGCGCCGATACTCAAGTAATCGAAATGTTTGCCCATTGCTGTTCTTCCTTACATCGATGTATTTAAAGCAGTTGTGAAGTATATCATGTTGCAGCACTTTTTTAATTTACGTAAATTCGATTAAAGCAATCTGGACGTTGATTACACATTCGGGCAAGCTAGCGTTCATGGGCCTTACTATTTTTCGAAACGCCAGCTATCTTTAAAAAGGAATTTAGGCTTTTTCGTGAGGATGGATACTTGCACACCAATCAGCTAAGCAAGCAATTAAGTAAGCTAATGTTAGTTATTACGGCATGTTCGTTTGCTGCGAACGCGGCTGCACAAGAAAAGCCACTGCTCTTGCCCGTAGAAGAAAAAACTACCGACGAACAAGAGAAAAAAGATAAAACTAAGCTTGAATTAAACTGGTTAGATGGCTTTCAAACAGGTGTAGAAACCTCGGTTGATAACACTGCCCGCTGGATAGATAACTTCTTTGGTAACAGCCGCGCATTTGATGGCGAATATAATTCCCACGGCCGTTTATCGATAGGCCCTGAATGGAGCCAATACGATGGTTGGAAAGTGCGTTCAAGTTTCCGGGCACAATTTACTTTGCCTAACACCGAAGAGCGTTTTTCTGCGATTATCGGCCGAACTAACGTTGATGATTTCACCGTAGATGAACAGAGTACTTATCGGGGCTCGGTTATCCGTTCTGATCGCGGTGATGAAGAGTGGATTGTAGGTTTGGGGTTTAATCCAAACCAAGGTGAGGCCAATCGTTTTTCTATCAGCGCAGGCATTCGCGGTGGTCTAAAAGCAGATCTTTATACGCAGATTCGTTACTTGTATCAGTATCGAATTGATGAAGATAAACAAGTGCGCATGCGCTCAAATCTATTTTGGCGCAATAGTGATGGTTATGGTTTTAACCAGCGATTAGACTTGGAAAAAAGTGCCAGCCCCGAGTGGCTTAGCCGATTTACCATTGATGCCACAAGAGCAGAACGTATCGATGGCATTCGTTGGCATAGCAGCTTTGCGGTGTATCACCTTTACGATGATGAGCGCGCTATAGCCGGCGAAATTTGGTATGAGGGCGAAACTAAGCAAGAAGTGCCGTTAACTGAATGGGGCATACGTGCCATTCACCGCCGGCAATTTGCCCGCGATTGGCTTTATTTAGAACTATCAGCTGGGTTGCACTGGCCTCGCGAAGAGCTTATTCAGCGGCGCGAGGCACAATGGCTTATCGGTTTAGAATTTGAAATGTGGTACGGGAATTAAAAAAGCCGGTTTGTGCACTGAATAGGCGCACTTACCGGCTGTTTTACAAACATCGAATTATTAGTTAGTGAAATCTGAAACGTCTAAATCTTCATCCAATGTAATTTCTTTATTCGCGCGCTCACGCAGCAACTCAATAGTGCCGTCGATACCATTTTGGCGTAACGAAGCTTCTACCTCTGAACGCTGCGCATTCAGCATGCTCACACCTTCCGCAACTAAATCAAATGCCATCCATGGTGCATCAGGGCTTCGGCGTTGTAGCTGAAAATCTAAACGAATCGGTGGCCGGCCGCCTTCTTCTACAAGCTGCGCACGAACCGTTACTCGGCGCTCATTTTCATAGTTTCCGGCACGGCCAAAGGTAATTTTATGCCGTGTTTCATCATACTGAGTGAACACACGTGCATACGTAGTTACCAAATACTCCCGGAATACGCTTACAAACTCATCTTGCTGGCTGCCGTTTAAGCGTTGCCAATTTCGCCCTAACACTTGCCGCGCTGCGAATTGGTAATCTGAGTGAGGTAACAGCTCATCTACCATTATCTGCCGCAAGAATCCCGGGTTCTGTTCAATATTGCCGCGCTCTTCAGTGATACGTACTGTCATTCGCTCGGCGATTTGCTCAAGCATTTTGAATGGGTTACTGGTATCAACTTCTTCCGCCTTTACATTACCAAACGCGAATATCAATAAAACTGCACTCATCCATATTGTAATTTGTTTCATGTGATTACTCCTCGATTCACAGAACACTTCCTTAGATACTACTTTTTCTATTTAGTTTTAATTCTGCTCTTAATTTTAGTTCTGACGTTATTTTAAGTTCTTACCTTATTTCAAGTTCAGCTACGCCGCCAGCACAAAGAAGAAGCCTGCGATACAAGCGCTCATCAAGTTAGCAAGTGTAGCAGCCAATAGAGCACGCATGCCCATAGTTGCTATATCTTTACGCCGGCTTGGCGCCATACCCCCTAAACCACCAAGTAAAATGGCAATTGATGAGAAGTTGGCAAAGCCGCAAAGCATAAAGGTAATGATAATTTGGCTCTGCATGCTCATGGTGTCTTTAAACTGAGCAAAATCTAAATAAGCAACGAACTCATTAATAACTAGCTTCTGGCCAATAAAACTCCCAGCAATTTGAGCTTCATCCCATGGAATCCCCATAATGAACGCGAGCGGCTGGAAGATATAACCAAAAATCACCTGCATAGTAAGTTCTTCGTAACCGAAGAACCCACCAAACCAGCCTAACACGCCGTTTAACAACGCAATTAACGCCACAAACGCTAACAGCATAGCACCTACGTTGAGTGCCAACTGCATACCACTAGAGGCACCTGAAGCTGCTGCATCAATTACGTTTGCGCGGCGTTCCTCGGTAGGCACGTGCTGCAAATCGTTATTTGGCTCTTCGGTTTCTGGCACTATAATTTTCGCCATTAACAACGCACCCGGAGCTGCCATAAAGCAAGCTGCGATTAGGTATTTCAATTCGATACCTAAACCGGCATAGCCGGCGAGCACTGAACCAGCAATCGAGGCCAAGCGCCTACCATTACGGCGAAAAGCTCGGAACGGGTCATATTGGGGATAAACGGGCGCACAACTAATGGCGCTTCTGTTTGGCCTACAAATATATTGGCAGCTGCCGACATTGATTCCGGCCGGCTGGTGCCAAGTAGCTTCTGCAACCCGCCACCAATCAAGTTGATTACCTTGGTCATAATGCCCAAGTGATAGAGAACAGCGATAAGTGATGAGAAAAACACAATCACACTTAACACGTGAATAGCAAAAATAAAGCCTTGTGAATAGTTTCCTAAATCACCAAATAGAAAGCTAATTCCCGCATTCGCATACTCAATAACGCTGGCTACACCGAAAGCAATGCCACCTAACGCTTCTTGGCCAACAGGCACATACAGAACAAATGCCCCTAAACCCACTTGCAGTGCGAACGCTAAAACGATGGTACGCCACCGAATACTTTTACGTGCTGTTGAGAATGCAAACGCAACCAGTAACAACACAGCCATTCCGACAAGGCTTATCATTCTGTTTCCCTATTTTTATTCACCGGTACTTCAGCCAATTAGCTATTATTCAGCTAGGAGCTGCCGGATTTTTGTTTTAATAATATCAATGGCAATTTCATTTTGGCCGCCGCGGGTTACCACAAGATCGGCAAATTGCTTCGAAGGTGCAATAAATTCAAAAAATGCTGGGCGCACATAATGTTCATACTGTTCAGTAATTGAGCTTAACGAACGGCCTCGCATTTCAATATCGCGGTTAATACGGCGCAATAAACAAATATCTAATGGCGTATCCATAAATACAGAAATATCGAACTGATCTCTAAGTTTCGGATCACAGAGTAGCAAAATACCTTCAACGAGGATAACCCGAGCAGGTGTTACTGGGATAGTATCTTTAATACGGGTATGTTCTTTATAAGAATATTGCGGCATTTCAACTGGGTTACCATCGCGTAGGCTTTGTAAATGGCCAGCTAACAACTCGTGCTCAAACGCGCTTGGGTGATCATAATTAGTGAGAACCCGCTGTTCCAAAGATAAATGGCTTTGATCACGGTAATACGCATCTTCTGAAAGGACAGAAATACGTTCGCCACCAAGTTCAGCCACTAATTCTTGGTAAACAGTTGAAGCAAATAAACTTTTCCCAGAAGCTGAAGGCCCAGCAATGGCAATAACAGTAGTTTTTCCCACAAGTAACCCTATTCTCTACATCAGTGACCGCACAATAGCGCGCATTATCCCGAATTACGTTTCATTTATAAACATGTAATTCGGTAAATCGCTGCATATGCGCTACAAATTAGAATTTTTTTTGCTACTGTTGATGTGCATGTGTCTAGAAAAGAAACAAAATTGGTTGATATAGAACACGAAGTTTTTAGCGAAATACACATATCCAGGAACAGGAGACGTAACGCATGAACTCATCTTATCGCCTTGCAGAAGAGCTATTGCTCGCGGCCGATATACAAGTAAACGGCAAGCGTGATTGGGATTTTCAGCTTCATGATTCACGTGTTTTTGCCCAAGCATTAGCCCGCGGTAATTTAGGCCTCGGCGAATCATATATGGATGGCGAATGGGATTGCGATGCCCTTGATCAATTCTTTTTCCACCTCTTGCGAAATAAAGTTCAAACAAAAATAAAACCTTCTCGATTGCTTTTTCACTACTTGAAAAACCGCTTTTTTAACCTTCAGAGCCACCGTCGTTCATGGCAGGTTGGCGAAGCGCATTACGATATCGGCAATGATTTTTATAAGAAGATGCTCGACGACCGCATGGTGTATACCTGCGGTTATTGGAAAAATGCTGAAAATCTAAATCAAGCTCAAGAAGCTAAACTTGAACTAGCCTGCCAAAAACTTGGATTAAAGCCCGGTATGCGTGTTCTCGATATCGGCTGTGGGTGGGGTAGCTTTATTCGTTACGCGGCAGAAAACTATGGCGTTAAATGTGTTGGTATTACTATCTCAAGGGAGCAAGCAAAGCTTGCTGAAGAACACTGCGCAGGCTTGCCCGTAGAGGTTCGTTTAGTTGATTACCGTGATATGAATGAACCGTTTGATCGAATTGTAAGCTTGGGCATGTTCGAGCATGTAGGGCCGAAAAACCACCGTGAATATATGCAAGTGGTGAAGCGCTGCTTAATACCCGAGGGCCTTTTTTTGTTACACACTATTGGTCGTAATGTGGGCGATACTATGCCCGATCCTTTTATTGAAAAATACATTTTCCCAAACGGAGAATTACCTTCGATGCGGCATATTAGTAGAGCTAGCGAAGGTTTGTTTGTAGTAGAAGATGTGCATAGCTTTGGTGCGGATTACGATAAAACACTGATGGCATGGCATGCTAATTTTGAAGCCGCTTGGCCTGAATTTAAAGACCAATACGGTGAGCGCTTTTATCGGATGTGGCGTTACTACCTGCTTTCTTGTGCAGGCGCATTTCGCTCTCGTGATATTCAGCTGTGGCAGTGGGTGCTTTCGCCGAAGGGAATCATTGGTGGTTACGAGTGCCCGCGTTAGCGAGCACTCACTTTAATTTTTGAAATTAATAACCCCAAGGTGCGGGTGGCGCAGCGATAATTTCGCTTAAATCGAAATCTACTCGCCATGTCCACTCGCCATCGGCCATGGTGCCGTAGCTATAGCGTTCACCGGGCACTATTTCTATGCGCCAACCAAGGGTTTCACCGTTTTCACCCGTTCGATCAGTGAAAATGAACATCTGTTGTTCAGCCGTGCCCGAATCTATTGTGGCACCGCCGTAATCGGTTTCTTCGGAAGGCGAACCATCGGGCTCACGATGATCGTGGCTCAGGGTTAAATGATCGTGATACTGGGTGTAAATCCAAGTACGCGATCTATCCCAATCATTACTTTCTGGCTTTTCAATATGAAATGGCGCTAACACCTGATTTTCCGAACATTGCCGAAAGTGCACGATAAGTGCCTCGTTACCTGCCAGTAAATCGCGGCCTGGGCGTTCAACCACTCGTTCGCCAGCGTAAGCATTACCACACAAACTTTGTAGTGCCGCAAAAAACTCTTTTTGCGGTTGCTCATCTGGCGCGGTGCAAGCGCTTGCTAAGGTAACAGCTCCTGCAACACATAAGCCCCGAATCATCAATTTTGAACGATGCATATTATTCCTCACTGGTTCAATTTTTAGCTCAACTTAATATTCGCTTGCCTCACTGTAACCTGAGCAACCGAATTTTTCAGCGAGTTTTTCAAAAAGCTAAGCTCCATGTGTGTATTTATCCGCACTCACGCCAATTTCTGCAAGTTTCATGGTATCTTCATTAATTCAGTAGATTATAGTTGGCCTGCTGCCGAGATTATCGGCAAAAGAGCTTCAATTGAGGGCGATATCCATGGATTTACAAACGCTTCGAACGCGCATTGAAGATATTGATCGGCGCATTCTAGAGGCTCTCGCCGAACGCCGCGAAGTTGCCTTAGCTGTTGCTCGCAATAAAGCTGAGCAAGCCGGAGCTGTGCGCGATACCGAGCGCGAAGCTTCTTTATTGCTGCGGCTCATGGAACTCGGTAGCGAACTCGGCCTTGATGCCGGCTACTTAACCCGCCTTTACCAAATTATTATCGAAGATTCAGTACTTACCCAACAAGCTTGGATGCAGCAAGGCGATGGCAGCGGAAGCTTAAGTATTGCCCACTTAGGCACTGCTGGCAGTTATTCTCATTTAGCCGCCCAAGGTTATGCACATCGGCGCCAATGCACCTTACAAGGTGTTTCCTGCGAAACCTTTAACGATGTTTTGAAATCTGTGGAAGATGGTAATACAACCCTTGGTATTTTACCGATAGAGAATTCAACATCGGGTTCGATCAACGAAGTCTACGATTTGTTGCGCCACACCCATTTACACATTGTTTCAGAAACCTACCTTTCGGTTGAACACCAACTACTGGTTAGCAAAGGCGATGAAGATAAAGAAATTCATACAATTTATGGCCACCCTCAAGCTATTGCTCAATGCTCGCGGTATTTAAGCCACTTAGAGAATGTAATCGTGCTCTCTTGTCCTTCTTCTGCTCACGCTATGGAGTTGGCAGCCAGTAGTAAAGAGCCCGGTATTGCAGCTTTAGGTTCGCAAAGCGGCGGCGCTCTATTTAACTTGGTAGCCGTGGCACAAAACTTAGCCGACCAGCCCGGTAACCAAACACGCTTTATTTTAATTCAACGGGAGGCTTGTCATGTTCCGCAGCAGGTACCCGCACGCACTAGCTTAATAATGGCCACTCATAATCAGCCGGGCGCACTCGCCGATGCGCTGATTATCTTACGCCAGCATGAACTCAACTTAATTAAGTTAGAATCGCGGCCAATGCCGGGTAATCCTTGGGAAGAATTATTCTATGTTGATTTAGCGGTGCATGAACAAAGCCCACAATGGCAAGATGCACTGCGGGAACTAAAAGCCATGACACGTTTTATTAAAGTACTAGGCAGTTATGCTGATGAACGCGTAAAGGCTACTCGGGTAATTGCGCCGGAACAAAATTCTCGCGCTTAATTTCACACCTTAGCTACACTTAACGAAATTACTTTGGATATAAATTTATGAATTTTAAATTACTGAGTTTTTCAGCAGCAAGCGTTGCCATTTTTACTTTGAGTGCTTGCTCGGGAACCTACAGCACTTCTGAACGCAGCAATGTTATTGCCGAGCAATGTGCTAACCCTACTACAGCCCTTGCTGATTTGGGCCCCCAAAACGAAGCCAGCAATGTAACTGTGAATGGTGTAGTACACGGTGTTTTTCAAGGTGAACAGCAGCTACAAGGCTTTTTCATTCAAGGTGATACCGGCGCTGCATTTGTGCAAGATAGCGCGTTAATTGGTGATGTTACTGAAGGCCAACGAATTCAAGTAACCGGGAATCTAGATTCATATTACGGTGGTTGGCAGTTAACCAACATCAGTGATTTTGCCAACTGTGGCACTGGCGAAATAAGCAAAGTGCGCGTGAGCCTGCCGTTGCAGCAAAATGAAACCTTAGATAGTTACTTATTTCAACGTGTAACCCTTGAGCACCCAATGGTGGTTATTGGGCACTACCAGCTTGCACGCTTTGGCACTTTAGATATCGCTACCGAGCGCCTATGGACAGCAACACAAGTAAAACAACCGGGCCCCGATGCTTCGGTTCGCACCACTTACAACAACGCTCGCCGCTTGGTGCTAGATGATGGCTCATGGGTTGAGAACCCGGAGCAAATTCGTTATCCCAACGGGGGCTTGAGCATGGCTAACCCAGTGCGCAGTGGTGATGAAATTACTGGCATTGAAGGTATTCTGGTGCGGGTTGGCAATAGCTACCATATTCAACCAGTGGTAGAGCCTACTTTTAATAGCTTGAACCCGCGCACAGGTGTTCCCGAATTACCTGAAGGCGATTTAAGCGTGGTAGCGTTCAATGTATTGAACTACTTTAATGGCGATGGCCAAGGCGGTGATTTTCCAACCCCGCGTGGCGCTGAAACCCCTGAAGAGTTCGAACGCCAGCGGGCTAAAACCATAGCCACCATGATTGAATTAAACGCCGATATTTATGCGCTTATGGAAATGGAAAACGATGGGTTTGGTGAATTCAGTGCCCTTGCTGATTTAACCCGTGGTTTAAACAGTGCCACAGAAGGTTCGCCGTATTCATTCGTTAGCGCTGACGCTGACAAAGTTGGCGGCGATGCTATTACTCAAGCCATTATTTACCGCAATGATCGGGTTACACCGAAAGGTGCAGCGCAATGGACAGAAGAAGGCCCATTCAGCTGGGGCAGCCGCCCGCCGCTGCTGCAAAACTTTAGCGTAAATAGTTCGGGTAAAGAAATTGCAGTTGTTGCTAACCACTTTAAATCTAAAGGTAGCTGCCCACGTGATAGCAGTAATGTGAATGCCAATCAAAATGATGGCCAATCATGCTGGAACCAGTTGCGGGTAGAAACGGCCGAAGCACTCGTTGCATGGCTTGCTAGTAACCCGAAAGATTTAAGCCACAGTAACTATATCGTGCTCGGTGATTTTAATTCATACAAAATGGAAGATCCTCTTGCTGCGTTAGCGGGCGCTGGTTTTCCTAACTTAGCCAACTATTATGATACCGATGGGTATTCGTATGTATTTCGTGGTGAGCAAGGCAGCTTAGATCATGTATTGGTGCATGATTCGATTTGGGGTGCGGTTCAGGGCATGGCGCATTGGTTAATAAACTCCGATGAGCCCATTGCGTTTCAATATGATATTGATGATAAAACTGAATGGCAGCAGGAGCACTTATATGCACCAACGCCGTTCCGCTCTTCAGATCATGATCCTATTATTACGATTATTGATTCAACGCAACTTCATTAATAAAAGCGAATGCTATGATTGATAAGTATCGCTAGCAATCACGGAACAAGCTGTTAGTGTTATTAGTATGAAAGACGGCGTTGGGAATTTTTTTGACGCACGGGAAAGGAGTAAACGTATGCAACAATTAAATGTTATAGGTTTGGAAGCACAAGGTGCGAAAGCACTGGCTGATAAACTGAACCAACTCTTGGCAAATTACCAAGTGTTTTACATGAATGTTCGTGGTTTCCATTGGAATGTGCGCGGCGAACGCTTTTTCGAACTACATGTGAAATTTGAAGAAACTTACAACGATTTACTGTTAAAAATCGATGAAGTAGCCGAGCGCATTCTTACCTTGGGCCAGCGCCCCCGCCATGCTTATTCAGCGTATCTTGAGCAAAGCAATATCGCCGAAGCGAAAGATGTGCATGATGGCCGTGAATGTGTAGAAAATATTCTGCAAAGCTACAAAGCGGTAATCCAGCTGCAACGTGAAATTCTTGCTGAGGGCGCAGAACTTGGCGATGAAGGCACCGTGGCGTTGATGAGTGATTACATTTCTCAACAAGAGAAAACAGCTTGGATGCTTACTTCATATTTAGGCTAAACCTCAAATAAATACCAAATTGAAAGCCACGGTTTGCAAACGCTGCCGTGGCTTTTTTGTTTAGATTGAAGCGTAGCGAGGCGATTTTTTATTCGCTATAATGCGCCCGCGTTTTATACGCACCAAGTTAACCGCACTGAATTTACGATTCAGCTAGCCGAAGGAAAAAGTGATGCAATATATTTGTGCAGCGCTCTACAAGTTCGTAGAGCTCAATGATTATGAAGAACTCCGCCAGCCGTTATTTGATGTAATGGCTGAAAATGAAGTGAAAGGCACCCTTTTACTCGCTCGCGAAGGTATTAACGGCACTATTTGTGGTACCCGCGATGCTGTTGATAATGTGCTCAACTGGTTGAAAAGTGATAGCCGCTTTGCCGATCTCGAGCACAAAGAATCACCTAGCGAAACCCAGGCTTTTTACCGCACCAAGGTTAAATTGAAAAAAGAAATTGTAACCATGGGCCTCGATTGGGTAGATCCTAAAAATATCGTGGGCACTTACGTGGCGCCCGCAGAGTGGAACCGCATTATTAGCGATCCCGAAGTATTACTTATCGATACCCGCAACGATTACGAATATGCAGTGGGCACGTTTAAAGGCGCTATAAACCCAAAAACAGAAACCTTCCGGGAATTCCCTGATTACGTAAAAGAGCACCTCGATAAAGAAAAGCACAAGAAAGTAGCCATGTTTTGTACCGGTGGCATTCGCTGTGAGAAATCTACGGCATATTTGAAAGAGCTTGGTTTTAACGAGGTGTATCACCTGCACGGCGGTATTTTGAAATACTTGGAAGAAGTGCCAGCCGAAGAGAGCATGTGGGATGGCGAGTGCTTTGTATTCGATCAGCGTGTAACCGTGAAGCATGGCTTGGAGCAAGGCTCTTACGATCAGTGCTACGCGTGCCGCATGCCAATCACAGAAGAAGAAATGCAATCAGAGCAATATGAAAAAGGCGTAAGCTGCCCGCATTGTTTTGATAAAACCACGCCAAGCCAAAAAGAACGCTTCGCCGAACGTGAGAAGCAAGTTCAACTCGCCAAAGCGCGCGGCGAAAAACACATTCGTGATGGGCGTTTGGAAGGTTAGTACAAGAGCTTCAATTTTATGAACGAAAACGCCGAGCTTAGCTCGGCGTTTTTATTTATTCATCGGTTACGTTCGGTAACGTAAGTGCGCGAACGCCGGCTATTACGCCCACAACGATGAGTAGCACGAGCACCGCATGAGTTCCGGCTAATTCATCGAGCACGCCGAGCAGCATGCCTAGCAGCAGTAAAATACCGATCACCGTGTTGCTTACAGCAGTGTATTGCGCTCGGTTTTCTTGGTTGGCCATATCAACAAGATAGGTTTTGCGGCCTACGCGCGCGCCATGGTGGGCTACCGCAGCTAGGAATATTAAACCGCCTCCCACCAATACTTGGCCAAGCCAAGCTTGCGCAGTGAAATCAATAACCAAGGTGAGTGCCATTACCGCAGAGGCCATAAAGGCGGCAGCGGCCATAACATGGTTACTTGCACTATCCGACCAGCGCCCCCAAAAACGCCCTGCCAACATGCCCGCTAAACCACTAGCGAGCAACATACCGCCTAAACCGGTAAGCTCTCCGGCGCTCTGGCGTTGGATCAGCACAACAATATAGGGTATCGAGAACGCGGACGAAACGAGTAACGCTCGTGTAGCCACAAACTGGCCGAATTGCTTATCTTGCCAAATCAATGCTATCGATTTTATCGCCTCAGTTATCGCATTGCCGCCGCCAACAGTAGCTCCTGGCGTTTCCGGAATGCGCGCGTAGCTTATTGCCGCCAGCAGCCACAGCACCGCAGCGCCCGCCAAAAGCGCAATGAAAAGCAGGTAACTGCCTTCAACTTCAGGGGCAAATATAATAATCACAGCGGTAGCTAAGGTAAGCACCCCGGCGGTTGTTGCAGCTAAGCCCGTTAGCCTTCCACGGCGGGTTTTCGATATGGTTTTTCCCAATACATCTTTGCTCGCTACCGAGCAGATACCCCGAGATAAACTAAAAACAATCAGCCAAGCAATCACCCACCAGCCAAAGGCTGTGGCACTCGCTTGCCAGCCTAATAAGCCATAATCACTTAGCATCAGAAAGCCTGAGGCCATAAATAACAACGCAAGCGCTTGCCCAACACTGCCTGCTACCCAGAACCATTTACGCGCTGGCCGTTCGCGCATGCGTTGGGCTACAAAAAGTTGCGGTAGCAACGATAGGGATTCGCGCAAAGGCACCAACATACTAATGAAAAACGCTGGGGCGCCAACCACGGAAAGCATCCACGGTAAAACCAAGCGCGCACTTACTAGCGAATCGCCCAGCTTTGTAAGCGTTAATGATAAGAGGTGGAGCACAAATGATGTGGGTTGCTCGCCGCAGGCTTCATCGGGAATATCTTTACATACCCGTGCATCTTCATCTTCCGCTAAGAATTGATACATACGATCGGTGATATCGTCCTGCGATTGTTTGCTCATTTTACGCTCCTTTAGCTATCCCCATCATTCGCTAACGCATTCTGCAATGCAAACCAAATGCGATTAATAAGGGCTATAAGGCGTATCCAATCACGCAGTTCTTCACGTGCCACCGGTGTTTGCGCTTCGGCATTGTAGGCTTCTAAAAACACCTCGATTTCATCATCATAAAAATCATTGATAACAATGGTGGAAGCTACATCGAAGCCAGGATGGCCATAACCGGCGTACTCCCAATCAATAACTCTGGGTTCTGGCTCGGGGTAAACGTGCTCGGCGTTTAAATCATGGTGGCAAAATACGCGTGGCCCCATTTGCCAAGCAGCAAAAAGATCTTTGTAGCTTTCACAATCTTCGCGCGATTGGGCACCTAAGCGAGGTTCAAGTTGTTCTAACGCATCGCAATAGCCCATCACTCGTTGCCATAAAGACCACGGTTTGATATCTGGGGTTAGTTGATGAATTTGCTGTTGCACCAACCCCAATTTCTGAGCACGGGCTTCTGGATCGAAAATAGCAGCAAGTGGTTCACTAGATAGCCACTCGGTAATTACAACACCACGCCCGCTATCGGCAAAAATAATAGCGGGCGCGATGCCAAGTTCGGCAAGTTTAATATCAGTTGCTACGGCTTCTCCGGTTATTCGGCCAAAAGCACTATCGTGGGCATATTGCTTCACTAAAAAGCAATGTTCATCACTTTCGATACACCAGGTTGAATTGGCTAAATCTTCGCCTACCGACCGAGTTTTCCAAACACCATGTACCGGCAAATGGGCCAGACACCAGGTTGGAAACGCCATAGATTTCTTCCTTTTATTGTAATAGTTATCTAGGTTTCAGCATTCACACTCGCTTGAAAATCTTGACGCCAACGCCAATAACCGATCGCTGCCATGATTACATAAACAACAAACAGCAATGCCGTAGCATGATAGCCCTTCACCCAGAAGAGGCCAATATATACTACATCAATCACTACCCAATATAACCAGTTCTCTAATACTTTTCTGGCCACTAAAAAAGTAGCGAAAAAGCTAAATACAGTAGTTAGGGTATCAATGTAAGCCATATCGGCGTTGGTGTAGCGGTTCAAGGCAAACCCAAGCATTAAGCTTACCGCCACTAGCACGAGCGCCCAATACGCATGCCACTGCCACCGAAGCTGGCTTATTCTTAGGGTGTTTTTAGTGTTTTCTCTACTGCGCACCCAACTCCAATAGCCGTAGCCTGCCATGATCACATAGAAAATCTGCAACACAGATTCCATGTACAAGCGGCCAGTAAAGAATAATACCGTATAGATACTGGCACTAATGGCGGCAGCCGGCCAACACCAAAGGCTTTGCTTGATAGCAAGAACCACATAAACAATAGCTAAACAAACAGCCACTAATTCTGCCGGCGATGAAAGCGCCAGCAGCTCTAATAGATTATCCATTCGGATTCAAATCGCGGTTTATAAATTTACAAACAAGCACCTGCGCTGGAACTTGTTGATAAACCCGCTCCAGTTCATCGGTAAGAATTGTCATTAACGAGCGATACTCGCCGAAAATCTGCGTGCTCATGGTGTTAGTTTTCACGCTCAGTTCTTTATGTTCCGCCAAACGTTCTACAAATTCTTGAATAACTGGGCGGTATTCATCGGCTAACGGATACAAACTAATTTCAGCTGATAACTGCATAATTTTTTTCCTTAATCAGGGTGAGGAGAAGCTTCGGCTCACACATCCAAAGCCTCTCCTCTTGTCATCGCGAAAGTAAAGCGAAAGTAAGGTGAAAGTAAGGCGAAATTAGAAACGGTATCGAGCAGTAATACCTACCCGGCGCGGCTCGCCATATTGCACGTAGTTCTCAGGCGTATACTCTTTACGCGGATCATTACCGAAGTAAAAACCGCGGGTGGTGTAATCTTTATCAAATAAATTCCGTGCCCATAAGCTGAATTCCCAGTTTTGCCACTGGTAATTCAAACGCGCATGAAACAACTGATAACTTTCTGATTGCTCATCATGGCTATTGGAATAATAGAACTTATCGCGGGCATCCATTTCTAAACGCAACGTAAGCCCTTCACGTAATAACAATTCCGTGCCTAAGTTTACTTGATAGCTCGGCGCATGCGCCTGATCACGGCCCGCTAAATTTGTGCCATCTTGCAATACAAGATCGTTAAATTCAGTAGCAAGTAAACCGAGGTTTAAAAACACCCGCATTGAATCGCTTGGCAGGTAATCAAATTGCGCTTCAACACCGTAGTTTTTGCCATCAGAAGCATTATCTAGATAAGTAACAAACACTGCACTGCGTTCTACATAGGCGTTAACTTGCATATCATCGCGCCAGCTATAAAAAGCGTTCAAGTGCACACGTAAGTTGTAATCAGGTAAGAAAGCTTTGTAGCCAATCTCGGCACTGGTTAGATACTCTGGTGCAAAGGTAGCTCGCGATTCTAAAAATTCACGGTGATCTTCAAGGTTACGATCTTCCACCCGGCCCAACGCTTCGCCATTTACACCACCGCCTTTAAACCCGCGGGTAAGGCTAGCGTATGCTTGCTGCATCGGCGCTAGGCTATATTCCAAACTAGCACGGCCACCCAAAGCGCTATCGCTCGGTGCCGCCGCAATGCCTCGGCTATCTAGATATTGGTTGCTGTAACGTTCCCAACGCAAACCATAAGTTAAACGCAAGCGCTCGGTAAGCGTTTGCTGTAATTCAGCGTAAGCCGCAGTGCGCTCGGTATCGTAGGTGCTAGCAAATGGCGCATCGAGATAAGTATATTCGCGCGTTAAATCTTGATCTCGCTGTTGAAAGTAAGCACCCACTAACCAATCGGTTTGCACACCAAACAAACTAATCGGTGCAGCCGAAAGTAGGCGAGATTCCAGCTCTAATTGATCGCGCTCGCGGAAATAGGCATCAAATGAATTGTATTCCCAACCTGGGCGAATGCCTTCAAAAGCCCAATCTTCATCAAAGCTATATTCCGAATCAGCCTGCAAGTAGCTCGCAAATAGCTGCAATTCATAACCCGTTGCACCGGTATAGGTAGCCGCTATTCGGCCCGCGTGGCTATCTAAAGTATCGCGGCCTGGAGTATCGGAAAGGGTTTCACGGGTGCGATCTAAACTAAACGCATCGTAGCCATTATCAATATCAAAACGATGATAAGTAAGCTGCAACACCCAATCATCGCTTACATCCCAAACTGCATTCAAACGCAAGGTTAGCTCATCAATATCTTGGGTATCTTTGCGATTAAGGTGGATGTTCTCCATAAAGCCATCGCTTACATTCGAGTATAGCGAACCACGCACAGCCAAGTTATTGGTAACGCGATTACCAAAGGCAACGCCCGCCGCATACGAATTATAATTCGCCCACATGGTTTCTACCTGGCCCGATGGCGCGTAGGTGGCTTCTTCACTTTGCAAGTAAACCATGCCTGCCATAGCATCGGCGCCAAAACGAGTGCTTTGCGGCCCACGGAACACTTCAACTTGGCCAATATCAAACAACGTGCCGGCAGCACCAAGGCCACTGTAGTTGATACCATCGATAACCAAGCCTACTGAAGGATTAATAGGATCAACAAATTGGCTGCGCTCGCCAATACCACGAATTTGAATAAAGCTAGCCCGTGAAGCGCCCGAAGCTAGATTCACGTTCGGTGCCATCATTAAGGCTGATTCAATGTGCGCAGCGGCCCGGTTATTTAAATCATGGGCTGATAAAACGGAAACGCTGGCGGCTACATCTTCAATGCCACGGCTGCGGAAATCGCCAGTAACCGTAATGCGTTCAATATCTTTTTTAGTATCTGTAGATGATTCTTCAGCAACTGCAATAGTGCTCACAGATAGTGCTGTAAAGAGTGCTGTAGAAAGTGCGGTAGCAACCGCGAGGGAAGTTCGTGTAATTTTCATTTGGGATCTCTTCTTTTGGTAATGCTTTAAAGATGAGATCCGGTTAAACGCTGTATTGGTGAGATTGCGAGCGCTGTTTCAAGTTCGCCAACAATGGGTGCTGATTACCAATCCCTACGCCAGTATTAACCGGATCAGGTACAAAGAGTTCACTACGTATCTCAGCCTTCGCTTATAAAAAGCTCGGCACCCCTTTGGTAATTGTTGTCAGTTATTCACTGCAACGCCGCGCAGTATAACGAATGCGCGGCTCTTTGCAAGCTTCCTTGTACTATTCAATAAACGCCAAGGCATCGCCGAACAGTTGTTCTTTCGGCAGGCCTTCGGCGTAAAACGCATCACGCGCCACTCGCACCATTTCAAAACGGCCGGCTATATACACATCGTAGTCGGTCAGGTTTTTAACGGTTTCTAGCACGGCAGGAATAAGTAGCCCTCTAATGCCTGGCCAATTCTCACTGTTAACTTCTTCGGCCACAGGTACATAGTGAAAACGAGAATCGCTAACGGCAAGCTTTTGCAGTTCTTCATGCATATATAAATCGCTGGCCTTGCGCCCGCCCCAAAATAGCGTAATAGGCCGCTTATTATCACTGGCTAAATGCGCTTGTAATATCGACCACGTATACGAAAACCCAGTGCCACCAGCAAGCAGCAACAACGGCCGCGTGCTACCCGCTAAATAGCCAGCATCGCCACTTGGCAGATTTATAGTAAGTTTGCCCTCCGAACGAATTTTTTCGATTACTTCCCATGCATAAGGGTTATCCGCCGTAGCACCAATATGCAATTCAACGAAATCAGTTTCCGCTGGCGTAGAAGCGATAGAGAATGGCCGCATATCGCCATCACCCATCACCACCATTAGGTATTGCCCTGGCACAAAGGATATAGGTTCTGGCAATTCTAGTTCTACCACAAACACAAACTCACTAACCGCTTCACAGCGGCGAACTTTACTTTCAACTATTGGCATAAATTAAGAATCCAAAATTCCGAGGTCGTCCCAAAGATCATCAATACGTTTTTTTACGTTCTCATCCATTACGATTGGCGTGCCCCACTCGCGATCGGTTTCGCCCGGCCATTTATTGGTGGCATCGAGGCCCATTTTTGAACCGAGGCCAGAAACCGGCGAGGCGAAATCAAGGTAATCAATTGGCGTATTCTCAATCATTACCGTATCGCGTGCTGGGTCCATGCGCGTGGTAATGGCCCAAATAACATCTTTCCAATCGCGGGCGTTTACATCGTCATCGCACACAATAACAAACTTGGTGTACATAAACTGCCGCAAGAAACTCCACACACCGAGCATTACGCGCTTGGCGTGCCCAGGATATGATTTCTTCATGGTTACTACGGCCATTCGGTAGGAACAGCCTTCCGGCGGTAAATAAAAATCTACAATCTCTGGAAATTGCTTCTGCAAAATTGGCACAAATACTTCGTTCAAAGCCACACCCAAAATAGCAGGCTCATCAGGTGGCCGGCCCGTATAAGTGCTGTGATAAATTGGATCTTTACGGTGGGTAATATGGGTTACCGTAAACACTGGGAATTCATCTACTTCATTGTAGTAACCGGTGTGATCGCCATACGGCCCTTCCGGCGCGGTTTCGCCCGCTTCAATATAGCCCTCAAGCACAAACTCTGCGTGCGCTGGTACCTGCAAATCATTGCTTAAGCATTTCACCACTTCGGTTTTACTATCGCGCAACAGCCCGGCGAACGCGTATTCCGATAAGGTATCGGGCACCGGCGTTACCGCCCCTAAAATAGTAGCCGGATCGGCACCAAGCGCTACTGCAACCGGAAAGCGTTTACTCGGATTTTGTTGGCAAAACTCACGAAAATCCAAGGCACCACCACGGTGGCTGAGCCAACGCATAATCAGCTTATTCTTCGCAATGAGCTGCTGCCGGTATATCCCGAGATTCTGACGTTTCTTTTGCGGCCCACGAGTAACCGTAAGGCCCCAAGTTACTAACGGTGCCACATCACCCGGCCAACAATGTTGAATTGGAATATTGTTCAGATCTACCGCATCACCTTCGAGCACCACTTCTTGGCAAGGAGCCTTCTTCAATACTTTCGGAGCCATGCTTAACACTTTTTTCAGCAGCGGCAACTTACTCATGGCATCTTTAAAGCCAGCCGGCGGCTCAGGTTCTTTCAAATACGCTAAAAGCTTACCCACATCGCGCAATGCCGCAACATCGGTTTGCCCCATACCCATAGCAACCCGCTCTGGGGTACCAAAAAGGTTGGCAAGCACCGGAATGCTATGGCCTTTCGGGTTCTCAAAAAGTAGCGCAGGGCCGCCCGCTTTCAGAGTACGGTCGGCTATTTCCGTCATTTCTAAATACGGATCGATCTCTTGAGAAATGCGTTTTAAATCACCACGCGCTTCAAGTTGCGCGATAAAATCACGTAAATCACGATATTTCATGCAAACTGCCAATTCAGTGAAGAGTAAATGAAGTATATCAGTTTCGCCGCAGCAATCATCTGTAAGAACGGTGAAAGCTATATTATCGGATCCCTACAAACCAAATCTTTTTAGTAACCAGGTGTATCAACGAACGCCAATAGAGCCCGAAAATCTCCAGCATCTGCAGCGCGAAGAGCAGCAATATAGTTTTGACGGCGCTCATTGTCGGCTTGTAAGTTAAAGCCGCTTGCCCAAGCAATTGGTGGGTGGTCGTACATTTCCTCAAGCATGATATCGGTTGCAATACGTGCATGACGACCATTGCCGTTAGGAAACAGGTGAATCTGTACCAAACGATGATGAAATCGAGCGGCCGCCTCAAGGGGCGGAAAAGTCTGATTTTCTAGCCAATAACTCGCATTATCGAGTAACAGTCGTAATTGCACTGGAATATGAAACGGATCGATGCCGATATTTTTTTCAGTAAGGCGATATTCGCCTGCCCATGCCCAAACATCACCGAAAAGCTTTTTGTGTAATGTTCTGATAAAGCCATCATCAAAAACTGAACCGCCTCGCCGGCGAGATACCCAAGAAAGTCCATCTTCAATATTAGCTTGCTCCAGTTCATCCAGCTCGCCGCGAGTTGTAACGTACTTAAATTTTAGTCCTAGCATTTCATCGGGATCGAGTGGGGTAGCTCCATCAGGCTCTTGGAACATTACTTTACCTCCCAGAAGTCAGAGGGCATTTCTCGGATAAGCTCATCAGCAAGATCGTTTATACGTTGTGCCTGCTGTTTGCTCGTCAATGATTGATTTTCCAAAGCCATGTGAGCACTTGCGCGCACAACTCGTGCCTCGGCTTTGCGGCGTGCCTGTAGCTGAATAATATCCGCTACCTCTCCTCGTTCAGGAACAATGGCATAAACGAAACGTCCGCCCATCGCCTCGGCAAACTTCTGCATTTGTTTGATTGTAATTGCACCGTTGGCCTCATTACGCTCAGCCTGATGAATGGCTGAGCGAGTAACGCCAGCACGCATCGCTACTTGTGCTCCCGACATGCCCAAGGCTTTACGAAGCACTGAAAGCCACCCTTCAGACGGCTTCTTAAGTGACGCAAGCTGCTGTGCAGCGCTATTTATGATTTGCACATATTGCTTTCTAACTGTACTTTTCACACTCATTGTACATCACCTTATAGACGTTTAATGATTATCCGCATATCAAAACATAGACATATATATCTTAATTGTCAATCTATAGATATACTTATAAAAATAAAATGAATATTAATAGATATACAATTGAGCGTTAAGAGTCAGTTAATTTCCAAGTAGCTGATGTTACCTCTACGCACAAAAAAACCGCCCTACCTACCTTCTATGCTGGTTGTTCCAACACGAAAGGCAAGTAGAGCGGTTTTCGAGTAACGCGAAAAGCTTACTTCGAACGCTTCATTGAATCGAAGAATTCATCGTTAGTTTTCGTCATTACCAAACGATCGATAAGGAATTCCATCGCTTCGATTTCACCCATTGGGTGTACAATTTTGCGCAGAATCCACATTTTTTGAAGTTCATCTGGCGTAGTTAACAATTCTTCGCGGCGGGTACCCGAACGATTGTAATCAATAGCTGGGAACACGCGTTTTTCTGCGATTTTACGGTTTAAGTGAAGTTCCATGTTACCGGTACCCTTAAACTCTTCGTAAATTACTTCATCCATTTTTGAACCGGTATCAATCAATGCCGTTGCAATAATGGTTAAGCTTCCGCCTTCTTCAACATTCCGTGCCGCACCGAAGAAACGCTTCGGTTTGTGCAATGCGTTGGCATCCACACCACCGGTAAGTACTTTACCTGAGCTTGGAATAACGGTGTTGTAAGCGCGCGCTAAACGGGTAATTGAATCGAGTAAAATAACAACATCTTTCTTATGCTCTACCAATCGTTTGGCTTTTTCGATAACCATTTCGGCTACCTGCACGTGGCGGCTAGCGGGTTCATCAAAGGTTGATGCAACTACTTCGCCTTTCACCAAACGGTGCATATCGGTTACTTCTTCTGGGCGCTCATCAATTAGCAATACCATAAGTTCGCACTCAGGGTGATTCGCCGCAATTGATTGTGCAATGTTTTGCAGTAGTAACGTTTTACCGGCTTTAGGTGGTGCAACAATCAAACCACGTTGGCCTTTACCGATGGGCGAAGCTAAATCAAGAATACGGGCCGTGATATCTTCAGTAGAACCATTGCCTCGTTCCATGCGCAAACGTTCGTTGGCATGCAATGGCGTTAAGTTCTCGAACAATATCTTGTTGCGCGAGTTTTCTGGCTTATCAAAGTTCACTTCGCGAATTTTCAATAGCGCAAAGTAACGCTCGCCATCTTTTGGTGGGCGAATTTTACCGGCTACGGTATCGCCTGTGCGCAAGTTAAAGCGCCGAATTTGGCTTGGCGATACATAGATATCATCTGGGCCAGCAAGGTATGAAGAATCTGCTGAACGTAAGAAGCCGAAGCCGTCTTGGAGGATTTCTAATGCGCCATCGCCAAAGATATCTTCGCCGCTTTTAGAGTGTGCTTTTAAAATCGCGAAAATAATATCTTGTTTGCGCAAACGCGCCATGTTCTCAAGGCCCATCTCGGCGGCGAGGTTTACCAGTTCGTTAACGGGCTTATTCTTTAATTCGGTTAGATTCATAGTTTGATTGGTTTTCAAGGTTTTTGGATGAGAGCAACAAAGATTGATGAGCGCTTAATTTGCATAAGGTTTACTCACTTGCACGCTAAATTGTTAGCGCCCAGCAATGTTGCGTTTATTGTATTTAAATTCGTTTCTAAGCTTCCTTTCGCGAGTTCCGTTGTTTAAACGCTTTGCGTGATTTTTCGGATCTGCATACATGATAAATAACATTTATGACAAAATCGAAAAGGCGCAAGCTCGAACTATCGAAAAAGTGTAATTCAAATATTCGGATTTCAAGTCTGCAACGGGCTCGTTCACAGACAGCAGCGAGTAGGGATTAAATGCTGCGGATTAAAAATAACACTAAATGTAAAAATCGTCCAGTTTTTAAACGCCCTTCCGCATTAACTTGCAATCTATGCAAACGGAAAGGCGTTTTATTAGGCTTAAACGTGTTCGTTCAAGAACTCAGCTAGCTGAGTTTTAGACATTGCACCTACTTTGGTGCCAACTACTTCGCCATTTTTGAACAGTAACAGGGTAGGAATACCGCGAATACCGTACTTCGGAGGAGTTTCGTTGTTATGATCGACATTAAGCTTGCCAATTTTCAGCTTGCCGGAGTATTCTGCTGCCACTTCATCGAGAATTGGCGCGATCATTTTACATGGTCCACACCACTCGGCCCAGAAGTCTACTAAGACCGGTTGATCAGCATTTAGTACGTCTGCTTCGAAGCCTTCGTCGCTTAGCTGAACAATATTGTCACTCATGTTGCATCTCCAATCGGTTGCATGCGTGGGTATATTTTTAACGCATTGCATTATATTCTGTTTTTTAATACAAGTCTAAACCTGTTAAACTTGAAACCTATGACTACAAAACATTTAACTGAAACCCAATTCGCCGAATTGGGATTGCATCCTAAAGTGCTAGATGCCTTAAAGCAAATCGGCTATGAGTACTGTACCCCAATACAAGCAATGAGCTTGCCTATTGCCGTGCAGGGAAAAGATGTGGCCGGCCAAGCACAAACCGGCACCGGGAAAACTATCGCGTTTCTCGTCGCATTATTCAATCATTTAATGACTCACCCACAGCGAGTACCGGGTGAAACCCAACCACGCGCTCTGGTTATGGCACCTACGCGAGAACTTGCCGTTCAGATCGCTAATGATGCCGAAGCTATCGCAAAAAGTTGCGGGCTGAAGATGTCGGTAGTTTATGGTGGTGAGGGTTACGATTCTCAACGCGCTGAACTACAAGAAGGTGTTGATGTACTTATTGGTACGTGTGGCCGCCTTATCGATTACTTCAAGCAAGGCGCCTACAAGCTAAACAACATTGATGTTGTGGTGCTCGATGAAGCTGATCGTATGTACGATTTAGGCTTTATTGATGATGTGCGTTACATGCTACGCGCCATGCCTCCTGCCGAAGAGCGTTTGAACTTATTATTCTCGGCTACGCTTTCATTCCGCGTGCGTGAACTTGCTTACGAGCAAATGAACGATCCAACTAGTGTGGAAATTGAACCGGAGCAAATGACCGGTGCGCGCATCGAAGAAGAATTATTTTATCCTTCGAAACCAGAAAAAATTAAGCTATTGCTTACGCTAATTGAAGAAGATTGGCCAGAAAAAGCAATTGTATTTAGTAACACTAAGCATGGGTGTAGCTATGTGTATCATTGGCTTTTAGCGGATAAACATCGAGTAGGCTTACTTACCGGTGATGTACCTCAGCGTAAACGCCTTAAAATACTCGAAGATTTCACTTCTGGTAAAATTGATATTCTAGTTGCTACCGATGTAGCGGCGCGTGGCTTACATATTCCTGCGGTTAGCCATGTGTTTAACTATGATTTGCCAGACGATTGTGAAGATTACGTGCACCGTATTGGCCGAACTGGCCGTGCCGGCGCAAGTGGTAAAGCAATTAGCTTCGCCTGCGAAGAATACGTATATAACTTACCTGCTATCGAAAGCTATATTCAGCACGAGATCGGAGTAACCAAATACGATTCGGAAGCGCTGTTAAGTGATTTAAAACGCCCGCATATTCCGCAAAAGCGGCGTTTACAAAGCGGTAGAGATGGCCGGCGCAGTTCAGGCCCACGCCAACGCCGTAGCTAAATCACGAACAATATTTTTTTGCTAAAATATTGCATGCATAAGGAGCTCGGCCAATGCGCTCAACGGATTACTACGCCGCTATTGATTTAGGTTCAAATAGCTTTCACATGTTAGTAGTTCGGGTAGTGGCCGGCTCCGTGCAAGTGGTTTCCAAGATACGCCGCAAAGTACGCCTTGCCAGTGGTTTAAAACCCGATGGAAGTTTAGATTCTGCAGCGCGCGAACGCGCTCTGCAGTGCCTTGCCATATTCGCGGATCGTGTAAACGATATTGCTCCAGAGAACATCACTGCGGTTGGCACCGCTACTCTTCGTAAACTTAAAGATAGCGACCCCTTCCTAAACCAAGTACGTGAAACCTTGGGGCACCCCTTACGTATTATTTCTGGTGAAGAAGAAGCTGCTACTATCTATCAAGGCATTGCTCATACTACTGCATATCACGGCCGCATGTTGGCCATCGATATTGGTGGAGCTAGCACTGAATTTGCTCTTGGCCAAGGCTTTGATGCGAATATTCTACGGAGTTTAGATTTCGGTTGTGTTACTTGGATAAGTCGGTTTTTTCCCAAAGAAACCATTACTAAGGCGAATTGCCAAGCTGCGATTAATGAAGTTGAACGCATAGTAAGTGAGCATGCAGAGCCCTACAGAGAGCATGGGTGGGATATCGCTCTTGGTGCTTCGGGTACGTTCAAAGCACTGCAAGAAATAGCCCATGAACGGCGCATGCCCGAGCGCATTACCTTGCCTTGGTTAGAACAGCTACTTACTGAATCGATTCAACAAGGTAGTATCGCAGCACTGAATCTACATGGTTTAAAAGAAAGCCGAAAACCAACTTTTATTTCCGGCTTATGTATTCTTATCGGTATTTTTCGGGCATTTGGTATCAACACTATTGAAGCTACTGAAGGTGCCCTTCGTGAAGGATTGATTTACGGCATGCTGGAGGAGTTGCAGCACCCTGATGTGCAACTGCGCACCCTAGAAAGCCTTGCCCGCACCTACCACCTTGATCGACAGCAAGCGGGGCGCGTGCACGAATTAGCTCTGAAATATTACCGGCAAGCGCCCCAAGCTTGGTGCGATATTGCTGAAGAAGAAGCCATTAATTTACTGCGCGCTGTGAGCTATTTACATGAAATTGGCTTAAGTTTGAACTATCAGCATGCCAGTTCGCACGGCCATTACTTGGTAGCGAACAGTAACTTGCCAGGTTTTAATGCTCGGCAACGAGAAAATTTGTTGGAATTGGTACAGGCGATAGCCGGCATTATTGATGATGATGAACAGCCCGAAACCCTGCCCGAGCATTTGCCACTGGCACGGTTAGCTCGTTTACTAAGGTTAGCTGTATTGGCTTGCCAGCGGCGAAACAATGCCATGATCGCGAAAGCAAGCCTAAGTATTGAAGGCAATCAAATTACGCTGAATTTTGCCAATGATTTCCTCGAACACAGCCCCTATCTAAGCAGCCTTTATCGCGCAGAGAGCGAGTGGCAAGAGCAGTTTGGCGGGTTGCTATTACGCTAGCCACCAAACTCTTTAAGTTGAGCTTTCTATTGTTTATTTTTTCGCAAGATCTTTAGCCACACGTTTCGCAAAATAGGTAAGAATCCCATCGGCGCCAGCACGCTTGAACGCTAACAGCGATTCATGAATCACGGCCTCACCAAGCCAACCATTTTCAATAGCGGCCATGTGCATGGCATATTCACCACTCACTTGGTACGCGAAAGTTGGTACTTTAAAGGTATCTTTTACACGGCGCACAACATCCAAATAAGGCATACCCGGTTTTACCATCACCATATCGGCGCCTTCCTCTAAATCTAATGCAACTTCATGCAAAGCTTCATCAGAATTAGCAGGGTCCATTTGATAGGTTTTCTTATCGGCGCCTTTCAAGTTACCGGCAGAACCTACGGCATCGCGGAAGGGCCCATAGTAATGCGAGGCATATTTTGCCGAGTAAGCCATAATTTGCACATTCACATGGCCAGCCATTTCCAACGCCTCGCGAATTGCGCCAATGCGGCCATCCATCATATCTGAGGGCGCTACCACATCAGCGCCAGCTTCCGCATGTGAAATCGCCTGTAACTTCAAAATCTCAATGGTCATATCATTGAGCACATAACCATCATCGTCGATAATGCCATCTTGACCGTGGCTGGTGAAAGGATCCAGCGCAATGTCCGTCATCACGCCCATCTCTGGAACAGCGGCTTTGATAGCACGCACAGCTTCTTGAGCTAAGCCGTTCGGATTATAAGCTTCTTCCGCCATGAGTGATTTTGCTGAAGCGGGAGTTACTGGAAAAATAGCAATCATCGGCACACCAAGCGCGTGCAGTTCCTTTGCCTCAGCAATGAGCAAATCAATTGATACCCGTTCAACACCCGGCATAGAAGGCACCGCTTCGCGCTTGCCTTTACCCGGTAAAACAAACATGGGATAAATTAAATCTGCTGCAGTGAGCTGGTTCTCAGCCACCAAGCGCCGGCTAAAATTATGCCGGCGAAGACGCCGAAGGCGACGAACTGGAAAACCACCGTATGGGTACATCATTTTCTCTCCATATTTGTCGTAGAACTTGGGTGCTAGATTACTCGGTTGCCAAAATAAGCATATTACGGCCCTGATCTTTTGCGGCGTACAATGCCAAATCAGCTGCCTCTACTAGATCGTTTGCATTATCCATGGTATCCCGCAAAACCGCTACTCCGGCACTTGCAGTAACGGCTAAAGGTGCTGCCTTTTCACTACTATTATTTACAAACGGCTGATCGCTAATTACTGTTAAGAAACGTTTTGCTACAAGTTCTGCTGCGGCCAAATCAGTAGCCGGCAAGATAATCGCAAATTCTTCTCCGCCATATCGGCAAACCGCATCGTTTGCCCGTATAGCTTGGCTCTGTAGGCGCTGAGCAAATTCAACCAATACCGCATCACCCACCTGATGCCCATGGGTATCGTTTAGGGGTTTAAAGTGATCGATATCCAACAATATTAACGCCAATGGGCTTCCTGTGCGGCGGCTTCGCTTGAACTCATTACGTATCTGAGTATCGAAAAAACGCCTATTGAATAGCTTTGTAAGGCCATCTTCGTTGCTTTTTCGCTCAAGCGTAGCGTTTGCCCGCTGCAATGATTCACTCACCTGTTGTAATTCTTGAGTGCGATCTTTTACTCTAATTTCTAGTTCCTCATTTAGCACTCGCTGCGCTTCTTGAGCGGCCACTGCATGCTTTAGCATTTGCTCTTGGGCTCCGAGTTTCTCTGTTCGCTCAGCGGAATACATTAACGTGATAACCCAAGAAAGCAGCAATACCTCAATGCCTGAACCAATCATAATGGCGTAGCGCTGAATAAACTGGCCATCAATCAAACCAAGGTAGCCCAAGGCGTTAAAAATAATAGAAACTAGGAAAAAGAACCAAGCTAGCGTGAAAATTTGCGCGTGCTGCATGCCTTTAATCCACATCGCCACGCCTAATATTAATACATAGAAACACGCAATTACGGCAAACGGTAACAGCATGAAAATAGTTATCGAGTAGGGTAAAAACAAGCTGCATATCGCCACAACCCCAGCAAAACTGCCCAGGCTTATTAAGCCCGTGTGCCAAGCCTTGCTTTGTTTTCGTAAGCCCAACAACTGGGTGATAAAGAGCGTTGCAAACACAAATGCTAAACCACCGAACAACGTTACTGCGCGCTCTTGCAGCCATAACCAATTTGGCCAAAGATAGCGAAACCCAACGCCACTTAGCGCGGCCATCAACAAACCGGTAAACACCACATAAATCGAGTAACTAAAAAAGCTTGTTTCGCGAGTAACCACATACCCGAATAGGTTGTAAACCACCATGCATAAAAGCACACCAAAATATAAACCAATAGAAACGTAACGTGGGCCCTGAGCCTGATGAAAAGCAGATGTTTCCCAAATTCTAATGGGCACACTCAACGAGCTGCTAGTTTGCACCCGAATTAATACTTCATGTGCTTCATGAAAGGGCACCGGAATTACAAAACCATCAGCTGCAATTGGCCGTTGATAGAATGGTTTTGTGTCACCAACATGGTGGTGCTCAACATCCCCTTGTGGAGAAATAAAATAAATATCAACGTGATCTAACAAAGGATACTGAATGTGCAACAAACGATAATAGCTTGCTGCATCAAGTTCTAATTTCAGCCAATGCGGCGTTGTATCATAACCAAACGAGGGTGGCTCTGTGCCAATATAGTTCCAGCTTTGGGCAGCCATTTGCCGTGCATCGCTAAGTGAAAAATTGATATCTTCTGCTTTGTAATAACTAATGTTCGGTTGCACAGATTCTTCAGCGGAGCTTGGCCCTACGGATAAAAACAACAATAAGCTCAAGCTCACGAAAAACGCGCCACGAATTATATTCATAGTTGCGTTTCTCCTGCTGGCCATACCGCAAACACCCGTTGCGCATTTTCTGTAGTGGTAGCGGCAAGAGTTTCGATAGTAGTGCCTCGTAAATCAGCAACTACTGAGGCTACCCATGGCAAGTTCGCAGGTACATTGGTTCGTGATTTTGGCTTCGGCCGAATATTTCTTGGCATTAGGTAAGGTGCATCGGTTTCCAGCAGCAAGCGATTTTCGGCTATATTCGGCACTGCTAATTGCAGTTCATGGCCTCGGCGTTCATCACATACCCAGCCGGTAACACCAATATAGCAACCGCGCTCTTGATAGGCGGCTAGTTCTTCAGGCCCACCCGTAAAACAATGCACAATAGCAGCAGGCAAATCACTGAGATAGCGATCAAGAACCGCCAGCTGATCGCCGATGGCATCGCGCTCATGCAGATAAACTGGCAATTGTAATTCCACTGCTAATTCTAGCTGCGCCGCAAACACTTCGCGCTGCACATCGGGTGCCGAATAATTGCGGTTGTAATCGAGACCACATTCACCAATAGCACGAACGAGAGGGTGTTTTGCAAGTATACGTAATTCGTTAATAAAGCTTGCGCTTGCTGATGCGGCATCGTGCGGATGAATACCAGCCGTTGTGATACAGCCCGGAAACGTTTCAGCAAGCGCCAAAGCCTGCTGCGATTCATGTATTGAAGTACCCACTAACACTTGCCGAGAAACGCCTGCTTGAATAGCAGCGGCCACCACATCTTCAGCTCGTTTTTGTAACGAACTTGCCGTAAGGTTTACGCCAATATCTACCCAAGCCACGGTGTGAACTTAATCCACCAAGTGAATACGCATGCGCCGATTGTTATCGTCGGAACCCAAGAAATAACTACCGAATCTTCCCGGCTCAATATAATAGCGCGCACCTTCGCGATAGCGCACGCCAGCTTCAGAAGAAGTTTGGTGCCACTCTTGGCCATTATCTAAGCGAAAACGCCAAAGGCCCCTAGCACTTTGCCAAGCTTCCTCGATAGTGATGTAGGTTTTCTCACTTGGCGGCTGATTACGGGCCGCTTCTTCAGCAGCTCGTTGTTGTGCGGCTTGCTGTCGAGCTAAGCGTTCTTCTGCTTCAGCTGCACGGCGTTCGGCAGCTTCTATGCGTTCTTGAGCTGCCCGTTCCCGCTCGTTCAACGATTCATCGCGGCCACTGCGCCCAGCCTCTCTCGCACCGCGAGTCGCTGCGCGAGCGCTCGCAGCCGTTTCCTGGCCTCGTTGTGCCGCTTCTGCGGCTTGTTCTTGCCCACGTGCGCCAGCTTGGGCTGCGCGTTGCGCTCCCTCAACACGAGAAGCGCCAGCTCGCGGCAAACTAGCTACTAAATCATCGAAGCAAACTAAGCGTTCAATGGCATTGGAAATTGCAGCGCATTCCTGCATTTGTTCAGCCAAGCTTGGCTTTTCTTCCTGCGCCACAGCTGGAGCCATCATACATAAGCCAACAGCGCCCGTTAGCAACAAGCGCTTAGGTGAAAAATGGTTCAATGTTTGCTTCATTCCGCAGGCTCCTCTGATTTTTTCGTGTAGAAACGAGATAACAATACCCCTAATTCATACAGAATCCACATGGGTACTGCAAGTAACGTTTGTGAAATAATATCGGGTGGTGTAAGCAGCATACCGATCACAAACACAATAACAATCACGTAGGCGCGTTTCGCGCGCAGCTGTTCAGGCGTTACCACTCCACTCCAAACCATCAATAAAATGGCTACCGGAATTTCGAAAGCAATGCCAAAAGCGAAGAATATTTTTAATACAAAATCGAGATAACTCGATATATCAGTAGCTATGGTAACGCCTTCCGGAGCCATGCTAGTGAAAAAGCCAAACGCAATCGGTAATACCACGTAGTAAGCGAATGCTATGCCGGCATAGAACAGCAAGCTGCTACTGATCAACAACGGAGCAATGAGCCGGCGCTCGTGCTTGTAAAGCCCCGGCGCAATAAATCGCCAAATTTGGTGCAAAAGAAACGGAATCGCCAGAAGCACCGCCACCATTAAAGTAAGTTTGAATGGTGCGAAAAAAGGAGCGCCAACATCGGTGGCGATCATGCTGGTGCCTTCCGGCAGGTGAACCATGAGCGGATCGGCTAACCAGCGATATAGATCACGGGCAAAATAAACCAAGGAAAGGAATAAAATAGCTACTGCCGCAAACGATCGCAAAAGTGTCCGGCGCAAATCTACTAGATGATCCAGTAACCCTGCCTGCCCTTGCATTATTTATCACCTTTAATCGGTGGCTTAACTATCTCGGTATCGAGGGTTTCTGTTTTTGGCGCGAGCTCTTCATTCAATGCGGATTTAACTTCTTCAGTGCTTGTTGTAGCGGCTTTTGCTTTTTCTTCGGCCAAATCGGCCACTGCAGTATCCTTATCTTTTGCTGCGTAAGGGCTACGCACCGATGCTGCGGCATCTTCAAGCTCTTTCAGTGAGCGCTTTAACTCTGGCGAGAGGTTTTCCATATCAGCCGATGATTCAATTTGTTTCAAATGATCATGCAGCTCTTTAACGCGCAGTTCATGGTTTAACTCAGCTTCCATTTTACTGCCGAATGCTTTTATTTTGGCATAGCCACGCTGTACCGAGCGAATCGCACCCGGCAACCGCTCTGGCCCAAGCACAAGCAAGCCAATAGCTGCAATCAGCAATAGTTCCCAGAAGCCGATATCAAACATAATTAATGTCGGGTTGGGCCATTTTTATCATCATCGCCTTCGGTTTCCTGCGGCTTTTGATCATCGCTTTTATTTTCTTTTTTGGCATTATTCGCTTTTTCATCGTCCATTTCTTTTTTGAAGCCCTTAATAGCCGAGCCCAAATCAGAACCAAGGCTGCGTAACCGCTTGCCTCCGAATAACAACACCACGATCGCTAACACGATCAACATCTGCCAAATACTCACGCCACCCATAATCTTGCCCTCTGGTTAATGCTTACTCAGTATCTCTCACGAATTACAGCGCTTATGGCTTACTCCGCCATGCCTGCAGCCAACTCAAGGCTGCACCCGCAGCCACTACATAGGTTACTACCGGCCATTCTGTTGCTGCCAATAACGCCACAGCCGATACCGTTAAACTTGCCGCAAACAAGCTCCACCATCGGCTCACAGCTGCTTGCCGCTGGTGCGCCAATAAGCGTTCAACCCATATTTGCTGGGTTTGATTGCCTCGGCGAATTTGTTGCAACGTATCGTACAGTAACCCGGGCATTTCTGGCAGCTTTTCCGCCCAGAATGGCGCTTGCTCTTTTACATTTCGATACAGCGCGCGCCAGCCCATTTGTTCATGCATCCAGCGTTCCAAATATGGTTTCGCTGTTTTCCATAAATCGAGTTGTGGGTAAAGCTGACGCCCAAGGCCTTCCACGTACAACAATGTTTTTTGCAACAACACCAACTGCGGCTGTACTTCCATTTCAAAACGCCGAGCGGTATTGAATAAATTCAGTAACACGTGTGCAAAAGAAATATCAGCTAACGGCTTTTCAAAAATAGGTTCACAAACCGTACGAATGGCCGATTCAAACTCTTCCACATTAACGTGGCTAGGCACCCAACCAGAATCGATATGTAACTCCGCTACCTTACGATAATCGCGATTGAAGAAGGCAATGAAGTTCGCCGCCAAATAACGCTTATCTTCCTTATTTAAGGTGCCGACAATACCAAAATCTACTGCAAAGTAGCGCGGGTTTTCACCTGATTCAGGGTCTACAAAAATGTTACCCGGGTGCATATCGGCATGAAAGAAACTATCGCGAAATACTTGTGTGAAAAAAACTTCTACACCACGTTCTGCCAAGGTTTTTAAATCGATCCCCTGCGCTTGCAGGGTAACCACATCATTCACTGGAATACCGTAAATACGTTCCATCACCATTACGTTGGCGCGGGTGAAATCACTAAATACTTCAGGGATATATAATAAATCAGAATCAGTGAAATTGCGGCGCAATTGAATAGCGTTCGCGGCTTCGCGGTCTAGGCTTAACTCGTTATATAAAGTTTTCCGGTATTCTTTAATAACTTCAACTGGTTTTAAGCGTTTGCCATCGGGAAGGTAGCGCGCCGCAACACCCGCAACCGCTTCCATTAATTCCAAATCGGCATCAATAGTGCGCTCTATGCCTGGCCGCAATACTTTTACTACTACTTCTTGCGGCAAACCATTATCGGGGCGCATTAATGTGGCGGTATGCACCTGTGCAATTGAGGCCGAGGCCAAAGGCGTGATATCAAAATCAGTAAATATTTCGGTAATAGCGTTAATCTCTAACGCTTTACACACTAAATCGCGCGCTTCTTCACCGGGAAACGGCGGCACTCGATCTTGCAGCATAGTAAGCTGCAAAATCATATCTGGGTGCAACAAATCTTGCCGGGTTGAAAGCATTTGCCCAAGCTTCACATATACCGGGCCCAAGGCTTCAAGCGCCATTCGAAAACGCACTGCTAGCGGCTTATCTTTGTGTTTGTTGCGCAACCAAAACGCGCTATGGCGCAGCATACGCAAATACCATGGCAGCCAGCGGCGCGGAATCAATTCATCCACGCCGTGCTGCAACAAGGTACTTATAATCTTATAGAATCGTAATGCCCGCACGTTCAGTTATGCTCCTATACTCGCAATTATTCAGCTTTAAGTAATTGGCTTTTTTATTCAAAACGGCGCTTTTCTAGCCGCGCTATTCGTACCTCAAGCGCTTTAATATCATCTACCATGATGGCCATTTGCAAGGGGCTAGCTGCTGCATTGAATTCTTGCGTTAAAAACTCACTTGCGCGTTGCCGAAATGCCGCTGGTTCAGGTTTTAGTGCCGCGAATTTAGCTACCAACTGGCTAGCCCAATACCCTGGCACATCGCCAATATACCCCGAGAGCATTTCTTCCCAATCAATATCAAGTTGTTTAAACACTTGCGCGGCTTGTTGCGCTAAAACCGGATCACCAATAATTTGCACGCGCCCGCTCTGTATCAGTTTAGTTACCTTACTGGCATCGCTAAGCTCTGCTAAATCGCTCAAGTTCGCAGTTACCGCACAATCTACAACTTCATAATGTGGCCCCATAAGGCTCACACGATCGTCAAAGAAAAGCAGAGTAATAGGTTCTGGAAAAGCACTAACAGTTAAGCGAAAGCATTTTCCAGCCAATGGGCGTAATCGTTGTGGCGAGGCCGGGTCGGCCGCCAAAGCAACATTCAAGCTGCGTTCAGCCGCAGCGCGAAACACTTGCAATACCGACATTAAAACTTGTATCCACGATGAAGGGCTACAATACCACCGGTGAGATTATGATATTCCACCTGTTCAAAGCCAGCTTCTTCCATCATGCCCTTCAAAGTTTCTTGATCTGGGTGCATGCGAATCGATTCCGCCAAGTATTGATAGCTATCTTTATCTTTAGCGATGAATTCCCCCATTTTCGGCATAATGTGGAAAGAATACATATCGTAAGCTTTCGAAAGCATTTCTACTTCCGGCTTCGAGAATTCCAACACTAACAAACGGCCACCGGGTTTCAGCACACGCAACATAGAACGCAGCGCGGCATCTTTATCTGTTACGTTGCGCAACCCGAAGGCAATGGTAATTAAATCAAAGGTGTTATCTTCAAACGGCAATTTTTCGGCATCCGCTTGCACATAGCTCACGTTGCCCACAATACCCATATCGCGCAGTTTATCGCGGCCAACACGCAGCATTGAATCATTGATATCAGCCAACACTACTTCGCCTTCAGGGCCTACCATTCGTGCAAACTTAGCCGCTAAATCACCTGTACCACCGGCTAAATCTAGCACTTTCTGGCCACGGCGAGCGCCACTACAATCAATGGTGTAGCGCTTCCACAAGCGATGAATACCAAACGACATCACATCGTTCATCAAATCGTATTTCCCCGCTACCGAGTGGAATACGCCGGCTACCATATTGGCTTTTTCGCCCTTTGCTACGGTTTTAAAGCCAAAATGTGTGTTGTCGTCTTGGTTTTTCATGATGTTTTCCATGCTCTTGGTTACTGCAAAATACTACTGCCGAATACTGCTCAGACAATGAGTACCCTAGTGTAAACGATGGCGGCCATTTGCCCAATGCTCTTTGCCCAATAATAGCGCGTATATCAGCCTAAACTTGGGCGTAACGATCTTTATCCGGTAACCAGCGCAGCATCAACGCGCTGCTTTGTTCCGGATATTCACTAAATAACTGCTGCGCTAACGTTCGAATTTGCGGAAGTAGATCACTATCACGGGTTAAATCGGCTACTTTCATTTGTACCAAACCGGTTTGCTTGGCACCGAGTAATTCACCGGGGCCGCGAAGTTCAAGATCACGTTCAGCTATTACAAAACCATCGTTACTTTCACGCAGCACCGATAAACGTTCGTTTGCTTGTTTCGAGAGAGGGGTTTTATAAAGTAATACGCAATGGCTTGCCACCGAGCCTCGGCCCACCCTGCCGCGCAACTGATGCAGCTGCGCTAAACCCAAACGCTCCGGGTTTTCAATGATCATCAAGCTGGCGTTGGGAACATCCACGCCTACCTCAATTACCGTAGTAGCCACGAGTAAATCGAGCTCATGCGCTTTGAATTGCTGCATTACCGCTTCTTTTTCTGCACTTTTTTGCCGCCCATGCACTAAACCAACGCGCAAATTGGGTAGCTCTTGTTGCAAATACAGCGCTGTATCTTCCGCCGCTTGGCATTGCAGCACATCCGATTCTTCAATCAGCGTGCACACCCAATATACCTGCCGGCCTTCATTTTTCACCGCATCGTGCAGCCGCTGCACCACTTCTGGGCGGCGGCTATCAGGAATCGCTACAGTTTGCACCGGCGTTCGCCCCGGCGGCAGTTCATCGATAATCGATGTTGATAAATCGGCATAGGCTGTCATTGCCAGCGTGCGCGGAATTGGCGTGGCTGTCATTACCAGCTGATGCGGATGCAGCCCTTGTTGCTCACCTTTCTCGCGCAACGCTAAGCGTTGGTGCACACCAAAACGATGCTGTTCATCAATAATAACTAGAGCTAAATTATGAAATTGCACCGCTTCTTGAAACAGCGCATGGGTTCCTACCACAAAACGAATATCGCCTCGCGCAAGCGCCGTTAATGTCGTTTCTCGGGCTTTGCCTTTTAGCTTTCCAGCCAGCCAACCCACTTGAATACCCAATGGCTCCAACCACATGGCAAAACTACGTGCATGTTGCTCAGCGAGAAGTTCGGTAGGCGCCATTAATGCTACTTGATAGCCCGCCTCTAATGCCGAAAGTGCGGCCAAAGCAGCTACTAAAGTTTTACCTGAGCCCACATCACCCTGCACTAAACGCAGCATGGGCACCGGCAGTTGCATATCGGCTTCTATTTCGGCCACCACGCGGCTTTGCGCTGCTGTAGGGGAAAATGGTAATTGCGCCAGCAACGCTTGTTGCAAATGTTTGGGTGCTGGTAAGGCTACTGCTTTTACCGCTTGTGCTTGCTGCCGTGCCTGTAACATACTCAGTTGGTGTGCGAGCAGCTCTTCCAAAGCCAAACGCCGCTGAGCTGGATGCAAGCCAGCCAAAAGTTGCTGCTGATCACTATTAGTAGGTGGCGCATGCAACACACGAATCGCTTCCTGCAAATTAGGTAAGCCTTGGCGTAGTAATTCCGGTAACAGCTCAGGTAAACTTTTGGCATTTAAATAGCTAAGCGCCTGCATGGCGAGATTTCGCAAGGTGAGTTGATGCACGCCTTCGGTAGCCGGATATATCGGTGTGAGGCTTTCATCGACCTGAATAGGTTCGCCCGGTTGTAAGCTTTTGTAATCTGGATGCACCATTTCTGGCCCAGTAGGCCCGGGCCGAACCTCGCCATAAAGCTGAACGGTATGGCCTTTTTCTAACTGTTTTTGCTGAGCCGCACTAAAACGAAAAAATCGCAGTGTTAACGTGCCACTGCGATCGTTTACCCGCACTAACAATGCCCGGCGGCGGCCAAAATGCACGCGGTTATCCAAAACCTCGGCCACCACGGTAGCAAATTCGCCGGTACGTAGGGCTGCAATTGGCGTTACCCGAGTGCGATCTTGGTAGCGCGAAGGCAAATGAAACAGCACATCTTGCACTGTATTCAGGCCTAAGCGCTGCAATTTCTCGCCCATTTTCGGCCCCACACCTTTTAGCGTGGTGATCGAAATTTCAGCCAGTGCCGAGAGATTACTCATAGGCACCGAGCTGCTGGTTGCCGAAGGCTTATGGTTTTAATCCCACTTGCGAACAACATCATATAAATCCGTGCGGCGATCTTTTAAGTTTGTTACCGAGCCTTCGTTATGCAGATATTTCAATTCATCCAAGTTTAAATCAGAGAACATCAACATTTCTGTATTCGGGGTAGTTTCCGACATAACGGCATCGTGTGGGAACGCGAAATCAGACGGTGAAAATACCGATGATTGCGCATATTGCACATCTAAGCTCTCTACTTCTGGCAAGTTACCTACGCTACCGCAAATAACCACATAACATTCGTTTTCCACAGCGCGGGCTTGAGCACAATGACGCACGCGCAAATATGCGTTACGGGTATCTGTCCAGAACGGTACGAATAGGATCTCAAGGCCTTCATCGGCCATCAAACGGCCCAGCTCTGGGAATTCCACATCGTAACAAATCAAAATACCCACACGGCCGGCATCAGTTTGGAATACTTGAACTTTATCGCCACCCTCAATTACCCAATCGCGCTTTTCGTGCGGGGTAATATGAATCTTACGCTGCTCTTCAACCGAACCATCACGGCGGCACAAATAGGTTACGTTGTAGAGTGAATCGCCCTCACTTAACGGCATTGAACCGGTAATGATATTCACGTTGTAACTCACTGCCATTTGCGACATTTCTTTACGGAAGCGTTCAGTGAAACCAGCAAGGAAACGAATAGCGCTCATTTGTTGGCCTTCTTTCGAAAGCCCCATCAATGGTGCATTGAAAAATTCAGGGAACAACACGAAATCACTTTTATAGCTAGAAACCGCATCAACGAAGTACTCTACTTGTTGCAGCAGCTCTTCTACGGATTTAACAGCCCGCATTTGCCATTGCACAGCACCGATACGAACATTCCGCGAGCGCGAGTGAATAACGGTTTCTGAAGCTTCATAAAGAAAGTTGCTCCACTCTAATAAAGTGGCATAACCTTTCGAACGCTTATCTTCTGGTAAATACTTATAAAGTAAGCGTTTTACCACGAAATCATTGGCAAGCTGAAAGCTCAAAATAGGATCGTAAACTTCTCGGCGGCGCACTTTTTCTAAGTATTGGCTTGCGGTTATCTCATCAGCATATTTATGGAAATTCACAATGCGGCCACCGGCCAAAATTGCTTTTAGGTTCTGCTGGATACAAAGTTCTTTGCGCGCATCATACAAGCGGCGGCCCAAACGATAGCCGCGATAATCAGGGTGAATAAGAACATCGAGGCCATACAGAGCATCGCCTTCTGCTTGATTCAAAATTTTATCGCGCTTGCTGAGCAAATCATCATATTGATGTGGGTTACTAAACTTATCGTAAACTACACGCACGGTAAGGGCCACGCCAACAATCACGCCATTATCTTCAAGGCAAATCTGACCTTCAGGGAAATCACGAATGAGAGCATGAATTGTATGCTCTTCCCAAGCTCCGCCGATATCATCGTAAACACGATCCATCAATGCTTTTAGCTGTGGGTAATCTTCATCACGCAAATTACGTAACTGTAAATGTAGATCTTCTGGGCTCATTCGATTTCTCTCTGTTTTTCATTACTTTTGAGGCATTACTTTTAAAGTATTACTTCTAGGGCTTTACATCTAATTCCATATATCTATGGCTTAAGTGTACACCGATTCAAGGTAGCACGGAAAACATCTGTGTTAATTCTTGCTTGCAAGCAGGAGTTAAGATGTTTATGCTTCTGGACGTCTAAAATAAAACTTGGGATTTTTATGTCATCAACGCCTAGCACACCAATTAAACCACGCGCAGTGGCGCTATTACCGCTTGCATTATTTCTCGCTCTTTTTTTGGGTACCGGAATATATTTTCATCTGGCCGGCGTTGAAATGGCTTTCTATCAGCTTGCCAGCCCTGTGGCTATATTACCCGCCATCATTCTTGCTGTGCTGCTAAGTAAGCAGCGTATCAATGCTCGCATTGATACCTTTGTAGCGGGTGTTGGCCACAATAATATCATTACCATGTGTTTGATATATTTGCTCGCCGGTGCTTTCTCAACAGTTGCCGCCGCAACCGGCGGTGTAGATGCCATGGTAGCTCTTGGTTTGAGTATCATTCCAGCATCGTTCATTCTGCCTGGCATCTTTTTAATCGCCGCCGTTGTTTCAACAGCGATGGGCACCTCGATGGGCACCTTAGCTGCGTTAGCGCCTGTTGCGCTCGGATTAAGCCAAGCCGCTGGTATTAACCCAGCTCTTATGGCGGGTGTGTTGGTAAGTGGTGCCATGTTTGGTGATAACCTTTCGTTTATTTCCGATACCACCATTGCCGCTACGCGTACCCAAGGCTGCGAAATGAAAGATAAGTTCAAAGCGAATCTGCGTATTGCTGTGCCTGCCGCAGTTCTTACCATTATTGCGCTTTCGTTTTACGATACCGGCAGCGCGCCGATTGATATTCCAGAAGCGAATTACTGGCTGGCACTCCCATACTTCTTCATTATCGCCTTGGCGGTAACGGGCTTAAACGTATTTGTGGTGCTCACCTTAGGTATTATTTTAGCGGCGGTGTTTGGCTTTGTTGCGGTAGATTACGAGCTAGTAGCATTTAGCCAAGATGTTTATTTAGGCTTTACCAGCATGCAAGAAATCTTCTTACTTTCGCTGTTGATTGGTGGCCTATCGGCACTTATTCGCCAGCAAGGCGGCTTGAAGTTTTTATCGAATACCGTTGAGCGCATCACCAGCCGCATTAGCAAACGTGCCGATCGTTCCGCATCATTTGGTATTCTTGGGCTCACCGCATTTACTAACTTGGCAGTGGCAAACAACACAGTAACTATTTTGCTTTCAGGTGAAGTGAGCAAGCGCTTAGCTGCTGAAGGCAACGTAGCGCCCAAACAAGCTGCAAGTTATCTTGATATTGCGGCGTGTGTTGTGCAAGGCGTATTACCTTACGGTGCACAAGCACTGCTAATGGGGGCCACGTTTGGCATTTCACCATTAGCCGTAAGCATGAACACGTTCTACTGCTTTATATTAGCGGTGGTGGCCATTGCTACTATCTTTATTCTCGGCCCCATTAAAGCCGAACCAGAAGTTCAAGCAGATGGTGAACCCGCGGTTTAAGCTGGGCTCGTTTGGGTTCGCTGCAGCAATAAAAAACGCCCTTTCGGGCGTTTTGTGTAACCGTTTCTGTAAACATTTGCGGAAACGATAAGGGAACGAAATTAGTTCGTGGTAGGTAATTCCATCACACCATCGATTTCAATTTGCGAACCTTTCGGCAAGCCAGAGACTTCAATGGCTGCACGCGCGGGGTAAGGTGTATTGAAGTGTTCTGCCATTACCTCGTTTACCACCGCGAAGTTGCTTAAATCGGTAAGGTAAATTTGTACCTTCACCATATCTTGCAATTCGCCACCTGCTGCTGCACACACCGCGCTTAAATTTTTGAACACTTGCTGAGCTTGCGCGCGAAAATCATTGGAAACCATTTCCATCGTTTCTGGCACTAATGGTATTTGGCCAGAAAGATACACGGTAGTGCCCACTTTAATGGCCTGTGAGTATGTTCCGATAGCCGCTGGTGCTTTATCGGTAGCAATAATAACTTTCGACATGTTATTTCCTTAAACGAGAAACTCGCTGTACGTGCGGCATTTTCCGAATTTGCCGCATTACATCAGCAAGATGTTTGCGATCATTAATAGTTAATGCCACATCAATGTAATAAATACTAGAATCAATTTCTTCAGTTTTTAAGCCGTGAATATTACAACCAGTGCGCGCGATCTGTTGCGTTAATTGCGCAAGCGCACCCTGATGGTTCACAACTTCTACACGAATTTCAGAAACAAACTGGGAATCCGGTTTGTTATCCCACTGTACTGCAAAATAACGGCCGGGTTCTTCTTCGTGACCACGCACATTTTTGCACTCGCGGCGGTGAATCACTAAACCGCGGCCGGGGCTTACGTGAGCAATGATATCATCGCCAGGGATCGGCCGGCAGCATTTAGCAAACGATAATAGCAAGCCATCGGCACCTTTTATGGCTAAACTGCGGCCGCGTTCATCATCGCCAGCCGCTGCTTTAAGCCGCTGCTCATCGCCGATTAACCGGCGAACCACAGCAACACCCATGAGGTTGCCTAAACCGATATCACGCAACAAGCTTTGCTTATCTTCACGTTTCAATTCATGCGCTACACGGGTAAATTCCGCTTCTTTAATATCATTCATATTGATATTACCAAGCGATGCGCGCAACAGGCGCTCACCCAGAACCAGAGCCTCATCAAATTCTTGGTTCTTTAAATACTGACGAATTTTCAACCGTGCTTTGCCGGTAACCACGAAGTTCAGCCACGCAATATTTGGCCGCGAACCTGGCGCGGTTCTAATTTCTACCGTTTGCCCAGTTTCAAGTGGTTTACTTAGCGAATAAGCTTTGTGGTTTACCCGTGCACCAATACAGGTAGTGCCGATATCTGTATGCACGGCATAGGCAAAATCAACCGGCGTGGCGCCCTGTGGCAGTTCGATAATACGGCCATCGGGAGTAAACACGTAAATTTCATCGGGGAATAAATCTGATTTAACATTCTCAATAAACTCGAACGAATTACCGGCACTTTGCTGCAATTCAATCAAGCTTTGCATCCATTTCTGCGCGCGCACTTGCGCGGTGGTACCGCTATCTTCAATATCTTTATACAACCAATGCGCTGCTACCCCACGATCCGCCATTAAATCCATTTCTTCGGTGCGAATTTGAATTTCCAGTGGCACGCCATGCGGGCCTTTCAGCGATGTATGCAATGATTGATAGCCATTCGATTTTGGAATCGCAATGTAATCTTTAAAGCGCGTTTCTATCGGCTTATACAAATTATGAACCGCACCTAAAACGCGATAACAAGTATCTACCGAATCAACAACTACGCGAAATGCATAGATATCCATAACTTGGGTGAATTTTAATTCTTTATTTAGCATTTTTTTATAAATGCTATAAAGATGCTTTTCACGGCCATAAACTCGCGCCCGAATACCCATTTCACCTAGGCGTGATAACACCTCATCGTGTGTGCGTACTAGCAATGCTTTACGGTTGCCACGAGCTTTGCGAACTTGGCTATCGAGCAGGCGTGCCCGCCACGGATAAAGCGCGTGAAAGCCTAAAGTTTCAAGCTCATTTTTAATGTTGTGAATACCTAAACGGTGAGCCAGCGGCGCATAAATTTCTAGGGTTTCGCGGCCAATTCTTCGGCGTTTATCGGGCCGTAAGGAACCTATAGTACGCATATTGTGTGTGCGATCCGCGAGCTTAATTAGAATCACCCGAATATCTTGCACCATCGCCATAATCATTTTGCGATAGTTTTCGATTTGGTGTTCTTCTTTGCTGTTGAATTGCAGCTTATCTAACTTCGATACGCCTTCAACTAGCTCGGCAACGGTAGGCCCGAATTGTTCTGCAAGATCTTCTTGGGTTACAGGGGTATCTTCAATAACATCGTGCAGCAGCGCAGCCATTAGGGTTTCATGATCAAGCCGCATCTCTGCAAGCATGCATGCTACTGCTACTGGGTGAGTTATGTAAGGTTCGCCGCTTTGGCGCTTTTGTTCGCCGTGGGCATCGAAAGCCACAACAAAAGCCTGTTCAAGGCGTGTTACTTGATCAGCAGGTAAATAAGCTTCGGTTAATGTGCGCAAACCTTCAAAAAGATACACTTCAGCGCTCTCACTTCTCTGTTTTAACTTAAGTATTTTGTTACCTAAGTGCTTTTACTTAGATATTCGCTCATACGGTGAGCGATAATTATTTCTACCTATAACAGAGAGGATAAGGGTAAACAAACAATTTGCCAACGGGGGAAATGCCAACGGGAGCAGATTGCCCCCGTTGAGAAAATCGATTACTCGCTTGAATCGCTAGATTTTAGTGCAGCCATTGCTGCAACTTCTGCTTCATCTTGCGCATATTGCGCATCTTGGTCGTCTTGATCAAGACGGCCAGCATCAATAAAACCAGCTTCAATTTCACGAAGCGCAATAATAGTTGGCTTATCGTTCGTTGTTTGCACCATTGGCTCTTTGCCATAGTTAGCAATTTGACGCGCACGACGTGCTGCTACTAGAACCAAATCAAACCGGTTTCCAATACGTGCTACTGCGTTTTCTACTGTTACCCGTGCCATCTTATTACTCCGCGAAACTCAAATTCATTCTTTGAAAGGGCAAATAGTGTACTGCAAAGTAGCAAATCCGCCAAGATCTATTGCTCAGTGCATTGTTTTAATTCGATTTTTATTCTTCAGCGAGCAGATTATGCAAAATTTCACGATGCCGAATTTGCTGCTTCGAGCGGCGCAAGCGTTGGCTCATCACAATATGCTCTAGGTTATTTACCGAATTATCGAAATCGCTGTTCACAATTAGGTAGCTAAACTCAGCATAATGCGACATTTCGTGCTGTGCTTTGGCCATACGTTTAGCGATAACTTCATCGCTATCTTGGCCCCGTTCACGTAATCGCCGTTCGAGCTCTTCATTTGAGGGTGGCAGGATAAATATGGTGTGCACGCCTGGGTAGGCCGCTTTCACTTGCCGGGTTCCTTGCCAATCGATATCAAGGAAAACATCAATGCCGCTTGCTAAGGTATCTTCAATTACCGTGCGCGAAGTACCGTAATAGTTATCAAATACCTTTGCCCACTCGTAGAAATCATGTTTTTCTACTTGTTGTAAAAACGCTTCTTCGCTCACGAAGTGATAATGCACGCCATCGATTTCACCCGGCCGTGGTGGGCGAGTAGTGGTGCTTACCGATACCTGCATAGAGCCTTTTGGATGCCGCTCAAGCAAGGCTTTAATCATACTGGATTTACCGGCGCCACTTGGCGCTGCGATAACAAATAGGTTTCCACTAACGTTCGACATAGGCACGCTTTTAAGTGAGTTCAAAGGTGCAGCATAAAGTACACCGAATATCGGAAAAAAACCACTTTTCCCTGAAATCGGCCATTGCCACATTTAGGCTTTTGCGATTCCGTGCTATAACAACTACTTCAATACCTTTGTGTATTTATTTTAAGAGGAAATTTGCCATGGAACTTACCCACTGGATTCTAATTGCGGTGCTGGTTGTTGTTGTGTTTTACACAATCGGCATTTACAACAAATTAGTTACCCTGAAAAACCGTTTTGAAAATGCATTTGCACAAATTGATGTGCAACTTAAGCGCCGTTACGATCTGATTCCCAACTTAGTTGAAGTTGCAAAATCTTATTTAAAGCATGAGCGGGAAACCTTAGAAGCGGTAGTTGAAGCTCGCAACCAAGCAGCCGCAGCATTAAAAGGCGCTTCGGCAAACCCTGGCGATGCCAAAGCTATGGGAAATTTAGCGGGTGCCGAAGGTGCGCTGGGCAGTGCTATGGGTCGCTTAAATGTAGTAATGGAAGCTTACCCAGATTTAAAAGCGAATCAAAACATGGCGCAACTCAGTGAAGAACTTACTAGCACTGAGAATAAAGTAGCGTTTTCTCGGCAAGCATTTAACGATTCGGTAATGGAATACAACACTTATCGCCAATCATTCCCACCAGTGATATTTGCAGGCCTAGTTGGCCATGGCGAAGATGCAGGCTTGTTGCAGTTTGAAGATCGCGAAGCGATTCAAGCAGCGCCAAAAGTTGAATTTTAATTACTGGGAACTCTAAATGTCGGCAATGAATTTCTTTGAACATCAGGCTATCGCTAGGCGCAATACGCGGCTTTTGGTGGTGCTATTCGGATTAGCAGTGATTTCGTTACTGTTACTCACTGGTTTACTTGTTGCCGCCTTTACCGGCGGCATGAGTGCCATGGACGAAGAAAGTGCAGGCGGCGGCCAGTTTCTTTTTCATTGGGATATTATTGTTGCCGTAATGGGAATGACCCTTTCCGCCATCAGCCTTGCCGTGCTATTTAAGTGGTATATGTTAAAAGGTGGCGGCAAAGTTGTTGCTGAAAGCCTTGGTGGCCGCCGTTTATCACCCGATAGTAACGATGCCACCGAACGTAAAGTACTCAACGTAGTGGAAGAAATGGCAATTGCCGCGAATATGCCTGTTCCTCCGGTGTATTTGATGGAGCAAGAGCAAGGTATTAACGCCTTTGCTGCTGGCTACTCACCACGAGATGCAGTGATAGGGGTTACCCGAGGCTGCGTTGAAAATCTTACTCGTGATCAACTGCAAGGCGTTATTGCCCACGAAATAGCCCACATTTTGAATGGCGATATGCGCATGAATATTCGCATTATCGCAATCTTAAACGGAATTCTATTTATCTCTCATGCCGGATATCTGTTACTTCGTACGGGCATGTATAGCCGCCGCAACGATAAAAACCCTTTGCCCTTTATTGGTATAGGGTTGCTGGTTATTGGTGCGCTTGGGGTTCTCTTCGGAAATATCATCAAGGCGGCCGTAAGCCGGCAACGAGAATATCTAGCCGATGCTTCAGCCGTGCAGTTTACTCGAAATCCGGAAGGGATTGGCGGGGCTTTAGAGCAAATTGGCGCACTAAGTTCCGACAAGGGATCGGGTAGTAAAGTAGAAAGTAAAAATGCCGATGAGGCCTCACATCTATTTTTCGGCCAAGCGATTAGCAAAGCGGTTTCATTGTTTGCTACTCACCCACCGCTTGCTAAACGTATCAAGCGTGTACGTCCAAACTGGGATGGTAAGTTCCGCAGCAATCCAAAAAAGCAGCTTGCCGAGGAACTAGCAGCAGAAAGCAAGCTCAGTGAAAAAGAGCGTATGGCTCAACGCATGGCAGTTCTTGGCAGCACAGCGGGTGCGCTTGGTGGTGGCATAGGCGGCGGTGTTGCGGCTTCATTACCTGAGGGTATGATTCCCGGTGATTACGCCGATGCTGGGCAAAACTTCACTCAGGGTGTTGTAGCCGCAACCATTATTGATGAAGCTATGCGCACTGAAGTTCGCCAGCAAGCCGGAGCGCAAGCATTAGTATTTGCCATGGCCTTAAGTGCTGATAATGAAGTGCGTAACAATCAATTCAAGATTATTGCTTCTGAACACGATCGTGAACTGCAGCAGCGCAGTGAAAAAGATTATCAGCAAATTTCCGAGCTTCCGCTCGAACAACGCCTGCCACTTATTGAGCTTTCGGTGCCCGCATTAAAATCGCTCGATAAAGATGAAGCCTACAAAGCCCTCGCAACGTTAGATAAATTGGTGGCAGCTGATAATCAAGTTTCGCTTTATGAATGGTGTTTGGTGCAGATGCTGCAACGCTACGTGCGTGCTGAGTTCGAACCCAACAAACGAGTGGCTAAAGTAGGTATTCGGAAGCAATCAGATGCCGAATTTACTTTATCGGTGTTGGCTTGGTATGGCCATGAAAGTGATAGTGCAGCAGAAGCTGCTTTTGCAGCGGGTGCGCAAGGCTTCTCTAAAAACCTAAAACCTTATCGCCAACAGCCCTTTAATTTTGCAGAGCTAAGTGATTGCTTAGATCGCATCGACCAATGGTCGGTGCAAGAGAAAGAGCAGATGGTAAATGCTTGGCTAACCTGCGCCAAAAATGATGGTGAAATTAATGTGGTTGAGCGCAAGCTTCTTACTACGCTTTCAGCTTGTATTGGTGAGCCACTACCGCACGAATCTGAGCCGCAATAGTTTCTGGGTCTTCTTGCATAAAGCAATGCCCACCCTCAATTTCAGTAATAGAGAGATTGGGGTGGGCAGCCTTCCAAGCCGCCATCGATTTATTTAAAAACGGATAGGTGTGCTTGCCGATCCATACGAATGTGGGCACGGTTACTGCACTGAGTTCTCGCCATAATTTTGGCACATAGGTGCTGAATATTTCCGCCTCCCGCTCTGGCAAACACTTTAACTGCTTTCCTTCCGGAGTAGGCTCCATAGCGTGTTGAACATAAGCCGCCAGCGCATTTTCTTGCCAGCCTCGAAACATCCCCCGGCCCCGCAATGCATCCATTGCCGCTTTTTCGTCGGGCCAAAGCATGCGGCGGCGACGCGCTTTTTTAGCTACCGGATTCAAACCAATGCGGCCAAGTGGCATTGCCCAACGAATCATGCTTTGCGGGAATAACATGGGATCGAGCAACAGCAATTGTTGAAACAGATTCTTATCGGCTGAACTCATAAGGCTGGTTAAGGCACCACCAAAGCTATGGCCCATGCCAATATGCGGCACATTTGGATACTCAGCTGAATATTGCTTCCAAGTGTGGGCGGCTAGCTCGCCAGAGCGGCCCCAGCCTACAAATTTTCCACCATGCTCACTATCACCATGGCCTTGGGCATCATGCAAAAAGATATCAAAATGTGGGGCTAGCTGTTGCCAAAGTGGTAAATAAGTTAGGCCCGAATAGCTATTGCCATGAATAAAATGCAAAACAGGAAGGCCGCGCGCAGGTGTACGAACCCCCTTCAACATAAAGCCCTCGGGTGCAGAAAACTGCCAGCGTAACCAAGCTATGCCACCAATTTCGAGTTTCTGTTCCTGTTGCATCAACTTTCCTAATTAGGATTAACCCTACAAAATGCTGGTTGAAAAATTTCAAAATCAGCGCAAGATAACTGTTCTTTTTATATCTACGCGGCACTCATAAGTTTTAGTTCAAGCACTATTACTGCCAAGTGGCGCACAGTAAGCAAGCATATTTGAGGGCCTAAAATGGCACAATGGATAATCGGTACTGTAGTTGAAAATAAACGTTGGCACGATGATTTATTCAGCTTACGGGTGCAAACGCCAACACCATTTTCATTTACCGCAGGGCAATTTGTAAGGCTTGGCTTACCCGGCACCGAAAAGCGAATTCAGCGCGCCTACTCTTTAGTAAACAGCCCAAATGATAACCTACTCGATTTTCTGATTACCAGCGTGCCTGATGGCGAACTTTCACCGCGCCTCGATTTACTTAAGGTGGGCGATACGTTAGAAGTAAGCGCCCCGCCTACAGGCTTTTTTATTCTCAGCGAAATCCCCGATGGTAAAACCCTTTGGTTAATTAGCACTGGCACTGGTATCGGGCCATATCTTTCGATGCTCCACACCGAAGAACCCTGGCAACGCTTTGAACATGTAGTTCTCGTGCATGGTGTTCGCTACGGCAGAGATCTTTGCTACCAAGAGCAAATTCAGCAGTGGCAACAACAATACCCAAACCGTTTTCATTATCAACCGGTGGTAACTCGTGAAACCGTGCCGAATGGCCTGCAACAGCGCATTCCGGTTCTAATAGCCAACGGCTTGCTCGAGAAAGCCGTGGGGGTTGATTTAGATAGCCAAGCGCAAGTAATGATATGCGGCAACCCTGCCATGATTGTTGAGAGCAAAGCGGCGCTTTTGGAGAAAGGCTTGGATAAAAACCTTCGCCGCAAACCTGGTAACGTAACCGTTGAGCAATATTGGAAATAGCGGCCTACCGAGCTCGCTACATCCAACGTTTATTGTTTGTTGCAGTAAGTGCCAAAATTTCTCGCTGCAAACGCTCAGCTTGCTCTTTTGGTATGCACGGAATAGAAAGCGTTCCGCCCGCGGTATCAATTTTTAATGCACGTAAGTTGAGCAGCCGCGAAAACGGGTTTGAACTAATACGAATGCGCTGCATTTTTGCTGCTGGAGCCCAACGTTCACTAACGCCAAATAACCCGGTTTTTACCGCTATCCATTCGCCATGGTAATGCCAAGCAAAGTTTCGCCACCATAGAAAACGTAATAAAAGAATAGCTACAGCTACCGCAATACCCGCCCAAGGGTTCACTAACCAACCTGCTACAACGCTAGGAATCAGCCAATAACGTGGAATAAGTATTTTGTGCACACGATTCCATTGGGGTTCAGGTAATTGCAAATCGCTACCGATCAAATCACGGTTACTACGATTCAGTACAGGAACAGTAAAACGTCCTTCGGCTTTATCGTTTATACCACCCGCTTGCAAAATGCGAAGCTGCCAACGCCGTAATACTCGTGCAACTAAGCCTTGGCGGAACTCAATCAATTGCAACTTCGGAATTCGGAAACTGCGCGATAAACTGCCGATTAAACCTGCTTTGTAAGCAACTCTATCGCCTTGCCGTTGCAGGTGATAGCCATAGTATTGATTATAGAAAAATAGCACGGCACCAAGTAACACTATTACTAACGCAACAAACCCAAAGCCCACCAAAATCACTACCGCTTGCCAAACCGAGGCAAAGCCTTCAACGAAGTTTTCCATCCAATCAATTACATACTCAGATACAAACTGATTGGAGAACAATAATGCCGCGAGCACACCTACAACCAAGAGTGCATTTTGAATAAGCCCAACGCGCAGAATTTCAGAACGCGGTAACAATAACTCAAAATCGGCTTGCCGATCAGCATTCAATACATCGCTTTCAGCGCTCGAATCAGTGGCCTTCAAAGTATTTAAAATATCTTTCTGCAGTTGCTCTGCTAAATCATCGGCTAACCCCGCAACCTCAACTTCCGAGCCTTTACTACCTGCACTTTGCAACTGCAAGATGGCCAACTTAAAGGGCTTGAACCAGATTGGCCGGCGAATATCGGCTTGTTGTATGCGATCGTAATCAAGATTCAGCTCAGTACGCTTCAGCACACCTTGGCGCACCCGAATGCGTTCCGGTTCGAGAACGTAAGAAAACCGACGATAACGCAAAAAAGTTGCCACGAGCAAAATAACAAATATCGCACCTACCGCAACCGGCCACCAATGCAACAGGCTTCGTAAACCAACAAATATCGCCACTAAACCCGGTAGCGCGTTATATAGGTGCTTTATGGTTAGCCGCACACTACTAATAAAGAAGAATATCAGCGAAACTAGCGGCAGCCGTTGCCAATCAAGTACATCCGATTTCATTCAGGCTTTACCTTAGGAGAGCTACTCGCCTGTTCGTTCTCATCTTGCTGCACAGAGGCTTCTTCTGAATCATTTTCTGCAGCTTCCACAGAACTGGTAATCGAGCCTTCTTGCAAAACTTCATCACGAATCTTAGCAATCAGGTTGTTACGAATTTCTTCACTCACCGCTGGTGCTAGGCCTGGAATCACTAGATCAGAGCCCATACCTCCGGCAGTGAATAGTTTTAAACGTGAAAGCCCAAGCATGCGCTCTACCGGCCCGCGTTCGATTTCCAAATGCTGCAAGCGATTATGAGTTACCGAAGTTTCTCTATGCCAGAGCGCACCGAGGCGAAACCGCACTACATCGGTTTCCAGCGCATAGCTGGTTACCCGGCAACGGGCAGGCGCCCAGAATATAAAAAGAATAAGCCACAACACAAAAATACCGGAAGCGATCGCCAAAGGAATCCATGTCGGCAGTTTATCTATCCAAATCGCCGCTGCTATTGCAGCTATAAAGATACCACCCAAAAACACAGTGTTGCCGAACCGAAGCTGGTTTTTATAGTTCGGTTCTACAGGAATCCATTGAATATCATTCATTTTTATTATCGTTCCTAACAAGGGTAAGGTAGAATTTGCTCTATATTACGGCAGTGATCATGAAACACCAGTAGCCATTTACATTCTTATACAATTTCGTTGTTTGCATCCTACTGTTTTTCTCTAATACTAAACAACCACTGTGACAATTAAGTTCTATCACTTAGGAATGGTATGCATCAAATATTGCGAAATATTTTTATCCTTGCACTATTGAATCTCTTTCTTTTCGGGCCAAGCTTTGCCGTATCGGCCACTTCAGCAGTGCAACAACAAAACCAACCCACTGCCTCTGTTATCGCAGAAAACACGGCTACGCTTGAATGGGTAATTAATACCGCGCCGCCTTTTCATATCGTATCAGGGAAATTAGAAGGGCAAGGTATTTGCGATGTGCTCATAGATGTAATCGATGAGGCGATTCCAGAACTGAAAAGCAACCGCACCGTTTTTCCTTCAACGCGCATTACCCAGCAATTCGATCGCAACCAAAATCAATGTTTTCCTTGCATGATTCACCGGCCAACTTCAACCTCTGCAACTTACACCGAACCAACGCATTTTTATTATCCGCATGGCATTATTACAACCCAAGAGCACGCAGCCGCAATGGTGGTAAAGTATGGCAGCCCAGTAAGCCTAGAAAGCTTGGTACGCGATAGTAACTTTCAATTAGGTTACCCAGCAGGCCGCCGTTACCCTTCTTTGCAGCACATTATTGATGGCTTTGCTGGCACCGAAATTACTCGCGTTGTGCATACCGGCGAAAATGCTACTGCAGCAATATTGGCAATGATTAAAACTGGCCGAATTGATTACACTATTGATTACCAAATTCTAAACAATTTTGATGCCAGCACCTCGAATACAGCACCACTTGCATTTTTACCCATAGCTGAAACAAAAGATAGTTACGTATTAGGAGCTATTGGATGCACCAATAACGAATGGGGCCAAAATATGGTAAACGCAATTAATCAGGTGTTGCCGCAAGTTCGTCAAAATTCTAAATTTCTCGATACCTTAGATTTATGGTTTCGAAATAACCCTGAACCTGAGCCATATCGCGAGCTACTACGTAGCCGTGTATGGCAGTACGCACACTAGCGTTCAATAAAAAATTATGAGGCAATTATGATTAAAGAAAACGATAAAATTCCAGCCGGCAGCTTAACCAAAAAAGGTGTTATCGGAACCGAGCAGTTTGACCCGGCAGAAGCCTTTGCAAAAGGCACTCATGTATTGTTCGCAGTACCTGGTGCTTTTACACCTACATGCTCAGAGCAGCATTTACCGGGTTACGTGCGTTTAGCCGCAGGATTCCAAAATAAAGGCGTAGATGGTATTTACTGCTTAGCCGCAAACGATGCATTTGTAATGGCGGCTTGGGCAAAAGACCAAGAAGTAGATGATAAAGTAATTATGCTTTCTGATGGCGATGCGAGCTGGGCAAAAAGCCTTGGCCTTAGCATGGATACCGGTGCATTCGGCGGTGTTCGTACCCAACGTTTCGCCATGATTATCCGTGATGGCGTGTTGGTGAACTTATTTGTAGAAGGCCCGAAAGCCTTTGAAGTAAGTTCAGCCGAACACGTGCTTAAGCACTTATAGGCCACTGCTACGAATAACTCGTTGCTGTACTGCATCCACAAAAACCGATGCTTTTGCAGCAACGAGTGTAAATACCTTACTTGCTCGTGTAATTCCTGTGTACACCAGCTCTCGGGTGAGTACCGGGTTGATTTCATCGGGCAATACCAACACGGTATGAGCAAATTCTGACCCTTGCGATTTATGCACCGTTAGCGCAAACACCGTTTCAACATCGCTTAACCTACTAGGTAATACCCACTTAATAGAGCCATCGGCTTGCTCAAACACCACACGCAGCTTACCGGTTTCCGGATCTGGTAAAGTAATACCAATATCGCCATTCATTAGGTTCAAAGTATAGTTATTGCGCTGAACTAACACTGGCCGCCCGGCATACCAAGTTTTTGCCCCTAAACTAGCACGAGCTATAAAACCGGCACTTTGTAACCACTCAGTTACAATATCATTCAAGCCCTGCACGCCCCATACGCCTTTGCGCAGAGCTACTAAAACCTGAAAACTGCGGTGAGTATCTAAAACTTCTTTTGCCCACTTATCACGAGCGCTTAATTTGGGAGTAGCCTCAGCACCCAGCTCAAGATCAGCGCTTGCCTCGCCTTTGGCAACTAGCTGCAAATACGTTTTATAACCCTGCACCACTAATTTTCGCAGTTCAGTGAATTCTGTAGGATGAATTTTTTCATGTTGCTGTGGGGTTAGCAGGTTCAAATCATTAAAAGCGGCAAAAATCGATTCGGTGGTGTATGCCTTGCCATTCTCGCTCGCACTTGCACTTGGCAATGTACGGTGTATTTCCCCAGCATTTACCGCCCGCGCTAGATTACCAATGCCAGAATCAGCGCCAAAACGATGGCTTTCGCGAAGCATTACGGTGGCCTGATTGTAGGCACTGGCAGAAGAATCAGAAGAAGGCACCGCAGCAAAGGCCGATAGATCGTGATGGGTATAAGCTTGCAGCATTGCCAAAGTTTCTACTGAATAATTCCCCGCTTCAGCTCCCTTACACAAATCACCGAGCACCGAGCCTGCTTCCACTGAGGCCAGCTGATCCTTATCGCCAAGTAATACCAATTGTGCGTTCTCTGGCAGTGCATTCATAAGCGCTGCCATCATTTCTAAATCTACCATTGAGGCTTCATCAACCACCACCACATCGGCAGCCAAGGGTTGCGTTGCAGAGTGCTTAAACGAACGCCGAAATGGCCGAGCACCAAGCATTTTATGTAAGGTAGTAACCTCGGTTGGAATACCCGCTTGCATAGCTTCCGGTAAGCGAATAATAGCTCCGGAAATCGATTCAGTAAGCCGTGCAGCAGCCTTTCCTGTTGGTGCTGCAAGCAAAATGCGTAAATTATCGCCGTGTTTTTGCCGCAATATTGCCAACAACCGAACTACGGTGGTGGTTTTTCCGGTGCCAGGGCCACCCGTGATAATGGCAAATTTTCGTTGCGCCGCCATAGCGCAAGCCAATGCTTGCCAATCGATCGTAGCGGTATTCGGCTCGCCAAATACTTGTTTCAACAACGCTGGTAAATCTGAATCTACTGAATTTTCCGCATTCGATGTAGCAATGCGTGTTTCGATTGCGTGCGCCACACTATGCTCAGCTTTCCACAAGCGCGCCAAGTAAAGCGCACCTGCAAAATACACTAACGGCTGGGTAACCGTTTCATCTGCATGCGCAAGGCACTGCACCCAAGCACTATTTTGTAGTACCTGATGTAAATCACTTTCCACCAGCGCGGCTTTAAACTCACTTGGTAGTGCGAAACCTAAAACATATTCCGGTGTTTGTATTAATTCAGATAGCCGCATACAACTATGGCCACGGCCATACTGGTGGCTTACGAGCGTGCATAACAACCAACCGAGTGGGTTCGTTTCGGGGGCAAGTTTATGTAAAACCTGGGGCAGTTCGATATCAATCGGCCGCAACTCTCGTTGTGCTAATGCCTTGCTGAACCATTCCTGCACGATACCTGTAGTTATCATTCGGCCGCCTCCGCACGAAATAACGCATCCAGCTCATGCAATAGTTGGCTATCCGGTTTCAACACACATTGGCCCGCTGCCGGCTCACGAATAAACCAATACATGCCACCACCTAAATAATGGTCGATATTATCTACATAATCCGGAATTCGGGCGCTCAGTAACCGATGCAACGCAAATAAATACAAGCTTGCTTGCACATCGTAACGCTTCTCTAGCATAGCCTTTTCCATCGCACGCTCGGTATAGGCTGCGCTATCATTGCCGAGCCAATTAGATTTGTAATCGCACACCCAATAGCGACCAGAATTATCTTGATACGTTAAATCAATAAAGCCCTTAAGCATGCCGTTCAAATCTTCATCAAGCAAGGCCGGGCGCGCTTTACCCGGCCATAGATAACGGCTAATTACCCGATCTAAATCGGCAGCTTTAAGGTTATTTACTTCTAGCCAAAATTCCATTTCCGCCACAATTGCCGGCAGCTCGGTTAAGCATTCATCACCAGTGGCAAGGGGCACCGATGTAAGTTGCTGCAACCAGCTTTGCAATGTTTCCGTTTCCGCTTCCCAACCACGCTGAGTTAATCGACGGCTCAGCAGCGCTTGCATTTCCGGCCCCTCGGTTTGCTTAAATTTATGCTCGGCAGCTACTTCTAAAATATTGTGCAAGAAGGTACCTGCACTGGCGCCGCGAGGAAAGCCATGCATTCCCAGCAAATTTTCGGGCGCATAGGCTATTGTGGGTTCGTTACCTGCTTGTTCAGCAAAACCCTGATCATCATCTTGGTAGTGTTCTTGAGTTGCGGTATCAGGTGCTTCTGGCACATAAATAGCACCTGTACGAAGCGCCGAATAGCTCGCAATCCACCAGTGTTCGGTATGAATTGCCCGCGGTAAGCGCAATGCAGATTGTGGCTGCGCTTCACTAGGTGCGTTCTCATAGGTGGCAAAGCTGGGTTCTTGCTCGTGCTGCCAAGGTAGCTCGGCTAACGCAGTTTTCAAATCTGCCGCCGTTGGTTTTGCCGGCAAGTTCAATAACCAACCCAAGCCACTGCGGTTTACTGCGCTATACTTTGCGTTACCATCGCGATAAGCACCAAGCCCTAGCCAGCAAGCGTAAACTGGGCGAGTTAGCGCAACATAAAGTAAGCGAATGTCCTCTTGCAGGCGCTCGTTATCAGCCCGCGCAATGGCTTCATCGTCGGGCTCAAGCTCCACTATCGTATGCCCAGAATCTTCATTAACCGCATGATAGCGCACCGAATGTTTCGCAGTTACGGCTTTATGGCCACAAATAAACGGTAAGAACACTAAGTTGTATTGCAGCCCTTTCGATTTATGAATCGTAACCACTTTTATCCGATCAGCATCGCTCTCAAGCCGTTGCACTAGTTCTTCATTAGGGTTTGCCGCATCTAACTGCTGCGCAAACCAGCGCATCAAGCCAGTTTCGCCATCACGCTGGCTGCTTTCTTGTTGCAATAACTCTGCTAAATGCAGCATATTTGTAAGCGTGCGCTCACCCGAATCATTTTGTAGCCAGCGCTGCGGTAAATCAAAAGCATGCAGCCAAGCTCGAATCATGGGCAACACACCTTGATAACGCCAAATATCACGAAATTCGCGAACTTGATCAGTAATTTTTTCCCACGCTTGCTCATCTTCAAACCAGTGGCTTAAAGTGCTATCGCTTTGGCCTGAAAGCCTCAATAACAGTGCCGCCCGCAAACGTGTTTCATTTTCTGGTGAATAAACGGCTTGCAGCCAGCTCAGCATGGTGGTGGCTTCTTCAGTAGCGAAAATTGAATCCTTATCCGACATATACACCGAGCGTAATGCCCGGGCATTGAGGGCATCGCGAATTACCTTTGCTTCATTTCTATCGCGCACCAGTATGGCGATATCAGCAGGTGTAATCGTTATTAGCTCATCGTTTTCGCTTTTGCTAAACCCTGAGGTACCTAGTGCGCTGCCATTGAGTAATTCTGCAATTCGATCCGCACAGGCATTTGCCATACGCTGTTGATACTCGCCTTTGCGTAATTCTTCTACCGCTTCATCAGCTAGCCAATAGTTCAATGCCGGTGTGTTTGCTCCGTGCTCTTGCAAGAAACCTTGCTTACCTGCCGCTGCAACCGCGAAAAACGGCAAGGGATTATGGCCTTCGTGCGCAAAACCAAACGCCCCCGCATCCTGCTTTTCAGCCCTTACAAATAGCGCATTCACCGAAGCCACAAGGTTATGGGTAGAACGATAGTTTTTTGGTAAATTATAATGTTGCCCAGCGGTGAGTTCACGCGCATTCAAATAGGTGTACAAATCCGCACCACGGAAGCTATAAATGGCTTGCTTCGGATCGCCCACCAGCACTAAACCATAATCTGTGCTCGTAACCTTAGGATAAATCTTTCGAAAAATGCCAAACTGCACTGCATCGGTATCTTGGAATTCATCCACCATGGCCATGGGAAACTGCACTCGAATACGTTCCGCTAAAGCTTCGCCACCTTCACGGTGCAACGCTTCGTATAAGCGCGTTAGTAAATCATCAAAGCCGAGTTCCGCTCGTTGCTGTTTACGCTTTTGAAACTCTTCTGTAAACCAGCATGCGGCATGATGTAGCACAGCCAAATGCAATTGCGGACGAGCAGCAAATAACGCCACGAGATCAGAAAAACCGGCAAACAATGGGTGGCTCGGTGGGCTAAATTTCGCTTTGGTACCCGCCATCAAATTATCGGCTGAGTATTTCTCTATAAATTTTTGGCTTCCAGAATCGAGCGCATCGAACCGCTCTGGGTGCTTTATCCAATTTTCAAGTTGAGGCCGTTCATTTTCCAGCCAGCCTTTTTCGCGAAATTTGTTCTTGTTTATTATGCTTTTAGCAAACGCTTCATCAAGTTCTGCTAAAGCTTCCGGTTGCATAAACTCACGCAATTTCGCCGCGTGTTGATCTACTTTTTGGAACCAGCCTTGCAGCTGTTCGGCCGCCTTTATTGGCTCGAGTGCAGGTGGCAACGCCGCTCCACTCGCACGAAATTCTAGGCTATCACTTTCCGCACCCAACCAAGGGCGAATAGCTTGATACAGCGCTTCGGGCGATTTAGTAATATCGCCAAAATGATGCAGCACCCGATTATCTGGCAGCGAGTAAAGAAAATAGCGCCAATAATCACGGGCAATTTGTAAACTCAACTCGCGTAAATCTTTATTCATGGTTTGCGCGAATGCGGTGCCAGCATCGAAAGCATGCTCACTGAGCATTCGTTGGCACCAGCCATGGATAGTGAAAATAGCCGCTTCATCCATCCACTCAGCTGCTAGCTGTAATTGCGCTGCACACTTTGCATAATCGCTTTCTGCGTAATCGCTCACAATGCTTGCGAGCACTTCATCCGGCTCGCTTTGGCCTCGAAACACTTGCGCAGCATCTACCAAGCGTTGGCGAATACGATCACGAAGCTCTTCTGTGGCGGCTTTAGTAAAGGTAACCACTAAAATTTTAGGTGGTAGCAGCGCGGCCCCGTTCGCCGGCCCTGTTCCTACTGCACCATGGCCTAATACCAGCCGAACATAAAGCGCCGCCAAGGTGTATGTTTTGCCGGTACCGGCGCTCGCTTCAATTAATCGAGTGCCTTGTAGTGGAAAACTTTGCGCGCTCAATGCAGGTGCCGTTTCATTTATATTGAAATCGCTCATACAAAAGCCTCCGTGCTTTCCGTAATAGGCCCATAAAGCGCTTCCGCCCATTCCGCAAAACCGGCGGCCTCAAGCTCAGCAAAGGTAGCAAAATAACGCGCTAACTCGGGCGAGTTTTGTATCTCACCAGTAAGCTTAAAATCACCTTCATACACTTTTTCGGAGTTGCCACCGCTTAAATAAGCAAAAGCGGTTTTTAACGCTAGCGGCAACGGCGTTTCTAAGCCTTGTTGCCAGCAGCGCACCAAATTCTCTAGCTGCTGCTGCGCTACAACTTGCGGTTTTGCTTGCAACACAATGCGGCTATCTAGCCCATATTGCCAAATAGTAAGTGCATGCCCTGCGGCATTAGCTACCAATTGTTGCAACCAAGCCTCTGTTAACTGGTGCCACTTGGGCTGTCCTTTATCGCGAATTGCTGTTGGCCGCAGCAATACAAACGCAAACTCACCATGCTTATCAACGAAAAGTTGATCGAGCTCGGTTGTTAGGTTGTGCTGCCCAACCGCTAAATTAATTCGTAAGCTATCACTAGCCGGCTCCCAACCGCGTTTATCATCGAGCACGCGATTCATCACTACTTGCACTTCTCGCGCCAATAGTGCTTTGGTTTCCAAACCAAACGCGGCAAATGGTAATACGCCTTCTGCTTCAACCGCTTCTATTTGGGCATTAATACTGCTATTCGTAGCATCATTACTATCGGCTATTCCCTGCTGCAACAAGCGCTGCAAAATACGATTTTTTAAAATATACGATTGCAAGCCATCAAGCTGAAAGGGCTCATCATCATTCAGTACTAAATCATCTTGATAATCTCTGGCGCGAAAGCGCTCAGCCACAAAATAGCGCACGGGGTTACGCAAAAATTGCTGCAGGCCGAGTAGAGATAATTCCGGAAGTTCAGTTGTAGATGCAAGCTGCTGTATCCCGCTATTCAGCTGCATTGGGCTATGCGCATGTTCCCATTCTTTTGCGTAGGTAACGAAATCACCGTTAAAGTAAGCACTAGAAAATGGCTGCAACGGATAATCATGAGTAAGTTTCGGCAATACGCCAGCACCTTTGCTACGCCAACCCTGGGCCAACATATCGCGCAGCTGGTTTACCAACACACTTGCTGGTTTTTCGGTGTTATCGCGATCACTGCGCCCTACCCAACTTAAATACAACGCACTGCGTGCACTCAACAGCGCTTCAAGAAAGAGATACCGATCATCATCACGGCGAGAGCGATCACCTGCACGATAATTCAGCCCCATCAAATCAAAATCATCAGGCCGTCGGCTACGCGGATATTCACCATCATTTAAACCGAGAATATAAATACGCTGAAACGGAATCGCCCGCATTGGTAGCAACGTAGAAAAAGTTATTTTACCAGCCATAAATTTTTGGCTTAGGCCACTTTGCTCAGCCTCCGCCAACCAAGCATCACGCAAAACTGGTAAACTCAAAGTGCCATCAAATTCACCCGCTAACACCGCATCACTTAAACGTTCTAACGCCTCGTTTAATTGCACATACAAACGCTCATCCGTGTCGTCTTGCACATCAAAAAAGGTGGTGAGTAAGTTATCGGTGCCGTTAAGTAGGTTTTGCCATTCACCAAACATACGCTCCGGTTGCGCTGCAAGCGTTTGTGTCCAATGCTTTAGCTGTTGAATGAACTGCAAAATCGGGCCCAAATCAGCCGCGCTCAAGCCCCCAATTTCAGCATAAGGTAAACGCCCCTGCCATTGCTCATGTTCGCCCATGGCGTAGCCGAGCAGCATGCGTTCAACCGCAAAAGCCCAACTAAAGGCATCGCCCATTGCCGCGAGATCGAACACTTGCCGGTGCTCACTATCGATTCCCCAACGAGCCCCCGCTTCGGTAAGCCACAAACGTAGTTGTGGCAGAACTTCGGGTTTTAATTGCAAACGCCTTTGAATGGCGGGCACATCGAGTAAATCAAACACTTCATTCAAGGTTACCCGTTGATCCGGCAACGACAACAAATATTCAAGCGCAATAAATAACGGAACTCGCCCGCGGTTTGCTTGATCGGCAAGAGAATATGGCAAATAACGCTCATCATCACGGTTCATTCGGCCAAACACAGCATTAATGTGCGGTGCGTAATCAGCAATATCGGGCGTCATGATAATAACGTCGCGAGCCCGCAGTGTAGGGTCGGCAGCAAATGCAGCTATCAGATTATCTTGCAGTACCTCAACTTCACGCTGGCGGCTGTGGCAGCGGTGAAAACTAATACTCTGATCATTATCTGATAGGTTTCTCGGCTCAGTTGGTAGCGCATTGAGTTCCAAGATATCGTGCTGTATTTGATGCAATAGCGACCATTCGGCAGCACTCACGCTTCCTGGCTCTTCTGCAGCAATAAAAGCTTGAGTTGCTGGATTAAAAAACACATCAATACGATTACCAAACCATTCTTGATAACGCTCTGGCTGATCGAATTCGTCAATTAAACTCAGGTAATCGCGCGCTTGCTTGCCTAGGCTGGCTAACAATGGCGGCGCATGCAGATATAAATCCTCCGTATTGACCAGTTCAGGCAGGCCAGATTTCCGCTGCTGCCGGCGCTGTTGCCTGCGCACTTCATCGCGAACAGTTGTGATATCACCCCAAAAATGCCGGCACGGATTCAATACCGCAAGCACTACTTGAGTATGTTTACCAAGTGCTGCTAATAGTTCAAGAGTTTGCTTTGGCAACGATGAAATGCCAAATACAATAACGCGCTCAGGCATGGCTGTTAGTTCGATATCGCCGGCGAGTAACTTGGCTAACGCTTTATTATGCACATCAGCGCGGCTCGAGAACGCAACAGTTGCGGAGTGCTGCTGGAGATCCTCCCGCAGTAAACGCCAAAGTGCTGGTTGCCACAATTGTTCTTCTGGTAACGCAAACTCTAATCCAGCTTTTGCGGCCAAAGCGGCCATTTCTTGAGTAAGATCGGCGCCATTTAACTCTGCGTTTATCAGTACATCCGCGCCTTGGCTCCAGCGTTGTAGCCAATCCGCCCGGTACACCTGATATTGATCATAAAGATCTGCCAGCCGTGCAGCCAAATGATAACGCTTGCGGCCATCACTATCATCGCGTAGATAACGTTCAAGCGGTGCAAACACCTTGCCATTTAAAGCCGGTAATAAACGTAAAATACGCCATGTTAAGTTGCCTTTATCGTAAGGCAATGAAGCTGGAATATCTCGCCCAAGCACCATTCGGTAAAGCCGCCACACAAATTGATTCGGTAGCTCCACACGAATGCCTGCCGCCACACCGGGGTGGCCGTTATCAGTGCCCGCAAGTGCCATTTTCAACCATTGCGCAATACCGTTGCTCTGCACTAACACTTGCTCTTCACCAAGTGGCGAAATTGGGTGCTCAGCCATCCATTGCACCAGTACTTCGCGCAAGTTCTCCAGCTGGTTGCCATGCAAGACCATGAAAGCGGGCATTAAACTCATTGGTTTTCCTTTCTATTTATCAGCTTCACTGCTTTTTTCTCGGAACAAGCTATTCATATTCAATCATTTCATACTAAAGCGCTTAAAGGCTAAGTGCATCATTATCAGATGCGATACCTGCCACGCCGGCAGCAATCGGCATTTTTTCTACCAAGAAATCAATTAAAACACGGACAGCCGGTAATAAGCCACGCCGGTATGGGTAAACCAAATGTAACTTGCCTACCGGCATTTGCCACCGTGGTAATACCCTCACCAAGCGCCCTTGCTTCACGTAATCGCGGCATAAATAAGTTGGCAAGGAAACAACACCCTGATGTTGATAAGCTGCTTCTCGGAGTACCCATAAATCATCGGTTATAAGCCGCGCTTGATAAGATACCACTAAGTTTTCGCCACTCTCACTCAAAAATGACCATTGATAGCGCCCAGATGAATAATGCATTGATAGCGCTGGCCAATTCATTAAATCGGTTGGATGTTGCGGCTCCCCATATTCAGCCACTAGCTTGGGGCTAGCATACAAAGCTTGACCTGAAGGTAATAGCTCACGGCCAATAAGTGATGACTCCTCAAGAGTAGGCCGCACACGAAGGGCTATATCAACCTGCTCTTCAATTAGGTTTACCGGCTTATTCGTCATTACTAAATCGATACTTACATCGGGGTAACGTGCCATGAACTCCGGTAGAATCTGCACTAGCAATGATTGGCTAATGGCATAAGGGCTACTTAAGCGCACTTTGCCTCTGGGTTTCTCTTGAACGAATTGGGTAACCTGCTCAGCCGCATTAGCGGCCGCCACAACCGTTTGGCAATGAACTAAGAATTCTCTTCCTACATCGGTAAGGTAGAGCTTTCGGGTAGTGCGATTCAATAGCCGTACACCTAATTCACTCTCTAGATCAGCAATTCGCCTACTTAGGGTGGATTTCGGAATACCAAGGCTACGTGCCGCTGCGCTAAAACTGCCGTGCTCAACAACGTGAGCGAACCAGGCAAGGTTGGTAATATCTTTCATTTAATTGTTCCATTTATGAAACAGTAGTTCTCATATTACCTATCTAGTAGTGAAAGTGGAACATCTTTATGATTAACGCATTCTCGAAGCTAAAGATTTTTCTTGCGGCTTCAGCCTAATAAACAACCTTGCTCGTAGCAATGCTGTTATTCACAAACGAGGTATAAACATGAATATTTTACACATCCAAGCTGGCATTTTTGGTGACCAATCAGTAAGCCGCCAACTAAGCGATAAAATTGTAGCGCGTTTAACGGCACAGAATACCGATGCAAAAGTGATTGTGCGTGATTTGATCAATACACCGATTAATCATTTAGACGCTGAGATCCTGCTCGCTGGAGGCACCGCTGAAGCTGAACGCAGCGAGCGCCAAGTAAGTGAGTTGGCCCTTACCGAAAAATTGTTAGAAGAACTTTTTGCCGCCGATGTCATTGTTATTAGCGCACCAATGTACAATTTCTCGATTCCTACTCAGTTAAAAGCCTGGATAGACCGTATCGCACAAGCGGGCCGCACTTTCCGTTATACCGAGAGCGGCGCTGAAGGCCTAGTTCTCGGCAAAAAAGTATATATCGCTTCTGCCCGCGGCGGCATTTATAGCGAAGGCCCTGCTGTAGGTATGGAGCACCAAGAAAGTTTCTTGCAAGGCGTGCTTGGCTTTATTGGTATCACCGATGTAACCACTGTTCGTGCTGAAGGTGTGAATTTAGGTGAAGAGCCGCGCGCTAACGCCATTGCTGCAGCAAGCGAAGAAATCACAGCATTGAATGCCTAAGGAAGTAGCTAGAAGTTGAAGTTCTGATAGTTACTATTGAAGTTGCAGGCACTATTGCTAACAACCTATGAATAAAAAGAGCTCTCTTTGATTGTGAAGTGCCCCCAGTAATTGGATGTCCAACTATTGGGGGGCACTTCACTTTGATTGAAAGCTCTTTTTTTATGCATTCAATTTATCTAGCAACGTTTTTACCCATAAATTTCACTTCAGAGGCTAGTATCTACAGTATTGCTAAAGTATTCTGAAACTACTCGTACTCATGTTGCCTAGATTCAATTAATAACTGCAACGCAGAGAGTACAAACGTCATTCCAATGATGCAGAGTGCAATGAGGCAGCCATAAACGCTTAGCAAATAAATTGCGCCCTGAATGGTGTTACGAATAAATGCCCTACAACAATAACAAGGTAAGTGTGAAATGTTCATTCAAGCACGTTCGTTAAAGTATTTTTTATTGCTAACCATACTCGGTTTTTTAAATACGACTATTAGTGCTAATGCATTTGCGAATGATGACGATAATATTTTGCACGGGCCAAACTGGCGAGTACTTGATATTAGTTATGCCACCGAGCGCGATCGGGATAGCGATGCTAAGGCCGATGTTCTTAATTTACGAGCAAGCCTGCCAGTAATGGCTCATGGGCTTTTCGCCGTTGAGTTAAACGCAGGTGAGATAACTAATGGCCAAAATCTTGGCGATATGAATGCTTACCAGCTTAATCTGATGGGCGGGTTACGAATGGCAGCGAGCGATAGCGCTGATTTATTTGTATTAGCCGGCGCAACCCGAGTTGAAATGGAAACGGATAGCTACAACGTAGGCGAACATGGTTTCATTACCCAAGCCGGAATGCGCGGAAGGCTTAATGAGAATTTAGATATCTCTAGTTACATTCAGTTTTCCAAAACTGGTGGAATGAGTACTTCAAGCTGGCACGGCGATGTGCGATATAACTTATTTGAGCGGGTTGATTTATATCTTGGTGCCGGGATATATAGCCGAGCTTGGAGCGGCAAAATTGGGTTTTCATTACACTTTTAGGCACATCAGAATGAGATACAGCTGATAATAAGTATCAAGATAGTACTCTATTAGTACCTTTCCTTTAACTTTCATGGCTGTTATGTTTTTAAACTAAAATTGACAAAGGCTATTGCGAATATATGGCTCCCTGGCAATCAACTGCGTTACGAACAGCGATATATATTATATTTGGTATTCTTTGGATCTTGTATTCAGATCGCTTTCTTGCCGGCATTATCACCGATTCGGAAACTCTTACCCAGTTGCAAACCTACAAAGGCTGGGCCTTTATTCTTGTTACCGGTTTTCTATTATATTTCTTAATGTTCAGCGGAATTCGCCGCGAACGCTCTTTATCAGAGCGCGATAGCCTTACGCAATTACTAAATCGGCACATGTTTCAACAAGATTTGAATTCAGAAATAACCCTAGCCAAACAAGAAAACCGTATGCTTGGGCTTATTAGTTTAAACCTCGATGAATTCCGCAAAGTAAATCATTCCGCTGGCCAACAAGCTGGTGATCAACTCCTTAAAGATATCGCCACCGCAATGCGGAAATATTTTCGTGAAAAGCGCTGTATATTTGGCCGTGTAGCGGGTGACGAATTTACTATATTAGTTACCGACATTAAGGATTGTAATGAAGCAATTACTTTAACTCAGGGTTTTCAGAAAAAAATTCGTCAATTAAAAATTCAGGGGCTCGATGCACTTTCAGTATCTGCTTGCGCTGGTATTGCTATTTATCCTAATGATGCCGATAACACCCGTGATTTAACCAATGCTGCAAATATAGCCTTAGAAGAAGCAAAAAACCTCGGTGCCGGAAACTTGCGTGTTTACGATCACTTTTTTGGTGAAAATATGCACTCACGTTTGCAGCTCACCGCAGATTTAAGGCAAGCATTAGAAACTGACTCGCTAAGTATTGCTTATCAGCCTCAGTTCGATGCTAATTCACTTGAAATTACCGGCGTTGAAGCGTTATTACGCTGGCACCACCCAGAGCATGGCCCAATATCACCAGATACATTTATTCCATTGGCTGAGCAACAAGGGTTAATTGGCAATATTACCGATTTTGTTTGTAGAAAAGCACTAGCAGAGTTAACCGATGCAAACCTGTTAGGTAAAGAAGTGCCTCGATTATCAATAAATGTTTCTGCACATGATTTTGAAGATGAAAACAGTATTGATCGCTTTCGCTCTCGATTCGAATTTGTAGAAGATTGGTCGTTGTTACAGCTTGAGCTCACAGAAACAGCAGCTATCAATAACTTTGAAAATACTCTCGCAGTTTTAAGCTCACTGCAAAAAGCCAAAATTAATATCTCCATAGATGATTTCGGAACCGGCTATTCCTCACTTAGTATCTTGCGGAAACTTCCAATCGATGAAGTTAAAATTGATCGTTCCTTCATTCGCGATATTCCTACCAACGAAGATGATCGAACCATTGTAAGAACCATTTTAGCTATGGCTCATTCATTACAGTTGCGTGTTGTGGGGGAAGGTGTAGAGTGTCAGGCACAGGCTGAGTTCTTACAGAAATATGGCTGCCATGAACTACAAGGCTACTTATTAGCGCAGCCCATGCCAATGAAATCACTGGTGGAATTTTGTAGTTCCAAGCAAACGCATCTAAAATCAATATTAGAAGCAAGCTCGCACGCTACAAACTGAACAAAGTACAATGGGCGGGCAATCTCGATGCGAAGCTTTACATGGCTAACTGGTTTCCACCACTTTAAATGAGTTTAAATATGCAGGCCCTTCGGTTTTGTTTGTTTCTTCTAATGTGCATTGTGCTTTTCGGTTGCCAAACGAACGGTAGCGAGCAACCACAACCGCCAATAGTGGTGAAGCCACTAACTCTTGAGCAGTATTGCGAAACCAATACCTGCCGAGAGGATATTGATATTTTGGTTGCTACTGCAGAAGGTGAATACACCCTTACCCAACTGCAATATTGGCCTGTTGTTTACCAAGGCGATATTACTGTCCTGCCGGGCGAACGCCTATACATCGAAGCTGATATTGATGACGAAAATAATATTACTGAGCTTCGCGCGGTAGAAGAAAATGAACACCCTGAACGTACCTTTGAGTTATTTTTCGCCCAGATACGCGGCAGCTATGGCATGTTCTTTTCTGTGCGGAATCCCCTAGAAAGCCCAGTACATTTTGATTTCGAGCTTACCGATGTTAACGGTAGAGAATTCCGAGTTGGTAGCTGCCCGGTGCGTAGTAATCGCTCGTTTCTAGAGCGTTGGGCGGAGCCTGCCATGCAAATAACCTTGAGCAATCCACGCATACTAGAACCAACTGCCGATATCGTATGTTCTGGATGAACGCCATATTGGAGATTCAATGACCCCTCATATTCACGCCAAAGTTGGCGATTTTGCAAAAACCGTTTTAATGCCAGGCGATCCGTTACGCGCTAAATTTATCGCAGAAACCTACCTTGAGGATGTCCGTGAAATTAGTAACGTGCGCAATATCCTTGCCTACACTGGGAAGTATCAAGGCAAACCGGTGAGTGTTATGGCTAGCGGCATGGGCATGCCCAGTATTGGTATTTACTCTTGGGAGCTTTTTAGCGTATTCGGCGTGGAAAACATTATTCGAGTTGGTTCTTGTGGTGCCTATACCGAAGCGCTTCAGTTGCATGATGTTTTACTAGCAGAGAAAGTGTGGTCGGAATCTACATTTGCGCAAACTCAAAACGGTGAAGCATCACCATTTAATGCACCTAGCACTATATTGAACCAATACTTAACAGAAAGTGCAAAACGTGCCCGCACAAAAATACATCACGCAATAATACATTCCAGTGATGTATTTTATCGCAACGACCACATGAGTTTTAAGAAGATTTACCAAGAAGTTGGCGCCGTAGCGGTAGAAATGGAATCATTTGCGTTGTTTCATAATGCGCGTACTCTGAACAAGCACGCGGCATGTTTATTAACCGTATCCGACCATTTGCTAACTAATGAAGCCACAACGAGCAGCAAGCGCGAAACCGGCTTCACGCAAATGATAGAGATTGCCTTAGGCTCACTTCAAGATTGCGCGTAAATATTCGCCCGAATGGGTGATCAAATGCAACGCTCCATCTTCCTGTATATCGAATAGCACTACATCGCCTAGGCTTTCCAGTACGGCGCTTTCGGTATCCATTTGTATACTCGGGCAGGCCATCCGCGTGGAAGCTAATTGATTTAACTGAAAATTTTCCCCTGTGTGCGAATAGTGGCCAACAAAACGATTACAGCCACTATTACCATAAGCTTCACCATCAGCACCAAAATTAATAGTTACATCTACATTTGCCGCAATGCTATTGCCTTTTATGTGCGTGATTTGCCATTCACCTACCGTTAATAATTCCCTAGAATCACCAGCGCAACCATAATAGGTATCTTCACCCAACGTCACTACTACGGTTTTCGGGTACGGCATTCCCGTCATCGAATCATTGCAAATTTCATTAGTAAACGTTGCGGAGCCTGCGGCTCCGCTGATACCAGACGCAAACAGCTGATAATCATTAACGGCCTTCTGTTGCCAGGCAAAGCGCAATTGCTCTTCGCTTAAACGATTCATTTCCACTCGTGTTTCAAACACAGTTAGATTCCAAAATGGCTCGTTACCGCGTGCCTCTAAAAGGATACCACCCGCCTCTTCCACACAGCATTCCACGTTTTCTATGGGTGCGGAGCAAGCGCTCACGGTTAACCCCAGTGCAAGCCAAGATACGAGTTTTGTTAACTTAAGCAATTCACGATTTTGCCGCTGACAATTTTTGTTTGGCATTCATTATTTCTCTATTTTTCGTGCCGTTTCCAGGTACAAACGCGCCGACTCCCGAACACGTTCATACTCCATTCGCTCCGAGCCTAAATGCACTTCTTCTAGGGTTTCAGCAAGTTGTGATAGTTCTATAGTAATTCGTTCTAGAGCGTTCTCAAGCGTGTACGTGAGCTGGTGGATTTCGGCCATATCAGCCGGTTCCAAATCACCTTCCAGCACTAACGAAAGCTTTTCATTATACTCAGCGAAATTCACCAAAGCCTGCTCTAAAGTAGTGGCAGGTTCGCCTTTATAATGTTCGAAACGTTCCTGTGCAACAGCCGAGTGCATGCCCATAACTAGGAAGATACAAGTTAGGCTGTATTTTAATGTTTTCATATATCACCTTAACGTTTAACTAATGCCTCACAAAAAATAAAATAGGCTGGAATATCTACTTTCTGCGCACAAACAATGCCACAACAGCTGCCGTAATAATGCCCATAATGGCTGCGCCAACAAGGCTCTGAACTAAATAATTTGAAAAGCTGAAGTACGCGGCTGCATCCACAGCGTTCATGTGCTCCATCTCAACCGCGTGCGTTGCTGCATTGGTAAAGAAATACGGAGTAATCACATAATGAATAATAAGCTGCGCTAACGGGCTTAAAATCACCACCACAATAGTGATATAGATACCGGTTATGAAGCCTTGAGCCCAATTCATCTTGCCGCCAAAATCCTTATCACGCTTAGCTTGCAGCGCAAGAACATAAACGGTGATCGCAATAATAGCAAAGATATTGGTATAAACAGGATGCACGGCAATATGCGTACTGTGCAGCCCTACTAAACGTTCAATCAGCATCCATACCAACATTGCAAGGGTGAAAATCACACCCCATTTAATTTCTGTTTTATATTGAGAGAACATGGCGTTGCCTTTTTATTGTTGTGCGCTTACCTATGCACAATAGGCTTAAAAATGCGCGAAACTAGCGCGAAGTTAACAGCTAAAGCTAACTATACGCGAAGTTTATAAATGCGCAATTTTACCAACACACATATTTTAAGGCGCTAGCTTTACCGCGGTTCCAAACACTAAAATCTCTGCCGCACTCGTGGCTACAACTGAAGTAGAAAAACGTACGCCCACAATAGCATCAGCACCTAAAGAGCGCGCTTCATCTATCATTCTATCAATCGATTGCTCACGTGATTCCGCCATTAGTTTGGTGTAATCATGCAATTCACCACCCACAATATTTCGCAATCCGGCTAAAATATCGCGGCCAACATGGCGGGCCCTAATGGTATTTCCGCGCACTATACCCAAAGTTTGGATAATTTCTTTACCCGCAATGGTTTCTGTTGTTACTACTAGTATCGGTTTCATAAGTTTACCTTTTTATATTTATCCGTTTTACGCGCAACAATTCGCTGCCGAAGTACACTCAAGAATAGTACAGCTAACCCAAGGTATAAGCCCGCCACGCCGAGGCGGAGCCACCAAGGCGTTCCGGTATCGGTTAATAACTCACGGGAAAGCTCCCACACAAAGAAGCCGCCCACCAGTAGAAATCCTAAAGCAAATAAGCTCCAACCTATCCAACTCAACCAACGTGCCGGTTGATCATTAAGAATAGTTGGCAAATCGCGAGCATCTACACTGGTTAATAGCGCATCTTTTACATCAGTGCGCATGCTCTCTAATTCCTGCAATAAAGCACTGCACTCAGGGCACTGTTGAATGTGCAGATAAATGCGTTGTTGCTCCTGCTGGGTTAGCTCATCATCTAAATAGGCTGATAATTTTTCTTCTACTGCTTCACAAGGATTCGGCTTATTCATATATCCCTCCGTTCTCTACTTTTAGGTGTTGCAGGGCGTCTCGCAATGCCATTCGTGAGCGATGTAAACGCGACATCACCGTTCCGCTATTGAGCTGTAAAATTTGCGCAATTTCCGCGTAACTCAAATCGTTCACATCACGCAATACGATAATCTCTCTCTGCTCAACCGTGAGCGTTTGTAAGGCTTTACGCACCCAGCGTTGCCGCTCGTTCGTTTCAACCTCATCAATAGCTTCGGCAGCGCCTAACACCTCTTCAAGTTCCGCCGATCGATCAAATTTTTGTTGCTGGCGTAAATAATCAAAACAGCCATTACGCACTACTTTGAAAAACCACACACGCTGAGCTGCTTGATCGTCTGGCATTCGCTTATTTGATAACGTTTTTGTTATCGCAGTTTGCAACACATCTTGTGCCGTATCTGGGCAGCCAAGTAAGTTCCGAGCAAGCGCTAGGCCACCTGAGTACCACTGCAAATATGGATTATTTAATGTATGCACCGGTTATTCTCGCAAGTAAAACTGCTGTTAGAGTTATTTAATAAACGAATGGAGGATTAGTTTTATTCCATGTTTTCTAAAATAAGTAAGGGGCCAATTGGCCCCTTACTTTAGTTACTATCTTCTCTTTCCTCTAGGTTCCAATCAACCACGCTGTAGGGCAGTGGCAAAATTGCACCGCGTAACGGCACATAAACATCACGGATAAATTCTACTACCGCCATGGCATCGGTGTTACAAGCCATGCCAGCGATATCGCACTGCAATGCTTCGGCTTCATATATCACTTGTAAACGGCCATCTTCGGTGCGCGAAATACGCTCAACAGCAAAGGCCGTGAGTTCGCCATTTACATAGGCTAAATCAACCCGCTCTGAGGTTTCTTTTTGCGCCTCATAAAGCACATCCCAGCCATCATTGCCAGTAGCATTATAGCTATTCATCGCTACGTTATAAGTTGCCTCGGCCTCTAGCAAATGCCATTCCGGCTCCATTAAAGAGCCTCGATTGATTTCAACGCTTACAATTTCGCCCGTTACTCCCGGCTGCGTTTCATCAAAGCGATACCGCATGTTTCCGCCATAAGGAAACTTACCTGCATGCGCACCCGCGGGAACTGTGGCCGCTACAGTATCTTGTAAAAGCTGGGTGATTTGTGCCCCAGTAAGCGGAACAATTGAAATAAAATTAGAGAATGGCAGCAGCTCAAGGGTTATATCACCTTCGCGCAAAAGGCCCTGCGCCAAGTTTTGCCGAACACCACCAGCACCCACCAAAGCAAAATCGGCTTGTAAACCAGCTACACGTGCCACGGCTTCACTTGCTGCCCATTGGTACTGACCAAGCGCTACCAAGGGCGCCACTTCTGAGCCTGAAGGGTAAGCTTCAGTTGGAGTGCGTATGTGGGTAATTTGTGCAGGTACCATACCTAACTCAGCGCCATAGGCATTTTCCATAGCGGGGCGATATACCGAATCAATGTGCATACGCATACTATTTTCTTCGTTCACAACCGCAATTCTTGGATTAACCGCAATAAAATCGAGAACTTGTGAAGTAGCTTCGCCGCCTAAATAACTATCTTCTGTGCGATTTGCATCACGGTAAAAAACATCATTACTTAAAAGCGTATTGCCACCCACACAATCGAGCACTTGCCCATCGATAGTGAAATCTATCTCAACACGGCCAATGGCTTGTGCATACTCGCCTGCCTGTACAACACAGGTTGCCGATTCGCCATTAGGGTTAACAACCCACTCAGCATAAGTGCCTGCGTAGCCCATACCTAATTCAGAAAAATCGCCTAGAAGCGTGTGCGAATGGCCACCCACGATTACATCGATACCATTCACTTGATTAGCAATTTCAACATCAATAGCCTTACCAATATGGGTTAGGGCCACCACTTTATTAATCCCCATAGCGTGGAATTCATCCACCATGTTCTGCGCTGTTGCTACCATATCGGCAAACACCAAATCGCCGGTATTCGGGGCAATATTCGGCATATCATCGAGCGCTAAACCAAATACAGCTACTAACTCATAACCCTCGGGCAAATCCTCGCCCGGTACTAAACGTTGCTTGCTGTAACCATCGAAAGCAAACACAACATAAGGCAGCAAATTAGTTTGGTTCTGTAAATCTGCATCGGCGCTCGCATCAACGTTTGCAGCTACAATTGGGAAATTTACCGAACTCAAAAATTCATTTAAATGCGCATTAGTTAAATCAAACTCATGGTTCCCAAGCGCCATTGCATCGAGCTGCATTCGGCTTAGGATATCGGCATTCATGCGGCCTTCATTCAATTTAAAATAGGCGCTACCTTGCCATGCATCGCCACCGTGTAAAAACAACATTGCTTGGTTTTCGGTTTCTGCTTGCGAGCGAAAATAGTTAGCTTGCTCAAGAATGCGCGGATGGCCACCAAATTCGTTGTATACCCGCATTTCATTTGCGGTGAAGCTGCTCGCTACTGGATCAAAGCTCGAGTGGGTATCGTTAATATGAGCTATCGTAAGTGAAAACGCGGCTTGAGTATCGCGCTCTGGAAGCTCAGCATCGCTACAGGCAATCAGGCTAAGAGCCGAAACGGCAAGAATAAGAGGGTTTAAATGTTTCATAATGCATCCAACAGTTCGAAGATGCATAGAGTGTAGCGAATAACGCGGTGCAAATCATGCTCGCCGCATTTCGATAGCCAATGAGCCGCTAAGTGGTTTTAAACACGGGGGCATTAGCCGCAATTTCAAAACTCCGCAAACGCGCTTTGTGATCAAATGCATGGCAGGTAAGCATTATTTCATCTACTTCAGTGGCCGCAACAAAATCAGATAAGTAAGTATTTACTTCCTCCCCAGTGCCTACGGCTGTGTATTTCAATGCGTGATTAGCACCAGCTAGCGCCATTGGATCAACTACCTTACTAATATCCGCTACCGGCTCTGGTAGCGGCCCCGGGTTCCCCTGCCGCAACGCTACAAACTGCAATTGCATAGAGCTCATTAATGCTTTCGCTGCTTCATTAGTATCCGCAGCAAACACATTTACTACCGCCATGGCATAAGGCTTTTGCAGATATTGCGAAGGTTTGAAGTTAGCGCGATAGGCTTGCAGCGCCATGTGCAGATAATCAGGCGCAAAATGCGAGGCGAAAGCAAAGGGCAAGCCTAATGCGGCCGCAAGCTGAGCGCTATAAAGGCTAGAACCGAGCAACCAAACCGGTATATTTGAACCCTGCCCCGGAGTGGCCTGTATACGTTGGCTAGGTTGCGCTTCTTGCAAGTAGCTCAGTAACTCTTGCACATCACTGGGGAAATCTTCGGCACTATTTGGATCTCGGCGCAATGCACGAACGGTTGCTTGATCGGTGCCTGGCGCTCGGCCCAAGCCTAAATCCACTCGATCGCCGTAGAGCGCCGCTAAGGTGCCAAATTGTTCGGCAATGATCAGCGGTGCGTGATTAGGCAGCATAATACCACCAGCGCCAATTCGAATTGTTTCGGTTTGGCTTCCAATATAACCTAGGGCCACTGCTGTGGCCGCGCTGGCAATGCCTTTCATATTATGATGTTCAGCCATCCAGAAGCGGTGATAACCCCACTTTTCTGCATGCCGAGCGATATCGCCAGAATTTCGCAGTGATTCCCCTACATTGTTCGCTGTAGTAACAGGTGCTAAATCTAATACTGAAAACTTAATCATGGTTAAACCTTGTTTGCTGCCGATTATAGGCTGCTTAAGTTATTTACCTCATGCGTTCTATAACTCACAAGTGGGTGGTTAGCACTGATACTTCAACTGATCACTACGTATATATTGCATGAAATACTTTTCATTCTTTGAGCGCACTGGTTAAATAGCGGCAATAACAATATAACTAGCACAAGAGAAAGCTCATGCCATCACCACAAACAGCGCTCCCAGAACCTTCCCCCTTGTATCGCTGGCTTATTTTACTATTTGTAAGTTTAGCCATGTTTGGCAACTACTACGTTTATGATTCCATGTGGCCAGTGCTTGATCTAATGCGCTCAGACCTTGATCTGAGCTACCAACAAATCGGCCTTCTTTCTTCGGTTTACAATGCCGCGGCGCTTCTAGTTTTACTTGCGGGCGGTTATGCCATTGATCGCTGGGGCACTAAAAAAGCCATTACCGTTTTTGCCGTTATATGCTTGTTTGCAGCCGTACTCACCGTAATCACGCCAAAATACGAAGTAATTCTCGCCGGCCGCTTTATGTTAGGTATTGGCGCTGAACCACTAATTGTGGCTGCGGTAACTGTGCTTTCCAAATGGTTTAAAGGTAAAGAGCTTAGCTTCGCTTTTGGTATAAATTTATCTATCTCGCGGTTGGGTTCTGCATCTGCCGATTGGTCTACCTCGTTTGCTAGCCCGCTCTACACCAACTGGCAAGATCCATTGTGGCTAGCCACTGCAGTTGCCGGTATCTCGGTAACTGCCGCCATTTTATATTGGATTATGGAACGCCGTGCCGAGGGCCGCTACCAAGTAGGTACCAGCTCTGCCGCTGAGAAAGTTGATTTCAAAAGCCTCTACAAATTCAGTGCTTCGTATTGGTATATCGTAGCGCTCTGTGTAGTGTTCTATGCCACTGTATTCCCGTTCCGAACCTTCGCCATCGATTACTTCCAACAGGCCCATGGCATTAGCCGGGAGGCGGCTGGCTTGCTCAGTAGCTTATTGCCGGTAGCCGCTATTATTCTTACGCCATTATTCGGTATTTGGGTAGACCGCGTTGGCCGCCGCTCGCTCTTTATGGCCGCAGGTGCCCTAGTGATGCTACCGCTATTTTTGGCCGTTACTTATTTGCCACCGGGCCCCGAGATTAATCTAATTATTCCATTTATTGGCAGTGCCATGGTGCCACTCACTCTGTTTATAGTGATCTTCTTACTCGGCGCAGTGTTCTCGCTTATTCCAGCCGTAATGTGGCCTTCGGTAGCCTACATCGTTAAAGAGCAGCGATTGGGTACTGCCTTCGCCATCATGACATTCTGCCAGCAAATTGGCTGGATGATTGTTCCTCCAATAGTTGGCCTACTAAACGATATGAACAACGCCAGCCCAGAAAACACTGCGGGTTATTCACCCGGCATGTGGTTTTATACTGGGCTTGCAGCAACCGGCCTCTACTTTGCATTCAAACTCTGGCGCAGTGAAACAGGGCCAAATGCCCATGGGTTGGAACACATAACCACTAAAACAGGTATGAAGGCCAATTCATAAACCCACATCACATTGGCTGCTAAAAGCCCGAGCTAGGGAATAAAACTCCCTAGCTATTCTTTTTCTCGAAGATAAGCAAAGCGCGGCCTCCCTGCTATTGATAACGATTCGCATTTGTGTTTAAATGATTATGCATTGTCAACAAAGTAGGGCTTTATTTATGTATGTTTGTTTGTGCAAAGGCATTACCGATAAGCAAATTGTTCAGGCCGTAAACAACGGCACAGCTTCAGTGCGCGAACTTCGCCAACAGTTTGGTTTAGGCGATCAGTGTGGCAAGTGCACATTTATGGCTCGTGGCGTTATCAATGAAGCAATGCAAAATTCATCAGCACGCCAAAATTCATCTGGCAAGCCGGAAATATTTGTTCCCAGCAATACGCCATCTGTATCCTCCAGTTATTTTACTCTTCCTACAAATTAAACTAGGCTTAAAGCTTACTAAGCGTTTTTCGAGGAGTATCTGCCATGCGGGGCAATTCCACCGTTCTATTAGCGTTGAATAAAGTTTTAACGCGCAAATTAACTACTTTAAATCAGTTCTTCTTGCATGCACGCATGCATAAAAACTGGGGTTTCTCACAGTTAAACAACAAGGTTTATCAAGCTTCCATCGAAGAGATGAAACACGCCGATAAGATTATCGAGCGTATTCTATTACTTGATGGCCTGCCTAACTTACAGGAGCTAGGCAAACTTAACATCGGTGAGGAGCCCAGCGAAATGCTAAAGCTCGATGATAAATTACAAACCGATGATATTCGGCATATTCGCGATGCTATTGCCGTGTGCGAAGGCGAACAAGATTTTGTGAGTAGAAAAATGCTAGCCGATATCTTAGCGCAGCAAGAAGAGCACCAAGATTGGCTCGATACCCAATGTAGCCTAATCGATACGCTTGGTGTGGAAAACTATCTACAACAGCAGTTATAGGAGCCAATATGACTAACGTAGTGAATACCTTAAACGGTTTGTTAGCGTGGGAACTCACATCTATTGACCAATACACTGCGCACTCCGAACAATACGAGGATTGGGGGTTTAGTAAGTTATTTGAGCGCATTTCTCACGAAGCTGATGATGAGCGCGGCCATGCTAAACTTCTCATAGAGCGTATACTCTATCTCGGTGGCAAGCCCGATTTAGAAACCCGCCATGGGTTGCCTAACGCTGATAACGTGGCAGAAATGCTAGCAGCTGATTTGGAGTTAGAGCGTAAAAACGCTACCGCACTTAAATCAGCTATCGAATTGTGTGAACAGCAACGCGATTTTGTAAGCCGCGATATGTTGGTAGGCATCCTCAAAGATACCGAGGAAGACCATGCCTATTGGTTGCGCCAGCAACTGGGCTTAATTCACCGTCTTGGCCTTGAACGCTATTTACAGGCCATGATGTAATACATTTTCAGCTAGCCAGCATAAACGGAAAGTATATTTATATAGCAGCAATCTTTAACGGCAGCTTAAGCGTAACTAAGCAATATACCGCAATTTTAGGAAATTAAGCATGTTCGGATTATTTAAATCTAACCCAACCGCCAAGCTGCGTAAGAAAATGAAGCAGGTCCAAGAAAAATCGATGCAAGCGCAACGCCGTGGCGATATTCGCAGCCACTCTATGCTTTCAGCCGAAGCCGATGAATTGTGGAAAGAAATACAGCGCTTAGAAGGTGGTGACACTAAATAATTTTTTTGCGTATTTAGATAGAAAAAGGGTGGTACCTAACTATAGGCTCCACCCTTTTTTAATACTTTATACTAACTACTTAGTTACCAAAATCATCAAACCTAATCCGGCTTTGATCAATACCTAAGTTTGCTAGCATGCTGAGTGTTGCACTCAGCATTTTTGGCGGCCCACAAATATAAAAATCGTATTCGTGCACATCCACACTACTTAGATACGTTAGTGCCTGCTCATGAACAAAGCCCCGCTCTCCCAGCCAATCAGAATCCGTTAAGGCATCCGATAGTACCGGTACAAAGCTTAATTTTTTAGATTCCGCTATGCTTTCAAGTTCCTTTCTATAAACCAGCTCATTTACATCTCGAGCGCCATAATAGAAAACCATCTCGCGCGGTACTTTGCTCGAAAGCTCTTCTTGAATCAATGCGCGAAGCGGTGCCATACCTGCCCCACCACCGATAAAGAATAGCTTTCTGGTATCACCTGCCATACGTGTGAAATCACCATATGGGCCTTCAACTAAAATCTGCTCACCTAGTTTCAGGTTACACAAATACGTTGAACCAACTCCCGGAGCTTTCGCACCTTCGGCCTGTGGTTGATAACGGACAGTAAACACGAGCTCATTTCCATTTTGCTTGGTAGCCATCGAGTAACTTCTGCGCACAGCAATGTGTTTGAAATTACCATCTTGAATTGCGGCCCAATTCGAATGGAATTCCTCAGGTATATCGCAAGGCCGTATAGCAGTAATACCATCAGGTATTAAGAATTGCATATATTGGCCGGCAGAATATTCAATTTCGCCATTTTCAGCTAGGAAGCGCAACTCACGCAGCATTGGCGTTAAGAAACTTGAGGAAACCAATGTGAGCGAATGCTTCTGCGCATTAACTTCAGTAACCTCTACGTTTTGCACTTTCCCAATTCTATGCTGACAAGCCAAACGAATGCCTTCAGAAAGTTCTTCTTGGGATAATAGATCGCGCTCTGCTGCTGTAATCTCAGCTGTGCCGTTCACGGTTACCTTACACAAACCACAAGAACCGCCGCCGCCACAGCCACTTTCTACCAACACATCATTATCTTGGAGTGTTTGTAGAACTGTTTTATGAGCTCGCTCCGAAAACTTGTGTTGGTTAGCACCAACCGTAGCCCATAGCGGAGCGTTTCTAAAGGTAAAGCGCATTTCACCGCTAGCTAATAGCTTCACTAAGAGAATGAAACCACTTAGTGCAAACCAAAGCGTAACCGCACCTGCGGCAACAATCACAAGGTTATTAAAGTTCCGGCCACCGGTATAGTCTATAAAGTGCAATCGGAACATCCAGTCAGCAACCACCCAGGGAGTATTTCTGTGGTCGAGAACTGTTCCCGAAATACTATCTACGTATACTCGAGTATTTAAGTCGTCATTAAAGTCAACTTGGTAGCCCTCTCCTTGCCAATCGTGTAACTCTCTAGAGGTAGAGATCGGAGTTACACGAGTTGGTGTACCGGGGCCGGAGTAAGTCGATAAAGCTATTTCTTTTGCCAAGTTTTCCGAGGTTACCCAAGGTTCACCCGTTTGCCCGTTCAAATAGCTAATACCACCACGATGATGAACTTCAAGCTTAGGAATTCCCAAAACAAGTTCGTGCCGCAGCAAACGAACTTCCTCAAAGTTATTCCACCAACTTGGATTCATATTCTTGGCATGCCCTAAATCTAAATTAATAGATTGCGGCGCTGTATGGTATTGATGCCCCTTCATGCCATGGTGGTCAACAAGCGCAAAATAGAGCCCGCTGATAGTCCATAAAACAATTTGTAGAACAATAATTAAGCCGGTCCAACGATGGAGCCATTGTAAGAATTTCATATTGGCTTCCTCCGGTTAGAACGCAATGTCTGCACCACAAGAATACTGCCCGTAAAAGCAAACAAGAAAGTGCCGAAAATGAAAGCTCGCAACCACCACGTTGTAATATCAACGCGATCTTTATAATCCATAATATGCAACATCCACATGATGTCGAAACCACGCCAAAAATCGTGTCTGCGAACTGTCATTTCACCTGTTGCTTGGTGAAGGTAAAGGCTGGTATTCCCGAAATCATCGAAGTCCACTCGCCAAATTGGCAGGTGTGTTGCACTAAGTTCCGTTGGTGGATTCTCAGTAAGCAGTTCAACGTTCGTTATTGGATTATTGCCCTTCTTATAATATTCCTGAGCCAACGCGCGGATATCGCCAGCAGCTAACTGAATTGGTGCGAGAGTACGTAGATCAACAAGAAACTTATCGCTTCCAGAGTGCACTTGTGCAACATCTTGGCGCTCACCATGAATAGTTCGGTTAACAATTTTTACATCATGAGCATCTGGATAAGTAGCAATAACATCGGCAATCCGAATGCCAGCCGCTGGGTTATGAAGAACACCATCAGCCTCTTGCGTAAGATGAACACCGTGAATGAATGGGAGTTTTACAAATACCATGTAGGCACCCGAAACAGCCCATATCAGCATTTGCACACCAACAATCAGTGATAACCACCGATGCCAAGTACGAAATGCGGAAGATTGATTTTGCATAGACATTCCCCAACAAAATGGCGGTGGGAGATTCCACCGCCACTACAGCTTTAGAACTGATAACGTAATTTCACATAGAGCTGACGCCCCATGAGGTCATATGTCATCGTGTCGGTATTGGCATCAGTCCAGCTACGAATAAAAGGTGCTTTTTTATCCAGCAAGTTATTTACACCTGCGCTAAGCGTCCAATTATCATCAATGAACCATGCTCCCTGAACGTTGTGATAGAAAGTATTCGAAACTTTCGATCCCAAATCGCCAGGTGAAGCATTGATATCATTTGCGGCGCCAATCATGCGAACACCGTAATGGAATTGCCACTGTTCACCAGAGAATGTAGCTGAAGCATCTGAACGGATACGTGTGAAACTGCCACTACCGCCAGTAATCTTGCCCGCATATTCAATAGCGCTTGCGCCAGGGAAAGGCTCAATCGTGTATTCATCTAGATAGGTTAAGTTGATATTGAATTTAGCATTTAAACCGAACATGCTCGTTAGATAAAATGCCGAAACGTCCATACCAGAAACTTTCTCTGTAGCTACGTTAGCAGGCTGAGAAGACAAGAAATCCAACGAACCCGTGAGAGGATCTCGAGTAAAAGTATCTGAACTACAGAACGGATGAGATAAGTTTTCCGAGTTGTAGCATGCGTTCAGCTTAGTTGAACCGCCAACACCACGAATAGCATTCTCAATTTGAATATCGAAGTAATCTACAGTGATTTGTAAACCTTCAACATAGCCCACATCCCAAACAACGCCAGCAGTAAAAGTATCTGCATCTTCTGGCTGTAAATTTGGATTACCACCCGTGCGTGTAAGCACAGTAGAGCCAAATTGTGCGTAACCTGCAGGTACACCATCAGCCTGGCAGTTTGCTGCTACCGTTGGGTTTGCACCTGGCTGATCCCAGCCTGAACAAGGATCTGATGTAGTTAAATTACCTTCACCGATACCACCAAAAAGCTCTGGTATATTTGGCACACGAAAGGCTGTGGATTGGGTTGCACGGAATTTCACATTTTCGTTTACATTCCAGTGCAGGCCAAGCTTATAGTTACCATCACTACCAAATGTATCGTAATCAGAGTAACGATAAGCAAGATCTAGAAACACGGAATCAGCGAATTTCTGATCAGAAATAAGCGGAACTGATGTTTCAGCATATAGTTCTGTAACCGAATAATGACCACTTAGCGGTTCCTTCCGGTTAGTGTTCATTATTCCGGCTACTACAGATGAATCAGGTTCGCGCCAGCCTCGTTCTTTGCGATGCTCCAAACCAAATGCTACTGGAATAACGCGATCGCCTATCTCAAAAAGATCACCCGCAACGTTAGCGGTAAGCGATTGCTGTTGGTTGCCGCCATAATCGTTGATACGAAATAGCATATAATCGAGTGCTTCTTGGCTTACATTACCTAACCCAATTAAATCGGCACATGGCACCCCATTACTACCACAGGTATCCGGATCAATTGCTCGATTCATACGCTCAAGGTTTGCAATGTTGGTACCGGCATCATTACCCGTAGTGCGGCCAAAGTTATAAGCTACTTCCCACGCCCAATTGTAATCAATTAAACCATTCATCCCTGCTACTACGCGGAAAGTGTTCACATCCTGCTCAAACCCACGTGGCCCAGCTTCTTCTAAGCGTCGCTGAACGATGCGAATATCTTCGCCAACTGGGTTATCTGGATGATCAGCTGAATAATTTATATTCCGCAGCGTACCTGGAGTAGCTATCTGGCTTGAACGCCGGTTGTTATATAGCACTTCAGTAAACACATAAGTTTCATCGCCAACACGGTAATCGCCGAAGGTTGAAAAACTAATAGTGGTTACCGGGTTAACAGCGTTCAACATATTGAAGAAATCAACGTTATGAGCACCTGCGCTGTAAGTTTCAAACCCTTTCGGATCACCACCAGCAGTTTGATTAAAGTTAATCATTCGGCCAGTTTCTGGCCCGCTAGTAATAACAGCTCGGCCACCAGGAGTTGAAGCACTACCAAAACAGCCGAGTTCTCCAGGCGAAGTTTCAGCTAATGCGCACGCTGCGCGGTCACCCATATTTACTTCATCGGTATCTCGAAAGCTTATGGTTGAAACTAAGCGCCCGCGATCAGAGCTAGTACCAAACATCAAGTTAACAGAGCGCTCTTCACCATCACTTTTATCTGTTCCAGCTACACGCCCTTCAACCATTACGCCATCGAAGCTTTTCCGGGTAATTACATTCACTACACCAGCTACGGCATCAGCACCATAAATTGCTGAGGCGCCATCTTTCAATACTTCAATTCGTTCAACCATGGTTAATGGCAGTGTATTTAAATCTACCGAGCTATTTGCACCCGTACCGCCATTTACCACTCGGCGGCCATTAAGTAGCACCAGCGTGCGGTTAGCACCCAACCCACGTAAGTTAACCTGGGTGGTTCCCCAACCACCGCCAACCCAATAAGCGCTGGTTTGGTTGCCGCCAAACCCCGCCGAAGCCGACATTTTCTGGAGCACAAGCTCCATAGAAGTGAGGCCTGAAGCCTCGATATCTTCTGCCGTAAATACTTGAACCGGTGCTGCGCTTTCCGCTTCTGCTCTCAGAACGCGCGAACCCGTTACACTAATACGCTCAATTCGTTCAGCTTCTGCCTCTGAATCTTGAGCTAACGCCTGTGGAGCTGGTGATAAACCAACGCCAACCGCTATTGCGAGCAATGATAATTTATGCATTTTTTTATTTCCCCATGTGTTGCGTTATTTTTATCTCACACCTTTATTCATACCAGTGAACAAGATGTATATGCAACTTTATTATTCATACAAAACCATCGAATAAGTAGCTATTTTTATTATGTTTTTGCCCATATCAACCACCAAGCTAACGCATTTGCGCAACTTGTATAGTCATCTTATTTTTAATTAATGATGTTTTATATGGTGTTTTTTTAATCTATAAAGCTCTCCTCGTTTAAGTTGTATATGAATTTTTATATTCTTTTATTGCATAAAAAAATAATCATTGCGCCTTATTGGTTTAAGTAAAGAAGTAATAAACCTCTTAATATCACTTTAGGAGTACAAAACACCTCTAGCGATTAGCCCAATTCAGCTTCATTTCTTCCCGCCAACTGTATAAAACAGGCACCACAAACATGGTAAGCACAACAAAAGTGAGCCCGCCAACGGTTGGAATTGCCATCGGAATCATTAAATCAGCTCCTCGGCCAGTAGCTGTGAGCACTGGGAACAATGCAAGTATCGTTGTCGCACTTGTCATTAAGCACGGCCTTACACGCTGCATACCGGCTTCAATAGTGCGTTCGCGAATACTTTCTATGGTGTTCGAAGAGCCTTCAGAAAAGCGTTGCTGTAAGTAAGTAGCCATCACCACACCATCATCAACAGCGATGCCAAAGAGCGCTAAAAAGCCCACCCACACCGCCACACTTAAATGCGTTACTTCAAACTGGAAGATATCGCGCAAAGTAACGCCCTGAGTGATACCCGGAATGGTAAAATTCGCAAACCATGATTGGCCATAGAGGTAGAGCATGATAAAGCCACCGCCCCACGCCACAGCAATACCGCTAAACACCATTAAAGCAGTGCTCACTTGCTTAAATTGCAGATAGAGCAAGATGAAAATAAGCGCCAGTGATAACGGAATAACCACTTGCAGCGTTTGCATTGCGCTCTGTTGCTGCTGGTAGCTGCCCGCGAACGTATAGCTCACGCCCGATTCAAGGCGTAAATCACCACTTGCTTGCGCACTACGAAGGTGTTCTGCCGCCGCCTCTACTGCTTCAACTTCGGCAATGCCCGCCGCTGAACCAAAAGTTACATAAGCCGTTAGGAATGTATTTTCCGAACGTATCATTTGCGGCCCACGGGTGTAACGAATATCCACTAGCTCCTCAAGTGGAATTTGCGCCCCGCTCGAAGTTGTTACCAGAATATCGTACATGGCTTCAATATCGTTACGCAGTTCGCGTTGATAGCGAACCCGAATAGGATAACGCTCCCGCCCCTCGATACTGCGTGTTACTTCAACTCCACCAATCGCAGTAGCCACGGTATTTTGCACCGCCGCAATGGTAAGCCCATAACGGGCAATATTCTCGCGCTTGAGGTGCAGCTCAAGATAAGGCTTTCCAACCACACGCTCGGCGCTAACCGAAGCCGAATTAACCGCGGGTGAACTGCGCATTACTCGCTCGATATCTACCGCAGCACGTTCTAGAGCCTCAAGGTTAGGAGCTTGCACTTTCACGCCCATCGCCGCACGCATACCGGTTTGTAACATTAATTGCCGAGTTTCAATCGGCTGTAGGCGCGGAGCTGAGGTAACCCCTGGCACTTGCGCCACACGCACAATTTCATCCCAAATATCATCAGGGCTTTGAATGTGATCACGCCACTGCCGGTATGGTTCACCTTTTCTATCCTGAATCAATTCGCCATTACTATCGCGCACGAACTCACCCTGCCGGTTCACCCGAAAGTTGATTCGTTGGCCATTAGCATTGGTTTTAAATTCACTCTTATAGTTAATAATGGTTTCAATCATTGAAACCGGTGCAGGATCCAACGCCGTTTCCGCGCGGCCAATCTTACCTACTACGCTTTCAACTTCCGGAATTGCGGCAATAGCTTTATCTTGTTCGCTTAACACATCGAGTGCTGCCCCTATTGAAGCGTGCGGCATAGTGGTAGGCATCAACAAGAAACTTCCCTCATCGAGCGAAGGCATAAACTCTCGGCCCAACCCCGGATAAATAGCCAAGCCCGCGATAACAACCAACAACGGCAACGCCAAAAATGCAGCTTTGAAACGTAAGCAAAGCCGCAGCAGGGGTTCATAAAAATGGATGATAATTGCGAAACCACCAACCACAAAGGCGAAAAGCATTAGCACGAATAAGGTATTTCGAATTCCCCCCGCGGCCGGGCCCAACGGTTCCCATAACCCTGCTAAGGCCAAGATCACAACGAAAACCAGCACGGCGTAAGCAATGCGGTAAGCTTTTCGGCGTGCGAGTAACCACGCATCTATCTTCCGGAACCGGTCACTTAACAATACTCTCAGCATTACCGGCACCACAACGAGCGCCAACACCACCGCCGCCAACAGCACTAAGGTTTTGGTGTATGCCAACGGCGTAAACAGCTTGCCTTCAGCGCCTGTCATGGTGAACACAGGCAAAAAGCTTATAACCGTGGTGGCAATAGCGGTTAATACCGCCGGGCCAACTTCTTTGGTACCGCGCTTGATTACCTCGCCAATATCTAAATCAGGCTTATCTTTACGCAGCCGCAAAATATTATCGGTAACGATAATCCCCATATCAACAATGGTACCAATCGCAATCGCTATACCAGCTAAAGCTACGATATTGGCTTCCACGCCGAGCAGGCGCATACCAATAAAGGTCATCAACACCGCCAAAGGCAGCATAGTGGCAATAGTAATTGCCGAGCGCAGGTGCATAAGAAGAATAAGCACCACAGCCGCAGTAACTAGTAATTGCTGAGTTAAGGCATCGCTTAAAGTACCTAGTGTTTCCATAATCAACGTTGAACGATCATAGAAAGGCACTAAGGTAATTTTGCTCAGTGTTACCCATTCAGGCCAGCGATCTTGTGGGTGCGCTTGCAACCATTCCGCCCACGCTTTTTGCTCGTGATCATCGAAATTCAAGGTTTGACTGCGAAGCTCCGGCAACCCTTGCTGTTCAGCAAAGTTACGGATATCGGCTGCGCTAGCCTGCTGCCAATCAACCACAGCCCGTGCCGGTAAGCTTGCAGCCAGTTCATCGATACGCAGCTTCACGTTCTCAATAGCGGCAAGTGGGTTAAACCCTTCGCGCACGGTTACAATACCGCCCACAGCTTCAGCACCCGATACATCGAGCGCGCCTCGGCGTTCCGCGGGGCCAAAGCCAACAGTTGCCACATCAGAAACTAGAATCGGAGTATTATCACTGGCCAAACGCACTACCGCGTTTTCTATATCTGCCAAACTTTTAATGAAACCTACACCGCGAACAATGTATTCAACTTGGTTAATTTCAGTAGTTCGAGCGCCAACATCAATATTTGATTCTTGAACAGCCGCAACCACTTGCTCCATGCTCACATTGAAATAGCGCAAAGCATCGGCATCGATATCAATTTGGTATTCGCGAACGAAACCACCTATCGAAGCCACTTCACTAATACCTTCAGCAGCTAACAACCCATAGCGCACATACCAATCTTGTACTGACCGCAATTCATCCAAATCCCAACCACCGGTTGGATTACCCTGCGGATCACGCCCCTCTAGGGTATAGAGGTAAACTTGCCCGAGCCCGGTAGCATCAGGCCCTAGCGCAGGTTGAACATTATCAGGAAGGGTACCCGCAGGTAGGCTGCTGAGCTTCTCCAGGATGCGCGACCGCGACCAATAAAATTCCACATCATCATTGAAGATTACGGCAATGCTGGAGAAGCCAAACATTGAAATCGTGCGCACATCTTTTACGCCTGGCACGCCCATCAACTGCACTGATAACGGGTAACTAATTTGGTCATCTACATCTTGCGGCGAGCGCCCCGGCCAATCGGTAAACACGATCTGCTGGTTTTCACCAATATTAGGAATCGCATCTACCGCAACAGGCGAGCGCGGTGTTCCCGTATCCCAATTGAACGGGGCTACCATTACCCCAGCTACGATAATAATTACCGCCATTAAGGCGACAATTAATTTGTTGTTTAAAAGCCAATTTGTCATTACTAGTGGCCTCCGTGAACATGGTTATGCTGATTGCTCATGCCACCGCTGCTTTCGCTTCCATTGTTGGTACCCGGAAGTACACCTTGGTTATCGCCGCAGCGAAGCATCATTGCGCCATAATATGGGTTCAAAAGTTCATCATCTTGCTGCAGCCACGAAGCACCTTGGCCACTTCGTGCCATAGGGCAAAACATAACGTGCAGCTCACCTTGGTGATAACCTGCTTCCGCCAATTCGATCATAGCTTGCGAATGCGCATGGAATTGATTTCGAGCGGTGCTAATAGCCGCTACATGATGAGCATGGCCGGCGCCAGTATTTAATTGTTCTACTACCGAACTTAAGCTATCAGGCCAATTCACTGCGGCTACTGATTCATGAAAATCGCCCGCTGCCGCTTGCCATTCAGCAAGGCTATCGCTTTGCAACGCTTGCCACATATCATTATAAGCCGTGAATACCGGGGCTAAATCAGCAGCATCTACCTGATTTTGCGCAATCGTGGCGGAGCTGTTTGTAGATTGGTTATTGTGTGCAGAATGATCCGTTGCAGTAGTATTTGCTACCGGTTCATTAGCCGCACTACCACCATGATTTTCATGGCCTGTAGCGCCACCACCTTCAGGAGCCATCATGCTCGGCTGCCCTCGTAATTGCAGCTCGCTATCAATTAAAAATGCCCCGCGGCTTACTACTAGCTCACCCTCGGCCAAACCCTCTAACACTTCGTAGTTATTGCCGAGTTTGCGGCCGAGTTCTACGTTTCTCGCAGAAAAACTGCCGCTTTGCTCGGCATCACGCACATAAACAACGGCTCGTTTACCGGTAATCAAAGGCGCAGAAGCTGGAATCATCAGTACATTGCCGATCGGTATTTGCACATTCGCACTGGTAAAAGCGCCAGCGGTAAGTAATTGCTCACTTTCAGAAATTGCTACGCGAACTTCTCGAGTACGCCGTTCTGCATCAATTCGTGGTGCTACTGAAATAATTTCACCATGAATCGATTTACCAGATGATTGCAAAGCAAATTCAATATGTTGGCCAACTTCAACTAACCCCAGATCACGCTCGAAAACTTCGAATACAGCCCACATCTTATTGTTATCTGCTAATTCAAGTAGGCTGTCCCCTGCATTTACATAATCGCCCTGCGCAACATTCCGCGCTACTACCAACCCCGCAGAAGGCGAACGAATGAGTACGCGATCACTCGCGGTTTTACTTGCAATAACGGCATCAATTTGCGCTTGCGTTAAACCCAGCAACCGTAAACGTTCTCGTGCCGCCCGAAGCGTTGTTTGGTTTGATTCTTGTAAAAACCCAGGTACGGAAGTATTCGCATTCTTTTGCGCTTGCAAAAGTTCTTGCTGTGCCACAAGCAGCTCCGGGCTATAAAGCTCTACCAACGGATCATTTTTACTTACGCTGGCTCCGGTATAGTTCACGTGTAAACGCTCAATTCTTCCGCCTGTCCAAGCACTAATGCTAGTTAACGCGCGTTCATCAAACTCTAACTGCCCAGTTACTCGCAATTGTTGCTGCCCCTCAGCGCGAACAACAGGTTGTGTTTGTACGTTCAAAAGCGCCAAGCTTCTATCAGAAAATTCAACGTTGCTTGTTTCACTCTCATCGTTGCCTCGAGCAACTGGAACGAGTTCCATTCCGCAAATAGGGCAACGCTCATTTGGATCCTCAGAACGAAAATGCGGATGCATCGAGCAAGTGTATAACTGCGCTTCTTCAACAAACGGATTATCCGAGTTGCCATTAGATAAAGCATGGTTGTGGTTACTATGATCAACTACCTGAGCATTTTCAGTTGTTTCTGTATGGTTATGGTCATCCTTAGGCGTTTGAAACTGAATACCTAAAATCGTAGTTGCTATTACTATCAGCACGAATATTGCGGCGATGATTTTTATCATATTAATATTTTTCATTTGAAACCTCAGAATTAGCCCCAGAAGTGATCAGCGATTTAATAGCCGCTACCGCTGATAATTGATTTGCAAGTGCCCGCCGATATGCCAATGCAAAGCTTAGCCATTCTTGTTGGCTAGAAATAACATCGGTGTAACTGGCATTACCGTTTTGATAATTACTTAGTGAAGTTGCCACTGCTTGCTCAGCGCGAGTAAGCAATACTTGGCCGTATAGTTCCCGGTTACGCTCAGCCTCGCGCCATTGATACAGGGCTATACTGAGTTCAGCTTGAATTTCCAACTGAGTTGATTGCAATCTATATTGGGCAGATTGATAAGCGCTCTTTGCCGCTTCCCGCTGAGCCCGATAATTTGATCGCCATATCGGTAAAGAAACCGATGCCATTCCCGCAAAGGTGCCGGAACCCATAGCTTCATTCATGTATTCCACGCCTACCATTAATCTGGGTAGCCCTGCCGTGTTGGCGATATCAGTGGCCACAGTTTGGCTCTGAATTTCATAACGGCTTACCGCTAGTTGTGGGCTATGCTCTTCGGCAAGGGAATACAGGGTTTCTATATCGGCAGGAAGGCGCGCAAAATTCCGATGGCTATTTAGCAACGAATAATCTCCGCTAAGCGGCTCTCGGGCATCACGGCCAAGAGCGGCATTTAAACGTGCACGCTGCGAAACCACTAATTGCTCTAAGTTCAGCTTTTCAGAGCGCGCAGAATCTACCGCATTTTGAGCTCTTAACAAATCAGATAATGATACTGAACCCGCTGAATAGCTCTGTTCGGCTACTGCTGCGAATTGGTTCAGCAGTTGAATAAGATCTTGTTGCAATTCGAGGTTTTCAAGCACATAGAGATACTCTGAAAATGCAGAAACAACATTTACGGTAACGTTTGCTTTTACAACCTCAAGCTCAGCTTTGGCTGAGCGTAGCGCAATTTTTCCCTGCTCAATGGCCATAGCTCGGCGATTAAAGAGTGGGATTTCTTGTTCAACGCTAAGCGTGCGGAAATCAGAATTGTTAAGCCCTTGGCTTACTGAAAACTGTGGGTCGGCAAATGCACCCGCCGATGTTAATGCGGCGTTAGCACTCTCAATATTGGCTATCGCTGCTTTAATCAACGGGTGATGCGCATGAGCAAAAGCAACAAGCGCCTCAATATCGGCATCAGCTTGAATTTGCTCAATTTCCGGGTTCGTTAATGGTTCCGAAAAATCAGTGTATTCAGGGCTGTAACTAGCACAGCCACTTGTGATAATGGCGGCAAAAGCAATGCTTACGCATACTCGGATTCTTGGTAAAAACATGGAATATCTCCTGCATTAACAACACTCGAGTGAATTCAAAGTGAATCACTCGAAACTAATCGAGTTGTAAATCAGGCGATAATTGGAGGAGGTGTTGGCTTGCTTGTTAGTAGTGAATAAAACGAAGCAGCAAGCGCCGATGCCGAAAAGGCTAAAATTGGCGTTTGTATATTGAGGTTATTCAGAGCTGCCGTGCAGCCGTGGCCGAACATTACACAATGCCCACAATCGGCTGGGCATTTAGTGCCACAATCAGAAAAGTTATCACAGCAATCCGCTGCCATACTTGATTGTGTATGATCAGCCGATTCAACTATTTCAACATGATGGTTGTGATTTACGGGCTCTACTACCGTAATTTCTGGCTTACAGTGATCGCCTGAAGTTTTTCCCGGCTCTGGCATGTGGTGTTCAACGGCAGGCGCGAGCTCAATAAATGCGGTTGGCTCGCTAGCAAGATTCTTGGGGCTTTGCATATTCTCATGCGTGCTGTGCATTTTTTCATGCATTGTTTCGTGCATTGTTTCGTGCGGCATCACGGCTGCGCTGCTTCCAGAAAACGGAAGCAGGAAAAGCGTGCCTACCAAAAACAAAACAAACCAATTACGCATCTAAGTTTCTATTTGAACCTCTATATATGTATATACATCACTATACTTTGTAATTTCAGTATTTCAATTATTATTTATACCGCAGTTGTAAAGATAAGGTTGCAACAAAGCTAAAAATGCTGAATCTGCGTAACCTTTTCTGAGTAATCAAAGAATCAGTGCGGTATGAAAATTTAATCACGCTAGGTGAAGTCATGAAAAAAATTATATTAATTAGTATGTTAGCTGCAGCATTTGCATTATCGAATATTGTTGGTAACGCACAGGGTCAGAATTCTACCTTAGATGAGGCTAGCGAACGAGCAGTGGCTACATTCGCTGGCGGCTGCTTTTGGTGTGTAGAAGAAGGGTTTGAAAAACTTCCGGGCGTTTACGAAGCAATTTCTGGCTACACCGGAGGCCGTGAACGAAACCCCACCTATGAACAGGTAGCTGGCGGCCGCACTGGGCATACAGAGGCTGTGCAAGTATTTTACAACCCTGCAGTAATTGAATACGCCGGCCTACTCGAAGCATTTTGGCGCTTTATGGACCCAACCGATGCTGAAGGCCAGTTCGTTGATCGCGGCCAGCAATACCGTGCGGAGATTTTCTATCATGATGAGGAACAAAAAGCGTTAGCCGAAGCTTCGATTCGCAAGCTAAAAGCCACCGGCCCCTTCACATCCTCGATCGTTACTCCCGTTACCCCTCTTGGTCGTTTCTATAAAGCCGAAAGCTACCATCAGGATTATTATTCTAAAAATCCTATTCGTTACCGTTTTTATACTCGAAATTCAGGCCGCTATCAGTTTGTTGAGTATTGGTGGGGCACTAATGCCAAGCAAGATTTTCAGCAGTTTACCGATGCGGAACTGCTTCGCGAATACGGTGAAAAATAAGCAGCACTTGATAATCGGCCCCTTGATGTATGAATCAAATGCCCCAAGGTAGTAGTTATACACATTCTGTTACTTGTATAGAGCTGAGTAGCGTAACTGGATAGAAGGAAAAACAATGAACGTATTAATGGTTTTAACCTCACATGATGAACTCGGTGATACCGGCAAGAAAACTGGTTTTTGGCTTGAAGAGTTCGCTTCTCCTTATTATGTATTCAAAGATGCCGGCGCAAATGTAACTTTGGCCTCACCGAAAGGTGGCCAGCCGCCACTTGATCCGGGCAGCAATACCCCAGATTTTCAAACCGAAGCAACCGAGCGTTTCGAAGGCGATGTAGCGGCGAAAACTGAATTAGCTACCACTAAGAAATTAAGTGAAGTGAATATTAATGATTTCGATGCGGTGTTCTATCCCGGAGGCCATGGCCCATTATGGGATTTAGCAGAAGATAAAGATTCTATCGCCCTCATTGAACAAGCGATAACTAGCAATAAGCCAGTAGCTGCTGTTTGTCATGCACCAGCAGTTTTCCGCCATACTAAATCAGCCGATGGTGCGAGTTTAGTGAAAGGCCGTAAAGTAACCGGCTTTAGTAATAGTGAAGAAGCAGCCGTAGAGCTCACCGATGTAGTACCTTTCTTGGTAGAAGATATGCTGCAGGAAAATGGCGGAAGTTATTCCAAAGGCGAAGATTGGGGCCCTTATGTGATTACTGATGGAATTTTAGTTACTGGCCAAAACCCAGCTTCATCTGAAAACACTGCAAAAGCGTTACTAAAACTTCTCTAGCCCATTTAGGGCGTAACTTATTGAAGTTACGCCCTAACTCTTTTTACACAAGTGTGTATCGAATAATTCTATTACCCTAATCCAGTAAAGATTTGGTTAACAAACATCCAATTTCACTACTTCCTCCGTAACCATCTGAGAACATCAACAGCTGAGTTTAATTCAGCAGCTTTTACAAGCACTGATGCAGCAAAAAAAGCGGCACAGTGAGGAAATAGTTAATAATTGGAGAACACCATGATTAAATTAACAACAATTGCTATGTCTATCGCCCTTGCGGGTAGTTTTGCTGTAAGCGGATTAACTATCGCTGATCACCACGGTGGTAATAAAGAGCGTAGTGGTTACAGCATGCAGGATAAAGCTGAGAAGAAAGGCACTATCGCTGAAATCGCGGCGAACAATGGCAGCTTTGGTACATTAGTAGCTGCATTAGATGCTGCTGACCTTGTAGATGTATTAAATGGCGAAGGCCCATTCACTGTATTCGCACCAACTGACGAAGCGTTTGCTGCGTTACCTGCAGGCACAGTTGAAAGCTTGTTAGAGCCAGCAAATCGCGACCAGCTGATTGCGATACTTACTTACCATGTAGTATCGGGCAAAGTAATGAGCGCAGATTTAGCGGGCCAACAACTAAATGCCGATACGGTAGAAGGTTCATCTTTGAACATTGATGCTACTGGCTACGGCGTGAAAGTTAACGATGCAAGCGTAGTAACTGCTGATATCGAAGCAGATAACGGCGTAATTCACGTTATCGATAAAGTATTAATTCCAAGCGCATAATTGCTGGAAGTTAATACCTTCAATTAATACGCGGTAGTAATTACCAAGTAGATTGATTAGTTCAAGAAGGCTGTAGCTCAAATGCTACAGCCTTTTTTATTGGCGAGGCTACTCACTATTCACAACGCTGATTCAGCTCACGCTCTTCTAAATAAGCTTGAATATCCGCATAAACCGGTGTTAAGAAACGTAATGGGCTCGCTAAGCTAGCCACTACAGATGCATGCCGCGTGCTGCTATATAAATGCATTGTTACCGGCACACCTAATTCCTCGAGCCGAGCTTGAAACTTTTCAGCATGCGCCGGTTCTGCAACGGTATCGGCCTCCCCATGAATTAACAACGTTGGCGGCATATTCGCCGTAGCTAGGGCTATAGGATTCGCTTCATTGCCCTCAACTTGGCCGAATTTTTCCCGCACTCGCTCATGATCAAGTGGCAAATCATAAGGGCCAGAAAGCGCGAGTAACGCAGCAATTTCTATATCGCCCGCATTGTTCTGGTTTAAATATTGATTATCCGCCGCAAGTAACGCCGCAGTATGCGCACCCGCCGAATGGCCTGCTAAAATAATACTACTGCCTAAATTACAACTCTTCGGCAAATGGTTGCGCATTTCGCCAATTGCCATTGCAACATCGCTCACGAAAGCTGGGAACTCGGCATCAGGATAAAGCCGGTAGTTTGGAATGAGGGTAATGTAGCCTAATCGGGCAAATGCTTGGCCAACGAATTCAAATTGCTCTTTACTGCCCTGATCCCAAGCGCCGCCATACACAAACACCAAAACGTGTTCGTTGTAATGGCCATCGGCTGGTAGATACAAATCCATGCTTTGGCGAGCATCGCTGCCATAATCGATATCCGATTCCAACGAATAGGCCCCCGCTGGCACTACCGAGTTCAATACTGTTAATGGTTGGCAAGCGCTTAGCAGCGCCACTAAAAGTAAAATTACTGCCAACAAGCCTAGTTGGGGGTAGTACAATTGCATCTATGATTCCTTTTTAATTGCGCTTAATTATGTATAAACCAATGCGCTTACGCCATGCTGTATTTAGCTATGCGGTTTGCACTTTTTTAAACACATTCAATCTAATTTTCTCTACTTTAACGCAAATTCTCACTAAGCATCGCTATCAAATTATATTTTTTTATGACGTTTTTATGACAGGCAAACAGTTGCTTTTCTTGCAATATCAAAAGCTTGGCTACCAGCTGCCGAAAATATCCACAAAAATTCAACCCGACAATGATTTCATTTCCCGATAATGCTCTATAAAATGCCCGTACAATTTTAGACATGACGCAGTTTGCGTTGATTATTCAGGTAGTGTTGCCAACAAAAGCACGCCACATCAAAGGCTTAACCTATGAGTTATTCGTTATTTGATTTTCTACAATTAGTTGGTTCATTGGGTATTTTCATTTTTGGTATGAAAATCTTCAGTGAAGGGTTACAAAAAATAGCCGGCAGCCGCCTGAAAGGTATCGTTTCCGGCATGACCCGCAACCGGTTAACCGGTGTGGTAACCGGCTTCGGTACTACCGCAATTACCCAATCCTCTACCACCACCACGGTAATGGCCGTGAGTTTCGTAAATGCCGGCCTGCTTACTTTCGTGCAATCAACCGGTGTAATCATGGGTGCCAACATTGGTACCACAATTACCGCATGGATGGTGGCTCTATTTGGCTTCAAATTCCAAATTACGCCGATAGCATTGGCGGTAATTGGTATCTTCTTCGCATTCTTATTCTCGGGCAATAACCGCCTGCGCAATATCGCCGAAGCCATGGTTGGTTTTGGTATTTTGTTTATCGGCCTTGAGTTTATTAAAGGTGCAGTGCCCGATATTAACAGTAACCCAGAAATACTGGCATTCATGGATGCCTTCAGTGATTACGGTTACTTATCGTTAATTATCTTCGTGCTCGCCGGTACCGTGTTAACCCTGCTTACGCAATCATCATCGGCGGCCACTACGATTACACTCGTTATGCTGTTTGAAGGCTGGATATCCTTCCCGATAGCAGCGGCAATGATATTAGGTGAAAACATCGGTACCACGGTTACGGCGAATATTGCCGCCTTGGTGGGGAACGTACAGGCGAAGAGGGCCGCGAGGTTCCACTTCTTCTTCAATATCATTGGCGTTATTTGGATGATGATACTTATCTATCCAGTGATCATGCTGATTGATAATTTAACCCAGTATGTATCCGAAAACCCAATTTCAATTCTTAGCGATGATGAATCGGTGAGGGGGAATGCGGCACTTGCCTTATCCTTCTTCCATACCTTCTTTAACGTGATGAACGTAGTGCTATTGTTTGCCTTTGTGCCGATGATTATTCGTTTCGTTGAGTATATTCAGCCCGATAAGAAAGGCGAAGATGAATTCCACTTGCGCTACATTAGCGCCGGCCCAATGACATCGCCTGGGTTCTCAATTGAGCAAGCGCACAAAGAAACACAGCACTTGGCCGATATTCTTGAAAAAATGCATCTTGCATTGAACGAACTCGCCACCAACCCGAAAGCCGATCGTACTTTGCTTCTGGAGAAAATACGCAATTACGAAGAAGCTACCGATGTATTAGAAATCGAGATTTCTGATTATCTGGTGCGAGTAAGTGAGCACACTAACTTAGAGCGTTCGCAAACTGAGCGTATTCGCCACATGCAAACCATGATTAATGATATGGAACGCATTGCTGATATTTACTATCAAGTATCGCTACTAACTGAGCGTATGGTTGAATCGCGGGCTGATTGGCCAGAAGAGGCCATGCAAGAATTGGCTGAAATGCTGGAAACGGTAAACAGTGCAATTCACACCATGAAAGAGAACGTATCGAAAGAGCCAGAATACGTTGATCTTGAAAGTGCATTGGTACAGGAAGAGGCCATTGATCGCTGCCGTGATATGTATCGTGCCAGCCACTACCTTCGCCTAGAGGGCGGTAACTACCCGGCACGCTCTGGTGTATTGTTTATGGATATGCTGAATCGTTTAGAACGTATTGGAGATCATATCTTGAATGTAAATGAATCGGCTGCCGGCCGCCGCCTAAAGGCGAGCCGTATCGAAGATTAAGAATTTACATTAAATCGCGGCGCTTTTTGGCCGCAACTAAAAGCGATGTTTCAGTTGAACCTGAACATCGCTTTTTTATTGCCTTGCGCTTAGGTAGCTACACCGTAAATAAACACACTAATAATATATAAATAGCCCAAGCTTAACGCGATATTGAGCAATAAAATAAGGTACCAAAATGGCGTGTTAATGCCATTTTCAGCGCGTTTAGCAGCTGAGCGAAGCGCGATGCTCGAGCCGATAGAAAACACCGCTGAAGCTACCAATAGCGGTAATGATATGAGCGCAGCAAATAACAATACGCCGCCCTCTGGGGCCGCACTTAACGAAGCTTGCTGCTGCATAAGCCAGTGCACGGCCAACGCAATAAATGCTGCAGCAAGTGCTAATACTTGAATTTTCTTCATCTTAATTGCCAGTTATCATGAATAGATTTCATTTTAGTATTCAATATCTCAATTACAAAGCCTAGTTAAGGCTGGAATTTAGCATGCCTTATCGTTAAACTCATCGTTAAAATCAAACGCGCGTTTAAAAGTAAGGATCCGCATGCAGTTTTCAGAAATATTAGCCTCCATGAGTTCCGAAGCAAACCAAACTATGCTCTTACCAGAAGGCTGGAATCAAGGGCGGGCTCTTTTTGGTGGCCTTACCGCCGGAATAACCTATCAACATGCATTGAACGGAGTGAATCCTGCTCAACAGGTTCGTGCGCTTACCGTGTCTTTCGTTGGCCCGTTAGCAGCTGGTGAAGCAACCTTGAAACGCCGAATATTGCGCGAAGGCAAGAACGTTACGCAAGTGAGCGTAGAAATTGAGCAAGATAATGCGGTTATGCTGAGCGCTTTAATAACCTTCGGGTTATCGCGCCCTTCGGCGGTTAAAGTAACCGATACACCCACTGCAAAAGTGCCACCGCGTGAACAAGGCCCAGCATTTCCAAAATCAAAACTGAGCCCAGAATTTACCCATCATTACGATTATCGGGTAAGCGTGGGTGGCATGCCATTTAGCAACAACACATCACGGGAATTTGGGGGGTGGATGCGCTACTCTCAAGAAGATAGCCCTATTGATATAGGCTTATTCTTAGGTTTAGTAGATGCTTGGCCACCTGCGGTGTTACCGCATCTTGATACGCCAGCGCCAGCCAGCTCACTTACCTGGACAATAGAATTTCCCGAACCATTGCCAACCACGAAGCGCACTAGCGATTGGTGGCAATATGTGGCTTATATTGATTATGCGGCCGATGGTTACGGCCATACCCATTCACATATTTGGGATAACGATGGCAATTTGGTAGCGATAAGCCGGCAAACAGTAACTGTATTTGGCTAAAAGGGTGATTTCTGAGCCCCGCTCTTCCGGGCTCTTTTATTAGGCAAGCACCGATTGCCGATCGAGCGCATTACCGAGCGCACCGAAATAATCGAGCCAAGCTTTTTGTAATTGCAGATTAAGGGCGCTTGCCGGATATAGCCCCGCAAGCGCCGCTTCACTTTTCAAGCATCCCGAAACTAAGAAATGATTCTTTTGTGGCAGTGTTTGTAGCGCCTTTTCGAACCCCCGCGCCGCGAGCTCTTCTGGCAAGCTGAAGTATAGTGATTTGTTGGCTGCATCAACGCTTTGGCAATGCTTCACAAACGCGTTCGCTTTATCGCCCTCAGCATTCAGAAACAATGTTCTATAAGCATTGTGTAATAATTCGTTTAGCGCATGCGGGTGGTAATCATCGCGTTGCAACCAAGTACTGCTCGCAAACGCATTCTTTTTTGTTACATCAGGAAATAGTTTACTGGCAATATAGTGATCAAACGCATGAAACCATTCATGGGCTAAGCTGCCGCCACCTGCGTTTTTAGTGAGTGCAAGAATACGGCCTGCTGGCTGATAATGAGCTGAAGCGCCAAGCTGGCCACCACTACCAAACGTAAGTGCCACTTCACCATTCATAGAAATCACCGCCGGTGGCACCGCCAAAATTTGCTGCAAATCACAGAGCGCATCATAAAATAAGTTAGCGCTCACTTGCTCTTCTTCGGCTGTTACCCAACGCCCAATTTTTATCCGATAGAAATAGAAGCGTTGCACCACATCGCGAAAGCTTACACTTTCTCCGCGGCGATGATCTGGCCCATTCCGATAAAATTCGCGCGGTGTGCGCGCTGTTTCTGTACTACTTTGCATTAATAATGCGCCAACTAATTGGGTAACCCTACAAATGCACCACGGTTGCGTTTCGCTACCGCTTGCATAAATGCCGCAAACTGCGCTGCATTGCCATAACTTGCGCGGTGAAAGCCAATTCCGTGAATGCGAAATCTTGGGGTGCCATCAGGCCGCATATTTGCTTGAGTAATATCGGTTACCACTTGATCGAGTGTGCCCGGCCGAAAATCATCGCCGAATACATATAAACTTACTTTGCCTTGCTGATTTTTATAAAGATCGAGAGCGCGGAAAATACCTACTTCCGGCGCACTCGCACCGCCGCGAAAATTCGCTAAACCCTGAATGGCACGCTGGCGCATGGTATTAGTATCTGGCAACCACCGCCCCTCTTGGCCGGAATACATAAAGCTGCCATCGGCTGCCATAATTTGAAAGCCTTTCATTTGCGGGTGGCTCTTAATGATATCTTCCACAACGCGGGTTACTTGGTTCCAACCTTGATCAGCCGACATCGAACCCGAATTATCAATTACAAAAATTACATAATCGGCATCGGTAGGTATACCACCCGCTTCAGGCGAAGGATCATCCGGCGAACTCGCAACATTCAACCTCGCTTGTTCTTGGCGAATATCGCTGCGAAGCGATTGCGCCTGCCTCTGTAATTGCGCAATGCTTGCTTGTGCACGCGGTATCGATTGCTCCAGAGCCTCGGCATCGGTTACATCCGCACTTGCGGCCGAAGTTACTTCACCTAGCTGTTCCAGTTCGCCTCGCAAACGCTCGCTCAGCTCCGCAACCCGCCCCTGAGCTGCCAGTAGTTGCTCAATACGCACGGTTACTTCAGAGGCCGAGGCATCGGAAGGAACATCAGCATTTCGGGCCAACAACACTAGCAACACCACTGCGCCAAAGGCACAGGAAATGATATCTAAAAATGAAAGGCTAAATATTTCAACCGGAGCTCGTTTAACTCTACGCATTATGGCCACTCCTGCGAAGGCGCTAAGAACCGGCCGTTTGTTGCATTAGCCCACTCCCAATACATTGAAGGGGCGAACGGGTCGCCTTCAAGGGGCAATAAAATAATATTCATACGATAATTACCGGGCACCCGTTTAATCGTTTCAATCAGCAATTCTTGCCGGCAATCGGAGGAAATTGAACGTTGCCGAGAAATGAAATTGCGGCAACGTAAGCCCAACCCTTCTCCCAAAGTAGGCAAACCATCGGTGATCAAATAGATATCGGTAACACCTGGGTTTGCTGCCAACAAGGTTTGCATTCCCAATAGCAGATTAGTGCCACCATCGGGCGTTACTTCATCAATTTCATTGGCAATTTGCTGAATCGAACTAGTCGATGGCACCGGATTTATATTGCGTGGGCCTAGAACTTCTGCCGTATCAGAAAAGCTTACCGCGGTAACCCGCGAGCTCTCCGGTAATCGCGCTAACAGCCATTTCGCCGCGCGAACATTGCGCCGCCATTTTGCCGTGCGCTTGCGTTGTTCCGGCGCATAGCTCAAGGCCAGCAGAACCTCTACCAAGTTATCGCCCATCATAGAGGCCGATTTATCAAATAAAATGCCTATTTGCCGGCCTTCTACCACCATACCGGTAATGTAGTTCTCTTCACCTACACCGCTTAAACGAATATTTGAATCGGGGGTTTCAATATCTGCAAGGGCAGCTAATTGCTGTTCTAAATCAGCGATTACCGCAAGTTCAGTAGAGAGTTGCTGCAAAAGTTGCCGCTGTTGCGCCAAGCTCATTTGCTGCGCTTCCTGCGAACCTTGTTGCCGAGCTTGCTCTTCGGCAATAGCGGCCAAGGCGGTTTCAATAGCCTGAGAAACTTCAATTTCTTCACTGGTTGCAGCGGCTATTTCTGCATCTAAGCGGTTTATTTCATCGCTTGGATCGATAGTTGCTGCATAAAAATCCACAAGAATAAAAATAAGAATAACTGCACCCAAACCACATGCCATAACATCAAGAAATGACATGTTGAACGCATCGTTATTCCGCCGCTTCAAACGCATAGAAATGCCGCTTAATTATGCAGGTGGGAAAGCAGGTTCTTTTCGCAAGAACCTTGAATTTTTAGCACCATGGCATCTTGCCGGCTATTGAGTAAATGCATTAAATACATCAACAGTACCGATATCAGCAAAGCTACTAACGTTGAGTTGAAGGCTAAGCCAAGCGAAGCTGTCATGCCTGAGATATCGCCAGCTAGCGCATCATCGGCCTGTGCCAACGCTTGCCCGATTCCGCGCACGGTGCCCACAAAGCCCAAGCTTGGAATAGCCCAAATCAAAAAGCGCACCATGTTGTTGCCACTTTCCAGCTGTGCAGAAACATTATCCACCGACGATTCAATAGCATCGGCGGCATGCTGTACGTTTTTGGTATGCTTGAAGCGCCGAATGCAGCTTATCCAAGTAGCCAACGCTGGGTTTTCACGATACTTCGAACCTTCAAGTTGGCTTAGTGCTAAATTCACATTCAGCGGTTCTGATTTATCGTGATCAGCAAGGAAATCTTGGCTATAAATCGCTTCTTCATCTACTAAACGCCAAATTTTATAGGCCATTAAAAAAATACAAACGAACATTAGCGAAATACAAATTTGTTGTTCTACGCCATTGAGCACCACCCACAAAGACGATAACGCAAAGGTTCCCTCAGCATTTACTAGCTGCTCAGCTGCTGGCCTAACCATGCCCGCGTAAAACAGCTGCACCACGGTAAATGAAATAGCCACTACAATAAAACTCACCAGCACGCCTGGGTTCATTGATGCATTTGGATTATGAATTTTCATATACTTAGCCTAATTGTAATGTTTGAGCTGATGGTTAAATATTCGTAGGAAAATCTTGCGGCGCATCGAGCGATACAAAGTACGCCATTGCACTAGCACCCGCGAGCGCCAGAATGAATATCGACACTATAATAATTAATCGTTTTTTCACGTTCTCACCTATGAAAAATACCTATGAAGAATACCTATCAAGAGCACCTACAACCGCCAACAACCATTAGTTGTGGTAGCGCGCAATACGAAAACCAATATCAGCTGCAGGCTCGGTGCCCTGAGCCCGAGCACTAGCGCGCAATAATTGCATTTGCCCGGTAAGGTAAGAAGAACCCTTTACCACCCGGCCATTGCCATTATCAGGGCCTAAATAGTTTTCTGCCGCAGGCGCCATATTGCTAGGGCCCGCAGATTGCAGTTGATAATAATCATGCACCCATTCGCGAACATTGCCAGCAAGATCATAAAAGCCGTTTCTATCGGCAGGGTAACTACCTACCGGTGCTTTACCCTTGTGCTCATCTTCATAATCGCGCAGCACAAAGGTTTGTTCACCGCGTAACGATTCATCAGCAAAGTTTGCTTGATTATCGCGAAGCACGGCTTGGTTACCCCAAACATACTGGGTGCGTGCCGCCCTCCGAAAATGCTTGGCTACAAACTCCCACTCTGCTTCGCTCGGCAAGCGATACCCACGTGAACCAATGCGCACATCAACCAAGGTATCGCCACGAATAATATAAAACGGCAATAAGCCCTCTTGCTCACTCAGCCAATTGGTAAACCGTGCCGCATCAAGCCAACTCACGTTGGTTACTGGTAATTCGCTTGAGGTATCGCCTTGCCCCGTGAAGCGCGCATATTGGCCCTCGGATATTTCATGCGTAGAGAGCCAAATATTGCGGGTAAAGGTTACTGGGCGTTCCACCTCGTTGCGGTTGCGGCCATTTTCACTTAATGGCGAACCCATGGTAAAAGCCTGCAAGCTTACCGGTAGCAAATTTATACCAATAGTATTGGCAAATAGTGGCCGGCCTTCAGCTCGGCGGGCATCAAATTCAGTTAAAAGCTCAGCGTTCACATTGCGTGCTACCGAAGCCGAAGGGCGAACCTCGAGCTGCCGAGTTCGATATCCTGGCGCCCGAAACTCCAGCGTTTGCACCACTGTTTGTAAACTTAACTGCAACGGCACTTGCCCCTGAGCAACGCCGTTGATAAAAACGTTTGCCGGCACATTAGCAGCAACATTTACTGTACCCATTTGCGCACGCAAATTAAATTGCACTTCGTTATCTTCACCTGGGGTTAATTCAATACGTTCTGAAGCCGGCCAGTAGCCCTCTTTTTCATACCGCACCAACAAAGGCTGGTTGGCATTTACTCGTGCCGGATTTGCCACCGGCTGCTCGTTTACGCTAAGAATGCCACCGCTCGGTTGCACCTCAGCACGCAACGTTGCCTTCAATAGTTCAAGCTGATAGTTCCGCTCAGCAACTAAGTTGTTCACACTCAACCGAACAGTATCGAGTATGGGCTCATAGCCCTCAGCTTGAATCTGAACCTGATAGCTGCCGCCATTGCGGGTTAATTGTAACGGTGTGTTACCTACAATTTCGCCATCTATCTTTACTTCTGCCCCCAAGGGCACTGAACTCAAACGCATTTCACCCACAGCGGGCTCTAAGTGAAACTCGTGGCTTAAGTGCTGCCCTTTGCTGGCGGTAATAATGGTGTTTTGCGGTTGATAAAACGGGTGCGAAACCGCCAAATTAAATTCACCTTCGGGCAATTCAATACGAAATTCACTACCCTCGCCCAATGTTACGCCATCAATTTGCCAACTGGCATCGTTCAACGCAGTTGCAAGGCTAGCGTTGAGTATTGCCGGCTGTGGCTCCAAGGTAACGTTAATATTGCTTGGTGTAGTGGCATCAATATTAACTTCTTTAGCTATGTATAAGTGAGCGCTCACCTCAATGGTGGCATTGCTACCCAACAAATACAGCTTATTACCGAGCATGAATCCAGCGCCAGAAACCGTGCGGAATTGAGCTTGTTCACGAGCTTCATTCGGAGCAACAGTTACGGTAAAACCTTGTAACAAAAATAACCAAAACATATATACAGCAAGCACAATTACCAAAGCACTGCCGCTTAATATTGCCAATACCCGGTGTTTACGTACGCCAGAATCAATGGCGCTATCCAATGCGTTCAACCCTTCACTCCCTTAAATCCGCTCATCACACATCAATGTAACTGCAATCGGTGCTGCCGATTGCTCCACCACTACGGTGATAATTTTTGAGCGATATCCTTCGCGCCGCCCTTCAAACTGATAAGTACCCGGTTTTAACGAAAAGGAATACTCAGCATGCGTACCCACTACCCCTTCACCCAGAACACGAACATGGGTGCGGTTATCACTGGTAAGCACAACCGTTACGGGCTGATTGGCAACGTCGATAAGTTGCTCTAATTCGCTAATAGCCCCGCTCAAGCGGGCGCTCATTTGCGCATAACGCTCTGCCGTGGCAACCGCTTGCTGCGCGTTTTGCAGCACGGTTAAATCGGCGAGCCGCTGCGGCCGATCAATGTAACCTTGCAGCTGCGCTTGAGTTTGCACAATTGCACTCGCTTGCGTTAACGCATTGCGAGAAACACTGTGTGAAGGATATTGCTGCAAGGCATTGTTCGCTACCATTGCCACCGTAGCCCATTCATCAATTTCTTGAAATAAAGCTAACTGCTGCTCAATTTGTGCTAACTCCCGTTCGGTTCGGGCTGTTGCTAACCGCACACGCACATTAGCTATTTCTGCACGGCCGCTATCAATTTGCGCAGCTCGATTAATGGCCGTTTCAGCTCTATCGAGATCACCGCTATCTAAAGCTTCAAGCGCTATGTTTAATGCATTTAAAAAGGCACGTTCAGCAAGCTCAGCACGAACTACCCGTGCTCGCTCCGCTGCGCGTTGATGCGCATTATCTAAAGATAGCAACCTTTCAAGAAGCTCTATCTCCCGAGGTAAGTTATTTTCTGCTTGTGCTGTTTGGCTTTGCAACCATAACGCTTGCACCTCTTCATAGGCATCTAAACGCGGCTGCAACTCAAGGGCAGGGCCGAAACTAGGGTTTATGCGAAGTGACTCGGCGTTAAGCAAACGCGCACGGGAAATTTCATTATCAGAGAAGGCCGCCAGAGCCTGTTCATAGGTATCGGTGTAAGCTGATTCGTAATCACTTTCAAGGCTACTGAGGCTACTGTTAATTTCACTCAGTGTTGCACGAGCCCCAGCATAATCAGTTGCCGTATACAGCGCATAAGCGTTCTCCAATGCCTGTTCTAGCAAAGTGAATTGTTCCGGGCGCCATTCGTTAAAGGCTGTATTATTGCTTGCGCGTTGCAAGCGCTGGCGAGTATCAGAGAGCCGCTGTTGAATAGCCGCTCGCTCGGCAGTATCAACGGGCGCTTGGTTAACTTGGTTCTGGTCTTTTACTACCGATGTTTGCGCACTTTTTTTCTCAGGCTCTGAGCCAAACGATTTGGTTAAGCTCGTAATTAGAAAATACAAAAGCGCAGCAAAGGCAACGATGAGCAGTGATACCACTAGCACCTTCGCAGCCTTTTTGAACAATCTGAGCCTCTCGGCTTTTACTTCGGATATCGAATCATCAATATTAGACACAACTTACCTCTTATCTTTCCCTTCTGCTTTTTGAGCATTAAGCTGCGCTACAGATTCTGGTCCGGTGTCGCCTCTATTTTATAAATCTCAAATAGCTGAGCGCGCAATTGCGTGTATTGCTCTCGCGCACTACCCTGCAATTCAATCGTTTGATCACGATATTCAATTACTTGCGGCGTTACTTCGATATCTAAGTTTTGGCCCATTTCTGTGAGCAATTGGCGTTGGTTATTAAGATTTTGGTTGGTTTGAATCGCACCACCAATGTTATACAACGAAGTTGCGCCAAGCACTATCGCACCGATTTCGCCCGCAGCTGAACCAGAGTTGCGAAGTAACAAACCGGCACCCACTGCCGCTAAAAGTGCAGTAGCTTGCTGCCGCCCACGCTGGGCTTTTTCACGGCGAATAGTGGCGGCAACCGGCAATGTTTCTCGGTGATAATCGCTGTAGCTTGAATCACTTTGCTCATAAAATGCCGCATAGTTGTTCTGTAGATCCGAAATAAAGCTTTGCTCTTCCGCCTGAATCATGCGAATGCGTTGTAGCATTGGATCTTCATCGGCAGGGAAACCGTTTAAGCTATAAACTACGCCATTACGCGTAGATTTTTGCTCTAAATACGAACCCATAGTTTCGGGGCTATACATAGCTGCGTAACGAAGTTCAGATACGGCCTGAATGTTGGCTTTCTGCGCTTCGCTTTTTTCGCGAAGCAAATCGTAAACATAGTTCGCAATGCTTGTGAAAATAGGCTCATAAGGGTTGTTGCCACTGTTAAAAGCATCACGGTAGAAACCTTCACTCACCCGATATTCGAAGGTTTCAGTACCCCAAAGTGCATTGGTGCCATCCATTACCCGAACACTAATATTAATAGTTTCAGTATCAGAATGATTAATTTTTCCTAACACATAGATATCAGCCGAAGCATTGGTATCAGGTGTTACATCAATTGAACCAAAAGAGTTGGTTTTGCTTAGTGCGTTCTTTGTATCAAGCGCAAAACGGTTAGCTTCAAGCCTACGAATCTGTGGCCAAATATCATCTTTTACCAGCTGGTCGTAATCAACATTGCCATTTCTATCAAGCGGCAAGCCTGGGTCGAATACAGGCACTGCAACATTTAAATAGATATCCGAGTTATAGGTGTAATTACGCTGCAAGTTTCCCAGCGTGTTCGCACCAGAAGGGCCTGTCATGGTTGGGCCTACGTGGCGAACATCTGGCCCTGTTTGGCAAGCACTTAACACCAGTGCAGCTACACCAAGCATGAACAGCTTGCGAAATACCTGAATTATAGATTGTGAAAAGTGCATACTCGTTCCCTATTTTTTATGTCCGTCGCCACTACTGGCACCCGTAGTCGTTTTTAAGTTTTTCAAAATGAGCTTTTTCTGAATCCGTTTTTGCCCCAGCTAAGCCCTGCTTAATAGCATCACAAACTGTTGATGTTCCACCTGCTCCGGCAGAGCCACGGTGCTCTCGAGAAGCTGATGCCGGCGGCGCCGTATCGGTGTTCATATCTTGTTGATCAAGTTCTTCCGGTAATTCATTCGTACCATCTATTCCAAAACCACCATTTACTAAGCCAACGCTACCAGCATTTACCATACGTTCTTGTGCTGATTCATTAGCAGCCGATCTGCAGGCTTCGTAATTACCAACATTGGCTTCAATATTCGCGTTTAGCAGGGTAACTCGCTCTCCCCGCGTAAGCTCTTGATCAAAAAAGTTATCAAAAACTAAATGTGAACAATCTAGGTAAAACACTGAACTTACCGGTGCCATAGGCGCCGCGGCCACAGCATTTTCAGTTCTTGGCTTTTCTTCTTCGGCGTGCGCCGCTGAAAAAGTAGATAAAGCAACAAACAAGGCACCCAAAACAAACGCTGTAGTTGCCAGCGTGTTTTGCTTAACTTTCTGCTTTAATATTTTCATATCGATTCCGCCAATAACGTTCTATCATTCACACCGAAACATTCGCGTTCACCAAACCTACACTTTATATCCAAAATGAAGCTTTAGGCTAACTATTCTTAAGTTAACACTTTTTATAATAACTATACTATTAGGTATTGAAATTATAATAAGGTTCCATAAAGCAATTCATCTATCTTTTAATGTAGCCTAAACCACATGCGCCTGCGCTATTTTCTACTGCCGATTAGGCCTTAAAAGCTAGGCATGAAAAACGCGCCAAGAGGCGCGTTTTTCTTAATCTTTTGGCTTTCAACTGCAGGCTCTAACTTAGGCCGCTTCTGCAGCTATCGCCTTAATTTTGCCTACGATTGCGCGCAAGCCATTACCGCGGGTAGGTGATAAGTGGTTTTCTAAATCAATCGCCTGAAAATAGCCATCTATATCAAATTCGGTAATATCTTTGGGCTGCTTGTTATTGTAAGCCGCCATTACTATGGCCAGTAAGCCACGAACAATCATGGCATCGCTATCAACACGGAAGGTAAGCGCACCATTATCTTGTTGCGCCAGCATCCAAACATCGCTCTGGCAGCCTTTCACTTTCAATTCCGGCGCGCGTTCTTCTTCAGGTAATTTCGGCAATGCCTTACCAAGATCGATAATGTACTGATACCGTGATTCCCAATCATCAAGAAACTCGATATCTTCAATAATTTCGGTAGTGCTTGGTAAGTTCATGTAATTCTCACGTTCAGGATTAGCATTCTGCGCTAACGTTTAAAAAAACACGCCCGCTTCAAGTTGTGCTTCTTCGCTCATCATATCGCGCGACCAAGGTGGATCAAACACGAGATCAACCTTTACTTCTTTCACATGCGGCACCATACCTACACGGTATTCCACATCACCTACTAATACAGGGCCCATGCCACAGCCCGGTGCGGTTAGTGTCATATCGATAGTAACAACGCCCTGCTCAGCATCAACCACTACTTTGTAAATCAAGCCAAGTGATACAAGATTAATAGGAATTTCAGGATCATAAACCGTTTCTAGAGCTTCCCAAACTTGCGCTTCAGAAACCTTGCCATCTTCCGGTTCAGGGAAATTCAATACAGTAGGTTTACGGCCAATGGCATCGGCATCGGTGCCATCAATTCGCAACATATTGCCGCCCCAAGTAACGGTGTAGTTGCCACCGAGATCTTGCGTAATGTTTACGAACTCTCCGGCAGGAATAATTTTCACTTCACCCGTAGGAACCCGCCGCGCTTTGCAATCGCGAGTTATAGATACAATCTTTTGCATATTTACCTTAACCAATGCACCTTAACAAATGCGCTTTAACTCACGCTGAAGCTTTCGCCACAGCCGCAGGCATCAACAACATTTGGGTTATTGAATTTCAAGATGCCATTCACGCCCTCTTTCACATAATCCAGTTCAGTATTACGCAACATAGGAACAGCAGATTGAGCCACAGAAAGCTTCAATGTTTCATTAACCTCAATCACCACATCACCTTCTTCTGGTGAATCGGCAAAATCAATCACATAGGCGTAACCTGTGCAGCCACTAGGCTTGGTAGATAAGCGAATAATTTTACCCGGCGTAGCCGCTAGCTTGGCCGCAAAGTGCTTCGCAGCACTTGGGGTTACGGTAATTACGCTAGTTTCTGGAACAAAAGTTTCAACCGACATAGCTACTCCTTTAAGCCAGCATCGTTTGGGCTTTTTTCAACCCAACAAACAACTGCTCAACTTCTTCGAGTGTATTATAAATACTAAATGAAGCACGCGCAGTACCTGGCACACCAAGCCGTTCCATTAACGGCTGGGCACAGTGATCACCGGTACGAATGGCAATGCCTTGGCGATCGAGCAAAAAGCCTACATCTGCTGGGTGCGAGCCTTCGAGAATAAAGCTATACACACCAATTTTATCTTTGGCGTTGCCTATCAAACGCAGGCCTTCAATCTCAGCGCCAAGCTCAATAGCGCGCTCTAATAATGCCTTTTCATGTGCTTGCACAGCTTGCATATCAAGTTGCTGGAACCAACGAACGGCCGCAGCCAAACCGATAACACCAGCAATGTTCGGCGTGCCCGCTTCTAAACGATTTGGCAATGCACCCCAAGTAGCATCTTGGTAGCTTACTGAAGCTATCATTTCACCACCGGTTAACCATACTGGCCAATCTTCTAGCACCGCTTGTTTGCCCCAAAGCACGCCCACGCCGGTTGGCCCAAACAGTTTATGGCCAGAAAACACATAGAAATCGCAGCCAATAGCGCGAACATCCACATTACCGTGAGCAATACCTTGAGCGCCATCAATAAGCACTAACGCTTTTGGCGCATGCGTGCGTACTTGCCGAATCAAATCAACAATCGGGTTCACGGTTCCCAGCGCATTCGAAACATGCGGCATGGCAACAAATACAGTGTTCTTGTTCAGCAACTCAGTAAAGGCTTCACGATCTAACGTGCCGTTATCATCAATAGGCGCCACGTGCAGCGTTGCACCACTATGTTTGCAGGCCTGCTGCCAGGTTACTAAATTCGCATGGTGTTCAAGCTCGGTAACCACCACTTGATCGCCAGCTTTTAAGCGCTGCGCCATACCTTTGCTAACAATATTAATGCCTTCGGTAGTGCCGCTTGTCCAAATCACTTCTTCACGGGCGTTGGCGTTAATAAAATTCGCCACCACAGTGCGCGAATCTTCATACAGCCGCGTAGCTTCATCACTTAAAAAGTGCGCACCACGATGCACGTTGGAATTGCTCTGGCTGTAATAATTCACCAAAGCATCAATTACCACTTGCGGCTTCTGCGTGGTAGCCGCGTTATCCAAATACACCAAAGGCTTGCCGTGAACTTCACGGCTTAAAATGGGGAACTCTTGGCGTAACGCTTGAACATCTAAGCTCATTTTGTCTCCATGGCACTGAATCGCTCACGTAACAGCGGTTGCAGCCATGTAGATAAAGCTTTGTTTGGCATTTGGTTAACAAGTTCCTGCACAAAACCAAAGTTCAACATCACTAATGCTTGGCTGCGCGGAATGCCGCGAGTTTGCAAGTAATACAGTTCTTCTTCGGCAATTTCCGCCACGGTTGCACCGTGTGCGCATTGCACATCATCAGCATAAATCTCGAGTTCAGGCTTAGTGTTAATTTGCCCACCACGAGATAACAACAAGTTGCGATTATTCAATTCAGCCAAGGTTTTTTGCGCATCACGGTGAATATGAATACGGCCATTAAATATAGCTTTGGCTTTATCGCCCACAATACCACGGGCATTTTCTTCGCTGGTGCCATTTGGCTTCGCGTGCTCAATGGTAGTGTGTAAATCAAAGTGTTCTTTTGGTGCCAGCAAATAAATGCAGTTCATTTTCGCGAACGCATGCTCAGCAGCATGAATCACATCAGTATCAATACGGGTAAGGCGGCTACCATAGCCCACAATTGTGCTATTTAAGCGCGAGTGTTCACCCAATTTAAAATGGCTACCACCCATGTGAATCGCTTCTTGCCCATGCATCGCAAAGCGATAATGTTCAAGCTTGGTTTCACTGCCAAGCACATATTCAGCATACGCTGTGTTCATGCTATGGCCGTTGCCCGCGCCGTGCTCAATAACGGTAACCTTCGCGTTATCGCCTACGTTCACTAATACCCGGTGATGCGATTCAACACCATCAGTAACAAAGTTTACAATACGAATTGGCTGTTCAATTTCAGCACCAGCGGCAACATCGATCACCACGCCTTGCTCAGCTAATACATCGTTCACCAAGCCGAATAAATGGTGAGTAGGCTTTGCTTGGTTAAATATTTTACTAATACGCGCTTGCTGATCGGCATTCACGCCGTGCAATGAAGTAACAGTTACCCCTTCAGGCAAAATTAACTTGCTAAAATCAGTAACCGGCTGGGCATCAACAAATACCAAATCTAAGCTATTTAAGCCTTCAATAGCCGGTGCTTCGGCATTTACAGTACTTTGGGCGCTATTCGCTTGAGCGAGTTCTAATTCCGCCACTTCATGCAGCGATGTATACCGCCACGCTTCAGTGCGGCGCGTAGGCCAGGCTTGCTCACGCAGAGTTGCTAGTGCAGTTTGCCGAACAGGGCTCAGCCAATCGTTAACCGTGCTGGCACGATCAAGAACGTTTGCTAACCACTGGCTCATGCACTTGCCTCCTCATGGCCTTCAAGCCACGCATAACCAGAAGCTTCCACTTCTTTCGCAAGCTCCGGGCCGCCACTTTTCACAATTTTGCCATCGGCAAGAATGTGAACATAATCAGGCTGAATATAATCAAGCAAGCGTTGATAATGGGTTACAACAATAAAGCTGCGTTTGCCATCGCGTTGGCTATTCACGCCATCTGCCACTACTTTGAGCGCATCGATATCAAGGCCAGAATCAGATTCATCAAGAATACAAAGCTTCGGCTGTAACAAAATCATCTGCATAATTTCGTTACGTTTTTTCTCACCACCAGAAAAGCCTTCGTTCACGCCACGCTTCAAGAATTCGAGTGGTAAATTTACCTGTTTACAAGCCGCTTTCGCTGTTTTCAAGAACTCAGCAGCCGTTAACGGCTCTTCACCACGTTCTTTCCGTGCTGCATTTACGCTCTCTTTCATGAATTCCATGTTGCTTACGCCAGGAATTTCTACCGGATACTGGAACGCCAAGAAGATACCGGCACGTGCACGCTCATCTACTTCCATATCCAATAAATTTTGGTTCTCAAATTCAACTGTTCCGCCTTGCACTTCGTAATCTTCACGGCCTGATAGCACATAACCTAGGGTACTTTTACCGGCACCGTTGGGGCCCATGATCGCATGTACTTCACCCGGGTTGATAGTGAGATTAAGCCCTTTAAGAATGGTTGTCTCTTCAACGCTGGCCTGCAAATCTTTAATGGTTAACATCATTTACCCCACTGAACCTTCAAGACTAATTTCAAGTAATTTGCCCGCTTCTACTGCGAACTCCATCGGTAATTCTTTAAATACTTCTTTACAGAACCCATTCACAATCATCGATACCGCTTTTTCAGTATCTAAGCCACGTTGTTGGCAAAGGAACAGCTGATCATCACTTACTTTCGAAGTGGTAGCCTCGTGCTCAACAATGGCGGAAGGGTTCGAGCTTTCAATATATGGGAACGTGTGTGCTGCTGATTTATCACCGATCAACAACGAATCACACTCGGTAAAGTTACGTGCGCCATCAGCTTTCGGGCCCATTTTCACCAAACCACGGTAAGCATTACTGCTGTTACCCGCAGAAATACCTTTCGAAATAATCGTCGATTTTGTGTTTTTACCTAGGTGAATCATTTTCGTGCCGGTATCGGCTTGCTGGCGGCCACGAGTTAGAGCAACTGAGTAGAATTCACCTACGCTGTTATCACCGCGCAAAATACAGCTTGGATATTTCCAAGTAATCGCCGAACCGGTTTCAACCTGAGTCCACGAAATTTTTGCGTTGGTTTCACAAATACCACGCTTGGTAACAAAGTTATAAATACCGCCTTTACCGTTCTCATCGCCCGGATACCAATTTTGCACCGTGCTATATTTGATTTCGGCGTTATCCTGCGCTACCAACTCAACCACTGCAGCATGTAGCTGGTTTTCATCACGCTGCGGCGCAGTACACCCTTCAAGGTAACTTACGTGGCTGCCTTCCTCGGCAATAATCAAGGTACGTTCAAACTGGCCAGTATTTAATTCGTTAATACGGAAATAGGTAGAAAGCTCCATTGGGCACCGCACGCCCTTCGGAATATAAACGAATGAACCATCGGTAAACACAGCGCTGTTTAGCGCGGCGAAGAAGTTATCGCTACGCGGCACCACGCTACCGATATATTTCTTAACTAAATCAGGATATTTTTTAATGGCTTCAGAAATAGGGCAGAAAATAACGCCCGCTTCTTCAAGTTTAGCTCTAAACGTGGTTACCACTGATACTGAATCGAATACAGCATCTACCGCAACGCCCGCCAACATTTCCTGCTCATGCAGTGGAATGCCTAGTTTTTCATAGGTACGCAGTAACTCAGGATCAACTTCGGCCAGCGATTGTGGCTTATCTTTCATGCTTTTGGGTGCTGAATAGTAAGAGATTGATTGGTAATCAACCTTCTCATAACCCAAGTGCGCCCAATCTGGCTCTTTCATTTTCTGCCATGAACGAAACGCCTGCAAACGCCAATCAAGCATCCACTCTGGTTCTTCTTTCATCGCAGAAATACGGCGAATAACAGATTCATCCAAACCGATGGGGAAAGTATCTGATTCAATCTCAGAAACGAAGCCAGCATCGTATTTACGCGCTAGGGCTTTATCGATTTGTTCACTCATCCTGTTACCTCTTGTTCAGACCATGTTGTTCAAACCATCTAGAATACCGCAATTATACATTTCCCGACTAAATCACTCAAGTATTAAGGGCAAAACAGTGCAAACAAAAAGCACGCGGGAAGGTGCTTTTGATAGACAGCTTGTAACCTAGCCGAAATAGAGCTACTTTTTGATCAATTAGCGAGGAGGGTTCAAATTATGCTTAGCGCCATGCCAGATAAATTTTCGAGTTTTAAAGAGTTTTACCCTTATTACTTAAAAGAACATAAAAACCGTACAAGCCGGCGTTTACATGTAGTTGGCAGCCTATTGGTATTGGCAATTATCGCAACAGCTATTATCACGGGTTCCTGGATGTTGTTGTGGTTGGTGCCATTCGTAGGATATGGATTTGCTTGGGTAGGGCATTTTTTCTTTGAAAAGAATAAGCCAGCTACTTTTAAACACCCGCTTTACAGCCTAATGGGCGATTGGGTAATGCTAAAAGATGTGCTTACCGGCAGGCTTCCCTGGTAATAAAAATAAATATTAATTTTAGGCATAAAAAAACGCGCCCGAAGGCGCGTTTTTTATGAGCTATGTAAATTACACAGCTACGATATTTTCTGCTTGAGGACCTTTAGGGCCCTGAGTAACAGTAAATTCTACAGTTTGACCTTCAGTCAAAGTTTTAAAACCGCTACTAACGATTGCACTAAAGTGAGCGAACACATCAGCGCCGCCTTGTTGTTCTAGAAAACCAAAACCTTTAGCTTCGTTAAACCATTTAACAGTACCAGTTACAGTATTAGACATAATTAACATCCTGAAATTTATAAAATAAAAGTGCCCTTTCGAGGCGATAATTCGGAGAGAAAATAAAAACAAAAATTAAATACTACAGGACGGAGGTAATTACGAATAATACGGCAACGCAGTGAAGATCTAAATAATATTTACTATCCAACGCCGGCTAGGTTACTCCTATCTGAGTGAGAGTCAACGTTTGTTTCGAAAAGAATTAAATATATGTTTTCTTTTATTTTTTTTATTAGCGCAACAAATACCATGCAGCTAGGGTTGTAGCCGATAATGTAGCGGCTAAACCATAACAAATAATTATGCTTACAAGGCCACCACCGAGCTTTACATCGTGTAAACCATGCCGAATTCTGTGCGCAGCATGAAATGCGGGCAGGCAAATAACCGCGCCCGTAAACATTAAGCCCCAAATACTCGCGTAGTAACCCCGCACTTGCTGATAACTAATATCGATAATACCAAGGGGTGCCATAATTCCGAATATCAGAACCACAGCGGGTATAAACACAGCAAAACATACACCCCCGGCGCTGAATAAGCCCCACCATAGCGGTTCTAAATGCAGGCCTTGCCAGCGGCTGCCAGTTTTATTTGCATTCATACACCACCTCCCGGGCCTGCCACTATGCCGTGAGCAGCCCCCGAAAAAACGAACAACCATAAAAATACAGTGATTACCGCAACCACCGCGAGCCATTGGCCCACCACCATTATCGCTGGGGGCACAAGCTTAGTACCCACGCGAATCGGCATTACCCGCGGAAATAATTTAAAAAAGGTAAAGGCATGATAAAGGGCGGCGATAAGCGCCACTGTGTGTATCGCTACAACCCAAGGGTTAGCCATAAACCGCTGCCAGCTCGCAAACTGCTCAACGCTTTGCAATGCAAAAGCGCCAGCGCTAAGTGAGCATAGTAAGAAGACCAATGGCAACACCGTGCCTTCGCGAAGCATATACAACATAAAAAACCGATGCTTAAGCCACCATGTGCGCGTTAATGTTGGTTTATAGCTCATGCGCGGTGCTCCCCTTAAACATCTGAATCAACATACTTTTCGCCGATTCAACTTTACCTTGGTTCACGGCGGCCGCTGGATCTACCTGCTTAGGGCATACATCAGAGCAAAAGCCCACAAAGGTACAGCTCCACACGCCATTGTGGCTATTCAGCATGGGCATACGCACCGCTTTTCCGGTATCGCGGCTATCAAGGTTGTAGCGCTGTGCTAATGCAATGGCTGCTGGCCCAAGAAACTCTGGGTTTAAACAGAACTGCGGGCAAGCCGAATAGCACAAACCACAGTTAATGCAGTTCGCGAACTGCTTATACTTTGCAAGTTGCGCTGGAGTTTGCAGGCTCGGTTGTAACTGCTTTTGTGTGCTCGTTTCCGCAATTAAATACGGCTTTACCGCTTCTAAGTGGATTAAAAATTCATCCATATTCACGATTAAATCGCGCTCTACCGTAAAGTGCGCCAGTGGCTCTACCGTTAAACTTGCAGTGATGCTGGTATTGGTAGCGGTATTTTTTTGCGCTGGGGAGGTGCGCACCGAGTAATTGCGCAAGAACTCTTTACAGCCAAGCTTCGGAATTCCATTCAACATAAACCCACACGAGCCACAAATGGCCATGCGGCAACTCCACCGAAAACTAAGGCTAGGATCTAACTCTTCTTTAATAAAATTTAGGGCATCGAGCACCGAGGTGCTCTCATCGAAGGGCACGGTGAATTCCTGCCAGAAAGGTTCTGATTGCGTCTTTTGCTGTTCTTCAGGAAGATAGCGCTTTACCCGCACTAGCGCCTGTTGCATTCCTTTATTCGCCGCCATCAGAGCTTCCTTCTTTCTTCCCGCGTTGTTTTTGCTCGAACTCTGTTGGCTCACGCTGCACTTCAGCGGCTGCGCCCGCGTGCGCTGAGCCCGCCGAACCATACAAGCGTTCGCCCGGAGCCGAAATATGCGTATCTACCGCTTGCCACTTGAGCTTTGCTGCCTTTCCTGGAACATAAAACACTTGGCTGTGGCGCAAGAACTCCGCATCGTTACGCTCGGTGCAATCGGCATCTAAACGTTGATGCGCACCTCGCGATTCACGCCGCTCCAGTGCCGCTAAACAAATTGCCTCAGCCACATCTAAACTGAATTCAAGTTCTAAACAATGCAGTAAATCAGTGTTGTAAGCTTTGCTGTTATCGCCCACTCGAACGTGCTGAAATTCCGCTTGTAAACGCCGCACAGAATCGAGCGCCTGCTGCAAACCTTGCTCATCACGATAAATACCACAACCGGTTTCCATGGTAGCCACTAGCTCCCGTTTGATGGGCACCCACGAGCGCGCTTCTTGGCTGGTATCGGTAAGCTTGTGCAACTTAGTTTGCCATTTCTTATGCAGCTTTTGGCTCTCTTGCTCTAGGCCCGTAACCTTCACACCCTTTTGCAGCGCACGCGCCGCCGCCTGTTCGCCCGCCAACCGGCCAAATACCAGCAACTCAGTAAGTGAATTCGAGCCTAAGCGGTTAGCGCCATGCAAACCTACCGAAGCGCATTCGCCAGCCGCAAACAAACCTTTCAATGTGGTTTCGCAATGGGCATCGGTTTCAATACCGCCCATGGTGTAATGCACCGCAGGCCGAATCGGAATTAATTCGTGAACAGGATCAACATCTACATACGCTTTTGCCAATTCACAAATAAACGGCAACCGCTCGTACAAATAGGCTTTTCCTAAATGGCGCAAATCCAGATACACCACATCGGAACCATGATGCTTTCCGGTTCGCCCAGCTTTTTGCTCATGCCAAAAAGCCTGCGAAAGCTTATCGCGCGGGCCTAGTTCCATATATTTATTTTCAGGTTTACCCAACGGCGTTTCCGGCCCAAGGCCGTAATCTTGCAAGTAGCGATAGCCATCTTTGTTCACCAACAAACCACCTTCACCACGGCAAGCTTCGGTAATCAAAATGCCACTGCCGGGCAAACCTGTTGGGTGATATTGCACAAATTCCATATCCCGCAGCGGCACACCATGGCGATAAGCAATGGCCATACCATCACCCGTAACAATGCCGCCATTAGTATTGAAACGGAATACGCGGCCAGCTCCGCCGGTTGCCATAATCACCGCGTTTGCATACAGCATGTGTAGTTCGCCAGTGCTAATTTCCAGCGCCAGCACGCCTTGCACTTGCTGCTGAACACTCACCAGTAAATCAAGTACAAAATATTCATCGAAACGCTGAATAGAAGGGTATTTTAACGAGGTTTGGAACAAAGTGTGCAGCATGTGAAAACCGGTTTTATCGGCCGCAAACCATGTACGTTCGGTTTTCATGCCGCCAAAACGGCGCACCTGCACATCACCATTTGGCTTACGCGACCACGGGCAACCCCAGTGTTCCATTTGCACTAATTCTTGATAGGCATGGCGCACAAAGTAATCCACCACACCTTGCTCAGCTAACCAATCACCACCTGCCACCGTATCATCGAAATGCGCTTCCACGGTATCATCGGGCCGCGTAACCGCAGCGGCCCCGCCCTCGGCTGCCACCGTATGCGAGCGCATCGGGTAAACTTTCGAAAGCATCGCAATGTTGAGTGGTTTGGCTTTATTACTACCCGCCTTTGCACCCGCTTCTGCTGCAGCAATTGCCGCCCGCAAGCCAGCTCCACCGCCACCCACAACAATAATATCAAACTCGTGCTGTTGCATTACTGCTCCTTGTGTTGCGTGGCTTTTATTATGGGGAAATTAATTTTTCTGTTCTTGCGCCAGCGCAATTACCGCATGGCCATCACTAAACACTAGCTCAAGTACATAGTTATGCACATGATCAACATCAATAATTCTCATAATTTGCGGCTATCACAGAAAAAACTACCCACTCCTATTTCACAGGAATGTCATACGAATAGGTAAAAATTGCGCCATGTTCTATTAACTCAGCTGCGCTTTATATGTTAGAAAACGCCATAAATGCAGGTTTATTGTTCTCTGTGTATCAACCCATCGTTGATACCTATCGCGGTGCTATTATTGGCAATGAAAGCCTGATACGCGGGCCTGAGGGTAGTGCGTTAGCGCTGCCCGCCGAAATTTTCTCGGAAGCAGATAAACTTGGAGCACGCAGAGATTTAGAATGTTATTGCGTGCGAAGTGCGGTGAACTCCTACCAAAAATCTGAGTTTGCGGGCCTCTTGTTCATCAACATCAACCCAAACTTCCTCTGCTCAGAAAATGTATTCCTGGAATTAACCGCGCTGCAAAAAAACTCTTCAACCGCTATCGTTTTAGAGCTATCGGAGCAGCACCCGGTAGAAAATATATTGCAACTGAAGAAAGCTACGAATCGCTTACGTAATCTAGGATTCCGGTTTGCCATCGACGATCTCGGCGCTGGGCATTCAAGCATGATGCTTTGGGCCGAAATACGCCCTGAATTTATAAAAATCGACCGCTATTTCATTAGCGAGATACACAAAAATCCTTATAAGCGAGAGTTCGTTCAACATATTGTAACCCTGGCTAAAAATTTGCATGCCACGGTAATTGCCGAAGGCATTGAAACTATTCAAGAGCTTCGGCAATTACAAAAAATAGGTATTTTTGCCATGCAAGGCTTCCTGATTGGGAGGCCAGCGCTAGAGCCACTCAATAGTGAATTACTTGAAGCGCTACTCGCCGAAGAAAATCATCTTGATCGCTATAACTCTCTACATGCGTTGGTAGAAGATACAACTGTTGTAACAAGCTCTCGAAGAATTTCCGATATCTTAGATTACTTTCAACAAAACAATCGCTTAGTGGCTATTCCGGTTGTGGATAATGAGCAAATCACAGGCATTATCCGGCGCGGGCAATTCATGGAGTTAATGTCCAGTAACTTCGGTAGGGCTTTATATGCGAATAAGCCGGTATCTCTTGTTATGCAAACTAACGGGTTAATCATCGACATTAATGCACCGCTAGAGCAAGCAAGCGCATTGCTCACTGAGCACGAAGATACGCTCGATCAACACGTGCTACTTATTCAGAAAAACGGTAAATACTGTGGGGTGATTGCCGTTCCTAGCCTTCTGCGCCGCATTACCGAATTCCGCATTCAAAATGCGCGTTATGCAAACCCACTTACCTTGCTGCCTGGCAATGTGCCGATCAACCAGCAGATTGATTTACACATCACGAATCAACAAGCATTTTTTGTACTCTACTTCGATTTGAATAACTTTAAGCCCTACAACGATATTTATGGCTATCATCAGGGTGATACCGTTATTCAATGGTTCGCACAAATGCTGCACGAAACGTTCACCGAGCAAAATTACTTCGTGGGCCATGTTGGCGGCGACGATTTTATAGTGATTTGCGATAAAAACTTCAACAAGCAGCTTCTTGATGTACTAAAAGCGAAGTTTTTAGAGGAGATTCAGGGCTTTTACCGACAAGAACACCCAGAAACAAATACGATTTTAGCCCGAGCAAGAAATGGCCGGTTTCAAAACTTCCCCATTCTCGATTACAGCGTAGGCATTGTGGAAGTTGGCCCCAACTCAATATTCTCTCATCAAGAAGTATCCTCCTTGGCGGCTGATTTGAAACGCAAAGCGAAAGCAAACCCCAAGGGTATCGCGCAATGCAAAACCACCAGCGCCTATACACCCACCGTTCGAAAGGCAATGAATTAGCCGTACCTCAAAGCTCCCGCAAACACAGCCGGGGTTTACTTTCGCTTGCTATTTTATGTTTATCGTAAAATAATACTTGCATATCATAAAATGCTGATCTATTTTATAAACAACGGTGCAATACATACAAACCTATTTATCAACACAGCCGCGATGTAGCCAAAACACAGAGGCTCGGCATTTTCGGAGAATAACTATGCACACAAATGCGTTTAAATCTGCCGGCATTGCAGCGATCGCGTTGGCAATTCTGTTTCCGGTTTACTGGCTCTACGCATTCGGCACTCTTAGCGCGGAATCATTTGAAGTTGCATTTCAAGAAGATCTAACCAGCCTAAATGGGTGGGATGCCTTATTTGTGGTTATCGGAGTTCTTGAAATTGCCGTGTATGTGGTGCTCGCGCTATTTTGTCGAAATCAACTTAATGGCAGCTTACCCGCCGCGCTACTCATTATTATGGCCGTGGTTGTAGGCCTATTTCACGCCACTGTTCTAGTTGATATAACCTTAGCGCTTGGCTTGGCAACGCTTAGCGATACGTTAATAAACGTTACGGTTATATTTAGCCTTATTTGTTTGTTTCTGTATGCGGTTGTTGCCTTCATTTTCGCCATCAGCATGCTCATCCGCTTCGCCCAACTTTCAATGCCACTCAAAGTGTTCTCCGTGGGCCTACTCATAGCCTGCGTGTTCCAATTCACTGTAGTGCTGGGCATTGTGAATATCTTTTTATTCCCCGTGCTATTAATTGTGCTCGCGATTCAGTTTTTCCGCGGTGACCACGAAGTAGAAGTTGTGTGAAGCAACCATTAAAAGGATTTCAAATGCCCTATTACAATGCAAAATTCGCCACCGGTATAGCACTATTGCTCGCCATATTAATACCCGTTTATTGGCTTTCACAATTCGGTGTGTTCTTTGAAAAGCTATTGTGGCCAAGCGACGAAAATGCCTTTTACTGGCGTCATATCTTCACCGTGTTCATGCACGTTTTAGTGATCGTTACCTTACTAAACGTGCGAGCATCATTAGCCCATGCAGAAGCAACCCTGTTAAAGCGGATTATCGTCGGGTTTGCCCTTGTCATTGCAGTGTTCTCCGTAATATGGGCGCTGTTTGGAAAAGTAGAAGCTGCTGGTCCCGATTCACCCTTAATTATTTTAGGAAGCCTTCTGGTATTACTGCTAATCAGTGGGCTCGTAACATTTTGCACTGCAATACAATTTCACCAGCCGAAGCTACCCGCGAGCCTTCGTATGGCTAGCCTATTTATAGCCCTATCAATTTTGCTGCCAGCGATTACCCTAGCGGTATTGTTACCGGTAACCCCTATCATGCTCACTATCGGTTGTGGGTTTATCGCTGTGTACTTTTACAAATCAACTCAACCTGTTGATCTGGTGTAACCGGAGGCTGTTATGAACAACTCACGCAAGCTAACGGCCAGCCTAGCAATTATTGCCGCGCTGTTATTGCTACTGATTATGAATTGGATGGCCACCGCTTTCACCAGTGAGCCGAGTATTATTGAGGCGCCCACTTTTGTTCGCGTAATTGTGATTGGTTTATTCCAAGCTATCGGCCTGTATTTACTAATGGCATTGCAGCATGAATTCAAAACACTTTTAGTAAGCAAGGTAGCACTACTTTTGCTTAATCTGCTTCTAGTGCTGTTAGCACTAATTATGCTTTCCGAGTGTGTTTGGTTTCTTTTCGGAGGCTCTGCATCTTCAAACATTTTTGCTAGTAGCTACCACACACTCGCTATTTTATTTATGAGCGCCGTAGTGGTTTTAATGATCGTAATGTGTGCATTTGGCATAACGCTAGCAATTAACCGCTCATTGAACTCACGGTTATTACGAGGAACTGGTATATGTTTGGCCGCCGGTTCATTACTTGCACTTGTTAGCATTGCCCTTAGCACTGTTGCTTTCTTCGTTGGCCTAACATTACTTGCCATTCACTTTTGGCAACCCACTCGCCACATCGATATTGTGTAAGAGGCCGTCATGAACATTAGAATTAACTTAGATGTGGAGCTTGCCAAAAACAAAATGCCGTTAACCGAGCTTTCCGAGCGGGTGGGTGTTTCGCTTACCAATTTATCGCTATTAAAAACCGGCAAAGTAAAAGCCATTCGCTTCAGCACCCTCGAAGCTATTTGCGAAGCGTTAAATTGCCAACCTGGGGATATTTTAGAGTATGTGCCACCGAAGTGATTCGGTGGCTGCACCGAGCGCAGATTAAAGCTCCCAGCGGCTCTCGCCAATACTATTGCCTAACAACAGATCACGTAAAACATTACATTCTTCACGTATGGCTTGGCCCACAAAAGGGTAAAAGTCATTATTATGTAGCGTTCGAGAAGCTACAGATGGAGGAACAAAACGCCCCATCTCCTGCATAAAATCTACTTTTACTTCATCCGAGTGAATCAAATCTTGAGCATGTCTATCTATATTCTGTAGAAATTGTTCTAGGGATTTAGAACGCATCATTAGCTTTTTAGAAACATAATCAGCATTTTGCTTCACGCCTTTTTGTTTCAACCAAATAATATCCCACACATCACGAGGCTTTATACGCCGCTCTCGAAAAGCAAAAGCCACCATTTTATCAGCTAAAATTTCCTCTAGGCTTTGAACTGGTATGGGCAAACCTGCAATTGGCGATTCAATCTCATAGTGATTCATAACCGGCCTCTTCACCACATGCACTGAATCATAGGCACACACATCAACGTGCATTTTTTGCGAAGGCCTATCGGGCCTGCCAGGGTGTGTTTCCAAAGTAACCTTCCATGTTGATGTATCGCTATGCAGAGTATCGGGTTCCGGCTCACGAGCAGTAACACGCAAGCCGTATTTTGCAGCAATACTTTTTTGCAATTCCATGGCTAGCCCACTGAAATCACTCGGCTTAAAGTGGCAGCCACCAGTAAAATCGAGGTCCTCTGAGAGCCGGCTTGAATTATAACAAAGCCGTAATGCCGTACCGCCAATAAACGTTAATTTTTGAAGAAACCCATGGCTATGCAGTACATCGAGTACATCAAGATGCAAAATTTCTTTTTCGAGAACATTTTCCATACCTGCAAAATCAGGCTGCTTACGAATAACCTCAGCCACAACTTTATTTAGCATCGTTGAATTCCTCGGAAATCATGTGAATATTGCGGCCAACTCGGCGCAAATCCATAATGGCTTGTTCCTTGGTAGCGCGAAATACACGGCTTTCAAGATCGTAATAAACACCATCGTTTAGCGAATCAAGCGAGCGCTTAGTGTGGGTAAATTCGATTATACCGTACTTTGTTTTATGCTCGCCCGAGCGGCCCGTTGTCATCATGGTTAATCGCCGAATTGGCACTTGTGAAATCACCCCAATGCGGCTTAGTTCCGTTTCTAAGCTCACATACATGAAGTGCTTTTTGTGTAGCAAACTCGCAATTTTTTCCAGCACTCCTGTACTATTGGGCGGCGCTACGTTGTTGATATATAACCCGCGTGCTATGCGCTCGAGCGAAGAATTACCTACAGCCTTGGAAAGAAACTTCACAAAGTTTGGGGTTGGCCTTTCATCAACCATTAGCGCCAAATCGGCAGCCGTAAAGATACCAAAATGCCCAGCATTTTTGGCGCGCACAGTTTCTTCGATTAAAGTTCGTAATTTACTCATATTAAGTACACAATAACTCGCCCAAATAGAGAGTATATGTGCATTTAATTAAAAAGCAAATATGGTTAATTGATTGGGGTAACCTTCATAAAGTACACCGCTTTATCAGCAGATTTCCCGGGTATTTGGGGTTCACCAACTAGAAAAAAACCTTCGAGTAGCACGTTATTATTATTAAACAAAGATAAACGTAATCGCGTATTTTCTTCTGAACGCAACACTAAGTGGTTTTCATCAAGCTCGCCGCGAGATACCGTTAAGGTATGTTTACTGCCAAGTGAAGGGTCCGAGCCCAAAGTATAAACTTCAAACGTTGCTGTATTATCATCGTGAAGCTCTAAAGTTAACAATTCGTGATGGTGCGCCCTTGGCCCGTAGGAATAGCCAAGGTAAAAATCATGCTCATTCCCCTCAAGTAAACTTTGTATTTTCTCTCCATGTTTACTTACTAGCCGATATGCTGCCGAATCACCCTCAATATGCTTCAAATTGTAATTCTCAACCCAAAGGAGCTCCAACCCTCTTCTCAGATGAGAATCGGTTATATTCCAATAGCCCAAATTACTAGGCACCATTGTTAGGCGGCGTTCGTTCCCCATCTCATCAAAAAATGTAATGGTGCAGTTTATCGAAGTGCATGAAATGTTGTCGTCGGTGAAATACGAAGCTCGATGCAAGTAAAAGCCGTTCGAAATTCTATAATCGAGAATAAAGTGCGTTCCATGCTCTTGAATCCCCAACAAAATATATTCGCGGGTAGACGTTTCGATACCTTCATACATTCCCATGGCTAATGTGAGCGGCTCTTGCTCATGAACACTATGAGAATCGGCTGCACGCGCTGATTGCGAAGGCTGCAAAAGCAAACCACTTAACACTAAGACGCACAAATAGGTAATAAATTTGAACATGATAAATTCGCTCGTTCGCTGCATTAGGTTCATATTAACGTAGCATTTTTATGTGCATATTGTGGTCAATTTTGGCTAAATTGGAAATCGTTTGTTTTTTATTCGCCCGAAACATGCAAAGTAACATTTGTTAGCTAAAATCATTAAAGGCAACTCAATCGTTTGAGATGCAGTTTTTAAAGAGTATGCAAATGAAATGCTTAATGGCTTTACCACTCACTGTAATTTTCGGGCTTAGCGTTGCTTCGGCTGCTGCAACCGATACAACAACCGATATAGCCACCGGTGAGCGGGAACGTTTCGCGAATAACAGCAACGTTGAAATTGAATATAGCTACGTTGATGACGATGTTCTGCAAATTAGAGCCCGAACCGAACTAAACGGGAATAGCGGAGGCTGCATAGCTGCTTTCATGCATTTGTTTGAAGATACCGAGCGCGTAAAAGATTGGATAGAAATTGTAACCGATGCAGAGCTAATCGCACAACCGAACCCATACACCCGCATTGTTCACACCGAGTTTGATTCGCATTGGCCAATATCAGATCGCGATATGGTTACGCGAAGTATCTGGCAATATGATGCTGAATCACGTGCGCTACATATTGAAATAACCAACGCCAGCGAAGAAAAGCCACCCAGCAAAAACGTAATCCGCATGACAGATGTTGCCGCCAGCTGGCACATACAAGCCACCGAAAACGGCACCGTGAAGGTAGATTACCAAGGCAATTCCAACCCAAAAGGCAATATTCCACGCACCTCCGCACGGGCCTCAGCAATAACCGCAGTTGAGCAAACTTTTGCCGCACTGCAAACCTCTATCGCTGATAGCGAGTATCAGAAGGATTATTATTCGGTGCCTTGTTTGGAATGAGGGTTTTCAATGCACCTTTGCAAATGAATTCGTATGATTATGTGCATATAAGAAGCCCTAAGCGAGGGCGATTCAAAGCGCGTGAGTGTATGATCTTTTTAATATTTAGCTCGCACGTATTTTCCTAAATGAAACTTTAACAGATGAACATCTTCAGCCGATAATGACGCGGTTTGCTTACCGATGAATGAAGGTATTGCTCTCGGATTTAATACCCAAATATTGTTTTTAGATGTGTTGTGACTGGAATGTATAAACCACCCTGGGAACGTAACGATGCCTTTAACTGCCACTTTGCGCCCTGAGCTATCCTCTAACAGCTCTCGTAGCCATGCTGACGCTGCTGACACTTGAATAACTGGATTCCTCAGCAGAGCCTTCCCGTTGCGGAACACCTGTTGGCCATCAAAAACTAGTTCGGTTTTTCCGGTTGCGGGCTTCGACATCGTTTTAGTTTCCACAACATAAATGCCACTTCGATGAATCACAACATGATCGAGGTTAAAGTTATCTCCTTGAACATCGTGGAAAACTTCAGCACCATCAGATCTCAACCGCTCTAAAAACTGGCCTACCGCTTTTTCGCCAGCAATACCTTGCTCGAGTAATTTAACTTCTTTAAATGTGCGTACAATTTTGAAAGCCGAATATGAAGCAAAAACAATCGCTAGAATCGTCCAAATCACAGGGTTTGGAGGTAATTCAAAATACCAACGCACCCACTCATACACCGTGTAAGCAATAACAAGCATCGACACAATCAATGGGAAAAAAACCCTATCTAATGCAATATCCACCAATCGTTTTTCAAGAGATTGAGCCGGATTATTCAGCGGTTTTGCTTTCAAAGGTGACTTCATTCTCACTCCGTGAAATTTTCACCAAAAAATTTTATATAGAATAACTACTATTCAACTCTTTACTAGCTCTACGTATCAATGACGTTCAACATATTCCGCCATTCTTAACTCACAAAGCTCGAACACAATCGTTTCAAACAATTCACGCTCATCATCGGTTACTACAAAATTTGGTATGAAACGATCGCCTTCCGTTTTGAACCACGCTTCACTTTTATCTTTGTTTTGCGAACTATAAGCAGCTATTGGGTTCTTCTGCCAATATCGCAACCACTCAACGCTCTCAGCATTTAATGAACGTTCATTAGGACCAAGGTCTCGGTTTAAAGCCTTGGGGTAACGATGTAATATTTCCCAGCTTCGAGCTGCTAACTCACCTAAACGAACTCCGTGCATGCTACCAGCCGTATTAGCAAAACCACCAAGGTCTACGAATGCTTGCAGTAGAATCGCTTTAAAACACTTGCTCATCGCCGTTTGCTCTACGCCAAGGCGCACAAACTCGCCGTGGCTGCGGTATAAGCTTTTCAGTTCTTCAGTATCTTCTAATTGCGCAATCATACCGAGCCAACCTCCAAATTGTTGACGGATTTTCGCTTTTTGGTAATACCCTGCGTGAAAAAATTGAGCCGCTGTGGGCCGGTAACCCAATTCAAGTTTCAACGATTCATAATCTTCGGCAAATGTTGGCCTATCGGCTCTCGCTAACTCGTCCCAAAAATCTAAAACTTCGAGATCAAAAGTAAGATAGCACCCATCCGCCAACCTCGCATCAGGCTCCTTAATTACTTGCAAGATGTTCCTTATGCCCACCGTACCTAGGAGACTGGTGGGCTTTAACAAAAACGATTTGTGGTTACCAATAAAATCCAATACAACAACATGAGTTTTCCCGGTTACTGGCGATTGCCGAAGGCCACGCCCCAGTTGCTGCAAAAATAGAATTTTCGACTCAGTAGGTCTTGCCATTAAAACAGTATCAACTTCGGGAATGTCTGTTCCCTCATTAAACAAATCAACTGAGAACACGACTTCAACTTCACCATTTGCCAACCATTTTAAAGCTTCGTTTCTACGCACTTCTGAGCCACTGTATACGGACACTGCCTTTATACCTTGATCGATAAAGTAATCCGTCATGAAATCAGCGTGTCGTTTAGAGATACAGAAACCAAGAGTTCGAGTTTGTTGGTGTTTTTGCCAATGACCGAAAATATGTCTTGCCCGTTGAGTAGTGGCAAACGCATTTTCTAGAGCCGAAGGGTCGAACTTGCCACTCCTCCAAGGTATTTCTTGATAGTTTACAAATTCATCATAGATGCCGTAATAATGAAATGGCACTAAAATATTTTGCTCAATTCCATCGACCAGAGTGCGTTCAAATATAAGGTTGTTATCGCATAAGCTTAAAATATCTGATTGATCTGTACGCTCAGGTGTCGCCGTCAAACCGAGCAGAAAGTTAGGCGTAAAATAACTTAATAACTTTTGGTAGGTTCGAGAAGTAGCATGGTGGAACTCATCTACCACCACATAATCAAAATACTTACGTTCGAAGTTCTTCAAGTGCTCGAGTCGACCAATAGATTGGATCGATGCAAACAAAAAGTCAGCTTCTATATCTTTCAGAGAACCGTTATAAAAGCCAACGCTTTTCTGGGGAAATAAGGAACTAAACGTGCGTTGTGCTTGCAACAATATTTCCTCACGGTGAGCCACAAACAGGACTCGCTCTGCGTCAATCTGCTGTGCATCAAAAGCAGCCAGCCACGTTTTACCCATTCCTGTGGCTAGCACCACCAATCCACGTTTAAACCCTTCACTTCTACTTTCGCGCAACGCCAACAAAGCTTCTATTTGTGCGTCATTTGGAGAAAATCGATCTGGTTCAGGCTCATCTTCTACGCCAAGAACGTGCATTAAAGGCGCATTCTGACGTGTAACCTCTTCAAATTTCTGGATGTATGCAGTTATTTCTTGGCTAGTAAGTTGATGAGCGTTTGCTGTGGTAAATAATGATTCAAAGCTCTGTCGGATATGCGCAAATTCTGCAAGCGAGTCTCTAGATTCGCTCTGTAAATCGAATCGCAAATTCCATTCCATACCAGATGTAAGAGCGCTTTCACTCAAATTACTAGAACCAACAAATGCAGTACCTGCTTCAATCTGTGAAACGCCATGTTCATTGCGTTCCCGCACAAAAATATAAGATTTAAGATGAAAGGCTTTGCGCTCACTACACTTAAAAAGTTTAACTTCAGCGCCTCTTTGCTGTAGTAAAAACAACAGTCGTAAGGCTTGCGGGTGAGTAATATACAAATAATCCGATGTCATGATGCGCACTGTTGCACCATCACTAATGGCATCAATTAACGGTTCAAGTAGTAAGGAAACTCCTGAGCGTTGGGCAAACGAAACGCAGATATCTATTGCACTAGCGTGATTAATTGCATGAACTAACTTAGGAAGAAGAGGATCGTTTGCTGTGCCGGTTGTGAGCAAGTGTCCTTTTGCTAATTCCATAATTTAATCCTTACCTTCACTTTTCACCAAAATCGCATTCAACCATTTCTCATTCTCTCGGTCAGGTCTTGCATCGCCTGTTATCCACGTTTTTTGAATAGCTAAATCGCTATTCTGAATAACATCCGCTAGTCGTGCTTCAGTTAAGTTTGTGAAACGGCGGCCACCGCGCTCTACTTCATCATCACCATACTTAAATGAACAATAAAAAAGGCCTTTACTCTTTAGCTGCTCAGCTAAATGCAAAAAGGTGTGTGGGAGCCCAACAAAAGGGACGTGCAGCAAAGAAGCGCAAGCCCAAATGGCATCGGAGGGTTCACTTATTGAAAACTCATCAAAGGTAGCTAGCTTTACCTTTTCAGTGCCGAGGCGTTCTTGAGCTATTGCTACCAAAGCTGGGCTGGCATCGAATGCGGTAACTCGAAAACCAGCCTTTAAAAATGCCAACGCATCACGGCCAGAGCCACAACCCGCATCAATGATGTGCGCGCCCACGGGAAGGCGTAGAAGAAATTCTTCGTATAGCGCGGCCATATCTACACTGGCAGTGTCGGCATGAAATTCAGCTGCATTTTCGTTGTAATAATTGATGCTCATGAAGGGCCTTTTCCTAAGCTTTTCCACATCATAGCGCATTCAACTAAGAACTCTAACTGTTCTGAAGGTTTATCCTGCACATCGGTTTAAATTCAAAGATATCGCCAAACTACCCTGTAACTTTCTCACCACGGGTAATTTCACCAGCGCCTTCGAAGCGAATGGGTAGGCCCATGGAGCTATAGAAGCTGGGGCCGTTTTGTAAATGGAAATGTAAGTGCGGTTCGCTTGAATGCCCGGTGTGCCCGCAGTGGCCAATTACTTGCCCTTGGCTTACGTGATCGCCCACTTTTACAGGGATACTGCCTTTAATCAAATGTGCATAAAAACCATATTCGCCCTCAGCATGGCGAATAACCACATGATTACCGGCAAAATGCGTGCAGAGGAAATCGGCAATACCGAAACCTACCAATGGAGCTGGGCGAACGCGATCGAGCACGGCTACTACTTCACCAGCAGCGGCGGCTAATATGGGGTGGTTGTAACAGAAGTAATCGTGCAGGCGAGCCCCTTGATTACGATGTCGGCGATAATTTTCATCAGCAACTACAAAATCGTAAGCATAGCGCTGGGGGTATACGCCCCAAGAATGCGAGGTTTCCTTAGTTAACCCACCATTAAATACCAACCATTCGCCTGAAAATGGCAATCGATAACTCACTTTCGTTTGATAATTGGCGTTTTCCTCTTCGTGCTTACTTAGATACTTTGCGGCTTTTGCTTGGCCAAAAATTTGCTTCATTTGCTGCACGAATTGAAACGGGTTTAATACCGATAACATTACCGTTGGGTAGAACGTGAAAAACATCATATAGCGGCCGCAGTAACGAATAGGCCCAGAAACCGGCCAATTCTCGGCTGGGTGCGGCACCCTCTCTTTCTTACCGCCGGCAAGAACGCTAAATATCCACGCATACACAAAATAAAGCCCGAAATATAAAGCTAAGTTCGCCAATGTACCCAATTTAATGCCCAACACACTGCGCATTAATTCAACGGCCACAATAAACGTAATGATGGCCGCCACAATCGGCCAATACCATGCGCTCAACTTATTTTGCCAACCTTTGTGTTCTTGTTTGCTCACGCGCCGCTTCCTTCTTTTCTGTTCAATCGATGCACTACAAAAGCTAAAAGGATGATTGAAAAATGTGCTGAGATTTCTAAATCGCTATACTACAATGAAACCAACAATCGCTCCGCTAAGCAAGAATTCGATCGGTAGAGCAATCGGTAAAGAGATATTTAGTAAGGGATTAATATGCAATCACAACAGGAAGTGTACAAAGGTGAACCGAAGCTATTTTCTGGCTGGAATGTTCTTATCTTTATTTACTTAATGTTTTTCTCCATTATTATTTCTAGGTTTATTGAAGCACTTTCATTCAATCAAGTTTGGTTGGCGCTTTTACCCGCGGCACTCGCTATTGCTTGGTTTGGAAGAAATAGGGTCAAGCGCAATGTAGTGAAGATTTCCAATGAATCAATTTCTATTGAGTACAACGGTAAAGAACTTGCCTCAATGAAATGGCGCGATTTACAAAATGCCGAGCTTTCGATTAATGATGGTAAAGGCCTCGATATATTCGATAAATCGGGTGCGCGAAAGATTCATATTCCAAACTATATTGAACGTTTTGATGATCTTGTATCTTCTGTGCTTAACCGAATCACATCAAAACAACAGCAAACTTCGAAAAAGCAGTATTTTCAAGAGCCCAATGTAATTCCAAATTTTATAGGTTGGGCTAGTACGTTCCTTTTGCTTTTTACTTACTTCGCTTTTCGTGACTATCAAGAAACGGGTTCATTCGATGCCGCGCATTCCACCAATATTGGGCTAGTTATTGTTGCCTCAATATTGGCTATTCATACGATTTACAGCGCGTGGGTAAAGCCCAAACAACTCACGTTTCACAATGATCATATCGAAATTATTACTACGCTTCGAAACACTAAAATTCCCTATGTTCAAATCGCAAACGCTGAGCTAATGCCAAACCCGTGGGCGCCAGTAACTTCGAACCGAAATTTCTTAAGAATTGGCCGCAAGGATAAAGCCGGCGGCTATATCGTGCGTGGATTAGAATCGAATGGCGAAGAATTGCTGGCCACGTTGCAAAAATACCTCAACGCAGGCGATTAAAAAGCTCTGCTACCCAATACTAAGACCACCAATGTAAAAGCTTTTACCCGCTTTGGTATACGCAGTCTTTTTTTACATTAATACACTAATCGGTAAAGCATAAAACCCTTTCCCGAAGGGCAAGATTTTATCACCATCGTAAAAAACTATACCGAGTTCAAATGGCTCCTGAAAACTTCTTTCTAGCTTTCTTAGCCCTTTAAAATCGGCTGACGTAACGGTGCTCGCTGCCTTTACTTCGAAGCCGTATAGCTTTCGGTTACATTCGACGACGATATCTACTTCATCTTTGTCTTTATCGCGATAATGGTAGAACTTCATCAATGTCTCTGTAGCCTCAGAGTGCTTTTTCAGTTCTTGATAAACAAATGTTTCCAGTAGTTGCCCGAGCAATGCACGATTTTGGCCGAGAGAGCTGGCGGTTTCACCCAAGAGCGAACACGCTAAACCAGTATCAAGTAAATGCAACTTCGGGGTTTTTACGGCTCGGCTTAACCGGTTGTTATGGTACGGCTGTAAAAGCTCAACCATAAATAACTGCGTTAGCAAATCGAGATAGTTACTAATTGTTGGGCGAGAAATCGAAAATGGTGCCGCAAGGTCGCTCACATTGAAAAGCCGTGCGCTTTGGCTTGCAGAAAGCTCTAATAATTTTGGCAAAACTTGAAAATGTTGAATGTTGGCAAGATCTTGTGCGTCGCGCTGCAGAATTGTCATCACATAATCTCTATACCATGTCGCTTTGCGGCTCTCTGTCGCTCGAGCTAATGCCGGTGGGTAACCCCCTGCACTGACAACCTCAGCAAGTCTTGAGCCCAAGCGATATAATCGAGAAGGTGCGAATGATGCCATAATCTGATTGTTGTCTAGTTCATCGAAAATCGTTTTTTCACAACGGCCAGATATTTCTGCACGCGAGAGAGGACGTAAATTAATCACTTCCATACGACCAGCTAGTGAATCAGCTAACGTTGGCAACAATAAAATATTCGCTGAGCCCGTTAAAATAAAGCGCCCCGGGTCTCGTTGGTTATCCACAACAGCCTTTATGGAAGTAAATAGCTCTGGCACACGCTGAATTTCATCAAGAATACAGTACGCTGGCAAATTTTGAACAAAGCCAACCGGATCATACTTCGCCGCATTAAGTTGGCTCACATCATCAAAGCTAATATAGGTATAACCCGAAGGCTCGCCAATTAACTTAGCGAGTGTTGTTTTTCCGCTTTGCCTCGAGCCATGAATAAGAACGACGGGCGTATCTTTCAGTGCAAGGCGAATACTTTGCTCTGCAAGCCGTGGATAAATCAAACTCATTATAGTCTTACTCCCAAACACCGATGCGTCTAACTGAAAAAATAAATCCGGCTAATTGTAAGTTTTAGTTCGTCCAATTGAAAGTTATATTGCGTCTGATTTAAATTAGTAGTTAGCTTCCGTAACAATAATATTACTTTTATCCCCCGTCATGTATTCATAGCCTAGCGGCTAATCGATACCTCGAAAAACTTAAATTCCTCACTTTTTCCTCATTACTTTCATGTGCCCCAGCGCTATGTTTACGCCAACGTTTACATATGAGGAGCACGGTCATGAACGTTTGGCGAATTACAGGTTGGGGTTTAGTGGTGGCGTTGTTAATTGCGCCCGCAGTAGCAATGCGTTTTACCACTGAGGTAGATTGGGATGCTTTTGATTTTATCGTAGCCTCGATTTTACTCGGTGGCACAGGGCTATTTATTGAGTTTGCAGTGCGCTTATCAAGTAACGGTTCCTATCGAATGGGAATGGTGCTGGCTATTCTGGCCTGCTTGCTGCTGGTATGGATGAACCTGGCAGTAGGCATTATTGGCAGTGAAGATCACCCCGCAAATTTAATGTATTTGGGTGTCATAGGCATTGCTTTGGTAAGTTCGGTATTTGTGGGTGGCCGTGCCAGCGCGATGAGTTGGGTGATGGTAACAACCGCGGTAGCACAGCTTTCGATATCCGTTATTGCGCTGGCACTTTCGCTTTCGGTAGATTTAAAACCAGCCTTCTTTTTAAGCTCTGCATTTGCCATTTTGTGGCTGGTATCGGCCGGGCTATTCAAAGTTGCTGCAGATAGCTATGATAAAGCCACAATAAAACAAGAATAACTACCTAGATTAAGTAGCGCATGGCAACAGTTGAATATCATTTTGATGATTTTACCATTAACCCTGCCGAACGTTCGTTAACGCGAACTTCGGCAGATGCTACAACCATGGTTGATTTAAATAGCCGCTATTTCGATGCTCTACTGCTATTGGTTTCCCATTCCGGCGCACTGATCAGTAAAGAGCGCTTTATGCGCGAGGTTTGGGGTGGTATTCCGGTTACCGATGAAGCCCTTACGCAATGCATACGTTCGCTTCGCCGCGCCCTTGGCGATCGGGCAAATGCACCTCGTTTTATTGAAACGGTGCCAAAACATGGGTACCGGTTTATTGCCGATATAACCCAAACGCCCGCAACAAGCCTTGCTGCAAACCACAGAGCTCTGGATACCACTTCTGGGCATGCCACCAATAATGAAACCGCCCCGCAAATGCCGATTCATAAACTCATCATGCTCGGTGGCCGCGGCACTTTAGGTGCAGGTGCCGCGGGGCTTGTTGGTGGCGTAATGTTCGGGGCGCTTGCTCTTTCGCAACCCGCGCTGCAAAGTTTTGGTGCAGCCTCGGTGTTAATTGTAATGGTGAGCCTAACATTATTAGTGGCATTACTTGGCGGCGCGGCGGTTTCGTTTGGCATCGCCATTAGCCAATATCCATTCAAAGAAGATACCCCATTATTTCGCAGCGTTGTGGGCGGAGCGCTGGGTGGGCTATTCGTAGGAGCATTCGTAAAACTCGTTGGTATCGATACCTTTATGCTGCTGCTTGGCTACAATCCCGGTGATATAACAGGTGCGGCCGAAGGGCTAGCGCTTGGTGCCGCTGTTGGTTTCACTTATGCGCTTGTGCATCAATGCGCAAAAACCTATGTTCATGCAGCTTTGTTTGCTGTTTTAATTGGCGCCATTATTGGTGCATGCATCGTTCTGGCTGGTGGTAGCCTATTGGCCGGAAGCTTAGAAATGGTGGCGCACAATTTACCTGCAAGTAACATTCCGAAAGGGCATTTATCGCCACTAATGCAAATGGTGATTGGCGCGCTTGAAGGTGCTCTGTTCACCACCGCCATAGTGCTCGCCACTTTTCGAATTAGATAATATATTGTCCATATATGCCTTTTTTAAGCTCTAATGGGCAACTTGTTATCTAATTAAAGTTCCTTGTAATGGGCCAAGAGCCAATTTTTTTGCTGATCGTTACTAAGCCAGCTGGCGTATAATCCGGATAACCATAAAACCAACAAGGTTACATTCCCAATGTCGAAGAAAACACCATCTGCACTGCCCTTGCGTTACGCCATTATTATTGGTGCTGTAGGCGGGCTCGGCGCTTTAGTATTTGCAGTTGCCGGAGGCCTTGGCCAATCATCGGTAACTGCCCAAGATTTTGTGAACTTACAAGAAGGTGGTAACCCGCACCTTGGCTTTCGCCGCGCACACGCGAAAGGTTTCTGTGTTGCTGGGGAATTTGTGAGTAATGGTTCACTGCAACCTTATTCAATTGCGCCGCAGTTTACCGCAACTTCCACACCCTTTGTTGGCCGTATTTCAATAGCTGGCGGCAACCCTACTGCGCCAGATTTGAATGCTCCGGTGCGTAGCTTAGCGCTTAGCTTCGGTGAAGGCAGCAGCCGTTGGCTCACGGCAATGAATACGCCGCCAGTAATGGCGGTTGGCACTCCAGAAGCGTTTTATCAGCAGATACAAGCGCTCTCGCCCGACCCAGAAACCGGTGAGCGTAACCCTGAACGGATCAGCGCCTTTTTTGCCGCACATCCAGAAACGCAAACCTTCCGCAATTGGCAAGCGGGCTATACGCCTTCTTCGAGTTTCGCCAGCGAGATTTATCATAGTATTAATGCGTTCTATTTAATCAATGAGAATGGTGATCGCCAAGCCGTGCGTTGGGCAGCTATGCCTACAGTAAGCAACGGCGAAACGCTTGATGCCGCGAATGCCAATGCCCTACAAGATGAGTTTTTTGCACGCGTTGAAGCGCAGCCCGTTGCGTTTGATTTAACCTTCACTTTTGCGAATGATTCAGATGATGAAACCAATCCAACCGTGCTTTGGCCCTCAACTCGCAGAAATATGATTGCAGGCCAAATTGTGGTGCACCAAGCAATGCCGGAAAGCGAAGGCAACTGCAACGAAATTAACTTCGATCCGTTAGTGTTGCCAAAAGGTATGGCGGCTACCGCCGACCCTATTCTCCGCGCTCGTTCAGCTGCTTACGCTGAATCGTATCGCCGCCGTGCTCGCGAGCATTTTTTAAATAGCTCTCTGCAGCCCTCACCACAGAAAGAATCGGAGAATAACCAATGAGCCAGCCAACTACATATAGCCTGAGTGCACGTATTATGCATTGGGGCATGGCCTTCTTGCTATTTTCAATGTTGTTTGCCGGCCTTGCCATGGTGCAAAGCTTGCAGCCTTGGCATTTAACCCTGTTGGGGTTACATAAATCGTTTGGGGTTATTGCTCTTATTGCGGTTATTGTTCGCCTTGTTATTCGGCTGCGCACCACCACACCAGCTCTGCCCGATAGCATTCCAGCATTACAAAAACGTATTGCTCATGCTTCCCATTGGCTTTTATATGCAGCTATGTTCGCTATGCCGTTAAGTGGCTACTTTATGCAAAATGCGGCTGGCCGGCCGGTTGCGGTATTTGATTTGTTCACCTTGCCCGCCATAATGCCGGTAAGTTTGCCATTGTATGGTTTCTTTCGTGAAGTTCACGCACTTGTTGCATGGGCATTAATTGCGCTAGTGTTAGTGCATATCGCGGCGGCGCTACATCATGGTTTGGTGAAACGCGATGGGGTGCTGCAAAGTATGACAGGAAGAAAAAAATAATAACGAGGGCCCTGCTTTGAAATACAAACTATCGAAGAAAACCCGCTTAGCGCTAGCCTTACTGCTCGGTAGCAGTTTATTTACTGCCACGGCTTGTGCGGCAACCAGCCAAGCTTTTAACGAAAGTGAGTACACACCAACTCAGGGCCGCGTAATCAACTCGGCTAACGAATTTGCAGTGTTGCCACACCGTGATCGCATAGCGCCAGAAAATGCAATGTTGAGTGAACGCTTAGATACCTTGCTGCCAGAACTAATGGAAAGCGCCAACATTGATATGTGGCTCGTGATTAACCGTGAGTATGCCGAAGATCCTGTGTATTTCAGTTTAGTTCCGCAGCCTACTTTTGCGGCGCGGCGCACCACCATGTTGGTATTCAATAAATTAGCCGATGGTAGTGTTGAGCGCCTTTCGGTGAATACTTATCCGTTAGGTGGGCCCTATGAATCGGCATGGTCGGGTGGTGATCTTGATGAACAATGGGCCGCTTTAGCCGAGCTAATTGTTGCCAAAAACCCTGACCGTATCGGTATTAACGTTTCAAAACACTGGCCAGAGGCCGATGGCCTAACCCAAGGCATGCACGATAGGTTAACCGAAGTATTGCCAAGCGCATTGCAGAATCGCTTGGTTCCAGCAGAAGATTTGGTTGTGCGATGGCTTGAAACACGCAGCGAAGCTGAGCTTGATGCCTTTGCGCATGCAGTTGCTCTAGCCCGCGGTGTAATTGCCGAAGCATTTAGCTCAGCAGTAGTTACCCCTGGCGCTACCACAACCGATGATGTTGCTTGGTATATTCGCCAACGCTTTGAAGATTTAAGCTTGCCGATTTGGTTTATGCCTTACGTTACTTTTCAACGTGAAGGTATTGAGTGTGCGCCCGAAGCACCTTTTTGTAGTAGCGGCACTGGCGTAATTCAGCGCGGTGATGTTGTGCATACCGATGTGGGTATCTGCTATTTAAAAATGTGCACCGATACCCAAGAAATGGCGTATGTGCTGAAACGCGATGAAGATGATGTGCCACAAGGCCTGAAAGATGCGTTACTCACGGGCAATCGTTGGCAAGATATGCTTACCTATAACTTTGTTACTGGCCGCACCGGCAATGAAATTTTAGCCGCCACACGTGCGGAAAGTGAGCGCCAAGGCATTGTCAGCAGCACCTACACGCACCCCATCGGCTTTTTTGGCCACGCGCCAGGGCCTACGATTGGCATGTGGGATAACCAAGGTGAAACGGCGGTGAATGGTGATTGGCCGCTGTATCCGAATACCGCTTATGCGATTGAAGGAAATATAAAACAAGCGGTTCCTGAATGGGGCGGGCAAACGATTCAGATTATGCTGGAACAAAGTGCTTACTTCGATGGCGAACGGGTAATTTACCTCGCTGGCCGCAAAACGCAGTGGCACCTTATTCGTTAACAGATGACTCATGAACAAAAGGGCGCAAGCCAAATAGCATGCGCCCTGTTTGTTTTAATTTATAGAATTCTAAACTGTTCTGGCCGGCTAACATGAATGTGCGTTTGATAGTAATAAGAGTTCGTGCGCTCTTCGTTACAGTTAAACCAAATCACTACACGCTTCGCTTCACCTTCTACTTCAATTTGTTTGCCAACGATTTCGTTCAGCCAATCATTGCCATAGGTGCGGCGCAAAAAACGGACGACTTCCATATCCATACGTACTGATACATTCAGTTGTTCGCGGTAATTTAGCTCGCTGTTTAAGTAAACCTGCCGCGGGTTAACGCCCAGATTACGAACGGTCATACCGAAAGTACCCGAATAACCATTTTCCCCAGCTTGAGATGCATAGATCACAGCTTGCACCGGATCAATAACGCCCTCGCGCACGTTGTGTAACGGGCCCGCAGGCGGTTTACTATCGCGAACTAACTCTGCGAAGTTTTGCTGGGGGTTTGTAGCCTCTGGCTCTGCTTGTGTTTCTGTAGTGCTCTGGCAACCCGAAAGAAAAACCACCCCTACTGCTAGATATAAAAACTGCCGCATCATCATTAAAAACCTCTTCCTTGTTTGTATTTTTTAGTAAAACAGAGGTGAACAACTATAAGGGTTTTATGCGTCCATAAAAAGGGCATTTTTGTTACGGATTATGTATTCATGAATACTGCAATAATACCGGCTAAGCTTGCCAAAATAATTGCCATGGGTAAGGTGTAGCGCATCACTTTCCCCTCGTTACCGGCAAGATTTACCGTTGCGCCAGCGGCAATAATATTGTGCGGGCACACCATGTTACCCACTGCAGCTCCAAAAGTTTGCGCCCCAAGTAAAGGCGCAGCATTGGCACCGGAAGCAAGCGCGGCCGAGCGCTGGAATTCGCTAAACAAAATATTGGAAGCCGTAGCTGAGCCGGTAATAAAAGTGCCTAACACACCAAACCAAGGAACCCAGAATGGCCACCAGCCACCCGCTATTGCCGCCACGATTTGCCCCAGTTGCGCAATAGCACCGGTGTGAACTAACAACCGGGAAAGCATTAGCATTACAAACAGCGCTGCCAACACGGTAAGCACACGTGCTAATGCTTGTTTCAAAGCTTTTACAAGTGCTGTAGTTACCGGTAATGCTGATTTTCGCTGGCACAAACTGCCCAAAATAAAACTCACAAACAATAATGTCCCTGGATGATAGAGGTATTGTATTGCGCCTTGGTAGCCCTGCCATTCGAGTTGCCATTGTGCTGTTTGCAACGCTATTTTGATATCTGGTATGAGCCGTGTGATTAGCACCAAAACAATTAAAATGCTGTAGGGCGCCATAGCATTCATGAAAGATACCTTGTGATCAGCACTGTTAGCGTGGATATTTTTTAATGGTTTGTGCACAGTAGTTTTGTTAAATGAAGCAACTAACGTAAATACCCCAGCACCTATAATTGCACCCAGCAATGTGGGTAATTCCGGGCCTAAAAAATAGGCCAGTAGCGCCGCAGGTAGAACGAAGCTGAATGCTGCTAATGAGCCAATCTTAATGGCCGCAAACGGGAATGTTTCGGGGTGTGCAGTGGCGGTTTCCGCATGATTGGGCGAGTAACGCATGCAGCCCCACGCCAAGCCGATCGCTAATACAAATGTGGTGGGTAAAAGATAAGGCAACACCGCACGCGTTAGCGTGAGCTCAGATTCAGCAACCAGCAAAGCCTGGGTGATAACCGGCGTGCCCACGGCACCGAAAGTAACGCCTAAACTATGCCCCCAAAGCGCGAGCACAACCGCTAGCACCGGCCGGTAACCCGCCGCCACCAAGAATGGCGCTGTTAATGCGGCAGAGGTTCCAAAACCTGCGGCGCCCTCCATGAACATTGAAAAGAACCAAGCAATGAACAACGCACTTACTTTTGGGTTTGGGTGTAACCGAGAAAGTTGCAGCTGAATACTCGCAATAGCACCGCTATTAAGCTGCAAATAATAGATACAAAGCGCACCGAAAATTATCCACAGAATACTCAGGCTAGTAATTGCTGCCTCTAATACAGAGCCTGGCAGAATATTAGTAGTAAGCAGGTGGAGATTAATGCCAAGCACATAAGGCACCCCTGCAAGCGTAACCAAAAATGCCACGCTGCCAGCTTTCAACGCACTCCATTTCAACCCGATCATAGTTACTAGGATGATAAGGAACGGCACACTAAGGGCGCTTAATAAAAACAAATCAAACTGCATTTATGTGTCCTTAAGTGCCGGGATATTTGTGCATCATTTGCGCGCTAAAGCTGAGCCTGTTGGGGTTCTATCAACCAACTACTTTTTCGCTAGTTACTGCAAATAATTCACCTTTACCGGTAGCAAACGCGGTTACATTCCCCAGTGTTGTATCGGCAATGTTGGCAAGTGCTTCGCGAGTGAAGAAACCTTGGTGTCCGGTAATGAGAACGTTGGGAAAGGTAAGTAGGCGCATGAAAATATCGTCCTGAATTACTTCTGATGATAAATCCGAAAAGAATAAATCGCCCTCTTCTTCATACACATCGAGCCCCAACGCGCCGAGTTGGCCGGTTTTTAATGCTTCGATAGCAGCCTTAGTATCTACCATTTTTCCGCGGCTAGTATTAATCAACATTACCCCGCGTTTACACGCAGCCAAAACCTCGGCATTAATCAAATGATGTGTTTCAGGGGTTAGCGGGCAATGCAGCGAAATAATATCTGAATTTTTAATAAGCTCGGCAAACTCTACAATGCGGAAACTTTTGCGCACCTCACGGTTTGCTTCGGGGTCGATAATAAGCACCTCACAGCCCATAGCTTGCATAATCTTGGCGAAAATCTCACCAATTTTACCAGCACCCACCACACCTATAGTTTTACCCGCAAGATCAAAACCCAATAGGCCATCGAGTGCAAAATTGCCTTCGCGCACACGGTTAAACGCTCGGTGGGTTTTGCGGTTTAAGGTAAGAATAAGCGCTAATGCATGCTCTGCAACCGCATGTGGCGAATATGCCGGAACCCGCGCAATGCGAATACCCAACTCTTCAGCCGCTGCGAGATCAACGTTATTGAAGCCTGCGCAACGCAACACAATAAGTTGAGTGCCTCCGGCTTTTAAAAGTTTCAGCACTTTATGATTTACTTCATCGTTTACAAACACACACACCGCAGCCGAGCCCTCGGCCAAAGCAGCGGTGTTTACACTTAAAGGCACCGCAAAAAAAGTGATATTATGGCTATGCTCTGCGTTTGCGTGATTAAAGGATGCTTGATCGTAAGGTTTGCTGCTAAAAAATGCGATTTCCATTGAAGATCCCCTTTGCTGGCCTATTCGTAAACGCTTTTGCTTGCCTGAACTATTCAGTTTAGCAAAGAATAAAATTGTTGAGATGAAGGCGCCGCATTAACTCGGTACACTGGTGATGCCTATGTAATTTTTCCTAGATTCAACTAATAACGCATTCATTCAGTATAGCGCTGCAATCAGATAAAAAGTTGACCGTAATCAATGTCGCACAACACTATAGAAGAAAACCAACGCGCCCAACCCTTAAACCACCTATCGTCGGTGTGGTTATTCGGCTATGGCTCGTTAATTTACAAAGCTGATTTCCCTTATTTGCAACGCCGCCCCGCGCGCATTCATGGGTGGCAACGGCGATTCTGGCAAGGTTCACACGATCATCGGGGAACACCAGAAAACCCGGGCCGCGTGGCCACCTTAATTGAAACGCCCGAGCATAGCTGTGCCGGTATGGCCTACAAAGTAACACCCGATGTATTTGCACACTTAGATCACCGCGAGAAAAATGGCTATCTGCGGTTTTTTACCGAATTTGAATGGCTCGATGGCAACGGTTCAGTAGAAGGCTTAGTATATGTGGCTGGCCCCGATAACGAAGCCTTCTTGGGTGAAGCCAATGAAACCGAAATTGCCGCTCATATTGCGCGCAGCGAAGGCCCAAGCGGCCAGAATAGTGAATATTTGCTGAAGCTTGCGGCGGCGCTGCGTGAGCTTGATGAACACGATGAGCATGTGTTTGCCATAGAGCGAGCACTGCTGGCATCTGATAGCGCTTGAATTATATCGGCTAATTCGCCGTTTTGTTGGTTTCCAACCGGTAAACGTTTTTACTGAGAATAACGATAAGAGAGAACCCCTAGTGCATCGATTTAATACTTTTTTAGTTAGCTTTTTAATCGGTTTATGTGTTTTGGCTCCCAGCTCCGCAAATGCCGATCAGGTAAGTTTTCAAGACGTTCTCGATCGCTCAACCGCCTCACCCGATACCATTATTCGTTATGGTGCTGCCGAACCTCAATTCATTGAACTTTATCTACCCGCCGGTGTTCAAGAGCCAGCACCTCTGGTAGTTTTTGTGCATGGCGGTTGCTGGTTGAACAGCTTTGATGTGGAGCACGGCCGAGGCCTAGCTGAGGGTGTGCGCAATGCCGGCTTTGCGGTGGCGCTCGTGGAATACCGCAGGCTTGATGATGAAGGTGGCGGCTGGCCGGGATCGCTGAACGATATTACCAATGCCGTTACTGTTCTAGCTGAAGCTACAAACCCCGATTATAACGCTGAAAATATTTCGCTTGTGGGGCACAGCGCAGGCGGGCACCTAGCATTGTTAGCTAGCCAGCCCGAACGAGGTTTACCAATTCGAGCCGTAATTGGCTTAGCAGCTATCACCGATATCGAACAATACGCAATGGGTGAAAGCGGCTGTGAAAAATCAGCTGCCCGGTTTTTAGCTACTTCGCCAGGCGATGAACAAACAATGAACCCTGCGAAACAAGCACGCCATTCGAATATTATTTTACTACAAGGCGATGCCGATACTATTGTTGGCAGCGAACAAATGCAGCTTGAGAACGCCGAGGTAATCGCAATTGAAGGCGCGGGCCATTTTGATGTAATTCATCCGGGCACCGAAGCATTTTCAACACTCATTTCGGTATTGCAGCAGTTGCACATAAGAGAACAGAGGTAAGCATGTTAACTACCCAAAATAGCGCGAAGCATTCTTTAGATTTAAGCGATCCACTTGCGAAGCTACGAAATGAATTTCATATTCCCGCCGATACTATTTACCTCGATGGCAACTCTTTGGGCCTATTAAGCCATGGCGTGCAAGAGCGTGTTGCACGCACCTTGCAGCAAGAATGGGGCAACGATGTAATCACCAGCTGGAACAAACACAACTGGATCAACCTGCCCCTTATCGTTGGCGATAAAATCGGCCGTTTAATTGGAGCGCCAGCCGGCCACACGGTGTGCTGCGATTCAACCTCAATTAACCTTTTCAAAGTATTAAGTGCCGCTTTGCAAATAAACCATGGCCGCACTGAAGTGCTTTCTACCGAGGATAATTTCCCTACCGATTTATATATGGTTCAGGGCTTGCACAAGCTTTTAGGCGAACGCTGTACTTTGCGCTTAGTGCCTGAAAATGAGCTGCTCGATTCAATTACCAGCGAAACTGCCGTGGTGTTGGCAACCGAGGTGAATTTTCGCACCGGCCGCCGCTTACCGCTTGCTGAGCTGAGCCAAAAAGCGCGCGAACAGGGTGCGCTTTCTATCATTGATTTAGCCCACAGCGCAGGGGCAATGCCCGTAGCTTTACTCGAAAACCATATCGATTTCGCCGTGGGCTGCACCTATAAATACATGAACGCAGGCCCAGGTGCGCCCGCGTTTTTGTATGTTGCCCCGCGCCACCTGGAAGAGCACAGCAAGCCACTTCAGCCGCTTTTTGGGTGGCTTGGCCATGCAGAGCCCTTTGCGTTTTCGGTAGATTACGCGCCAGCCCAAGGCATTCGCCAGTTCATTACTGGCACGCCGCCGATATTGGCGCTGGCTGCAGTAGATGCAGCACTAGATATATTCGAGGGTGTGGATATGGCCGATGTGCGGGATAAATCGGTTGGTTTAAGCAAATATTGGCTCGAACGCATGGCAGCAGAAGGCCTACTAGAGCATATGCCAAGTATTTCGCCAAGTGATGCAGCAGAACGCGGAAGCCAATTGGCATTTGAGCATGAACATGCTTTTGCGATTTGCCAAGCACTGATTGCTGAAGGCGTAATTGCCGATTTCCGCGCACCAAAATACCTGCGCATCGGTTTTTCGCCGTTGTACAACAGCTATGCCGAAATAGAAAAAGCTGTGGCAGCGTTAGCCGTTATCGTGCACGAACGCCATTACCAGCGTGCCGAGTTTCAGCAGCGGGGAGCAGTAACCTAAAAACCTAGAGTTATAATGAAGTAACCCCAGTAGCTACATTTTAGCTCTTGTATAAAAAAAGCCGCGCTATTGCGCGGCTTATCTTTATGTAATCTTCATTAACGGTTATTCATCACCGTCGTCGTCATCGTTATCATCTTCGGTTTCAAGCTCAGCTTCTAACACCATAATGAAGCTGCTTTCTCTCCATACGCCTTCAACTTCAATAACACTTCCGATGCTGAGCGCTGCGATAAATTCTTCAACCGTTACGTCTTGGTCGTTAATTTCAAGCTCACTCTGATCATTGAAACGCAGTTCATTGCCAACCACAAAAACAAAGTTTCCTTCGATAGATTCAACACTTCCTTTGAACTCTACTTTACCGAGCTTATTTCTATCTTCGCTACTACCGCCAAAAGTTTCAATTTCTACTTCCTTGGCCACTAGAACGCCAGCTTCATATTCGCCTTCAACTTCAACCAAAAGAACGGGTGATTCTTCTACCAAAGTTAAAAATTCCGCTAAGGTAATACGATCTTCTTCGGTATCAAAGTGTGTTCCGTCGGTGAAAGTTACAGCAACACCGGCAACACTCATACCCGCTTCAGTTACGTTTAGCGCAGCGCCTTTAATCTCACCCTCAAGATCATCTTCATCGATACGCTCAATTTTCAGCACGATAAAATCACCAGCATCGTTCTCTGCTGAATAAACTTTCAGCCAATCGCTAGCTTGTATTTTATCAAAGTTAAACTGACGATCATCGAGCTCAGAATCATCTTCATATTGTGTGTTCTGATTTACAGTAAATACCAACCCGTTCACTGTAACGTTGCGTGTTTCATAGTTGATATCGGTAACTTGCCCTTCAGTTTTTGTTTCAGTTTTTTGAGCCTTAAACTCTATCTCAGTAGCTATCAACTGATTATCTACGTATTCACCTTCAACCTTAACAATCACACCATTTGCTAAGTTTTCAATGGTTCCATCATCGTATTCAGTTTCATCATTCACAACTACTGTGAAACGATTTAAAGAAAAACTACCGGCTTCTTCATCGTAATCTCTAACAATACCTGCAACTTTCACTTCATCAATATCGTTATCAATGTCGTTATCGTCTTTATTTTCTATACTCTCAGCAATAAGCGTTAGGGTATCGGCATCGAATTCACTACCTTCTACCTTTACAAACAGGCCGTCGATGAGGTCATCAATGCTCATATCATCAAACTCAGCACTGTTATAATCAATGGTGAGTGCGTTGATTGAAAATGTTCCGGCACTTGTATCAAGCGAGGCAACTTCACCTCTAACTTTAATTTCTTGATCGTCTTCAAGCTCGATTAATGTTGCGTAAAAATCACCGTTTTCATCTGGGTAACCACTCACTTCAATGAAATCATTCACTGACAGCGTATCTAGATTTGTGTCATCAAATTTAGTTAAATCGTTGTAAACAATACGTTGGCCAAGCACCGTAATTACTTGAGCGGCTTTATCGATAAAACTAATAGGGCCTTGTAGATGCTCTTCATAGCGAATCTCTGAGGCTTCCGGGTCATCATCATCGTCGTCTGAGCTGGAGGCTGAAACTTGTACAACCATACCCACTTTAAGTTGAGCTTCATCGGCCGCTGGAGTGCCACCAATAGAAATAATTGCGTTCCCAGAACGATAGCGCTGACCATTAACATAAACACTACCAAAGCCCGTGATCACGCCCTCAGACACTGTGGTTGTTGTAGTTGGTGAATCACCACCACCAGCATTGGGATCTGGAATTGAAGTTTCATCTGAAGAGCTGCTTCCACATGCGCTCAGCGCAGCAGATAACGCGAGTACAATAAGGGGTTTTGAGAAACGCATAAGATACTACCTCGTGTTGAAAAATGTTGAGCCGCATCCCTGCTAGTTAAAATACTAGACTTGCTGTTAATAAATTCAAATGTAGATTAAATAAAGTTAGTTGTAAATGCTAATTCTTCCATAAATCTTAACTTGATCTTTACATAACCTCACAGATTAACTAATCTCGTATCGCCTGTTATTCAGCTCAGTTTGCAATTATTCATCATCAGTGCGCGCGATCACTTCGAACTCCCCATCCATGGTTTCATGAACGGTAAGCTCAATCGGTTGGCAACAGATTTGGCAATCAACAATTTGCGCTTGCCCAACATCGTTAGCCGCATCGATTTCCAGCGCATTCGGGGCCATACAATACGGGCAAGAAAACTCAGATTCGTAACTTAATGACATACCGCAACTCCTAGGCCATTGGCGCACGCTTTTCGGGGAATAATGCACCGGTAACATATCGTAGATGGAAGCATATAAATAAGCAATTAAGCAAACAATCAAAAGGAATTACGGCTAATGGATACTGAAAAGTTACGTAGCTTGCACAAATTAAAAGAAGAAGGGGTTTTGAGTGAAGATGAGTTTCAAGCAGAAAAGCACAAACTCTTAAACGAACCTTCTACTCGAGCAACTTCGCAAGCACTTACAACTGACGAAGATCGTCGTCAATACGCGATGTTTATCCACCTATCGTTATTGCTCGGTCTCGCCTTTCCTTGGATTGGTTTAATTATACCGATTGTGCTTTGGCTCGTAAGAAGAGAAGACGAATATATTGATAAGCACGGCCGCGTTGTTGCTAACTGGCTAATCAGCTCAATTATTTACTCAATTGTTGGCTTCATTTTGTTGGTTGTTATTATCGGTTTCGGCGTTTTACTTGCCTTAGCGGTTTGCCACATTATCTTTGCAATTGTTGGCGCGATTAAAGCAAAAGATGGCGAACTCTGGCATTACCCATTGAGTATTAAGTTTTTTCGCGTTTAATTTTCTGAATTCGGATAAAGCATCAGTATGGGCTAACAGAGCACCTCATATGAAGTGCTCTTAGCCCTCAACCAAAGGTATTTCTGCTGTTGCTTTTCTGATGATTTCATTGCTTACCCTCCTGAAGTTGCGGCCTGTAGTACCAGTACCTCAAAAATTTCTCAGCAAAAATAATGATGCCCGCAAAAAAACTCTTGACCCCTTTGATTACATATGTAATCAATATATAAACTACAAGTGTAATCGGAGATTGGTGTCATGGTTGAAGTCAGCAACGCAGAGCTACGTGTAATGCAAGTTTTGTGGCAGCGATCGCCACAAACAGCACAAGAGATCGTTGGTCAGTTACAGCAAGATTTTGATTGGCACGAAAAAACCATCAAAACCATGCTGAGCCGCCTCACTCAAAAAAATGCACTAACATACACACAGCAGGGGCGGAGCTACCTATATTCGCCGGCAATCTCTGAAAAAGCATATCAGGAAAAAGCCAGTAAGAGTTTTGTGCAACGGCTATTTTCCGGAAACGTAACTCCACTTGTCGCCCACTTTGCCGAAAAAGGTGAGCTGAGCGATAAGGATATTTCCGAGCTGAAAGCGTTAATCGAAAAGCTCGAGGATCGCCAGCATGATTAATTCACTAACGACAAGCCTTTGGCTCATGGCTATTACCTGTGCTGTACTACTCCTTTTACGCGCCCCCGTATTGCGTTATCTCGGTTCTCGTATTCAATATAGCTTGTGGTTCGCTGTTCCTCTGGCTTCAATACTTCCGTGGCTTCCAAGTTTGCCCGCAACGAGCGGTATAACAACCCAGTTCACCGTAACCCCGGGTATCGTGCAAAACGCTGATACCTTTATCGCCTCGCAATCATACCTGTGGCTTTGGGTATGGATGGCTGGCGTTGCGAGCTTACTGGTGTGGATGCTGATCACAACCTTCTCATTTTATCGCAGCTTAGATCGTGCTCAGTGTGTTAAAGAGATTTCTGATTTTCCGCTAAAAGCATACCGTTTCAGCGCTATTCACTCGCCCGCGATTATTGGTTTAATTCGGCCGAGCTTATTGCTGCCCACTGATTTTGAGGAACGATATAGCGAACGCCAACAAGCATTAATCATCGCCCACGAGCGTTCACACTGGCATCGAGGCGACCTCCAATTCAATTTACTGGCTTATGTTTTACTCGCAATCAATTGGTTTAACCCGATCGCTTGGCTGGCTTACCGAAGCTATCGTCAGGATCAGGAATTGGCTTGCGATGCCTTAGTTATTGAACGCTATCCGCACGACACTAAAACTTATGCCGAAGCACTTCTCGTAAGTTCTTTAGCATTTTCTAAGGACCGGAAAGTTGCCGTGCAGTTTGGCACACCGCACCTTAATCACTATGGAGCACACCCTATGAAACAACGTTTAAAATACCTCACTAATCAACATGGCTACAGCTATGTGCCACTCCTTGCCGTATTCGCAGTCGCGGCAGCGGCATGGCTGTTCCTCATGAACTCAGCAACAGCAAACCAACTTTTTGAGGGCAAATCGAACACCATAGAACATTCCACGCCTCCCGCCATTGTTCGTGTTCTTCCTTTATACCCAGAGGCTGCAACAGAGCAAGGTTTAGAGGGAACGGTTGAGCTGCGTTTTGACATCACGCATGCGGGTACAACATCGAACATCTGGATAGAAATCACAGGATCGGATGAAATATTTCATGATGCCGCTGTAAATGCATTAAAGCACTGGCGCTTTAGTCCAGAATATGTCGGGGAAGACTACGGCATAGCGTTTACTTTTGAGCGGGAGTAGATATTTATTAAGATAAAGTACGCGCGGCAGTTAGTGCTCACTCCAATATTGAGCTACCGGCTGTTCGCGCGCCTATTTATGCCAAGGATATGCCAAGCATGTACCAAGCATGTACCAAGCATGTACCAAGCATGTACCAAGCAAGGTCAGGCATTTAATACACTCAGGGCTTAATGCACGTGGTGTTCGCGCCGAGCCTCAATTTGTGAAGCAGGGAGTACGCTACCAAGGATTGGCTCTAACGCATCTTGAATTTTCGGAATCAAAACGCGAAATTCCGCCAACAGCTGCGCTTCGGTAACTTCATCATCAAAAACTAAAATCACCTTTAAGCTTTGCGGAAAGCGTTGATAATTCACCTCATGAGTAAGCCACACAAAGCCGCTATCAGTATGCTTAGCTTCCTCGCAAACAATCGTTAGTTTACGAATAATTTCATTGTCGATTTTCTTGTCTGATTTACGCATGGTTACTCAATGCTTTAGAACTGCTTTTGCTGTATTTATTCATATTTCTTTCTGCGATCACGGCGGAGCTTTGTTATTCCCATTGATTTTGCTGTAACTTGAGCAACAGAGCTTTCAATGGATTCGCGCAATCCCTGCAATAGTTGAACCTCATTCGACTGTTTAAGATATTCCATAATACCATCCGCTAACTGCTCAATAATTTCGCGAGCGTTGCGAATTCGATATCCCTTACCTTCGGCCAAACGGAGCAAGGTTGCAGTATCAGGAAACGCCTTACCGTTTGCCAATTTTAAGGCCATCTTATTGTCGATGGTATCGTAAATGAGTGTGTGAGTAATATCGAACGGCGGCGATAGAAAAATATCGTTCATGTTGGCAGTGTATTGCAGTGCAAAGTTCTTTAAATGCGCATCTCCGTTGCCAATTAAGCAATTAAACACGAGGTAAGAATACAATTTTTCGACTTCAATTTGGCTCCTAGTATATATGAGCGTTGCTTGCAGGAGTGCTTCATAACTTCCCGAGTATTTCGCATCTGGGTCGTTAGGCTTTTTCATCAACGTAGTGAAATCTTCATACCCCAACCGAACACCAGCATCGGTGCTATCGAATCGCTCAACCACGTAATGTTCTAAGTTTTTAGATAAATAGGTTTTTGGTGGCTCAAGCCCACACCAACGTGCCGCCTCCATGCAAACAAACTCATTCACCGTTAACAACGGAAACTCTGCATCAAAGGTTTTAACAATGATATCCCGTTGTTCAACCGTTCGCTCTGTTGTAACCTCGCTATGAGGCACGCTCACCTTCGGCTGAACACCGGCCAAAGAGTTACGTAAATAGTACTTTTCCAAAAGCTGGGGAAATAAAGGGCTAGCGCTGCTGTACGACAAAATATCATCAAGCGCTACGGGCTCCAACTCAGGCAAACAGATATCACTTTGGTAAGACAACGCTCCAATGCCCTGATCACCTTGCAGCGCGAGCAAATACATATCATCTACCTTGGCATAACGGGCGAGCTTTTCCGCAATAAAACGGCGATTAAACCCCTCGGGCAAGTTTTGTGAAAATATCGGATGCAATGCGCCAGAAGAATATCCGTCAAGCCCCTTCCGGGTCATGGTGAGCGATACATGTAGCGCTTCCTGAGTGGGCTGAAAATGATGGGCAGACCCATGTGTTAACAAGCCAGCTTCAATATCACCAACACACACAGTGATATTGCTAACTTGACTAGGCAATTCTAGCTTTTTACTCTCGGTGTTGCTCATGCATCGTCCTCTGTGAAAAGAGTATCAAGCTCATCCCAATCCGGTAAACGATGCTTCTTATCTGACACCTCCAACTGCAAACCAACCGCATCTAAAACACGCTCAAGAATATCGAACGACCCCGTAAAACGGCCATTTTCAATTTCAGAGATCGTCGATTTGTGGATACCAGTAAGCCCTGATAGTGCTTGCTGAGTATAACCAAGCGATTTTCTGTTTGCGCGTATCGCATTGCCTATTTGAATTCGAGTTGCCATTTCATCGCCCTAATGTTCGCTCATTAGCAAACATAGTAGCCTATTATTTATTTAATTGCTATATGGCGAACTTTTGTTGTGATTGTTGAATTAGGTTAAACTAAGAGATTGCAGTATAATAACTAAACAGTGAGGCGTAATTGCTTCAGTAGTCGTTAACTATCGATTTAAAGGCGGAGAAGTGCTAAAGCCAAAAATCATTGTTCCTCAACGCTTTCTTCATCAGCAACTGATAACGCCAGGAGCGGAGTTTGGAGTGCTGTGCTGGAATACGCAAAAGCTTACCCAAACGTTAAAATTTCAACTCGCACTTTCGCGTTTACTAGAAGAATTCCCAAGCTTATTTTTATTGTTGCAAGAAGCAAAACTAGCCTCCAACAAAGATTGGCATTTGCCCCACTGGTCGTATGCATTAGCACCGAATATGCAAACCAACCGTTCACATTATGGCGTTTTAACCGCCAGCCAATACGCATTTACCGAAGCGCAGCCACTCCTTTCTCACCATCGGGAAGGCATGTTCACTACTCATAAAAGCTACATGCTATCGTATCACCCAATCTCGGATGAACAATCACTTTTAATCGTGAATGTGCACGCCATTAATTTTGTTCGAACAAACCATTTTTTGCGTGAGCTCGAGCTACTGAAAGCAGAGCTTTTACACCATGAAGGGCCACTTATCGTGGCTGGCGATTTTAACGTGTGGAATCGGCAACGGCGTTTACACTTGCTCCGGTTTTGCCGCAGCGTAGGCTTACGCCAAGCCAACATGTTCGATGCCCAGCACATTAAAACCTACCGACAAAACCCACTCGATTTCATTTTCTATCGCGATCTCGGGCTAAAAGAGGCAACGGCCATCGACACAACCACCGTTTCTGACCATAACCCCATTTATGCGCGGTTCGTGTTATAAATTACTGATCATAGGCAAACACCACGCCGCTGCCAGTGAAGCATTGGCGCGGGTGTTGCATTGACATTTGGCTACTCGAGGCTCTTGTAGGCGTCGAGGTTATTTACCTGCTCTAAATGAATAATCGAGGAACAAAAATGCGAAAGCTATTACTACTACCCCTCTTTAGCTTAAGTTTGTGCACGCCTGCGTTGGCTCAATCTAAAGCCGATTTCGAGCAGCTTGAGCCAACGCTCGAGCGCTTTTTAGAAGGCGCTAGCGCCAACGATGCGGAAATACACGACGCCTTCTGGCACGCAGATCTCACTTACACCAGCTCAAGCGGTAACCGATTTGGCAAGCAAGAACTGATGGAGGGTGTTATTAGCGCCGGCCCCACCGAACCGGTTGAAGGCTATTCGCAAATATACAGCGCTGAAAACTTTAGCTATAAAACGTTCGGTGATTTGGTAGTTATCAATTTCGTTCTCGTATCAGAAACCGAGAGCAATGCCGGCTATGGCCGAGAAGAGTTCTACAACAGCGGCGTTATGCTATGGCAAGATGGCCGCTGGCAGGCAATCAATTGGCATGCCACGCGGCGTATAGAGTAGCCTAGCGGCTACTTCATGTTCTGGATGTAACAAACCCGGCGGGGCTTCAAAATGCAGATGTGGCCGCTGCCAAAGCCACTTTTTCAATTCGATTTCATTCAAAGCCATTGCTTACCTTCAGCGCAGTTCGAGAGTGAGCCGATCAATCATATATTCGGCTCACGCGACGAGCCAAATAATGAATGGAACTGCCTCATTGTGCAAATAGCGCTGAGTTGCTTGCTCGTTTAGTACAATCTTTAATCGCTACGCCACAACTGATTTTCTTCGTGTTTTTTTAACGAGGCTCCATTTTATGCAATATCACGACAAAAAGTGTCGCGGTTCTCAACCTTATCCTTTATTTGTTAAAATGCCAGCCTGAAATTAATGATGGAAAAACGTCTATGGCTCAGCTCGGTAGGAACGACCCATGCCCTTGCGGTAGTGATAAAAAATTCAAAAAATGCTGCATGAATAGCGTTGGCAACCAAACCAATGAAATTCGTGATGCGCTCGAGCAAACGGTTGCAATGAATCCGAATTTGTCCATCGATGAGCTTAATTTAGTGGCCGAGCGCATGATGAACGACCGGAATAACAATCCTGTTAACGACTTTTGTGGTATTTCACCCAACCTAATGCAGAACTGGCTTTATGCGCCGTTCAATGCGCTGCAGGGAATTAAAATCAATGCGCCTACAGACTTCAGCACCAGCCCCGTAATGCGTTACTTGGAACTGATGATTAACGCGGCTATGGAAAACAACGGTAAATTTAAAGCGACATCGAAAGGGAATTTACCCACTTTTATCGTGAAACAAGCCACCGAGCTTTGGCCAGAATTGCTTACATCCGATTACCCCACGCATATCAGTATCAGTGAATTCGCGGGTGCAAACGAAGACAAGTTCAACGCCCTGCACTACACTCGAATTATCGCAGAGTTAGCAGGCATTATTTACCGCCGTGGTGGCTACTTTTATGTGAAAAAAGACGCCCAAAAGCAGTTCTTAAAACATGGGATAGGCGCCTTCTTTATGCCAATGCTGGAGGTTACAGTTAGTCGCTACAACTGGGCGTACTTCGATAGCTACGGTGAACACATAAGCATACGCCTATTTTGGGTGTTTATGCTTTGGCGCATCCAAAAACACCGATCTCTGAACCAGTTAGCCACAGAAACCGCCACCGCGTTTCCAGATATTTTTGCTCAAATTCCACAATCACAATATACCACCGTTGAACGCACATTCAGCCATATCATCGAGATTCGTTTTATCGCGCGCTTCTTGCAGTATTGGGGCTTTTCGAAAGCCTCCCCTGGGCGTTATAGCCCAGAAGTAGAAACGCCTTACAGCGTGGAACTGCAACCCATATTTGCACAAACCTTTGTGTTTGAGGTTTAGCCACGTATTACCGAAAAGGCTTAGAAGAGGAGTTGGAGCTTAAACACATTTGAATGCGACGCATGCCGACGCACCCTGCCGGCTTAAGGATTGGTGACTGCTACGATTTTTCTGGGAGATTACACAGTGACGTAGTACTTTAAGCTACATCCGAAATTCGTTGCCCCCACCGTTACTGAACAGTGCGCGGCGAACTTCGGTAAACAGTTTCACAAGTGTATTGCTTAAATACGCCTGAAATTTGCTTTTACCCAACGTACGGTCATAAACGTCGGTTGGTAAAAAGCGTTGCATTTCATTCACGAAGTTATCACTCTGAACCAGCTGCGGTAGGCGTTGAATAAGATCGTTCAACATCGCTTCGTAGTCATTTAGTTTATAGTCAACTAGCTTCTGCTGCACCAAGTCAGTATTTAACTTGGCGCCTTGTTGAAGTAACCATGGCAAATCCCAAATATCCCGATTTCGCGTATATTTTTTGGTAGCAGCTAAGGACACAATCTTGTCTGCCATAATTTCGTCTAGCGACTCAGTCATTACAAGTAAATCGCTATAGCCACTTGGCAAAAACTGATAGTTTGCCTGCAGCGCTAAAGGTTGCTTGGTATATGCCGGCACATTCGCAACCTCAAGTTTAATGCGTTGCTTTGGCAAGCTTTTGTTTTCGGGTGCAGTTACGACCGCAATCTGCCATTTTTCAATTCGCAACTCAGCGTAGGTGGGTTCGGCCTTCAGTTCGTTAGGTTCTTTTACTGTTACTTCAAGGCCGTAGCGATTGCCAATGTAGGTTTCAATACAAGCCTTCATCTCAGCTAGTTGCGACGAACTAAAGTCATAGCCACCAGCGAAGTCTAGATCTTCACTGAAACGGTTTCCGCCATAACATAAGCGTAGCGACGTGCCACCTTGAAAAATGAGAGAGTCAAGCAGCCCTGCCTGTTCAAGTGCATAAAGAATATCGTAATGCAGCAGTTCTTTCTCAACTACGGCCCGCATATGGCTCACATGTTGGTCGGCCATGGCGCGCTCAACAAGCTGTAAAAAGTTTTGCTTATCCATGGTCATTTAATACCTCAGTATCAACTAAATGCAGATTGCGGCCGACCTGTTTTAAGTCACGATAGGCGGCAGCCTGCGTGGCGAGCCGAAGCGGACGACCAACTTCAACGGAATTATCCAAAATATCGATAACGTCGCGCTTGGTATGGGTAAATTCGATAGTACCAAAGGGCGTTTTAAATTCACCTGAACGGCCGGTGGTCATTACCGTTAACCGATCAATTGGAATTTGTGAAATAGCACCGTATTCTGACAACGCAGACTCAAGGCTGACATAGTTGTATTCACCGCGTCGAATAGCACGCGCCACCAGTTCTAGCGTGCTACTACCCTTTGAACGTGCCGGCATGTAGACAAAAACACCATTACTCGTCCGCACCAAAATGCCGTCTTTAATTAGCCGTTTAATACCAGCGCGCAAATTTGCTTCACTGTCTTCATAAAAAATTTTTCTGAGATCCGACAACGCATAAACGTAACGACCTTGTTTGTCGAAATCAGATAATTTTCGAATAGCGTCGAGTTGCTTCATCTCACTTGGTTCACACTAATAGTAACTTTTATTACCATTAGTGTAGACCCGTTGCGTTCTTGTGGCAATATAGTGTTACATTAAGACTGGTATGTTGGCACAAACCTTCGTGTTTGAGGTTTAGCCGCGAATAACCGAAAATGCTTGGAAGAGCTCGTCGGTGAGGGGTTCACTGAGCCGCCAGGTAATGTTCATGGGTTGTGAGCCGTGGTAGCTAACAAAATCAACCGACCCGCAGGCGCGATATGGGCTTTGTTTGTTGAGGCGCACGAAGAGCTGAAATTGCCAGCCATTTTGAGCCTGCTCAATGTATCGCCTACCTGCAGGTGTGCTAGGGCGCGTAGAGCTTTGCGATTGCCAGTGGAACAACGAACGGCTAATGGCATAATCGTCGTACGCCACGCCTTCATGAAGTGCGTCGGATTTGTCGAGCGTTACGAACAGTAATTCAGTTTTTTGCTCAGTCAATCGCAGCACCCCTGCTTGAAACGGCGATGCTGTTGTTTCCGTGTAATAACCGATGGCGGCGAGAATTTCCCGAACATTATATGCACTGTGCAATCTCAAAGGCGTATCTTTTAAACCAGAAAGCGGCGCATATACTCTGCTAGTGCGGGCATCTAAGTAATCAGCAAGCTCTACTAACTCATTACATACTTCCCGTAATGCAGCGAGTCGCTCCATCACACTTGCAATGGTAAGTGCACCACTGCCACCAACTAGCTGATAACACAACATGAGCAAGCGAGTTTTATTTTCTGCAGTAACTTCTAGCTCACCAAGGCTGGCACCCAAAGCTCTCATTACATTGAGTTGCTCCACGTCATCAACATGCAAAAGCGCAGCAAAGCGGCGGCTAAAATAGCGCTCTTCTTCAAGTTGGTGAGCGGTTACTTCCTCGGTAGCTATTTTCGCAGCCCGCTTCAGTGGGATCCAGCCAGTTTTACCAGTTCCGGTAGCCCGACGGTAAATATCATCAAGCTCAAGCTGTTGTTCGTTTAAGAACTGGCTGAGTGAATCCGCTCCGCCTCTGGCTCGGCAATGAGCGAGCTCTTGGGCTAATCGATTCCAACTGAAATTCACCGCCTCTCGCAACGAGGCAAGAACTTGTTCACGGGCGTGGCTTTGCAATTGAATGTGGCAGCCCATGGGCAGCTTACCAAAGCCCTTCTCAACACCTTCCATAATACCTTTGCGAGAAAGCCCGGTAATGGCACTGTAAAGTACATCGAAGCGGAAGTTGCCTGTGGAATTACCCACAAAATCAATCACCAAACAGCTCTCTTTGCCTTCATGCAAACGGAGCCCACGGCCAATTTGCTGTTGAAAAAGCGTGGCGCTTTGGGTTGGCCGCAACAACAGCAAGGTATCAACAAAAGGCAAATCCACACCTTCGTTATATAAATCAACCGTTACCAGCACGTTTATTTCTCGGCGCTCAAGCATCCGGGGTAACTCTTTGCGCTCAGTAGCCGTTGCTGCGCCGGTGATTAAAGCGGCTTTGATACCCGCGTTATTAAACATTTCCACCATGAACTCGGCGTGGGCAATGGTTACACAAAACGCCAAAGCACGGCATTCCTCAATATTGCTCACCAACCCTTGCCAAGCATTCACAATGGCTTGTGCACGCACATGGTTGCCGGTTAATACCGCATCTAACGCACTAATCTCTCCCGCTTGTCGCCAAGGAACTTCGCGATAATCCGTATTGTCGGCACAGGCATAGTATTCAAAAGGCGCCAACAATTGCTGATCGAGCGCATGCCAAAGGCGTAACTGTGCGGCAGGCCAGCCGTCCGGGCGCATATCAAAATGGGTGAAAATGCTTCTATCATCGGAGCGCTCAGGCGTAGCAGTAAGCCCTAGCAAATAGCGCGGCTGAATAGCCTGGGCAAACTGAGTAAAACTATTAGCGGCAATGTGGTGGCACTCGTCGATCACCACCACACGCCAATAATCGGCCCCAAATTGCTCAACCAGATTCTGGCTCAATGCACTTTGAATGGTCGTGAACACATGGGAATAACCGCTGGGTTGATGTTGTCCTGAGAGAAGCTCACCAAAATTACCGTCGCGCAGCACATGCCGATAGGTATTCAACGCTTGCTCGAGTATTTCTTTACGGTGCGCCACAAACAACAAACGCGGTTGCCCACCCTCTCGCTCACACAAGCGTTTATAATCAAACGCGGCCATTACGGTTTTACCCGTGCCCGTTGCAGCCACCAGCAAGTTCCTAAAACGGCTATGCTCGCGTTCATTCTCAAGCTGATCCAACAAAATACGCTGGAAAGGCTTCGGTTGAATATCGAAAAAAGTGGTGATGCCTTGCACCACTTCGTATTGCCCGCCTTTCTCGCGTACAAGCGCGTCTTTAAGGGCGAGTTGATGCTCTGCGTTCTGCGGGTCGTAGGTTTGAAATTCTTCGTCTTGCCAAAGGGTTTCAAAATGGGCTTTGGCGCGGCTAAAAAGTGCTTTTTGGCCCCTTTCGGTAAACTTCACTGTCCATTCTAAACCGCCCATAAGCGCTGCGCCGGAGAGGTTTGCACTGCCCACATAGGCCGAACCAAAACCGGTTGCTCGTTCAAAAATCCAAGCTTTAGCGTGTAGCCGAGTTCGCCGCCCATCGAGAGATACTTTCACTTGGGTATTCGGCAGCGCGGCAAGTTGATCGAGCGCTTTTTGATCCGTAGCACCGATGTAGGTGGTGGTAATAATGCGAACTTTGGTTTGCGAGTGCCCCGCCGCGTTGAGCGCCGTGATGCGTTTCAAGGTGTCGATAATTTTGCGCACACCCGAAACCGTAATAAAGCTCACCAGAATGTCCACTGAATCGCAGCTATTCAGCTCACTTTGTAGCTCATGTAAAAGCGCGGGAGAATCTTTTCCCGAAGTAAACAGCCATGGCTGCGCAAGACCAATGGCTGGCAGTTCTAATGTTTGGCTCGGTGGTGAAATACTCCGGAGTACTTGAGGAGGATTTGTTATTGGGTTTGCTTCACTCTCAACCTGCGCAAGCTGCCGCGCTTGAACTAGCAGTGCGTTTAGAAACTCCACTTGCCGTTGTAAGCGCTCTTGACCGCTGCCACCCGATTCTGCAACTTGCGCTAGAATATCGGAAATCTGCTCAGTAATAGCATGAGCTAAATGGCGTGCACCGGTTTCTAAATTAAGGCTCTCAAGCTCCGCACGGTCGCCAAACTGCGTCAGCGCCTCGCCTAACTCCGAAGTTCTGAGTAACTCATACAAACCCTGTGGCAAATCTGGCATGCAGCCTCCTTACTTGGAAACTTAAAGTGCCAGGAAAATTTGTGAAGGGCAAGTTTGAGGTGTGAATTAGTAGCGCGATTCAAAAAACGTGCATCAATGAATGTAGTAGCATAGTTTTAACTCACCCACGAACGCACTAATTTCAATGGGCTGACAACAAATTTGACGATACACAATTTGTTTCAAAGCGATTTTATGCAATCAATGCAATCGGTGTTCGCGCCGAGCTTCGATTTGTTTGGCTGGTAACTCGTTACTCAGCATCGGCCGCAGCGCGGCTTGCACCTGCGGTAACAACACAGAGAACTCCTGCAAGAATACCTGCTCTGATACCTCATCATTGAACATCAAAGTTACCATCAGGCTCTCGGGAAAGCGCTGGTAATTCACCTCATGCGTTAACCAAATAGAGCCTTCGAGCTCCGGCTTCATAGCTTCACAAACATCGGTTAAACGCCGAATGATTTCAGTTTCCAGCTTTTTGTCAGATTTTCGCATGGTGATTCACTCCCGCTTACACAACAGATCTTACTCAAATGCTTCTTATGTATTTGTGTCTTGCGACATCAAAACCATTAAACGCGGATTCATAAAAAGCTTCTCTTTGCCGGAGGCTAGTTCTTGCAACACACCGATATCGCATAGCTGTTTCAAGTAAACTGAAGCCGTCTGGCGTTTTGCAATGTCGCGTTCTACCAGATTACTGATCCGACAGTAAGGTTGCTCAAAAATAACTTGAACCAGTTCATGGCTATATACTTTAGGAAGTTGCGCCTTTACATACTCACTCGTGCTCTGCATAAGCTCTCTAATTGCTGCGATTTTGTCGCAAGTCCACACAGCCGTTTGCTCAACTGCTTCCAATATAAACAAGAGCCAAGGCTCCCACGTTTGTCCTCTGGTAACCCCATTTAAAAGTTGATAATAATCTTGTTTGTTTTGAACAATATATCGACTCAAGTAAAGTATCGGCAGGGTTAGTAAGTTTTGTTCAATGAGATAGAGAGCATTCAAAATCCGACCGGTTCTCCCATTACCATCATAAAAAGGGTGAATCGCTTCGAACTGATAGTGGCTCACCGCCATTTTAATTAGGGGATCAAGATCATCTTCCTCGTGAAGAAAGTGTTCCCAATTCGTTAAGAGATCTCGAATCACCGACTCCCCCACTGGCGGGGTATAAACAACTTCCCCAGTTGTCTGATTGCCTATGATAGTGCCAGGCATCTGACGAATATCCATATGTAAATTTTTTAACGTGCTACACACCTCAATAGCCGTTGCCGTACAAAGTGGTTTTTGTTCTAACTGAATAAAGCCTTGGTAGAGAGCCGTTCGATAACGTAATGCCTCTTTTGTCGCATGGTCCGCAGCTTTATCTTCCGAGGCATATTTAAAAAGCTCATCTGTCGTAATGACAATATTTTCAATTTCAGAGCTGTCCTTTGCTTCAAGTAGAGGCAATAAATTGATCAACATGCTCTGGTTAGGTATCAGTTCTCCAGCCTTTTTTAACTCAGCTAAAGCTGCCCGGGCAGCTATACAGGCTTTGAGCACGGGTTTGGTTTCTAATAGCTCGTGCTCCGGCGGCAACAAAGGTAATTGATTATAGGGACGGTCAGCATACCAAATCATGTTTAAAAATCCTGAATAAATCGACACGTTTAGGTTATGCCATGAGTTTATGTCGTTATTATCGACATGACAAGTTTTCATGTCGATTTTTATGCATTTCTTCGATACATTGTTAGTTACTCATCCGTTCGCACAAACCCAGCCATACGGAACCAAGCCGGCGGTTGCTTGACTAATGAGTGTCCATTTTGTTGTTACAAAAGGAGTTGAGGGGTAGATGGGAATTATAGGGATAAAAACAAAGCGACTAGTTTGGGTAAATTTTATTGTATACGGACTAGGGTTAGTTATTTTAACCATTCTTTTATTGAGAAGTATTTTTGTAGAAGAGTGGACCTTCAGAATACCGCGAGAATTTCTGATTGCATTTTCGATTTTTGGAATAATATCAATTCCAATTGAACCAATAAGAGCTGTAAAACGATTTAAAAAAATCGACGATACTGCCGTCGTTTTAATAAACGATAATCAGATCATTGGGGAAAATACATCATTTGATTTAGCTTCATATCCCGAAACCGAAATAACATTAACCGGCACTTCTACCAAATCGCATCGCTACTCGATTTCTATAGTGAACGATCATAACAACTCACAGCTAGTGATAAGTGCTGATTATAATTGGTCTCTAACAATGGAAGAGTTTAAAAAGGCTTTACCTGAAAGCGCGAATATTCAACTTCGCGCTTTCAACAAGCCAATTTGATAATTGTTGTGTAGACCAGCACCTTGCACAAGCCTAATAACAGATCTACACTAAATAACTTATTTGGTAATTTAGTGTAGACCCATGGCAAAATCTGATGAGCTACTAAACGTATTCGCGAAAGCGGTTCGCGCTGGCGGAGGCGTTCACAGTGCAACTGAGCTGGCTTTTATGTTGGGTGTGCCATGTAGCCCCGCTTTCAGAAAATTCCTAGTAGATAGCGTTAAGAAGGGCTTGCTAAGACGGGTGGCGAAAGGTTTCTATGAAAGTATGATTACCCCCCCTGAGCCCGAGACCGCCATTTATAAAATCATCAAAAAGTTACGCAGTGGCGTATTGAGTTACATCAGCTTAGAAAGCCAGCTCAGTTATACCGGCGATATTTCGCAAATTGTGATGGACAGGATCACGGTGGTGACTAAAGGTCGAAGTGGATGTTTTGATACGCCTTATGGCGTGATCGAGTTTACCCATACTAAAAGGTCCGTCGATCAAATCGCTCCTAATTTGTATTATGACCCCGACATCAAAATGTATCGCGCATTTAAAGAGCAAGCGGTTGCAGACCTAAAACACTGCCGCCGTAATCTACATATGTTGGAGAGCTAAGTATGGGGGAGCATGTAGGAGATAAATTATGCTGAAACAACAAATTCGCCAAATCGTACAGTCAAACCCTGACTATGCAGCAGTTACGCCCGTGATAGAAAAAGAAATCTTGCATCATGACATTATGGACGTGCTGATCAAGCAAGGCGTTATGCAACGATTAACCTTTATTGGCGGCACCTCTTTACGCATGTGTTACAACAGCAGCAGGTTGTCAGAAGATCTTGACTTCAACGGTGGTCATGACTTCAAACCATCGGATTTTGAGGGGTTGGAGTCCGAGCTACAGACTTATATTCAAAATAAGTATGAAACTGAAGTTTGGGTAAACAAGCCCTCTGGCGAACAGCAAGGGGATACTGTTTCGTGGAAGATTAGTATCGTGAAAGAGCCTAATCGTCCTGATTTACCAAGACAGAAAATGCATATTGACGTCTGCGCAATACCCTCATTCGATATCGAAAAGCGTCCGTTAATCAATCATTACGACATTGTTGTGCCGACTGAAGGCATCTTAGTTCCTGTTCAATCATTACAAGAAACACTGGCCGATAAGCTTATCGCGTTAGCGTATCGAGCAAGGCGTGTTAAACCTCGTGATCTCTGGGATATTGTTTGGATTAAGCAGCGCGGAATTGATTTATCCAAGGTATTGGTTGAAAAGAAACTCAACGCCCGACACAAGCAAACAGATGACTTTCGACAGGCGCTGTCTATTGCGTTAACTAAGCTAATGTCGGAGGAGGAAGTACACGATGACTTCAATATGGAAATGAGTCGTTTTATCCCAAAGCAAATTAAAGAAAGAACCTTAGATAACCCAGAGTATTGGGCATACGTTCAGGGTGAGGTAAAAGCCATCGCGTCTGAGTTACTTCATGATGGCAAACCAAAAAATCCATTTAATATGAGCTAGTTTTGAATATTCGAATTTCATAAACTGGGCCTGTTTAACTAGATGGACAAAATGATTTCAAAGGTCTACAAATCATTACCTATAAAGTAACTTTGTGTAGACCTCTAGCCGCTGCATTTCCCCGTTCAGTAAAATACACTGATGAGTACTTAACTTACATTTCACACTTTTACGCGCAGAAAAGTGTGATTTGGTGGCCTTTGGCATTCAGGGATTCAGGGATTCAGGGATTCACATCATCGCCTTGGCCAACGCGCAAGCAAAACTTAAAAAGTAGGATATTAATCCAATTATATGCATAAAAGTTGGAATTTAGTCCTATGTTTTTCATGTTAGAGTTGCTTAGATTTCAAGGTTGGACTATATTCTCATTATTGGTTGAATAGTGGGATTATAATCCCTTTGGTTGGTAATATGGCTAAACGTGATTTACACAATGTACTGTTTCCAAAGCAGCGCAAAATCCTGACTCATTTTGGCGAAGACTTGCTGTTGGCGATGAAACGACGTGGTTTTACTAAAAAGCTGCTGTGTGAGCGTACTGGCTTTGATCATAAAACCGTGAACAAAGTCTTCGCCGGTGATCCGGGCGTTGCCATAGGCACTTACTTGAAGGTCATGGCGGTATTGGGAATGGAGAGTAATTTTGCAGAAATGGCCTCTCATGACGAAGTTGGCATCAAGCTGCAAAACATAAAATTACTGGAAGGTTCAAGATGAGCCGTGAAATCGTCGAAGTCTATGCCGACTGGCAGCCAATTGAACCGCCTTTGCTAATAGGGCAGCTTACTTACAGCGACTCAAACCGAGGTGGCGTATTTAGTTTTGCCTACGATAAAGCATTTTTAACCTCAGCCTATCGCTTGCAAATCGATCCAATCCTGACGCTTCACTCTGGCGAACTCTACAGCGATGAAGCCGATAAAAACTTCCGTGCATTTCTTGATTCATCACCTGATAGATGGGGACGTATCCTAATGCAACGGCGTGCGGCCATTGAAGCGCGCAAAGGCATTCGAGCAACAAGTCGATTAAACGAGTTGGATTACCTGCTCGGCGTACATGACTCTTACCGAATGGGTGGTATTCGATTTAAGCGAGCAGGTTCGGATGCTTTTTTGGACGACAATTCTGAATTTGCTGCGCCGCCGATGGCTTCTCTGCGAGAACTAGAGCACGCAGCAATGCAGATTGAAAAAGACGATAACATCGACAGTGACGAGTATTACCGCTGGTTGAAAATGCTGATTTCTCCAGGCTCATCACTAGGTGGTGCAAGACCCAAGGCTTGTGTGACAGATGAACAAGGCCTTTTGTGGATTGCCAAATTCCCTAATTTAAATGATACCCATGACGTGGGGGCGTGGGAGATGGTCTGTTATGAATTGGCTTTGGCGGCCGGTGTTGATATGTTTCCAAGTGAGATTAGGCAGTTTTCCTCACAGCATCATACCTTTTTAACAAAACGGTTTGACCGCAACGGTAATCAACGGCTCCATTTTTCATCGGCCATGACACAGCTTCAATACTATGATGGAGAGCAATCTCAAGGCGCCAGCTACTTAGAAATTGCCGAGTTTCTCTCCACTCAAGGCGCACAAACGGAAGCAGATTTAGCACAGTTATGGCGTCGTATTGTATTTAATATTGCGGTGTCCAACACGGATGATCACCTGCGAAACCATGGGTTTCTATTAACAAAGAATGGCTGGAAGTTATCACCGGCTTATGATTTAAACCCGATAGTGGGTAAGCACGGCCTGCACCTAAATATTACCGATGCAGACAACGCTTTAGACTACCAATTAGCCTTTGACGTAAAAGATTTCTTCCGACTTTCTCAAACCCAAGCCACGCAAATTCACGATGACGTATTATATGCGGTGAAGCAATGGCAAGCCGTTGCTAAACGGATAGGGATCAGCCGAGCCGAGCAAGCAATGAAAGCGTCGGCTTTCAACGTTTAATTGCGAAGTATCCCAGTTATAAGTTCAAGTGAAAGTATCAAATATCTGCAAGTCGATTTAGACCATTAAAATTATTCGATGTTCTGGATCTGCTCCCGCATCTGCTCAATTAAAACCTTAATTTCAACGGCGCTGTTGGTGATTTCGCTGTTGATGGATTTTGAGCCGAGGGTGTTGGCTTCGCGGTTGAACTCTTGCATCATGAAATCGAGGCGGCGGCCGCAGGCTCCGCCTTTGCGGAGCATTCCGCGGGTTTCTTTGATGTGGGAATCGAGGCGGTCGAGCTCTTCGGCTACATCGGTTTTTTGTGCGAGCAATACCATTTCTTGGGCAAGGCGATCGGAATCAAGATCGATTTTCGCTTCTTCGAATTTGCTTACTAGGCGCTCACGTTGCCATTCGAGTACCGCTGGCATGTTAGCGCGAACCTTGCTGGCTTCATCGCTGATGCCTTCGAGGCGGGTTTCGATTAGTTTGCGCATGTTGGCGCCTTCGCTGGCACGGTGCTCAATAAATGCCGCTAGCGCGCGTTCGAACCCTTCTAGCAATGCCTGTTGAATGGCATCCATATCTGCTTCTGCGGCTTCTAAAACGCCCGGCCAGCGCAGAACATCGAGTGGGTCGATAGAAGCACGAGCGCCTTGTTCTTGAACCCATTCAGCTGAACGTAATAACGCTTTCGCCAAGTTTTCGTTTACTTGCAATTCGGTGTTAGCGCCGGCATTAGCTGTAAAGCGCAAGCCACACTCTACTTTGCCCCGTTGCAGCTGTTTGCGTAAGCGTTCGCGTAAATTGGTTTCTAAACCACGAAATTGCTCAGGTAAACGAAAGTAGGTTTCGAGGTAGCGCTGGTTTACCGAGCGCAATTCCCATACCGCAGTGCCCCATTCAGATTTTACTTCTTCGCGGGCGTAAGCTGTCATGCTGTAAATCATAATTATCCTTATAAACAAAGCGTTATAAATACTTTGTTCGGCAGTTCCACGCCATTATGTGTCGCTTAATGCTGCTGAACGGGTGTAAGTATAACCATAGCTATGAATAATGCACGGCCCGCTTATCTTAAAAACCTAGCGGCATAGCGAAAATTTCCGCAAAAGCATATAATGAGGCTGTTTTATGCCCTCCATTCCTACAATCAGCAGAGGTTTTCATGCGTCCAAGTGGCCGTACCGCACAACAAATTCGCCCGGTAACTATTACCCGGAACTACACCCGACACGCCGAAGGCAGCGTACTGATTGAGTTTGGTGATACCAAAGTTTTATGCAACGCCAGTGTTCAAGAAGGCGTTCCACGCTTTTTGAAAGGTAAGGGCAAAGGTTGGATAACCGCTGAATATGGCATGTTACCGCGCGCTACTCATACCCGTTCAGATCGCGAAGCGGCTCGTGGCAAGCAAGGTGGCCGTACAATGGAAATTCAGCGGCTTATCGCGCGTTCATTACGCGCCGCGGTTGATTTAAGTGCGCTTGGCGAAAACACCATTACCGTAGATTGCGATGTGATTCAGGCCGATGGTGGCACGCGCACAGCTTCGATTACCGGCGCTTGTGTTGCTATGGTTGATGCTATTAATTATCTGCGCAAAAAAGGCGCGGTAAAAGGCAACCCGTTGAAGTGCATGGTAGCCGCTATTTCTGTTGGTATTTATAAAGGTGAAGCGGTAGCTGATTTGGATTACCCAGAAGATTCAGCCGCAGATACTGATATGAATGTGGTAATGACCGACACCGGCAAAATCATTGAAATTCAAGGCACGGCCGAAGAAGAGCCGTTTAGTTTTGAAGAAATGAACAGCATGGTTGAGCTGGCGAAGCATGCGATTCGGGAGCTGAACGATCACCAGAAAGAGGCGCTAAATTAATGAAAGGGTATCAACGGGAATTTATTGAATTTGCGCTCGGTAAGGGCGTATTAAAATTTGGTGAGTTTACGCTGAAATCGGGGCGCACTAGCCCCTACTTCTTCAACGCCGGGTTGTTTAACACCGGCGCTGATTTAGCGCGTTTAGGCCGCTATTATTCCGCGGCTCTGGAAGATTCAGATATTGCTTACGATGTGCTTTTTGGCCCTGCTTACAAAGGCATTCCAATTGCCAGCGCTACGGTAGTAAGCCTGTATGAACACTGTCAAAAAGACGTGCCGTATTGCTTTAATCGCAAAGAGAAAAAAGACCACGGTGAAGGCGGAAGTTTAGTAGGTTCGCCGCTAAACGGCCGGATTATGCTGGTTGATGATGTAATTACCGCGGGCACGGCTATTCGTGAATCGATGGATATCGTAGAAGCAAATGGCGCCAGCTTAGCGGGTGTGCTGATAGCCCTTGATCGGCAAGAAAAAGGCCGTGGCGAGCTTTCGGCGATTCAAGAAGTTGAACGCGATTACAAAGCGCCTGTTATTGCCATTGTTACCTTGGGCGATATTATCGAATATCTATCGGAACGCCCTGGCAACGAAGATATGCTCGCTAAAATGCAGGAGTATCGGGCAACTTACGGTATTAGCTAACTTGTTCAGCGAATACAAAAATGCCCGCAATCGTTGCGGGCATTTTTATTCAAGCAAAGGCTTACGGCTCTTGAATTGCCACGCCCATCACGCCATTGAATATTTGGCAGCGGCCTCGGCTAAGTTCTAGTTCGCTATTTTCGGTTGTTTGCATCATTAACACATAGCGCTCTTGTAACAAACGAAGTTGTTTCGGGCCTCGGCAAGCCACATCTACGTTATCGGCAATACCAGTATCGCCCAAGAAACGATTGGTGGTGCTCTCTGGGAAGAATTCTGGCTGTTGTGCCATTACCACACTTGCCACACGGCTACCGGCCAAACGCCCCATGCTGCCATTGCGCAGGTAATGGAAAGTTGCCGCTATCATGCTTTCGGTGCCTTGGGCGCTTTCCACAAAGAACACGCTGTTCGAGCCGCGCACGGCAAACACGCCATTACGGGAATTCATGAACACTGCGGTATCGCGATCAATGCCCATCGCTAAAGGGGTATTTGTATCGGCGGCTACACGTAACATTCGAACTTCGCGGCCCCGCTGGCCAACATCAGTATCCACAATTCCAGCGCGGAACACACCAACACCACCAAGCGGTTCGTAGGTAAGTGAATTCGGGTTTAAACCCCGTGGGCAGCTGTTATCAAAATCACAACCCACTGGCGGTGCTGCTGCGGCTCGTGAGCCAACGCTCATCGCTTCACGGCTATGGCCGTTGGTAATCATATTGGCGCTTACTAATGCTTGCGCGCCTTCACCTGCACCGCCAACCGCTAATTTACCTTCGTTAAAGCGGCTGCGTAATGCCTGCAACGCGCTAATTGGCTCGCCCGTTGGCAATAAGGTATTGCGTAGGCGGTTAGCACTACCACCGGTGAAGAAAACCCCATCGGCACTGGCTAAAAGCTCGGCAGCTGCACTTTCATTGTTACAAAACGCTAATTGTTCGGCATGCCGGCTTGGGTTTACGCGATCGCGATCATAATTACCACTCAACTCACGGCGCAATGGCTCGAGCTCGCCACAAGCTTCATTCAGCTGCGCTTGCGTTACCGCTATATCCAGCGGCAACCAGCGCGCATTGGCACCGGCTTGTTGAAATGCTTGCACGTGGCTATCTACGGCGCGGAAACTATCACGTTCGCCGGCGGTAACCACCAAAATGGTTGGCTTAGAGCCTTTAATACGCTCGGCCATTTGTACAAATTCAGCAATAAACTCGCCGCTGTTATCTTTGTTTTCTGCCAAATTTACAACTTCATCAAGGCCTTCTAAGCGCGGCATTTCTAAGTTATCGAGCACCCGCTCATATTCCGCTTCCGAAAGGCGCATAATTAATTCTAAATAGGCACGTGAGCGCAAGCGCTCAACAAAGCGATACTCAGGCACCACACCGCGGCCGAAGTAATCCACCATTTCGCGAAGAGCAACATCGAGTTCTTCTCGAACACCACTGCGCGCGCGCGGCCAAATGGCTTGGCGCAAAGCTTCGCGGCGGCGCACATCGGTAAGTTGGAATAAACGCGCGGTGCGCATTTCGTTGGCTTCTATCCAGCTTGTGGAATTACAGTAATCAGAGTTCATGCTCGAACATATCTGCAATTCACTTCCGGTAAGCATTAGGTTCCACTGCGGGTTTTCGGCTGAACCGTTGTTTGCCGCTTGTGCGCTTAAACTTGGGCTGCTAAACACTAAACCAAGGCTCACAGCGGCGAATACTGCTTTTAACATACTGCTCATTGGGTTTTACCTTTCGTTGCTCTTGCCTACTTTTAAGCCATTTCAGGCTACTACGTTTTCGGCACTGCCCATGTGGCAATGATAATATGATGCTTCTAGTTCAAGAGCACCAGTATAACGCATTTGAGTATGCAATCGCCGCTAAGTTTCTTTGCCGGATTTATAAATAGAAAGGGGGAATGAGTGCGAATTACATTCCATCACTAAAATCGTGTTGCCGCCATGCTTCATAGCTTACTAACGCAACCGAATTCGATAAGTTTAACGAGCGATTATTCGGCATCATGGGAATACGCAAGCGCTGAACTTCAGGAATTTGGGCCATTACATCGGGTGCTAAACCCGATGTTTCTGAACCAAATAGCAATACATCGCCCGATTGGAATTGCACATCGGTATAGTTACGCGTGCCTTTGGTGGTAATGGCATAAATCGTATGCCCTGCAAACTTTTCCGCAAACGCAGCAAAATTAGGGTAACGCTCTACTTGGCTTAGATCATGATAATCGAGGCCAGCGCGCCGTAACTTTTTTTCTTCAAAATCAAAACCCAAAGGCTCAATTAAATGCAGCCGGCAACCATTGTTCGCCGCTAAGCGAATTACATTACCGGTATTCGCCGGCATAACCGGGTTAAACAATACAATGTGAAACATCGATACCTTCCTTTATTTTGCGCGCAGAAATTGCAAAATTTGGTTCATGGCCCGTTCACGAATCACATCGCTTTCAACCAAAATTTCATGGCGAGCCCCATCGATTTGTATCAATTTGCTCGCTTCATGTTTCAACCGATTTACAAACTCATGCTGTGGTTTTGGCGCCACCACTAAATCTTCCGTGCCTTGTAGTACTAAAGCCGGAATTTCAATTCGATCCGCATTTAAAACAACTTGGCGTGCCGCCATAATCGCCTCGGCCACCCAATAATTGGTGGGGCCACCCACCTTAATATTTTCCATATCTGAATACATTTGGCTGAACCAAGAATATCGGCTTTCACTCTGGGTAAGTAAGTTTTCAGCAAACGGAAGCATAACGTAATCGCCAGTGGTGGGTGCATACCAAGGCCGCTTGGGCGCAAAAATACTATTGATATACGCTAAAAATTTAGTGAGTGGTTTCGCTACCCAAAATGGGAAAGGCCGGGTTTGAATACCAAACATTGGTGATGAAAAAACGATTTTCTGAAACGGATTAAACGGATACTCATCGCTACCGGCAAGCTGTTGCAAATATTGTGCTGTAATCGCGCCCCCCATCGAATGCGATACTATATAGGCAGGCTGATTACCTATTCGCGGCTCCAGCAATTGCACCCACTCGGCAAAATCATGCGCATACTCAACGAAGTTATCAACATGGCCATGTTGATGATGATGGGTAAGCCGAGAAGAATGGCCTTGGCCACGATGATCAATCATGGCAACCGAATAACCAGCAGCCACCAACTCAAGGGTGATTTCTTGATACTTTAAATAAGATTCAATTCTGCCTGGAGAAATCACTACCCAGCCCCGGCTTGGTTCTGGCGCTTGTTCATTAGCTTTTGCTAGGCTGGCAACAAATTGATCGGTTGGATCGTTTAGCGGATCTACAACAGTGGAAGCATTCGCTTCTTCGGGCAACTCTTTATTCTCAAATAGAGCATAGCGAATTTCGTGGCCATCGCTGCTGCGAAACTCTCCATGCTCGGCATACCGATAAAACTCATGAAGATCTTCGCGAGCCCAATCCAGCCATGCACTGTGGGTATCTTTTGGGCGGCGATTTAACACCGCAAGTGCATATTTACTGGCCATCTCGCTCATGCGCTATCCTTATGAATTCAATAAAATAATAGCTACCTTACGCTGTAAGATAGATTTTCACTATTCTAGCGCGGTTTTTTCACAAGGATAAGTGATTAATTCGTGATGGGTAGGCTTACGGTAACCGCTAGGCCACCGGCAGGGTGATTTATCGCTTTAATGTGGCCATCAAGCACCGCTGTAGCGCGTTGGCACAGTGCCAAACCTAGGCCAACACCAGCACCATGGTGGCGCGAAGGGTCCGCTCGGAAAAAAGGTTCGAACATTTTTTTCAGCTTATCCTCTGGCACACCCGGGCCTTCATCATGCACGGTGATTTCGAGCCAGCCATTATTTGTTTCCGCTTCCACCGATACCGAACCATTTTCAGGCCCATACTGAAAACCGTTACGCACTAAGTTCTCTAGCACTAGGCGTAATAAAACACCATCGGTTTCGAGTTCAGGAATTTTTTCTTTCGGCAACTGCAGCCTGCCATCCCAGCTTTCTTGGTCTTTGCCATACTGCAAAAAATATAAATCACTGCGAAGTTCTACGAGCATATCGGATATATCAACCGGCCCCTTTACTAATTTATCAAGGCCATTTTCTAAGCGCGAAAGCCATAAAATACTCTCGATAATTGAGCCTAACCGATAAATATCTTTGTTTAGCTGCACGTAATTGCGATCGGCTTTTAGTTCTTCGGTTTCCATTAAATCGAGGGCCACTTGCAATCGCGCCAACGGCGAACGCAACTCATGAGAAACATCACTCAGTAAGCGGCGCTGAGCATCACGAGAATTGGCCAACTCGATGGCCGTTGATCGCATTGTTCGTGCTAACTCACCGAGCTCATCGTTACGTTCAGGCAACCTTGCTAAATTGGGTGTAGCCGAGCCAGCGGCAATTTCGCGAGTGGCGTTACGTAATCGTTTTAATGGCCTTACAAACCACCAACCTAAAATCAATGCGCCTAAGAAGGAAGCACCGATAGAGAGCAAAATTAACCTCGGCATCCATGTTTGATCTTCATAAGCAACCAACGCAGCAAGTTCTTCGCTCGTTGCCGAGCGGCTCATTACTACTCGGCCAGCACTACTTTCTAACGGCCCCGCATAAGTGCGTTCTTCAAGGATAACTTGAAGCGGTTCATTACTTTGCAAAATATCAAATGCAGCGCCCACTTCGGTTTGACTCATGCCAGGAATATATTCGATATCACTGTTATCGGGGCTATCCACGGCAACCACACGGTAATCACCCACCAACAAGCGGCCAGGCTGAATCATTCCTACGCTTGAGGAATGATGCAAAATGGGTGCAAGCGCACGCTGAAAATCTGCCGCCATGGGCGTAGGCCCCGGCGGGCGTGAAAAATAAAGAACTACTGAGAATGCGGCAATCGCCGTAAGCAGGATTAAGGCCCAAAATATTGCGAGTAATCTGATCGTTAGTGATTGGTACCAGCGCGTACGGCTTTGCAGCATAGTTAACTTTCCAAGATTTCTGGTTCCATTACGCGGTAACCTCTACCACGTACCGTTTGAATACGATCTGGGTGGGCCGGTAATTTCTTCCGTACATTACTAATATGTACATCAAGGGAACGATCAAAAGGCCCTAACTGGCGGCCTAAAACATGATTGGATAAGCTTTCTTTGGTAACTAACTGGCCATGGTGGGTTACTAACTGGCGCAACACCTCAAATTCTGTAGGTGTAAGCGTGAGTTTTTCGCCATCGCAATTAGCCACTGCGTTAACGGTATCCAGTTCGAACCCAGCAAAACGAATGGTTTCTATTACCTTAGCTGAATCCGCGCCCTTGCTGCGGCGCAACAACGCTTTTACGCGAGCAATAAGTTCGCGCGGATAAAATGGCTTGGGCAGGTAATCATCGGCACCGAGCTCTAAACCTACAACACGATCAACATCATCACCCCGGGCTGTAAGCATAAGTACAGGGGTTTCAATACCACTTTGGCGCAGCTGCTTGAGAACCTGCAAACCATCCATTCCTGGCAACATAATATCGAGTAAGATTAACGAAAAGGAACCCTCAGTTGCGGTATCTAGGCCAATTTTGCCGTCCTCAACTGCGGTAAGACGAATCCCCTCTCTGGCGAACACATCCGTGAGCATTGCGCCTAAATCAGCATCATCATCTATCAACAGAACATGAACCACAATTTACCTTCCTTTCGTAGTATTTACGATGTTGGGTTAGCTCGGGTTCTGCCGGCTAACCTTGAAAATGGAAACGTCTTTACAATCTTTACATTTCCACAATCTACCCTTTACACAGTGAGAAGCGAGCGCCTTTGCATTCCCTTTACAGTATAGATGCACGCAAATAATACGCTTCATTCTGTAATTTAATTACTATTGGTCAATTAATCGCCTCGTTTATTCAACTTGCGCGTTAGCGTATTCCTTCCCCAACCTAAACGTTCTGCCGCTTGTTGCCGATGGCCCTTGGTTTGCAAAAGCGCAGTATCAATCGCTAAATCCTCGATTTCCGCAAACAATACACCGCAGCGCTCATTATCGCTGCCATCCAGCGCTCGCATAAATTCCGCCTCTAGGGCCTTTCGCCAGTTTTGCTGAGTATCGGGCGCCGCCGTTGATAGCTCGTTGGCGATAATTTCTGATTCTGCGTTTTCGCTTTGCAAATCAGCCGGCAGTTCATCAACATCAACAACATCGCCGCTCGCCATTACGGTTATCCAGCGGCAGCTGTTTTCAAGTTGCCTTACGTTACCTGGCCAAGCTGCTAGTTGTAGCCGCTGCATAACCGCTGGTGTTAATCGCTTTTGCGGCATTTGTAGCTCTTTGGCAGCCGACGCTAAAAAATGTTCCGCCAATGCTGGAATATCACTGCGCCGTTCATGCAATGCTGGAAGCTGTAAGTGAATAACATTCAACCGATGGTAGAGATCTTCCCGAAAACGGCCCTCATCAATTGCTTTGCGCAAATCAATGTGGGTTGCCGCAATAACGCGAACATTCACCGTTGCCAGTTGATGGCTACCCACCGGATAAAATTGCCCTTCGGCTAAAGCCCGCAACAGGCGGGTTTGTACCGCCAGTGGCATATCGCCAATCTCATCGAGAAACAGCGTGCCACCATCGGCTTGTTGAAAGCGGCCGGCACGGCGGTTTTGAGCGCCGGTAAACGCGCCTTTTTCGTGCCCAAACAGTTCTGATTCAATTAGCTCACCGGGAATTGCCGCCATGTTCAGCGCAACAAAAGGTTGTTCGGCCCGCGGGCTATGATCATGCAAAGCTTTTGCCACTAATTCTTTACCCGTGCCCGATTCGCCGGTAAGCAACACCGAAACACTCGAGCGCGAGAGCCTGCCAATCGCGCGGAACACCTCTTGCATCGCCGCCGATTCACCAATAATACCGGTGTCGTTGTCCGCGTTCTCTGGCACCTTTTTCGAACTCTCGGTTTGCTCACTATGTTTCGGTTTAATCGCCCGCTCGGCAATCGCAATTACCTCATCGAGATCAAAGGGTTTGGGTAAGTATTCAAAGGCTCCACCTTTAAATGCTCTTACCGCACTTTCTAAATCTGAATGCGCTGTCATTACAATTACCGGCATTTCTGAAAATTGCTGGCGAATTTCTTGCAATACCTGCATACCATCCATGCCTGGCATACGCACATCGGTAAGCACCAATGCTGGCTTTTGCGCCCCACATTCGGTTAAAGCTTCAAGGAAAAACTTGGGCTCTGAGAATAGCCGAGGCTGCCAACCTGCACCTTTAAAGGCTCGCTCCAAAACCCACCGAATCGAGCTATCATCGTCGAGAATCCAAACACTTCGTGTCATCCTTGAGCTCCTTCTTCGGCATTGTCATCAAGATAGGGCAGCACTACCGTAAATTCCGTGTGCCCCGGACGGCTACTCACTTCTATTTTGCCAGCATGCTGATGAATTAATGATTGCGCTATGGAAAGGCCTAAGCCCGTGCCTCCCTCGCGGCCCGTTACTAGTGGATAAAACAATGTATCTTTTAGTTCAGCCGCAACGCCGGGGCCATTATCTTGCACACATATTAAGGCACATTGGCGATAGCGTTTCCCGTAGATTGTTTCTTGATGGCTTACCCGTGTGCGCACCAAAAGCTGCCGTTCGCCATCTTGATCAGCAAGCGCATCAAGTGCATTACTCAGTAAGTTAAGACACACCTGTTCTATTTGATCGGCGCTAATATATAAATCAGGAAGGCTAGGATCGTAATCTTTCGAAATACTCAGGTTCTCGGGTTTGTTCACAGAAACTACATCAAGCACTTGCTGCAATACCGCATGAATATTCTGGTAGCTGCGAGCGCTGGGCCGGTTTGGGCCAAGCAACCTATCTACAAGGTTTCGTAATCTATCCGATTGCGCCATTATTAATTGTGTGAACTCGCGCTGCTCCGGCTCTTGTAGTTCAGCATTCAAAAGCTGAGCGGCACCACGAATTCCTCCGAGCGGGTTTTTAATTTCATGCGCTAAACCACGCACTAACTGCTGTGCGGCTTCTCGCTGATGCTGCTGCGCTTGCTCTTGGTTAATACGCCGAATCAGATCTACTTGCCGCAACTCAATCAAAATCGCGGTATCTAAGCCTTTGAAAGCCGCAATAGATGCATTCAACTCAATGGTTATTGATTTACCATCATGAAAAACCCAGCTCACATCGCTATCCGATATGCTTTGCTGGTTAAGCGCTATGTTTCTTAATAAGGTAAGATCGAAGCTGCTATAGCGTAAATGGCTTTCAAGGGGCGCGCCGAGCAAACGCCGTGAGCTACCAGAAAAAATAGCATCGGCTGCCGCGTTGGCGAAACAAACGTGAAGATTTTTATCGAGCACTAATACTGCACTGGTGAGCTGATCTACAAGCTCATGGTTAATGTTTTCATGCAATACAGGATTGGCAGCCGACATATGAACCTCAGTGATATGGTTATAGCGCACCGAGAATGTTTTGGTGCAATGGAGATTTTGCACCAGAATGGTGCGCTGCGCAATGAGAACAACTCAAATACGCAGCGCCTATTCATTCTAAATTAGCAAGAATAGTACATATCAAATTCAATCGGATGCGTTGTCATCATTAGCTTCTCAACTTCTTTGCGCTTGAGGCCAATGTAAGCATCGATCATATCGTCGCTCATAACACCACCAGCGGTTAAGAAATCGCGGTCTTTATCTAATGCATCTAGCGCCATTTCCAACGAGCTTGCTACGGTTGGAATTTCCTTTGCTTCTTCTGGTGGTAAATCATACAAATCTTTATCCATGGCATCGCCAGGATGAATTTTGTTTTGAATTCCATCAAGGCCAGCCATCAACAATGCTGTAAATGCAAAGTACGGGTTAGCAATTGGATCAGGGAAGCGCGCTTCGATGCGGCGGCCTTTAGGATTTGAAACCAAAGGAATACGAATCGATGCAGAACGGTTACGAGCCGAGTAAGCTAGCATTACCGGCGCTTCAAAACCTGGTACTAAACGCTTGTAAGAGTTAGTTCCTGGGTTAGTGAAAGCGTTAATTGCCCGCGCATGTTTAATAATACCGCCAATGTAATACAGTGCCATTTCCGAAAGGCCGCCGTATTTATCACCGGCAAACAAGTTCTTACCATCTTTGGCTAAACTCATGTGTACGTGCATACCCGAACCGTTATCACCTACTAATGGCTTCGGCATAAAAGTAGCCGTTTTGCCATAAGCGTGGGCAACGTTGTGCACTACATATTTAAAAATCTGAATTTCATCAGCTTTGTTCGTTAATGTGTTGAATCGGCATGCCACTTCATTTTGGCCAGCGGTTGCCACTTCATGGTGATGCGCTTCTACTACTAAGCCCATTTCTTCCATTACTTCACACATTTCGCTGCGCATATCATGCGTAGAATCAACGGGTGGCACAGGGAAATAGCCGCCTTTTACACCAGGGCGATGGCCTTTATTGCCGCCTTCGTATTCAGTGCCTGAATTCCACTTTGCTTCGATATCATCAATCTTGTAAAAAGAACCGCTCATATCGGTGTGGAAACGCACATCATCAAACAAGAAGAACTCTGGCTCTGGGCCCATTAACGCGGTATCGGCAATACCGGTAGAGGTTAGGTATTCTTCGGCACGGCGTGCAATTGAACGTGGGTCGCGATCGTAACCTTGACGTGTATCTGGTTCCAAAATTGAGCAGCGCACAATTAACGTAGGAATGTCAGAAAATGGGTCCATTACTGCGGTTTCAGTATCTGGGCTCAATACCATGTCTGATTCATTAATTCCTTTCCAGCCAGCAATTGATGAACCATCAAACATTTTGCCATCTTCAAAGAAATCTTCATCGATCTGCGAAACCGGAATGGTTACGTGTTGCTCTTTACCTTTGGTATCGGTAAAGCGCAAATCAACAAAACGTACTTCATTCTCTTCAATTAAATCCATCACCGCTTGAATAGACATTATTTGCCTCCGGGTTAGTGTGCTGCGAATACAAAACGTATTACTTAAATAAAATCGTTGTTTAATGCGTATCTAATAGCTTTAACATGTAGCAAAGCTTGTGCCAAGATCGCAAACCGTTTCTTAACTACATGTTTTCACTTTAAAAAATAAATTCGTAAAACCATAACGGCGTGTGAATACCACGAGCATGCCGCTTGAACTGGGGTTTTCTGCTCTATAATAGGCAAAATCACACCTTCATTGCACCAATGTAGTGCAATAGGTATTTGCTACATAAAAAACGCACCGTATTGGTGCGTTTTTTTTCAATTAATCTAAGCTTAATAGATAATCAATGAGCTGGTTATAATCTTCTTGGTTTTGAATATCTTCCGGTAATGGGTTCTTCACCAAATAGCGGCCATTAACCACTACAGCAGGAACACCCGGAATTTCGTTGCTTTGCATCTCATTGAAGGTTTGCTCCATGATACTCACCACGCTTGGGCTATCGGCTAAATCAAACACGGCCTCTTCATCTAAACCTTGTTGTTGGAAAAATACCGATAAATCAGCGAAATCTGGCAAATCAGGGGCATGGCTTTGATAAAAGCCTAACATTTCAGTACCCACATCACGGCCCGCAATTTCACTTGCTGCATGATAGATTCGCGCATCTAATGCCCAACGCTGATTAAATACCGCGTGAAGGCGAACTACCGGCGCTTCTGGAAATGCTTGTTTCACACCTTGAATAATAGGTTCAAAACGCTGACATGCTGGGCAACCGGCCCAAAAATACTCAACGATAAACGGTTCTGTGCGATCTGTTTGTACCGGGTTTTCTAAAACACGGAAGTAATCACCCTCGGCAAAAGTGCGCGATTCAGCTACCGCGCCTGCTGCAGGAACAGATTCAGTTGTACTACTTGGTGCTGGCGCTTCCCCACCACAGGCGGAAATGGCGAATATAGCCACCCCTGCAATGAGTGCAGCGCGAACTGTGCGGAATAAACCTCGTTCTGTCATAAATACTTCCTATGATTAATTTAATAAAAAATTTATTTTGTGCGCATTAGAGCCACAGCATAGCCTTCCTGCTATAAAAAACGTAGTTTTTTCGTTAAATATGGGTCTGCTTTCCATTCGGTGCTTTTTTATTCAGTGAAATCAGCGTATGATCCGCCACCCTATGGCCCGATGGCCTTCACCACAGGTTAAAATACAGTTTTATGTCTAAAGCTATTGAAAAAATTCGCAATATCGCAATTATCGCGCACGTTGACCATGGCAAAACTACGTTGGTTGATAAACTTCTGCAACAATCTGGCACTTTAGAGAGCCGGGGCGAACAGCAAGAACGTATCATGGATTCGAACGATCTTGAAAAAGAGCGCGGAATTACCATTCTCGCAAAAAATACTGCGATCAACTGGGGCGATTACCACATCAACATCCTGGATACCCCAGGACACGCTGATTTCGGCGGTGAAGTAGAGCGCGTACTTTCAATGGCCGATTCTGTATTACTGTTGGTTGATGCTGTAGATGGTCCAATGCCACAAACTCGTTTCGTAACTCAAAAGGCGTTCTCACACGGTTTGAACCCTATTTTGGTTGTGAACAAAGTTGACCGCCCAGGCGCGCGTGTTGATTGGGTTGTGGATCAAATCTTCGATTTGTTCGTAAACCTTGGCGCTACCGATGAGCAACTAGATTTCCCAATCGTTTATGCTTCTGCATTAAACGGTTTTGCTTCACTTGAATCTGACGTGCAAAGCGGCAACATGGATCCGTTGTTTGAAACCATCGTGCGCGAAGTTGCGCCACCGGTTGCCGAAATCGATGGCACGCTGCAATTACAAATTTCACAGCTTGATTACTCAAGCTACCTTGGCGTTATCGGTATTGGCCGAATTCGCCGTGGTACGGTGCGCCCGAACCAACAAGTAACCGTAGTAGGTGCTGATGGTTCTACGCGTAGTGGTAAAATTGGTAAAGTATTTGGTTACTTAGGTTTGGATCGCATGGAAGTTGATTCTTCGCATGCAGGTGATATTTGTGCGATTACCGGTTTAGGTGAATTAAAAATCTCCGATACCGTTTGTGCAGTTGGCCATAACGATCCATTGCCACCACTTACCGTTGATGAACCAACGGTAACCATGACATTCCAAGTAAACACCTCGCCGTTTGCTGGTAAAGAAGGTAAGTATGTTACCTCTCGCCAGATTCTTGAGCGTTTACAAAAAGAATTAGTTCACAACGTTGCGTTGCGTGTTGAAGAAACGGCTGACCCGGATAAATTCCGTGTATCAGGCCGTGGTGAATTGCACTTAGGTGTATTGATCGAAAACATGCGCCGTGAAGGTTTTGAATTAGCGGTTTCGCGTCCGGAAGTTATCATCAAGTATGAAAACGATGTGAAAATGGAACCGTATGAAACCTTAACCGTTGATGTTGAAGAACAGCATCAGGGTTCTGTAATGGAAGCGTTAGGCCTGCGTAAAGCAGAAATGACCGATATGCAGCAAGATGGCAAAGGCCGTACGCGTATCGATTTCATAGTTCCTAGCCGTGGCTTGATTGGTTTCCAAACTGAGTTCATGACACTCACTTCAGGTACTGGTTTGGTATACCACGCATTTGATCATTACGGCCCGCACAAAGGTGGCAAAATTGGCCAACGTGTTAACGGTGTATTGATTTCAAACGCACAAGGTAAAGCATTGGCATACGCCCTGTTCAACATACAAGAACGTGGCCGTTTGTTCGCTTCGCACGCTGATGAAGTTTATGAAGGCCAAATCATTGGTATTCATAACCGTTCAAACGATTTAACCGTAAACTGTTTGAAAGGTAAGCAGCTTACCAACATTCGTGCAGCGGGTACCGATGAAGCGTTAACGCTTACGCCACCAATTAGAATGTCGCTTGAGCGCGCGCTTGAGTTCATCGATAACGATGAATTGGTAGAAGTAACGCCAAAATCGATTCGTGTTCGCAAGAAGTTCTTAACTGAAAACGAACGTAAACGCCATTCACGCACTGGTGGCGAAGAAGCGTAAGCTTCTTCTAATAACGAAGGGAGCGTAAGCTTCTTCTAATAACGAAGGGAGCGTAAGCTTCTTCGTATAAGGAAAGGATCGTAAGAGCCCTTCCTGAGCCAACACAAAGCCCTAGCTTAATCTAAGCTGGGGCTTTTTTATGGATACACTTCGAATTTCTCACTATTTGTTAACTCCCTGAAGTGTTTTTACTAGCGGCTATAGATACCACATCGATTTAATATATAGATATTAGTTAATCGACATAATTGGCGTTTTAACGCTATAGTGTTAATTGGGTTTATCATAGGAGTGTCTCATGGCGTTGCTATCTAAAAGATCAACGGTTTATTTTGATCCCTCAATACATCAAGCACTGAAGTTGCGGGCTGCATCAACTGAGAGTTCTGTTTCTGAGATTATTGATGAAGCGGTACGCTTACTTATCAAAGAAGATCAACAGGATTTGGCTGCAGTTGCCGAACGAGTTGCAGAGCCCGAGGTAAGTTATGAAACTTTGATCAATGAGTTGAAAGCTCATGGCAAGATATGAAATTGTTTTCAAAGCTTCAGTATCTAAAGATTTTCGCAGTATCCCTAAAAGTGATGTTAAGAAGATATTGGCTAAGATAGACGCGCTTGCCATCAACCCGCGAGGTGAAGGTTGCATCAAGTTATCAGCTGATAATAAGTACCGAGTTCGTCAAGGGATGTATCGAATCATTTATGAGATACGGGACACAACACTAGTTGTCAGCGTTATTAAAGTAGGGCATCGATCAAGCGAATATAAAAGCGGGTGAAAGCTTACGTTTGTGAAATAGAAAAACTCTGAATTCGAAGATTATTAAGAGGTTTCCATGAACCAAATAAATCCAGCTAAATTACCCAACAGTAAGTGGACGGCGGTAAAGCCGATCAATCGCGAGAAGCATTTCTTAGTATCGGAAGTTGAGTACGAGGAAGATGGCTCAGTGATTTCGTGCGTAGTAGAATCGGTACTCTCGAATAAAGAATATTCGATTGATTGGAACGAACTTAAAAACGAAGAGAAGTGGGTTCAAGGTTGGGCATAAACACTTGAATTCCACTTCTACTCACTGTTTAAAAACGTGCTTTTGAACCTTACCCTACACTAATATCACACCATAAATAACTGCAAAGAAATGCGCCACACTGGCGGCTAGCACGAATAAATGCCAAATAGCATGGTGATAAACCATTTGCTTACGCACATAAAAGATAACACCGAACGAATATAACAAACCGCCAACCAGCAATAGCGATAAGCCAATGGTATTCACATGCTCAAGCATTGGCTTCATGGCTACCAGGGCCAACCAACCTAGGCCTAAATACAAACTAAGCGATAGCCACTTAATCCGTTTCTTCTTCATTGTTTCTAAGAACACGCCACCAATGGCAATGCTCCAAATAACGATAAACAGCGGCCAACCCCAGGAATCGCGTAAGTTTACCAGCAAAAATGGAGTGTAAGTGCCCGCTATCAACAAGAAAATAGCCGCATGATCCATTAGCTGGAAAAAACGCTTGGCGCTTTGGTTAGTAATGGCGTGATAAAGAGTGGAGGCGGAATACAGTAATATAATTGAGGTACCGTAAATAGAAACGCTTAAAACATGCCAAAAATCACCGTATTCAAAAGAAAGCCATAACATAACAACTAGGCCTACAACACCTAGCACGATGCCAATACCATGGCTTACAGCATGCGCTATCTCTTCACCCACCGAATAGTGTTTAGCTGAACTCATATTCACCCCTTTCACTTTATCTGTGCAAAATCATCATCTGTTCAAAAACGTTAGCTGTTCAAAAACCTTAAGGGGTTTATTAAAACACATTCAGCGCACACGTGTAAGCCTAAGTTTTTATATTACCTGTTCAAGTAAACATATTGGTTTAAAGTTATTACGGTTAATCGTAGTTGTTTTCGATATGCTGAAGTTTCTTAATAAAGTTTTCATAATCACGAGCTGATTCATAATCAAGGTGATAAGTATTATGAAAGCCAGTGCGCAACTTAACTTTATGATCTTCTAGGAAAACCGTGTAACCATCATGATCTGTAAATCCGATAACACCTTCTAGCTCGTGCCGATCATCTTTCGCGGTGCCGTGATCAGTTATCTTTTCGAACACAGAAAGAATCATTCGAACGCTAATATCATTTTTCATAGTGCCCCCATTTGGGTTGTGAATTACGCCTCATTATAGTGCAAAAATGCAGCAACCATAATCGTGATTGCTGCAACACCGAAAACACTGTTGTGCAGCAAATAAACGCTTTAACTCTTAAGTTTGAGCACGCATTTTTGTTACTTTACGGGCTTTTTTGCCCTCACATTCACTTCTCTTCTGGTTTTTTTGGCGTTTCTTGTGATTGTGCCGCTGAACCGCGGTGAGGATGCACTTGGCCACTGGTTTTTTGGTAGTGCCGATGGGTGAAAATAAATGCATGAATGATCGCGGCAACATAAATAACCGGAGCCCCTGCATAGGCGCCAGGAACTTCGCCACTTGATGCAATACGCAGTAAATATAATGCAGTTAGATAAAGCGCTAAGCTCAACCAAACGTGTTTACGAGCGCCCGACACCCAAACTGCAACAGGTGGCAGCACAACAGCTAAAAGATAATTCATTTGTTACCCCTTATTCGAAAAATATTATTATTTTATTTATAACCATTTAGCTTGATAGCATCGCCTATATCGCTAGTTTCAGCAAGGTTTTAGGCCCCTTATTCCATATCCATCAATAGGGTGTTCAACGTTCTACATGCCTTTACCAAGGTAGCGGTTCGCCATCCCAGAACCAGAAGCCCCCACTATCTTTAGCACTTAATGCGTTAATCACTGCCCAAATGCGTTCAGCTGATTCCGCCGCGCTGTAGAGTTTATCGGCAGGCAGGCGTTCTTGAAACGGCTTCGAAAGCTCGGTATCGGTAGTTCCGGGATGTATAACCCCAATACAAAGTTGTTTGTGAGTGCGTTTGAATTCAATAGCGGCGGTTTTATAAAGCATATTCAGTGCAGCTTTCGAGGCACGATAACCATACCAACCACCAAGTTGATTATCACCGATGCTACCTACTTTGGCGCCAAGTTGAATAACAAAACTAGGTTCTTTTTTAGGTAAAAGGGGTTTAGCACCCTGAAGGATTAAAGCTGGGAGTATGGCGTTTACCCGAAAGTATTCAAGCAGCTGTGCTTCGTTTAATGATTCAATACGCCGCTCAGGCTGCCAGCTACCGTGCTCTTCGGTTTCTTGATGCAGCCAGCCGATAGTAGAAAGCACCCCTGATAATTGGATACCAGCCGCCTGCCAGCCGGCAAACAATTCGTGTAAAGAAGATTCGTTTAGTGGGCTTCGTTGCCAAAGTAAGCTGCCCGGCGATGGCGCAATTTCTTTTCCACTATCATTTTCCACCAGCGAAAAATTCTCAGCTTGGGCCCAATTAAAGAGTGTTTCCGGGCATTCGCCCCGCGCTACCGCGATCACACAACCTTCAGGGTTTGTGATCAAGTACTCTTGAATAAGCGCTTGGCCAAGGCCGCCATTAGCACCGAATACCGCAATTGTTTGCATTCCTACCTTCCTCGCAGGAACACCCTGCGTTACTTACACCGATAAGGTAGCTTGTTTTTGGTTTGAAGTTTGTTTCTCTGAACCAAACTTCTGCCATGCTTTCTCATGGAAGAAGTAGGCTACGGTATTTACCGCAGGTTCAATCAAAGCAACTAGGCCACCAAGCACAAAGCTACCGGTAATTAACCAAGTTACGGTGAAGGCCACAAAAAAGTGCACTATGGCGAAGGTGAATGTTTTTTTCATGATCCGTTCCTCCCACAAAGAAACTTAACAACGCAAACGCAAATGCTTCTACGTAATTTCTTATCTCAAGGCTCAAATGATAACAGTTCTCATTTAAAGCGCTAGTGGGAAATTTCGATAAGGGTAAACGATACGCTCAATTATGTGCTTAGATTAAAGGTTACCGGCCCATCGTTTATCAGGCTAACCTGCATATCGGCGGCAAATATACCGGTAGCTACCGGTATATTTTCTTTTTGCAATGTTTTACAAAAATGCTCATAGAGCGCTTCGGCCTGCGCCGGTGTGGCAGCCGAAGAAAAGCTCGGGCGGCGGCCTTTGCGTGTATCCGCCGCTAAGGTGAACTGAGAAACTACCAATATTTCGCCTTTGATATCGCGAACGTCTAAATTCATTTTATCGTTACTATCGGCAAAAATTCGATAACTCGCAATACGTTTGGCCAACTGCTCGGCGCTCAGTTCGGTATCTGCTTTCTCTACGCCGAGTAATACCAAAATGCCTTGCTTGATATTACCTACGGTAACGCCCTCAACCTCTACCTGAGCTGATTTTACCCGTTGAATCAATCCAATCATGCTAACCTTCTACTTCTGTTTTCTTATCTTTTGCATATACATCATCGATCGGCACACCTTTTTTTGCGCGCTCATCGCTTACTTCGTCAGCCGGAACTTCCTCACTAGTTTCACCTAAAAATTCTTCGATACTAGCGGTGATTTCAGCACCAAATAAAATGATATTCCACGATAAATATACCCAAACAATCAAGATAGGAATGGTAGCTAACGCACCATAAATCAATTCATAAGAAGGGAAATATTGTAAGTACACACGGAAGCCATGTTTGGCTATTTCAAACAAGAAAGCGCTTATGGCTGCACCCCAAATAGCATGGCGGAATTTTACAACTTTGTTCGGCACCATGGCGTAGAGTAATAAAAAAGCAACCGTTGTGGTGAAAAACGGGAACAACATAAGCAACGTAGCGCGTAATCCGCCAACGTAATCATCGGCAAATGCTGCCATAGAAAGCAGATAAGAGCTTAAACCAATACCGGTACCCACCAGAATTGGGCCCATGGTTAATACCATCCAATACACTGCTAAGCTGATAATGGTGCGGCGGCGATTGTGCACGCGCCAAATAGTGTTCATGGCGCGATCAATGGCAGATATCAACATGATAGCCACCACAAACAAGAAAATTGCGCCAATCGCTGTCATTTGGCTGGCATTGCCAACGAACTGATTCACGTATTCTTGTATGGCCTCGCCACTGGTAGGCACTAAGTTTGCTAAAATAGCGGTTTCAACGGTTTCCCGAAGCGATTCGAACATAGGGAACGCGGAAAAAATCGCGAATATAACCGCTACTAACGGCACTAGCGAAAGCAAACTTACATAGGTTAAGTGGCCAGCCATTACATTGATACGGTCATCTTTGCAGCGCTTTAAAAAGTGGCGCAAAAAAGCATAGCTGGTGCTTGCAGCACCTGCCACTCGCTCTTTTGCTTGCTGCCAATCAATAGGCGAAACCTCATGCTTCACTGCCTCGGTTTTTTTACTTTTAACGGCAGCTTTCGGCTTTGCTGCAGGCCTTTTTCGAACTGGCTTCTTTTCTTCACTATCTGATTTTTCGTTACTCATGCCTTTGCCTATATAAATACAACTGCACTCATTGTGGCAGGGTAGTTGAATTCCGACAAGTCGTACATTTATGCCAGCGCTTCGCCCTTGCTTCTGTAACAAAGCTACTTTAATCTCGTTATCCGCTTTTGATTAAGGGCAGTTATGAATTTACGGGCTACAAACTTACAGGTTACTACACCTACTACGGAGCAAGAGTGGGACGCTTACTATGCTTTGCGCTATCAAGTACTGCGCAAACCATTTCGCCGCCCCCCGGGTTCTGAAAAGGATGAATACGATCAAGTAGGCCAACACCGTATGTTGGTTAATGCCGATAATAACATTGTGGGTATAGGCCGCCTGCACTTCAATAGTAGCGAAGAAGCACAGATACGTTTCATGGTAGTGGCGCCAAAATATCAGGGCGAAGGCCATGGCGTTTTGCTCGTACAATCGTTAGAGCTGCTCGCTCGCCAGCAAGGTGCGAAACGGGTAATTATCCGCAGCCGCGATACTACGCTGGGCTTTTACCTAAAGTGTGGTTACGAGATAAAGGAAGAAGGTAATACCGTTGATAACCCTATGGCCGAGCATCAATTGGTTAAGCTATTAGATCCGGTAAATCACATCGTATATCGGCCAACGTGGTGTGGTGAATTACAAAAAACTTGGCACAATGAAATTCCGGTTAGCAAAGCGATGGATATTCGTATTTATCAATACACCGGCCGCAGTATTGAACTACGCGCACCACTTTCCCGAAATATTAATGTTCACGGCACTATGTTTGCCGGAAGTTTATATACATTAGCCACGCTTACCGGCTGGGGCTTGTTGCAATTGCAATTGCGCGAGCGAGGTTTAACTGGTGCCATTGTGTTAGCTGAAGGGAATATCAAATACCGCAAACCCGTGATTAAAGAACCACGAGCTGTGGCTTATTTAAACGAAATGAAGGGTGATTTTAGCCCACTAGAAAATGGTGAGAACGCGCGCATTAATATGAGCGTTATCGTGCGTGATGGCGATTTAGCTGGAGCAGAATTTAAAGGCGAGTATGTGGTTCTCGCGCCTCGTGAAAATAACGAGCAAGGCGAAAACAACAAATAACGTGAATGCTGTTCATTTTACTTCGAAATTAATATGAACAGCATTCATGTTTATCTTACTTACTCGTTAATTTAACCGTTAACTTAATCTTAGCGTTACCAAATCAGTAAGTTCACCACCGCGAATTAAGTGATAGATAGCCTCAATATCTGGAGCGAAATAACGATCTTCATCATAGAAGCCCACTTTTCCACGCACTGCTGCATGCACTTCTTCTAACACTGGTGAGGATTTCAACGGCCGGCGGAAATCCATACCTTGTGCTGCACCGAGCAATTCAATGGCAATAATATTGGCCACGTTCTCAGAGATATCTTGCAACCTGCGCGCTGCAAATGTAGCCATAGAAACGTGATCTTCTTGATTAGCTGAAGTAGGCAAACTATCAATCGAAGCTGGGTGCGCTAAAGTTTTGTTCTCAGAAGCCAATGCAGCGGCGGTAACCTGCGCCAGCATAAAGCCAGAGTTTATACCGCCATTATCAACCAAGAATGGCGGCAAGTTGCTCAGGTGCTTATCTACTAACAAAGCAGTACGGCGCTCAGAGAGCGAACCGATTTCCGAGCATACAATAGCGAGTAAATCAGCAGCAATTGCTACCGGCTCGGCATGAAAGTTACCACCGGAAAGAATATCGTTATCATCTGGGAACACCAACGGATTATCAGTAACACCGTTCGCCTCACGGCCAAGCACTTCGCTGGCATAGCCCATTTGATCCCAAATCGCGCCCATTACTTGTGGTTGGCAACGCAATGAGTACGGGTCTTGTACCTTGCCGCAATTGGTATGCGAATCACCAATCTCACTGCTTGCTGCCAAAATACGGCGCAGTTCTGCCGCTACGGCTACTTGCCCCGGTTGCCCACGCACAATGTGAATACGTTCATCAAATGGCGTACGTGAGCCTAAAGCCGCTTCTACTGTCATAGAACCCGCTAAGGTGGCAGCCGCAAATACATCTTCAATCGCAAACAAGCCGTGCAGTGCTAAAGCCGTTGAAGCTTGCGTGCCGTTCAGTAGAGCCAAGCCTTCTTTAGGTGCCAATTCGATAGGCGATAACCCCAGTTTAGCTAGGCCATCTTTTGCTGGCATACGTTCGCCATTAATACGCAACTCACCTTCACCCAACAATGGCAGCACCATGTGCGCTAACGGTGCTAAATCGCCACACGCACCCACTGAACCTTTTTCAGGAACGCATGGGTAGGCTTCATTATTTACCAGCGCAATAAGGAAATCGATTACTGCCGGGCGCACCCCAGAATAGCCGCGTGCTAACGAGTTGATTTTTAGCACCAACATTAACCGCACTACTTGATCAGACATCATTTTGCCCACACCCGCAGCATGCGAAAGCACAATTCGGCGCTGTAAATCTGCAAGTTGCTCAGGTGCAATACGAGTGCTTGCAAGCAAACCAAAGCCAGTATTAATGCCGTATACAACACGGCCTTCGGCCAGCACATCGGCTACCGTTTTTGCCGCTCGCTCAACATCACGATACGCCTGTTCTGGCAATGAAAGGGTTACCGCTTGCCGATCAACCTTACGAAGTTCTGGTAGGGTTAATTGCCCCGGCTGAATATTTAATTTGAAGCTCATTGGCATACTTCCATTATTTATGAACACTAGTTATCTAGTATTAGTTATCGAGCGAAGGTAAATCGAGGTTGCTTTCTTTTGCGGCTTTTTTCGCAATATCGTAACCTGCATCAGCATGGCGCATTACACCAGTGCCTGGATCGTTCCAAAGTACGCGGCCAACGCGTTTGGCCGCAGCATCGGTGCCATCAGCTACTATCACTACACCTGAGTGTTGTGAGTAGCCCATACCCACGCCGCCACCATGGTGTAACGAAACCCAAGTAGCGCCACCTGCTGTGTTTAATAATGCGTTCAACAATGGCCAATCAGAAACCGCATCGGAGCCATCAAGCATAGCTTCGGTTTCACGGTTCGGGCTGGCTACTGAACCAGAATCGAGGTGATCACGGCCAATAACAATAGGCGCTTTCAGTTCGCCGTTTTTCACCATTTCATTAAAAGCTAAGCCTAAACGTGCCCGATCTTTCAGCCCTACCCAGCAAATACGCGCGGGTAAACCTTGGAATTCAATGCGCTCGCGAGCCATATCTAGCCAGTTATGCAGGTGGGTATCATCTGGCATTAACTCTTTTACTTTTTGATCTGTTTTGTAGATATCTTCCGGGTCGCCAGAAAGCGCTACCCAACGGAATGGGCCAATACCTTGGCAAAATAATGGGCGGATATAAGCAGGAACAAAACCAGGAAAATCAAAGGCATTAGCAACGCCTTCATCTTTAGCCATCTGGCGAATGTTGTTACCATAATCTAAAACTGCAGCGCCACGCTCTTGCATCGTTAACATAGCTTTTACTTGCACTGCCATTGATTGTTTGGCGGCTTTCACCACCCCTTGTGAGTTGCTTTCACGCTCGGCGGCTGCTTTTTCCATAGTCCAGCCTTGCGGTAAATACCCATTGAGTGGGTCGTGCGCTGAGGTTTGGTCGGTTACTACATCTGGCGTTACACCACGTTTTACTAATTCCGCATAAACATCGGCAGCGTTCGCCAACAAACCAACAGAAACCGCTCGGCCTTCTTGCTTAGCCGCTTGCAAACGCGCTAGCGCATCATCTAAATCGGTTGCTTTTTCATCTACGTAACGAGTACGCAAACGAAAATCAATGCGGCTTTCATCAACATCACAGGCCAACATGCTGAAGCCAGCCATAGTGGCCGCTAGCGGTTGTGCACCACCCATTCCGCCTAAACCGCCAGTAAGCACCCACTTGCCCGCCGCTTCTCCAGCAAAATGTTGCCGGGCAACCGCGCCGAAGGTTTCATAAGTGCCCTGCACAATGCCTTGCGAACCAATGTATATCCACGAGCCCGCTGTCATTTGCCCGTACATCATCAAGCCTTGTTTATCGAGCTCGTTAAAATGCTCCCAATTTGCCCACTGTGGCACTAAGTTCGAGTTCGCAATTAATACCCGAGGAGCATCGGCATGAGTAGGAAATACACCTACTGGCTTACCGCTTTGCACTAATAACGTTTCATCACTTTCTAACCGATCTAGCACCTCTACAATTTTATCGTAGCTTTCCCAGCTTCGCGCTGCCCGGCCAATGCCACCATAAACAACTAAGCCAGCAGGGTGCTCGGCTACTTCTGGATCTAAGTTATTCATCAACATGCGTTTTGCCGCTTCAGTTTGCCAGCTTTTCGCAGTAATTTCGCTGCCGCGCGCCGCTCGAATAACGCGGCTTTTATCAATTCGGGTAAAGCTCATTGCTTATTTCCTTTCTATTACTCGCATACACAACTTGCAGCACGCTGCCGCCGCCATGCACTTCTAATGCGAGGTTTTAAATGTCATGTGGCCGCCTAAGCGGAAACGAGATCCAGGGTGAGTAAGCGTTGCTTGGCTTACCACGCCTTCGCGCCCACTAGTTCGGCGCTGTATCTGCAAACACGGTTCAGGCTCATCAAGCTCAAGCCACTTCATCAACTGCGCTGAAGGCAACACAGCTTCAATTAAGTGGCTAGCTTCGGTAAGCGGTGTTACTTCGCACAAATATTCGTGTGGTGTGCATTGGGTGTAGTTTTGTTCTAGGTATTCTGGAACAAGATCTGGATTCACATAGCGATCTTCTACCTGCACTGGCTGCCCATTTTCAAAATGAGTAATCACCGAATGCAATACTTCTGCGCCTGCAGTTAATTGCAACGCAGCCGCTATGCTATTGGGTGCTGGAACACGCTCAAGCAACTGCACAACAGCGTGATGACGATGATTCCGCAAGCGAATTTCATCGGCGATATTGCGAATTGTTAACAACGCTGATTGTGATTTTAGTGGCGCTACAAAGGTACCAGAACCACGGGTGCGGGTTACCAAGCCTTCTTCAGAAAGCTCTTGCAACGCCCTTCGCGCTGTCATTCGGCTTACTGAAAAGGTTTCGGCCAACACGTTTTCCGAGCTTACCGGGTGGTATTCGGGCCATTCACCTGATTCAATTTTCTTGTAGATATATTCTTTAATGGTTGCAAATTTAGCCATGATTATTGGACTTTTTGGAATGTTGTATATACATTACCAGTTACTTAATTTAAAAATCAAACGCTTTCTCATATTTCGCATCGTCATGGCTTAAAATAGATGCATTTGAAGAGAACGCTTTAATAGGTGAATTTCTATGCCAAGCAGCATTCCGGTTACCACGCCCGAGCAAAATGCATTCGTTATTCATTCAATTACCGCAGCGCGCATGAACGCCGCCGATTTAGGTTTGCTTACGCAGGCAAGTGTGGTGATAGAGCATGGTAAAATTGCATGGTTGGGCACTAGCAGTGCATTACCCGAAGCCTATCAGGGCCTTCCGCAAATAAATGGGGAAGGAAAATTACTCACCCCTGCACTTACCGATTGCCATACTCACTTAGTATGGGCCGGCTCTCGCGCTGGCGAATTTCGCCAGCGTTTACATGGTGCAAGTTACCAAGAAATTGCTGAAGCGGGTGGTGGTATTCTTGCTACCGTGAAGGCCACACGCGAAGCTAGTGAGAGCGAGCTCTTCGCGCAAAGCCTGCCGCGGGCAAAAGCGCTGCTTGGCCAAGGTGTGGCCCATATAGAAATTAAATCGGGTTATGGCTTGAGCCTCAAAGATGAATTAAAACAACTGCGAGTGGCGCGCCGAATTGGCAATGAACTACCTTTAAAAGTAAGCACAACGTTGTTAGCAGCTCATGCTTTGCCGCCTGAATTCAAAGATAACGCCGATGGCTATATCGATTTAGTATGTAATGAAATTATCCCTGCTGCCGCGGCTGAAAACCTTGTTGATGCCGTAGATGTGTTTTGCGAAAACATCGGTTTCAGCCGAGCTCAATCCGAGCGCGTATTTCAAGCTGCGTCTGCAAACGGGTTACCGGTAAAGATTCATGCCGAGCAGTTGAGCGACCAGGATGGAACAGCCCTTATGGCCGAATATCACGGCCTTTCTGCAGATCATTTAGAGTATTTATCGGAAAAAGGCATAGCCGCGATGGCGAAATCGGGTGCTGTGGCAGTATTGCTACCCGGCGCATTTTACTTCCTGCGTGAAACCAAATTACCACCAGTGCAAGCGTTACGCGATGCCGGTGTGCCAATTGCAATTGCCACCGATGCCAACCCCGGCTCTTCGCCACTGCTGCAATTACCCTTAATGATGCACATGGCCTGTGCGTTCTTTCGGCTTACCCCCGAAGAGGCGTGGCTCGGAGTTACCCGCAACGGCGCACGAGCATTAGGTGAGCATAATCAGGGCCAGCTTGCAGTTGGCCAGCGGGCTGATATTGCTCTGTGGAATTTAACTAGCCCCGAGCAAATATGCTACGAGTTCGGCATTAACCCGTTGGCGCAGTTATGGATAGAAGGCGTAGCAGTTTAGTTTTGGCGGTATTACGGAGTGTAGGATTCGAGGTAAGTGAACACTAACTCACTAAGGATCTGACCAGCTGCTTTGTTGCCGGCTTCAATGCCCATAGGGTGGCAGGCCGGTGCTGCTTCCGCCAAGTGTAAATAACGGCACGTACTAAGCTTGGCTAAATCACGAATAAACACCATTGCATCTGCCAAGCTCACACCTGAATAGTTAAAGGCGCTAGCGGGTGCTTGCATAATCGAATCAACATCAAGCTCGATACCAAATGGCACCCGCCATGTAGCAACTTCTTGTTGAATCGGCTGCACCACACGGTGCATTTTTACGCCCACCATATCCTGCACTGAAGTGTATGTAGCACCTGCAGCGGCTAATTGATCTAGGGTAGCGCGAGAATTTTTTGCAGGGTGCAACGCTACTACGTGATAGTGCTTGAGGTAGCCTTTTTCGAATGCGTAGCTAAAACCATTACCACTGTGGCGGCCTTCTAATGGCCGGAAATCAGCGTGCGGATCAAGATTTACCGCACCTACAAATTGCTCGCTGCTAATCGCTAATGATTGTAACAACGGCAATGCATTGTTATGCCCACCCCCAATCAAAATTACCTGATAGCCTTGCTTAAAGAGTATCTCTGTTACAGCGGTAACACGTTTATCAAGTTCGGCGCATAGCTCACGCAGTTGCTCTAAATCTTTTGCTTTGCTCGCATCAAGCGCCAACGATTGCTGCTGAACATCACCACAATCAATTTGCCCAGCCAATACCACTTGTTCAATGGCTAAACGCCCGGAATCCTGCATATTGAGAAATTGCTGTAAAAAGGCAGCAAAACCAAGCTCAGCGCCACCTTGGCCAAGGTTTGCCCGCGGCCCTATTGATTCCGGCACACCCAAAATAGCAAAACGCCCCAACGGTAACGCTGAGGCATCTATGTGTGCTAAGGCTTGTATTGATTCGCCAATGCGGGTTTCACCAGCGCGTGGGCGAACCCACGCTGCGGGGTTTACCGGCAACCATGACAATGGCTTTGCAGGCATGAAACTAATTACTCAATATCCAAAGCTTCTGGAGATAAAATAATACCGGTGCTATCGGCGTAAATATGATCTTCGGGTAAGAACGTTACACCACCGAAGTTCACGGCGATATCTGTTTCGCCGATACCAGCAATATCAGCGCCTACAGGAATAGAGGCTATGGCTTGAATACCGATATCGAGATCTTCAATCAAATCAACATCGCGCACACAGCCGTAACAAACAATACCTTCCCATTCATTTTCTAAAGCTAGCTCAGCAATTGCGATATCAATCAATGCGCGGCGTAACGAACCACCTCCATCGATTAATAGAACTTTGCCGGCACCCGGTTGTTCTAGAGCGGTTTCGATCAGGCCTTTGTCTTCGTGGCATTTAACGGTAACCACCTGCCCTCCAAACGACGAACGGCCACCATAGTTTGCAAACATTGGTTCAACCACATCGATCTGATCAGCATATAAATCACAAAGTTCCGAGGTATTGTATTCCATGAGAAACGCTCCTGCGGCATTAGAAAAGCCATGAGTATTAAGTAGCGCTCAGTATAAACCTTTAACAGCATGGGTGAAAGAACCCTTTGCTCTACTGGCCTAGCTATTTGCTGAACTGCGGAGTTTAGCGCCGATAAGGTTGATTTTTTGCGCAAAAACCCGTTAAATCAACACTTCGATAATAATTATAAGATCTCACTGCATGCCCTTTAGCGATACAGCTGTCCTTGGAGCAAGTTTTGCTGGGCAAGGCCTAATGGTTTTAGGCTTTGCGCTGCTGTTATCGCACTATTATCGTGTTTATCGAAGGGCATACCTGCGTTTCTGGTCATTTGCTGCAATCTGGTTTGGTTTAAGCTCCGCTTGCCAACTCATTCAACACGCTACTTGGATATCCTTGCCCTCTTGGGCAACAGCGCAATTTGACACCCTTAGCCTAACTTTTATGTATCTTGCCTTGAGCCTGTTAGCGCTCGGCGTATTCGATATAACTATGAATTCGATGCCCAAACGCCGAGTTCGTTGGCGTATATACGGTGTTTGCTTGATTATTGCTCTAGTTTCAAATGGCACTATTGGCCCAAGCCATGATCCACTAGTATGGCAACCTTTTTTCCGTGATGCAGTTCTGTATTTAATTTCCGGCATCACGCTTGGCGTTGTGGGTGCGGTAATTTATAAACTTTCAACACCTACCATGGGCCCACGCTTAATCGCGTTTGCATTCTTCCTACAAAGCGCCAAAAACCTCATGTTGGTGAGCCTGTTATTGATTGATAGTACGGCATTAAATTCAGAAGTGTTGTGGCTTTTTACGGGTCTTATGAATGTTGTATTCCTTACCTGCGCTATGCTGGGTATCACCATTTGGCTGCTGGAATCAGAACGGCACAAAGCCATTGATGCACTACAAAAAGCAGAATACATGAACCGCCACGATGCCCTAACCGGCATCGAAAACCGCGATGAGTTGATGTCGAAGATGCCGATATTTATCGATTCTTGCCGTGGCGATGGCCGAGAACTAGCCTTGTTTATGATTGGCGTTGATCGCTTTAAAGCTATCAACGATACACTTGGCTTACGCGGCGGCGATCGCGTGCTGGTAGAGCTCAGCAATAGGCTAAAAAACTTGCCCGAGCAACCGCTTGCGGTGGCGCGTGTAAGTGGCGATGTTTTCGTGGTGATGTATGATCACTTACACAGCCGCGAGAAAGCCACAGCGATGGCAAATGAAATACAGAACGTTATTCACAAACCATTACTCATCGATAATAAAAACCTCAATGTGAAGTGCAGTATTGGTATATCACGGTACCCACAGCAGGGTGTTGCAGCAGAAGGCTTGTTGAGTAAAGCAAATATCGCCCTGGCCAACGCTAAACTGCCTGATAACCACAACATTATGATGTATCGAGAAGGTATGGATGATAATTACATTCGCCTTGTGGATATGGAACCGGATTTACGCCGAGCACTACTGAAAAATGAATTCGTGGTGCACTTGCAGCCCATTTACGATGTACGCACTCAATATTTAAGTAGTTTTGAGGCTTTGTTGCGCTGGCAACATCCCACCAAAGGTTTACTCAACCCTGATGATTTTCTGCCGTTCGTAGAACAATTGGGCATGTCTTGCGATATCGATGAATGGGTACTGAAGCATTGTGCGAAATTGATTTCACGCTGGCGAGCACAAGGCGAAAAGGTGTTGCCGATTGCGATTAACCTCTCGGCGCGGCATTTCCAACAACCCGAACTCACCGATAAGTTGCGCCGGTTATACCGTGAATACCAATTAAAAGCCGGCGATATTGAGCTAGAAATCACGGAAAACGTAGCTATGTCGGATATTAGCACCGGCCTGAACGTGCTTAATCGGTTGCGTGAAATGGGCATTCGTGTGGCTATCGATGATTTCGGCACGGGCTACTCCTCGCTCGCCTACTTACGCAAGTTGCCAGTAGATAAAATTAAAATAGATCGCAGCTTTATCAACGAAATCATGGCCAGCAGTGAAGATTCCACCATAGTGCGCACCTTAATCGAATTAAGCCACGTGCTAAACAAGCAAATTGTAGCGGAAGGCGTAGAAACCGCAGAGCAGTTCGCACTCCTGAGTGAAATGCATTGCGATAGCGTGCAAGGTTATTACTTCTCACCACCGGTAAACGAAGAGAAATCACGCGGTTTACTGCAGGAATTTTGGCGAAAATGGATATCTCATAACCGAGATTCCGGTAAAGAAGCATGGGAGGGTTCACGATGAAAAACCCTTTGCATAATCGCCGAGTACGTTTCAGCCGCAGGCTCACCACGTATCTATTGGTACGTATCAGTTTTTGGTCGTTACTCATGGTGTTAATCATTTCCACCATCGGTTTTGTTTTTTCCTACAAGCAAGCGAAAGAAGAGCTCATCACCACGCTCATCAAAGATACAAATCGACATTTAGCCAGCGAAAGCGAGCACTTCAGAGCAGCCGAGCAATCGGCGAGTATTTTGGCTGAAAGCTTTCTCAAGCGTTACCAAGAATTTATCGGCGATACTCGATTTCAAGAACGTTTTGACAGCTGGTATAGCGAAACAGAACCCGGCGTATTCCGGCTACAACCCGAGTTTTATGATGGTATTGCTAAAAATGAAACTTGGTTCGAAAATATTACCGTTTTTGCGGGGCCTCGCCAAAGCGGAATCTCTGATGAACTAAAAGGGCGAACCACTATTGCTCAATATGTTCTCAACGAACTCGCTCCAGCTTGGCAAGAAAAAGTAGCGAACACTCATATATCAATGCCTGAGAATATCCTGTTGGTGTATTCACAAACTCACCCATGGGGTTTGCTTGCGGCTGCCGATTTAGTTGTTACCGATTTTTCAGTAGTGCAATCAACGCTGCAAGAATATAACCCCGAGCGCCTATCCGGGTGGACTGGGCTCTACTATGATTTATCGGCCGGTTATTGGACCATTACTTATCAGCAACCCGTTGATTTTCAAGGCCAACATTTGATTAATGCCAGCCATGATGTGGCGTTAAGCGCGATTATCCAACGCATGATTCACTATCAAAGCGATACCGATAAACGCATGCTGTTTAATGCCAACGGCCAACTCGTTGCCTCGCCTGAAACGCTAGCTGAAAGCTACCAGCAACGCGGTGTGCTTGATGTCGATAAACTCAGTAATCCCGAATATGCAGAAATATATCAGTTGATTGAAGCTAACGGCGCCGATGCCGATCATTTTGTTTTACGTAATGCCTTGCCAGGGGAACTTTTAATTGGCCAGAGGATTACAGGCTTAGATTGGTGGCACGTTACGCTTTATCCTTACAGAAAAATACAACTACAAGCCTTACAAGGGCCCTTGCGCATATTAGTAGCCACAATTGCTTTACTACTGTTTGTTCTGCTCATCGTTTATTGGTTGGTGAGCCGGCACATTTCTAAGCCCTTACGGCAATTAGCCGAGATGGCAATGCTGATTGGCGATAAAAACTATTCAGAAGTGATTTCTAGTAAGCTTTTGCAAAACCAAGTGCGAAGTGAAGTTGGGTTATTGGTTCGATCGTTTCGCACTATGGCTTCGCGCTTATTGGCACATCAGCAAAATTTAGAGCAATTGGTAACCGACCGTACCGCCCAGCTTGCAGCGGCCAATGAGGTTCTTGAAAAAATGGCACATCTTGATGGTCTTACCGGGCTGAGAAATCGCAGAGCATTTGATAAAGATATTGCAAGAATATGCGCCTACCCGCTAGAAACCCCTACTGCGCTTTTACTGGGTGATTTAGATAAATTCAAACCATTCAATGATAATTACGGCCATCAAGCTGGCGATGAGGCACTCAAGGCTGTTGCGAAATGCTTAAACAGCTTTAAAGGCGTTAGAGTATACCGTTATGGCGGCGAAGAAATTGCCGTGCTGGCTGATGTGCTGAATCAAGAAGCAGCCGAGAAACTAGCAGAAGCCATGCGTAGTGCTGTATTTGCTTTAAATATTACACATGAACATTGTGCTAATAAACGCTTAACCATAAGCTTTGGTATGCAATTAATAGATACCAACGCAACGATTGAAGCAAATATTATCGCCGTTGATAAACAGCTCTATGAAGCAAAAAAAGCGGGTGGAAACTGCATTAGCTAAGAAAAGCTCAATGCAGGCCACCCGCGTGTTCTCTGTTGTTGATGTTGATGAGCGCCCTACAAAATGAAGCGGCTTAAATCTTCATCTTCAGCTAGCTCGTTCAAGTATTTGTTCACATACTCACGATCAACCACAACTGTTGTGCCCTCTAAATCGGAAGCATTAAAGGATACTTCCTCCATTAACCGCTCGAGCACCGTATGTAAGCGGCGAGCACCAATATTTTCAGTTCTCTCATTCACTTGCCAAGCAATCTCAGCAATGCGGCGAATGCCATCTTCTTTAAACTCTACACTTACACCTTCAGTAGCCATCAGCGCTTTGTATTGCACCGTTAATGAAGCATTAGGTTCGGTAAGAATGCGTACAAAATCTTCAGTAGTAAGCGCTTGTAGGTTTACCCGAATCGGCAAGCGGCCCTGTAATTCAGGAATCAAATCAGAAGGCTTCGACATCTGAAACGCACCGGATGCAATAAACAGAATATGATCCGTTTTTACCATACCGTGCTTAGTATTCACCGTTGTGCCTTCCACTAGTGGTAACAAATCACGCTGCACACCTTCGCGCGAAACATCAGGCCCGCTACTATCACCGCGTTTACAAATCTTATCGATTTCATCAAGAAACACGATTCCGTTTTGTTCTACCGATTGAATCGCTTTTTCTTTGATTTCTTCCGGGTTCATCATCTTCGCAGCTTCTTCTTCAATCAACTGCTTAAACGCATCTTTAATCTTCATTTTGCGTTTTTTCGTTTTCCCTTGGCCCATGTTCTGGAACATGCTTTGTAGCTGCGAGGTCATTTCTTCCATGCCTGGGGGCGCCATAATTTCAACCCCCATCTGCGACATAGAAATTTCAATTTCTATTTCTTTATCATCAAGTTTTCCTTCGCGAAGCTTTTTCCGGAAATTTTGCCGAGTTGCTTGCTGATCATCTTCATTGGCAGGCGCTTCGCTATCGTTCCAGTTGCGTTTCGCACGCGGAAGCAAGGTATCGAGAATACGATCTTCCGCTGCATCTTCGGCGCGGTGGCGCAAACGTGCCATTTCTTGTTCACGCATTAGCTTTACGGCGGTATCCGTAAGATCACGAATGATCGAATCTACTTCCTTACCCACATAACCTACTTCGGTAAACTTAGTGGCTTCAATTTTAATAAAGGGTGCATTAGCAAGCTTAGCTAAGCGCCGCGCAATCTCAGTTTTACCAACACCCGTTGGCCCTATCATCAGAATATTTTTCGGCGTTACTTCTTGGCGCAACTCATCATCGAGCTGCATGCGACGCCAACGATTGCGCAAGGCAACTGATACCGCCCGTTTTGCATCTTGTTGGCCAATGATATGCCTATTCAGCTCATCAACAATTTCCCGTGGGGTCATATTCGACATCTTCTACTCCTTCGCGGGCTCGGCATCGAGCACTTCTATTGTTTGATGGCTATTGGTATACACGCAGATATCACCGGCAATGGTAAGCGCCTTTTCAACAATATCAGGGGCGCTTAATTCAGTATTCTCTAGCAAGGCACGTGCCGCAGATTGCGCAAAGGGCCCACCCGAACCGATAGCAATCAGATCATTTTCAGGCTGCACCACATCACCGTTACCGGTAATGATGAGTGATGTTGTTTTATCCGCAACGGCCAGTAAAGCTTCTAGTTTGCGCAGCATACGATCGGTGCGCCAATCTTTGGCCAACTCAACCGCAGCTTTGGTTAAGTTACCTTGATGCTGCTCAAGCTTTGCTTCGAAGCGCTCAAACAGAGTAAAGGCATCGGCGGTACCACCGGCAAAACCAGCAATCACTTTGCCATTGTATAAACGCCGAACTTTTTTAGCATTACCTTTCATTACAGTGTTGCCTAATGAAACTTGCCCATCGCCACCTATAGCTACTTTATCACCACGGCGAACGGAAACGATTGTAGTCATCTGTGTTCCTCTTTATCGGTTATACACAGTAGATAGGGGCGGCGCGCGGTGAATTCAAGAGTGAAGGAACTAGCAAGAGCGAAGGTTATGCAAACCCTCGCTCTTTTTGCTAGCCGAATTACTCGGTTGCAGGCTGCCTTGGGAAAACGATTGGGCGTTGTAAAAGGGAAGAGATAAAGCCATTTATGGTTGTTTGGCCACCGCCTAAATTGTTGTAAACACCAACAACTCTTGGGGTAATCTGAGTATTCTCATCGTACATTTTCACCTTGATCGATGCCAACGCGAGCATCGCATTCTGAATACTCGATTCACTAATTTCACTCGGCATCGGAATTAAACTCGAAATTTCTTGGCCACTTACGCCTAACGTTTGGATAATCAGTGTGCCGGAAACTTGTTCTGCCCTAGCGGCAACACCAAGGGCAAACAGGCTTGAAAGATCAAGCTCTCCCTTTTTAACATAGATATTAGCGGTTAAACGTAGCCCTACACCGATATATACCGGCACTACATTGGTGGCAAGTTCCTCGTTTCCCTCAGATACCAAAGTGGCTACACGCTTACCATCAACAGGGCTACTCGATACTAAAACGGGCAATGAATCGGTGCTGAATTTTATGTAATCGAGGATTACTACATAATTGTTGCCTTGCACTCCTAGCTTCGCAGGCCCGAAAGATAAGCCGCCTTCTTGAGTAAAAGTACCGATAGCGAGCCGCATCGTTTCATCAGACAGCGCGTTTAACACCTCCCCTTGTGGAATACCCACATGCACAGGGAGCGGATCTAGCGGATGGTAACCAAAGTTATTTTGCCCCGTTGCATCATCGATAGGAAAGCTCACTGAAGAACAGCCTGTGAGTACCCCAACAACGAAAACGAGCACGAGAGATAAGCGACGCATACTGCACCCCTTGATAAGAATAGTTTACTGCAACCCGCAAATGTCCATACGAACATGTGCGATATCCATGCTTATTTAAAAGCAAATCGATCCACAGAAAACCTCTACCACGAGGAGCAACGAAGCGTTAATACTGGAGCGTGCACCGTCAAAAAAGCGGCTCAGTGAAATTTAAACATAGCACTAGTTAAAAAATTAGCACTATTTTAAGTGTTATCTGGCGGGGGAATTTTTACCGCAACCACGTTTGTTTATACCCATCAACTTGGATGGATATAAACACTAATCAAGGTTCCAAAGCCAAATTTGGCAACCGTAGATACCGGTGCGTTGGAGTTGGTTGTTGGTGCGTTGGGCATCGCGTAGGTTATCGAAAGGCCCTAGGATAACGCGGAACCAACGGCCATTGCTGCCAGTGGTTTCGCGTATTTGTGATTCGTAACCAGCCATTGCGATTCTGGCGCGCAGCGTATCGGCTTCGGCATGGCTTCGGAACGAAGCGCATTGCATTAGGCGCCGGCGTGATTCCGCAAGCTCAGGCACTTCTACTTCCAGCTGCTGGCTTTCAAGCTCTTCAATGTATTGCCAACGTTCGGCAGGAACTTCAGGTAGTGGCTCTAATACCGGTGCTGAAACCGTGGCGCTTTCATCATCGATTGCAGGCTCTGGCGCATCGCCATTTTTTAAGAACCAAAGAAATGCCACAAACAGTGCAATTACGGCCAGGGTAACCAACAAGGCGCGAACAGGCACGGCTGGTTTCGCGCCTTTTCGATTTGCTGGTTTACGGGTAGCACCACGCGCAGCCGGCTTTGCTTTCGCCGCTGGCTTTTTCTTTTTCGGTGCACCGCGTTTGGCGTAATCAACCGCCATAAATTAGCTCCGCTCCATTACATTCGTTCAAGGGTATCAATACCGAGCAACTCTAAGCCTTGCGCAAGAATGCGCGCAGTAAGCCCGGCTAACTTCAATCGGCTTTGCTTTATGGTTTCATCGTCGGCATTCAAGATTGGGCAGGCCTCGTAAAACGAAGAAAATGCACCCGCCAATTCAAACATATAACCACACAAGAAATGCGGCATGCCTTTATTACCTACCGAAGCAATAATTTCTGGGAATTGCGCCAACTTATTAGCAAGGGTTTCATCTTGTTCAGTTGGTAGTTGAATTGCGCCGCTTACTTCGTGCAATGCTAAACCAGCCTTTTGGAAAATACTATTTACCCGAGTGTAGGCATACAACAAGTAGGGTGCTGTATTGCCTTCGAATGAAAGCATGGTATCCCAATCAAACACATAATCGCTGGTGCGGTTTTTCGATAAATCAGCATATTTCACAGAAGAAATACCTACAACTCGAGCTACATTCGCTTGCTCTTCCGCACTAAAATCAGTGCCTTTCGCTGCAATTAGTTCAGCTGCGCGGCGCTCTGATTCATCCAGTAAATCGGCAAGCTTAGTAACACCACCATCGCGGCTCTTATATGGCCGGCCATCTTTGCCTAAAACCATACCAAAACCTAAGTGCTCTAAACTGGTGCTCTCACTGGCATAACCGGCTTTACGGCAAAGGGTGAATATTTGCTGGAAATGCAGCGATTGGCGCGCATCTACCACATAAATAACGCGATCTGCACCCAAAGTTCCGGCGCGATAGCGAACCGCAGCTAAATCGGTTGTAGCATACAGATAACCGCCATCTTTCTTCTGCACAATAATCGGCAAAGGCTCATCTTCTTTGCCTTTGAATTCATCCAAGAACACACACTGAGCACCTTGGTTTTCAACCAATAAACCTTGCTCACGCAGATCTACTACCACCTTAGCTAAATCATCGTTGTAGGCTGATTCTGCCATTACATCAGCGCGGGTAAGTTGCACACCCAAACGATCGTACACCTCTTGGCAATGCGCCAACGATGTATCAATAAATTTCTGCCAAAGTGATTTGCAGTAGGCATCGCCAGATTGCAGCTTTACTACCAACGCGCGCGCTCTATCGGCAAAGCCTTCTTCATCATCAAAGCGTTTTTTTGCGGCTTTATAGAAAGTTTCTAAATCACTCAACGCCAGTTCATCAGAGCTCGCTTCTTGCAGGCTATCTTCCATGTGCGCCAGCAACATACCAAACTGGGTGCCCCAATCGCCTACGTGATTCTGTGGAATAACCTTGTGGCCTTGTAGGCTTAATGTACGCGCTACCGCATCGCCAATAATGGTAGAGCGCAAATGGCCTACGTGCATCTCTTTGGCAAGGTTAGGTGATGAATAATCAATTACAACAGTTTGTGGTTTTTCTGCTAATGGCACACCACAACGCTTATCGGCAAACGCTGTTTCAAGTTGGGCAATTAGCTGCGAACGATCAACGGTAAAGTTGATGAAACCCGGGCCGGCAATTTCGGTTTTGCCAATCACTGCATTTTCAGGAATGGCTGCAATGATAGCTTCGGCTAACGCCCGTGGGTTCTGCTTTGCTGGTTTTGCCAACATTAACGCTAAGTTCGTTGCGAAATCACCATGAGATTTATCACGCGGGCGATCAAGCTGAATGCGCGGTTGTACATCGGCCGGAATACTTTTAGCGGCTATCAATGCAGCTACTGCAGCGTGCAATAATTCTTCTATCTGCTGTTTCATGGTTCTCACAACCTTAAATAACGCGTATTCAATAACAATAGGGGATAAACATAAGCCCGATAGTTTAATCGCTTGGGCTTGGAAAAAAAACCAGCATCTGGGCTAATCGGCTGCTTTCTCACTAAAATAGTTACTGAGATAGTTACAGAAATAGTGAAATTAAATAAATTCTTGTGGATCTATATCCAATGTCCAGCGTGCCTTTCTTGCCTCAGCTAAGTTTTCAAGCTCAGGTAAACACTGCTGTAGCAGCCCATGCAACGGCGCTCGTGCGGCGGCATGTAACAATAGCTGATAGCGAAAACGGCCGGCTCGGCGAGCAAGTGGCGCAGGCATCGGCCCTATCACCGTTACTTCCGGTATTTCACTACTCATGCTTGCGTGTAGCTTATCACTAATCACTTGCAAAAGTGCTTCTGCCGCCGGCTTATCAATCGCCTCAGCTCGGAATAACGCCATTGCGGCATACGGCGGCAGCATTGCTTGCTCTCGTTCTAACAAAGCACTTTGTGCAAAATCTTTATAGCCGTTTTGAATAAGCTCTTGAATTAACGGGTGTTCTGGATGATGCGTTTGTAATAACACACTACCCTTTTTGCTAGCTCTACCTGCCCGGCCCGATACCTGCACATACAATTGAGCTATGCGCTCGGCCGCGCGAAAATCGGCGCTAAACAGTGCACCATCAACATCAAGTAACGATACTAAAGTTACATCGGGAAAGTGATGCCCTTTTGCCAGCATCTGCGTGCCAATAAGAATGCGATAATCGCCCCGAGCAACCGCCTCTAGGTAATCTTCGAGCTGGCCTTTTTTGCGCGTGCTATCCCGATCAATGCGGATAGCCGGGTAGTTCGGAAACCGCTCTTGAATTGCTTGTTCGAGCTGTTCTGTACCAATACCTCGAGTTATCAATTGCGTGCTTCCACAGCTTTGGCACTGCCGCGGAATGCGCCGCTGAGCACCACAATGGTGGCACTGCAAAGTATGGCTTTGTTGATGCACTGTCATGTTCGCTTGGCAGCGATGGCAATCGCTTATCCAACCGCACTCATGGCAAAGCAACGCGCTGGCAAAACCGCGCCGATTTAAAAACAACAGCACTTGGTTGCCCGCATCGAGGTGCTTTTGCATTACCGTTAACAGCTGATCGGAAAGCCCATTGTGTAAGCGCTGCGATTTTAAATCGATTACACCGCTTTTCACAGGCAATGCAGAGCCAGCGCGCTTACCCAAGGTGAGGTGCGCGTAACGCTTACTACGCGCATTTGCCAAACTTTCTAACGAAGGGGTGGCCGAACCTAAAATAACGCCAAAGCCTTCCAAGTGGGCGCGTTTAATGGCTAAATCGCGGGCGTTGTAACGAAAGCCTTCTTGTTGCTTGAACGAACTATCGTGTTCTTCATCAAGAATAAGCAGGCCAAGGTTTTTCATCGGTGTAAATATTGCCGAACGCGTACCTAGCACAATACCTGCATGGCCATCGCGGGCTTGCAGCCAGCCTTGTAAACGTTCTTGATCACTCAACCCCGAGTGCAACACCACCACTGGTGCTTGGAACCGATTGCGAAAACGGGCCACCGTTTGCGGAGTAAGGCCAATTTCTGGAACTAGCACCAACACTTGCTTACCCGCCGCAAGCACTTCAGCCATTACCTGCAAATACACTTCGGTTTTACCGCTACCGGTAACACCCTCGAGTAACCAAACATTGGCTTTGGCATCATTCACCGAGCCTAAAATAGCGCCTACTGCTACCGCTTGTTCTTTATTCAGCGCATGGGGTTGTTCACACAGTTCCCCACCCCAAGGTTTAAAACTGGGTTTGCAATCCTGCGCCTCTACTAAACCTTTATCTTGCAATGCTTTTAATGCTGCCGAGCTAAACTCCTGTTGCCGAATGGCTGCAGCGCTCATTGGCCCGCGTTTTAATGCGGCAAACAACTGTTGTTGTTTCTTTGCGCGTTGCAAACTAGCTACTTCGGCGGCCTCACCCTCGCTACTCAAATGATACCGGCGCACCAACGTATAGTTCGGTGGCTCGCCTTGTTTTATTGCGATAGGCGCAGCATGAACTAACACTTCGCCGAGCGGGTGATGATAATAACTTGCCGCCCACAGCAATAATTTCCACAACGGTTCTGGCCATAGCGGTTCCGAATCGCTAACCGTGATCACTTCGCGAAGCTGGCTAGCCTCAATTTCTGGGGTAATATCGTTTGCCGTTACAAACCCTACCATTTCCCGCGAACCAAAAGGCACGCGCACCCGGCTACCCACCGGCGGTAGCGGTTGTTCGGGCGCAAGCACATAATCATACTTTCGCCGTAATGGAACGGGTAAGGCAATACGAATAAAGGTAGGCACAAGTTTCCACGCGCATTGAATGAAGCTCTATGCTAACAAAACTTTGCCGAAGCGCCAGCACGCTTTTTGCGTAAAGGGTAACGCATTACAGGTTTGCAAGTGATGAACCTGCGATGTTGCTTGATCCTTAGCCAGCTCTGCGCTAGAATCCGCGTCCTTAAATTAGATTTAAGTACGAATTTTATTAACAAGCGCGTGGTGTTCGTGGAAAGCACGGATGGCGATGCGGCCTTCAACTGAGGTAACCCCCATGAAACAAGGTATTCACCCTGATTATAAAGCCGTAACCGTAAACTGTTCGTGCGGTAACGTTTTTGAAACTCGTTCAACGCGTTGTGAAAACTTCCACATCGACGTATGTTCTGAGTGTCACCCGTTCTACACTGGTAAACAGAAAACTCTGGATGCTGGCGGACGTGTTGATAAGTTCAAACAACGTTTCGGTTCACTTAAATCTAAGTAATTTACCTAGATTTATAGTGCCAAAGCTGAAAGAAAAGCGCCACTCGTTAGAATGGCGCTTTTTTTATTCATTAACTCCAGTTCTATCTTATTCTAACAACCCTTTTCTAGCCGCTAGGCGAATTAACTCAGCAGTGTTCGATACCTGCATTTTGTTTAGAATCTTGCCCCGGTGGTTTTCTGCAGTTTTGTGTGACATATCCAACAGCACCGCAATTTCTTTGGTGGTGCGCCCAGCCACCACAAGGTAAAAAACTTCCCGCTCACGGCGCGTAATATTATTCAAAATAGAATGCTCATCGGCGCTACTGCCTTTGCCCGTAGCTAGCGATTTCGTAAGAGCTTCGGGGAAAAAAGTACCGCCCTTATGAATAATACGAATCGCTTCTGCCAATTGCGCAGTTGACGATTCTTTCAATACATAGCCACGCGCCCCAGAAAGATGCAGCGCATGCATATATTCAAGCTCATCATGCATGGTAAGCACAAGCACTCGCGCTTCGGGGCGGGTATGGAGCAGTTTATCAATTGCCACCAAACCATTCATTTTGGGCATTGATATATCCATTAAAATAACATCGGGTGCCTGTTGAATAGCGGCCTGAACAAGGCTCTGGCCATCCTCACATTCTTGCACAACTTCAAAATCACCTTGCTGAAGTAACATTTGCACAATGCTTTGGCGCACCAAAGTATGATCATCGGCGATAACAATGCGTATCTTGTTTTCTTGTAAACTCATAACAGTACCAATAAACTCAAATGACACCCCCCGCCGGGGCGGGATTCAATCTCCAATTCGGCCGCAAAAGCGGCCGCTCGATCTCGCATACTCGCGAGGCCCACTCCGGGGGTTATTGCTTTGAGCTCGAATCCGTGACCATTATCAATAACATCTAGCCTTAGGGTATCGCCAACTCGGCTAGCATATACACTAATATGCGATGCTTGTGCATGGCGTACCGCATTGGTTAACGCCTCTTGGGCGATACGAAAAACCAATATAGCTAGATGATTTGTGGGTTCTTCTTCAATATCAATTTGCAGATCTACCTGCAAAGGTTCGCTTTCACAAAGGCTGCGCACTAGCCATTGCAGCGCAGCAGCTAGGCCTAAATCATCGAGAATACGCGGGCGCATTAGCCGTGAAAGTTGCCGAACATCGGCAAGTGCCTGCGCCGCCAATTCCGATAGCGCTTCGGCCCCTTCAAATTCACCAGAAGATTGCTCTAACCTGCGAGTAAGTGCCGTAAGTAACTGGCCTACGCCATCATGTAGCTCTTGCGAAAATCGGGCTCGCTCGGCTTCCTGCTGGCTCCACAACCGTTGTGCAAGATCACGCAGGGTATCTTGCTCTTCTAACAGCAACTGCCGCAACTCTTGTTGGTTGCGTTTAAGGGTTTGTACTTCTTCTGCGAACGGAGCTTTCGGTTCGTTCATATGTAGCTTGGTAGACCTCAATTTGTGGTTGAGTCAAATGCTGGTAAAGCGCTTCTTGTAATTGTTCTGCTCTGCGCTTGGAACCAAGATCATCAAAAATCTCATAATACAGATGATTACGCCAGTGTTCCGGGTAACTTTGCAATGTTCTACGCAGTTGTTCACGCGCATTTTCATCATTAAATTGTAGCGCTTGTAAATAATGAGCACGTAAATACTCTTTATACATACTTGCTGTACTCAATTCACGTACACGTTGCCACTGCCAGCTATCGCGGGCCGTAGGGCTTAATTCAAGAACCGATAACAACACCCGTAATTCGGTTTTCACCGGCAAAAGCTGTTTGCGGAAACGCGCCCAAAATGCTGTGATTCCCGAGGTAGAAACTTCGCCCTCAAGTATAGCTTTTGCAGTAATTATCCAATCGCGCAAGGCTAACTGTTCTTGATTTAACTGCTCAATATAAGGTGTTAAGCCTTCAAGATGCTCATCCATACATTGGCTATCCGCAAAATATAAGCACATTTCTGCACCCCAAATGCGAACTTCCACGATACCACGAACATTATTCGTTAATTCACTAATACGCAGCGCTTCTTGATTGTTGTAAGTGGCTGTTTCCCAAGCCCCTAAAGAGAAGTTTCGATGGCTCAAATAAAATTGTGTAACCAACTCTTCTTCTGGCCGGCGGCCTTGGGATTTTTCCAACACATCAGAAAGAATTTGAGTAGCCTTATTATATTCACCGCGAGTAAGCGCCAGATTCGCTAAATTCAACTCTGTGCGCGCCAACCCTGATTCATCGCCAATTCGGGAAAACAACGTAGCAGCCTGATTCCAAAATATTTCAGCTTGGCTATATTCCGCCATTACGTAATAGATATAAGCAACGTTGTTGATACTTTCGGCTTGCTGGCGCGAATAACCGGTAGCAATACGTAAATCGAGAGCATTGCTGTAATGGGTGAGAGCCTCACGATAGCGCCCCTGTTCTTCCAGCAATATGCCCCATTCGTTTTCAACTTGGGCCAAACCTAACCGATCGTTGTTTGCTTCAAAGAGTAAGGAGGCCTCTGCCAGTGCAGCCTCTGCTTCGTTGTATCGGAGTTGCAGCGCATAAGCGTTCGCGAGATTTGCTAGAGTTACGGCCCGACCATTCGGGTCGAACTCAGCCGTACGTATTTGTAACGCTTGGGTAAAATACTGGGCCGCTTGCCCAGCCTCGGATAAGCGTAAGTAAGCAACTCCGAAAGCATTTAATACCGTGCCTTGGCCGCGAACATCTTCCTGTTGTCGATACTTGATCAGTGCTTGCAGGAGCTCATTATCTAGCGCCTGCTGAATTTGCCCTTGAATAATCCGAATGCGTGCCAACTCGAACCAGCGTTCACCCGAACTTGGGTCGATTATTAATGCTTGCTGATACAGGTTGATAGCCGTTTCTGCATCATCATCCCAAGTAGCTAACTCGGCGCGCCTATCTAATAATGTGGCGCGCCCTGGGAATAACTCTACGAGGCGATCCACTACCGCAATCGCGCCATTAATATCATCACTCATTTCCGCTTGCAGAGCTCGGCCTTCTAGGTGCCAATATTCATCATTTTCAGAAAGCTCAAATAGCCGCTGAAGTTGCTCACGTGCCTGTTGCAGCTCGCCACGGTTCACCGCCAAGCGTGCGCCAGCTAACCAACCGCCGGCAAAATCTGGCCATTCTGCCTGTAGCGAATTTATAAATTGCTCGGCTTCAGCGTTCCGCCCTTGCCGCAACGCACGCAACACCGGCTCTACCCGCTGTAGCTCCTCTACTGGAACAATGAGTTCACGCGGCGGTAGCGCCAGCTGAGTATCAATATGGGTAAATAATTGTTCGAGTGTTTGCGGCAGCAGCTCGTTTGAAAGAGTGCCCTGAAACGCGCCAAACATTCGGTTGCCCGGCATACTTGCCAGCACTACCTGCAAGCGCACTTCTTCACCCACCGGTAGCTGCATGGTTTGTAACAATACCAGCACATCGGCGTTCACCAACTGCGCAATACGATTGCGGTGCTCTTGCTGGCCAAAAGGCCTTAAACCGAGGTTACTCATTAATATATCAACCCGATTTTGCTCAATCACATCAATATCGCTTTGGCTAATAAGGTGAAGGCGCATAAGCTCTGCAAAGCCTGCCAAGGTATCGTTATCTGGGCTGTAAATAATAGCCACACGGCTTGTTCTTTCGGGCTCTGCGGTAATAACCGGCGGCTCAACATTAGCTTGTTGCCAAACCGCATAAACTACTAGCGAAAGTACACAAACGAGTACGGCAAGGCTGAAAGCTAATTTTGGTTTCGAAGGGTTAAGAAGGCGTTTTTGCGCACCAGCAATCGAAAGCCTCTGGTGAATTAATGGTTTACTGAGTTTCCCGGCAATTTGTTTGCACTCTAAATACCAAAGCAAATCACCGAGATGCCATTTCCGAATAGAAGTAGCTCCAAGTAACTCTTTCAGCAAAAGGCCACAGCTATAACAATCACTATGGCTTCCCCGTTTTCCTAACTGAGTAACTTCTGGGGCAGCGTAGCCAGTGCTGGCGGAAAAATCTTTCGCTCCCGAAGCAAATAAGGTGCTATTGGTTTTTTCAGCGGCTTCATTGCGCTCATTCTTGCGGGCTTCAGGGCTACCAATATTGGTTTGGCCGATGCCAAAATCAAGCAGAATTATATTGCCACGTTCATCCACCACAATGTTTTCAGGCTTGATATCTGCGTGAGTAATACCCGCATCGTGGCAAGCTGCCAACGCCAGTAACAACTGGTTCAACCATAGTTCTACTTGTTGGCGCTTGACGCCTTCATGAATAAGCTCCGCGAGGCAGCGGCCACTCACTAAGCCCATGGTGAAGAAAACCCACTCACCATCTTGGTAAAACTCAAAAACACGTACGATATTTGGGTGATTAAGCTCACGCGCCATTAAAACCTCTTGGCGTAAGCGTTGCACTTGGTTGATATCTAGGGCATTCCGAGGGGCTATTAACTTAATAGCAATATCGGTACCAAGAATCTCATCTCTGGCTTGATAAACTTGTGCTTGCCCACCAGCACCTAACGTACTTACCACCCGAAAACGCCCAGCCAACACTGTTCCCGTAGGCAGTGCATCTGCAGGTGTTAACAATGATGTATCGCGATTAGGGTGTGCGCTGGCCGAATCTGAGCCTGAGATCACAAATGTTCTCCGGAAGTATCCTAATTCAATAACTTAAGGATACCGCTCCCAGTGTTATTTATGCAAAGCTCTAGGAGGATAATTTGTAAATAAATCACATCGCCTGTACACGATGTAAACGCCGTTCGATATCTTGAATCTGTAACGCCATCGATAATTGCCGCGAAAATGAACGCACAATCACCAAATCTGTATCAAGAAATGCACGGTGTTCTTGCGCGCTATCAGCATATAGCACCGCTACCACTTGATCTTGGTAGCGCACAGGAAAACACAACAATGCTTGTATCGAGTTGTGAATTACACTCGTAGCTTTGGCAATGATAGGGTTATCGGCAACTGATGAGAGAATAACCGGTTCGCCTGCTGAAATAGCTTGCCGAATAGCCGTGCGGCTACCAGTGAAGCTCTCAGCCGCCATCCATTCAGGAAAACCAGTGCAGTTACAAATATCACCTTCATCATCGAGGAAGATAACCGCCGCTCTATCACTGGATAAAATGGTGCTTAAGGTTTCAGTAGCCGAATTTAACAGATTCGAAAGGGCACTTTCTTGCAGCATTTTTTCTGCCGCCGCCGATAAGTATTTATTTCGCCATTGGCTGAAACTACTTTCTGCGGTGATTTGCCGATGCTCAACCTGTTCTAGGCGGCATTTAATGCCGCCCAGAATAAGTTCAGCTTTTTGTGCAAGTGCAATAGAACGCACCCGCTGCCCTTCAGAAAAACAACCGTTTTGGCTATTGTGATCATGCAATTCCCACACCCCATTTTTCGAAGTGATGCGTGCATGAAAACGAGATACTTGCTGCTCATTAATCACAATATCGCATTCTTCAGAACGGCCCAGTAAATATTCTTTACCTTCGAAAAGCACGTGGCTTTGCGCTGGCTGTTCTGGATAAAACAGTTGTAACCTTAGGGGCATAAGTAACTACCTTAGCAATGTACCTAGAGTGAAGCGAAGTGAGCGCGCTTTGGTGATTAATTCACCCTGCACATTCTCGATATCGCCGCTTGAGCGCCATACACCCGGAACTGAATTGCCATGCGCCGATTCAAGTTTACGCAGCACATTGTTCAAATTTGATGCGGCGGCTTGATAACGGCCTTGTTGCACGTGCTCATTAATATTCCGAGTAAGCGCTTGTACTTCATTACCAAATTGGTCTTCCATACTAAAAACATGATTATACAGATAATTGGCTAAATCGCGCGCTTTTGCTGCTGCAACTAAATTCCCATCACGATTATCAACTAATAAGATGAAATCTGAAAAGTGCCCCGTAGAGCCGCGTGCACGCAAACTACCTGCCGCGGTTAACGTAGTAATATCTTCAAATTCACCGCCTGCGTGTGAACGGAATAAGCGAATGTTATCTGCATACTCGATGCTCTGAGTATAGAGCTCAATTTCAGCTTCACCAGAAAAACTAAAGCCTTTATCTTTACGCGGCTGCACAGAAATCAGCACCGGAAAACTATCTACTGCCCACATATTAAAGTTATCAGGTAGCCGATTTACAATACGGTGATCGTTTGGATCGAGCGCTTGCACTGTGAGGTTAACGTTATCTTCGTTCAAGCCAATGGCCTGTGCGAAGGAAATGGATAATTGCAGATCCATTCCATTATCGAGCACTAGATCTGCTGAAATTCGGTTAGCACTATATTCGATTTCGTTTGCACTAGCATTATTTGTAAGCACCGGCTGCACCATTAAAGTAGCAGCAACGGCAAAACCTATTAGATGTTTAAACATGTTTACCTTCCTCATCATCAAGCCAGGAATATCAACTCAAACATCACTTTTCGAATTGCGTTGATTATTTCTTGGCGAGCAGAATTTTTATGCGAAGCACCCTGCGCTTCGTGTAAAGATGATGGCAATGGAAGGTAAATCTAGATATAGGGGTTTCCCCTCTAAATTACACAAAAACCCCGATTTCTAAGGTGAAATCGAGGTTTTTAGCAACATTTTAACGCTTTTAGGTATTTACCCTTATTTTGCTACGTTAGGCTTTGTGGCAATAAATTGCCAAGCAAATAGCTGATCGCCGGCATTAAATTCGGCAACTTCTGCACTCGCTTTTGCTTTCTCTGCCGCTTTTACCCACTTTTTAGCATTTGCAGCCGTTAACGCAGCTTCACTGTGGTCGATTAAGCGTAGGCGATGATCTTGCAGCATGTTAAACGAAATCATTAAGTACTCAGCCGCTTGCGTGGCCTTTTCGGTAGTAGTGGCGTAGTTAATCAACTCAAGCACACGGCCAAATATTTCATTTAACCACACGTGCTCTTCGGGTTTATTAAACTTCTCTTTTAAAGTTTGCATAATCCATTCAGTAGTACGCCGTGAAGCTAAGCAAGCTTGATTCTTTTGCCATTCTTCAAATGTCATCTTTTCCATTTGCATCGCAGCTAAACGCAACATTAAATCAGCCTGCAGGAACAAAGGAGTAGTGTTTAAAATATGCTGGAAAATTTCCGCACCTTGCCCCGCTTCTTTAATCAACTGCGATTTTTTATGCTGCGCAATGGCTACTATTTTGCCACCTGGCTTTAACACCCGTAACGCTTCAGCTAATGCTGCCTCGCTATCGGCATATTCAAAGCCAAACTGGCTAACAATACAATCAACTGAATTATCTGCAAACGGCAGTTTCAGCATATCGGTTTCAGTATGGAAAGTGATAGCTTCTAGCTGTTTACTAATTTCAGGCTTATCTGCCAATGCTTTTACTGGCGTGATTTTAGCAAGATCAACACCATGCACTTGCCACTTTTTGCCATTTTTTTTAGCCCACTCGCTAATCGTTAATGCCGCCGCACCGTTGCCTGAACCCACATCAACAACAATCGCGTTTTTGCCCAGAAACGCCAAATTTTGAAACCAAAAATTATCTACATCGCGTGCGTAAGTTCGGCCGATTTCGCCCTCGGAAAAACTGCTCACTGTGCGCGAGAGAAGCCAATGGTTACTCCAATGATTCATAATATTATCTCTTTACCGCTGGTTGTTTTGTGAAGTTCTAAAATAACGACACTTCAGTATGATTAATGGCAAATACGATACTCGAAATGGGTAAAACACTGAAGCCGTTTCGTGTTCAAACGGCTATAAATCAAGGCAAAGCGCGCACAAACTGCAAAGGTAAGATTTGTTTAACGTAGGAAACCCATTACACTTCCAAATAGCAATGTTAGGCTGTAGTAATAATTTAATGAAATAGCCCAACTTCAATAGCCTTAACTTCATTCTGATGCAGAAAATGGATTACATAACACATGAGCGATTTTCGTCAGCAAGCACTTGATTACCATGCGTTACCTACACCCGGAAAAATTAGTATTGAACTTACCAAGCCCGCTGAAACCGTGCGCGACCTCGCCTTGGCGTATAGCCCCGGTGTAGCAGAGCCGGTGCGTGCTATTGCGGAAAATCCAGATGATGTTTATCGCTACACGGCAAAAGGTAATTTGGTTGCGGTTATCAGCAATGGCACTGCTATTTTAGGGCTCGGGAATTTGGGCCCAGCTGCCTCAAAACCGGTAATGGAAGGCAAGGCTCTATTATTTAAGCGTTTCGCTGGCCTTGATTCGATTGATATTGAAGTTACTCATCGTACTACTCAAGATTTCATCAACACCGTAGCCAGTATTGCCGGCACTTTTGGTGGTATCAACCTTGAAGATATCAAAGCCCCAGAGTGCTTTGAGATTGAACAAGCGTTAATTGAACGCTGTGATATTCCAGTATTTCATGATGATCAACATGGTACCGCTATTGTTACCTCTGCTGGTTTGCTGAACGCTTTAGAGATTCAAGGCAAAGATATTGCTACCGTACAAATTGTTTGCATGGGCGCCGGTGCTGCTGCTATTGCTTGCATGGAGTTACTCATTAAGTGTGGCGCACAACGCGAGCACATTTACATGCTTGATTCGAAAGGGGTTATTCATACTCGCCGTTCTGATTTAAATGAATATAAGCAGCTATTTGCCAACAACACCGACAAACGCACCTTACAAGATGTGATTACCGGAGCTGATGTATTTGTGGGGGTATCAGGGCCAGATTTATTCAGCGCTGAAGATCTTTCACTGATGGCGCCCAACCCTGTGGTGTTTGCCTGCTCTAACCCCGACCCGGAAATTCACCCTGACATCGCCAATGCCACGCGTGATGATTTAATTATGGCTACGGGCCGCTCGGATTACCCCAACCAAGTGAACAACGTGTTGTGCTTCCCGTTTATTTTCCGGGGTGCTTTAGATGTTCGCGCCAGCGCTATTAACGATGAAATGAAGCTTGCCGCCGTAACTGCCATTCGTGAATTGGCCCAAGAGCCGGTTCCTGAATCAGTGCTGAAAGCTTCGGGTGTTGATAGCCTTTCATTCGGCCGCCAATATATTATTCCAAAACCAATGGACCCGCGCCTTTGCAAGCGAATTGCTCGTGCAGTTGCTGAGGCAGCCATTGCAAGCGGAGTAGCGCGCATTGATTTGCCGAAAAATTACATGGCGGAATAGCAAAAAATGCCAACGCTCTGCTATTTTTAAAGTAGTGTTGGGGCTCATCATCCCAGTTCAATGAATGCTCGCTTTTATCAATACTATTGAGGTGTGAACATGAAGATTTCAATACTACGAGTCCTGTTCTTAGGTAGTTCTTTATTTATGCTTGCTGCCTGCCAAAATGCCCCCGGCGATGGTGAGGAAAGTGCTCGCGTTCAGTTAAAGTATAATCCAAGCATGTTGCGGCCATTCCCCGATGATCAAGGCATGACAATTCGCCACTCTGGGCCCATCGATGTGGAATGGTATGATGAAGAATTAGAAAAGGCGCACCGAGCGTTTGTGGCTGGCGGCGAACGTTCAGCAGATAAGCCCGATATCTTATTAGAGGCCGAACGGCACCTGCGCCGAGCGCTCAGCCAGCCTATTCGCTTTGGCGTAAGCGGCAACCGCTTATGGATAGAGCCTCGCGGCGCTGAAGTAAACTACCGCGATGTAGTACAAGCTTTTGCCGCCACCGGCTTATTCCGAACAGTGCAAGTGAGCCATTTACGCTACCAGTAACCCTGGCCTTTGCAAAAACAATTCTATGAAATGAAAGCAGCTTCCTTGAAGCTGCTTTTTTATTTAGCCGCACTCTTACAATAAAATTTATCCGTTCAACATATGTGTGCAAGCGCACAGACCAACATCTCTCTAATTACTAACCTATATCTAATCAACAATACTAGCGTTTGAGAGAGCACTATATTATGGCTCCCCATTTGAGTGCTGATTTATAGCGCATGGCTCTCCGCCTTACCTGAATATAACTTCGCGACAGCAAGGAATATGTATGGCACACGAACCGCAGAATGATTGGAATCCACTTAACGAAGAGAGCCTGAGAGATCAACGACAGGCCTACGACGAAATGCGAGAGCGTTGTCCAGTAGCTCACAGCAAACTTATGGGTTGGTCGTTATTCCGCCATGAGGATATTGCTGCAGTACTTGCCGATCCGCAAACCTATAGTAATGTCTCGCAGTTCATGGCCATCCCAAATGGACTAGATCCTCCCGTTCACCAACAATACCGCGAAGCACTTGATAATAACTTCGAAAGTGAACAGATGAGTAAGTTAGAGCCACAAGCACGCAAGATTGCTGCAGATATCTTTGAATCAGTGCTGGTAGCCGATGAGGTAGAAATGGTTGCTGCTTTCGCCAACCCGTTTACCATGAAAACCTTGTGCGCCCTATTGGGTTGGCCCGAAAATCAATGGCAGTACTTTGACCGCTGGGTACAAGACAGCCTAAAAGCATCGTTTAATAGCGATTCGGCTGCTGGTAAAAAGCTTGCAAATGATTTTTCCGAACAGGTAAAAAACAATCTGAAGAAGCGGCGCACCTCGCCTAGCGAGCGCGGCGATGCCACAGATTCTCTGATGAACACTGTAGTAAACAAAGTGCAACTCGACGATGATCAAATTGTGAGTGTGCTTCGAAATTGGGTTGCTGGCCAAGGAACCGTTGCAGCCAGCTTGAGCATTCTGTTTATGCATATTGCTCAAAACAAAGCGCTACAAAACCAGTTACGCAGCAATCCAGCACTGATTCCTGCTGCAATAGAAGAAATTTTACGGGTTGACGGACCTCTTGTCTTTAATCCACGGACGACTACGAAAGACGTTAAGATCCAGGGCCGGTTGATACCCAAAGGCGAGCACATAGCGTTGATGTGGATTTCGGGTAATCGTGATCCGCGAGCATTTGACCAGGCAAATGTTTTGAACGTAGAACGAAATAATGTGGATACTTTAGTTTGGGGACAAGGTGCCCACGTTTGTCAGGGTGCTCCTCTGGCTAGGCTTGAGATGCGGGTGGCGATTGAGGAGATGCTGTTGAAAACGAAACTCGTTGAGTTGGGAAAAAAAGCCCCACGCCGTGCTGTCCATCCAAGCAATGGCCTTAGTGAGCTATATCTGCGATTTAGTTGAATATTCGACACCGTGACTAAAAGTTGACGGGGGGTTGTGTACATTAGTTTCTATGACCAAACTCGACATCTGGATAACCGCGCCGCCCTCGTTATCCCAATCCATTAGTGCCTGGCGCGAGTGTTGGAGTTCGTTCTCTAATATTGGTGAGTTTAAAGTTAACACTTTTAAAATACTCCCACTAAAACTTCTCAGCGAAAGAAATTTAATCTAGTTTCAAAATGATGATGGGGCTGTTCGTTAACGCACAGATTCCTACCTGCACCATCAGTAAAATAAATTCATATTAGCTGCGTTATTAAACTCATTACGGTTCTTTATAAATTATTG
>NZ_AFPO01000011.1 GCF_000218785.1 Idiomarina sp. A28L
CACCATTAAAGCAATATGCGAAAAATGCATATGTTCCAGATTGGAACTTATGGTTGAGGACTTTGTGTTACTCAAGGCCGATAAATTAAAATACGAACCTAATAAGCAAAACGGCAAAACTACAGTACCAAAAATGAACGCAGTAGCCGTTTCAATTGAAGAACATTAATTTTCAGTAAGCACAAAAAAGGACACCACGATGTCAGAAGAACAGAAGCGCATATTGCAGCAACAGCTGTGGGCAATATGTAACCTGCTTAGGGGCCGCATGGCAGCGGATGATTTTAGGGATTATATTCTTGGCTTTATCTTTTATAAGTTTCTATCCGAGCGCCTGTATAGCATAGCGCAAGAGGCGTTATCACAAGATGGGTTAGATTACGCGTTGTTAGAGGAAACGAACCCAGAGCATGCGGAAATTATTGCGGCAATTCGGGAAGAGGCGATTGATACCTTAGGTTATCACCTGATGCCAAACCAATTGTTTATGAGCGTGGCTGAGCGCATGCAACAAGATGCCAATGCGTTCATTTTATCTGATTTACAGAGTGTGTTAAGTGATATTGAAAACAGCACCCGTGGCCAAGAATCAGAGGCTGATTTCATTCATTTGTTCGAAGATCTCGATTTAAACTCCACCAAACTCGGCAAAACCGTTGAAGACCGCAATAAGGTGATTAAAGAGATCTTGGTGCGTTTGGATGCCATTGATTTTATGATCGATGATACCGAGGCGGATGTTCTCGGTGATAGCTATGAGTACTTAATCAGCAACTTCGCCTCCGATGCCGGTAAGAAAGCAGGGGAGTTCTATACCCCACAACGCGTTTCAGAGATCCTTGCGCGTGCCGTATCACTGGGTAAAGATGAACTGAAATCTGTTTACGATCCAACCTGTGGTTCCGGTTCACTGCTGTTGCGTGTTGCCAAGCAGGTGAAAACCGTGGGTCGTTTCTATGGCCAAGAATACAACCGCACCACGTTTAACTTAGCCCGCATGAACATGATTTTGCATGGGGTGCATTATAAAGATTTTGATATCAAACAAGATTGCACACTAGAGCGCCCGCAGCATATTGAACAGCGCTTTGAGGCCATCGTCGCCAATCCACCGTTCAGTTTAGATTGGTCCGCTAATCCTTTATTTCTGAGTGATGATCGCTATTCTTCATACGGCAAACTGGCACCCAGAACTAAAGCCGATATGGCGTTTATTCAGCACATGCTGTTCCAGTTAGATGAAAATGGCACCGCAGCGGTGGTTGTCCCGCATGGGGTGTTGTTCCGTGGTAGTAGCGAAGGTCATATTCGCAAGCACATGATTGCTGAGATGAACGCTCTGGATGCAGTGATTGGCTTACCGTCTAACCTCTTTTTTGGTACTGGCATACCAGCGGCTGTGCTGGTGTTCAAGAAATGTAGGGAAGACAGTGAACACGTGCTGTTTATCGATGCTAGCCGCGATTTTGCACCCGGTAAGAACCAGAACACCCTCCGTAATCAAGATGTCGATAAGATTATTCACACTCTAGAAAACCGCACACTCATTGATAAGTATAGCTACCTCGCTACCCTCGATGAAATCAAGGAAAACGATTACAACCTCAACATTCCGCGCTACGTGGATACCTTTGAAGAGGAAGAAGAAATCGACCTGATGGCCGTTCAGTTAGAACGCGCAGATATAGAAGCCGAGATTGCACAACTAAATGAGCAGATGAAGGGTTATCTGAAGGAGTTGGGTTATGTTGCCTGAGGGGTGGAAGCTTCAAGTAGTTGGGGTGCTTTTCGATGTGCAGCTCGGAAAAATGCTTAACAAAGCAGCAAAAGAAAAGGAACCACAATTAAAGTATCTTACCAACTTTAATGTTCGTTGGGGCTCTTTTGATACTAGCAGATTGAATACCATGTATTTTTCAGAGCGAGAACAAGAGAAGTTTGGTTTGAAAAGTGGTGACATCATATTGTGTGAAGGAGGTGAAGTAGGTAGGTGCGCAATTTGGCTAGGAACTGATTTTCCGTGTTACTACCAAAAAGCACTTCATCGTCTGAGAACTAAGGGCGATATTTTACCTGAGTATTTTCAGGCTTACATGGCTTCTATTGCAGGATCAAAGTTATTAGATGATTATACAAGCCGTACTAGTATCGCTCATTTGACGCGTGAGAAGCTTGTAGAACTTCCAGTCAAAGTCCCGCCTCTCCCCGAACAAAAAAAGATCGCCCAGATTCTGAGCACATGGGACAACGCGATTTCAGCCAGCGAGCGACTGCTTGAGAACAGTCAACAGCGCAAAAAAGCCTTGATGCAGCAACTCTTGACCGGCAAGAAACGGTTGCCTGGGTTTGAAAGAAAATTCATAGATAATGAGCTAAGTAATATAGCTGATATGACAATGGGAACATCACCTAAATCTGAAAGTTATAACGAATATGGAGGTGGCCTTCCGGTAATTCAAGGTAATGCTGACATCAAGTATAGAAAATCAAGCCCTAGAATTTTCACATCTGAAATAACTAAAACTTGCTCACCTAATGATATTTTATTAAGTGTCAGGGCTCCTGTAGGAAGTGTTGCTATATCAGGACATGAAGCATGTATTGGTCGAGGAATCTGTTCAATCAGAGCAAAAAATGGTAACAATCAAAACTACTTGTATCAATGGATGCTCTGGTATGAACCACGATGGTCTAGTTTGTCTCAGGGAAGTACATTTGAGTCTGTAAATAGTAAGGATATTAAGAGTCTTAAGATAACAATACCTGCTGTGGATGAACAAAAAGCCATCGCCAACGTACTCACCACCGCTGACCAAGAAATCGACGCCCTACACAAGCGTATCAGCCATCTCAAGCAAGAAAAGAAAGCTCTTATGCAGCAGCTGCTCACCGGCAAGCGGCGGGTTCAGGTAGGCGATGCGGCTTAAGTGAATGACGATAAGGACCTCGAAAACATGAGCACCGAAAGCGAATTGGAAATGGAAAAGAAACTCGTTGAGCAGCTAGAGCGCATGGGCTATGAGCGAGTGGAAAAGTGCAACGAAGCAGATTTGGTGAAAAATCTCAAAGTTCAGTTGGAAAAACACAACCGTATCCAGCTCACCAGTGACGAGTTTGAGCAAATCAAAGACAAGCTAAAAAAAGGTGATGTTTTCGATAAAGCGCGAATGTTGCGGGGTCGTATTGATGTAATCGGCGCGGATGGTATCCCCAAGTACATCGAGCTTTTTTCCGTAAAGCACTGGTGCCAGAATCGTTTCCAAGTTGCCCGCCAAGTAACTAACCGCTCGGCAGTTGACCATAGCCGTTATGATGTGACCATCTTAATGAATGGCTTACCTTTGGTTCAGATTGAACTGAAAACCAGAGGTGGCGATATGCGCTCGGCCTTTGATCAAATCGATCGCTATCGCAGCAAATCTTACGAAAACAACAGCGGCCTATTTGGCTTTATTCAGTTGTTTATTATCAGTAACGGGGTAAACACGCGTTACTTTTCCAACAACCAAAAGCTGAACTACCAATTCACCTTTGAGTGGTCCGATATTGATAATCAACGGGTGAACCGGCTGGATGCGTTTGCCGAAACCTTCATGGAGCGCTGCCACCTCTCGAAGATGATTGCTCGGTACATCGTGCTACACGAAACCTCTCGTAATCTGATGATTCTTAGGCCATACCAATATTATGCGGTTGAACGTATTCTGGAGCGCGTTGGCTATGGCCGTGGCGATGGCTACATATGGCATACCACCGGTTCAGGTAAAACGCTTACATCATTCAAGGCGAGCCAGATTCTTAGCCAAGATTCGAATGTGGATAAAGTGTTGTTCGTAGTAGATCGCCGAGACCTTGATTATCAAACGGCTCGCGAATTTAATGCGTTTAGTGCCGACAGTGTGGATACCACAGAGAACACGAAAAAACTGGTTGAGCAATTAAACGATACGGCCAGTAAGCTGATAGTTACCACGATTCAAAAGCTCAATGCCGCAATATCAAGAGAGCAGTTTAAAAACCGATGCAAAGCAGTGGCAGATAAAAAGGTGGTCTTTATTTTTGATGAATGCCATCGCAGCCAATTTGGTGATACGCATCAGCGTATCTGTGATTTTTTCAATAACCGGCAAATGTTCGGCTTCACTGGCACACCGATATTTGATGCCAACACAGTGAAAACCAAGTTTGGCAATAAAACTACTCGCGATTTGTTTGGTGAAGCCCTGCACAAGTATGTGATTACTGATGCCATTCATGATCGCAACGTGCTGCGGTTCTCGGTTGAATACCGAGACATGGTGAAGCCATCCGATGTGGTTGAAATGAGCGATGGTAGCGCTGTGCCAGCCAACGCATTAAATGACGAACAGCTGAATCATAAATCGTTCATTAATTCACCGCAGCGAGTAAATAAAGTGGCGAGTGATATTCTTGCACTGCACCCTTCGAAAACTTTCAGCCGCGAATACACAGCAATGCTGTGCGTGAGCAGTGTGGATTTGCTGCGAGAGTACTACCTATCATTTAAACGGCTACAGGCCGAATTGCCTGATGATGAAAAACTGCGTATCGCCACTATTTTCAGCAGCGGCCCTGATGATTCGGAGGAGTTCACAGGTTTAGAAGAAACCACTGTACCCTCGGTAACAGGGCGCAATGTTGATGCTAGCCGCATGGAGTTTTTAAAAGGCTGTATTGGTGATTACAATAGCCTTTATGCAACCTCATTCGATGCTACCGACAGTAAATCTTTCTATGAGTATTACCAAGATATTTCCCAGCGTGTTCGGCGCAAAGAAGTGGACATGTTGCTGGTTGTAAACATGTTCTTAACGGGCTTCGATAGCCCACCCTTGAACACACTGTATGTGGATAAAAACCTACGACACCACGGCCTTATTCAAGCATTTTCGCGCACCAACCGCATTTATGATGCAAAGAAATCACATGGCAATATCGTGTGTTATCGGCGCTTGAAAGATGCCACCGATGAAGCGCTATCTATCTTTGCCAATCGTGATGCAAAAGCCGGCGGTGTGGAAGAGGTGATTAGCACCGTTATCATGCAGCCATACCCAGATTTGGTGGATTCGTTCAGAGAAGAGGTTGCGCAACTAAAAGCGATTGCGGCAACACCAGATGCCGTTGATGAGTTGTTCCAAGAAGAAGAGCAACTCAATTTCTTGGCTAAATTCCGTGATGTTCTGCGCATGCAAAACACCCTAAAAACGTTCAGCGAATTTCATGCAGATCTCGATAGCAGTATGCTGGATATCGATGAGCAAACCTTGCTTGATTATCAAAGTAAATACCTTGATAAGCGTGAAGAGATGGAAGCGGTACAGCGCGAGCTGAGGAAGAAAAAACCACTTGCTGATGCGCAGGACAAAGAACTGGCAGAAGAGGCAGAAGAATATCAAGTGGGCTTTGATTTCGATTTTGAAATTGACCTGATTAAGCGCGATGAGGTGAACGTAACCTATATTCTGCAGCTAATTGAGAAGCTAAAAGAAGGCGGCAGCAACCAGAAAAACTACGAGCTCACCCGCGATATGATTTTGAGTGTGCTACAAACCGATCCAGAGCTAAGGCATAAAAAACAGCTGTTCCAAGATTTTATCGACATCAAGCTACCGAAACTAAAAACCGAATCAGACGATAAGGTAGAAGGGTTCGTTAAAAAGCAGTTCAATACTTTTGTTAACGAGAAAAGAGCTGAGGCTATGGCAGCAGCCTGCGATGAACTTCATGCTGATGCCGAGGGATTTAAGAAACTTTACGATGAGTATATCTATCGGGGTAGGCTACCGGACATCAAAGAGCTGTTAGCCATCTTATCTGTGAAGCCAAGCATTATTGCGCGGAAAGCTGTTGCAGAGCAAATGCGTGAGAAAATGGAAAAATTAGCTTCGGTGTATGAGAGTTCTGAGGGATAGGGGGCCTACGATTGCGTTAGTCTACAAGCTTGTATTCGGGCTCCGGCTGGGCATCTCCGCCTACTTTAAGTTTGATTTGAATTTATATGGTCATCTTCGCAAACTAGGTCTAAGACATTCGAATTTTGGACAGAATGTGCTTTTATAGCTTTATTTTCGTACCCGATACTGCGCTCAAGGCATTTATTAAACTCAGAGTTGATACTAGAGTAGAAAAGCTTCTTTAACTCACCGTCATTTATGCTCATTTATTCTGTCCGAATTTTTACGGTTAACACTGCATGAAATGTAACGCCGCGCTCTGCGGCAAATTTGGAGCGCAGCGGATAATTTGTCCGACAGCAGCGCTTTGTTATGCCTGAGAGCTATCAACATTCTCTTGCAATCTTCTTCTTAACTCGTCAGATAGATCAAGGTCATATGGAATACGATCAAACTCTTCAAATGCATCAAGAAGATATTGAGCGTATTCATAAGATGTTTTGCCCATGCTAAATCCACCACACTGAATGGAGTTCATCAATGCATCTGCGTAAGGCTGTGTTGCGGCATCTTTTCGCAACTCGAAGTATCGTCGATATACGATATCTGTTATGTATTTTTTGAACCTGCCAGAAAGTGCATCAGTCATCAGTATTTGCTTGGCTATCTGACCAAGTGCCAACATGCTACTTTTAGGTATGTTCCCATTTTCGTGGTGTGCCGATGTCGTTTCTAGTGCAACGTTGTCTTGATCCAACGGAAGATGGCCAACAGCAGAAGCCCACTTACAAAGACAAGAGGTTATTTCATACAGTGCATAATGGTATTTAGTAGGCCACTCAGCATGAAAGTCGACAAGTTTCTCGTTGGGATCTAAATTTCTTAATATACGCTCAACAAAGTGCGTAAAGTAATAGAGCCACATATGCCATTGTATGTTCTGGTACAAAGCGCTTGTAACCATGATATCGAAAAATCTAATTCCTACCATAAGTTTTGAATCCCACTGGCCCTCCTCAAAAAAATCACCCATAGGTTCATTATATGGGTCAGGTAAGGAACTACTGTATAACTCATCTAGATGGGAGATAACAAATTCCCCAATAGGCTTATATACCCCGTATCTTTCAGCAACCTTGCAATCTTCGAATAAGTAATTGAGGAGCCGGTTTCTTTTAGGGAGGGCATAACGATCTCGGCCCGCCAAGTTCTGATTGTTGCGCAACTCATGGTACAAAACGCTTTTTGTGTCTTCTGCCAAGTATCTTAGGTACGTATCTACAAATTCATTATTCTCGTAAAATTCATAAGGGAATATTTGCAACGCGAAATACGGCCTTACTTCAGAAATCGCTTTGACGGTGTTTCTGTTTATCAAAACCTCATGCACAATTTCCGTTGCGACTTCCTTTTCTCTTTCATAGGTGGGAAGTACTCGAGCCAACAGCCCAGAGCACTTCCTTAGAACTGTATGGATTATATCACGCCCCATAGGCTCACGTTCGTTGGGAGAACCCCCTAACTCAGAAATCAACGATCGAATATCTGGATAGTCTCTTGAGCGCCGTTGAAGATAGGCTTGGAGTCTTGAGAGTACGAAGCGCCCGTTATATATACGTGCAACATGGTTGATATTTCTCTCAATCAACGAAAATAGCTCTGAGTATTTTTTCTCACGTGAAAGCTCAAAAACATATTCCCTGAATTTAACAATGTTAGATCTAGAGAGCCGTCTAAAACGCAGGTAAACGAATAAAGTCAGGGACATTAGCAGGATTATTAAAAATGAAGCATTAGAAGGCGTGATTGACCATCTAGAGAGATTTAAGCTTGGCGTAAGGCCCAAGGATCTAAATGTTTGGTAAAACTGCAAATACAGAATAGACGCCACGGAGATTAATAGTATTGCCCAGCCAACCTTTCCAAATCGAAGAGAGATCTCTAACCGTCTTACCCTAGGAATAATTGCATAAACTGCGACAAACAAACCCGCAACTGTTATCAGGCTATCTAAGTTCACGCATTACCTCTCAAGGGGGCATAACATTTAAATACTAAGCATGCGCGGTGTATTGAAGGTGGAAATTCAAAGGAGGGGCTTGTAGATACTGGGTCTTTCATAATACGCTCCCTGCGTTATCTGCGCACAAATCGTGCATGCCTGTTCGTCGCTCTTATAGCGATATTTTTGCCGCGCTTTTTATGTTCAATAGTTTGACTTTAGCCTGCTTCAAATCAATCATCAAGCCGATAATATGCGCCATTGCCTAGCAAAGTGAGCATTCTGGTCGGGGAAATGTGAGCTAATTTATTGTAATGGATGACAAACAACGGATGTTAACCAATAACTCAAAGCCCTTTCATGGAGATGTTGCGCTCTGAAATGCGCTTGTGCGGCAATCCCCTGGGCACTGAGAAATCTTATCTGTACTAGATTCGCCAATACATTCGCCTCCATAATTTCACCCACCCCCACGAGATGGGGGCTGACCAGGTCATTTCTATCTTGGCTCGCATATGAACGCTATGTTGCCGTCAATAACCAAAAGTGGCCCTGAACGCTCTAGTTTTCATGTATCACAAAGTGTTAAAACAAGAGCTCGGTGAGCTGAACTTTAAGCTAGCCCAAAAGCAGCGCCGTCTCCGAATTGTGTTGACGCCTGAAGAAGTCTTAAAGATATTAAATCGCCTGAATGGGCGAAACAGAATCATAGTTGAAATATTGTATGGTGGCGGCTTAAGGGTAAATGATTGCCTATCCCTGCGCGTACAAGATGTTTGCTTGAAAACCTGTGCGGTCACAATCTCTGGTGGCAAGGGCAATAAAGACCGGCAGAGCATTTTAAGCCAGCTGTGTTAGCAGTTGGCATTCATAAGAAAGTAAATTGCCATACGTTTAAGCACTCATTTGCCACGCATCTACTGCAAAACGGCTGTGATATACGTACCGTGCAAGAACTGCTCGGTCACAACGATGTTAAAACTACCCCAATATATACTCATGTATTTGGCCAACACTACGCCGGAACGATAAGCCCGTTAGACAGAATAAAAGGTATGCCGTAACCCGCCGCGTATCTCTACTCATCGTGGCACATTATCAACTTGCCTAATGGCGGGAAGCCGTTTATGGTTTACTGTATAAAATAAATAACAAGCATACTTGCGAATGGAAACAAGCACGCACAGATTGTGCTGCACGAACACAGGGAGTCGTTCATGAAATCCTCAGTATTTATCTCCCTAACGCTTGGTTTCGTGCCTCAAATACATTGCGCATGCTTAGTATTCAAATGTTAGATTACAAGGAGGGTTCGCTTGAACGTATATTTCTCGGATTGGTTTGATGTGTCCCCCAATGATTTGGAAGATTACGGTGCATTCAATGTATCACTTATCAACGACCTTCCTGTTTTCATTGACCCATTTCTTTTATTCAGCAGCGACAAGCCAGAGTATCAAGCGCTTCATGAAAAGATAATTAATTACATTACGTTTCTGCGAAAGATGTCGGAGTCAGGAACAATATCTAAAGGCCTCCTAAGGCACTGGTTTCTATTTCCAGAGGTTAAGCAAAATTGGCTTGGTTTTAGTAAAGTCGGTAACAGCGGTTCTGGACTTGGCGCAAAATTCGCGACCGCACTAAATAACAATTTATCCACAATATTTACTGATTTTGGTACAGAACAGGTTACCAGTGGTAGCCACCTGGAAAAACTATGCTTGGTAAAAGATGGCGTAGGCAAAGACAATGTAAGCGATTTTACTACCAATTTAATCAAAGGCTTTCTTTGTGAGTACACAGAAACATTTGCCCAAAAGCATATCGATCAATCACGCGTCAAATCAGTAATGGTTTCTCATGCCGAGTTTGACTATAGGACAAGAAGATGGCTTGGGAAGCGATATAAGCTGCCGTATATCGATGGTGACTATGTATTATTAACTCCAAAAGACATCCTTACAAAGGACGACGCATGGATAAACAAGCACGACATCATTGGTGATTTTGATGATATTTTGGAATCAATGCCTAATTTAGAACTACGTGCCCAAATCAATGAATATTTTCTAAGAAGAATACCTGAAGACGCCAAGCGAAGAGAAATAAATGAAGCTATTGCGAAGACGCTCCGTAAATTCCCTGAACTTATTGACTACTACATACGGCTCAAAGAAAACACAAGCGACAAAGCTTCATCAATAAGCAGCCAAAAGATACGTGAGACTGAAGCGGTATTTATCTCTCAGGTTTCAGAGCTTGTTGAGGATTTGCGCGACGATAGTGCGTTCTACGCAACACCTGATGATACTCATGAAGAAGCGTACAAGCGAGTTCTTTATCTCAAGCAGGTTATTGAAAACAACGATGGTTATCGCGTTTTCTACATGAAGGGTGAGCCTATAAAACGTGAGTCTGACCTGCAGCTGATGTTTCGTTTAACATGGTATGCCTCGGAAGACGATGTGAATGCTGAGGTCAATAATGGTAGGGGGCCTGTTGATTACAAAATATCACGAGGCTCGAAAGATTCAACGTTGGTCGAGTTTAAGCTGGCTAGTAATTCTAAGCTCAAACAAAATCTAGAAAAGCAGGTGGAAGTTTACAAGGCAGCAAATCAAACAAAGAAATCAATCAAAGTAATCTTGTATTTTAGTGACTCGGAGTTAGCCAAGACCTTAAAGATCATGAAGGGACTTGGACTTAAAGAGGGTAAAGAACTCGTGCTAATAGATGCTCAAGCATCAAATAAGCCATCAGGCTCAAATGCGAAATAATCTAACAATCCGCTGCACACGGACAAAATTACTCGCTAGCGCTCGCAATTTTGCCTGTGAGCGGCAACGTTAGGCATTCATTGTGAAGATTACCGAGCAACAGTTAATACGAGCCATATATTCGACCTGGGACTTTCAGCAAGCATTATCAGCTCTTACGTTTCTCCTCGAGGACTGTGATTTCACTCGTAATTACGACGTAGTTAGCCTACGCCGTTTCCGTTGCTATGAGTCGACACTGATCGTTTCTATGGCACGCCCATTTGAAACCACTAGAAGTGGGACGACTATTGGCCTGCGGGCTCTGGGTATAACCTTGTCAGAGGACGAGAAAGGATTAGTTGCAAAGATTCTTGACCTCAGACGGAAAATTGTCGCGCACTCCGCCGAAGAGGAAATGCATTTTAGGTCTACGTCATTTCCTGTAATGGACGGGGAGTTCAATTTCCCCCATTTTCAGTTCAATGAAGGGCTTCATTTAGAGGAACGCGAATTACAGGAGCTTGAGATCTTTCTGCGAAGTCTGAAAGGTAAGCTGGCGGAGTATTTCTTTCGCGTAGCGCAGAAACAGCCAGAGCTTCTAGAAAAATATACAGAACCAGAGTCCATATCTAAGTCTAAGTGACGCAAACGCCTCACAAGTTACTCCTCGGTTAAATCTTCCTCGCTATTCAATTCAACATCAGCTTTCTTAATTCGAGGAGGCGCAGGCTGGTATTGCTGAAGATTTTCCCCAACTGATTTGTAAAACATTAGCATTAACTCTTCGAGCTTTACGATAAAGCCGCGAGATTGCGAAAACTCCTTTGAGAAGTCAGCTTGCCATTTCACTTCAAAGCGACTGGGCTCAAGCTTCTTAGCTTCTCCCCAGAAATCATGGTTATCTTTATCTAAAATTTCACTCAATCTCTCGCAGAGCATTTGCGTTTTACGTTTACCATAAATATAAACATCAATTGGTTTATCATGCTGTTCTTTTAATTGCCGAGTAAGCCAGCCGATACGCCCTTTGTAGGTTGGAATATCTTGTGGAGCTTTTAAGTTCATTGAAAGTGTAACAACCTTTGATTGCACGTTTGCAGTGATACAGATATCTGAAGCTGCGTGGTGAACGTTAATATTTGCTATTAATGTCGATTTCTCAATGAGTAGTTTAATATCGTCATCCAAGCGTTTACTTGGATCATTAATATGATCACGACGAAGTTGAAGTGTAACAGGCTGTTTAAGCTCTCGAGCTAACATTAAAACGATATCACGGCACTCTTGATGCCAAGAGCCTACGGCATTCTCAGTAACTTCATTCTTGGGGATTTTAACTCCCTCGGTGCGAGCTTGCTTGATCATTTCAGCCCAATCTTTGTGCATTGAGTTAAATTTTGTAACCCCAGTGCTCTCTGACTGTAGGAAATGAATAAATTCGCGAAGGATATATCGCTTCTCTCTTTGTTCAAAATCGGGGTCTTCTAGCAACAGCACTGCTTGGGTTTCAATATTTGTCCAAGACCAATGGTACAGTTTAATTTTTCGGCGTTTATCGAGTAAGGACTTCAAGGGGTGGTGCGAAGGTACTGCCACGAATTGATTTGATATCGTAATAATAGCGTCGATAGGTAAGGTACTTGCTGTTGCCAATTGAATGTATCGTTTAACTTGGTCTGCTTTGATTTCTGCGTTATTTATTTTCGCTTCAATAACTGCTAACCAAAGGTTTTTTCCATTTTGATGAACAATAAGGCCATCAGGTCGATTTTCTGATTTGTTTGTTTTTCTATTGCGATTTAATTCAGGTTCTATATATGAACGTACCGATGATCTCAGGCCAACTCGAACTCCCACTGTATTTAACATTCTTTGCGCGAACTCTGGTATCGATTGAAATACCGCCAACGTGATTGATGTTAGCCTAGCCTCGGCATTTTTAATATTATTGGAAGGAAGAAGTCGAGCGCGGGTTAATTCCTTTTCTACGTTCAAAACTGACATTAAGTTATCCTCTGAGTAATGTTAATATTTTGTATCACTCAATGTAACTTAAGGCAAATTTCAGGTAACACACCCGAGTGCTCAGGCGATGTTAAATCATCGATGATGGCAATCAGGCGAACAGGTTGCGCAGCCGTCTACATTTTTGTAAATATGAGCTGCCGCTTTTAACGCTTCGTGGCAACTTTGGTGCTGTCCTAAACCTGTTTTGCTTTTTACCTTTGCAAGCCTCACGCAGCCAGTTTGGTGCACTTCATGCTCACCCGTTGATTGCGGGTTATCATTTACATAGAAGTATGCCATATCAGAGTACTCCATTACCGTTGCTTACCTAATGAGATATCAGTGTGGTTGTTTTCTAAACAATGTCAAGCTCAGGCGCAGCGTTATAAATGCTGTAGTTGAATAATATTGGTGCTAAGAGCAGCCCAGTATATAGTGTCGAAAACACCACATACTGAAATACGGGGAATTGTTTAATCATGAAAACCATTGGCCTTATTGGCGGTATGAGCTGGGAATCTACGCAGGTGTATTACCGGCTGTTGAATGAAAACGTGAAGCAGCGTTTGGGTGGGCATCATTCGGCGAAGGTGGTGTTGGTGAGTGTCGATTTTGCGGAAATTGCTGAGTTGCAGCATGCGGGTGATTGGCAGGCTACGGCGGATATTCTCTGCGATGCGGCGCAAGCGCTTGAGCGAGCCGGTGCGGATTTCATTCTGATTGGCACTAATACCATGCACAAAATTGCCGATGAGGTAGCTGCGGCGGTTTCTGTGCCGTTGTTGCACATCATTGATGTTACTGCGGCAGCGCTGAAGGCACGCAGCATTAAGCGAGTAGGGCTGTTAGGTACGCAATTTACTATGGAGCAAGGGTTTTATCGGGCGCGGTTACAGGCGCACGGCATTGAAGTGGTTATTCCAGAGCCCGAAGAGCGGGAGTTTGTGCATCGGATTATTTATCATGAACTTTGCCAAGGGCAATTTTTAGATGTATCAAAGCAAGCCTACCTTGAGATCATCGCGGGCCTTGCAGCGCGTGGCGCGGAAGGCGTAATTTTGGGCTGTACCGAAATTGGAATGCTGCTGCAAGATGGCGATGCTGCAATTCCGCTATTTGATACCGCCGCACTGCACGCGGAGGCAGCGGTGGTTAAAGCTCTGGCCTGATTAAAACCTTGGGCTAATCAAAACCGCTCACTTCAAACCGAGCGGTTTATATTTTTGCGAAACACCTTCCGAAACACCTTCCAAAGCACCCCGGAAACTAACCCGAAACCACCCGATTACGGCCTAAATCTTTGGCGCTATACATGCGGCTATCAGCTGCTTTGAATAGCGATTCATGGGTTTCACCGTCGGGGCCATACTGGGCAATGCCTAGGCTTATGGTGAGTTGTATTGGTGTTGCTTCGATTACGAACACTTCATCTTGTACTAACTGGCGTAAGCGTTCGGCCATGCTCATTGCGTTCTCGAATGATGTGTTTGGTAATAGTAAAGCAAACTCTTCTCCACCTATGCGGCCAAGCACATCGGTTGGGCGCAAGGTTTTCTGAATTAACTTAACGAATTCTTTCAACACGGTATCGCCAATGCTGTGGCCATATTCATCGTTGATCTGTTTGAAGTGGTCGAGATCGAGAGTAAGAAACGATAGCGGAGTGCCACTGCGTTCGGCGCGAGATATTTCTACCAAGCTTTGTGTTTCAAAGCCTCTGCGATTGGCGCAACCGGTTAGCGAATCGGTTGCGGCGATAATTTCGAGTTTTTTGTGGGCGCGCTGGAGTTCTAGCAAGGCTTCGTTGGTGCGCTCCTTTTCTGCGTGTAACTGCTCGAAAAGCTGGGCCTGGCTGTATACCCGAGAGAACGAGCCAGTGGTGAGATAGCCTTGTATAACGCTGTAGCTAAGTGCCATAAAGCCTATTGCGAATATACCGTGAGCGAGCCACCACAGGTGATTCCATACCCCGCTTAACATAAAAGCGAGGGAGGATAGCGCGAAGTACACAACGGCGATTGCGTATACGGTGATTAAGGGTGAGGGAATTCGGCGCAGAATAATGATGAATGCGCAGGTTAGCATGATGCCCATGGCGGCTAATTCCAGCAGCCACCGTGATAAATGAGCCCAATTTGATAATGCTAGCAGGAACACAATAACGCTAATGCCAATAAATACGCCAATTGAGCGCCACCAAAATTTGTTGGTTTTGGTGGCGCGCTGTTGTTGATTTGCGCGGCCATACGAGAGCAAACCAATGAACAAACAGCAGGCCATTACGAAGCGCGATGCGGGCCCAAATAGAATAAAGAGCATCATATGGTTATCTGCGAAGCGGGTGAATACGCCGTGCCAAGCATAAATTAGGGTAAAACCCAAAAAGGCGAGGGTAAGCCAGCACAAAAAGGGTTCTTTGGTGCGCAGGTAACACTGGTAGGTAACGTAGGCGATGAACGCGCCTTGCAGCAGCGAAATACCAATGGCAAGTTCATGAAAGCTATGATGCTCGAATAACAACTCTGGATTCTGAAAGATTACTAAATAAGCAATGGCAAAAGCGGGAATTATGGCTAGAGCAAACAAAAGAAACGCCGCATAGCCTTTGCTGAGGGCGCGGATAAAGCGTGCATATTTCGCCGAACTTGATGTCGCTGTCATATTAGTTTTGGTTCCAAGACGAGCGTACTATTTAGCGTGTGGATTATTAAATGGTTATTGATGGCTGATAGTAACGGAAATTGCGTGAGAACACTATAACTCAAGGAAGGGGAGCTTGTTTTATGCGGAAAGTGATTGGCCGGCGGCTAAATCCGAGTATGAGCAGTTAGAAAGTGAATTTAAGTTAATTGATCAGCTCCTTTCCATGAGAGCAAGTGCTGGGTTAACGCAAGAGCAAGTTGCTGACAAAATGCAAACTAAGAAGAGCAATGTAAGCCGTTTGGAAACAGGAAGCACCAACCCGAGTTGGTCTACTTTGCTTAAATATGCGGATGCTTGCGGATTTGAGTTGTCTTTGCGCTCTCACAAGGTGTAAACAAAAATATCGTTTCACCAATTCTGCTCAAAACCGCTCACTTCACAATAAGCGGCTTTAACCCAAGGAATATTACCTCGAAGCCAATTCTATTAAATAATCAGCTAATGCACCCATGCCGGTGCGCTCAACTTGCGCGCGTTGCTCTGCGGCTAGTAAAGGCGGCTATTACAGCGCACTAATCAAGCTTGAGCAAATTGAAAAAGTTATATGCAATATTGTGCAGATCTAACGCGATTTTGTATGTGTGCGCTACATGGTGTGCGTATCCGTGTTAATCTCGAGTTATCGGTTAAAAAAATACTTTAAAAAAGATTTTAGAAAAACCACAAACAACAGGAGAACTCTCATGTTTGCTTATAAACGTATTGTGCTGGCGGTTTCGCTAGTTTTAATTGCTAGCGGCTGCTCAGATGTGGGCCCAAATTCAAATTCTAGTGCGCCACAGCCAAGTGCCTCGGCTTCGGAAAGCCAAGCGCAAACGGCGGTATCAGCTGCTGAGATCGAAGCTGAATCGGCGAAAGCGAATGAACTATTTGAAGATATGTTTATGGAACGGGCTATGCGCAGCCCTATGTATCAATCGTATTTGGGTATCAAACGCGATCAAGATAAATGGGATGATATTTCTGAAGAACGTGCCCATGAAGATTTAGCTTTTCAGCGTGAACAGCTCGAGCGAGTGATGGCCATTGATGAAAACAAGCTCGATGCGCAAACGCGTATTAGTTGGTTGCTTGCCAAGCAGGGTTTAGAAGAAACGATTGCTGATTTCCAATGGCGCCACTATAACTACCCAGTAAACCAAATGTTTGGTATGCATTCGAGCGTAGCTTCGTTATTAATTAACCAGCACAGCATTGACGAAGTGGCCGATGCCGAAGCGTATATTGCGCGTTTAAATGCCTTACCTACTTTATTTTCTCAGTTAGGCGATAACCTAGAGTTACGTGCTGAAAAAGGCATTATTGCGCCGAAATTTGTTTACCCGTATGTAATCAGCGATAGCCGCAACATTATTTCGGGTGCGCCTTTCGATAACGGCGAACCAAGCACCTTGCTAGCTGATTTTAGTGGCAAGGTTGCGAACCTTGATATCGATGAAAGCCAGAAAAACAGTTTGTTGGCCGCGGCTGAGCAAGCGTTGCTGGAATCGGTAAAACCGGCTTATGAAAACTTAATTAGCGTAGTAGAAGATATTGCTGAGCAAGCCGATACCCGCGATGGTGCGTGGAAGTTCCCGAATGGCGAAGCGTTTTACAACAATGCTTTGCAGCGCACTACCACCACAGATTTAACATCTGATGAAATTCACGAAATTGGTTTAAGCGAAGTGGCACGCATTCACAATGAAATGCGGGTGATTATGGAAGAAGTTGAGTTTGCAGGTACTTTGCAAGAATTCTTCGTATATATGCGCAACAACCAAGATTTCATTTACCCGGCAACCGATGAAGGCCGCCAGCGCTATTTAGATGAAGCTACGGCTTACATTGATGCTATGCGCGAGCGGCTCGATGAGTTGTTTATCACTCAGCCGAAAGCTGAAATGATTGTGAAAGCGGTTGAACCTTTCCGCGAGCAATCGGCCGGTAAAGCGTTTTATCAGCAACCTTCTATGGATGGTTCGCGCCCAGGTGTTTATTACGCCAACTTGTACGATATGGGCTCTATGCCAACCTATCAAATGGAAGCGCTTGCTTATCACGAGGGTATTCCTGGGCACCACATGCAAATTGCCATTTCTCAAGAGCTCGAAGGTATTCCAACTTTCCGTAAATTTGGCCGTTACACCTCCTACACCGAAGGCTGGGGGCTTTACACTGAGCTATTACCAAAAGAAATTGGCTTTTATGAAGACCCATACTCAGATTTCGGCCGTTTGGCTATGGAATTATGGCGCGCGGTGCGGTTAGTGGTAGATACCGGTATTCACGATAAGCGCTGGACACGCGAAGAGGGCATTGCGTTCTACGTGAACAATACGCCAAACGCGGAAGCCGATGCGGTGAAAATGGTTGAACGCCACATTGTTATGCCAAGCCAAGCAACGGCTTACAAAATTGGCATGATTAAAATTTTGGAATTGCGTGAACACGCGAAAGCCGAATTAGGCGATGCGTTTGATATTCGCGAGTTTCACGATGTAGTGCTGGCAAGTGGCCCAGTGCCATTGAATGTGCTCGAGCAATTTGTGAATGATTACATTAGCGAAACGCAAGCTGCTATGTAATTCATAGTTTACGTAATTGTTTCAAATAACGAAAAGCCAAGTTGTTCGCGCAACTTGGCTTTTTTATTGCTGTGCTGCTAGCTAACAGCGCACCGAGTGCTGGGTATTAATATTTGCAAAGCTCAATAAGAGCCCAGCAGAAGGGCTAACACCGGAATATACACCAACACGTTTAACGGGAAAGTAATGCCCAGTGCGGCTAGCATGGCTTTGCCGATATCGGCGCTTGGAATTGCAGCGCGAATAGCGGCCGGTGCGGCAATGTAAGAAGCACTGGCGGTAAGGGCGCTGAGCACTAAAATAGAGCCGGTTGGCAGCTCTAGGTATATGCCAAGTAGTAAACCTGGCCAAAGCATCACTAATGGCGCTAAGGCGGCGAATAGCACTAAGCGCCATAGTTTGAATGGAAACGGCCGGCAAATTCGCGCGGTGGTGATACCCATTTCGAGCAAGAACAACGCTAACAGGGCAGAAAACCCGTTTAGTACCAACCCTTCAATAGAAGCTAGCCCGGCTGGGCCATACAACCAACCAATCGCAACGCCACCCATTAATAGAATAACGCCTCGGCTGGTGAGTGCTTCGTGCCAAATTGCGCCCATGCTGGCGGAAGAAGATGCATTTTTCGCCTGGGTATTTGCCGCCTGCAACGTGCCTTCTGCACCCGCCACCTCTTTTTGTGCGCGCCAGTGATAAAACGCTAGCATAAGTACAATGGCGGGTAGTTCAAGAATTACCAAATAAAGCGTGGTATCGGCGGCTAGCGGCAGTTGATAACTTTCTGCCAATGCCCAAGCTACCGCAAAGGTACCTGCACTTACAGAACCATAATGGGCGGCAATGCTAATAGCATCAACGCGGGGCAAGCGCACAAGCTTGCGCAATACTGGAAAAAGGATAGGGGGAAGTAAAAAACCAAGCGCCATGATCAGCAGTAAATTGCTCCATACAATGCTATCACCGCCGCTATGTAGCGCTAAGCCACCTTTGATGCCGATACTTAACATTAAAAGAATGGTGAGTATCTCGTAGATCTGCCCCGGTACTTTTAAATCAGATTTTACTAACCCTGCAATTAACCCGAGCGCAAAAAAGGCGACAACGATATCTGGCATGCTTCCTCCTATAATTATAGTGTTTTGAACTGCAATGTTTATTCAGCGGCAGGATTATGCAAAAATCTATCTATATATAAAAATAATTGATTACGTTATAAACTATAGATAAATATCTATAGTTAACCGTTTAGAGCGAATATGCAGGAGTGTTTATGCAATTGCGCCAGTTGAATTTCCGCCTACTTGAAGTGTTTCAGCACGTTGTGGAGCTAAAAAGTATTTCGGCCGCAGCGCGCAAGCTGCATTTAACCCAGCCTACGATTTCGGCGCAAATTCGCCGGTTAGAGGATGTGTGTGGTGCTGAGTTGTTGCAGCAAGAAGGCCGGCAGATGATACCTACACTGGCGGGTGAGCACCTATATCGAGCTTGTGGCGATATTATGCGGCGCATGCACGAATGCACGCAGGCAATTTCAGCGATTCGTGAGGGCGATCGCGGCACCTTGAAGATAGCGTTGGTGAATACCGCTCAATATGTAATTCCACCGCTGGTGGCGCGGTTTAATCGGCAGTATCCCGATATTGGTGTTGAGCTGAGTATTGGTAATCGCAGCAGCACCTTGCAGCGCTACAATAACAATGCCGATGATATTTATATATTTAGCCATCCGCCGAGCGATTCCATGGTAAAAGCTGAACCATTTATGGCTAATCGTTTGCAGCTTATTGCGCCCGTTCACCATTGGGCAGTGCAGCAATGTGCGCCCGTAAGCTTTCAGCAGCTGGTAGATGAACCATTTTTAATGCGCGAATTGGGCTCGGCTACGCGCATGGTATTTGATACTTGGTTGGCAGGGCGAGGTTTGTATTTGAATCACACCACACAAATAGAGAGCAACGAAGCTATTCGAATTAGTGTGGCTGCGGGAATGGGCTTGGCGGTGTTATCGGAACATATTATTGATCATGGCAGTGATGCCGTTGCGCGTGTTGATATTGAAGGGTTCCCGCTTCCGGGGCAGTGGTATATGGTAAGCCGCAATGATTCCAGCAACGCGAATATCATTGATAAGTTTCGGCTGTTGGCATTAACTGCCAATATTTAATCTTGGTTTTATAATTTCGTTTCCACGCGATTTCGGCCATTATGCTTGGCGAGGTAAAGCGCACTATCTGCCTGCGAAAGGAGCTTTTCCAGCATATCTTTTGCAGTTTGCTTTTCGGTAACACCAAAACTGCAGGTGAGTTGAAAAGGTTGATCATCAATTAAGCTCTTAAATTTCATTTGTTCTATTTTCATACGGAGTTTCTCGGCTACTTTAACGCCTTGCATCAGGTTTGTATCGGGCATGGTAATGGCAAACTCTTCGCCACCTATACGCCCGAGTACATCTTCAGAGCGAAGTGATGCCTTTACTTCACGGGATATTTCCTCTAATACAACATCGCCGGTAGCGTGGCCGTAGGTATCGTTCACTACTTTGAAGCGATCGAGATCAAACATAACAACCGATAATGGCCGTTCTAATCTATTGCATAATTTAATGGCACTTTCTGAGCGCTCAATGAAAAAGCGGCGATTATAAAGCTTTGTAAGCGGATCGGTGGTGGCTAACTCTTGAAGTTCGAGCTCATCAGCTTTTTGTTCCGTAATATCTTGAATGGTGCCGTGCGATATTCCGTTTAAATGATTAATTTCACCCAGAGAATGCACCCAACCAATCGTGCCGTTGGGCCGAATTATTCTATATTCGATATCGAGCTTTCCGGTAGCTTTTGCTTGCTCTAAACCTTCCTTAAGTATATTTACATCATCGGGGTGAACGTGGCGGTTTATGAGCTCAATGGAAGGGCTGGTATGTGCTTGCTCTAAACCGAAAATCTTAAAAACAATATCAGACCAATACACTTCGCCCGTTTCAATTTTGGCATACCAATGCCCGATAGAAGCCAGAGTTTGCGCTTCTTGTAAACGTTGTTCTGATTCCTGAAGTTTGAGCTGGGCGGCTTTTAAATCGCTGATATCTAGCAGCACGCCATTCCAGTGGGAGGAATTATCACTTCCTTTCTCTAGATCTGCTTTTCCTCTTATCCATTTGTTTTGATCATTGTGAGGAATTCGGAAATCGCATTGCCAAGGAAGTGAATTTTTGTGGGCAGTTAAAATTGAATCTTTTACGTATTCGAGATCATCGGTGTGGATTAGTTTTAAAATCTCTTTCACGCTTTCGGCGGCTATTGCGGTGGCACAATTAGTATCTTCAATAAGTTTTGGGCTAGCGTATCGGAAACTTAATTCGCCGTTTGCATCGAGCCTAAGCTGAAAAATAACGCCTGGCGTTACGGAAATAACATCATTGAGGTTTTTATTGGGATCGCTCAGTGCCTTTTTGCTTTCGCTAACGCGTTTACTCACGCCGAATTCCTCGTTGGTAGGCTCTATTTTACCGAGTGAATACTAATCACTAGCTGATTAATATCAAAAGGCAGCCACAACGCCGCAACATAATACTGAAATTAACCCTTCTTTCACCTTAGCTGCATAACACCATAGTTGCCAATTTAGGCTTCAGTTTGAAGCTACCCGAATCAAATAATCAGCAAGGGCACCCATGCCGGTGCGTTCAACACCTGCACGTTGCTCGGCAGATTGGTTGTAGTTGGTATTGGTATTCACATCGTAAACAAATAGCTCGCCTTCGGCGTTTTCAATGAATTCAATACCGGCCACATCAATGGCGTTCTCGCTTAAGAAGCCTTCAAGCTGGCTGATGATGTTGTGGTTATTAAAGCGCTCGGTAATAGCAAACTTTTGCGCTTCCGGGGCGCTGCTGGTGCCCGCACTTACACTCGGGTTGGGCTCCGCTCCCGTTGGGCAAAACTTATCTTCAATACTGCAATTATCGGCAGGGCAAAGCTCGAAGCCATCTTCGGTATTTACTTGCACGGTATATAAAAACTTGCGGCCAATGAATTCGGCGCGAGTAATGAAAGGTTCTTTCGGCTGAATATATTCTTGTAGCAGCCAAATACCATCGAGCGGTTCTTCGTGGTCCGTTCGTTCCACATAGGTTTGCAATTCAGCTAGTGAATTGAAACGTTGCACGCCAAGGCCTTTACCGCCGCGGTTCGGTTTTAAAATCAGAGGCCATTGGTTGAATTGTTCGGCAGCCGCTAAAACATGCTGCATACCGACTACTGCGTGGGTTTTCGGAACTTGTAAACCTGCCCGCTGGAGTGCGGCATACTGGGATATTTTGCATACTTCAAGGGCGAGCACGCCGGTGTTGTTCACTACGGTGCGCTGATAACCTTCTAACCAAGTAAGCACTGCACGGGTAAGCTCTGGTGCGAAACGGTGGCCGCGTGTATGCGAAGAGGCACTCATTCGGTTGTAGTAAACCGCATCTTCGGGCTCTTCGGTGAATGGCACTATGCCGGTATCTAGAAACATTTCGCGTGCGGTAACGCCGCGCTTCGCAAATTCTGCGCGTAAAGGTACCAACCATTCTTCGTTTTCATGAATAATAACAATCTCGCGCATTTTAACCCCTGCCTATGCCAACTAACATGATGCATTAATTTCAGTATTAACTTCTTGCACTAATGGCGAGCATTACACCGCGAATCGCTGGATAGGATCAAATTGAAAAAGTTATATATCAGATTCCGGGGTTCTAAGGGATCTGTAGCGATTACTTTACTGCCCGAACATCGGCAAATGGCGCTGTACCTGTTATAGTTGTTTGGCATGTAATGATTCAGGTGAGCGCCGCCATAGGCTAATGTTGGTTAGAACGCATTTAGCGAAAAGGGGCACGGCACCTGCAACCGAGGAGACTAGAATGGATAAATTAAAAGAAGTTGTTTATACCGCAAAAGTAACCACTAAAGGCGGCCGTACTGGTGAATCAGCCTCTGATGATGGGCGTTTGAAAGTATCGTTATCTACCCCGAAAGCAATGGGTGGCGATGATGGCAAAGGCACGAACCCAGAGCAATTGTTTGCGGCGGGTTATTCTGCTTGTTTTATGGGCGCGATGAAAGCGGTATCGGACAAGCTTAATCTTAAGGTTCCGAACGATGCTAAGATCGATGCGGCTGTGAGCTTCGGCCCAATCGAGCAAGGTTTTGGTATTGCAGTGAAGATGGATATTTCATTACCGGGCTTGGATCGTGCTGATGCCGAGAAACTCGTAGAAACCGCGCATAAGGTATGCCCATATTCCAACGCCACTCGTGGCAATGTTGATGTAAGCCTGAACGTGGTTTAACAGCCTATTTCAATGCGCCGTTTTAATAACGGCTGCATAATCTTAAAGCCGAACTACGCCCAAATGATACTGCGTAGTTCGGCTTTTTATGTGCCTGTTATTTATCGATTTTTTTTGAAAAAGAAGGTTTGGTTCAGCAGTGGCGAAATTGAATTATTGAGCTTATACTAAAGAACCTTTTAAAAGGCTTTTTAAAGCCCGCTATTTGCAGGTTACTGTTTACAAGTTGCGGCTTAAGGAGAAAGGACGCTTACTATGAAAACCGAAACAATTACTTATCTGAAAGAGAACGCCAATAGCTTGGAGTTACAGGAAGAATTGATGATTACGAAAAAAGGGAAGCCTGCTTTTGTAGTTCAATCTTATGCCGATTATGCCTTCCAGCAGGAAACATTAGCGCTTTTAAAGTTAATGAAGCTTTCTGAGAAATCATTAACTACTGAAAAACTTAGTATTGATGAAGCGTTTGAACAAGATGGCGCCTAACCAATACAAGATTGTTGCTTCGCCGGTGTTTAAGCGTTCGCTCCAGCGTTTACGTGCTTTTCTATCAGAGCAGTTTGGTGAGAAAGTGGCACACTCGGTAAGTGAGAACATTAAGTTAAAAATAACCGAGCAGCTTACTCAGAATCCTTTTAGCGGCACGATCAGTGAGCGGCTTTTTCAACTTGGTTTAACTGAATACCGGCAACTACTTATCGATGAACATAACCTTGTGTTCTATGTTGTGAGGAATGCTGTAAGGAATGCTGTAATTAATGCCAATAGCAGTGCCGATAGCCCAAAGGATACTGATAACGAGCAGGAAGTGCAGTTGCTCTTAGTTATGGATTCTCGGCAAAGCATTCAGAAGCTTTTATTCGAACTTAATTTACTGATGTAAATTAAGTTCTCATAGCTAACCTAGCTTGCTTCTTCGGTGGTTTCTGGTTTTGGATTGGCCGCAGGCACTGCTGGTTCTGGCTTGGCAGCCGGAGTTACTGGCTTAGGTGCTTTTTTCTTGGCGGGTTTCTTAGCACCCAAGGCTATCAATACTTGCTCGCGCTCGCGGGCTAAGAAAAATGCCATATCTTCAACCTGTTGTTCACTGCTAAGTGCTTCACAACTTTCTAGCAACGGCACTAACTCATCAACCATATCAAGCATTTTATCGTGCGCATCGGCTTCGGCTTTGCTGGTAAAAGTCATTTTTTCTTCTCCGTTGCGTACAACTACGTATTGCGTAATTACAGCCATTGGGATTCCTCGTGGGGTGCGTTTAATAAATTCAATATACTGGTTATTTATACAGTTAATTGGTTATAATCGCAAGCATAGATCGATGTAGAATTAGGCTTTTACGAGTGGAATTAAGCGCTTGTATAAAAGCCTGTTGATTGGTTTTCCAACGGCTAGTGCTGTGCGATATACTGCCCGAGGTTTTACAGCGCAGAAAGCTTGCGCGCGGATACAGAAAATAGCAGAGAATAATAGGGCAACAGAATGGCGAAAGCAGCTGCGGTACATATTTTGGTAAAAACCAAAGAAGAAGCCGAAAGGTTAAAAGTAGAATTAGCCAAAGGTGCGAATTTCCATGAGCTGGCGAAGAAGCATTCGATTTGCCCCTCAGGTAAAAAAGGCGGCGATTTAGGTGAGTTTCGGCCAGGGCAAATGGTGAAAGCATTCGATAACGTGGTTTTTAAGAAGCCCATTTTGCAAGTGCATGGCCCGGTAAAAACTCAGTTTGGCTTTCATCTAATTAAAACGCTTTACCGTAGCTAATGGTTTAGAAGCTAACTGCATATTAGTTAGATAATGAATTTGCTGTACTCACATGAAATAAGCAGCATAACTTTAGGAAATAACATGACAACAGAATCAAGCACATACTCTATTGGCAAACCTGGCGTTGCTTGGGGTATCGAAGAAAAGAACACTTGGTTGAATGAGCAAACACAAAAGCGCTCATATTTTGATGATGTAGTAGCGGTGATTGAATCGCTGGCAAATGATTTTGATGTTGAGCAGTATGGTGAGCTAGCGTATGCGGAACATGGTTTTGCCGATTATCCGTTGTTGCTATTGAAATCGAAGAATTGGCAAGCGAATAAGCCAACGGTAATTGTTACCGGTGGTGTGCATGGCTATGAAACTAGCGGTGTGCATGGCGCATTACGTTTTTTGCAAACGGAAGCGTTGCACTACACCAAGCAGTTTAATGTGTTAGTAGCGCCATGTATTAGCCCTTGGGGTTATGAAACAATTAATCGTTGGAACCCTGAAACTACTGATCCAAACCGTTCGTTTTTGCAGCCAAGCCCAGCGCCTGAGGCGGCACAAATTATGGCGTATGTTGCGAAAATCGAAGGCAAGATCGCTATGCATATCGATTTGCATGAAACTACAGATACCGATAACAGTGAGTTTCGCCCGGCACTTGCTGCCCGCGATGGCATTGTAAATGATAACTGGAACATTCCAGATGGGTTTTACTTGGTGGGTGATAGCCAACACCCTGCAGCGGCTTTTCAAAAGGCAGTGCTTGATTCGGTAGCGAAAGTAACGCATATCGCTGAGGCCGATGATGATGGCAAACTGATAGGGGTTCCTTTGGCGCAGTTTGGTGTTATTAATTACGATGGCAAGAAATACGGTTTGTGTATGGGCCTTTCGAGTGCCGATTACGTGACAACCACCGAGGTTTATCCAGATAGTGTTAACGCCACGCCAGAAGAGTGTGTGTTAGCTCAGGTAGCTGCGGTTGTGGGTGGTTTAAATTATGTGGCGGCGCACGCTGAATAAGCCTGTGAGCTAAGGGCAGGTTGCTGAATGAAACGAATATCAATGTTGCGGCAACCCGCCCGAAGCATGGCAGAAACACTACGTGCGTTGGCGCTCGCCGCTGAACAAGTACCCGAGCGTGATTGTTACGGAAAGGGCGCTTTAATTAACGATCTCGAGCAAGAAGTGGCTTCGATGCTGGGCAAACCAGCGGCGTTATTTTTGCCAAGCGGCACTTTAGCGCAGCCGCTAGCCCTAAAAATATATGCCGAGCAACGGCAATGCACACATATCGGTTTGCACCCAACATCGCATTTATTGCTACATGAACAACAGGGCTATCAGCATTTATGGGGCCTTGATGCGCTGCTAGTTGGTGCTCCTGAACGGGTATGGCAGCTTGCTGATTTAGAAGCATTGCCGCCACATCCTATCGCCGCAATGGTGTGGGAACTTCCGGCCCGCGAAATTGGTGGCCAGTTGCCTACTTGGGAAGCGTTGAGCGAGCAAGTGGCTTGGGCCCGAGAGCGCAATATTGCCGTGCATTTTGATGGTGCTCGGTTGTGGCAATGCCCAGAATATTATCAACGCAGTTTGGCTGAAATTGCCGCATTAGCCGATTCGGTTTACGTGAGTTTTTACAAAGATTTAGCGGGTATTTCTGGTGCAATGTTGGTGGGCGAAGAGCACTTTATTGAAGATGCCCGCATTTGGGCGCGCAGAGCGGGCGGCAATCTCTACTCGCAGTTTCCTTATTTACTGGCGGCAAAGCTTGGCTTACAAGAAAATTTAGCGAGTATTCCTGAAGCGGTAAAATACGCTCGTGAGTTGGCGAGTGCTTTTGCGCAATTACCCAACATTCGAATTAACCCAAACTCACCGCAAGTAGCCATGTTTCATCTGCATATTCAAGCCGATAAACAGCGCCTTGTGGATGCGATTCAAGCTTATAGTGATCAGCACGGTATTGAAGTACTGCCAGCACCTAGGGCTGAAGCTGATGGCTGGCAAATTTGTGAGATTCCAGTGGGGCGCAATGCTATGGCGCAGCCGGTAGCGTTTTGGCTGGCGCACTTAAAACAACTAATTGCCTTGATTTAAGTGCTCGTTATTGCCATCAGCGAACGCCAAGAGCTTTTAAAAGTTCAATAGCAAGAAACCAATACCTATCCGATTTTGCCGATGATTGTAATCCAGCAATGTTTCGCCATAGCCGGAAAACAACTGCAAATACGCACGAATGCCATCAGGCCGCTTCCCTAATGGATAAGTGTAATCAAACTGAATAGAGCCACGGTTAGCGGAAAAATCACGGGTAATCAGGGTAATACTGGCGGTACTGCGCCCAGGCAACCAAGAAACACGGGTTTCTACGTTGCCGCGGAACCGCACCAAATCAGGGTTATCATCATCATCGCCGGTTTCATTAATGCGCTGCTTCCACTTACTTTCAATCATGAATTCGCCATATTCAACAACACCACCTAAATAGGTGTAATTCCAGCTCCGTGAAAGTGGTTCGCTTTGGCCATTTGAATGATGGGCAAAACCTGCCTGAACCATACGCAGGCGTGCTGAGCCTGGAAGAATATCGAAATGCTCAGGAATTGGCACTGTATAAATAACCTCGGGGTTATGATCAGTGCTGCGAAACGGCCGTGAATCTTTTTTATCATACCCTTGCCACAAAGATACTTGTGTATACGCCCCCCATAAATCAGCATTGGGTAACAATAGGTTTTCCCATAGTTTGGTGCGCAAGGAAATTTGTAGTTTTATTTCAAGCGAACCGTAATTCGGTTGTTCCGGTGCGTCGCCGCGGCTGGGGCTGGTAGGTTGCTTATTAACTGAACTGGTGTAGTGCGCAGGTAAAAAGAAATTCGGTAGAAAAGTACGAATAACAAACGTACCCCGCTTATCTTTTTGCTCAAGCTCCCAGAACTTGCTGATAAAATCACTCGGATTAATACGCTCTTCTGCTTCTTCGCTTTCGCGGCTATCGGTTTCTTCGGCATAAGCAAACGAGCCAGTAGCCATTAAAAATAGGGCACCTGCAAGAATACATGAACGCCGGCTAAACTTGGCCGTTCGAGATAAAGTGGAATTATGTTTGCGTATCATACTGCCTTCCTTGTGGGATTGATGCTGGCGCTTCACTAATGAATTCGTTAGAGTTTATAAAATGCCAGAAAAATAATAATAAACATAGTATTTAAGGGACCCTTATCGTGGCTTTTTCTAAACAACAAAAGCATGGAAGCACTCTAAAGCGTAGCCGCAAATTAAAGCATCCGCAGAAAAAATTTAAGATTCGGCAATACATTGCTACGCGTTCTATTCTCCGCTTAGCGCTTGATTATATTGCCATCAATGCGGCCATCGCGATTTTACTTGCAACCGCCTTAGTGCTTATTACGGGCGATAGTAGCCAAGGAATCAACTACATTTACTTTATTTATACGGAACTGTTTGGAAAAGAGCCGAATTGGAGCTTGCCAGATCGATTCATGTATCAAAATATCCGAGCCTTTTTAGCTACGTTATCATTACTATCGCCTTCGTTGTTCTTGGGTATTATTATCTACAAGTTTTTTGTACTAAAGCGCGATAACATTGTTTTTCGTAGCATGTGTGATGTTGATGAAGAAAACGGCGAGCGTTTTTTAAATATTCACTTTTATATTTCCTCTTCGTTGCATCTATATAATCTGCGTTTTACCGCGTTTATTCGCACCTATGAAAAGTGTAGAGAAAACGCCTCGGGTAAGCTGTACCCAATGAATACGTTTCCTCTCATGCTCAATGGTGATTCGTTTTACCCGCTGCCATATAACTATGTACCGAGCCGTTTTCGCATAAAGATAAAAGAAAGCCCTATTAATGGAGTGCGCTCAGAGAACCCATCGATAGTGATTGGCGATGATCAAATTATTGAAGTACATACCAGCGATCGGAAAATAAGATTGGATCGAAAGGCAGGAGATTTTTGTGAACTTTACGTGGTAGCAGCCGGCGAAGTGCCTGATTTGCAATCACAGTTCAGTGAATTGAAATGCTATCGAATACCAGAAGATATTTCCGCAAGCCCGCTACCGGAAATGGTAACGCGCTTTGTGCGCGATGAAGATTGCTTTGAAGTTGATAATTGGCCAGATTTTGAAGGCAATAAGCTGAATCGTTCACAGCGCCGTAAGGCGAAGAAAGCCGGTGGCCTCGCTCAGTAGGAGTGAGCTTACTTGTAGTTTTTTGACATCGAAATTACTAGCTAAATTGTGTTTCTCTAGCAATTCAGCCACGGCGTTTGGTTGTTCGAGTGTTACCGGATCATCCGGGCTCAGTTGCAGCAAGAGATCATCGATTACTCGCAAATCAGCGGCGGTTAATTGTGCTAGCTCAAGCATGCGGAAATCGAACAGTTGTGGATTGTAGAGCTTGAATACGCTGTATAAATCGCGTAATTCGGCAAGTGGCCGAGCGGCGGCATCAACGCGTAAATCCACCACGGTATCAGAATCACCTAAATAACCACCATGCGGCCGCTTAATGAGCATGGCTGCGGCTAATTTACCGCGTAGATCGCCACCATGCTGCTGGCCTGCAAGCATGGCCTTAATCATAGCGGTGCCAAGCTCAAGGCCATCATGGCGTGCTTTAGTATACGCACTTGCCACTGCTTCGGTGGTGCCAGCAATCAGCATGTTGCCCAATACAAAAAAGTTATCGCCGCTAACACTCTCTGATGCTGGTGTGCATTCAGAACCGGTGTATAAGTGCACTTTTCCTGTGCTATTCATAATCCCAACTTGCCGAACCGCTGCCCGATCATCGGCAATTAAAAAATCATCGAGCGCTTGTTCAGGGCTACGGCCATCTCGTAACGATTCCAGAGCGGAGCCTGCGGCATCGGGGTTGGCAAAGCTTTGGCTTACCACCAAGCCAGCACGCGCGTTGATCCAAGGCACTAGAGCGCCTACGGCTAGAAAATTAGAAGCGGTAATAATACCTAAGCTTTCAGTTTCTGGATCTCGCACTGCTAACGTGTAGGTGGCAATCATTTGCTTAGTTCCTTTCTCGAATTAAACCCTCTTGCATGGTAGATGCAACCAAAATGCCATCGCGAGTAAATATTTGCCCGCGCACCAAACCGCGAGCACCTTGCGCCGTTGGGCTATCAATAGCATACAACAACCAATCGTCCATGCGAAATGGGCGGTGAAACCACATAGCGTGATCGATCGTTGCCATTTGAATTTTCGGATCGGCAAATGTTTTCCCATGTGGCTGCATGGAGGTTGGCAAAAAATTAAAATCGGATGCATACGCGAGCAAATACTGATGAACGCGCTGATCATCGGGCAGGGTGCCGTTCGCTTTAATCCAAACATAACGCACCGGATCGCAAGCTTTGGGTTTAAAAGGATTATATTCCGTAACAAAACGCATCATGATTGGCTTTTCGCTCGTAAATTTACTGCGAATAGCTTCTGGAATGAGCTCGGAATGCTCCCGATAGATATCTAAATCGGAAGGTAACCCTTCAGGCCCCGGCACTTCGGGCATGCAGCTTTGATGATCAGCACCTTTCTCGGGAATCTGATACGAAGCGGTTAAATGAAAAATAGGTTTACCGAATTGAATCGCTTTTACTCGGCGAGTAGAAAAACTTTTACCATCACGAATGTTTTCAACATCGTAAACAATAGGTTTTGAAGCATCGCCGGGGCGCAGAAAATAACTATGAAATGAATGTACAGCACGCTCTTCGGCAACGGTTTCTTTTGCTGCGGAGAGCGCTTGCCCCATTACTTGGCCACCAAAAACCGCAGCAAAGCCCAAATCTTGGCTTTGCCCACGATAAATTCCCTGCTCAATAGGCTCTAGGTGCAAAAGGTTTAATAAATCATCCAATACCTTGCTCATTCATTTTCCTTGTAAACTAATTTCACTTCTTTCTTAACATTATTGGTAACTTCTGAAAGGCAAATTACTGCGCTTCATGGTGTTCTTTTAATAGCATAGGCACTACTGCTGGGTTGCCATCGTTCGCGGCTGGCTCTAAATCTAAAATGGTAGTCATAACATTATAGATATCCACCATTTTAACAGGGCCCACGTTGCTGTTTTGCTTAAAGCTTGGGCCGTGGGCAATGAAGATGCCTTGCATATCTGGGTGCTCATTATCGTAACCATGGCTGCCGCGTGGGCGATAGAAATCGGCATCTGTTGCCATATTATCGAGCCAAAATTCGCGCACAAATATCCAACCCGGATCTGCTAAAACGAGGATATCGGCAATGCGATTGTTATTGGTAAAATGGAAGCGCTCAGGCATGGTATCTTTAGTGAATACTTGTGCATGAGGCAGGTTTGCCTTTAGTTCTGCAACAATATTATCGCGTTCACCATCTTTCGGGAAAATATGCGCGAGCTCACGTGAATACAACGCCCGTTCAGCACGTTCGGAATCATAGGCTTGATCGATAATCATATGCTTAGTTTGATCAACTCGCGCCATGCCGTGATCGGCGGTAATCATAATATCAACGCTGTTTAACCAACCACGTTGTTCAAGTTGCGCCATTAAGTGGCCGATTTCATCATCAATATTGCGCAACGCTTGGCCTACTTCACGCGAACCCGGCCCGTAGCCATGGCCCGCGGAATCAACATCGCTGAAATATAAGGTAATCATTTGTGGGCGTTCAGCTTGCGGTTTTTCTAGCCACTCAATTACCGTATTTACGCGTTCGCGGTTATCAACGCTGCCATCGTATGGGAACCAGTAAGTAGCTTGTGTATCTTTAATTGGGGCTTCTGAACCCGGGAAAAAGAAGGTTCCAGCAACCATGTTTTGTAATTCTGCGGTAACCCAGATTGGTTCACCACCCCACCAACGCGGGTTAGAAACTTCGTGGGCTAGGCTCATTCTAAAAACAGCATCAAACTCTGAATCATAAATACTGTTTTCAACAATACCGTGATTTTCTGGGTGTAGGCCAGTAACTAACGAGTAATGGTTTGGAAAAGTTTTACTCGGGAATACCGGCTGCAAGTGTTCTGCGCGCACGCCAGCGTTGGCTAAACGGTTTAAATTCGGGGCGTAGTAACGGTCGAGATAATCATGGCGAGTGCCATCAATAGAAATCAGAATTACGGTAGGCTCTAACTCATGCCATTGTTGCTCTTCAGAATCTTGTAGGGCAACCGCTGTTTGGGTGAAAGCCGCTGTGGTTATTAGGAGAGCCGCGATAGCGGTGTTGAACCAAGTTCTTTTCTGCGCGCTAGTTTGTTGTTGCGAACGTAAATCTGTAAATGCCATGAATACCACCGTTGCTAAAGCTGCGTTAGGGTTACTGCTGCTGCATAAATTTAGCGTATCAGTATACTAATATTTAGTGACAATTGCATGAAACAAAGCTTCCCAAATGTTTACCAGTGTTTTGTTTGTATTGGGTTATTAAAGGTGTATATAGTGGCTATAGCTTGAATTTTTTGAAATAAAGCCCAAGCTTAAAAGATAAGTACTAACACCAAGAAGGAATGCATTATGGCAGGGCAAGATAGTTTGAACACCCTTAGCTCGTTAAAGGTAGGGGACAAAGAGTTTCATTACTACAGTTTACCGAAAGCCGCTGAAGCATTAGGCGATATCGATAAGTTGCCGGTTTCCCTTAAAGTTCTATTAGAAAATTTGTTGCGTAATGAAGATGGCAGCACCGTGAAGCCTGAAGATTTCAAGGCAATGGTTGCGTGGCTTGAGCGACGAAAATCGGATAAAGAAATTGAATATCGGCCAGCCAGGGTATTGATGCAAGATTTCACTGGTGTTCCTGCGGTAGTAGATTTGGCGGCAATGCGCGATGCGGTTGCTAAAGCTGGCCTTCCTGCCGATAGAATTAACCCGTTATCCGCTGTAGATCTGGTTATTGATCACTCGGTGATGGTAGATAAATTTGCTACCCCGGAAGCGTTTGAAGAAAACGTGAAGATAGAAATGGTGCGCAACAAAGAGCGCTATGAGTTTTTACGTTGGGGGCAAAAGGCCTTTAATAACTTCCGCGTAGTGCCGCCGGGTACCGGTATTTGCCATCAGGTAAACTTAGAGTATTTAGCAAAAGTTGTGTGGTCGAGTGAAGAAGATGGCAAAACCTTTGCGTATCCAGATACGCTGGTAGGTACTGATTCTCATACCACAATGATCAATGGCCTCGGCGTTCTCGGTTGGGGCGTAGGTGGTATTGAAGCGGAAGCGGCCATGTTGGGCCAGCCTATTTCGATGCTAATTCCAGAAGTAGTTGGGTTCCGCCTCGAGGGCGCACTGCCAGAGGGCGTTACCGCTACCGATTTAGTGCTTACGGTTACCCAAATGCTGCGGAAAAAAGGCGTAGTTGGTAAGTTTGTAGAGTTTTATGGCTCTGGTTTGGCGAGTTTGCCGCTGGCTGACCGTGCAACTATTGCCAACATGGCGCCGGAATATGGTGCTACCTGTGGCTTCTTCCCGGTTGATGAAGAAACACTTACCTACCTTGAATTATCTGGCCGCGATCAAGAAACCATAGATTTGGTTGAAGCATATTCAAAAGCGCAAGGTATGTGGCGTGATGATAAGAACGAGCCGGTATTTACCGATACGCTTTCCCTTGATATGGGCACTGTTGAACCTTCATTAGCGGGGCCAACGCGGCCACAGGATAAGGTTTCACTAAGCCAATTGAGCGAGAGCTTTAACTTATTATTGGAATCAATAAAGGTAGCGGAAGACCCAGAAATGGGCGGTAAAGAATCGCTTAGCCGCGCTGATTTAAGCACCGATACCACCGTTCCGATAGAAGGAACCGAGCACAAGCTTAGCCACGGTGATGTGGTGATTGCGGCTATTACTTCGTGTACCAATACATCGAACCCAAGCGTAATGATGGCGGCGGGTTTGGTTGCCAAAAAAGCGATTGAGCGGGGCTTGCAACGTAAACCTTGGGTTAAATCATCGTTAGCGCCGGGTTCGAAAGTAGTTACTGATTATTTGGAAGCTGCTGGGCTTGATACCTATCTCGATAAGCTTGGTTTTGATCTTGTAGGCTATGGTTGTACTACTTGTATTGGTAACTCTGGGCCATTGCCAGATGATGTTGCCACCGCTATTGATAAAGGCGATTTAGTGGTTTCTTCGGTGCTTTCGGGCAACCGCAACTTCGAAGGCCGCATTCACCCGCAAGTGAAAGCCAACTGGTTAGCATCGCCACCCTTAGTGGTAGCCTTTGCGCTAGCGGGCAGCACCCGAATGGATTTAAATAAAGATGCGTTGGGTAATGATAAAGATGGCAACCCAGTTTATCTGAAAGATATTTGGCCAACTACTGCCGAAATTAAAACCGAGGTAGCGAAGGTTGTGAGTGGTATGTTCCGCAAGCAGTATGCGCAGGTGTTCGATGGTGATGAGCATTGGCAGGCATTGGAAATTCCAGATAGCCTTACCTACGAGTGGAAAGAAGAATCTACCTATGTGGCGAACCCTCCGTTCTTTATCGGCATTGATAAGCCGGCGGAAGAGCCGAAAGATATTGATTCGGCGCGGGTTTTAGCGTTGTTTGGCGATACCATTACTACCGATCATATTTCTCCAGCAGGGGCAATTAAGCCAGATTCACCCGCTGGTAAATATTTGCAAGAGCAGGGTGTTGCTGTAGAAGATTTTAACTCTTATGGCTCACGCCGTGGTAACCATGAAGTGATGATGCGCGGTACTTTTGCCAACATTCGCATTAAAAACTTAATGGTTAAAGGTTCGGAAGGTGGAGTAACGCGGCACATGCCTTCGGGCGACGAAATGTCGATTTACGATGCCGCAATGCGTTACCAAAACGATAAAACGCCGCTGGTAGTGCTTGCCGGTAAAGAATATGGCACCGGTTCAAGCCGCGATTGGGCTGCGAAAGGGACGCGTTTACTCGGTGTTTCTGCGGTAATTGCTGAGAGTTATGAACGTATTCACCGATCTAACCTAGTGGGTATGGGCGTGTTGCCATTGCAATTTAAGCAAGGCGATAGTGCACAGAACCTAGGCCTAGATGGTAGTGAAACCATATCGCTGAGTGGCTTAAATAAAGATATTAAACCTGGGCAGGAAATTAATGCCGTAGCGAAGAAAGATAACGGTGAAGAAGTGAAATTTACGCTAACGTGCCGTATCGATACACTAAATGAAGTTCATTACTTCTTAAGTGGCGGCATATTGCATTATGTTTTACGCCAGCTAGTAGCTGAGTAATTGCCAATACCGCAAGCATTCAGGCTAGCGTTCCGCTAGGTTAGATAGCAAAAAGCTCGGTGTGTGAAAACACCGAGCTTTTTTATTATTTGAAATCGCGAAAACGAGCGCGGCTTATTTATTCGCGGCCAGAAGCTATCTGCGGCCGGAAAGTTCGGTGCGCCGAATTTCAATAACAACAGCATAATTCGGGTGATCAAAATAGTGAGTTTCGTGCGAAATAACCCGGCGTAATTGCTTTAAAGGGTATGCCCGCAAAAACTCTAAGCTATCATCACTTTCAGCAATGAAATCTTGTATTTGCTCTTCTGGAGTGCGCACGGTTGGGTTTAATAAGGTTACTTCCCGTAGGCTAAAATCGGTATCGATATGCAAATAGTTACCGATCAAATAAATATCCAATAGCCCATCAAATTGCCAAACATCTTTCGGTGTTCCCGCTGGCTGTTGCATTGGCCGCACCGGTAAATCTTGCTCGGCGTTACGGTAATCAACAAATTGAAATTTTTGGCTATCAATGGCGTTGAACACGTAATCAATGCTCGAAAATACATCTTCTTTACCTTCTTCTTGGGCTGTTCGCGCCAGATGAAGAGTTTGCATTACTTGATCTCGGGCTGAAGATTCTACTGGAAATCCCGCATAGTCAAATTCATTACTGAAGTTTTTACCACCAAACAGGCGAATTTTACGGCCTACATTCTGATTGAAAACCGGTTGTCGCCAAGCTGTATGTAATAGAACTTCCGTATCTGAGCGTTGTTCGAATGCACGGCGTAATCGCTGAAAACGGAAGTTATCAATATGCACAGTAAATGGAGTTTCGGCTTTTAATAATTCCTGGCGCGTTCCTTTCTTTCTTCCGCTCATAATAACTGGCATAGCGTGGGGCATATCAGAATAGATCTCTGTTTGCCCTTGATACCAACTGGCCACTAGAGGCAGATGTGGCAAGCGCCGGCAGAAAAAAGAACTGCTGGAATAACTTTCGTATTCTGCAATTAATACCTGTGGAGTGAGCATGTTTTTTCGTAGTATCGGCACCCAACTTTTTGAACCTGAACACGTTGGTAGCGCATTCACATAACCACGTAAATCAAGACGAATTCTCTCGCTTAGCAGATCTCGGCTTGCAGCAGCATTGAATGGAATTACTTGCCGAGGAAATTGTTCAGGATCCGCATCACTTACTTCTGTGTAACGAAATACCATTACTTCAATTTCGAACCAACGGTAACCGCGATCGGTAATCTCTTCAGCAAACGCTTGGTTGCTCATGCTCGCGAATATGGCAACCATAGCGAAGAAACCGCAGCGGGTTGAAAATTTCATATATGCCTTTCTCCAAAACCTAGCGATTAGCTAATGTCATTAAAATCGACTGTACCAGTTTTATCCGCTCCTGGGTATCAGCAAACGCCTCGCGAACTTTCAACCGTTGCGAGCCTTCCATACCAAACCGCTGCGGGTTGCTTTGCAGCATAGCAATGATAGTTTCTGGCTGCACGGGCGTACGATCAGCAAAATCGATATGCCCACCCATAGGCCCAACCTCAATCTTACGAATCCCTAGCGGATCGGCCATTAATCGAATTTGACCGATTCGGAACAAGTTTTTCGCTGCATCAGGTAGCAGGCCGAAGCGATCGATAAGCTCAATTTGCAGTTCATCGAGTTCACGCTCAGAATCAGCGCCTGCGATGCGTTTATACATAGATAAACGAATATTCACATCACCAATATAATCATTCGGCAACAATGCTGGAATGCGTAAATCAACTTCTGTGCGATGTTTAAGCAGTTGATCAAGAGAAGGCTCTTTGCCTTCACGCAAAGCTTGAACGGCTTCATCTAGCATATCCATGTAGAGGCTGAAACCGATACTTTCAATTTGCCCGCTCTGATCATCGCCAAGCAATTCACCGGCGCCACGAATTTCTAAATCATGAGTAGCTAATACAAAGCCTGCACCAAGATCTTCTAATTGGCTAATGGCTTCAAGCCGCTTTACGGCATCTTTAGTCATGCGCCGAGGGTTGGGGGTAAGCAGGTATGCGTATGCTTGGTGATGGGAACGTCCGACACGGCCACGAAGTTGATGCAACTGAGCCAAACCAAGATTATCGGCGCGATCCATAATAATAGTATTAGCACTGGGAACATCGATACCCGTTTCAATAATAGTAGTACACACCAGTACGTTAAAACGCTGGTGGTAGAAATCGGACATTATAGCTTCTAGTTCGCGTTCGCCCATTTGCCCATGAGCGGTTTGAATACGCGCTTCTGGAACTAGTTCTCGCAGGTTTTCAGCGGTGCGTTCGATGGTTTCTACATTATTGTGCAGAAAATAAACTTGGCCTCCGCGTAGAATTTCCCGAAGCAAGGCTTCACGCACTGTGGCCTTATCGTATTCGCGCACGAAGGTTTTCACCGCTAAACGGCGAGCAGGCGGTGTGGCAATGATAGAAAGATCACGAATATTATTCATGGCCATATTCAAGGTGCGCGGAATAGGCGTGGCTGTAAGCGTGAGAATATCCACATCAGAGCGTAAACGCTTAATTTGTTCTTTTTGCCGCACGCCAAAACGATGCTCTTCGTCTACCACTAACAAGCCAAGATCATTAAATTTAATATCCGGTTGCAGTAATTTGTGGGTACCAATAACGATATCAACTTTACCGGCTTCAAGATCAGCGAGCGCTTTGCTGGTTTGCTTCCCGGTTCGAAACCGTGATAGTAGCTCAATGCTCACTGGCCATTCGGCGAAGCGATCGCGAAAGTTATCATAGTGTTGCTGCGCAAGCAGAGTAGTGGGCACGAGCACCGCTACTTGCTTGCCATCGTTAACGGCAGTAAATGCAGCGCGCATGGCCACTTCAGTTTTACCAAAGCCAACATCACCGCATACTAAGCGGTCCATGGCTCTCGGTTTACGCATATCGCTGAGAACAGCGTTAATGGCCTCGAGTTGATCATCGGTTTCATTGAATGGAAACCCAGCCGCAAAGCGTTCGTGATCTTCTTCACTGATAGTAAACGGATGCCCCGGTTTTGCTTCCCGTTGCGCATATACTTCGAGCAATTCAGCGGCCACATCACGAACCTTTTCGGCGGCACGTTTGCGCGCTTTTTCCCAGCTATCGTTGCCGAGTTTGCTGAGCTTCACTTTATCTTGATCGCCGCCACTGTAACGGCTAATTAAATGTAGCGATGAAACCGGAACGAATAATTTAGTGTTGTTATCATATTCAAGGGTTAGAAACTCAGTTTCAATACCCCCGGCATCGAGGCTAGTAAGGCCTTCGTAACGGCCGATACCATGGTCGATATGCACTACAGGCTGGCCAATCGAGAGTTCTGCTAGGTTTTTAATGAGTGCATCGGCTTGTTGCGCACTGCGTTTATCTTGGCGCTTACGCTGTGGCGGGCGATGGCCGAGTAATTCTGCTTCGGTAATTAGCCATAGGCTTATATCTTGGCTGATTTCTGCAAAAAATGAGTGTTCTAGCGGGCTAATCATGATGCCCAGATCGTATTCACTTTCGATAAAGGCCGAGAACGATTCTACTTCAGTGGGGTGAATATTACCTTTGCCTAAAAGCTGCAACATACTCTCGCGGCGGCCTGCTGATTCTACGCAGAAAAGAACCCGTTCACCTTTCGCCGCTGCCTTTTCCACGTGGGCTTGTACTTTCGCTAATGGCTCTTTTTGTTTACCATCAATCACAATATCGCTTACCGGCCGGGTTTTGAAATCGATCGGGCCGGGAGAACGCTGCCCTTCAATAACACCTAGGCGAATACGCGGATATTGTTTAAAGGCTTGGAATATTTGTTCATCGGCCATAAACAGCTGCATGGGTGGCAGAATTGGCTTTTGCTTATCCCAACGCCTATCTTCATAACGAAAGGTTAAATCGTGCCAAAGTTTACGAAGTTGCCCCTGCAAATCACCGTGGGTGAGCAATAGGGTATCACTGGGCAGATAATCGAATAATGTTGATGTTTCGGTAAAAAATAACGGCGCATAATATTCAATACCTGCCGGCATAATACCTTGAGAAACCTGCTGATAAATCGATTCTTTTGCTGTGAGGGCTTCAAATTGTTCGCGAAATTGGCGGCGAAACAATTCAATACCATCGGGAGTTGTGGGGAATTCACGTGCTGGTAATAGCGCTATTTCATTAATGGGCGCATCGGAACGTTGGGAATCCACATCAAATTGGCGAATGCTATCGATATCATCATCGAAGTAATCAATACGGTAAGGCGCTTCTGTGCCCATTGGGAATAAATCAACGATAGAGCCACGAACGCTGTATTCACCATGTTCCATAACTTGGTTTACATGGCGGTAGCCGGCGCGTTCGAGTTGCATACGCAGCGATTCTAACGAATGTTTTTCACCTGCTTTCAGTAACAAGCTATGGCCGGCAATAAAAGAAGCGGGTGGTAAACGGTGCATCAGTGTGTTCAGTGCAACAATTAAAATGCCATGCTGTTGCTGTGGGAGTTTTGCTAAAACACGAATTCGCTCAGAAACAATATCTTGATGCGGCGAAAAATTATCGTAAGGCAAGGTTTCCCAATCAGGCAAAATCTGAATTTCATCTGCGTATTCGGGTGTATAAAATTTCAGCTCTTGGGCAAAACGATAGGCCGATGGCGTATCGGTAGTAACCAACAGTATTTGCCGAGGTTGCTGTTTAAGTAATTGGCTAACGGCAAGTGCGGTGCTGCTTCCGGAAAGATGGCGCCAGGTTAATTCTTTACCGGCTTGCTCTGGAAAAGGTGGTTGAAGTAGCGAAATTTGGCTCATGAATACAGAATTCCCGCGCACTTGCGCACTGGTGTACTAAAACAAAAAAGGCGAATGCATAAAACACTCGCGCTATTATACCTGAAGCGAAGCCGCTCGGGCAGGTTGTACCGAAAGCCGGTTCACATTATCCTTGCGATATCACAGTTTTTTTACGGATGAACACCAATTCATGATCAAATTGCCGGTTTCGGTATTTCTCGCATTGCGCTACAGCCGTTCTCGCTCGCGCTCTTCGTTCACGCGCTTTATAAGCCATTTTGTAATGGCCGGCATTATGCTGGGTGTAATGGCATTGATCATTGTTACTTCAGTTATGAATGGTTTTGAAAATGAATTGAAAACCCGCATTCTTGGTGTAGTGCCACAAGTAACGATTACGCCAAAAAATGGCGAAGCAATGGCAAACTGGCAACAACAGCGCGAAGCATGGCAGTGGCCGCGTGGCGTGCATCATGTAAGCCCCTATGTGCAATCGGAAGGTTTGGTGCAAGGCCACAGCTACATGCAAGCGGTTATGCTGCAAGGTATCTACCCAGAATCTGAACCTGCCGATAGCATTTTGAATCAACATATTTTAGTAGGTAGCTTAAGTTCCCTTCGTTCAGGCGAGTACCGGGTGTTCTTAGGTAGGCCGTTGGCGCGGCAACTTGATGTGCAAGTAGGAGATAGAGTTCGTATTACTTCCGCGAAAGGGCAGCAGTATACCCCACTTGGGGTTATGCCTTCGCAGCGCCAATTCAGCGTTGCCGGCACTTTTGAAGTGGGGGCCGATGTTGATTCGCAAATGGTAATTTTGCACGGCGATGATGCCGCGCGCCTATTTCGTTACCCAGTTTCGCATGTAACCGGGCTAAGGCTGTGGCTTGATGATGCATTCGCCGCGGGGGGCATTACCGAAAGCTTGCAGCAACAGCTTTTAGCTGGTGAAAGTAAAAGCGATTTTGTTATCGATAATTGGCAACAGCGATTTGGCCAGTTGTTCGCGGCAGTTCGTATGGAAAAAGGCATGATGATGATCATGTTAGGTTTGATTGTTGCCGTAGCTGCCTTTAATGCGGTTTCGGCACTGGTGATGCTTATTCAAGATAAACGTGGCGATATTGCGGTGCTGCAAACCCTGGGGCTCTCGCGGCGGCGGCTTTACCAAACATTGCTCCTGCAAGGAATGTATAGCGGGGTGGTGGGAAGCTTGCTTGGTTTGTTACTTGGCGTGGTGATTAGTTTCAGTTTAAATGGTGTGTTGAACATTGTGGGTGTGGATATATTTAGCCAAGGTATGACATTACCGATCGTGATGAATGGTTGGCAAATTTTCCAAATCTTGTGCGCTGCCATTGTACTTACATTTCTAGCAACACTTTACCCTGCGTGGCGAGCCGCGCGTATGCAACCAGCAGAGATTCTTCGTTATGAATAATAAACCACAAGCGATAGTTCATGTGCGCGGCTTAGAGAAAAGTTACGCCGATGGAGAACAGCGGGTTACCGTTTTAGAAAATATCGAACTTGAACTGGGTACCGGTGAACTTTTAGCTATTGTAGGTTCGTCAGGATCGGGGAAAAGCACCTTGTTGCATATTCTCGGTGGTTTAGATAATGCGGATGCCGGAGAGATATCGGTTGCGGGAGTAACCCCAAGTGTATTAAGCGCAAATGAAATCGCCCAATGGCGAAATAAACATGTGGGCTTTATCTATCAATTTCATCATTTATTAAGCGAGTTTACGGCTGTTGAAAATGTAGCTATGCCGCTGTTAATAGCCGGTTGGCCCATGGCTAAAGCACAGGCAAAAGCCGAAGCCCTGCTAAAGCGAGTAGGTTTGGGCCACAGGTTAAGCCACGAGCCCGCTCGGTTATCGGGTGGCGAACGGCAACGTGTTGCCATAGCTCGCGCTTTAGTGAACGATCCGGCCATCGTGTTAGCCGATGAACCTACCGGTAACTTAGATGAGGAAACTGCGGCGGTTATTTACGATTTAATGTTGGATCTGAACCAACAGTTCGGCACCGCGTTTATTGTAGTTACCCACGATACAGAATTGGCGCAGAAGTTACCGCGGCAACTGCATTTGCATTTGGGTAAACTGCAAACTGCCTTCGAGGGTAATGCATGAACCTGCCGTTTTTATTAGCCCGCCGCTTTCGCAAAAGTAGAGAAAAAACGCGTTATTTAAGTTTTATTTCGGCTTCTTCTACCATTGGTATTGGCTTAGCCTGTGCCATTTTAATTATTTTACTTTCGGTGATGAATGGCTTTCAAAAAGCTTTAGAAACTGATTTTCTCTCTATGGTTCCGCATGTGGAATATCAGGCCGCGCAGGGTGGCCTAAAAGATTGGCGAGAAATTGTTGCTGCGGCGGAGCAACACCCCGGTGTAAAAGCGGCCGCACCAGCAATTAAGCTAAGTGCTATGGTGCAGCAGCCGGGCCGTTTTCGTGGTGTTCAATTAAGGGCGATTAACACCGATTTGGAACCTGCAGTTTCTGGTATTACCCGCTATTTACCAGCGGATGAATGGCGAAATTTTGTAGCTAATCCCGATGGTATTTTATTGGGTAAAGGTTTAGCGGATGCATTGCAGTTGGGCCTCGGTGACCGCATCAACTTAATTATTCCGCAGTTGCAACAAGGCAATGCACTGAGTGCACCTCAGCGTATAAATTCTGAAATAGTAGGCATTTTCGCCATGGGCGGAGAGCTTGATTTTCAGCAAGCTTATATTCATTTAGCCACAGGGCAGAGCGCAGCCAAAATTGCTACCGAAGCTGCAAGTGTAAGGTTAGCATTGCACAACGTATACGATGCGCCGCGGATTGCTCGGGAAGTTGCAGGCGATATTACAGACTATGCATTCATTCATGATTGGACCCGCACTGAAGGGCACCTTTACCGTGATATTCAGCTAGTGCGTACAATAATGTATCTGGTGTTGGTGCTGGTTCTTGCGGTAGCCTCGTTTAATATTGTTTCAACATTGATTATGGTGGTTCGGGAAAAACAGGCAAGTATTGCGATATTGCGAACCATGGGCGCAACACCAAAGCTTATTGTGGCAACCTTTGTGTGGCAGGGAAGTTTAAATGGAGTGGTTGGGGCGCTGCTTGGCAGTGCAATAGGCACTGTTGCGGCGGCTTTATTGCCGCAATTGTTAGGCTGGTTTGAACAGATTTTGAATTTCTCGTTGCTGCCGGCAGAGCTCTATTTTATCAGTAGTATTCCCAGCGATGTTTCGGTACGCGATGTGTTTTTGGTGGCGGGGGTAGCGATAGCAACCAGCGTATTAGCTACCTTGTATCCAGCATGGCAGGCAGCAAAACTAACACCTGTACAAGCTTTGCGTGGGCAATAAGCTAATCGTCGCTATCTTTTAGTTTTCTTTGGCGTTCAACAAGCTCTTCTTTAAGTTTTAAAAAGCGTGCTTTACGAAGTTTTAAGCGTTCATTCCAAGCGCTTTGCACTGCTTGCCGCCATATTCTACGCACCAAAAAGTAGGTTATTGCTGAGGCTAGGCTGCCTAATACTAATGAGCCGAGTATCAGTGGCGGTACAATAGTGGAAATGCTGGATTGAAACCAAGCCCAGGAAAGTTCAAAAATGAAAGGCTGTGGTGGCTGATTCAAAAGAAAGCTGCCGAGGCGATAGGAAGCATAAAGCATAGGTGTGAGGGTTAGCGGGTTACTAATCCAAACCATTGCCACCGCTAGCGGTAGATTAACACCAAAGAAGATAGCAGCAGCGGCGGCAAGTAACATTTGAAAGGGAACCGGCAAAAAAGCCATAAATACGCCAACAGCAAACCCACCAGCCGCTGAGCGCCGATTTAAATGCCACAAGTTCGTATTATGGGCTAGTTTACCAAAAGGCTTTAACACGCCATATTCATTCAATTTATGAATATCAGGCATGAACCGCTTTAAAAATTTTCTAGGCATAGTATTTGCTGTATCCGTGACCACCTGACTTCAAGCATGGACGCTGAAATCACACATGAAAACTTACCCCGATGCCTGGTTGCTAGGCTTTATTCCTGCAGCGTTATGTGCTGTATGGCTACAACCGCGCTGGCTTTCCGTAATTACAGGAATAATCGTAGTTGGGGCTATCCTTGCTGCTGCCTTTCCATTGTATTGCTGTTTGAATCAGATTCGAAATTATACAAAAAAATACCGAAGTTATCTGCTTTCAAGGGCAAATATTTTCTATTTTCTAGCCGGGCTATTGTGCGGTATTTGGTGGGCTTTATTCAATGTAAATAGTAAGCATATTGAAAATGTTTACATACAAAGCAAAGCCACGCTTGGCTATTCCTTAATTGAAACTGAACAGCCGGTAGAGTTTGATTTAAAAATCATAGGGATAGCTCAAGATGAAGGTTGGCGCTGGCGCTTTGATGGCGCGGTAAAGGGAATCAAAATTCGGTTGTATTGGTATCAACCTGAGGGCGAATTACCAAAGCCGAACGATATTTGGCGGGTTTCGGCACGAATAAAGCCAATATCAGGGCGTTTAAATGAGGGTGGATATAACTTTCAAGCGCATCTTTTGCGCCAAGGTATTTATTTTACCGGCTCAGTGCAAAGTGCAGAGCGCGTTTATGATTCGAGTGGCGGCGTTCGGTTGCAAGTTTATCAGTTCTTGGCCGAACAACAGCTGTTTTATAAAGATATTATGCTGGCGCTTATGATAGGCGATCGCCAGTGGATTCAGCCGCCGCGCTGGCAATTGCTGCAAGAAACAGGGCTAGCGCACGTAATGGCTATTTCTGGGTTGCATCTTACCCTAGTGTTCGCAACTTCTTGGTGGTTAGGGCGCATTCTAATCGGTTCTGTGATCGCGGCTTTTAGTTGGGTAATGGGTTTAACGGCAGGCCGTATGAACCTTTTACTAAAAAGTTTTACCGAGCGCCCACCACAACCGATTATTGATCGATATGCACTCCTTTTCGCCCTTGCTTTAGCTTTGTTCTATGCCGCGCTGGCTGGGTTTGCAGTATCAACATTGCGGGCATTTTTGCTGGTGTTCATTTTTAGCATTAGCCGCTGGTTTGCTTGGCGCCTGCCGCCACTTCGTTTGTTGCTGAGGTGTATAGGCTTAGTATTAATCCTTGATCCTCTAGCATGGCTTGATGCAGGATTTTGGTTAAGTGTTGGCGCCGTAAGCGCAATTTTCATTTGGCAATGGCGTGGCCCGGCATGGCTACCTGCCGTATCTGCGAATAGCCATGAAGACGGCAAGCGCGAATCGAAGTTGGGGTATTATTTTTCGCAACTGCTATCCCTTGAAATGGTATTAACTCTCGCCTTAGCGCCCTTTGCGGTGTTGTTTTTTCAAGGCTTACCTTGGATAGCTCCGCTCACTAATCTAGTAGTGTTGCCAATCTTTAGCGCACTAATATTACCCTTATGTTTAGTTGTGGTTGCCTTGCTGCTATCGATTCCTTCGAGTTGGGTTCTACACGAGCTGCTGCCGATTTTATTAAGGTTAACCGATATCGTGCTGCACATGGTTTTTTATGCATTAGAGGTTAGCCGACAATTACCTAACCATTGGTGGAGCAGCCTTGATCAACGCTTTGGTTGGCTATTTTTGTTACTACTATTACTTTGGTTTTGGCCAGCTGCTTTTTTACAACGATTAGCGGTAGCACTACTTTGTTTGCCATTTATTCACGTGTTTTTTAAACCGGTTCCAGCCCATAATTTTGCGGTACATGCACTTGATGTAGGGCAAGGCACCGCGATTATTGTGCAGCGAGGTCGCAAGGCTATGATCTTCGATGCCGGGCCGGGCTTTCGATTTGGCAGCAACATTGGTGAAACAACGCTAATACCCTTTTTGAATTACCACCAATTAACGCCCGAGTGGTTGATTATCTCTCATGATCATCAAGATCATACTGGTGGTGTGCAAAGCTTACTTACGCAATGGCCGCAACTTTCTATGCAACGTTCGCGGTTTCATACCGTAGAAGGGGAAAATTGGGGCTGGTTGCCGCAGCAGTTTCCTGAGCAGCATCAAGCTGGCGATAGTTGGCCTTGTGCTTGGGGGCAGCAGTGGTTGTGGCAAGGAGTGCGAATAAAGGCGTTAGCGCCCCTGCCGGGCCCTTCGTTTGGGCCCAATAATGATAGTTGTGTGTTGCAGTTGACGTATAACGGCCAAAGTATTTTGCTTACCGGTGATATTCAACGGCAAACAGAACTGAGAATGGTGGGGCGCTACGGTAATAGTTTACAAAGTGATGTGCTAATACTTCCGCACCATGGCTCTAGAACATCAACACAAGCTGAATTTTTAGCGGCAGTAAACCCGCAAGTGGCTGTGGTAAGCAGGGGCTATCGAAATCACTTCAAAATGCCGCATGCCGATGTTACAAAAAGGCTTGAAAAAGCCCAAGTTCCGCTATTCGACACTGGCCGCTCTGGTCAAATATCCATCATATTCAATGGTGAAGGGGTAAATATTCGTACATTTCGTGAGCAAATAAGGCGCCGATGGTATTCAACGCTGCTGAACGAAGTGGATTACTAGGAAAATGGATAAAATTCCGGTTACAATGCTGGCGTCTTTGTAAATAAATGGATTCCAATGGATTCGCAAATTAATCGCAAAAAGAATTTTCGCAGGCTGCTCTCCTACCTGAAGCCTTATCGGTTACCTTTCGCTGTCGCCATCATCGGTATGCTTGGCTATGCAGGGGTAGATACCTTATTTCTTGCTCATATTAAAACCTTAATTGATCAGGGCTTGGGTGCCAGTAACTCTACAGTGTTGGTTTATGCTGCGATTTTCGTGCCGTTTATTTTTATTCTGCGCGGCGTATTTAATTTTATTTCTACGTACTTTTTGAGTTACGTGGGCTTTCATATTGTAACCACAATGCGGCAGCAGCTCTTCGAGCATTTGATGCGTGTGCCGGTTTCTTATCACGATAAAGTTTCGACCGGCGATCTAATATCAAAAATCACTTACGATTCGCAGCAACTGGCGGAAGCAACAAGCCGTGCGATTCTCACTATGATTCGTGAAGGTGCTTTTGTTATTGGTTTGCTGAGTTTAATGATTTATCACAGCTGGCAGCTTTCGTTGGTGTTCTTTCTAATTGGACCCGTAATTGGCAAGGTTGTATCGGTTGTTTCACGGAAGTTCCGGGAAGTGAGCGGTAAAATTCAAACCGCCATGGGTAATGTTACAACGACTTCTGAACAAATGATTAATGGCCATCAAGTGGTTGTTATGTTTGAAGGCCAGGAGCACGAAGCTAAGCGTTTTCAGGCGGTGAATAACACAACTCGCCAACAGAATATGAAGTTAATCAATATTCGTACTGTGAGCACTTCGGTGATTCAGTTTATTGCATCGCTAAGTTTGGCCGCGGTGTTATTTATCGCCAGTTTTCCTACGATGATTGAGCAGTTAACGCCTGGTGCATTTACTAGTTTGCTGACGGCAATGATTATGCTGCTCCGGCCATTGAAGCAGCTGACCAATGTAAATGCTGATTTTCAACGGGGCTTAGCTGCTGCGGCGAGTATTTTTAAGGTGCTTGATGAAGAGCAAGAGAAAGATACGGGTTCGTTGAAAACTGACCGTGTTCGCGGTGAATTAACCGTTAAGAACCTTACCTTCAAATATGGTGGCGCCGATGCCCCTGCGTTGAATAACGTTAGCTTTACAGTGCCTGCGGGCAATACCATAGCGTTGGTAGGGCGTTCGGGGAGCGGTAAATCTACTATTTCCAACTTACTAACCCGCTTTTACGATTATGAAACCGGCTCGATTGAGTTAGATGGCGTTGATATTCGTGAATATGAATTAAAATCATTGCGCCGACAATTTGCTGTGGTTTCACAAAATGTAACCTTATTCAACGATACTATCGCCAACAACATCGCGTATGGCGGCCGTGGCGAAGTGAGTAAAGAAGATATTCAGCGGGCGATAAAACTGGCGTATGCCGATGAGTTTATCAATGAGCTACCGCAAGGGTTAGATACGATTGTTGGTGAAAACGGCGTAATGCTTTCGGGTGGCCAACGGCAACGAATTGCGATTGCTCGAGCGTTGCTGCGTGATGCGCCATTGTTGATTTTAGATGAAGCCACTTCGGCGCTCGATACTGAATCGGAGCGGCATATTCAAAAAGCTTTGGATAATTTACAACAAGATCGCACATCGTTGGTGATTGCTCATCGGTTATCAACAATTGAAAAAGCAGACGAAATTCTTGTGCTCGACCACGGTAAAATTGTGGAGCGGGGTACCCATGCTGATTTGCTCGATAAAGAAGGTGCGTATGCGCAACTTTACAACATGCAATTTGGTGATTAGATAGAGTTCAAGGATACAACTGAGAATGGGCAGTAAAGTTAAACCTGCGCAAACGTTTACAAAACAACCCGTGAAGAAGAACGCAGAAAAGCAAAGCAAAACTGAACAAAGGCTGGTGCGCTATTGGTATAAACGCCGATTAGTGTTGCCGTTGTGGGTTCTAGTACCCTTTAGCGTGCTTTTTCGTTTTCTAGCAAGTGTGCGGCGTTTGCTGTACTGGTTGAAAATAAAGCGCACATGGCAGGCCCCAGTGCCAATCGTGATTGTTGGTAATGTAACTGTGGGTGGAACGGGTAAAACACCAACCGTATTAGGATTAGTGGCGCTTTTGCAGGAAGCAGGTTATCGGCCGGGAATTATCAGCCGAGGGTATGGTGGTGAAGGCCCGTTTCCGATGTTGGTAAATGCCAGCAGTAATCCAAAAGCATGCGGTGATGAACCTGTGATGCTGGCAAGTTTAAGTGGCGTGCCGGTGGTTGTAGCGCCGAAGCGGCCAGATGCAGCTAAACTGCTTTTGGAGCGGCATGATTGTAATGTGATTATTGCCGATGATGGCTTACAACATTATGCGCTAGGCCGTGATATTGAATTAGCAGTAGTGGATGGTGAGCGTGGTTTAGGCAACGGCTGGCGTTTGCCCGCAGGCCCATTGCGCGAAAGTGCCCGGCGGCTAAGAAAAGTTGATTGGGTGATAGTAAACGGTGCCGAAGCTAGTGAAGTGAAAGCCTACGGTAAGCGGTTACATCTTTCAGCGGCAAAAAGCGTTAAGCATATTGTGGCAATGAAACTAGCACCTAATGGTTGGTTTCGGGTGAGCGACAACAAAGAAATTGACGTTCCAACGGGTGAAAATGTGCTTGCTATCGCCGGCATTGGTAACCCAGAGCGGTTCTTTAATTTGATTATGGAACACGAGATTGATATAGAAGAAACCCGAGTTTTTCCTGATCATTACCAATATCAACCGCAGGATTTTTATGATGTTGGTAACGAAACACCGATTCTTATGACGGAGAAAGATGCGGTTAAATGCGCACACTTTGCTCGCCCGCATTGGTATTATTTACAAGTGGCGGCAAATTTTTCCGCAGATTTTGCTGGTGATTTTTTGCAGCGTGTAGCGGAAATCACAGAAGAAAAAAAGGTAAATGCAGGGAAGGCAGCGAACAAGAATAACGCGAAGTGATTAATCACAGCGAACGATATAGTAATAATACGTAAACAGTTAACGTAAAAAGTAGAGCATTGATACTTAAGGAGTGGCATTGTGAATATTCCTACCAACATGTTGGCAATTTTGGCGTGCCCATCGTGCAAAGGAAAGTTAGTTTGGAATGGCGATAAAACTGAGCTTGTATGCCGTGGCGAACAACTCGCTTATCCGGTGCAGCACGGAATTCCAGCGTTACTTGCGAGCGCGGCTCGCGAACTAACCGTGTCAGAATTGGAGCAGTTAAAATCATGAGCTTTACCGTTGTTATTCCGGCGCGTTACGATTCCACTCGGCTGCCAGGGAAACCGTTAGCTGATATTCATGGAAAACCAATGATCCAGCATGTATACGAGCGCGCATTGAATAGTGGTGCCGCTGAAGTGATTGTAGCTACCGATGATGATCGGATCATGAAAGTGGTAAAAGAGTTCGGTGGCCGAGTAATGCGCACCTCTGTAGAACATCAATCGGGAACTGAGCGTTTAGCTGAGGTTGTTGATCGCTTGGCGCTTTCAGATGAACAAGTAGTGGTGAACGTGCAGGGTGATGAACCGTTCATTCCGCCGGAGATCATTTGCCAAGTTGCAGAAAATCTTGCCAGCCAGCGGCATGCGCCGATGGCCACGTTAGCAGTACCACTTACGGGTTCAGAAGAGCTGTTTAACCCGAATGTGGTTAAGGTAGTTTCTGATGCAAAAAACTATGCGCTGTATTTTAGCCGCGCCGCTATTCCTTGGGATCGTGAACGCTTTAATCAGAATCGTGATCAAGTAGAGCTGTTAGGCAATCTTTATCGCCGCCATATCGGCATTTACGCCTATCGAGCTGGCTTTGTGGCGCGTTATGCTGAGTGGGAACCTAGCCCTCTTGAGCTGGTGGAATCGCTCGAGCAACTGCGCGTGCTTTGGTATGGTGAACGCATTCACGTGGCTGAAGCGATTATTGAACCACCGGGTGGCATTGATACGCCCGAAGATCTTGAACGGGCGCGAGTGAAGTAGGTTTTAACGCTACATCGAGTTTTAAAGCTACATCGAGCCAGTTGAATATCCTAGAACCTGATTTTAGCTTGGTTGCTAACATCAGGTTTTTTTATAGCAAATCAAGTTGGTTCTTCGCCTGATCTTGCTGCGCTTGTTCTTTTTTCTCTTGTGCTGCCTGTTGCTGAAGAAAGGCTTCACGACGCTTTTGCCGGCCGGCGATAAGCTTCAAGATAAGAGAACGCTCTGCTTCCGGTTTGTTGTACCATTGAAAACGCTCATCACGGGAACGCAAGCAACCGCGACAATAACCGCGCGGGCCTGATTCGCAAACACCAATACATGGGTTTGGTAAATCGAACATTTCGATTTGGTTTGCGCTCATGATGTTAGCTTTCCTTGATTTAGTGCTGTAGTTTTTGCCTGTTCATGGGCTAGCAAAAACTGCTCGCGATATATCTGCGGTGAGCAGCCACTGATCTTTTTAAACAATCGCGAAAAATAATACGGGTCATCAAAGCCAAATGCTAGTGCTACCTGGCGTACACTTGCATTCGTTTGCTCGAGCATTCGCCGGGCGGCCGCAATTTTCATTTCATTAAAATAGCGTAATGGCGGAACGCCGGTAAGTTCTCGAAACTTTTTGCTGAAATAATAGCGTGATAGCCCAGAGAATTCGGCAAAATCATTTAATTCTAGGCTTCGATGGCTATTATCACGCATAAATCTATCGAGCGCTGTTAGGCTGAATCCTGTTTCTATTTTATCGGGATCGCGAACTAACAGAGGAAGTTGAATCAGTAGCTTGCGTAGAATAGAAGTTGCCAGCATTGCGCGCTCGAACGTAAGCCGCTGGTGTTGAAGATTAAGCAGATCAGTGACATCGGGTAACAGCGATTGCCATCTACGCAAAGTAATCACCGGCGCTTGCGTGTGGTTTGCCTTAATCCCAATATAATCCATGAATTCTTCTGCTTGAGAACCGGCAAAATGAGCCCAATAGATACTCCATGGGTTTTCCGGATCGCTGTGATAGCTATGGGCTATATCCTGGCGCAGGAATAATACTTGCCCGGCGTTAATCGTTCCTTGATAGCTATCAGTGCGAAAGAAGCCTCGGCCGGCATGGCAGAATATCAGCAAATGATCGGTGTGAGCGGTTCGCCTAACTCTATGATCGCGCGCTTCTAGGTAATGGCCATAAGCCACAGGGAAAAGCCCTTCGCTCAAGGGGTGTTGAGCAAGCTGCTGGTTCACCGCATGGGGAATGATTAGCCGTGAACTGCCGGCGGGTAGGGGCCAATCTGAAGGTTGACTCATAGAACAGTGTGCTCATCGTAAATAGCAAGATAATCCATTATAGCGCCAATTTTATCGATTCTAAAGTTAAGCTTATTTTGTTCTAATGCAGCACAAGTAAAAAATGCCAACGTAACCATGCTTCATAACCATGCTTGATAACCATGCCTTATGTAACAATGTGCACAACCACTGGCGGTGTATTTACGTATACGCTTTCCGTATACCTAATGCACCCGCTCTGAGAGGAAAATAATGAGTATTAAACGAGTTAAATTATTTATTGGCGGCGAGTTTGTAGAATCAGAAACTACGCAATATATTCCAGTTACTAATCCAGCTACCCAAGAAGTGATTGCTGAAGCTCCTTGTGCAACTCCTGCCGAAGTTGAGCGCGCAATTGCTAGTGCTAAAGAAGCCTTTAAAACTTGGCGCGAAGTGCCAGTATCAGAGCGTGCTCGGGTAATGATGCGTTACCAAGCGCTACTGAAAGAACATCACGATGAACTAGGCGAAATTCTGGCGAAAGAAACGGGCAAAACCTTTGAAGATGCCAAAGGCGATGTTTGGCGCGGTATTGAAGTTGTTGAACAAGCAGCCAATATTCCTTCATTGATGATGGGCGAAACAGCTGAAAACGTAGCGCGTGGCATTGATACTTACAGCTATGTTCAACCTTTGGGTGTGTGTGCGGGTATTACGCCGTTTAACTTCCCAGCTATGATTCCATTGTGGATGTTCCCGATGGCCATTGCGTGTGGTAACACGTTCATTTTGAAGCCTTCTGAGCAAGATCCGTTAACGCCAACGCGTTTAGTAGAGTTGTTTGAGCAGGCCGGCGCACCAAAAGGCGTGTTGCAGGTAATTCATGGTGGCAAAGAGCAGGTTGATATTCTGCTTCGCGATCCAGAAGTAAAAGCACTTTCGTTTGTAGGCTCAGTGCCAGTTGCAGAATATATTTACCGCACCGGTACCGAGCACCTTAAGCGCGTGCAAGCTTTTGCCGGCGCCAAGAACCACAGCGTAATCATGCCTGATTCGAACAAGCAAACGGTTATTAATAACTTAGTTGGTGCTTCAGTGGGTGCTGCGGGCCAGCGTTGTATGGCGATTTCAGTTGCTGTATTCGTGGGCAAATCAAAAGAATGGATTCCAGAACTAGCTGAGCAACTTTCGAAAGTTCAGCCAGGCGCTTGGGATAATAAAGATGCGGCTTATGGCCCACTTATTAGCCCGCAAGCCAAGCAACGTGTTGTTTCCATGATTGCACAAGGTAAAAAAGAAGGCGCGGAATGTTTGGTTGATGGCACTAACTGTGTTGTTGAAGGTTACCCTGACGGTAACTGGGTTGGCCCAACATTCTTCAGCAAAGTAACCGCTGATATGAAAATTTACCAAGAAGAAATTTTTGGTCCAGTTTTGTGTGCAGTAGAAGTAGATACTTTAGAAGAAGCGATAGCCTTGGTTAACGCCAACCCATTCGGTAACGGTACCTCAATCTTTACTGCCAATGGTGCATCGGCGCGTAAATACCAACATGAAGTGGAAGTAGGGCAAGTAGGGATTAACATTCCAATCCCTGTGCCACTGCCTTTCTTCTCGTTTACAGGTTGGAAAAACTCATTCTTTGGTGATTTGCATGCTTACGGTAAGCAAGCAATTCGTTTCTATTCGGAAACTAAAACCATTACTGCCCGTTGGCCAGAAAGCGAAATTGATAATGGCCCTAATATGACCATTAAATTGCAGTAATTCGGGAGATATTGTTGTGAATTTTAATCTAACCGACGATCAACAAGCATTCGTAGATACGGCGCGTGCTTTTGCGGAAAAAGAAATGGCACCATTTGCAGCAAAGTGGGATGCCGAACATTATTTTCCTATCGAAGTATTCCGGAAAGCTGGCGAAATGGGCTTTATGGGCATGTATACCCCAGAAAAAGCCGGTGGCTTCGGCATGTCGCGTCTTGATTCTGCGCTTATCTTCGAACAACTGGCTATGGGTTGCACCGCTACAACTGCGATGATGACCATTCATAACATGGTGAGTTGGATGATTGGTGAATTTGCGAAGCCAGAAATTGCTGAAGAATTCTGCAGCGGTTTAGTTACCGGTGAAAAGCTAGGTTCCTACTGCTTAACAGAACCGGGTTCTGGTTCTGATGCGGCTAATTTGCGTACTTCAGCCAAGAAAGATGGCGATGAATATGTATTAAACGGCTCGAAAATGTTCATTTCGGGTGCCGGCGCTACTGATGTATTGGTGGTTATGGCTCGTACCGGTGGTGAAGGCGCAAAAGGTATATCTGCGTTTGTTGTCCCTGCTGATGCGAAAGGCATTCATTATGGTAAAGCGGAAGAGAAAATGGGCTGGAACGCGCAGCCAACTCGCCTAGTTACCTTTGAAGATGTGCGTATTCCGGCGGATTACTTGCTTGGCGAAGAAGGCGAAGGCTTTAAATTTGCCATGATGGGCCTTGATGGCGGCCGCATTAATATTGCGGTTTGTTCTGTAGGCACTGCGCAGGCAGCGTTGAATACTGCCCGTGATTATATGCACGAGCGCAGCCAGTTTGGTAAGCCGTTGGCTACCTTCCAAGCTATGCAGTTTAAGTTGGCCGATATGGCTACTGAGCTTGTAGCTGCACGGCAAATGGTGCGATTAGCGGCGTTTAAGGTTGATGAAAACGATAGCGATAAAACCACTTACTGTGCAATGGCGAAGCGATTTGCCACCGATATCGGTTTCCAAGTGTGTAACGAAGCGCTGCAAATTCATGGTGGTTACGGTTACATTAAAGAATACCCACTAGAACGCCATGTTCGCGATGTTCGTGTACATCAAATTCTAGAAGGCACTAATGAAATTATGCGTTTGATTATTGCCCGCCGTATTTTAGCGGAAGGTTCTGCGGAACTGCTGTAGTTCGCATTTGCAGGCAAAGGAGAAAGCATAATGGAAGCAAAAATTACTAATCAAGAAGCCGTGCTATTTTCGGAAACGGAAACGGTTAGCGGTAAGAAAATCGGTATTGCGTGTTTAAATTCAGAGCGCTCTTTAAATGCGCTGAGTTTAGATATGATTTTGCTGCTTGAGCCGCAACTGCGTGCGTGGCAGGAAAACCCAGAAATAGCCTGTGTTTTACTCGAAGGCGCTGGTGAAAAGGCATTTTGTGCTGGCGGTGATATTGTTGCGATGTATCACGCTATGCAAGAGATGCCAAATGAGCCTGTTGCTGAAGTAGTGGATTTTTTCACTGCTGAGTATCGTTTAGATCACCTCATTCAAACCTACGCGAAGCCGATTTTGGTTTGGGGTGATGGTTTTGTAATGGGCGGCGGTATGGGCCTAATGAATGGTGCCAGCCACCGGGTTGTAACTGAGCGTTCTCGCTTGGCGATGCCAGAAATCAGCATTGGTTTATATCCTGATGTTGGAGCTACCTACTTTCTTGGCCAATTGCCGGATAACATGGGTTTGTTTTTAGGGCTAACGGCGGCACAAGTAAATGCAGCCGATGCACTTTATTTGGGTATGGCTGATTTTGCCATTGCTAGCGACCTTTATGCCAGCACGCTACAAGCACTTGTAAATGCAAGCTGGACCGATGATAACGATTTAAACCACGCTACTTTAACCGATACTTTACAACAGCGTATTTTCAGTGAAGATGAGCTTGCAGATGGCCCACTTTTTGAGCGCCGCGAGCTAATTAGTAAATTGCTTGAGGGTAACGATGTTGTAACTGTTTCGGAGCAGTTTTTGCGGCACGAAACTGATGATGAACTCATTAGCAGGGCGCAAAAAACATTAGCCCGTGGTTGCCCATTAACGGCGCATATTGTTTGGCAGCAGTTGCAGTTTGGTGGTTCGTTAGCGCTTGCCGATGCATTTCGGTTAGAGCTTACGCTCTCGGTAAATTGTGCTGTGAAAGGCGATTTTGTTGAAGGTGTTCGTGCGTTATTGATCGATAAAGATCGCAAGCCAAAATGGACGCATGCAAGTATTGCTGAAGTAACCGCCGATGATATTGATATGATGTTTATTTCGCCATGGGCGGAGGATGAACATCCGCTGCGCGATTTAGGCGAAACTGCATAATCGCTTGTTAATGCCGCGCTAAGTAATGTTAGCGCGGCATTTTTATTGATGGCGATGAATTAGCGCAAATATAATAATGATTAACATTGAGGGGCATAACATGGCTCGTATTGGATTTATTGGATTAGGAAACATGGGTGGCCCGATGGCTACCAACTTAGTGAAGGCCGGTTTTGAAGTGCAGGTTTTCGATTTATCTGAAATAGCATTAGCTACGCTTGATAAAGCTGGGGCAACGGTTGTAAAAAGCGCAGCAGAAGCGGTAAATAACGTTGATTTTGTTATTTCTATGCTGCCAGCAGATAAGCATGTATTGGCGCTTTACTTGGGCGAACAAGGCATAGTAGATGCCATTCCAGAAAGTGCGTTGGTTATCGATTCCAGCACTATCTCTGCTGAAGCTGCGCGTGAATTGGCCGCGGGTATCACTGCCAAAGGCCGCCGCTTTATTGATGCGCCAGTATCGGGCGGTGTAGGTGGTGCTGTAGCAGGAACGCTTACCTTTATTTGTGGTGGTGAGCCTGCAGATATTGAAGAAGCGCGCCCAGTTTTAGAAAAAATGGGTAAGAATGTGTTCAAGGCTGGTGGCCATGGTGCTGGTCAAGTAGCTAAAATCTGCAATAATATGCTGTTGGGTGTATTAATGGCCGGTACTTCTGAAGCCCTGCAGTTGGGTAGAGCGCATGGTTTGGATGCGAAAGTGTTGAGCGATATCATGTTACAAAGCTCTGGCCGCAACTGGACATTGGAAGTATACAATCCTTGCCCTGGTGTTATTGATAGTGTGCCTTCAAGTAACGATTATAACGGCGGTTTCTTAGTTGATTTAATGCTTAAAGATCTGGGCTTAGCTCGCAGCACGGCGGCATCGAGTGATTCTGCAACGCCAATGGGCGATATGGCTGCTAAGTTGTTCTCAGAGCACAGCGAAGCGGGCTTTGGCAGCAAAGATTTCTCCAGCATTTTCCGTAAGTTTGAAAAATAAAGGATACCGAATTTCATGCAAATTAATGAATCAGTAATTGTAGTAACCGGCGGCGCTCAGGGTTTAGGCCGTTCGATGGCGGAAGATTTCGCTGCTAGCGGCGCTAAGCTTGCACTAATCGATATGAACGATGAAATGTTGCAAGAGGCGGCTGCCGAGTGTTTGAAATTAGGTGCGGCTGATGTACAAACCTATAACGTAAATGTTACCGATGAAGCTTCTGTAGAAGCGGCTTTTGCAGATATCGATAGCCATTTTGGCGGTTTGCAAGTGCTTATCAACAACGCGGGTATCTTACGCGATGGCATGTTAATCAAATGCAAAGATGGTGAAATTACGCATAAAATGCCCCTGCAACAATGGCAATCGGTGATTGATGTAAACCTCACCGGTACATTCCTTTGTGGGCGTGAAGCTTCAGCTGTTATGGCAAAGCGTGGCATAAAAGGCGCGATCATTAATATTTCGAGTGTTGCTCGCGCCGGTAACATTGGCCAAACCAACTACGCGGCTACAAAAGCAGGTGTGGTAGCTATGACAGTAACTTGGGCTCGTGAGCTTGGCCGTTTTGGTATTCGTTGTGCGGCCATTGCTCCTGGCTTTATCGAAACGCCAATGACGGGGCAAATGAAGCCTGAGGCAGTAGAACGCGCATTAGCTATGGTGCCATTGCGCCGTTGGGGCCAGCCTGCTGAGATAGCCCATTCAGCTCGCTATATTATTGAAAATGATTTCTTTAGCGGCCGTGTTATCGAAATCGATGGTGGCGTGCGTTTATAAATGTTTGAATTCTGGCCTGATTTAGTTAATAGCATTCCAATTTCGGGCTCAATGAGCCGCCTTTTGGCGAGCTCATTGTTGCTGGTTATTGGTGTGTTAGCACTACGCGCAGTATTGGGGCGATTCATTCGAAAAACGGTGAATTCGAATGAGTTGCGCCGGCGTTGGTTTGTGCAGAGCCGCAACGGCTTGCTGTTGTTGCTAGTGCTAGGCTTGATTATGATTTGGGCCTCTGAATTACGCACGTTGGCGCTTTCTATTGTTGCCATTGCCGTTGCTTTTGTAGTGGCAACAAAAGAACTGATTATGTGTGTTACTGGTTCTATGGTGAAATCAGCTGGCCGCAGTTTTAATCTTGGCGATCGTATTCAAATTAAAGATTTTCGTGGTGATGTTATTGATCAAAACCTTTTAACAACCACGATATTGGAAGTGGGGCCGGGTAAGCTTACTCACCAACGCACTGGCCGTATGACAGTGCTCCCGAATTCCCTGTTTGTTTCTGAAGCCGTGATTAACGAGAGCTACACGCATGATTGGGTTTTGCATGTATTTGTGGTTCCGTTTAAACGTGAAGAAAATTGGAAACATGCTAAAACCGCATTTCTGGAAGCGGTACAAGAGCATACGGCTCCTTATTTAGATGATGTACGCCGATACATGAAACGAATGAGCGATAACCGTGGTTTAGATATACCCACGGTAGAGCCTCGAGTTTCGTTGCAAGTGCCTGCCGCTGGTGAAATTCATTTGGTGGTACGGTTTCCGGTGAAAGCTTCAGAACGCAGCTTTACGGAGCAAGCTATTTTATCGGATGTTTTTAGTAACAACGATTTTTCTAAAGAGAAAGCTAGCGCTCAGGCCGAAGCGCCGGAGCAAAATAACCAGCCAGAATAGGCGGCAACGAATGACCGATTCCACAGTAGTAATAGCGAAAAGCAAAGCTTGGGTTGAACAACTTATTGTTAAATTCAATATTTGCCCCTTTGCGCGCAAGGAAGTAGAGCGCAGCTCTATTCGCTACGTAGTTGCCGATAATCGTAAAGCTTCTGAGGTTCTAGAAGTATTGGTGAAGGAATGTGAGTTTCTTGATCAAAATATCGATACAGAAACCACCTTATTAATGCTACCTGCAGGTTTTGAAGGCTTTTACGCGTATCTTGATTTGTTAGATAACGCCAATGAGTTGCTGGCTATGCAGGGCTACGAGGGCACCTATCAACTCGCGAGTTTTCACCCTGATTATTGTTTTGAGGGCGAAAAGCAAGATGCGGCATCGAATTATACCAACCGCGCGCCTTACCCAACGTTACATATATTGCGTGAAGAAAGTATAGAGAAAGCGCTAAGCAGTTATGATGATCCTGAATCAATCCCAGATCGGAATATGGCGTTTGCTGAGAAGAAGGGCGCGGATTTCTTCGCAAAGATTTTAGCGAACCTTTAGGCTGTTAACTGTTTAGTAGGGTGCTTTTATGGGTAATCTAAGAATATATGAAGAATTGATATTGCTTGCTCTGTGTGAAGAAAAGGGCACTATGGGAACATCGTTTTTGCAGTACGCCGTGAGCGGGGCGCTATTATCTGAATTGATGTTCATGAAGCGCTTGCAGATTGAAGAGAATAAGAAAAAGTTGGTAAACATCGTTGATGCTTCGCCCACGGGGGATGCTTTACTTGATGAATGTTTAGAAAAGATAGCAAGTGCTAAACGCCGTGCGAATATGAAGGCATGGGTACAGCGCCTAGCCAGTATTAAAGATCTCCGCCATAAGGTGGCACATTCGTTGGTGCAACACCGCATCGTTGAAGCTAGCGAAGATAAAATATTATGGTTGTTCACCCGCAAAGTTTACCCAGAAGTGAACCCAATCCCAGAAAAAGAGATACGTAATCGCATGCGAAATGCGGTGCTTTCAGCGGAAGCAAAAGTAGATCCACGGACAACTGTTTTAATCGCGTTAGCCAAGAGCGCCGCCTTGTTGCCGCAGGTGTTTTCCAAGGAAGAGCTGAAGCAATATAAAAAACGCATTGAGCAAATTGTAGCCGGCGATCTCATGGGCGATGTTACTAAGGAAGTAATAGCAGCGTGCCAAGCAGCGGTTATGGTAGCGGTAATGATTCCAGCGATAACAGTAGCAACTACCTAATTCTTTGAGTTTCTTTAGTGTTGAAATAGCATTTGCAACGCCTTACTTAAAATCACTTATCTGCAGGCATGTTAGAGCGCTGCAGGAGTTTTCGGAACAGGCTGATTTGCTGGGAAATTAAACAAAATTGGGGTAAGATTCGTAATATCACAGATTAATATAGCTAATCTGAAGCGCTTAAATTAACGCGTTAGTTTAAGCGTTAATTTAAGGTGTTAATCTGAAGCAAAGGAACAGCGATGCGAAAACTACCCCCGTTAAATGCCCTGCGCTCTTTTGAAGCGGCGGCCAGGCATTTGAGTTTCACCAAAGCCGCCGAGGAACTATTTGTAACTCAAGCGGCCGTAAGCCATCAAGTAAAAGCCCTAGAAGATTTTCTTGGTGTTGCGCTATTTTTGCGCAGAAACCGGGCGCTATTGTTAACAGAAGCTGGGCAGAACTACTATCTTGATATTCGGCAAATGTTTGAAACCTTAACGTTAGCCACCTCGAAAGTAATGCTGGCAAGTGAACAAGGCTCGCTAACTGTCTGTGTACCGCCAGGCTTTGCCATTTTATGGTTAGTTCCGCGTTTGAGCCGCTTTCATGAAGCGCACCCAGAGATTGATGTGCGTTTAAAAGCTGTAGATGAAATTAGTGGCTCGCTTACCGATTACGTTGATGTGGCTATTTATTACGGAAGTGGCTCATGGCCAGGGGTAAAATCATTTCGGCTGCATAAAGAGTATTTGATTCCTGTTTGTTCTCCTTTATTGCTGCAAGGCGCCAAGCCCTTGCAAAAACCAAGTGATTTGCATGAGCACACGTTGCTTCATGAGGAAACGCGTAATGCGTGGCGCGAGTGGTTTGCGATGGTGGGGGAAGAGCCACCAGTGCGCAAAAGTGGCCCCGTATTCTCACATTTAGCATTAGCTTTGAAAGCCGCGGTGCACGGGCAAGGTGTTACTTTAGCAAACAGTGTGTTGGCAAAGCCAGAAATTGATTCAGGCCACTTGGTGCAGGTATTCCCGCAAACACTGCCTACCACTGAAGCTTTTTATATGGTGTGCCGTGAATCGCAAGCTGATGTGGGTAAAGTAGCAAAATTCCGCGATTGGATTTTATCTGAAGTTAAACGCGATGAAGATGAAGGGCAGGCAACATAATGGCGATATTTGTTTTTGCACATGGCGCTGGGGCTGGCCCTGAAAGTGAATTCATGCAAGCGATTTCGGCAAATCTAGAACAAAAAGGCCATAAAGTTCATCGGTTTGCCTTTCCGTACTGGCAAATAATTGAACAGAGTGGTAAAAAGCGCCCCCCAGATAAGCAAAATGTGCTGGACGCTGCTTTTATTGATGAAGTGGCCAAGGTGCGTAAAGGCAGTGAAGATATCCCTTTAGTAGTGATGGGGAAATCGATGGGGGCACGAGTGGCATTTCGTTGTGCTGATAGCGTAAATGCAGTTGCTGCAATAGGTTTAGGCTTTCCATTTCACCCACCGGGAAAACAAGAAAAGCATCGTTTAGCGGAGCTTGAAAATAGCCGTAAACGAAATTTTGTTGTGCATGGAACCAGCGATCCTTTTGGTAAACCCGAATGGTTGGCAGAGCAAACACTACCGAAAAATTTAAAAATGCATTGGGTTGAGGGTGGTAACCATGATTTATCGCGCCCGAAACGTAGTGGTTTAACGAATACCGAGAGTTGGCAGTTGGTTTCACGCGAAATCGATGCCTTTGTAACGAAGTTAATTAAGTAATAGAAGAATTTAAGGGATAAGAGTTATATGGCTGTTTTGTTATATTGCCGCGCCGGTTTTGAAGGCGAGTGTGCTGCTGAAATTCAGGAGCGCGCAGCTGCTCTGGGCGTGTTTGGTTATTGCAAAACACAACCGAATAGTGCGTTGGTTACTTTTGAATGTAAACCTGAAGAAGCCGACCATTTGGCACGGAAGTTAGCGGTTCATTCTTTAATTTTTTCCCGTCAATTATTCGTGCGCCTGGCCGATTTAAACCAACTTGATTTGGCTGATCGGGTAACGCCTTTAGTGGCTGCGCTACCGGAAATGCAGTTATGTGGCCGGTTGTGGATAGAAACTACAGATACCAACGATGGCCGTTCTTTATCAGCACTTTGCCGGAAGATAACGAAACCGTTAAGCATGGCGTTGCAAGAAAAGGGCGTGTTAACCGAGAAAGAAGTAACAAATCGCCCAGCCATGCACGTGTTGTTTCGCAGCACGCACTCGGTAGTAGTGGGTTATTCTTATAGTTACAACCACTCACCTTACTTGATGGGTATTCCGCGGGTGCGCACACCAAAAGCGGCACCGAGCCGCTCGGCAGCCAAATTAGCTGAAGCGTTTAAAGTAATGATTCCTGAACATGAGCTAGAGCGCCGTGTTGAACCGGGCATGAAAGCGGTTGATTTAGGCGCCAGCCCAGGCGGCTGGACATCGGTGTTAGTTTTCCACGATATGATGGTTTCGGCGGTGGATAACGGCCCGATGGACGAGCATTTAATGGAAACTGGCCAAGTTCGGCACTTTCAGGAAGATGGCTTTCATTTCTTACCGAAACGTAAAAATATTAGTTGGCTAGTGTGCGATATGGTAGAAAAGCCAGTTCGTGTAGCGCATTTAATGGCTGATTGGTATATTGGCGAGTGGTGCCACGATGCTATTTTTAACTTGAAGCTACCCATGAAAACTCGCTATGCAGCGGTTAAACAGTATCTTGAAGCGATTCGTGAGCGTTTGAATGAAGCTGAAGTTTGGGGATATGAATTAAGCGCTAAGCATCTTTATCATGATCGTGAAGAAGTTACAGTGTATTTGCGCAAGAAATTTAAAACCTAAACTGGTTAATAAGTGCAGCGAATAGCCTCTGCATTGTTGAATAAAACATACTTATTCATAGGATATAGCAATGAAAGAACGTGAAGTAGTAGCCTGGGAAGAATCTAGGGCAAAGGGTTTTGGTAAGTTCGTTGTGATTCATGGTGTGCTTTCTTGGGGCTTACCGATGTTAATTATTATTGGCTATTTCAATAATATTTTAGCTGAGGGTGCTACTTTTGCATCAGTTCTAATTCACTGCATTATTTGGTTTATTGCCGGTGGCTTATTTGGTTTGGTTCTTTGGTTTGTAAATGAGCGCCGCTACAAAAAGCACCAAGAAAATCTGGCTGCGAAAACGGAATCAAAACCCGAATGATTTTTCACGCACACTTCCTGATAAACATCATTATGAGCCCTTGCTATTGAGCGTATCGATAGCAAGGGCTTTTTACTGATCCTCTTGTTCGTTGTGAAGCGTAATGATTAATAACGCTTAAAAATTGCGCTTACTAGTGATTGCACTGCGCTTTGTTAGAGACGCAACGCGGCTTACCACTGCAATACCAGTTTCAGAGGATTATATAATGAATAAATTAATTACTACCGTACTTCTACTGGCATTAATGTTTGGCATCGGCGCACATGCTAACGGCTTCGATGCGCAGCGGTTTGTGAAACCTAGCGACGCTGAACTACGTGAAATGCTAACGCCCCTGCAGTATCGTGTAACCCAGCAAGACCATACTGAACGGCCGTTTGATAATCGTTACTGGGATAACCATGCTGTGGGGATTTATGTGGATATCGTATCGGGTGAACCGCTATTTTCTTCTGCCGATAAGTATGAATCGGGCTCAGGTTGGCCTAGTTTTATTCGGCCTATTCACCGCAGTGTTGTTACCGAGCATCGAGATCGTTCTTGGTTTGTAGTTCGTACCGAAATACGCAGCCGAGTAGCTGATTCTCATCTTGGCCATGTATTCGATGATGGCCCGCGGCCAACAGGTTTGCGTTATTGTATGAACTCTGCCGCCATGCGTTTTATACCAGTGGAGCGAATGCAGGAAGAGGGTTACGGTGAGTATATTGATAGAGTGGGCCCGCCGATAAGCTAGTTCTTAAAAAAGAACGCTTTGGTATGCAGCGAGCGCTTTTTTAGCGGCTGCATTATTGCGAGTTTGCCGCTGGTAATGCTGAATTCTAGTTTTCAGATATTGTTGGCGAATAGCTATGGCATCTTCGCACTTAGCTTGCCAAAGTAAACTGCCAACAGGGTGAATAGGTTTGCTCGCAGCATGTTTGCTTGTAGATACAAAAAGTATTTCGTAAATTCGTTGGTTTTCTTTTACGAGAGTTTCGTTGATAAGGGAGCAGTTCATTTGAATCAATTGTTGGCGCAGGGAATATTCGTGGTGCACCGGGCAAATTAAAAAATCGATTTCGATAGCCGAATGGTTTTGCAAGATACTTGTTATTATCTGTTGGGTTAAATCGCCGCCAATACCGGCAATAATCACCAAATGTTTACCGGAATATAGATCGAGCCGCAGGGCGGCACTATCAAGGCATTGTGTATGCCAAGTAGTGGCTGAACCGGTAGGTGCTAGTTTTTCGCAAAACTTATGTAGTTTCACTTCAAGCTCCGCAATCAATTCTGGTACGATATCAACAAAATGAATATTCGGTGCAGCGTTTCTCTTCAGTAAAGCCGCCCCTAATAGACCATGATCGCAGCAAGTATCCCAAATGTGTTCGTAGCCATGAGAAATCATGGCGTTGATTTGCTGCAAACGTTTACCTAACTTCATTGTTGCTGGCCTATGTTGGAGATTTTAGAGTGAGTTCTAATGGTTCTATTGGTGTTTTTGATTCCGGTATCGGTGGTTTGGCGATAACCCGCGAAATACGAAAGCTCCTTCCGAACGACAATATTATATATGTAGCTGATAGCCGGCACGCACCTTATGGCGAAAAAACAGATGCGTATATTTTACAACGCTGCATAGCAATCACTGAATACCTTATTTCACAAGATGTGAAGGCGATAGTGGTTGCCTGTAATACGGCTACCACATCATGCATTGAAGCTTTGCGCGAACGCTACTCTATTCCCTTTATCGGAACCGAGCCCGGTATTAAGCCCGCAGTATTGAATACCAAAACCGGTATTATTGGTGTGTTGGCAACTCCTCGAACTCTAAAAACTAATTCTTTTAGCTCCTTGGCCGATCGGGTGGCGCTAAATATTCAAATTGAGCTGATGCCTTGCCCTGATTTAGTTCAGCAGGTGGAATCGTTGCAACTAGATTACGATTCAGCCTCAGAAGTGGTAAAACAATACGTGCTCCCTCTCATTGATAAGGGTGTTGATACATTAGTGTTAGGCTGCACACACTATGCGCATTTAATGCCGGTAATTAAACGCATAGCTGGGCCTGAAGTGCGCATTATTAATACCGAGGTTGCGGTGGCCAAGGAGGTACTACGGCGGCTCGATAAAACCGATTTAAACACCACAAATCAAGGCTTGGCAACAACAAAATTCATTACCAGTGGGAATCAAGCGCACTTTCAGCAACAGGTAGATGTGTTGTGGGGGGAAGGGTTTGATGTGGATGTATTCTAGGCGTTTTTTCCCTGTTTGGCCTAACTGATACCTATTCGCTTGCGGCTATATTTGTAATGCTATTTGTGGCAATATAAAAAAATAAAACAAGCGTTTAAATATAGGTGGTCAGTTATGTCGAAATTGGTACAACAACAGGATCTTGAGTTTCTTCTTAATACTGTTTTTTCCGCTGCACAGCTTACCCGTTTTGAGCGCTACGCAGATTATGATCAAGAAGCGTTCGCCAGCGTTCTTGATACAGCTCGCCGCATAGCAGAAACGCATTTTTTACCGCACAACGCCAAAGCCGATGCTAACGAGCCGCAATTCGATGGCGAGCATGTAACCACTATTCCAGAAGTTAAAGCTGCGTGGCAGCATTATGCCGAATCAGGCTTGCTTTCGGCTCGGCATAGGTATGATGATGGTGGTATGCAGTTGCCTGCACTTATCAGCATGGCGTGTAATGCTTATTTCATGGCGGCAAACCCAGCCACTGCGGCTTATCCTTTCCTTACCAGCGCGGCTGCGAATGTAATTCATGCCTTTGCGGCAGATGCGCAAAAACAAGCGTTTTTAGAACCTATGTTTAATGGCCGCTTTGCTGGCACTATGGCACTTACTGAGCCCGATGTGGGTTCATCGCTTGGTGATCTCACTACGAAAGCGATACCTCATGAAGATGGTACATACCGGCTGAAAGGCCAAAAGATGTATATTTCTGGTGGTGATCAAGATATTACCGAAAACATTGTGCATTTGGTGCTCGCCCGAATCGAGGGTGCGGCGGTGGGTGTGAAAGGTATTTCAATGTTTATTGTGCCGAAGTTTTTGGTGGATGAACAAGGTAACTGTAGTGAACGAAACGACGTAAAGCTTGCGGGCTTGCTGCATAAAATGGGCTACCGTGGAACTACTTCTACGGTGCTTTCATTTGGCGAGCAGGGCGCTTGTGTGGGCTACCTAGTGGGTGAAGCCGGGCATGGCTTGAGCTACATGTTCAAAATGATGAACGAGGCAAGGGTTGGCGTAGGCCTTGGTGCCGCAATGATTGGCTATCGAGGTTACTTAGAATCGCTTGCTTATGCTAAAGATCGGCCGCAAGGGCGCAGTGCTGCCAATCGCGATCCGGCAAGTAAACCGGTGCCTATTATCGAGCATGCCGATGTTCGGCGCATGCTTTTGCAACAAAAAGCTTATGTTGAAGGCTCGCTAGCGCTTTGTTTGTTAGCTGCCCGATTAGTCGATGAGCACGATGCGGGTGATAACGCTGAGAGCGGCATTTTGCTTGATTTACTTACTCCGGTAGTTAAATCATACCCTTCTTTTTATGGCCCACGTGCTAACGATCTAGCTATTCAAGTGCTTGGGGGGGCGGGCTACATTCGTGAATACCCAGTGGAACAGTGTTATCGGGATAATCGTTTGAACCCAATTCATGAAGGCACTCATGGTATTCAGGGGCTCGATTTACTGGGTAGAAAGCTGTGGCAACATGAAGGCAAGGGTTTAAAACTATTGCTGGAGCGTATTCAAGTAACCCTAAATGCTGCAAGTAAGTACCCAGAGTTGCACGAAGCAGTGGTGCTTTACCAAAATGCTTTGAAGCCGTTTATGGCAACTACTGTTGAACTTGGCCAGAGTTTACTCAGTGGTAACGCCGAACAAACCTTAGCGAATGCTTCGGTATATTTGGATATCATGGGTAAATACGTAGTGGGTTGGTTGTGGTTAGAAATGGCTAGCAAAGCACTTGGCGATCATGGGTTAGAACCAGATTTTGTGCAAGGAAAGTTGCAGGCAGCTCGGTATTTTATGCGCTGGGAATTGCCGGAAGCAGAACTGCATTTGCAGCGTTTGCAGGCGGCTGATGATACCTTTCTTAGCACTAAGCCGGAGTGGCTGTAAGCAGGCTTGGAAGAGCGTTGAAATGTAAAAAAGGAGCTATTCGCATAGCTCCTTTTTTATTTGGTCACGAGTAGCTATTGAATAATTATAGGCGATCAATAATAGCTTGAGTGAAATCAGTAGTGCCGTGGCTGCCACCTAAATCAGCGGTGGTGCGATCGCCGCTTTCAATTACATCGCGCAACGCATTGAGGATATTCTTTGCTTCTTTTTGCATACCCAAATGCTCAAGCATTTGAATAGCGCCTAAGATAATGGCGCTTGGGTTTGCTAAGTTCATACCCGCGATATCTGGTGCTGAACCGTGAACTGCTTCAAAAATGGCACAATCGGCACCAATATTCGCACCTGGAGCCATGCCTAAACCACCTACAAGGCCCGCGCAGAGATCTGATAAGATATCGCCGAACAAGTTAGTAGTTACGATGACATCGAAGTTCTCGGGGTTCATAACAAGCTTCATGCATGCGGCATCAACAATCATTTCTTCGAATTGAATATCTTCATATTCTTTCGCAATTTCACGTGCTACGGCTAAAAACATGCCCGAAGTTGTTTTCAAGATGTTTGCTTTGTGAACTGCGGTAACTTTTTTCCGGTTTTCGCGGCGGGCTGTTTCGAAGGCGAAGCGAACAATGCGCTCACAGCCTACACGGGTAACACGGCTCACTGCTTCCGCTTCGCTACCATCTTCTTTAGTAGTTTGGCCAATGCCTGAATACATTCCTTCGGTATTTTCACGAATGGTAATGATATCAATGTCTTCGTAGCGTGCTTTCGTGCCTTTGAAGCTTACCACTGGGCGCACGTTGGCGTATAAACCAAATTGCTTACGTAAAGTAACGTTGATTGATGTAAAACCACCACCTACTGGCGTAGTTAAAGGGCCTTTAAGAGCAATTCCATTTCGCGCAATAGCTTCTAATGTGGATGCTGGCAACAATTCACCATGTTTCTCTAGCGCTATGAGCCCGGCTTCAGCATATTCATAAGTAAACCCACACCCTGCTTTATCAAGAATGGCGGTAACTGATTCAATAATATCGGGGCCGATACCATCGCCTGGAATTACGGTAATTGTTTTGCTCATTAGAAAACCCTTCTACAACAATTAAAATACGAAGCAGGCACGTACTGAGCCAGCGAGTTTTGTGGCTGGATTATAGCGTTTTTAGGCGGTTTTAGCTAGGCGAGGGTAAGCGCATATAACCGCTATTCACCAAATGATTAGCGGTAGTTAATTGCCGAATTCAGCAGTGTAAGCTGATTCACCCCAAACATAGAGCTTGTCGTTGAAAAAGAGTAATGGCGTGGTTTCGTCTCGTGTGGTGATGCCATCAGATTTAACATGTTGAGTACGATAAAAAAGAATTAAAACGTTGCGCCCATCACTGCTGATGCGCGCCTCGCTGATATCAGGTGGGCCAAGAAGACGCAGAACTTCATCTCTGTGGGCGCCAATCTCTAGGCGGCCAATATATTTACGATTGAAGATCTCACGCTCTCGCCATGTCATGGTTTCAGGGTTTGCCGTATAGAAATGCAGCACGGCCCCCGCAAGAATTGCGTAGAGCAGAAAGCCTATGGCTGCAATGATAAACCCTTTTTTCACAAAATTACCCTTTCACAACTTGATAGCATGGTGTGTATTTTGTACCACCCGGGAGTTTCATGCGATCCTGCTCAACGAAAGATTGCAGCAGTTCGTCGAGTTCTCGCATGAATTCCGGCTCACCCGTTATTTGGTAAGGCCCATGAGCACGAATTTCTCGTAATCCTGGCGCTTTCACATTTCCGGCAACAATAGCTGAGAAAGCTCTGCGTAAATCAGCTGCCAGTTCTTCTTTCGGCTGATTTCTGTGCAGGTTAAGCTTCGCAACGTTCGCATGGGTAGGTTCAAATGGAAGCTGGAATGGCTCTTCAATATGTAGTGTCCAGTTAAAGTGGTATGCATCACCACTTTCCTGACGATACCGTTTTACCGCTGCCATACCGGTTTGAATATGTTGTGCTACCGCTACCTGATCATCGATGATGATTTTGTAGTATTGGGTGGCCTCTTGGCCCAAGGTATTAGCAATAAACTGGTCTAAATGTTCAAAATACGCGCGTGAGCTTTCTGGCCCCGTTAAGATTACTGGCAAGGCCTGCTCTTTATTATGGGGGTGCATTAAAATGCCCAATAAATAAAGAAGCTCTTCGGCTGTTCCAGCACCACCTGGGAAAATAATAATGCTGTGGGCGCAGCGCACGAACGCTTCCAAACGTTTTTCGATATCAGGCATGATAACTAGTTCGTTTACGATTGGGTTTGGTGGTTCGGCGGCAATAATACCCGGTTCAGTTAAGCCAAAGTAACGGGCATTTTTGATTCGTTGTTTGGCATGGCCGATGGTTGCGCCTTTCATTGGGCCTTTCATGGCACCTGGGCCGCAACCTGTGCATACGTTGAAACCACGCAACCCAAGCTCATAACCTACAACTTTAGTGTATTTATATTCGGTTTCTGAAATTGAATGGCCACCCCAACATACCACCATATCCGGCTCTTGAATTGGTTTAACCACCCCAGCATTACGCATAATATCAAAGGTAACATGGGTTAAATGGCGAGTGCTCATGCTTTGTAATACTTCTGCTGGGTAACGTTCACCAACGAAAAGAATATCGCGTAAAACCGCTTCTACGTGCTCACGAATACCAACGATCAGCTCGCCATCAACAAATGCAGAAGGTGGAGGGTTAATAAGCTCAAGTTTCACGCCACGTTCCCGGCGTAATACATTAACTTCAAAATCTTCAAATTGGTCAAAGATATCTGCACTGTTATCCGTGTGGCTACCCACATTCAATACGGCTAAAACGCAATTGCGAAATAGTTTATACAGAGGGCTATCCGTTGATTGTTGTAAACGGTCGATTTCAAGTTGTGATAGCAGGGCCATGCTGCCCTGAGGTGATAATGAAATTCTCATATGTATTTTATGCTCCATACAAACAGCCTCTGCCGTTTGTGTTTCCTTGTTCTTGTGTTTTTTGATGTATAAATAGTTTCGTTACACGTGTACTAAGAGTACGCATCTTCTCAGGTATTAATCAACCAAAATAACTATTGGCGAGCCAATCGGCCACGAAATAAAGTGTTATTTATTTGAGTGTTACAGCTGTGGCGAATAGGGTTGATATCTAAACCGCCTCTGCGTGTATACCGAGCTAGCACAGTAAGTGATTCACAACCGGCATACTTGATTAAATCGGTATGAATACGCTCTACACACTGTTCGTGGAATTCATTGTGATTACGGAATGAAATTAAATAACGCAATAACGCCGCGCGTTCTATTTTAGGGCCCGTATACTCAATATAAACTGAACCCCAATCAGGCTGATTGGTAATCAAGCAGTTTGATTTTAATAAATGGCTGCAAAGCTTCTCACTCACAATTTCAGCGTTGGCATTAAACGCTCCGAGTAGCGCTGGATCGTAATCATATTCGTTAATCTCAACCGCTTCGTTATCAATGCAAATGGCATCGAATTGTTTAAGGCCCGATTCTGTGTAGGCATCTAGCGAATAAATTTGAACAACCACTGGCGCGCCGGCGCAATGGCTGAGATCTTCAGTAAGTTGATTCAAAACTACTTCTTCGCTACCAAATGTACTTTGGTTATAGCCATTCAAATATAACTTAAACGATTTGGATTCGATTAAATTAGGGCTAGTTGCCGGCACTATTACTTCAGCAATTGCTACCTTTGGAACACCATTGGGCTGTAACCAAGAGAGTTCGTAACAGGTCCATAAATCTTTACCTGCAAACGGTAGGGCGTTATCAGCAACACCTATGCTGCTGCGGTTCAGTTGCCGCGGAACCGGCTGAAGTAACTTGGCATCATAATGCGCTGGGTATTCAGTGGCTTCACCAAGCTTCAAATGTGCCATCGGGTTTTCTGGGCTTACTGGCATTACATACTTCCTCTGCGTAGAATGCCCCTATTGTATGAATAATCGAGCCCGGAGGCCAGATGAACTCGGTAATTGAAAGCTTAAAGTTACTCCACGAACGCTATGCAGCGTTTTATCAAGCTGCTGGCTTAACGCCTAAAGCGGAATATATATCGAATTGGGATGCACCTTGTTACCTCGGGAAGCCAAGCGGTGGTGATATTGAATGGCAGGCTGTGCCACAAACTGAAAAATTAGATTTTAGTGGTGTTGAACATGCTTTAGAAATGCAATTAGATACTCAGGTGAAAGATTTTTTTAGCTATGTGTATGCTGGCGATCTTATGCTTGAGTTTCGCGATAATGCTCTTGAATTGTTGCAAGTTATGCACCCGGAAGATGCTGAACGCTTACAACAGAATATGATAGGCCATGTAATGATGAAGCAGCGATTAGGCCAAACCATTACGCTTTTTGTAGGTGTAACAGATGAAGACGACTTGTTGATCTCGGTTAATAATGAAACCGGTGAAGTAGGGTTAGAATATGCAGGAAAAGATCAACATGAAATACTAGCTCCAGATTTAGCCAGTTTTTTAGCGGAAGTGCAGCCGCGTTTGCCCGCAGATGAATTTGAGGCGTAATTGCGGAAAACGAAAAAAGTGCGGCGTTGATGTGAAATGTTAGTAAAGTGTTGATGACATCCGCGTCGAGCTCCATTAAAGTAGCTCCGATAAGTTGAAAATGATTTGAGCCTTACAGTTACTCAGAAGCTTATGATTATGGGTTGAGCACTTTTAAGGCTAAAACTACAGTGTAAACGGTTTGATGATGAATAATCGCCAATGGGATAGTGAGCAATAAATGACAACAAATTCAGAACTTGCATCAGCATCAGCGCCATCACTAGAGCCGAAATTAACAGGTGAACTAGTATATTTAGGGCAAGAGCACCTAGCCACAGCGGCTTCGTTGTTATTTGCAGCCTACCATGATGATCCCTTGTTTTTATCGATTTTCCAAGCTGGTAAGGATGGTTACGATCAGCGCCTGCGTGCAGCTATTCGTGAAGAATTAGCAGTTTTTCATCAGCATAATCAACCTATATTCGGGCTTTTCGACGAAGATACACTAGAGGGTGTAGTGTGCATGACGCGGCCAGGAACGAGCTTTGGGCCGGAACGCTTTTGGCACTGGCGTTTGCGTATGCTACTTACCGCGGGTTACGTAAGCACCAAGCAAATGCTGGAAAAAGAGCGCATTATTTCCGAAGCTATGCCGGTAAATCATTATCACATGCTTACCTTTATTGCGGTGCACCCGAACTATCAACAGCAAGGCCTGGGTGATTTACTGGTGCATGCTGCACGCGCTGAGCTTGCTGCTGAACCAGAATCGGCAGGTATTGGATTACTGGCAACGCGGCCAGAGTATGCAAAGTTTTTTGGCCAACGGGGTTTTCATCACTTGCGCGATATTCAAGTGGGTGATATCACCGGGCAACTTATGTTTTTAGCGCGAGATGATGAAGCGGTTGATTGACATTTACTCTGAATTCAGGTGAAATTCACGCCCTTGTTACAGCAGCGTTTATAGCTGCTGTATTTATCAGAAGAGGTGCGTTTGCCAGGCAAGCTGTAGTAGGGTGCCAAAACCCAATGAATACAGCCTAGGGGGCACAACGCCGAGATACGAACGATTTGGCGGCGTTCGTATCGGTGGTTAGGGTTGAATCTCTGCTACTGTCACCGTTTCAGGTGGAGAGCTTCTGGGGCGTTGCCTTGTTATTTCTACTCAGCGCTCCAAGCTCTTTGAACATTATATGGTTCGGAGCTAATGCAAAAAAATTTAGAATCCTCAATTATTGTCGCCAAATTCGGCGGTACTTCCGTTGCTGATTTACCAGCACTTCAACGCTGCGCAGATATTGTGCAAGCTAACCCAGCTATTCGCCTTGTTGTAGTGAGCGCTGCTGCCGGTGTTACCAATCGTTTGGTGGCGTTATCGAAAGGGGTTACTGCGGAACAAGAACGTATACAATTGCTTACTGAAGTAATGGATATTCAGCATAATATCAGTAAAGAATTATCACCTTCTCCAGAAATAAACGCGCAATTACGTGAATATCTTAGCCGCATGGCTGAACTAAGCACACACTTAGCTGATTCAGGCGTGGAAGCCAGTAAACAAGATGAGCTATTGGCTTTAGGGGAGCGCTGTTCATCAATGTTTCTTGCTGAATTGTTGCGCCAACGTGGCCTAACTTCACGTGATTTTAATGCCTGCCAAGTTATTCGAACCGACAGCCATTTTGGCAATGCCGAAGCGCGCCCTATGCGTATAGGAATGCTGGCGAAAGAGCACTTAAAGCCGTTATTAGAAAACTACTGTGTAGTAACACAAGGCTTTATTGGCGCAGATGCTGCCGATAGGGTAACAACGTTAGGGCGTGGTGGTTCAGATTTGAGCGCAGCGTTGTTTGCTGAAGGATTGCGTGCACAAGCGTTGCAAATATGGACCGACGTAGACGGCATTTATACGTGTGATCCGCGGCAAGTAGCCACAGCTCGGCCGATAAGTGAGATAACCTTTGCTGAAGCTGCGGAAATGGCTACATTTGGCGCGAAGATATTACACCCAGCAACATTACTTCCAGCTCAACGGGCGCAGGTGCCGGTATTTATTGGCTGTACTCGCGAACCGGAAAAAGCCGGCACTTGGGTTAAAAATACCACCGAGCAGCGGCCTGTATGCAGAGCGTTGAGCGCGCGAAGAGGGCAGGTTTTACTCACAGCGCGCAGCTTAAATATGTTACATGCTCGAGGTTTTCTGGCTGAATTGTTCGCTATTCTGGCTAGGCATCGTATTTCCGTAGATTTAATTACTACATCGGAAGTTTCAGTAGCCTTAACACTCGATGCCACGGGTTCTCATTCTTCTGGAAACAAGTTAATAAGCCAAGCGTTGCTCGATGAATTAGCACCACTATGCGATGTTACGGTTGAAGAAGGATTGGCGTTGGTTGCCGTTATCGGCCACCAACTTTCGAACACTCCTGAAGTAGCAAGCCGGATATTTCAAATGATAGCCAAGAAAAATATTCGTATGATTAGCCAAGGGGCAAGCCCAAATAATTTATGTATTTTGGTGCGCGAAGAGGATACAACCGATATTCTTAAAACCCTGCATCAGGGTTTTCTGGAAGCTTAACCATCGGTATTGTTGAAACCATCAATGGTAATGGGCGGTGCTTGATTAAGGTTGTTTGCACCGCCAGTTTCGGCTTTATCTTCTGGGAAGATAGCATCAATAATCGGTGGTAAACCGCCGCTATTATCGGCTTGTTCTGCGCCAGTTAAGGGTTTGCGCTCACCGTAACTCATATTAAAGGTAGTGATGGGCGCTGGAATTTGGTGCGCACCGGTTGTTGGCATTACTTGTGGCTTTGTTTCGGGCTTAGTGTTTGTTTGAGAGCCTCGAGTTCCAGAAGCTGCATTAGAGTTAGAGGTACTTGCTGTTGCACTAACGGTTTCGCCATCAATGGCATCATCATTATCAACAGCGGGGGCCTTGTGAGGCGGCATGGTGACATCGCGCAGGTGCAGGTTTAACAACACTAGCTCACCTTCATAGCGGGTTTGAATATCACTACTAAAGCCAAATTGAAAACCAGCCTCCCAGCCTGTTCGTGGTGTGAAGCGCGGCCTGCCGCGGCTTCTGGCGATATCGAGGAATTGTACATTATACTTTTTACAAATCGCTTCAGCCTGCTTTCTGGCGTGCTCTTCTTGCAAGCGCCACTGCCAAAAAAGGTAGCCACCGAGAATCAATAGCAATAATGCGAGTACATCATATAAGCTGGCGTTCATGCGGTGCCTCGAGTGCGGGTTACCAATTGCGTAAGCGCTTGTTGTAGTTGAGGGTTCAAATTGTTGCTACCAAACAACCGTAATAACAAACCACGCAATTCTGGTAACATTACTAAATCACGAAATACACTAACAAAAATATCTTCATTAGCGCTCGCGATGGCTGTCATGTAACGTTCTAAATTATTGGTATCGGTAAGAGCAGGCCAGCAACGCGCGCCTAAGCTAAAGAGCAAATCGAGTTTATCTGTTTCTTGCTGCGGTAAATCACGCAATAAACGGCCAATAGCTTTGTGCATTGCAGGCGTATGGCTTTGGCTGGCGAGGCTTCTTATGAGTATGATTTGTGCGCTTACGGCTAGGCTGCTATTTAATTGCGCAAGTAGGTTTTGTGCCATGGTAGCGGGCAATTCTTGATGCTCCATAGCTTCCATAAGCGCTTGCTGAATCGGCACAGGCCAGGTTAGTAAATTGCTCTGTATTCGCTGCTGTAATTGGCTATCACTAATATTCCTAGTTAAGGCATCGTGTATACCCTGTACACCTAAATTCTCCCAATCTTCAAAGGGCTTTTGCCCTTGCAGCCACGCTAGGGCATCCTCGTAATGAATCGAAGTGGGCTGTTCTAGATCGGCACTCACTTGCGCATGAAAAGCAGCTCGCCGAGCTTCTTCAGGAACAAAAATGTACGGATTTTGTTGTAAACGTTGCTCTTGTTCTGCAGTTGGCGTGCTGGTTGGATCTGCACCTAGGGCTTCAACAATTATACTTAGGAAATGCTGGCGCGCAGCGTGATCAAACAAGCCACGTTCATCAAGAGGTAGCTTTACGAACCAAATATACGGGTCGCTATCGCGAACACTCGACCACAATACAACGCCCAACCATGCATGTTGTTGGCGTGGTGCGGGGAATGGCCGTTCACCACGTTCAATTGCTTGAAAATCGGCGGCTAAAATAGGCTGCACGCGGCGGCTTAAATCATAAATGCGGTATTCGGTTTTAGCTTGGTGATTTGCGCCCGCAACGGCAAGAAAATCACTTAAGGTATCGATTGATTGCATGCTTTTCCGGTATAGTTAGCGAATAAATGTTCTGTTAAAAAAGGTATTAAAGCGAATCGTTATGGCGAAACAATCAGTAACTCAGGAAACCTTGGTGCTGCTCGAAGAACTAGAAACCCACCTTAAAGCTCAGAAGTTATGGGACGATAGCATGCCCGAACCTTCTCGCTTAATGAGTACTCAGCCATTTGCTAGTGATACGCTTGAATTTCATCAATGGGTTCAGTTTATCATGATCCCGAGTTTACGACAGTGTGTTGAGCAACAAAACCCGCTACCCAATAAGATAGCGGTAAGCCCAATGGCCGTAGAAATGTGGAAAGGAAGATTAAAGGAACATCGGCAAGTAATTTTGGTATTAAAAGCGATTGATGAATTACTGGATGGGCATCATGGCCGACATTGATTCTGCTAAAGCTAATATGAAAGATAGCAGCAAGGATAATGGTAATAATCAACGCGAAGGTAATATGCTGTGGGTAGCTCCTGCATTTAGTGAGGAACGCCCAGATGTTCCGATTATTTATCAAGATGAACACATAGTTGTGATTGATAAACCGGCGGGCTTATTGGTACACCGTACAGCGTTAGCTCGGGGCGAAAAATGGTTTGCTATGCAATTGCTGCGGGATAAAGTTGGCCAGCACGTGTTTCCAGTGCATCGCCTTGATCGGCCTACTTCTGGTTTATTGGCATTTGCGCTGAGTGCTGAAGTTGCGACCAAGATGAGTGAGCTATTTGCCAACCATCGGGTTCAGAAAATATACCATGCGGTAGTTCGTGGATACGTAAATGAATACGGCCGTATAGATTATCCACTCAAAGAAGAGTTGGATGCAATTGCCGATAAAATGGCGAATCAAGATAAAGATGCGCAAAGTGCCGTAACCGATTTTTTGTGTTTAGAGCAGATTGAGCTGCCATTTAAGGTAAGCACTAAGCATGAAACGAGCCGATATTCGCTGGTAAAACTGGCGCCAAAAACAGGTAGAAAACATCAGCTGCGGCGGCATATGGCCCATATTCGCCACCCAATAGTGGGCGATACGAATCATGGTGATGGCCGCCACAATAAGTTCTTTCGGGAACATTTCAACATTAAGAGATTACTTCTAGCGGCTACTAACCTTAGCTTTCCACATCCAGTTACCCAGCAGCCAATGCATTTTGAAGCACAGGTACCGAAAGAATTTTATGTGCCGTTTTTAGAAAGCACCGACGATAACGCTTAAAGGTCGGTGCTTTCTGCTCTTGGTTATTCTACGCCGCGTAATAGCTCGTTAATGCCAACTTTTGCGCGTGTTTTCGCATCTACTTTTTTCACAATAATAGCTGCGTAAAGTGAATGGGAACCATCTTTGGCAGGCAATGAGCCAGATACTACAACAGAGCCCGCGGGAATACGGCCATAGCTGATTTCACCGGTTTCACGGTCATAAATGCGGGTGCTTTGGCTGATATAAACGCCCATAGAAATTACTGAGCCTTCTTCAACAATTACGCCTTCTACAACCTCTGAACGCGCACCAATAAAGCAGTTATCTTCAATGATGGTTGGGTTTGCTTGCAAAGGTTCAAGCACGCCACCAATGCCAACTCCGCCCGATAAATGCACGTTTTTACCGATTTGTGCGCAAGAACCCACAGTTGCCCAAGTATCAACCATAGTGCCGCTATCAACATAGGCACCAATATTCACATACGAGGGCATCACTACAACGTTTTTGCCTACATAAGCACCACGGCGAACCATTGCCGGAGGAACGATACGCACGCCATCGGCAGCAAATTCGGCAGCCGTATAATCAGCATATTTGCTTGGTACTTTATCGTAGAATTTGGTTTCGCCACCATCCATGAGTTGGTTATCGTTTAAACGAAATGAGAGCAATACTGCTTTTTTAACCCATTCATTAACAACCCATTCACCATCGATTTTTTCCGCAACACGCAAGCTGCCGTTATCAAGGCCAGCTAATACGTGGTTTACGGCTTCACGCACATCTGCAGGGGTAGATGTAGGGCTAAAATCAGCTCGGTTTTCGAATGCGTTTTCAATCAGAGTTTGTAAATTGCTCATGGATATACCTTCTTAATTCAATTTATTCATCGGTTAGGGCGCTAATAATAGCGTTTTTTAATGCCTCGCGCTCACTTTCTGTCAGCGCTTCTTGGCTGTTCGACGCAACAATAAACAGATCTTCTGCTTGTTCACCAACCGTGGTTATTTTTGCTGCCATAAGGTTGATATCGAGCTGCTGGAAAACAGCCGCAAGGCGGGCGATTAGCCCAGGCCTATCAAGTGTTATTAATTCAAACGTAGTTCGCCGTGCATTTTTTAAGTTTATAAACTTAACCCGCGTGCGCACCTTAAAGTTGCGCAGCCGGCGTGATATAGAACGCTGGCTGCTAGGAACTGGCCGGCGCTTTCTTAGAACATCATGTAAATGCTGGTGAACTTCTTCTATGCGCTGAGCATCGGCAAGAGGTAAGCCATCTTGCTGCAGCACGATAAAAGTATCCATAACATAACCATCGCGGGTGTTAAGGATTTGCGCATCGTGAATGCTCAATTGCTCACTATCAAGAACAGCGGCTACCTTGGCGAATAAATGGCTTTCTTCATGATGATAGATAAACAGTTCAGTAGTGCCGTTATTGTTCTCATCGCCAATCAAAACAAGCGGCAATTGATGTTCCTGCACATGCATAATGTTTTGTGAATGCCACGCAATTTGTTCTGGGGTATGGCGGAAGAAGTAATCAGCTGTAAAACGGCCCCAAAGCTGATTAATTTGTTCAACTTCAAAGCCAGCACTTAACAAATAACCCATAGCAAGCTGCCGATTGTTTTGCACCCGTTCGCGAACATCAAAGGTTTTCTTATCGTGTTGCTGTAGTGATTCATAGGTGGCTCGATACAACTCTTCAAGCAAGGTAGCTTTCCAGTTATTCCAAAGGTTTGAGTTAGTAGCTCGAATATCGGCAACCGTTAAACAATATAGATAGTTAAGCCGTTGGATAGTGCCACACTCATTGGCAAATTTGCCGATTACTTCAGGATCGTAAATATCGCGCTTTTGCGCGGTTACCGACATTAATAAGTGCTTTTCTACCAGCCAAGCAATCAGCTCCGCGCCTTCTGCTGGCAGTTCATGCAGGGCCGCAAATTCGCGCGCATCAGCCGCACCGAGTTCGGAATGATCACCACCGCGCCCTTTGGCAATATCGTGGAAAATCCCCGCCAAGAATAACCATTCAGGCGCTTGCATGTTTTGCACAATTTCACTGGCTAGTGGGTAATGCTCAGATTCTTCAGGAAGTGTGAACTGGTACAAATTACATAGCAAACGGTAGGTGTGCTCATCTACGGTGTAGGCATGAAATAGATCGAATTGCATTTGCCCAACGATATGATCCCAAGCTGGCAAATAGCGAGCCATAATGCCGAATCGGTGCATGAGTTCGAAAGCCAGCCCAAAGCATCGTGGGTGCCGAATGATAGCCAAAAAACAGTTGCGGCAGGCGGTATCATTAATTAAAGGCTCTTTGAGCTCACGCCGGGCATTGCGCAATAGGCGAATTGTGTGCGAATGAACTCCTTCAACTTCAGGATTATCAGCGATAAGCCAGAAGAAACGCATGATGCATATAGGGTTGGTAAAAGCGGAATCACTACGGGCCATAATTTGGTTGCCGATTAGGGCGAAATCATCATCGAGAGGTTGTGGTTCAAGCAACTTCATGGGGCCTAAGATGGCTTGTTCAAAAAATTGAAGTAGCATGCGGTTGAGCTCGCCCACGCGTAACACAACTTTGAAATAATCCTTCATCATGTGCTCAACGGCCACTTTACTATTTTCATTATTGTAACCGAGCAGCTTAGCCACATCGGGTTGGTAATCGAAAAGTAGGCGATCTTCGGCTTTTTGAGCGGTTAGGTGCAGGGCAAAACGAATACGCCATAAAAAGCTAGTGCACTCTTTAAGCTCAACAAACTCATCGGCAGTGATGTAATTATATTCAACAAGGCTTTCATCGCTGCGAGCATGGAAATGTTGTTTCGCAATCCAACTAATGGTTTGAATATCGCGTAAGCCACCCGGTGATGATTTTATATTGGGTTCAAGATTATAGGCGGTTCCGTGATATTGCCGATGGCGGGCTATTTGTTCATTTTTTTTTGCTTGATAAAAAGCTCGGCTCGACCACGGAAAGTGAAAGTTAATTTGTTGCTCAAGTGCCTCGGTAAGCGATTCGCTTCCTGCAATCAAACGATGTTCAATAAGGCTAGTAGCTACGGTGATATCACTTTCGGCTTGTTGCATACACTCAGAAACAGTGCGAACTGAGTGCCCTACTTGTAAGCGTAGATCCCAAAGTAGGGTAATAAACTGGCTAATACGTTCTTGTTGCCGAGTAGGCAACGCACCTTCAACTAGAAATAATAAATCGATATCTGATTCCGGGTGCAATGCTCCGCGTCCATAGCCACCAACAGCTAGTAATGCATAGTTTTCAGAGGGGAATTTAAACTGTAACCAGAGTTGTTGTAGCAAAGTATCGAAAAAATCAGCGCGGTTGGCAACTAGGGTATCAATATCAGCGCTGATAAACTGGTTTGCCGACCATTCGTTATAGCATTGGACCTGCTGCCGCCAAGCGGAAACAGGTTCAATTTGTTCAGGCCAATTCGCTTGGTAAAGCATGTGTGGCGTGCACAGCATTAATGTTCAATAACTCGCGGAAGTTCTTCTTCACCCCGCAAGGTAAGTACTTCAACGCCGTTTTCGGTAACTAATAAAGTGTGTTCCCATTGTGCACTCAAGCTGCGATCTTTGGTTAACACTGTCCAGCCATCGGCCAAAATTTTCGTATTACGTTTGCCGGCATTAATCATCGGTTCGATGGTGAGGCACATGCCAGCCTGCAAAGTTTCGCCGGTTCCTGCTTTGCCGTAATGCAATACTTGTGGTTCTTCATGGAATTCATCACCGATACCGTGGCCACAGAATTCACGTACAATCGAATAGCCAAAACCCTCGCCATATTTTTGAATTTCAGCACCGATATCACCCAGGCGTACGCCGGGCTTAACCATTTTAATAGCGCGATACAATGCTTCTTGGGTTACGCCCACAAGGCGGTTGGCTAAAATAGAGCCTTCACCAACAATAAACATTTTACTGGTATCGCCGTGATAGCCATTTTTAAGAACAGTTACATCGATATTCACAATATCGCCATCTTTTAACGGCTTATCGTTTGGAATTCCGTGGCATACACAGTGGTTTACCGAAGTGCAAATTGATTTCGGAAAACCATGGTAATCGAGAGGAGCCGGATAAGCATCGTTAGCAACGATATAATCGTGGCAAATGGTATTGAGCTCATCGGTTGTTATCCCAGCTTTCACGTGCGGGGTTATCATCTCCAAAACGCTAGCGGCAAGCTTGCCAGCTACACGCATCTTCTCAATTTCTTCTGCGGTTTTGATTTTAATTGCCATGGTTTCTCACTAATTTTTTAATTTAAACGCAGTTTATCCGCGATTCATTAAGTTATCGTAAATTCTACCAGAATTAGTACCTATACAGAAGATGGATTTTGGTTGTTCAAAAGGTGGTTTTATGGTATAAAATGCGCCGCTCACTTGATAGTGGGTAAAGTGTGGGTGTAGCAATGCATGCGTATTTGCTGCAACCGCAATATTAAACTCTAAATTACACACACATATCGGCACATGGTGCGGGGTGCTTGGATTGCTTAAATGCAATGCGGGTCGCAACATGGGATATGTGGAGGCATAACCCCTTACAAAGGAAAATTATCATGGCAAACGTGTCAATGCGCGACATGCTTAAAGCAGGTGTTCACTTCGGTCACCAAACTCGTTACTGGAACCCTAAGATGAAGCCTTTCATCTTCGGCGCTCGTAACAAGATTCACATCATCAACTTAGAATCTACAGTGCCTATGTTCAACAAGGCATTAGATTTTCTTCAGCACACAGCTTCTAACGGCGGCAAAGTATTGTTCGTTGGTACTAAGCGTGCAGCTGCAGAGCAAATCAAAAACGCGGCTATCGCATCGAACCAATTCTATGTAAATCACCGCTGGTTGGGTGGCATGCTGACGAACTGGAAAACTGTGCGTCAATCGATCAAACGTTTGAAAGATTTGGAAGTTCAAAGCCAAGACGGTACTTTCGAGAAGCTAACCAAGAAAGAAGCGCTAATGAACACGCGCGAAATGGAAAAGCTTGAGAAGAGCCTTGGCGGTATTAAAAACATGGGCGGCTTGCCTGATGTTATCTTCGTGATCGATGCTGACCACGAACACATTGCAATCAAAGAAGCGAACAACTTAGGTATTCCAGTTGTAGCAGTTGTTGATACGAACTCTTCTCCAGATGGCGTTGATTACGTAATTCCAGGCAACGATGATGCGATGCGTGCTATTCAGTGTTACTTAGGTGCTGCGGCAACTACGATCAATGAAGGCCGCCAGAAAAATGGTGCAGAAATCACTGCAGCTGACGATTTCGTTGAAGCTGAAGAAGATAGCGCCGAGTAAGTTAAGAAAACGGCCTGAAAACAGGCCGTTTTGCAATAATTTCGTGGGAATAGTTTCGCGGGGCCCGGTATTAAGCCCGGGCCAGACATGAATCCTGAACACAGAGGATAGTATCATGGCAATTACAGCCGCAATGGTTAAAGAACTGCGCGAGCGTACTGGCGCAGGTATGATGGATTGTAAAAAAGCACTCGAAGAAGCGAATGGCGATATCGAGCTAGCGATTGAAAACATGCGTAAGAGTGGTCAGGCTAAAGCTGCGAAAAAAGCTGGCCGTATCGCTGCTGAAGGTGTGATTTTAGTAAAAACTGAAGGTAACGTAGGTACTTTAGTTGAATTGAATTGCGAAACTGATTTCGTTGCGCGTGATGTAAGTTTCTTAGCTATGGGTGAGCAGATCGTTAACGCTGCATTCGCTAACAAAGAAACTGACGTTGAAAATCTGAAAAACACTCAGATCGATGGCGGCACCGTTGAAGAAGTTCGTAGCACTTTAGTTGCTAAGATCGGCGAGAATATGAATTTGCGTCGGGTGATTACAGCAGAAGGCGGTGATGTTGCTGCTTCTTATGTTCACGGCGGCCGGATTGGTGTGTTGGTATTGTTAACTGGCGGTAGCGAAGATCTTGGTAAAGATGTAGCGATGCACGTTGCAGCAAGCAACCCACAATTTGTTAAGCCTGAAGATGTAGCGGAAGACGTGATTGCAAAAGAACGCGAAATTCAAATTGATATCGCTATGCAATCAGGTAAGCCAAAAGAAATCGCTGAGAAGATGGTTGAAGGCCGAATGAAGAAATTCACGGGCGAAATCAGCTTAACAGGTCAGCCTTTCGTAAAAGATCCTTCTAAAACTGTTGGCGAATTGCTGAAAGAAGCAGGCGCTGATGTACTTACTTTTGTTCGTTTTGAAGTAGGTGAAGGTATTGAGAAGAAAGCAGATGATTTTGCTGCTGAAGTACAAGCTCAGGTAGCAGCGGCGCAAAAAGGTTAATTAACCGTGGCTAAAATGCCTTTGCGAAGCAATACCTAATCATAACCGCGCTTTGCTGTTGCAGCAGGCGCGGTTTTTTTTAACCTGAAAACGGAAGCCAAAGATATGAGCACAAATCCGAAACCAAGCTATCGCCGTGTTTTATTAAAATTAAGCGGCGAAGCTCTAATGGGCGCCGAACCCTTTGGTATCGACCCAAAAGTTCTTGACCGTATGGCGCAAGAAATTAAGGAAATTCTCGAACTTGGTGTTCAGGTTGGCCTTGTGATTGGCGGCGGAAACTTATTTCGCGGCGAAGGTTTGGCTAAGGCAGGCATGAACCGGGTTGTAGGCGACCACATGGGTATGCTGGCAACCGTTATGAATGGTTTAGCCATGCGTGATGCATTGCATCGCACCTATATAAATGCGCGCTTAATGTCGGCAATAGAGTTAGCTGGCGTTTGTGATAGTTACAACTGGGCAGAAGCTATTAGTTTGTTAAAATCAGGCCGTGTTGTTATTTTCTCAGCCGGTACGGGTAATCCGTTTTTTACAACCGATTCTGCGGCATGTTTGCGCGGTATTGAAATTGAAGCTGAAGTAGTTCTAAAAGCCACTAAGGTAGATGGTGTATACTCTGCCGACCCGATGAAAAATCCAGAAGCTACAAAATATGATATTTTGGATTACCAAGATGTATTGAAAAATGAATTGAAAGTTATGGATTTAGCCGCATTCACTTTAGCGCGCGATCACAGCTTACCTATTCGAGTTTTCAATATGAATAAACCGGGTGCACTGAAAGCCGTGATTATGGGTGAAGATGAAGGTACACTAATCACTCATGTAAAAGATTCAAATAAATAATTAGGAAGAGGATCCCATAGTGATCAACGAGATAATTGCCGATGCGAAAGATCGCATGAGTAAGAGTGTGGACGCACTCGCAGCACAAATGTCGAAAATTCGTACAGGGCGTGCCCATCCAAGCTTACTTGATGGCGTGATGGTGCCTTACTATGGCAGCGATACGCCATTAAAACAGTTGGCGAACATTACCATTGAAGATTCTCGCACTCTTGCTATTACCGTGTTCGATAAAAGTAGCTCAGGTGCGGTAGAAAAAGCCATTCTAACCTCTGATTTGGGTTTAAACCCAGCTGGTGCCGGGAATGTGATTCGTGTTCCACTGCCTCCACTCACTGAAGAACGCCGCCGTGATTTAGTGAAAATTGTGCGTGCTGAAGCGGAGCAGGGCCGTGTTGCCGTACGTAACATTCGCCGCGATGCCAATAGTGATATCAAAGAACTTTTGAAAGAAAAAGAAATCACAGAAGATGATGATCGTAAGGCGCAGGATAACATTCAGAAGCTTACCGATGATTTCGTGAAGAAAGTTGATGAATTATTGGCCACTAAAGAAGCTGAGTTGATGGAAGTTTAAGCACTCGCCATCTGCCTCGTTGGAGGATAACGCCGTGTCGGATATACTCACGCGGCGTTTATTTTTTGTGGGATTAGAATGACAGGGAAAAATACAACTACAGAGTCGATTCGTTTACCACGGCACGTTGCCATCATTATGGACGGTAATGGCCGTTGGGCAACATCGCAAGGAAAGCGGCGAACATCTGGGCATCGAGCGGGTGCCGAATCTGTTCGTCGGGCGATTACTTTTGCACGTCGAAATGGTATTCAAGCGCTTACTTTGTTTGCTTTCAGCAGCGAGAACTGGGGCCGGCCAGCACGTGAAGTAAACGTGCTCATGGAATTATTTATGGGCGTGCTAAAACGTGAAGTAGCTGAACTTGCGGAACACAATATTCGTTTATCTATAGTGGGCGATAAATCAGCATTTAGTGCACGTTTACAGAAACAAATTGCTACAGCGGAAGAAAAAACGGCCCATTGTACGGGAATGATGTTGAATATAGCCGCTAACTACGGTGGCCGTTGGGATATAACGCAAGCTGCTAAAAAGGTAGCTGGCCGAGTTGCTGCTGGTGAACTAACCCCTGCGGATATTACTGAAGATGATATCGCTGAGGGTATGTGTTTAGCAGGGCAGGCAAGCCCTGATTTGCTCATTCGTACGGGTGGAGATATTCGGGTTAGTAATTTTTTATTATGGCAATTGGCGTATGCAGAACTTTATTTTACTGATGTACTCTGGCCTGATTTTGATGAAATGACGTTTGCTGCCGCGATCGATTGCTTTGTTCGACGCGAGCGGCGTTTTGGACTGACCAGCGCACAAATACAAGAACTAGCTGGAACAGGGAACCTGCAAGAGGGATAATCTTTGCTTAAACAACGAATTCTAACCGCAGCGGTGCTTATACCAATAGCACTAGCAGCCATATTTTTGCTGCCTTTACCTTTATTTGGATTAGCGGTTACTGCGGTACTTGCTTTGGCTGCTTGGGAATGGTCGCCACTAATGGGCGTTTGCAATGTTGCTGGGCGCCTAGCCTACACAGCACTCAACACTATTATTTTAGGTGTCTTATATTGGTTCACACCGATTAACGGTATTTGGTCGGCCGAGGGCATGGTTGATTGGCTCTATTATATTGTATTGGTTGGCGGTATATGGTGGCTATTGGCTATTGCGTTAGTTTTTAACTTTCCCCGCAGTAAGGCGCTATGGCAGCGAAGCCGCTTATTTGTAGGTGTTTTTGGTATTCTTATTTTAGTACCAGCTTGGGTGGCATTAATGAGCTTGCGTTCATTAAATTATGATAGCAACCCAATGTTTGGTGGCTGGACAGTGCTATTCGTATTTGTTCTTGTTTGGGCCGCTGATGTAGGCGCCTATTTTGCCGGTAAGCGTTTCGGCCGCCGCAAATTGATGCCGAACGTAAGCCCGGGTAAAACTATGGAAGGCTTTATTGGCGGTTTGTTTTTAGCAATATTGGTAATGTTCCTAGTTTCCCTAGTTCTCGAATTGCCTACAGAATTGATGTTGGGCTACTACATTGTTGGAGTTGCCACCGTTTTAGTATCGGTTTTCGGCGATTTAAACGAAAGTATGTTCAAGCGTTGTGCGGGTGTGAAAGATAGCGGATCGATTTTGCCAGGGCACGGTGGTATTTTGGATCGTATCGATTCATTAACTTCGGCGTTACCTATATTTTTGCTCGGATATCTTTGGTTGATTCATTAATGTCGTTGTTTAATGTTGAGCAAGCAAGAGTGAAAACTAAGCCTTCGGTGATCACCGTTTTAGGCGCTACCGGCTCTATTGGTTTAAATACACTGGATGTTATTGCTAGGCATCCCGATGATTTTGATCTGTTTGCAGTAACGGCACACAGCCGTGTAACGGAAATGCTCGCTATCTGTAAACGATTTACTCCGCGTTATGCGGTTATGGGCTCAGCAGATGCTGCAAGCTCGTTAAAACAGCGTTTACAAGAACTAAAATCCCCCACTGAAGTTTTGTTTGGCGAGGCGGCGCTTGTAGAAGTAAGCCAAGCTAGCGAAGTGGATACGGTAATGGCTGCTATTGTTGGGGCCGCAGGGTTGTTGCCCACGTTAGCTGCGGTAAAAACGGGTAAACGAGTATTGCTTGCGAATAAAGAAGCACTGGTGATGAGTGGCCAGTTGTTTATTGATGCTGTTCGGCAATCAAATGCGCAATTATTGCCTGTTGATAGCGAACACAATGCAATATTTCAAGCCCTGCCTGCAGCCGTTCAGCACAACTCCGTATCTGCAAACTTCGCTGAACATGGCATTAGTAAAATATTATTAACCGGCTCGGGCGGCCCATTCCGGGAAACGCCTTTAGATCAACTTGCCACGCAAACTCCAGAAGCGGCGTGTGCCCACCCTAATTGGGATATGGGGCAGAAAATCTCAGTAGATTCAGCCACGATGCTGAACAAAGGCTTAGAATATATTGAAGCGCGTTGGTTGTTTAACTGCCAGCGAGAACAAATAGAAGTTGTTTTACATCCGCAAAGCGTAATTCATTCAATGGTGCAATATGTTGATGGCTCAGTAATTGCCCAACTTGGTGAACCGGATATGCGTACGCCGATAGCCTATTGTTTGGGGTATCCTGAGCGCTTAGCTAGCGGAGTGAGAAATTTAGATTTTACTACCTTAGGTGCGCTTACTTTTGGGCAAGCTGAGGCGGCTCGTTACCCATGTTTACAACTTGCGATTGATGCTTGTTGGCAAGGGCAAGCGGCCACAACCACATTAAATGCAGCAAATGAAGTAGCGGTAGCGGCCTTTTTACAAGGGCGTATTCCGTTTGGTGGTATTGCTAAGCTATGTGAAAAAGTATTAACTTCGGCAGAGCTGCCAGCGATAACCAGTATTGATGCAGTGCTTGATTGCGATGCAAACGCACGTCGAGTAGCGCAAACGCTAATTGCGAGGGGGCAATAGTGGAACAGGTATTATGGTCGATTGGGGCATTTATCGTTGCCTTAGGCCTTGTGGTTACCTTTCACGAGTTTGGCCACTTTTGGGTAGCCCGCCGATGCGGCGTGAAAGTGCTTACGTTTTCGATTGGTTTTGGTAAACCGCTTTTGCGTTGGAAAGGAAAAGATGGCACTCAATACCAAATAGCTGCTGTTCCGTTAGGTGGTTATGTGCGCATGCTAGATCATGAAGTTGATGCGGTTAGTGATCATGAAGTTGCTGGCAGTTTTCGGGCTAAATCTGTAGGCCAGCGTTTTGCGGTAGTAGTTGCTGGGCCGATGGCGAACTTCATTTTCTCGATTGCCGCACTCTGGCTTATGTTAATGATTGGTATGCCAGCGTTAAAGCCAATTATTGGTGAGGTTGCCGAAGGCAGTATTGCAGAGCGTGCTGGCTTGGTTCGTGGCGCAGAAATTACGGCTATCGATAGCCGTAATGTTCAAGATTGGCAAGATGTAAACATGGCGCTTGTTCGCCGTATTGGTGATGCTGAAACAACCTTTAGAATTCGTGAACAGAATGGCGTTGAGCGCGATGTTCAGGTATCGTTACGGGATTGGAATTTTGATCCTGATAGCGAATCCACTCTAAACAGTTTAGGGATGGATGTTTTTCGCCCTGCGATTACCTCAACGATTGCCATGATTGCGGAAAATAGCCCAGCTAGCGCGGCTGATTTGCGTATTGGCGATAAAATTATTGGTATCGATGGAACTCAATCGCGTAATTGGGAACAAACAAGGGAGCTTATTGCGGCTAAGCCGAATACGCAGGGTTTGTTATTGATTGAGCGCGATGGCCAACAAGAACAAATTAATGTGCAATTTGGCGAGTTAGAAGGCCGCGGTTACCTCGGGATAGGAACATCTGAAGAACCTTATCCTGATGGCTACATATTTACCTTGCAGCATGGACCGGTGCAAGCATTCGCAGGAGGCGTTGAGCGAACTTGGCAACTTATGGGCTTAACCGTAGGTATGCTGAAAAAACTCGTTACTGGTGATATTGGGGTAAATAATCTCAGTGGGCCGGTAGGCATAGCGCAAGGGGCAGGAGCGCACGCCAGTTATGGTTTGGTATATTTTCTGAGCTTTTTAGCACTAATTAGTGTGAGTTTAGGCGTTTTGAATTTATTACCGATACCTATGCTTGATGGTGGGCATTTACTGTTTTATGCGATTGAATGGGTTCGTGGTAAACCTGTTTCTGAGCGAATTCAAGAACTTAGTTTTCGAGTGGGGCTGTTGGTTCTGGTAACTCTTCTAGCGGTTACGTTGTTTAATGATATTGGCAGGCTTATCTCGTAATGAAATTATCTAACAATAAGACGTGTTGCATGACATTGAAAAAGCTGTTTATTGGAGCTGTATTAGTAGGGACGGGGCTGAACGCACAAGCTTCTGATTCATTCATAGTTGATGACATTCAAGTTCGGGGTTTGCAAAGGGTAGCACTAGGTGCTGCATTAACCTATGTGCCTGTTCGTGTAGGTGATGAGGTTACGCCTGCGCGTATCCGGCAAATCATTCATGAACTCTATTCCTCATCACATTTCGATGATATTCAAGTGTTTCGGGAAGGTGATACAGTTTTAATACGTGTTACTGAACGTCCGACCATTAACGAAATTCGCTTTGAAGGAAATAAAGATCTTAAAGATGACCAGCTGCTTGATAGCTTGCAAACAAGTGGCATAGCGGTTGGTGAATCGTTAGATCGCACAGTTATTTCATCATTAGAAAAGAATCTTGAAGATTTCTATCACAGCGTTGGTAAATACAATGCCAGAGTTCGTGTGCAAATTGTGAACTTGCCACGTAACCGAGTGGAACTTCGTTTTGATTTCCAAGAAGGTCCTGCTGCGGAAATTGCGCAAATTAACGTGATTGGTAACGATTCGTTTGAACGTGACCAACTTTTAGATCTGATGGAATTACGCGATAAATTGCCGTGGTGGAACCTAATCGGTAAGCGCAACTATCAACAACAACAGTTGATGGGCGATATTGAAAATATCGAATCGTTTTATCGCAACCAAGGTTATTTGCGTTTTGAAGTAGATTCAGTGCAAGTTGCCATGACGCCTGAGCGTGAAGGGATCTATATCTCGCTGAACTTCCAAGAAGGTGAGCAATACAATATTGATGGTACAGAAGTTCTTTCTGAAATTCGTGATGATGAAGATTTCTTAACCCAATTCGTGCAAGCGCTTGATGGTCGCCGTTACAGCTTGCAAGAAATCACCAGTATTGAAGAAGCTTTAAAAAATTATTATGGCCGTTTAGGGTATGCCTACACTGAAGTGAATACGGTGCCGGAAATCAATGACGACAACAAAATGGTGAAACTCACCTTTGCTGTTAATCCAGGCCAGCGAGTTTATGTTCGCCGAATTGCGTTTGAAGGCAATGATGCAACCAAAGACGAAGTACTGCGCCGAGAAATGCGGCAAATGGAAGGTGCTTGGTTAAACGAATCACTTGTTGAAACGGGTAAAACTCGATTAGAGCGTTTAGGTTTCTTTGAGACGGTTGAATACGATACCGTTCGTGTTCCAGGCCAAGAAGACCAAGTTGATTTAGTGTTTCGAGTAAAAGAGCAGCCCTCAGGCAATATCGGTGCCGGTATTGGCTATGGTGATTACGCTGGCTTCAGCATGAACGCTTCGATAAGCCAAGAAAACTTCTTAGGCAGTGGTAACCGCGTGGCGTTTGTTGTGGATACCAACCGATACTCTAAAAACGTTCAGTTGCAGTTTGTGGATAACTATTTCACCGACGATGGTGTTAGCTTGGGTGGTTCAATTTACTACCAAGATTTCGATGCTGGCCGCGCTAATTTGCAGCAATATAACCAAACTTCATATGGTATTGCTACTGATATGGGCTTTCCGATCAACGAATACAATCGGATTAACTTGGGTTTTGGTTACAGCCGAAATGGCATTACTCAGTTGAACCCGTATGATCAGATACGCGCGTTTTATGATAAGTATCGTGATGAGAATGACAGCACCGCGGCATTGAACTTCAATAGTTATAACTTATCAGCTGCTTGGCAACGCGTAACCTTAAACCGAGGAATGTTCCCTACAGCGGGTTCAAGTAATCGTTTGAGCGGTAAAATAACAACACCAAACAGTGATTTACAGTACTTTAAAATTGATTACCGTTTCCGCCATTATCAGCCGTTAGACGATGATCATAACTGGGTGCTAATGACACGATTTAATGCCGGTTATGGTAACGGATATGGTAGTGATGGTGATTTGGATTATACTTTACCATTCTGGGAAAACTTTTATGGTGGCGGTAGCGATAACCTGCGTGGCTTTGAGCAGAACCGTGCTGGTCCGCGTGGTTTAATTCGCCGCCCGCAAACGATTCAAGGGCCGCCTGATGCAAACGGTAATCCAACGCAAATAACATTGGGCCCTGAGTTTGATCAAATTGAAGTAGCACGTTTTGCTTCTATTGGTGGTAACGCATCGCTTACCGGTGGTTTGGAATTGATAGTGCCAACACCTCTAGTGGGTGAAGAGAACAGAAATGCAGTTCGTACCAGTGTGTTTATTGATGTGGGTGCGATTTGGGATACTGAATTTAACTACAATGAATATCGAGATTTGACTATAGCTGGCGACGGAGTGCTGTGGGATTATAGCACCCCGCGGAACTATCAAGCCTCTTATGGTGTCTCCGTACAGTGGTTATCACCTATGGGTGTATTAACCTTTAGTTTCGGTATTCCAATTAAATCATTGGATACATCAGCAGAAGATAGATTCACCTTTAATATTGGTGCATCTTTCTAACAGCTGAATTGTATCGGTATGTGTTCTGGGCTTGCATTCATTGAGGCTCAGATATACCGTAGTACGATTGAAAGTTAGCAATACATAGTTTGGCATTTAAAAAGACAGTATTTAATAAATACAATTTAGTTGTTAAATAAATACTGAACACACTTTAATGAAAACGAGAGGAAAGAACTTTGAAAGCAGTAGCTATTACCTTTGCAGCCCTAATCGCTTTAGTTGCCACTATGGTGCCAGCGCAAGCGCAAGATTCATCACCTAAACTTGCCGTGATTGATGTTGCTCGCGTGTTTGCTGAAATGCCTGAGCGCGATGATATCTCTGATAAGTTGGAAGCTGAATTTGCTGAACCTATGGCACAGCTACAGCAGCTCGAGCAAGAGTTTGAAGCATTACGTGAACGTTTAGAGCGTGACGAAGCTATCATGACTGACGAAGAAAAAGTAGCAGCTCAGAATGAGTTGCGTCAGCGTGCTGCAGGCCTTCAACGTGGTGGTGAACAACTTAACCAATACATGCAGCAGCGCGAAAACGAAGAGCGCAACGTGCTTTTAGAGAAAATGTTTGTAGTGGTTGATGCGTATGCAGAAGAACAAGGTTTTGATCTAATCATGGATAAAGGCCGGATGTTATACAGCGCACCTGCTTTAGATATCTCTGATGCGATCATTGAGCGTCTGGTTCAATAAATATTGTGCGATAAGCATTGCGCAATAGCATTGCGCAATAGTAAATACACAAGGAAATGCAATGACGCTGAATGAGTTAGCAGCGAAGATTGGTGCAACGGTTCGTGGAAATGGCGAACTTTCTGTTACCGGTCTTGCCACACTCGCGAATGCCGGCCCATCCCAGGTCGGCTTTCTTGCGAATGAAAAGTACAAAATACATATAGCTAAAACTAAAGCTGTAGCGGTTATTATTCACCCCGATCATGACGATCCAACATTACTAGCCAATGCCTTAATTTCGGAAAATCCATATCTTTCGTATGCTTATGCTGCACAAGTATTTGATGATGCGCCAAAGGCTCCACCTGTTATCGATGATCGAGCAAGCGTAGCTGATTCGGCGCGGTTAGGTAACAACGTGAGTATTGGGCCCTTTGCAGTAGTTTCTGCCGGAGCAACGATTGGCGACAACGTTGTTATCGGTGCCAATTGCTTTGTTGGCGAAAAAGCACAAGTAGGTGCTGGCACGCGGCTATGGCAGGGCGTAACGCTATATCACAAGGTAGTGTTAGGGAAGCGCTGCACAGTGCATTCTGGTGCGGTTATTGGTGCTGATGGTTTTGGTTGGGCCAGTGAACGTGGAAAATGGGTTAAAATCCCCCAGCTTGGAAGCGTTGTGATTGGTAACGATGTAGAAATCGGTGCCAATACCACGATCGACCGAGGTGCACTCGACGACACGGTGATTAGTGATAATTGTATTATTGATAATTTGGTGATGGTTGCGCACAACGTACACATTGGTGAAGGTACTGCTATTGCAGGCCAAACAGGTATAGCCGGTAGTGCATCTATCGGGAAAAACTGTTTAATTGGTGGCCAAACTGGTATCAATGGCCATATTCAAATAGCCGATGGTGTGCAAATTCATGGTATGACGATGGTAACGAAGAGCCTTGAAAAAGGCGTTTACGCATCATCATTACCGGTAGTTGACCAATCAACTTGGGCAAAATCAGGGGCGCGTGTTCGCCAATTGCCAGAATTATTTCTCCGTGTCAGAGCAATAGAAAAAAAATTAGAAAACCCGAAAGGGTGAGCTGAGGAGATTACTTTGACTAACACTACAAACGAAACAGAATCAATGCCTGGGTTTGATATTGATGAAATTCAAAAGATTTTGCCACATCGCTACCCTTTTGCATTGATCGATCGGGTTATTTCGTATGTTCCGAATAAATCGCTCCACGCCATTAAAAATGTAACCATGAATGAACCTGTATTTATGGGGCATTTTCCTGGAATGCCTATTTTCCCGGGAGTTTTACTATTAGAGGCAATGGCTCAAGCAACAGGGCTTCTTGGCTTTAAAATGATGGAAAGTAATGTAGGTTCAAACGAAATTTACTTGTTTGCCGGGGTGGATAATGCTCGCTTCAAGCGGCAGGTTACCCCCGGTGATCGAGTTGATTTTCACGTTGAATTTGTAAAAGAAAAGCGCGGTATTTGGAAATTTACTGGGCGTGCATTGGTTGATGGTGAGGTAGCTTGCGTTGCCGATATTATGTGTGCCAGAAGGAATACCTAATTGATTCATGAAACAGCAATTATCGATAAAAGTGCACGAATCGGCGCCAACGTTAGTATTGGCGCCTACAGTGTAGTGGGCCCCGATGTGGATATTGGTGATGATTGCATTATCCACTCTCATGTAGTTTTAAAAGGCCCAACGCGTATTGGCCGTGGCAATCATATATTCCAGTTTTGCTCGATCGGGGAAGATTGCCAGGATAAAAAATTTAAAGGCGAGCCAACTGAGTTAGTTATCGGTGATCGGAATGTATTTCGCGAGGCTTGCACTATTCATCGTGGAACTATTCAAGATAATAGCTTAACCCAAATTGGCAGTGATAATCTGTTCATGGCCTATGTGCATGTGGCTCACGATTGTATGATTGGCAGCAATAATATTCTCGCGAATAACACTACACTAGCTGGCCACGTTCACCTTGGCGATTATGTTATTTTGGGTGGTTTTACCGGTGTTCATCAGTTTTGTAAAATTGGCTCACACTCTTTCGCCGCGGTGAGTTCAGTGGTGGTGCAAGATATTCCTCCTTTTGTAATGGCGCAGGGGCACAACGCGCGGCCACGCACCATTAATAGCGAAGGCTTACGCCGCAGAGGCTTTACAGCTGAGCAAATTCAGAATATTAAACGGGCGTATAAATTATTATATCGCAGCGCATTAACAATTGAAGAGGCAGCCTCTGCAATTAATGCGTTAGATGAACCGCTATTAGATGATTTTGTGCAGTTTTTTAGTGATTCCGAACGAGGCATTATTCGGCCGTGAGCGCATTACAGCAAGGCACATCAGAACTATTACTAGGCGCTGAAGAGCGCCTTTTATCTATTTCCACTGGCAACATTCGAATTGGTATCGTGGCGGGTGAAGCGTCGGGTGATATTTTGGGTGCCAGTTTGATGTTTGGTTTGCGACAACAATACCCTAATGCAGAGTTTATTGGGGTAGGTGGGAAGCAAATGCAGGAACAAGGTTTAAACTCGCTGTTTCCAATGGAAACGCTATCAGTGATGGGCTTTATCGATGTTCTTAAGCAACTGCCTGGCTTGCTCCGTGCTCGTCGCTTGGTTATAAAAACAATGTTAGCTCAAAAACCGGATGTATTTGTTGGCATCGATGCGCCAGATTTCAATCTGCCCATAGAAAACAAGCTTAAAAAGCAAGGGATACCAACAGTTCATTATGTATCGCCTTCGGTTTGGGCGTGGCGGCCGAAACGAATTTTCGGCATCGCCAAAGCAACTAATATGGTGTTAGGCATTCTTCCGTTTGAGGCTGAATTCTATGCGAAATATAATGTTCCTTTTACTTATGTAGGCCACCCTTTAGCCGATAGCTTCCCGGCTGATTCACCGAAAGAAGAGGCGCAAAAAAAGCTGAAACTTCCATTCGAGAAACGATATGTAGGTTTGCTTCCAGGTAGCCGTGGCAGTGAAGTAGGGTATTTATCTGCGCCGTTTATTGAAGCTGCTGCGATTTTGCAGGAGAAAAATCCGGATTTACAGTTCTTAATTCCTTTCGTGAATGATAAACGTAAGGAGCAATTTTTAAATGCTTTAGAAGCCTCCGGCCATAAATTGAACTTACATATTTTCGCCGGGCAAAGCCACGATGTGATAGCTGCTAGCGATGCCACAATTCTAGCCTCAGGAACCGTTGCACTAGAAGCCATGTTAATTAAACGGCCTATGGTGGTTTGTTATCGTTTTGGTTGGTTGAACTTTCAAATTGTGAAGCGATTTGTGCGCTTGCGTTATTTTTCGTTACCTAATTTACTGCAGGCTAGCGCACTGGGTGTGGCATTGTTTGCTGATAACGCCTCAGGAAAACAACGGGCAGAAGAAAATGTGTTAGTAAAAGAATTACTGCAAGACGAAGTTTCTGGTGTGGAAATTGCTGCCGCAATAGAGCCATTACTAACTTCTGATAACACCGCGCTATATGCTCGATACCATGAATTGCACGAACAACTTAAACAAAATGCTGGAATGCTTTCTGCAGATGCAGTGTTGGCAGTAGCACTAAAGAGCAAATAGCAATTGCTGCACAACCTTGCCTATTTCTAGCATAGAAATTCGAACCGGAAACGTGGATACAGGCATTTTCGTTCATAGTTCAGTAACGCTGTAATCAACAACCCCACTCAGCACTTCTTATCTTCAATATGCAGTTTACGAATAAAGTACGGGCTCGCTATGCGTTTCGCGCATACAGGGTTTTCGGTTTTCGGTTTGTACCTCATTTTTAAGCACCCTATACTACAAACTCACTGAATTGGAGGATGTAATGGGTTTATTAGTTGATGGCCAATGGCAAGACAAGTGGTATGACACTAGCAAATCGGGTGGGCGTTTCGAACGCTCAGAATCGCAATTCCGTAACTGGGTTACTAGCGATGGCAGCGCCGGTTTAACCGGTAAAGGCGGCTTCAAAGCTGAAGCTGGCCGCTATCATCTATACGTTTCGTTTGCTTGCCCGTGGGCACACCGCACATTGATCTTTCGTAAGCTGAAAGGCTTAGAAGATATTATTACGGTTTCTGCGGTAGCACCCGAGATGCTGAGTAACGGCTGGGAATTCCGCTCTGGCACCGATCTTGCTGATCCGTTATTTGATTCCAAGTTCATGCATGAAATTTATACCCGAGCAGATGAAAGCTACAGCGGCCGTGTAACGGTTCCTGTGCTTTGGGATAAACAGAATAATACAGTGGTGAGTAATGAATCAGCCGATATTATTCGTATGTTGAATAGCGCTTTTAATGAGATTACAGGCAACACCGATGATTATTATCCACAAGAACTGCAAGCTGCTATTGATGAAGTAAATGGTTTCGTTTACGACAACATTAATAATGGCGTATACAAAAGTGGTTTCGCAACCACTCAAGATGCCTACGAGGAAGCGTTTGATGAGCTTTTCGCTGCCCTTGATCAGATTGAACAGCAACTTGCTGGAAGCCGTTACTTGGCCGGTTCGGTGCTTACTGAGGCTGATTGGCGTTTGTTTACAACGTTAGTGCGTTTCGATGCGGTATATGTAGGGCATTTCAAGTGTAACAAGCAGCGCATCGTAGATTATCCGAATATTTGGAATTATGTGCGTGATTTGTATCAAATTCCGGGTGTTCCTGAAACAGTGCGTATGGACCACATAAAAACGCATTATTATGTGAGCCACGATATGATTAATCCTACTGGCGTAGTGCCGAAAGGCCCGAAAATAGATTTTACCGCACCGCATGATCGCGCTAAATTTGGCGGTTAAGTTAGAGTTTATAGGAGTTTGCAAATGGCAAGTTCAATAGTAAAGCACCGTGTTCGCGGAATGCCAGCCCAAGACGGCGCGGGTGTTAAGTTAAAGCGAGTTATCAATCAGCCATCGTTCCGGCATCGCGATCCAATTCTTATGTTAGATGAATTTAAATCCGATGATCCAAATGATTATATTGCAGGCTTCCCACCGCACCCTCATCGTGGTTTTTGTACGTTAACGTATATGTTAGCGGGCAATATGGCCCATGAAGATTCAAACGGCAACAGCGGTGAGATTAGTACCGGCGGATTACAATGGATGAAAGCAGCACGCGGCATGATTCACTCGGAAATGCCGAAACAAAAAAACGGCTTAATGTGGGGCTTTCAACTTTGGTTAAACCTGCCGGCGGCAGAGAAGATGAGCGACCCGGATTACGCCGATATCCCAGGTGATTCAGTTCCAGAGGTTCCGTTAGAAGGGGGCACGGTGCGTGTATTATCAGGTGAATTTAACGGGCAAGTTGGGCCGGTAAATGCACCGGGCCGAGAATTTCTCTATTTAGATTATCGTTTACCGGGTGGCGTAAATGTAACCCTTCCGCAACAGCACCAGCAAACGCGCTTGTTGTATGTTTATCAAGGTTCGATTACCGTAGATGGTATAACTGCTAACGAAGGTGAGCTATTGGAGCTTGATGCTGAAGCGGAAGTTCCACTAACAACCGGCAATGAAGGGAATTTCTTGCTTATGGCTGCGAAGCCCATTGGAGAACCAATAGCCCAATACGGCCCGTTTGTAATGAATACCGAAGCTGAATTACGCCAAGCTTTTGCGGATTACCAAAGCGGTAAACTTACGGCTTAGGAATTTAACTATCGAAAACTTAGGCGTTGGGGTTTACTATCGCCTAATAAATTTCAACCAACTCATGGTGAACCAAGCTGAGGAGCTTATCGATAAGTATGGCCGACATTGCGGTATTTCTTGATAAGCTTTGGCTTCAACAAGGGGTGAGCCAACACACCCTATCGGCTTACCGTAGCGATTTGGTTCATTTTCAAGAGTGGCTAGAGCCACGCGGAACCAGCTTGGTAGCAGCCTCTCGGCAAGATCTTGAAAATTATCTTGCTCACCTTACTAAATCAGGTTTGCACCCACGCAGCCAATCGCGTTTTTTGAGCGCAGTGCGCAAATATTTTCGTTTTGTATTGCAGCAAGGTATTCGTACCGACGATCCCTGCGCTCATTTACACAGCCCAAAACAACCCGCATCTATTCCAAAATCACTTTCTGAAGAGGCCGTATCAGCATTGTTGGCGGCTCCTAACGTGAGCGATACGCTAGGCTTGCGCGATAAAGCAATGCTCGAGGTATTGTATGCCACGGGTTTGCGAGTATCTGAGTTAGTGCAATTGCAAATGAGCGAAATAAGTGTTCGGCAGGGGCTAGTAAGAGTTGTTGGTAAGGGTAATAAAGAGCGTTTAGTTCCCCTTGGTGAAGAAGCGCTACATTGGTTGGCTGAATATTTACGTGTTGCTCGGCCGGAATTGATGAAACAGAATCGCGATGTGGTTTTCTTTTCTTTGCGCGGCCAGCAAATGGCTAGGCAAACGTTTTGGCACCGAATTCGCCATTATGCAGTAATCGCCGGTTTACCTGAAGGTATATCACCACACCGTTTGCGCCATGCTTTCGCCACCCATTTACTTAACCACGGTGCCGATTTACGGGCGTTGCAAATGCTGCTTGGGCATTCTGATATAGCCACCACGCAAATCTATACCGAAGTAGCGAAAGCGCGTTTAAAGCAGTTACACGAACAGCATCACCCGCGCGGCTAGTGTTCGGCAATGGGGCAATGTTAGAATACGGGCACACACCGCTCGTTAGGTAGTTTATTTCGTGAATAATTTGATTGAAGTTCGCCGCAGAACCGCGCAATCAGCGCCCATTTTTCCTGAGGAAATGCCAAGCATACTGCAACGTGTGTATGCGAACCGCGGTATCGGCCACATTGACGAACTGGATTTATCGGTGAAGGGCTTGCTGCACTTTAATCAATTAACAGATTGCGAAAAGGCTGCGGAACGCATTGGCCAAGCTATTCTAGCGGGTGAAAGCATTTGTATCTGCGGTGATTTTGATGCTGATGGCGCTACCAGTGTTGCGTTGTTGATGTCGTTTTTTCGAACAATTAACCACGGAAAAGCTTTTTACCTAGTGCCGAATCGATTTTCTGATGGTTATGGCTTATCGCCAACGCTAGCGCAATACGCTCATGACGAAGGCGCAAACTTATTAATTACGGTAGATAACGGCATTAGCAGCCACGCGGGCGTAAGCAAAGCGAACGCGTTGGGTATGCAAGTAATCATAACCGATCATCATCTACCAAGTTCTGAGCTTCCCGATGCATATGGAATTGTAAACCCGAACCGCCGCGATTGTGCGTTTGCCAGTAAGCAATTAGCCGGAGTGGGCGTAGCGTTTTATTTGCTGCTTGCATTACGTGCTTGGTTTAAAGAGCAGCAACCAAACCATGCTGCCGCATCTATAAAAATTGCAGAATATCTTGATCTAGTAGCTTTAGGTACGGTGGCTGATGTGGTTCCTTTGGATTACAACAATCGTATTCTTGTGCGGCAAGGATTAGCAAGAATTCGTGGAGGTGTTTGCCGACCTGGAATCAGCGCACTTCTTGCTGTAGCGGGAAGAGATGCGAGTAAGATTACCGCGTTAGATTTAGGTTTTTCCGTGGGTCCACGGATAAACGCAGCAGGGCGGCTCGACGATATTCAACAAGGCATTGAGTGCCTGTTAGCGCAAGATTTACCCAGTGCGCAAATACTGGCACTTCGCTTAGATGAACTTAACCAACAGCGCAGAAAGATTGAAACGACTATGCAAGAGGAAGCACAAGCGTGCTTGGCTCGTTTAAAGGTTGATGAAGCTGAATTACCTCTCGTGCTCACAATATATGATGAGCAGTTTCATCAAGGCGTAATTGGAATTGTGGCCGGGCGCTTAAAAGAACAATTCTATCGGCCAGTAATGGTTTTTGCTGAGGCAGAAGATGGCACGTTAAAAGGTTCATGCCGTTCTGTGATGGGAGTTCATATTCGCGATTTGCTAGAGCAAGTAGCTAGCGAATTCCCCGATGTGATTACGAAGTTCGGTGGCCATGCAATGGCGGCTGGTTTGAGTGTACCAAAGGCACAATGGGCTGAATTTAATATTGCTGTACAACACGTTGCTAAACGCTGGGTTGATTCAGAAGCTTTAGCTCGAGTTCTGTGGAGTGATGGCGAGTTGCAGCCGCACGAGTTTAACCTTGATGTAGCCGGTGCGCTTCAGCACGCCGGGCCGTGGGGCCAGAGTTTTCCGCAACCGATGTTTGATGGCCAATTTCGAATTATTCAAGAACGCTGGTTGAAGGATGTTCATTTAAAGTTGGTAGTGCAGCCGATGGGCAGCAAACAAATGTTCGATGCCATTGCCTTTAATGTTCCGCGTGCCAATTGGCAGTGGAATTCGCCTGCCGAGGCGAATCTGGTTTTCAAACTCGATGTAAACGAATTTCGTGGCCAACGTAACGTGCAGCTATTGATTGAGCACGTTCAGGCCTAAACGCTGTTGTTTTTTATCGCGATCCGCTAGAATATGCGGCCAGAATTGGGTTGAGAATTCGCTAATGCTCAGATGCAAGAGTGAAACTGAGATGCAATCGATATTTTACAAGATAAGCGTTTTAAAACTTCTCAAAACTTATACTTAAATAGATTATTTCAGGAATTATTGATGCTGGAAAGCAACGCCATAGCTAATCAAATCACCGACCTTAAGCAGCGAGCAGAGCAGCTTAGGGGGTATCTTTGACTTAGAGGTAAAAGCAGAACGCCTCGAAGAAGTTGAAAGAGAATTAGAAGACCCGGCAGTTTGGAATGACCCGGAAAAAGCACAAGCACTTGGTAAAGAACGTGCGGCGCTGGAAGCTGTAGTTGATATTTTGAAGGGTATTGACCAAGGCCTTGATGATGCGCAAGGGTTTCTAGATCTTGCTGCTGAAGAAGATGATGAAGAAATGCTGGGCGAGGCTTCTGCGGAAGTAGAACGCTGGACTAAGGAATTAGAAAAGTTAGAGTTCCGGCGTATGTTTTCAGGGCCTAATGATCAAGCAGATTGCTATGTTGATTTGCAATCAGGCTCCGGCGGCACGGAAGCGCAAGATTGGTGCAACATTTTGTTGCGCATGTATTTGCGTTGGGGCGAAGCAAATGGCATGAAAACTGAAATAACCGAGCTTTCTGAAGGTGAGGTAGCGGGCATAAAATCAGCTACTATTCGCTTCACTGGCGAATATGCTTTTGGTTGGTTGCGAACCGAAACGGGCGTTCATCGCTTAGTGCGTAAATCACCTTTTGATTCCGGTAACCGCAGGCATACATCGTTTGCATCGGCTTTCGTTTATCCAGAAATAGATGATGATATTGAAATTGATATCAATCCAGCTGATTTACGTGTGGATACTTATCGTGCCTCGGGCGCTGGTGGTCAGCACGTAAACAGAACCGATTCTGCAATTCGGATCACCCACGAACCAAGCGGAATTGTGGTGCAGTGCCAAAGCGATCGTTCACAACATAAAAACCGTGATTCGGCGATGAAACAGCTACGAGCCAAACTCTATGAAATGGAGCTGCAAAAGCAGAATGAGGCGAAGCAGGTGATGGAAGATTCTAAATCAGATATCGGCTGGGGTAGCCAAATTCGTTCATACGTTTTGGATGATTCGCGAATTAAAGATTTACGTACCGGCGTTGAAACAAGAAATACCCAAGCTGTTTTAGACGGCGATTTAAATCGCTTCTTACAGGCGAGTTTGAAATCAGGCTTATAACAGCCGATCAGCATTTTGTAGGGGTAGCAGGAACGAATAGTGCTACGCCATTAGATTTGAAAGTGCGGTACTTCCCGCAAATATGAATACTTTGAGGAACCAATATGACGGATAAGCAGCAGCCAGAAGCCCAGGATTTGAATCAACAAATTCGCGAGCGTAAGCAAAAACTGCAACAACTGCGTGAAGCTGGGAATCCGTTTCCAAATGATTTTCGCCGCGATAGCTTAGCGGCTGATTTGCATGCTGCGCACGGTGAGAAAGAAGGCGAACCTCTTCTTGCTGAAGGTGTGCGGGTGAGCATTGCCGGCCGTATGGTATTGCGCAGAATTATGGGCAAAGCGAGTTTTGCTACCTTGCAAGATATGAGTGGCCAGATTCAGATATATGTTGCTCGCGATAATCTGCCAGAAGGCACTTATAACGATGGCTTTAAGAAGTGGGATTTGGGCGATATCGTTGGTGCGAGTGGTGTGTTATTCAAAACTCGAACCGGTGAACTTACCGTGCAAGTGGATGAAATTAAACTACTTACTAAAGCCTTGCGGCCGTTACCGGATAAGTTCCACGGCTTAGCAGACCAAGAAACACGGTATCGCCAGCGTTATTTAGATTTGATCGTGAATCAGCAATCGCGTGAAACATTCATTATGCGTAGCAAAGCGATTGAATATATTCGCCAGTTTTTGAACACTCGTGCGTTTTTAGAAGTAGAAACGCCGATGATGCAAACTATTCCTGGTGGCGCTTCAGCGCGGCCGTTTGTTACTCATCACAATGCGCTAGATATGGATCTTTATCTACGTATCGCACCGGAATTGTACTTAAAGCGCCTGGTTGTTGGTGGTTTTGAAAAAGTATTTGAGATCAACCGTAACTTCCGTAATGAAGGATTATCAACTCGGCATAACCCAGAATTTACAATGCTTGAATTCTACTGGGGTTACGCGGATTACCATGATTTGATGGACCTTACTGAAGAAATGGTACGGGGTTTGTGTAACGAGTTGCTGGGAACTACAGAAGTAACTTATCAAGGTGAGCAGTTTGATTTTGGTAAACCGTTTGTACGATTAAGTGTGGTGGATGCGATTTTAAAATATAACGCTGAGCTTACTGAAGCTGATGTAAATGATTTAGCAAAAGCTTCTGCGTATGCCGAAAAAATTGGCGTTAAAGTACAGAAGAGTTGGGGCCTCGGCAAAATTCAAATCGAAATCTTTGAAGAAACAGCTGAGCATGAATTGGCGCAACCTACCTTCATAACGGCTTACCCAGCTGAAGTATCGCCTTTAGCACGCCGTAACGACGATAACCCGTTTGTTACTGATCGTTTTGAATTTTTTGTTGGTGGCCGTGAAATTGCTAATGGTTTTTCGGAGCTAAATGATGCCGAAGACCAAGCTGAGCGCTTCCAGGCTCAAGTAGAACAAAAAGAAGCCGGTGATTCTGAGGCTATGTTCTACGATGCTGATTACGTTGCTGCATTGGAGTATGGGCTACCTCCTACTGCGGGTGAGGGTATCGGTATCGACCGATTGGTTATGCTATTAACCGATTCGCCATCTATTCGTGATGTGCTGTTGTTCCCGCATATGCGAAACCAGAAGCAAGATAATGAAGTGAAGTAAGAATAAGTAAGTTTCAGTAAAGAGCCTCAAAGCAGTTTTGTTTTTGGGGCTTTTTTGTTGTTAATTTTGGTTTTTGAGCCAAGCGTTTAATTCGTCAATGAACATAGGTTTACTTATTTGGAAACCTTGCACAATATCGAAGCCCATTTCAGCAACAACATCCAGTGTTTCCTCATTTTCCACACCTTCTGCGGTAGTTAAGGCCCCAGTTTGCTGCGCCAAGCGAATCGCTGCTTTGGCTAAAAACTCTGATTCTTTGGAAAGCGTGAGCTGCTGAGTAACTGAAATATCAACTTTTATTTCATGTAAACGCAAGCGCTCAATTATTACCGACGTGGCGTTGCCAGTGCCGAAATCGTCGAGTGCTAATTTAAAACCAGCATTTCGAAACTGTTTAATGAGTTCTACAAACACTTCGATATTGTCGCTAACAACATATTCAGGGAAATCTAAAATGATCTGAGCAGGTTGTATTTGATAGTCTTCACAAATATAAATCATTGAATCTAAAAAATTGGAGTGCTGAAAAGATTTCGGGCTGATATTTATTGATAAGGTAAGATCGGGACGTTTTACTAGTAAACGTTTGAACTCCGGTAAGGCTTGATGCAATATTTGTAGCGTTAACTGATCAATTACATCTCGCTTTTCAGCAATATGAATAAAATCTGAAGGCGGAATAAAGCCATACTTTGGATGTTGCCAGCGGGCAAAGATTTCCAGCCCCACAATTCTGCGTGAAGTTGTGAGCTGTCTTGGCTGATAAGCTACAGAAAATTGCTCCTGTAACAACTCAGCAGACAAATGCTTTTTAGCTATCGGCATTGTTAATATTTTAGTTTGTTCCAAAGTCATGTATTTTTCCGTTGCTACATCAAGCTTCATTGCAGATGCGCTGCCGTCCTTGATTGGTTACATTTTGGTCGAAAATACATAAATACGCAATACAGGCTAGGCTTTGAATAACGCGTGTTTACAGCGCTAATTAACGGAGTAGGTAAAAAAAATGGCTCCGAGAGGAGCCATTCTGTTAAAAATCAGTTGGTTACTGATAGTTATTCGTGTTCAACGCCACCCGGGCCATGAACGTGACCGTGTGATAATTCTTCAGCGCTTGCTTCACGAACATCAACAACTTTCACTTCGAAGTTAAGATCAACACCCGCTAATGGATGATTTCCATCTACGGTAACTTCGGTATCATTCACTTCAACAACCATTACTGATTGTTCGCCATGGTCAGTAGTTGCACGGAACTGCATGCCAGGGTTTACATCCTGGTCACCGAAAAGATTCCGAGGAACAGTTTGGATAAGACCATCATGACGCTCACCGTATGCATCGGCAGCAGAAATATCCGCGTTGAGCTCTTCACCGGCAGTTTTGCCTTCGAGTACTTTTTCAAGCCCAGGGATTAACATGCCACGACCAAAAATAAAGGCCAACGGGCGCTCTTCTGCAGATTGATCCAAAGTTACACCTTCACCATTTTTTACGGTGTAGTGGATGGTTACTGCTTTATCTTGACTGATGGTTTCACTCATTGATTGATTCCGTTTCGTCTGATTCTAGGCAGGGGGTGAATTTGCTGTCATCCTGCCCTTTAATGCGCAATTTCGCCTGTGCTTCAAGATCACTTGGTAGCACGGCTTGAATTGCAATGACATCGTTATCATAACGCACTGCGCTGATAACTGCACCTGCGCGGCGCCAGTTTTCACCTAACTGAATTTCGAGTTGGTCTGCTGGTGCCGGCGTAGATTTCGCTTCGCCAATTAAACGGATTAATCGGCGTTTGTTTTGGCCTTTATAATGGGTTCTAGCAATCGTTTCTTGGCCTATGTAGCAGCCTTTTTTGAAGCTTATACCCGCAAGAGTATCTAAATTAAGCATTTGCGGGATAAATGTTTCTTGCTGAATACTTTCGAAATTCGGCCAACCTTGTTCTATCTGCATGGCGTGCCAATAGGTTTCTGGTGCTAATTCATTATTGATTTCAAAATCACTCGGCACAACACATAAGTAGGCCCAAGGCATTAATCGTAAAGCATGAATACTATCGTTACTAAGATGAGTGTTATTCGGGGTAACGCCGGTGAGGGTGGCTACCTCGGCAGCGGCTTCTTTGCCAGCTACCATAAAGAAACGGTGTTGCTCGCTTGTATCGTTCAGTTCAATTTTGTTGAAAACTGAGAACTTTCTCAGCTCGCTCAAGCTTTTCTCGATAGTAGATTTATTTTGAATCAACGAGATACCTTCACCAAAGCGAATAGCGCGGAAAATACTCCAAAGCTTGCCTTTGGCATCGCAGTGGCTACCTAGTAACCAGTTGTGCGGCTGCAGTTGCTTTAGATCACACGTAAGCTGGCCCTGCAGAAAGCTCTGAGTATCTGGGCCTGTTGCGCTTATTAACCCTAGATTAGGTAGATCAATGAAGATCGCGGGATGAGCTTGGGCTAAATTTTCAGGGAGTAATCCAGACACATCCGCTCCTTATGATTTGTAGTTGAAACTCGCTTATTTCAACAAACTAAAACAAGATATTTTTACAATGAAAACTAGGTGGGGGTTCACTAAACTAAATTCAAGGGCAATAGTAAAATTGTATGCATTAACGGAATTATCTGTGCTTATAGCATACTGGGAGTAGGGGAATAGCGCTGTTGCTGCTAGAATAATTGCATTCAGATGGTTTGTTTTATTGTTTATGGAGTAATCATGGCTTTTCCTCGACAATCAGAAGAGATTTTAAAAGACAAACGGCGCATGCGGTGGGCTTGTCGGCGTGGGATGTTAGAACTCGATGTTCTTTTTGCGCCCTTTGTAGACGAAGCTTACGATGAACTAGATGCGCAACAGCAAAGTGTGTTCCGCCGGTTGCTAACCTGCGATGATCCCGATTTGTTTTCTTGGTTTATGGGGCATGCAAAATGTCCAGATCCTGAACTTGCTGAGATGGTGGCACTAATGCTTCGTCGCGTTAAAGTATAACGCGCTTATTCGGGTAAATTTATAGTAACAGCTTGTTGTAAGGAGCTATGGATGGCTCAGTATCATTTCGCGGTTGTTCCTTCGCGAATAGTAAATGCCCTCATTTTGCTGGGGTATATTGGCACCTTAGTTTTAGCCGCTGCCAGCATTTATTATGAACCTTGGTTGATAGTAAGTGCATTGGTGTTGTTTTCTATGAGTTTCGATGCAGAGCGGCGAGATAGCGAACGGATTACCGCTTGTAATGAGAATGGTAGTGCCTTGAACGATGCAGGGCATGCTATTCAGTTATGCCCACCGATGATTATTTCACCATGGTTGATTATGGTTCGTGTGAGAATGGTGCGGGTAAACAGCATAGAACTAACAAAACAAAAAACGGCACCAGCAAGGTGGTGCCGGATCTGGCGAGATCAATTAGCGATTAACGATTGGGCGAGAATTCGGCGAATTGGTATTACCTTAAATGCGCCTTTGCGGCGGCGTTAGAATGGTAGCACCGGAATCCTCTGCTAGCTTAGGGTAATCAAGCGTATAGTGTAACCCTCGGCTTTCTTTACGCAGCATAGCGCTTTCGATAATAAGCTGGGCTACTTGAGCTAAGTTTCGTAATTCAAGTAAATTGTTACTCACTCGGAAATTAGCATAATAATCATGAATTTCATGTTGCAACATTTCTACGCGGCGTAAAGCTCTCTCGAGGCGTTTATCTGTGCGCACGATACCCACGTAATCCCACATAAATAGGCGTAGCTCGTGCCAATTGTGCTGAATGATTACCTCTTCATCTGAATTGGTAACTTTACTCTCATCCCACCCAGCTATTTCTCGTTCTAGTAGTGTGTGGTCCATTTTTGCTCTGATATCAGCCGCGGCGGCACGGGCAAAAACAACGCATTCAAGCAACGAGTTGCTCGCCATACGGTTAGCGCCATGCAAACCTGTGTAGGCAACTTCACCGATAGCGTAAAGATTCTCAACATCGGTTTGGGCATTGAGATCGGTAACCACACCACCACAAGTGTAATGTGCAGCTGGAACTATTGGCATAGGTTCAGCGGTGATATCGATACCCAAACTCATACATTTTTCGTAAATTGTTGGGAAGTGCTGACGAATAAATTCAGCTGATTTGTGGGAAATATCTAAATACATACAATCGGCACCGAGGCGCTTCATTTCATAATCGATAGCACGAGCCACTACATCGCGCGGTGCTAATTCACCTAATTCATGAAAATCAGGCATGAAACGGCTACCATCAGGCCGTTTAAGTAATGCACCCTCACCACGAAGTGCTTCCGTAAGCAGGAAGTTACGGGCGTTGGGGTGAAATAGGCAGGTAGGGTGAAATTGGTTAAATTCCATATTGCCCACACGGCAACCCGCACGCCATGCCATAGCGATACCATCGCCGCTGGCAATATCTGGGTTCGAGGTATATTGATAAACTTTACTGGCACCGCCAGTGCAAAGCGCGGTGAATTTTGCTGCAATAGTAATGACTGTTTCTTCATTGCGGTTCCACACGTAGGCGCCTATGCAGCGATTCTGTTTGGAAGTTTTCGAAGTAATGAGATCTATGGCATTACAATTCTCGAGCACGCGAATACTTGGGTGGCTCAGAGCTTGGCTGGTTAGCGTGCTTTGAACCGCGCGGCCAGTAGCATCTGCAGAATGTAAAATACGGCGATGGCTATGGCCTCCTTCGCGGGTTAAATGAAAACGAGGTTCGCCGTTCACATCGGGTTCACGATCAAAATCAACACCGAGCTGTATAAGCCAATTTAGGCTTTCTTTTGCTCTTTCAGCGGTATAACGAACTACAGCTGAATCACAAATACCGGCTCCTGCTACCAACGTATCGTTAATATGTGATTCAATACTATCATTGGCATCAAAAACTGCCGCTATACCGCCCTGGGCATAATACGTAGAGCCCTCGGCTAGCGGGCCTTTACTTAATACTATGACCTGATATTCTTTGGCGAGTTGTAAAGCTAGCGAGAGCCCCGCAGCGCCGCTACCAACAATTAATACATCACAGGTTATTGTGGCGTCTAAGTTCATCATGATTTATCGTAGTTAAGAATTATTTTTAGATTTTACCTTTGTTATCACTATTTTTGCGAACTTTTTAAGAATAGCTTGGTCTAGTTTATTACTGAAGATGCGAGCCCAGTTAAAAATACGCGGCAATAATACGCGGTAACAAGAGTTAATAAGAGAGTGGGCTCGAATGAGCGAACAGGAAATTGATCAACAGCTGGTAGAACGAGTGCAGCGTGGTGATCAACGAGCTTTTGATGTGTTGGTAAAGAAATACCAGCATAAAATCATTAGCTTAGTATCACGTTACGTTAAGCATCCGGGTGATGTTCCGGATGTAGCACAAGAAGCTTTTATTAAAGCTTATCGTGCAATACCGAACTTTCGTGGTGAAAGTGCGTTCTATACATGGCTGTACCGAATCGCCGTAAATACGGCGAAAAATTATTTGGTAGCACGGGGGCGAAAGCCGCCGTCGTCAGATATTGATGCGCAAGATGCAGAATTTTTAGATGCTGGACATGGTTTGCGAGATATCGCTTCTCCAGAGCGAATGTTGTTATCTGACGAACTAAAACGCACGGTGATGGCGGCTATTGATGCTTTGCCTGATGATTTGAAGCAAGCTATTACCCTCCGCGAGTTAGATGGTATGGGGTATGAGGAAATTGCCATAACAATGGATTGTCCGATAGGAACAGTACGTTCAAGGATATTTAGAGCACGAGAAGCGATTGATAAGGCTATAGAACCTTTGCTCGATGCGAATTAAGCCAACTGAGGATTAACACGAATGACAGAACACCAGAAAGAACAACTTTCAGCACTGCTAGATGGCCATTTTGATGGCGATGAAGCAATGCATGAGCTGGTGGAAAATGCGAGCCAGCGAGAGCGATGGTTTCGTTATCAGCTAACCGGCGCGGTAATTCGTGGAGAAGCCACAAGTGGGCAGCCATTCGATATCTCTGCTGCGGTTGCTGCGCAAATAGCAGCTGAACCTAAGCATGCGGTGGTACCGAAAAGTAGCTGGCAAGCCTTGCAACAGTGGTTGCAGCGCGGTTGGTTCCGGCCTGCTGCTAATGTTGCCGTTGCTGCCGGTGTGGCGATAGTAACCATTGTGGGAATTCAAAGTTATCAGCCTGTTACTGATGGAATTGTGGCACCAGAAACAGCTTCAGCAGGAGCTGTCAACACAGGGTTTGAAACTCGGCCGCTTGGTGGTGTTATTAATCCGGTAAGCTTTAATATGACCAACTCACCGGTTGTTGATGAGCAAGATGTTGATCAAGAGCGCCGCTTATTACAATCGTTTTTCTTTGATCACCAACAGCAATTGCAGTTGAGTGAGCAAGAACAGGCGGAAGCGGTTAACAACCCTGAGTTGCTAGAACAGGAAATTGATTAAAAATTTATGCATGGTTACCGGTTTTTGCTGGCGTGCGCGGTAGTCGCCAGTAGTTTGATATGCAATACAGTACATGCTGCTGTGCCGCAAGACGAATTGGGTGCAACCGAGTTGCGAGCCGGTGAACAGCGTGCATTGCAAGAAGGTGAGCGTTGGTTCAATCTGATGCAACAAGCGTTAACCGAATATAACTTTAGTGCCTCACTAGTTCACGTTCAAGGCCAGCGCATAGAAATGTTTCGTTGGTTACACGGGCATACTAGCGATAACGAACAACTTGAATTGCTCCATAGTTTAAATGGCCCGGAAATTCACATTATTCGTCGTGGCCAAACTGTTTCTTATTTCCACTCAATGAGCTCTCCTTACAGTATTCGTGCAAACACAATGTTTGGCCCGATACCCACTGCGTTTTTCCGCGATTTTTCCAACATAGCCGATGCCTACAATGCCGTGCCAATGGGCGGCGCTCGAATCATGGATAGAACCACGGTGCACGTGCGTTTGATTCCAAAAGATCAAGATCGCTATGGTTATTCGCTTTGGTTAGATAGAGAATCAGGAATGTTGTTAAGAATGCTTACGGTAAGCCAAGAAGGCGAGCCGCTCGAGCAAATACAACTCACTGCACTGGAAATTACTGCAGAGCTAAATAGTGAATTAGAGCAGGTTATTGAGCTTAATTTACCGCCGATAGTAGATGATATTCACCGTTCGGTTAATGTTCGACATGATTGGCAAACTAATTACCTTCCTCGAGGCTTTGAATTAATCCGTGGGAATCATCATCGCTTGCCCATTACCGGTATTGCCGCCGATTATTTTTTATATTCTGATGGGCTAACTCGGGTATCAGTTTACGTGAGCGAGGATCCTGAAGCGGCAGCTAATTTACGTTACAGTGGTTTGGAATCGCTGTATTCCCACAGTTTTGCTGATTATAGTGTAACCGTTGTTGGCCGCTTGCCTATGGCAACGCTGCAACGCATTGCCATGTCGGTGCGCAGATGATTCGAGAAATTGGTGAAATTACCTCGGTAAGTGGCCAGCAGGTTACTATCACCACGGCTCTGAAACAGGGCTGTGGCGGCTGCAAACAACAAAGCCATTGTGGTGCAGGCATTTTATCGAAAGCGCTACCCAATCGGCGTGGTAGTGTTGATGTGTGGTTAGAGAATCCTCCGCAAGTGGGTACCCACGTTGAACTGTGGCTTCCTGAGAAAGCGATGCTGAAGTTCTCTGTTTTACTCTATTTATTACCTATTCTAATGCTCCTTGCCGGTGCAGTAATGGGTGAACAACTATTTCCGCAACAAGAACTGTATGGCATTGCATTTGCCGGTATCGGTTTTGCGGCCAGTTTTATTGGCTTAAAACGCTGGTTACGCCGCCGAGATCTGCAAGTTCGCGAATTAATGCAGGTTAATATCCTCCCAGCTGACCAACCTTGATTGTTTATCTGCGCCAAAGTAAGTAAAATTCGCTTCATAAATACGGTGAGGAGTCACAGCCTTTTGCTGACTGACCGGATATGAGGTGTACATGAGCCAAGTTGGCATAGCAAAAAAGAACATTCGTAATTTCTCTGTAATCGCGCACATCGATCATGGCAAATCAACGTTATCAGATCGCTTGATTCAAACCTGCGGTGGCTTAGCCCAGCGAGAAATGTCGGAGCAGGTGCTCGATTCAATGGATATCGAGCGTGAACGTGGTATTACCATCAAAGCGCAAAGCGTAACGCTTTACTATGATGCAAACGATGGCGAACGCTACCAGTTAAATTTTATCGATACGCCTGGCCACGTTGATTTCTCGTATGAGGTTTCGCGCAGCCTTGCCGGTTGTGAAGGGGCTTTGTTGGTTGTTGATGCCGCTCAGGGTGTGGAAGCGCAAACACTTGCGAACTGCTACACCGCAATTGATATGGATTTGGAAGTGGTTCCGATTCTAAACAAAATCGATTTACCATCGGCAGAGCCTGAGCGAGTTGCGCAAGAAATTGAAGATATCGTAGGTATTCAAGCAAGCGATGCGGTGCGTTGCTCGGCGAAAACAGGGATTGGTATTGATGAAGTACTTGAGCGCATTGTTAAGCAAGTGCCTTCGCCAGAGCTTGAAGCTGATGATGAAGCGCCGCTGCAAGCGCTGATTATCGATTCTTGGTTTGATAATTATCAGGGCGTTGTTTCTCTGGTGCGTATCAAGAAAGGTGTGTTACGCGCTGGCGAAAAAATGAAGGTAATGTCTACCGGGCAAGATCATATTGTCGATAAGGTAGGTATTTTTACGCCGAAGCAAACAGAAACCGGTATTCTTCGGTCTGGTGAAGTGGGCTATGTTATTGCGGGTATCAAAGAGATCCACGGTGCGCCGGTGGGCGATACGTTAACTCACGCTAAACGGCCAGCCGATAAAATGCTGCCAGGTTTTAAGAAGGTACAACCGCAAGTTTATGCGGGCATGTTCCCGATAAGCTCAGATGATTATGAAAATTTCCGGGATGCGCTCGATAAACTGAGCTTGAACGATGCTTCGTTATTCTTCGAGCCGGAAAACTCTGGCGCGCTAGGTTTTGGTTTCCGTTGTGGTTTCTTGGGCATGTTGCACATGGAAATCATTCAAGAACGGCTAGAACGTGAATATGATATTGATCTAATTACTACGGCTCCCACGGTTGTTTATAAAGTAGAAACAACCAAAGGTGAGATAAAAATGGTGGATAACCCAGCCTATTTACCTCCGGTAAATGAGATTGCGGCTATTTACGAGCCTATCGTTGAAGCGAATATTTTGGTGCCACAAGAGCACGTTGGTAATGTAATAACGCTCTGTGTAGAGCGCCGCGGTATGCAAACCAACATGGTTTATCATGGTAAGCAAGTAGCGCTTACTTATGAATTGCCGATGGCTGAAGTAGTGATGGATTTCTTCGATCGCTTGAAATCAACGAGCCGCGGTTATGCTTCTCTTGATTATCAATTTAAGCGTTTTGATGAATCGGATATGGTGCGGGTAGATATTTTAATTAATGCCGAGCGTGTTGATGCGTTAGCAATGATTCTGCACCGCAGCCAAGCGCAATATCGCGGCCGTGATGTGGTTGATAAAATGCGGGAACTGATTCCTCGACAAATGTTTGATATCGCCATACAAGCTACCATTGGTAACCATGTTATTGCTCGGAGCACGGTGAAACAATTACGTAAAAACGTAACTGCTAAATGTTATGGTGGCGATGTCAGCCGGAAGAAAAAGCTGTTGCAGAAGCAGAAAGAAGGTAAGAAACGAATGAAGCAACTGGGCAACGTGGAAGTGCCTCAGGAAGCGTTCCTTGCAGTTTTGAAAACTGGTAAGTAACGATTTAGGAACTTTAAACAGGAACGTTCAGCATGACCACATATTACTTTTCCTTGTTGTTGGTATTTGGAAGCTTGTTTACCGGCATTATTTGGGCAATTGACCACTGGGTTTGGAAGCCTAAGCGCATGGAGAAAATTCGTGCTGCTGAGGCGCAATCAGGGGTAAAGCTCAAGCCTGAGCAAGCGGAACAACTAGCGCCACAATCTGGGTTAGCTGATTTTGCACAGGCTGCGTTTCCGGTTTTGTTTGTGATTTTAATTTTACGTTCATTCTTGTATGAACCCTTTCGTATTCCATCCGGATCGATGATGCCTACCTTATTGGTAGGCGATTTTATTTTGGTTGAGAAATTTCGTTATGGGTTACGTGAGCCGATAACGCGCAAAGAATTTTTATACACTGGGCGGCCGAAGCGCGGCGATATTGCCGTGTTTAAATATCCGGTTGAACCTGATCTCGATTACATTAAGCGGGTAATTGGTATGCCCGGTGATCGAGTTACGTATACAGATAAAACCTTTTATGTGCAGCCACAATGCTTGCCAAATTGTGATGGCGTTGAACCGATTGTTTTGCAGCAAGAGTTTCAAACAGAGGGTGAATTTTATCAACAGCAAGTTCCGGTGCGCCGTTACACGGAAACATCCACTGATAAAACTTACGATGTGTTGGTAAACCCGCGGGTAAATATTCATAGCGATTCGTTTGTTTGGAATGTGCCAGAAGGGCAATATTTCTTTATCGGTGATAACCGCGATAACTCCATTGATAGCCGTTATTGGGGCTATGTAGATGAAGATTTACTGGTAGGCCGTGCAGTGTTGGTTTGGTTAAGTTTAGAGTTTGAAAGGGATCCGAATAGTTGGTTGCCAAGTTGGGTACCAACTAAAGTTCGGTTTGATCGTTTAGGGAGAATTGAGTGAGTTTAACACCTATCCAGCTCCGTGAAATTGAACGGCGGCTAGGCTATAACTTTAATAATCATGCGTTGTTGTATCAGGCTCTAACCCACAGAAGTGCGGGCGAGGGGCATTATGAGCGGCTTGAGTTTTTGGGCGATTCCATTTTAAGCGTGGTTATTGCTGAGGCGCTTTACCATCGCTTCCCTAAATCACCGGAAGGCGATTTAAGCCGGATGCGTGCAACTCTAGTATGCGGCGATATGCTAGCTAAAGTAGCGCGAGAGTTCGAGCTTGGAAAATTTTTAAATTTAGGGCCTGGGGAATTAAAAAGTGGTGGTTTTCGCCGCGATTCTATCTTGTCGGATGCAGTGGAAGCGATAATTGGTGCTATCTTTTTGGATAGTAATATCGAAAAAGTACAAGAAATCGTGCGCACTTGGTATCAGCCTTTGTTGGCAGAGATTCGCCCGGGCAACAGCCAGAAAGATTCCAAAACACGCTTGCAAGAATACTTACAGAGCCGCCAGTTTGCAGTGCCAGATTACGAAGTGAGCGCAACCGAAGGGCAAGCACACAATCAACGTTTTACCGTTACATGTACAGTTGAACCACTTGCTGAACCAGTAGTTGCTGCTGGTACCAGCCGACGAAAAGCAGAGCAAAACGCTGCTGCAAAAGTGATTGAGCTTTTGGCGGAACTGCCGGAAGGCAAGGAATTAAGATGAATTTAGATGATTTTTTCGCGGCTGAAGCTGGCGAAACAACTGCGGGCCCAACCTTTAATGGCTTTGTTGCCATAGTAGGGCGCCCGAATGTGGGTAAATCAACGCTTCTGAACCAATTACTTGGGCAGAAAGTGAGTATTACCTCGAAAAAAGCGCAAACCACACGTCATCGAATTTTAGGGATTGATACCGAAGGCCCGTGTCAAACTATTTATGTTGATACGCCTGGCTTACATAAAGATGAAAAGCGTGCGATTAACCGTTTAATGAACCGAGCCGCGAGCTCTTCAATTGGCGATGTTGATTTGGTGCTGTTTATTGTTGAAGGCACACACTGGACCGAAGATGATGAAATGGTTCTGGGTAAAATTATGCGCGCTAATCGCCCAGCTATGTTGATTATTAATAAAATTGATCAGGTAAAAGATAAAGGTTCGTTATTGCCACATATCCAGAAAATATCGGCGAATTTTGAATTTAAAGAAATTATTCCAATTTCTGCACTTTCACCAGAACACATGCCAAAAATTAAAGAACTCGTGCGCCCCTATTTACGTGAGGGCGTGCATTTCTATCCAGCTGACCATGTTACTGATCGTTCGGTACGTTTTATGGCGGCGGAAACGGTACGTGAAAAGCTAATGCGTTTCACCGGTGAAGAGCTACCTTATTCAACTACCGTAGAAATAGAGAAATATGAAACAGCCGATAATGGCATGGTGCATATTCACGCGCTTATTCTTGTGGAACGAGAAGGGCAAAAGCGAATGGTAATCGGCAATAAAGGTAGTAAACTGAAAACCATCGGTGCCGAAGCACGTAGAGATATCGAGCACATGCTGGATGCGCGTGTAAACCTGCAATTGTGGGTGAAAGTGAAATCAGGTTGGGCTGATGATGAACGGGCTCTGCGTAGCTTAGGTTACGGAGAAGAATAATGGCTCGGGCCGTGGTTTTACACCGTTGGCCCTGGCAAGAACATGGCCTGTTACTCGATTTATTTACTGAGGATTCAGGCCGAGTTCGGGCTATTTCAAAGTATGCGCGTAGCCGCCGTTCATCATTACGCGCAACCCTCGAACCTTTTACCCTCATTGATATTGATCTCAAAGGCCGTGGCGAGGTGAAAACCTTATCCCGAGCCGAGAGCATACAAAACTTCCCTTTGCGCCATGTTCATTTATACAGCGGCCTTTACTTGAACGAGCTTCTGCAGCGTTTGCTTCCTGAACTTACCGATTTACCAGGTTTGTTTTCAGATTATGTAAAAAGCCTTACACTTTTATCAGAAACTCAAGTTATTGAACCGGTATTACGCCAATTTGAATATCGATTACTCAGCCACCTTGATCTCGATTTCTCTTTTACGCATGATGCCGATAACGGCAGCGTTATTGAGCCCCATGGGCTTTATCGATTTGTTGCGGGGAATGGTTTTATTCCTGCTAATAGCGACAATGAATCGCTGCATGTTGCTGAGGACGTTGTTACAGCATCATCGCAGCAATGGCTTCTAAGTGGCGAAGAAATCACCGTTCTCGGGCAGTTTCAGCTGGAAAATCCACAAGTTTTAAAACAATTTAAGCAACTTATGCGTAATGCTTATGCCCCATTATTGGGCAGCAAACCATTGCGAAGCCGGGAGTTATTACTCGCCGCGGTGCAAAACAAATAATGTATTATTAGCTAAATCTAAAAAATGAATTTAGGAGAAACCATGGCAGCGGCCTTACTTGGGGTGAATATTGATCACATAGCAACACTGCGCAATGCGCGCGGTGTAGCGTATCCAGAGCCTGTACAAGCGGCAGCTATTGCAGAACAGGCGGGAGCCGATGGTATTACTGTGCATTTGCGCGAAGATCGTCGACATATTACTGACCGTGATGTTCGGCTGTTGGCGGAAACAATTCAAACGCGCATGAACTTAGAAATGGCGATGACCGATGAAATGGTGGCTATCGCAATCGCTACAAAGCCCGCCTACGTGTGTTTGGTTCCGGAAAAACGAGAAGAGCTCACCACCGAAGGTGGCTTAGATGTTGCCGGGCAAATTGAACGAAGCCGCGATGTAGTAGCTAAGTTAAATGATGCAGGAATTCTAGTATCGCTTTTTATTGATGCAGATGAACGGCAAATTGAGGCAGCTAGGGAAGTGAATGCACCTTACATTGAATTACACACGGGGCATTATGCGGAAACTCAAGGCCATGCTCAGAATCAAGCGTTGCAACAGTTGCAGCAGGCGGCAACCTTTGCTGATAAATTGGGTTTGGTGGTTAACGCCGGGCATGGCCTGCACTACCATAATACTCAAGCGATTGCCGCGATTCCGGAAATTTATGAGTTAAATATTGGCCATGCGATTATTGGTCGCGCCGTGTTTAGTGGGTTGCATAATGCAGTTGCAGAAATGAAACAAATCATTGAGCGAGCTCGTGGCTGATGGCTATTGTTGGTATTGGCACAGATATTGTTGAGATTGAGCGTATTCGTAGGGCTTTACAACGCCAGCCAGGCTTAGCAAAACGTTTATTAACCCCTACTGAGCACAAAGAATTTATCGCAGCGAGCGAGCCGGAACGCTATTTAGCAAAACGCTTTGCTGCCAAAGAGGCTGCCTTAAAAGCGCTCGGTACGGGGTTACAAAACGGTATGAGTTGGCAACATATTGAAATAGGGCACACCTCTCTAGGGCAACCTTTACTTGTATTTATGCAGGTAGCCGATACATTAGCTAAAGAGCTGTTAATAAGCCATCATCATCTTTCGCTTAGCGATGAGGCGCATTATGCGCAAGCAATGGTTGTTCTCGAGTGCCGCTAATAACTGAGGCGTAGAAATTGATATGGTGCCTGGATATGGCAGTGCCGCGGTAAACTGAGGAGTAAGTATGGTTAAGGTTCGGAATGTTCACGCAGAAGAACACCAAACTAGCAATGATAGCTGGCTGAACCACGTGCACCATAAAGCCGAGCAAAGCAGCCTGCAAGAACTCGCAATTGCGCTTGAGCACCAAGCTAACCAGCCGCCAGTAAGTAAAAATAAATCAGCTACTGAATCTCCCAACTCAATTTCAACCGGCAAAGATCTTGTGCTTAAAGGCCAAGAAATGGTTGAGATCTTATCGAGTTTGAAACTTGACCAACAAAGCTTGCAAGCCGCGCTTTGTGTGCCTTTTTACGAAGCTAACCTAATCAATCAAGAATGGATATCTGAGCGCTTAAATAAAAGTACAGCTGCGCTTGTTGAAACAGTGCAACAAATGAATAGCATCAGTGATTTGCAACATTTTCGCCACGGTAAACCGGGTGAAGCGCAAGTTGATGCGGTGCGGCGTATGTTACTCGCGATGGTAGAGGATGTGCGGGCGGTTTTAATAAAGCTTGCCGAACGCATCTGTTTCTTGCGTGAAGTTAAAAATGCCGATGAAGAAAGTAGAGTTTTGGCGGCTAAAGAGTGTAGTGAAATTTATGGGCCGTTAGCGAATCGTTTAGGTGTTGGGCAAATAAAGTGGGAATTGGAAGATCTTTCTTTTCGTTATTTAAACCCTGATATTTACATGTCGATTGCTCGCCAGCTACACGAAAAACGGCGCCAACGGGAAACCTACATTGAAGCGTTTGTGCAAGGCTTGCGCGATGATCTAGCTGAGCAGCATGTTGATGCTCAGGTAGATGGCAGGCCTAAGCATATTTTTAGTATCTGGAAAAAAATGCAGAAAAAAAATCTGCAGTTTGATGAGCTGTTCGATATTCGTGCCGTTCGAATTGTTACCAAAAACCTGAAAGATTGTTATGCAGCTTTAGGTATTGTGCACAGCCGTTGGCGCCATTTGGCTAGTGAATTTGATGATTATGTGGCTACCCCAAAAGCTAATGGCTATCAATCAATACATACTGTAGTAATTGGCCCTGAGCAAAAAAACGTAGAAATTCAGATTCGTTCGGAACAAATGCACGATGATGCTGAGCTTGGTGTTGCGGCGCACTGGGTATACAAAGAAGGCCCAAGTAGTGGGCGTTCGCAGGGTTACGAAGATAAAATATCGTGGCTGCGCAAGTTATTGGCTTGGCATGAAGACATGGCGGAAAACGATGAGTTGGTGCAAGAGATACGTAGCCAAGTTTTTGAAGATCGAGTTTATGTATTCACCCCGAAAGGCGATGTTATTGATTTGCCCTATGGTTCTACTCCGCTTGATTTCGCCTACTATATTCATTCTCAGATAGGCCACCGTTGTATCGGTGTCAAGGCCGATGGCCGTATTGTGCCGTTCACCTATGTATTACAAAACGGTGAACGGGTGGAAGTGCTCACGCAAAAAGAAGAAAACCCCAAACGCGATTGGTTGAACCCAGCTCTAGGTTATCTTAAATCTGCCCGCGCTCGCGGAAAGGTGCATGCCTATTTTAAAAAGTTAGATCGAGAAGAAAATTTAATAGCTGGCCGTGAGTTGCTGGAAACCGAGTTAGCGAAATATAAACTTACGCTAAACGATACTGGGCCGGCTATTGAGCGCTTTAATATGAATCATTTGGATGATCTATTAGCGGCGATCGGTGCAGGTGATGTTCGCCTAAATCAAATTGTGAACTTTATTCGCGGGCCCCAAGAAGATGAAGTGGCAGAGCTCGAGAAACTCACTAGCAAACGCCGTGGTGGCAAGAATGGCAAGCAGCATGAGGGTGTAAAAGTAGGCGGGATTGGTAATCTACTGATGAATTTTGCTCGCTGTTGCCAACCGTTACCAGGTGATCCGATTATGGGCTATGTTACTCAGGGCCGCGGGGTATCGGTGCACCACCAAGAATGTGAACAATTGCAACAGTTATTAGAAAAGCATCCGGAGCGAACTATTGATGTGGCTTGGGAGCGAGAACAGCAACAGCGCTATGCAACCCGTATTTTGATTACGGCCGAAGATCGTTCAGGTTTATTGCACGATATCACGAGTATTTTGAGCCATGAGAAAGTAAACGTGAATAACGTGGCTGCGCGCCATGATCATGACCGCCAGCAAGTTGTTATTGAACTAGAAATTATGGTGCAGCATAACAACGAAATTCAGCGTTTATTAAGCCGAATTCAGCAAGTAAGCCATGTGCGGCGAGCCACTCGAAAATAGCATTGAGCTTAAAATAAAAACAACGAAATTAAGGTTATAGTGAATGAATAATAACGGCACAGATTTGCCGCAGGTAAATCGGTTACTCGATATTATGGCCGCATTGCGGAACCCTGATGGCGGTTGCCCTTGGGATCTAAAACAAACAATGGAATCTTTGATTCCTTACACCATTGAAGAAGCGTATGAAGTGGCGGCGGCTATCACCGAAGGAAACAAGGATGATATCCGTGATGAGCTTGGCGATTTAATGTTCCAAGTAGTTTTCTACGCTCAATTAGCGAAAGAACAGGGTGATTTCGATTTTGATGGCATAGCTGAAGCGATTGCGGATAAGCTTGTGCGCCGCCATCCGCATGTATTTGCTGATGGCGCGGTAACCGATGCAGAAGATGTAAAGCGACAGTGGGAACAAATAAAGAAGCAAGAACGAGATAACAAAGCAGTTGATAGCAGTGTTTTCGCTGATATTCCCACTAATCTTCCAGCGATTCTACAAGCAATGAAAATTCAAAAACGCTGCTCGGCGGTTGGCTTTGATTGGGATGAGCCGGAGCAAGTATTGGCAAAAATAGCGGAAGAAACGCAAGAAGTGGCGGAAGAACTTGCAGCAACACCGCGAGAGCAAGAAAAGGTTCAGGAAGAGATCGGCGATTTATTGTTCGCAACGGTGAATTTGGCAAGGCACTGCAAAGTTAACCCGGAAACAGCGTTACGGCAGGCAAATGCAAAATTTATGCGCCGTTTCCGCGAGGTTGAAAAGCTTGCAAGCGAGCAAGAGTTAGCGCTTGATACGGCAGGTTTAGAACGCTTAGAAGCCTTGTGGCAAGAAGCTAAGAAAATTCTCCGAGCACCCGTAAAATAGCAACATTTTGATATGCTGTGATTAAATTAACAGATGAATTAGGTAAAATACGCTTAATTCGTTGTTGCCGAGGCAATGCTAGAGTATACTATTTTCCCGTCTTTACATCCTTTTCCTTGATCCATTTACCCTAATGCAGCAGGTTTTGCATGGCGACTAAATATATTTTTGTAACCGGCGGCGTAGTTTCTTCGCTGGGGAAAGGTATTGCGGCGGCTTCGTTAGCTTCTATACTGGAAGCACGCGGACTCAAAGTAACTATCATGAAGCTGGATCCATACATAAACGTGGATCCAGGAACGATGAGCCCCATCCAACATGGCGAAGTATTTGTTACTTGCGATGGCGCTGAAACTGACCTCGATCTTGGCCACTACGAACGCTTTATTCGTACTCGCATGACCAAGAAAAACAACTTTACCACTGGCCGCGTATACGAAGATGTTATTCGTAAAGAACGCCGTGGCGATTTCTTGGGTGCTACTATCCAAGTTATTCCGCATATTACCAATGAGATCAAGCGCCGTATTATTGAAGGTGCCGAGGGCTATGATATTGCCCTGATCGAGATTGGTGGCACCGTGGGTGATATTGAATCGCAACCATTCTTAGAAGCTATACGCCAACTTTCGGCAGAAATTGGCCGTCAGCGCACGTTATTCATCCACCTTACCTTAGTACCGTTTTTAGGTGCCGCAGGCGAGGTTAAAACTAAGCCAACACAGCATTCGGTTAAAGAACTGCGTTCATTGGGTATTCAGCCCGATATTTTAATCTGCCGTTCAGACCGTATTGTGCCGGCAAACGAGCGGGCAAAAATTGCGCTATTCACTAATGTGCCTGAGCGTGCGGTTATTTCTCTAAAAGATGTGCCTAGCATTTATAAAATCCCCGCTATTTTGAAATCTCAAGGCCTTGATGAGTTTGTGCTCGAGCGTTTTGCGATTGAAGCACCAGAGGCTGATTTAGCTGAGTGGGAAAAGGTTTTATATTTGGAATCTAACCCCGGTGGCGAAGTAACCATTGGCTTTGTGGGTAAGTATGTTGAGTTACCCGATGCTTACAAATCAGTAAACGAAGCGCTTGCGCATGCAGGTTTGCATAATCGCCTAACGGTGAATATTCGTTACATCGATTCGCAAGATGTGGAAACACGCGGTGTGGTGAAGCTTGAGGGTGTTGATGCGATATTAGTGCCGGGTGGTTTTGGCGGCCGTGGCATTGAGGGCAAGATTATCGCGGCCCAATACGCTCGCGAAAATAAGATTCCTTATTTAGGTATCTGTTTAGGTATGCAAGTTGCTCTGATTGAGTATGCGCGAAATGTTGCTGGTTTGGCGGGTGCGAATAGTACTGAGTTTGATGAGCATGGCCCGTATCCAGTGGTTGGTTTGATTACTGAGTGGATGGATGAAAGCGGCCAGCAAGAGATTCGTGATTCTGGCTCAGATTTGGGCGGTACGATGCGCCTCGGTGCGCAGCAGTGTCATTTGCTGGAAAATACCAAAGCACGAGAAATCTATGGCCACGAAACTATTGAAGAACGCCATCGCCATCGGTATGAAGTGAATAATAATTATCGCGATCAATTAGAAAAAGCAGGTTTGCGCTTTAGTGGCTTATCAGCCGATAAGCGCTTGGTAGAAGTAATTGAAATACCAGATCATCCTTGGTTTGTAGCGGCGCAATTCCATCCGGAATTCACTTCTACACCTCGTGATGGCCATCCTCTTTTTGAAAGCTTTGTAGCGGCAGCGCAGGAATACCAGCAAAGCCATCGCGATAAAAAAATTAAGGTTTAAGGATTAGTTATGAGCACGATTGTAAAAATTATTGGCCGCGAAATTATGGATTCTCGCGGCAATCCAACAATTGAAGCCGATGTTTATTTAGAAGATGGCAGCATGGGTAGAGCTGCGGCACCGAGTGGCGCTTCAACGGGCAGCCGTGAAGCATTAGAGCTGCGTGATGGTGATAACAGCCGTTACCTTGGCAAGGGTGTATTAACGGCGGTTGGCCATGTAAATGGCGAAATAGCCAAAACTTTGCAGGGCATGAATGCGCTTGATCAACAAGCAATAGATCAAGCCATGCTGAAACTAGATGGCACTGAGAATAAAGAAAAACTTGGTGCCAATTCAATTTTAGCAGTTTCATTGGCAGTAGCGAAAGCTGCGGCTATTAGCAAAGGCGTGGCCTTGTTTGAACATATTGCTGATTTGAATGGTACCAGTGGAAAATACAGCATGCCGCTACCGATGATGAATATCTTAAACGGCGGCGAACACGCAGATAATAACGTAGATATCCAAGAATTCATGGTTCAGCCGGTTGGTGCGAAGAGCTTTGCCGAAGGTTTGCGTGTAGGTGCTGAAATTTTTCATGCGTTGAAAGCGGTTCTGAAAGCTCGTGGTTTAAGCACTGCGGTGGGCGATGAAGGTGGGTTTGCTCCTAATTTGGCTTCAAATGAGGAAGCTTTGGCGGTTATTTCTGAGGCTGTAGCGAACGCAGGCTATACGTTGGGAACTGACGTTACTTTAGCACTTGATTGCGCCGCTTCGGAATTCTATAAGAACGGCAAATATCATTTGAGCGGTGAGGGCAAGAGCTTTACTTCATCAGAGTTTGCTGATTACTTGGCAGATTTGAGTGCGCGGTATCCGATTGTTTCTATCGAAGATGGTTTAGATGAGAGCGATTGGGAAGGCTGGAAAATATTAACCGATAAAATTGGTGATAAAGTGCAATTGGTGGGTGACGACCTATTCGTTACCAACACGCGAATCTTAAAGCGCGGAATCGATGAAGGTATCGGCAATTCAATTTTGATTAAATTTAATCAAATTGGCAGCTTAACCGAAACATTAGCGGCTATCCGTATGGCGCAAAATGCTGGTTTTACTGCGGTTATTTCGCATCGTTCGGGTGAAACAGAAGATGCTACTATTGCAGACTTAGCCGTAGGTACAGCTGCTGGTCAGATTAAAACCGGTAGCTTATGCCGCTCCGACCGTGTTGCGAAGTATAACCAGTTATTGCGGATTGAAGAGCAACTGGGTAATGCAGCATACAACGGCCGTGCGGAAATTAAAGCAGCACATTAGGCCTATATCGGTATGGTAAATAAAACGGGGCAATCGGAAATATTTAATCCGGTTGGATTTGATAGCCAGTTCGCTGAGTTATGCAACGCACTTTATGCGTCAGAGCTATTGCAGCTTAGTGAATTGGACCGAAATCACCCACAGGGTGGAGATATCCGTTTATTACGCCGCCGTTTAGGAAGCATGAGTTATTATGTGCAAAGGGCGGCACACGCGCTTTTAGTGAGTGCCGCTAATCCGAATCAGATTCTTCAGCTTGATGTTCACAGCGGCCACTGGTTAATAAAACAAAAACCGCAACCTCCAAAATTATCCCTTGCGCATACAACCACCGCAGACGCTAAAAATCAAAAGCTTGCTGATTGGTTAAAGGTAAATGCAAAGCTTGCGCTGCCGCTTCCTGTCTATGTAGAATCTTCTGATGTTGTTCGTATCTCTCTCGATTCTATTGATGAGGTGGATTTAGAGAACCGCAAATTGCACCTGAATCAGTGGGGTTGGTTTGATTTCGAAGGTGTAAGTAAAGAAGATTCGCAACTACGCTTGTTGATACCTGATAGGGCAACCATGAGTGCCGCTTGTTGTGGACACCAGTGGAACGCAAAAGGGCGTATTCAGCCTTATTCGCTTAGTTTGCGTACGAAATTGCTCAGCGCAACGGTTGTTTGGCCTAAGTTTACTTCGGTTGGCAAGTTGCCCTTTTAACCACTTCGTGTCGGTGGTAGATTAAAGTTATAGAATGTTTTGGTGTGTTGTAATCATACTTCTATTCAGGCGATTTAGTACCAGAAGTATAATTGCTCATTACCTGAGGGTGCCATGCGCTTACTAACAGTTATTATTATTGGGTTAGTGTTAGCTTTACAATACCGAATTTGGTTCGGTGATTACGGTATGAAAGATTACCGAGAGCTGCAACGAGATGTTGCGCGCCAAGAACTAACCAATGAAACCTTGAACCAACGAAATCAGCTTATCGCTGCCGATATTGATGATTTACGCAATGCCATGGAAGCAGTAGAAGAGCGTGCTCGTAATGAGCTTGGATTAGTTCGCCCAGAAGAAACCTTCTTTCGCTTAATCAGTGTTGAAGAACAGGAACCAGATGCATGATCGCAGTAATCCCGGCCGCGGGAATTGGCCAGCGGATGGGAGCCGCCCTTCCTAAGCAGTATCTTCAATGCTTAGGCTCCACATTACTCGACCACACGATTTGTGCACTGCTTGCAGAAGCGCGAATAAGCAAAATCTATATTGCCCTCCAAAGCGATGATTTATGGTTCGAAGATAGCCGTTATGCCCATGCTGAGAAAATAGAACGGGTTACGGGTGGCAGTACTCGCTCGGAATCAGTTTTAAGCGCGTTATCGGTGGCTTTAGAAACATTTCCCAAAACCTGCTTGGTTGCGGTTCATGATGCCGCTCGGCCATGCTTACCGCCAACTTTATTTAGCCAGCTATTAGATGTAGCGCAAGAGCACCCAGAACAGGGCGCTCTGCTGGCGTTGCCTGTGCGTGATACTGTTAAGTATGTGGAGCAACCTAATACGGATGATGTAAATAGCACTACTGCGCCACTATCGGTAATATCGAAAACGCTCGATCGAGAAAATATTTGGCTAGCGCAAACGCCGCAAGTATTTCGATTGGGCGATCTTCAGCGAGCGCTTACATTAGCAACGCAACAAGGCGTGAGTATTACAGATGAGGCTTCAGCTATGGAAGCTCAGGGCGTGCAACCCATTTTAGTGAGGGGAAGCCAAATGGTGATGAAAGTAACTGAGCCTGAAGATTTAGCATTAATTGAATTCTATCTAGCAAAAACTGTACAGAAGATTTAAAGGGGTAGCCACGGTGCGAATAGGGCAAGGTTTTGATGTACATAAATTTGGTGGTGAGGGCCCGGTTGTTCTTGCTGGGGTTCCTATTGCGTGTGATCAGGGCCTAATTGCGCATTCTGATGGTGATGTGGTGTTGCACGCCGTGTGTGATGCGTTACTCGGGGCGATAGGCCAGGGCGATATTGGGGTTTGGTTTCCTGATACCGACGAAGAATTTGCTGGTGCTGATAGTGCCCTGTTACTAAAAAAGATTTGGGCCGCAGTAGATAAAGAAGGTTACCAATTGGGTAATTTAGATATAACTGTTATTTGCCAGAAGCCAAAGATAAACCCACATCGAGAAGCAATGCGCACACGTGTTGCTGAAATTCTAGGTGTGCAACAAGCAAACGTAAATATTAAAGCCACAACTACTGAAGGGCTTGGTTTTACTGGCCGTAGTGAAGGAATAGCAAGTATGGCGGTGGTATTGTTAGTTCCTATTAATGAATTGAATAAGCAGTAAGGAAGTATTAAATGAGCCAATCGGCGCAAGCAACAAACTCAACTAATAATGCGCAAGAATGGCATGGTGAATGGCAACGTAAATATTCAGGTGCGGTACCGAAAGGGGTGTTCAAACACCAGCATAGTGATTTTATTGTTCATGAAACTTTAGGTTTCACACCTGAACCGGTAGAGAAAGGCCAACACCATTGGCTATTCCTTGAAAAAGAAGGCGTGAACACTGCGCAAGTAGCAAAAAATATAGCGCGCTATGTGGGTATCTCGGCGCGTGATGTTAGTTTTTCCGGTATGAAAGATCGCTTCGGTATTACTCGCCAATGGTTCTCTGTAGAGCTTCCAGCATTAGCGGAGCCAGATTGGCAAACCTGCATTACGGAAAGTTTTCCTTCTGGCTCAGTGCGGCTAATTGAGCATATTCGTAGCCATCGAAAGCTGCGAAGAGGTGTGCATAAAGCAAATGAGTTTCGTGTTGTTTTACGTGATATCGATGATATGGAATTGTTAGAGCAGCGCTTAGCTTTGATTGCTAACGGTGTGCCGAATTATTTTGGAGAGCAGCGATTTGGTATAGAGCGGCAGAATTTAACTCAAGTTTTAGCTATGTTTGCGGGTAAACGCATCAAAAATCGTGATTTGCGTGGTATCTTGCTATCTTCAGCACGCTCTTGGTTATTTAATCATTATTTGAGCGCACGCATGATTGAACATAGCGATACATTGCTTACCGGTGATGTATTCATGCTTAGTGGCAGCCATTCCTTTTTTACTGCGGCAGAAATTGATGCAGAAATTGAAGGTCGTGTAACAAGTGCAGATATCCAGATTACTGGGCCTTTGTATGGTGATGGTGAGATTTTAGCTACAGGTGTTTCAGCAGCATTCGAGCAAGCAGTAATGGTTAAGTGGCCAGAATTTACTGATGGGTTGCGCAAAGCACGTTTGAAGCAAGAACGCCGAGTTTTATTTTTGCAGCCTGAGAAATTCGTATGGGAGTTGCAAGAAGAGGGTGTTGTGGCGTTAAGCTTCACATTACCTACGGGTACTTTTGCCACCGCTTTATTAGCGGAACTCGGTGATTTTGTTAGCGGTGAACGTAAAGAATTTAATGAGGCGAAAGATGAGAATTCTACTCAGTAACGACGATGGTGTGCGCGCTCCAGGTTTGGCGGCGTTGTATCAAGCATTAAAAGATATTGCTGATGTTACCGTTATAGCACCTGATCGAAACTGTTCAGGTGCAAGTAATTCGCTAACCTTGCACAGCCCACTTCGTGTTGAACAGTTAGAAAATGGCTTTTTTTCGGTAAATGGAACGCCCACCGATTGCGTGCATATTGGTACTAATTCGCCTTTGGGTGAAGCGCCGGATTTAGTGGTTTCAGGCATCAATGACGCACCGAATATGGGTGATGATGTAATTTACTCTGGCACTGTGGCTGCGGCTACTGAGGGGCGCTTTGTTGGGTTGCCGGCAATTGCGGTTTCTATGGGTGAACACGGCCATGATTATTACGAAACTGCGGCACAGGTAGTAGCTGATCTAATCAAAAAACTACAAAAAGAGCCGTTACAATCGGATTTTGTGCTGAATGTGAATGTACCTTATGTGCCATTTAGCGAAATTAAAGGCACTCAGCTTACTCGCTTAGGGCGTCGTCATCGTGCTGAAAATATGGTGCGCGATAGCGACCCGTGGGGCCGCGAGATTTTTTGGTATGGTTTGGTGGGGCCACAGCGAGATGATGGGCCGGGTACCGATTTCGCCGCTGTACGTGAAGGCTATGTATCGATTACACCATTAACAGTTGATATGACAGCACGTGATGATGAAGAACGTGTGCAAAAGTGGTTAGATAAAACAAAATGAGAGTAAACAACCATCAGGGAATGGCTCGCAAGCTGGTAAAGAAGCTTAGAGATCTTGGTATTGATGATGAGCAGGTGCTGGCGGTAATGGAGCAGTTACCGAGGCATGAATTTATGCCCGAATCACTTGCGCATCAAGCTTACGATAACAATGCGTTACCGATTGGCAACGGCCAAACTATTTCTCAACCGTTTATGGTTGCGAAGATGACCAGCTTGATAATGAAAAATGCACCGAGAAAAGTGCTCGAGATTGGCACCGGTTCGGGTTATCAAACAGCGGTACTTGCTAAATTGGTTGCTCATGTGTATTCGGTTGAGCGAATAAGCACATTACAGTATCAGGCGAACCGACGGTTGCAGCGCATGGATCTACATAATATATCCATGCGCCACGGAGATGGTTGGCAGGGCTGGCCGAGCAAAGCACCTTTCGATGCCATTATTGTTACTGCGGCAGCCGCTCATGTGCCAGAAGATTTAATTACGCAGCTCAGTGAAGATGGCGGTAGGCTGGTAATTCCGGTAGGCGAGCATACACAAGAATTGTTATTAGTGGAGCGCAATGGTGATGAATTTCAACAAAAGAGCGAAGGTTCGGTTCGCTTTGTGCCCTTATTAAAAGGTGATTTAGCTTGAAGGCCGATGCATGGTATTTACACCATGCGTGATTCCGGTGGCTTTTCTAGTGGGGGCTGCTACGGTTATTTTGGTAGATTTCATTCAATAAAATGCTAATAATTAGTTAAAATTCAGGGAGCAAGGCCGCTATGCTAAGGATACTGCGAAGGCTACAACCCACAATGCATTTTTCATGTAGGATACCGGTATTTGTAGCTTTTGCTTTTCTACTCACCCTCGTTGGCTGTAGTTCACCGCACACACCCGCTCCGGTAGAATCAGTTTACCGAGGTTCAACCTTTCATGATTATCAACGTGCATCTCTTTCCAGCGATGTATATACAGTTCAACGCGGTGAAACTTTGTACGCGATTGCGTTTCGTGCAAATATGGATCTGCGTGATATAGCACGCTTAAACAACCTTAGCGAACCTTACACAATCTATGTTGGCCAAGAGCTCCGCTTGCGAGCGGAAACGAGCAGAACGGCTGTAGCTAGAAATAATCGGAATAACAATTCCGCTACATCCGATACAAATGTTATAACCACACCTGTTGCCACTAATTCTTCTAGAGAGTATGGTAGTACGATATCACCCACGGAAAATGATACAAAACAACCACCTGCTGTAGCAGCTAGCGTTCCCCGTCAGCGAACCGTTGCAACAGCTGATATCCGATGGCGCTGGCCCTCACAAGCAAGGGTTACAAGGCGTTTTTCCACCCATGAAACGGGTGGGCAAGGTATGGAGTTTAGTGGGCGGAGAGGCGATTCTGTAATTGCAGCAGCGCCTGGTAGGGTGGTTTATGTTGGTACTGCATTACGGGGTTATGGGCAGTTAATAATTTTGAAACATAATGATGATTATATCACTGCTTATGGGCACAACGATCAACTTATGGTAGCAGAACAACAGTGGGTTGAAGCTGGGCAGCAAATAGCAACCATGGGCAGTAGCGGAAGAGACGATGTTCGCTTGAGGTTTGAGCTTCGCTTCCGCGGTAATTCGGTAAACCCGGAGAATTATTTACCACGCCGGTGATGGTAAAAAGGAAGTGTTTAGGAGTAGAGAGCATGCGCGACAAGGAAAAAAGTGATCAAGATAATGATGAAACTGAAGTTGCTGATGATTTGGAATTTTCAGTTGATGAGAGTAGCTTAGTAGATAAAGATGGCGAAGAAATTGATGCTGAGCTTGAAGAAGCGTTAGCTTCAAAAGCCAAATATCAGCGTAAACTTGATGCCACTCAAATGTATTTGAGCGAAATTGGTTTTTCTCCGCTGCTTACCGCGGAAGAAGAGGTTTTCTTCTCGCGTAAAGCTTTAAAAGGTGATGCCAAAGCTCGTCAGCGAATGATTGAAAGTAACTTGCGCTTAGTAGTTAAGATTGCTCGCCGTTACCATAATAGAGGTTTAGCACTGCTTGATTTAATCGAAGAGGGCAACCTTGGATTGATTAGAGCAGTAGAAAAGTTTGATCCTGAGCGAGGCTTTCGCTTCTCAACCTACGCAACTTGGTGGATTCGGCAAACCATAGAACGCGCTATTATGAATCAAACACGCACTATTCGCCTGCCTATTCATGTTGTTAAAGAACTAAATATCTACCTACGAGCAGCTCGTGAATTAGCGCAAAAGCTCGAACACGAGCCTACTGCCGAAGATATAGCCTTCAGTTTGAACTTACCTGTGGAAGATGTGAACAAGATGCTACGCTTGAACGAGCGCATTGCATCTGTTGATACGCCATTAGCCGGTGATGGCGAAAAAGGTTTATTAGATATTATTGCCGATGAAGTTTCCGGTAGCCCAGAAGGTATTCTGCAAGATGATGATTTACGCGAACGCTTGATGGTGTGGCTAGAAGCGCTAAATACGAAACAAAAAGAAGTGCTCGCGCGCCGATTTGGGCTCTTAGGCTATGAACCTGCAACGCTTGAAGAAGTTGGCAAAGAAATAGGCCTTACCCGCGAACGGGTTAGGCAGATACAAGTTGAAGCATTGCGGCGCTTGAAAGAAGTGATGATACAGCAGGGGCTTTCAAACGATTCTGTTTTCTCTGATGATTAATTACTCGTAGGTTTCAGTTGTTTTAAATCATAGAGCAATTCAAGCGCTTGCTTGGGTGTTAGCTCATCGGGATTGTGGGTATCAAGCATCGCTATTCTGGGATCGGGCTCACTGCGGTGTTCAATTTCTGGCTCAAATGCGAGCTTACCCTGTTCTTCATTATTGCTAATGCGTTGGCGTGCATTTGTCGGCAGTTGTACCGCTTCCTCGGTTAGTACCGCCTTTTCATTAATTTGCGAAATAGTTTTATCAGGGCCATTTTCATCCGCTCTTTCTAGCGAAGCCAACCTTAATTTTGCCCTTTGTAACACAGGTTCAGGAACCCCTGCTAAACGCGCAACCTGCAAGCCGAAACTGCGGCTGGCTGGCCCTTGGCGCATATGATACTGGAAAGCTACAGTATCGCCATGCTCGGTGGCATCAACATGAATGTTAGCGGTAAAAGGTAATAGCTCTGCCAGTTGGGTAAGCTCGAAATAGTGTGTTGCAAATAGCGTCATTGCCTCTTTTTCAGCGAGAGCCTCCGCACTCGCCCAAGCTAATGCAAGGCCATCGTAAGTAGATGTTCCACGGCCAATTTCGTCCATTAATACTAATGAATTCGCACTTGCATTGTGCAGTATATTTGCGGTTTCTGTCATTTCCACCATAAATGTAGAACGGCCCGATGCTAGTTCGTCGGCGGCACCAATGCGGGTAAAAATTCTATCTATAGGCCCCATTGTTGCTGATTTTGCTGGTACAAATGACCCGGTATGAGCGAGCAACGCAATAATCGCTGTTTGCCGCATGTAGGTAGATTTTCCACCCATGTTTGGACCGGTAATTATCTTTAAGCGTTTTGTTTTATCAAAGTGTACATCGTTTGCAATAAAGGGAGTTTCTGAAAATGCTTCAACCACTGGGTGACGGCCAGCGTCGATATGGAGCTCATTTGCTGAGGTAAATTTTGGCTGAACATAATTTAAAGTAGTAGCCCGCTCACTGAAGCACGCGAATACATCAAGTTCGGCTAAGCGGTAAGACGTTGCTTGTAGCTCACCAAGAGGTTTTTGCAGCTCGTTGAGAATGCTTTGGTACAACTGCTTTTCAAGTGCTAACGAGCGGCTTTGGCTTTGTAACACCTGTTCTTCAAATTCTTTCAGCTCAGGAATAATATAACGCTCGGCATTTTTAAGAGTTTGCCTGCGTTGGTACTCTGGTGGAACCCGATCTGCGGCTAAGCGGCTCAATTCGATATAAAAACCGTGTACTTTGTTGTAGCCGATTTTTAAATTTTGAATACCGGTGCGCACTCGTTCTCGTTGTGCTAATTGTTCTAATTCTGCGTTTCCGCCAGCACTTAGCTCTCGATAATGATCGAGATCAGAATGATAGCCTTCGCGAATAACCCCGCCATCACGAATTAGCACTGGTGGATTATCATTAATTGATTGCGCCAAAAGATGGTGAATTGATTCAAAGATATTAAATTCAGGGCACACATTGGCAAGATTATATTCACGAATATGCTGGTTTATTGTTGGTAGCAAAGAAAGGGCATTACGTAAACGTGTTAAATCTCTAGGGCGAGCTGTTTGCAGCGCTACCCGCGCCAAAATCCGCTCAAGATCGCCGATATCACGCAAGCATAGCTGTAGCGCTTGCCATGCACCTGTTTCTTTTAAAGCGGCTACAACCTGCAAGCGTTGTTGCAAGCGATCAATATTACGTAAAGGACGGTGCAACCAACGTTGTAACAAACGGCTTCCCATGGGGGTTTTGGTTTGATCGATCACTGAAGCTAGGGTATGGGTACTCGTACCTTGCAGGTTTTTGGTGAGCTCTAAATTACGGCGGGTAACGCTATCAAGATGAATGGCATCACGCGCAAATTCTTGCTGAATTTTTTGCAAGTGTGGCAATGCAGAGCGCTGGGTATCTTTTATGTACTGTAAAACACATCCTGCTGCACCAATACCAGCATGATTAGCATCTAAGCCAAAGCCAGATAAATCGTGGGTGCCGAACTGTCGAAGTAGGGCTTGCTCGGCGCTATCAGCAGAAAACTCCCAATCAGGCCTACGCCGCAGGCCGTTCATAACTTTGATACTAGCGGGTAAACTTAAGCTTTCAGGATAAAGCAATTCTGCCGGCTGTAAGCGTTCGAGCTCACTAATTAGAGCATCTGTATTGGTGTGGCTTGATAGAAAAAAGCGGCCGCTGGTGATATCAACAGCTGATAGCCCCCAACTTTTGTTGCTTAGCTCAGCAATTGCTACTAATAGATTTTCTTGGAAGGGCTCTAATAAAGCTTCATCACTAACAGTACCTGGCGTTACGATGCGCATTACTTTTCGTTCTACAGGGCCTTTGCTAGTAGCAGGATCACCAACCTGCTCGCAAATTGCCACCGATTCGCCAAGCTTTATTAAACGCGCAAGATATCCTTCTACTGCATGGTAAGGAACGCCGGCCATAGGAATGGCATTGCCGCCTGATTGCCCGCGTTGGGTAAGCGTAATATCAAGTAGATCTGCAGCACGCTGGGCATCGTCAAAAAATAACTCATAAAAATCGCCCATTCGATAAAATAGCAAGATATCTGGATGCTCGGCTTTAATCGCGAGATACTGCTGCATCATCGGAGTATGTTTGGATGCTGAATCAGCCATAAATGCCTATAATTTTTTGTACAAATGTGTGAATGTTAATTCTATGCGCTTATCCGTTAATTTTCAGTAATAAATATGAATAGAATCAGAGATAAGCTTCACTCTAAGGTAGCCAATGATAACAAAATACCAAGCAAAATCATTTGATAACGAAATAATGAAAGCATTAAGCGAAAGCTTACAAAAACGTGGCTGGATGTTAGCTACAGCCGAATCCTGCACTGGCGGTGGTATTGCTGCAGCTTGTACTGATTTATCGGGTAGTTCCGGTTGGTTTGAGGGCGGTATAGTTAGTTACAGTAACGCAATGAAATCTAACCTTTTAGGCGTTTCAGATAACCTCCTAAGCAACTTTGGAGCGGTATCACCTGAGTGCGCCGCTGCAATGGCGAAAGGCGTTTGTAAGTTATTGGGCGTAGCCGTTGGCGTAAGCACTACGGGTATTGCCGGGCCATCGGGCGGGAGTGCTGAGAAACCGGTTGGTATGGTTTGTTTTGGTTTTTCGGTTGCTGAAAATACATGGACCGATATCCAGTACTTTAACGGCGATCGTGATCAGATTAGGCAACAAACAGTGGCTTATGCGCTAAAAACGATAACCGATTATATTGTTAATTAACAATATGATAGCTATAAAAAAAGAAATTTTTTGTAAGAAATAAGCGATCAAGCTTGATACTGTATGTATACACAGTATACTACTAGATATCTTATGCAGCGAACTTGGAGCTCAGCATGGCAACTAACGAAAATAAACAAAAAGCACTCACGGCAGCCTTAGGTCAAATCGAACGTCAATTCGGTAAGGGCGCAATTATGCGTCTTGGTGATAACCGCGCTATGGACGTTGAAGCTATTTCAACGGGATCGTTGAGTTTAGATATTGCATTAGGAATTGGTGGTTTGCCATGTGGCCGTGTTGTTGAAATTTTTGGTCCAGAATCAAGTGGTAAAACAACGCTTACATTACAAGTGATTGCTGAAGCACAAAAACAAGGTAAAACATGTGCATTCGTTGATGCTGAGCATGCGTTAGATCCAATTTATGCAGAGAATCTTGGCGTAAATATTAATGAGTTGTTGGTTTCGCAACCGGATACTGGCGAGCAGGCATTAGAAATCTGCGATATGTTAGTGCGCTCTGCCGCAGTTGATGTAGTAATTGTCGATTCAGTAGCAGCATTAACACCGAAAGCTGAAATTGAAGGCGAGATGGGTGATTCCCATATGGGCTTACAAGCGCGCTTAATGTCGCAAGCTCTTCGGAAGCTTACCGCAAATATTAAAAAATCAAACACCATGGTTATCTTCATCAACCAAATTCGAATGAAAATTGGCGTTATGTTTGGTAACCCTGAAACCACTACAGGTGGTAATGCACTGAAGTTTTACGCCTCTGTACGTTTAGATATTCGCCGTACCGGCGCGTTGAAAGAAGGTGATGAGATTGTTGGTAACGAAACTCGAGTGAAAGTGGTTAAAAACAAAGTAGCGCCACCATTTAAGCAAGCTGATTTCCAAATCATGTACGGTAAAGGAATCTCGAAAGAAGGCGAGCTGATAGATTTGGGTGTGAAGCATAAACTCGTTGAGAAAGCGGGTGCTTGGTATAGTTATAAAGGCGATAAGATTGGTCAAGGTAAAGCTAACTCAATGAAATTCTTATCTGATAACAGCAAAATAGCGGTTGAAATTGAACAGCAACTACGTGATATGTTATTGCTCAAGCCAACTGAATCGGCTGAAGATCCGGCTTTAATGGCAGTGGAAGAAGAATTGAAAGATTAAATTACGGATAAATAATTTAAAGTTAACAGGAAAAGGGTAGAGCATTGGCTTTATCCTTTTTTTTATTGTTGTTTTTAAGGGAACTGTATAGATGAAAAACACGCTTTGTGTCATTCTGATAGTTGAGAATAATAAACGTAAATACCAGTTTGGATAAGTATCATATGATCAGCAAATCTCGATTAATCATAATCGCAACTTGTTCTTCCGTGCTGTTGGCCTTAACAGCCTGTAGCCCAGAGCCTCAGAAGCCCACACAAACACAAGTAAATGATTCGGTGGCACAATTAAACGCGCTTTATGATGAGTATTTTGCAGCTGCGATAGAGCTAGAGCCTTTGCGTGCAACAGCTTTAGGTGAGTATCAATATAATAACTTATTACCTGATACATTGAGCTCTGAACATATTGAACGCAAGCGTATGTTGGAGGACGAATATTTAAATTCAGTAAAGCGTTTTAATATCGATCTGTTACCAGAGCAGGCTAAACTGAGTTACCAAATATTTGTACGAGATCGGGAGATGTCAATAGAAGCCCTTAAGCATCCCTCGCATTTAATGCCCCTAAACCAGTTTTATAATATCGCGAATCAGTTAGCGATGCTTGGCTCTGGTACATCATCGCAACCATTCAATACTCGCCATGATTATGAAATGTGGGCCGAGAGAATGCGCGCGATCCCAGGTGTATTGAATGGTGTGATAAGAAACATGCGCGAAGGCATGAATCAAGATATTACTCAGCCACGGATACTTATGGAGCGCGCGTTAGACCAAATTGATGCTCACTTGGTTGATGATGTTGCCAATAGTTTGTTTTTTCAACCGATTAATAACCTTCCGGAAAGTTTTTCTGAACAGGATTCGCTTGAATTAAGCCAGCTGTACAGCGATCTTATTACCGAGGAAGTGTTACCTGCTTATCAACAACTCCGTGATTTCGTCGAAAATGAATACTTACCGGAAGCGCGTACCGAAAGTTATGGCCTGAGCGGGGTTCCAGGTGGTAACGATTGGTATGCCTATAATGTTCGTTGGCGAACCACAACAGATTTAACTCCTGATGAAATACACAACATTGGGCTTGCCGAGGTAGCACGAATTCACGGGGAAATAAACGGTGTGATGAATGATGTTGGCTTCAACGGAAGCTTGCATGAATTCTTTGCTTTCACTCGTGATGATGCACAATTCCATTATGGCAGCCGCGAGGAGATGCTTGCTGATTACCAAGCATTTGCGGCGTCTGTTGAAGAGCGAAGTGAACGCCTATTTTTTGCTGATATGTTACCGAAAGCTGGATATGAAATTCGTAAAATAGAAGAGTTTCGCGAGCGCAGTGCCAGTTCAGGTAGTTACTCAGTTCCTTCTGAAGATGGTTCCCGGCCGGGTGTATTCTATTTGAATACATATAATCTGCCAGCACGGCCAACCTGGGCGAAGGCTGCTCTAACTTTGCACGAGGCTATTCCTGGGCATCATTATCAGCTTGCGCTGCAGCGAGAAATGGAAAACCTCCCAGATTTTCGACGCTTTGGCGGTGAAACAGCTTTTATCGAAGGATGGGGCTTGTATGCAGAATCGCTTGGCGATGAATTAGGAGTTTACACACCTTACGATCGTTACGGAGCGTATATAGCAGAGCTTTGGCGTGCTATTCGATTAGTAGTTGATACTGGTATTCACAGTAAAGGCTGGAGTCGTCAACAAGTTCTAGATTACATGTATGCTAATGCTCCGGTTGCCGAAGCGCGAGCAGTATCTGAGGCCGAACGTTTTATGGCGCTACCGGGCCAAGCGCTTGCTTATAAAATTGGTCAGTTAAAGATTCATGAGCTACGTACTTTCGTAGAAACTGAACTCGGTAGTGAGTTCGATGTACGGGAGTTTCATCGTCAGGTTTTACGCAACGGTGCGTTACCGTTATCAGTATTAGAGGTGCAAATTGAACAGTGGGTTGCTCAGCAACAATAGAGGAACAGCAGATATGAATGAGGTAGTAGTTGGCGTTGCGCTTGGTTCTGGCGCTGCACGTGGTTGGGCGCACATTGGTGTTTTACGTGCACTCGATGATATGGGCATAAACGTACAGGTGGTTACAGGAACATCTATAGGCTCATTGGTAGGTGGTGCATATGCTGCTGGAAAATTAACGGAAGTAGAGCAATGGGTTCGTGATATGGACCGCTGGGCTGTATTTAACTTGCTTGATTTTGGCTTTAATAGCGGTGGTATGGTTTCTGGGGAGCGGGTGTTTAATCATGCTCGAGAGCGTTTCGGTACTTTGAATATCGAGAATTTGAAATGCCGTTATGGTGCCGTAGCAACCGATCTCTACACAGGCAAAGAAATCTGGCTGCGAAAAGGTGATCTGTTTTCAGTGGCACGGGCAAGTTGTGCAATGCCGGGTTTGTTATCGCCGAAATCTTTCAACGGCCGATGGTTGGTTGATGGTGCCTTGGTAAATCCAGTTCCGGTGTCGCTGGCTCGTGCACTCGAGGCAGATTTTGTGATTGCTGTACATTTGAATTCCCAAGTACATGTAGATAATGAGGAACCTGCACATAATTTATCGCCTGATAGCTCAGGTGATCAAGCGGCAACAGATGCTAAAAATGAAGTTGATGACCCAGACGACCCAGGAATGTTTCAAGGTTTCTTAGCGAAAAGCCAACTTTACATGGACCAAATACGCACTAAGTTCAATCGGCAACCACGTTCACCTGGCATGCTTGGCGTTATGGCTGGTTCTATCGATATCATGCAAGAGCGTATTACCAAAGCTCGGATGGCTGGTGACCCACCGGATATCCTCGTGCAACCAAAATTAGGCGAGATAGGTTTACTTGAGTTTGATCATGGTGCTCATGCTATTGATTTAGGCTATGAAACAACAATGAAAATGAAACCGTTAATCATGGAAGAGTTACGGATTATGCAAAAGCGCCGCAACGAGGGGCCAAACCCTGCATAAACAGCCAATACTATCCGTAACGTAGTACCTAGTTCTAATAAACAAAGCCACGCTACATGCGTGGCTTTGTTGGTTTATGCTCCAGCTAAATTAAGTTAATCAGGGTTTTTCCCCATCTCAACTTTCATATCATCAAACTGGCTTTGAATTGCACTACTTGGATCTTGGGTTAATCGAGAAACGATTACTATAGCAAGGGTAGCAAGAATAACACCCGGAACCATTTCATACAGATGGCTGCTTAACGGAGCACCAGCAACAGGTACATAAATCCAGAATAAAACGGTTATTGCACCTACTACCATACCCGCAAGCGCACCCCAGCGGTTCATTTTCTTCCAGTACAGGCTGAGAATGATCAGCGGGCCGAATGCGGCACCAAAGCCAGCCCACGCGTTACCGACTAAGCCTAAGATAGTATCGCGAGGCACCCAAGATAACCCAATAGCTACAACAGCTACGGCAAATACCGATATCCGACCGACGGCAACCTGCATTTTATCGCTGGCATCTTTTTGCAAGAAACTCTTATAGAAATCCTGAGTTAGCGCGCTTGACGTTACCAATAACTGTGAAGAGATAGTACTCATAATCGCTGCTAAAATAGCCGCAAGTAGGAAGCCACCTACAAGTGGATGGAACAGTATTTGCGAAAGTACAATAAAGATAGTTTCAGGGTTAGATAGGCTACCATCGGCGTTCATGTATGGGTTTCCTACTAAACTACCGCCCTCTATTTGCACATAGGCGGCACCGGCAAGGCCGGTAAGCATTGCACCTATAATCGCAACGGTCATCCACGTCATACCGATTCGGCGTGCTACCTTGAAATCACGAACTGATCTAATCGCCATAAAACGCACAATAATATGGGGCTGGCCAAAGTAGCCTAAACCCCAAGCTAGTAGCGATATAATACCTAAGAATGTAGCACCATAGAATGGGTCAAGCATAGCGGGGCTCAACTTGGCCACTTCAGTTGTTACCGGCTCTGTTCCACCCAAAATCATAAAGGCAGCCACAGGAACCATAATCAAGGCAATGAACATTATGCAGCCTTGCACGAAATCGGTCATGCTTACGGCAAGGAACCCACCGATCAAGGTATAAGCAACCACAACACCAGCAGTTAAGATAAGGCCCCAGTGGTAATCCATACCAAAGGCGTTCTCAAATAAGGTACCGCCGGCTACTAGCCCAGAAGATGTGTATAACGTGAAGAAAACAATAATTACCACAGCCGATACTAAACGTAGCAGGCGTGAGGAATCGGCAAAGCGATTTTCAAAGAAATCTGGGATAGTAATGGAATCTTTTGCCATGTAGGTATACATGCGCAAGCGAGGTGCTACAACGCGATAATTAACGTAGGCACCAACAACTAAACCAATGGCCAACCATACTTCAGAAAAACCAGCTACATAGAATGCGCCAGGTAAACCCATTAACATCCAACCACTCATATCTGAGGCGCCTGCCGATAAGGCCGTTACACCTGGACCTAATCGCCGTCCACCAAGCATATAATCAGATAAATCGCTGGTTGATTTGAAATAACCATAAACACCAATGCCAAGCATAGCGGCTAGGTATATGGCTAAAGATATTAGCGTTCCCGTTTCCACAATAAGACTCCTATTTATATTCGCGTTCTAGTTATTATTGGTTTCATATCAGATGAAATGTCGCGTGAAAATGTCGTGTGAAAATACTGAATTATTAGTTTTACTTATCGTTATCAGAGCACCTAAAACTGCAAACAGTGCTCAGGTAGGGCTCGGAAAGCATCACACGCTAACAAATTCTTTACTCTTTCTCAAGGGAAGCGGTGTCCACGCCAGTTCCAGTTGGCGCATTGCTGAGCTCTGACCGTAACAGTTTTTGTGTATAATTTTGTTGAGGGTTATTGAATACATCCATAACGGTGCCGCGCTCAATAATTTCGCCTTCGTGCATCACTAGAACTTCATCGGCTAAATGTTTTACGATTTCGGGGCTTTGCGATATGAAGATGTAGGCAATTCCTAGTTTATCCTGTAAATCTAATAACAGATTTATTATCTGTGCGCGTACAGATGAATCAAGTGTAGCTAGAGCTTCATCAGCAACTAATACATCGGGTTTTAAGATGATTGCGCGGGCAATACTTGCTCTTTGTTTTTGCCCTGTAGACATCATCTGCGGATAAAACACCATATGTTCGCCAAGAAGCCCTACCTGCTGCAGGGTTTCGATAATGCGTTCGCGGCGTTGCCCGGCGGTTAAACCACTGTTAAATATCAGCGGCTCTTCCAATTGTTTGCCCAGTGTGAGGTGGGGATTTAATGAAGCTTCGGCATCTTGAAATACCATGCGTATGTGTTTTGAGCGTTGCTGGTAATCGCCGGGTATAAGGCGTTCCCCAGCGAAATAGACGTCTCCAGATGTGGGTGTTGCGGCACCACTAATGAGTGCCGCCAGTGTTGATTTTCCGGAACCATTTGAACCCATGATGGCGAGCGTTTTCCCCTTTTCCAAGGTGAAGTTAGTTGCTTTAACCGCATGAAAGCTCCGCGATTTAAAGATTCCAGTGCGTTCAATATAAGTTTTGGTTATATCTTTCACTTCGAGGAGTGTGCTCATTCTTTTTCCTCCTCCACATGTAAGGGGTAGTGGCATGCTATTTGCCGCTCCCGTTGTTTTTCCAATACAGGCGTTTTCACGCACATTGGGCGTGCATACTGGCAGCGTGGTCCTAGCCTGCAGCCTATGGGTAAATGCTGCAGTGTGGGTTCTGCACCTGCAAGTGTAGGCAAACGCGTACGTGGTTCCATTTCAGCATGGCGATACAATGAAGTATTCAATAATGCTTCGGTATATGGATGCGCTGGCTTAGCTAATAGTGCTTTCGCTTCACCTGTTTCCATAATTTGGCCGCTGTAAATCATACTTAAGCGTTGAGTTTGCTGCATTATTGCGCCGAGATCTTGGCTTATCATCAGAATCGACATCCCGTAACGGGCGTGTAATTGCGCTAATAGCCGATAAATTTGTTGGCGTGTCGACGGTTCCATTGTGCTGGTTGGCTCATCAGCAATTAATAGAAGGGGCCGATGAGCGATAGCGCTGGCGATCATTATTTTTTGTGCCGCGCCCTCAGATAGCTGATGGGCGTAGCTGTTCATCATTACATCATGTTCTTTAATGCCAACACGGTGCAGCAAAGATATCACTTTCTCTTTACGCTCTGCCTTGCGTTTAAAAAATGAGGTTGTTAGGTCTTGGTCGAGTATGGCTTCATTCAGTTGCGCACCAATAGTAAGATTTGGATCGAGATAGCTTTTTGCATCTTGGAAAATCATGGCAATATCAACACCGATAATTTCACGGCGTTGCTTGGCACTTAAATTCAGCAAATCGATATCTTGAAACCAAAGCCTATCGGCTTGTAATTCCCAGCGAGAGCTAAGAAACCCCATTATTGCGCGCGCAATTAAACTTTTACCGGAACCTGATTCTCCCACAAGGGTATGAATTTCACCTTCATTAACTTGCAGATTTACTTTTTCTAAAACGTTCACGCGGCCATTAGCAGTGTTGGTTGATATAGTGAGATTTCGAATATCCAATAGCATAATTAACGCTCCAACTGCTTTTGAATGGCTATTCGTAAAGTTTCACCCACCAAATTTACGCTTACTAAGGTGAGAAACAATGCAATACCGGGTAAAGCCATTACCCAAGGCGAGATATAAGCAACTTCTAAACTTTGTGCCAGCATAGAGCCCCATTCTGGGGTAGGTGATTGCGCACCAAGGCGAAGAAAGCCTAACGCTGCAATATCAAGAATCGCAATCGATAAACCGATAGTAAGTTGAATAACCAAAACTTTTACAATATTGGGAAAAAATACCATTGCCAATAGATATAAATCACTTACGCCATTCAAACGGCTAGCTGTTACGTAGGGCTTTTGCCGTTCATCGTGGATTGCGTTGCGCGTTACATGAAGAAATTGCGGAATGAGTACTAAACCTATTGCAAGAAGTGCATTACTCAAGCCGGGGCCTGTTATAGCAATAATAATAAGAGCAAGTAGTAAAGATGGAATCGACATTAAAACATCAAGCAAATGCTTTAACGTAGAGCTTTTCACTCCCACTGTCATTGCCGCAATGGCACCAAGAGAAATGCCAATAGCTGCCGATGCGATCACCACTAAAAATGGATAGCCAAAGGTATACCGCGCACCATAAATAATACGTGTAACCATATCGCGGCCAAGCTCATCAGTGCCGAGCAGAAAGCGAATATCGCCCGCCTCCGACCAAGCTGGGGGTAATGAAATCGCATCGAGTATTTGTTCGTTTGGGCCGTAAGGCGTTAGCAAAGGCCCGAAAACGCACAAGAACATTATCAAAATAATGATATATAGCGCGGAGCGCGCGAGCGGATTACGATTAAACTCATGCCATACCCGCTCTAAAGGGGAGGGCGTGCGCTCTTCATAGTAGAGGTTAGGACGAGGCATTAAGATCCTTCCTTACTTGCGGGTAACGCCAAGCGTGAAATAGGTTAAGTGCCACGTGAACGCATAATATAAGCGCAGCAATGAGCAATAAACCGCCTTGAATCACTGGGTAATCGCGTTCATAAATGCTGCGAATTAACCAGCTGCCAATGCCCGGCCAAGAGAATATCACCTCGATAATCATAGTATTTGTAATCAATAGGCTTAACAAGCTACCCAGCTCTCGGATAACGTTTTGCATAGCATTTGGAATTGCATGGCTCCAAATTACACTGCGTGTTGAAAGCCCTTTTGCATAAGCTGAGGTGATGTAATTTTTATCCAACACATCGAGCATACTACTTCGGGTTAGGCGAATGAGGAGCATCATGGGCATCACCGATAATACCAACACAGGAAGGGTTATATGCCGAACAGCGCTGCGCAGCGCTAAGCTCATGTTATCTGGCTGGCTAATGAAAATATCGAGTAAAATAGAGCCGGTAATAGGTTCAATGTTAAACAGCGGGTTGATTTGCCCCGCAATGGGAAGCATTTCCCAGCGCACAGCCACTAACAATATGGCTATTTGAGCAAACCAAAACACTGGGATTGAATAACCCGATAAGCTCATACTCAAAATAGTGTGATCGATGGGTTTACGAAAATTTAAAGCAGCCAGCACGCCAAGTGCGATTCCGGGCACTAGGGCGATAAGCATGGCTAATACCGCTATTTCTAAAGTAGCCCCAAACCGCAGCTGTAATTGCTCAAACACGGGATCTGCATCTAGCAGTGATATTCCCCAATCACCCCGGAATAAATGACCTAAATAATGCCAATATTGAACAAATATATTAGCGTCATAACCCCGAGCTGCGGCTGCTTCAGCGAAACGCACAGTATCATCGCTGAAAATACCACTACTGTTCGTTATAGGATTACCGGGGAACCAATAACTTAAACAAAAAGCAAAAATAGTTAGCAAAAATAAGGTAATAATGAGCAGCGCAAGTTGGCGTAAAAGGTAAATTCGCATTATTGCTCCTCATTCGCTGGTTTTTGCCGCGAAACCTTACGCAATTGAATACCACCGAATGGCTCAAGCTCCAAGCCAATGATGTTATCGCGTGCTGCTTGAAAACGCACTGAGTGGGCAATGGGAAGGAGCGGCACTTCAAGAGCTAGATGCTCTTGTGCTTGCCGATAATAAGCTTTTCTTACCTCTGGATCATTGCTCGATATGGCGGCACTTAACAGCTCATCAAACATAGGATCGCACCATTGCGCACGATTATTACCCGATTGTTTGGCTGCGCAACTTAGCAGTGGGCGAAAAAAGTTATCAGGATCTGCGTGATCGGCAGACCAACCGATTAGAACACTATCGTGCTCACCGTCAGCTAAACGCCGCCGGAATGTACTCCACTCGTAAGAGACTATACCCGCTTGTACACCGACAGCCGATAAATCGGCTTGAATACGTTCTGCCATTAATCGTGCATTTGGGTTATAAGCACGTTGAACCGGTAACGCCCATATCTGCATGCTGAAACCGTTGGGGTATCCTGCTTCGCGCAGTAATTCTCGTGCTTTTTCCGGATCGTAGCGATACGCACTTGGTGTGCCGTGGTGAGCCCAGGATGTATTTGGCAGTATTGAATCGGCTCTCACTGCGTGATCAAAATAAACGGTATTTAAAATAGCGTTACGGTTAACAGCATGAGCAAGGGCTTGGCGAACAAGAGGATCATCAAAAGGAGGCCGATCAGTATTAAAGGCCCAGAACGCGGTGTTGGGACTAATGGTATCTTGTAGGTTAATGTCGGGCTTATCACGTAGCCATTGAATATCTTTAGCTGGCGGATACGGCGAAATATCACAATCTTGAGTGAGCAACATTAACATTCTTTTGTGATCACTCTGGGCAATACGAAACACTAACTGCTCACTTGCAGCAATTTCCCGCCAATAATTGGGGTGCCGCAGGTAACGTACTAAAACATCTTTGCGGAACTGGCTAAATTGAAAGGGGCCGGTGCCGATAGGTTGCGTATCGATAAGCTCAGCTTGGTTATTCGTTAATAACTGCTGGCCATATTCAGCTGATAAAATAATGGCGAAATCGGAAGCTAAATTCGCCAAAAATGAACTATCTTGTTTGTAAATCCGGATTTCAACGAGATATTCATCAATTGCCCGCACGGATTGTATTAATTGCGTTAAACCGGAAGCACTAAAAAACGGATAACCTCGGCCCGATACATGGTGATACGGGTGCTCACTGTTGAGCCATCGCTCAAAAGAAAACACCACATCTGCTGCATTCATTACCCGAGAAGGCTGAAACCAATCGGTGCTGTGGAATTGTACGTCGTCGCGGAGTTGAAAACGGTAGCTTAAACCATCATTACTTATTTCCCAGGAGGTGGCCAAAGCAGCTGTAAATTGTTGGTTATCAGCATCAAACTCAATTAGCCTGTCATAGAGTTGCGCCGCGGTCATGTCTAAAGTAGTGCCGGAGGTAACCAGTTGAGGGTTAAATGACTCGGGGTTCCCCTCAGCACAATATAATAGCCCATTTAAACTTTGCTCAGTTTCGGGCGCTGGGCTGCATGCACTAACGGTTAAAAGCGCAATACTGGCGGATAGATACTTAATCAACTTATTCATCGCGACCAGCTCCATCGAGAAGTTGGTATTTTTTAAGGTAACCTCGTAATTGGTGATAGGTTAGGCCGAGTAAATCTGCGGTTTTCTTTTGATTAAAATGGCAGTTAGCAAGTGCATCGTTAAGTAATTTAATTTCAAAGTCTTGCGATATCTCTTTGAAATCAAATGCCTTAGTCATATCGGGGATACTAAACATCGAACTACCTTGAGGTGATGCTTCCTCGTTATTGAACCGCGATTCATCTGCGCTTTCTTGTATTTTGGTACTTTCCGGCAATTTTGTACCATTCAATTTGCGCATGCTTTGTTTCGGTTGCCAGGGGCTGGCAAACGGGTCAAAAATAATATCATGCAGGGGTAATGCTGCATTATTAAGGCGATATAAGCTTCTTTCTACTACGTTCTTTAATTCTCGTACATTCCCCGGCCATGGATAAGCCAGTAAACTTTCTGTGGCTTGCCGAGTGAAACCTTGAAAGCAATCGAGCTCTAATTCCCGCGCCATTTGAATAGCAAAATGTTCTGCCAATAATAATATATCGTCGCGGCGCTCTCGCAAAGGTGGCAGGGTGATAACATCAAACGCCAAGCGATCGAGCAAATCTGCGCGGAATTCATTGCGCGCAGCGAGTTCAGGTAAGTTTTCATTGGTAGCGGCAATCAATCGAACATCTACTTTTACCGGGCGAGTACCACCAACGCGCTCAAATTCGCCATACTCAATAACGCGTAGAAGCTTTTCTTGAACCAAAGGTGAGGTATTTGCCAGCTCATCCAGAAACAAAGTGCCTTTATCAGCTCGTTCAAATCGGCCTTCATGGCGCTTGCTAGCGCCAGTAAACGCACCAGTTTCGTGGCCAAAGAGTTCACTATCCAGTAAGTTTTCGTTGAGTGCTGCACAGTTTAATTTGAGATAAGCTTGTTCCCAGCGGGACGATAGATAGTGTAGGCGTGCGGCAATAAGCTCTTTACCAGTTCCGCGCTCACCTATGATGAGTACTGGTTTATCAAGAGGTGCTGCACGTGATACGTGTTCGAGCACTTCTAAGAAATTGTTTGATTGACCGATTAGATTGTCGTTGTCACGAAACCTAGACATGGAGAGGTTTCCTAGTTTTTGTTATTGATTGGCTAATTTCACTATTTATTAGTCTAATTATTTAACTTTAACAATGGTCATTTACATTAATTTTTTTATTACAGCACAAAAATCACATTTATTCATAGGTTTATCAATAAATAAAAAGTTGGCACGAGTTTTGTATGTTTAATAGTCGACGCTACTGTTTGCAATTTGCCTGCGGGGCTCAATTCGGTTCTTGAAGTGAATTAAACTTCTCGAGCCACTCAGGAAGAATACATTGCTTAAGAGGTAATTGTTATGGGTATTTTTTCACGCTTTACTGATATCGTAAATGCGAATCTAAACTCGCTTCTCGATAAGGCTGAAGATCCACAAAAAATGGTACGCCTGATTATTCAGGAAATGGAAGATACGTTAGTTGAAGTGCGCTCAGTTTCTGCGAAAACACTATCGGAAAAGAAAGAGCTAAACCGCCAACTTACGCGTTTAGAAAATGAAGTAGTGGAGTGGGAAAAGCGCGCTGAACTTGCATTAAGTAAAGATCGTGAAGATCTGGCTCGCCAAGCTTTGCTTGAAAAGAGCAAGTTGCAAGAAACAGTTGATTCCATTCACGCCGAAGTTGCTCGTGTTGATGAGCATATTGAGCGTTTATCGGGTGAAATTGGCCAACTACAAGAAAAGTTATCAGATGCGAAGGCGCGGCAAAAATCGATTTTAATGCGCGAACGCACGGTAAGTTCACGTTTAACCGTGAAGAAAACGTTAGATAGCTCTAAGATTGAAGATGCGATGTATAAATTCGATCGCTATGAAGCGAAAATTGATGGTTTAGAATCACAAGTTGAAGCTTACGATCTTGGCCAGAAAACATTGGCAGATGAATTTCGGGCGTTAGAAAACGAATCGCATGTAGATGCCGAACTTGCTGCATTGAAAGCACGCGTTAAAGGTGCCGACACAGCAAGTAAAAAGAAAGCGGAAAGTTCAGCCAAGAAAGGTGCGTAAGGCATAGCCGGAGTGGGAAAATGCCCATTCCGGTCGCTTTTAGTCAGATATAATAAAAATGGTTTTTTAAATGATTGATGGCAGTGATTTCTATTTTTCAGAGGTGGGACAATATATGGATGTTGCAGTGATTTCGATGTTGATTGCACCGCTAATTTTATTTGTGATTTTTGTAGCCCCAATTTGGGTTATTTTACACTATCGCAGCCGTAATAAGATTAGTGAGGGTATGAGCCAAGAGGATGCGGAGCGAGTTCGTGATTTAGCACAACAAGCCGAGCGTATGCGCGATCGCATTCGCACTTTGGAAAACTTGCTTGATGCAGAGCATAGTAACTGGCGCCAGAACGACCGCGGCTAGGGAGAATATTATGGCTGAGCGAAAAAAAGAACTACGCCGAGATGATAAGCGGGGCAAAGTAGGTGGCGTTTGTGCCGGTATCGCCAACTATTTCGGTTGGGAACTTTGGGTTATTCGAATTATTGCGGTAACGGCTCTAATTCTGGCTAGTAAAGTAACGCTAGTTGCCTATGTTATTGCGTGGGTTGTTTTAGATAAAGAATCGAAGAAAGCTAAAGGCAAAAATTCGAATGAATTTTCAGAGCAAACCGTTCGTGAAGAAACACGAGTAGAAAGAACTGCTGATGGCCGCACGATTGAGGTTAAAACGAAAGTGTGGGAAGCCGGTAAACTGCCGCACTATGCACTTGGTGACATTGAAAGTGAGTTTGCAGCAATGGAGAAATCGCTTCGTTCTATTGAGAGCTATGTTACTTCTTCTGAATTCCGCGTACGCCACGAAATTAATCGTCTCTAATGCTCGATGATGCCTCTGCCAATTTTGGCGGGGCATTACTCCCTCTTGAAAAACTCCTTTTTTAATCGAATATTGCAGAACGTCAGTGCATCTGGAAAGTTTACCTTACACCGCTAAGTGGTATAAGCAGTTGCTGATGATTGCCGTGGTATCGCTCTCTCCGTAAGCTATTAGCCATACATAATAATAACAATAATTAGAGATCTTATATGGCAGACACAAGTAGTATGCATCCGGAAACGATGGTGATTCACGGCGGTAATGCGCCAGCAGACGAACATGGGGCTCTTGTTGCACCACTTTATCAATCATCCACTTTTGTATTCCCTGATGCTGAAACCGGTGGGCGGAGATTTGCCGGCGAAGAAGCCGGATATATTTATTCACGGTTAGGGAACCCAACAGTGAATATGCTCGAACAACGCGTGGCCGCATTGGAAAATATGCCAGCAGGGGCGGCAACGGCTACTGGAATGGGTGCTGTATCGGCAGCTACTATGGCTTTTCTACGAGCGGGCGATCACATCATTGTTTCCGATTGTATTTATGGCTGTAGTTTTGCCTTATTTAGCCATTTGTTTGACCGATTCGGCGTGAGCGTTAGTTTCGTAGATATGACCCATTCAGAAAATCTAGAGGCGGCATTTCGCGATAATACTCGGTTAGTATTTTTAGAAACGCCAGCAAACCCACATTTGAAGCTTATTGACTTAGCGATGGTGGGCGCGGTGTGTAAGCGACATGAAAATGTGCGGATAATAGTTGATAACACGTTTATGACGCCCTTGTTGCAACGCCCAGTGGATTTTGGCGCTGATATCGTGGTTCACAGCGCAACCAAGTATTTGAATGGACACGGCGACGTGGTAGCGGGTGTTATAACTGGCAGCGAGGAAGATATCCAGCTGATAAAGATGACCAGCCTTAAAGATATGGGCGCGACTATTTCTCCTCATGATGCTTGGCTTATTACCCGTGGTCTAAAAACTTTGGCTATCCGTATGGAAAGACATTGTAAAAATGCAGAAATGGTGGCGGAATTTTTAGCGCGACACCCAAGCATTGCAGACATTTATTACCCAGGATTTAAACAACATCCGCAGCACAACCTTATTGGTTCGCAGATGAAGCATGCCGGAGCGGTGATTGCATTTGAACTTCACGCAGGCTATCAAGCAGCAGTTGATTTTTTGAATAGATTAACCATGATCAAAGTAGCGGTGAGCTTAGGCGACGCAGAAACACTGATTCAGCATCCGGCATCAATGACACATTCACCGTTGAGCCCAGAAGTTCGGGCACAGGCAGGAATTACCGATGGCCTTATTCGAATTTCGGTAGGGTTAGAGCACATTGATGACATTATTCGCGATTTATCGCAAAGCTTAGCGCAAAGTTAACAATAAACGAGGAGCTAACCATGGCAAAGAAAGCGAGCCAATACGTTTCCAAGCAATCAGATAAAGATGGTCATATTGCATGGACCGACGAAGAGAACAAGATTTGGCACGATTTAGTTGCCCGCCAGCTCGATATTATTCCGGGCAAGGCATGTGATGAGTATATCGAGGGCATGCGTTTATTGGATATGCCAACTGATCGTATTCCACAGTTATACGAGATTAATAAAGTGCTTGCTGCAACAACTGGTTGGCAAGTTGCTGAAGTACCTGCATTAATCCCCTTCGATGAGTTTTTCCGATTACTTGCTAATAAGCAATTCCCAGTGGCTACTTTCATTCGTACTCGGGAAGAATTTGATTATTTGCAAGAGCCTGATATTTTCCATGAAATCTTTGGCCATTGCCCACTGTTGACGAATCCTGCCTTCGCTCATTTTACCCATCAATATGGCAGGTTGGGATATGCAGCAACGCCGAAAGAGCGAGTTTACTTGGCTCGCCTATACTGGTTTACCGTTGAATTCGGTTTATTGAAAACCAAAGAAGGGCTGCGTATTTATGGCGGCGGTATTTTGTCATCACCGGGCGAAACTCGCTATGCGTTGGAAAGTGATGTTCCCGAGCGCGAGCCGCTAAAAGCGATTGATGCACTGCGCACACCATATAGAATTGATATTATGCAGCCGATTTATTACACCATTGAAGATGTGAATGAATTGTTTGAAATCGCCGATATGGATATTATGGCAATGGTGCATGAGGCTATGGAGTTGGGCTTGTTTGAGCCGAAATTTCCACCGAAAAATGCTGCATAAGAATTGAGTATTAAATTTTAGTAATCCGCGATTTACCATTACGCAATAGCAAAGTAACTACAGGAAATAGTGATGTCTGAATTAAAAGAAATGAAATGCGAAGCGTGCCACGCAGACGCACCAAAAGTATCGGATCAAGAACTTGCCGAATTGATACGAGAAATTCCGGATTGGGCACCTATTGTGCGTGATAACGTAATGCAGCTTGAACGCGTTTATAAATTCAAGAATTTTAAACTTGCATTGGCATTTACTAACAAACTCGCTGAGCTTGCGGAAGCTGAATTCCATCACCCAGGCATATTTTTGGAGTGGGGCAAGGTAACGGTTACTTGGTGGAGCCATGCTATTGGCGGCTTACATAAAAATGATTTCATTATGGCTGCGAAAACGGATCAGCTTCTCAACGATTAACGGCCAGTTATACGCGATGATTATCAGCACTCTCGAGCTTCGGGAGTGCTGATTTTTTTTGTAATATCTGTATAATTTGCTTTACATACTCTTTGAGGTGGCTTCGCCAAATTACATGCGCCTGGAAATTATTTGTAACGATCGCTTGGGCCTTTGCCAAGATGTACTTGGTATTCTGCGCGAAAATGAAATTGATTTGAAAGGGATAGAAGTAGACCCAGTAGGGAAAATATTCCTGAATTTCCCATCGTTGGAATTTGCCGAATTCCAACTTTTAATGTCGAAAATTCGCCGTATTCCGAATGTTCAAGATGTAAAAACCATATCTTACATGCCTACTGAGCGTGAGCATTACGAATTCAACTTACTCTTGAGTACGCTTCCAAATCCTGTTATTTCGGTTGATTCAAAAGGCCGCGTTGATGTTATTAATAGCGCGGCGGCGGCGTTACTTGATGCCGATAAAGCCGAGTTGAAGGGTTTGCAGATCAATGATTTGGTGGGCGGCCTGAACATACAACGTTGGCTTGACCGGCAGCCGGAAGAAACAAAAACTGATTATCTACAGCTCGGTTCAGCAAATTACCGCGCCAATATCTTACCGATTTGGGTAAACGATGCTGAGGGCGAACCAAGCTTCGCTGGCGCGGTTATTCACTGCCAATCAGAACCGGTACCTATTCAACCTGGCAACAGCGATGCTAATTCACCTTTTACTCAGCTGTTAACTCAGCACGCGGGCATTAAGCGGTTACTTAAAGATGCGGAGCGCATGGCACAGCTTGATGTGCCACTGTTAATCGAAGGTGAAACAGGTGTTGGCAAAGAATTATTTGCTCGAGCGTGTCATCAGGCCGGAAATCGCAGTCAGAACCTGTTTTTAGCGGTAAATTGTGGTGCTTTGCCCGATAACGTGGCAGAGAGTGAGCTGTTTGGCTACGGTTCAGATGTATTTAGCCATCATCCACAAGGTAAGAAAGGTATATTTGAACAAGCGAACGGTGGCACGGTATTGCTCGATTCGGTGGGTGATATGTCACAAGAGCTGCAAGCGAAGCTTCTGCGTTTTCTTGAAGATGGCCGTTTTCGCCGTATCGGCGAAGAACAAATGGTTAAAGTTGATGTGCGTTTGGTATGTTTAGCGCGCGGCGATTTGTTTGAGCGGGTGGAAGCGGGAAGCTTTCGTGAAGATTTGTATTATCGGTTAAATGTTCTTTCGTTGCAGTTACCGCCGTTGCGTGAGCGTAAAGGGGATGTTGCGCTGTTAGCGGATCACTTTGTTTATAAGTTTTGCCAACAGTTGCAGCGTGCGCCTGTGCGTATTGCGCCTGCTACTCGTGAATACTTAAATCAATATAGCTGGCCGGGTAACGTGCGGCAGTTGGAAAATACTTTGTTTCGTTCACTATCGATGCTGGAAAAATCAGTGTTAGAGCCGAGTGATATTCATTTACCTGAAATGCCGGCTATGCCTGATCAGTTAAATATCGATCTTGATGAGGGCTCGTTGGAAGATGCTGTGAAGCGCTTTGAGAGCACATTACTGCGCCGTTTATACCCGAGCTACCCAAGTACTCGGCTATTGGCGCGCAAACTTGGCTTGAGCCACACGGCTATCGCCAACAAACTCCGCGATTACGGCATTGGCAAGCAACGCCGCCGCTGAGTGTGCGCGAGATAGCTGAGTGCGTGTGAGATAGCTTAGTGCGCGGAAGATAGCTTAGTTTACGGGGGCTGATTTAGTGGCTCAGGGACGCCGTGAACCCATCCTTGGGGGCTTGGCTGCCGCATCCCTGCGGCAGACACCCTGAACCACTAAATCAGCCCCCACAAACGCTATCTCCCGCGCACAAAGCTCCCGATAAACGTTATCTCTATCTCCTCTCGAGAGTAGGTTGGAAAGTTTATGAGACAGTTAATTGGTTTTTTGTAAACTAAAGTGTACAGTTGCGGTGAGTATTCGGGGTTGTGGCGCGCATGTAAACTTAATCTTACAGGTGGGTGAAATGTGTACTGGGGGTGTTTCGCAAGCCCTTGCTAGCCTTTGTATAGGGAAACGGGTTACAACAAGGTTGGACTATTTTTTTCACCGCAGCGTATTTACGCGATGGGGTGGCCACTATTGGATTTAAACCGCGAATCACAGAGGCGGTAAATGCATTAGTGTTACAACGATAATGAGGAATGCGAAATATGAGTAATATTAATCCGTTAGGTACTGATGGTTTTGAATTTGTTGAATATACTGCTGCTGATAGCAAAGGTATTGAGGCTCTTAAAGAGTTATTCATTCAACTGGGTTTCACTGAAGTAGCAAAGCATCGTCGCAAAGATGTTTGGTTGTTTAAACAGAATGATATTAACTTTATCGTGAATGGCCAGCCTTCTTCGCAAGCTGAAGAATTTGCTCGTGAACACGGCCCGAGTGTTTGTGGTATGGCGTTCCGCGTGGCCGATGCAGATTTAGCGATGCAGCATGCGTTGGCAAATGGCGCGAAAGAATTTAAAGCTGATGTGGGTGCGATGGAATTAAATATTCCGGCTATCTATGGCATTGGTGAGAGCGCGTTATATTTTGTCGATCGCTACGGTAGCCAATCAATTTATGATGTTGATTTCCGCTTCTACGAGAACTGGGAAGCGAAAATGAAAGATTTTGCTGTGGGTATGGATTATGTAGATCACCTTACGCACAACGTATTCCGTGGCAACATGGATTTATGGGCTGGGTTTTACGAGCGCATTGGTAACTTCCGCGAAGTTCGCTACTTTGATATCGAAGGGAAACTTACGGGCTTGTTGAGCCGTGCAATGACATCGCCATGTGGAAAAATCCGGATTCCAATTAACGAATCGCATGATGATAAATCACAAATTGAAGAATACCTGAAAGATTATAACGGCGAAGGCATTCAGCATATTGCGATGAGCTCAGATAACATTTACCGCACTGTGCGCACACTTCGTGAGCGTGGTATGGAATTTATGACAACGCCAGATACATACTACGATAAAGTAAACGAGCGCGTTGAAGGCCATGATGAAAGCTTAGATGATTTGCGTGATCTGCGAATTCTGATTGATGGCGCACCGATGAAAGATGGAATCTTGCTGCAAATTTTCACTAAAACTGTAATTGGCCCAGTGTTTTTTGAAATTATTCAGCGTAAAGGTAACGAAGGTTTCGGTGAGGGGAACTTTAAAGCGTTATTTGAATCGATTGAAGAAGATCAAATTCGCCGGGGAGTATTAAGCGATGCGTAAACCGATTTCTTTCCCGAAGCAGGTAGGGAAGGCTTCACGCCAGGCTCATGCTGATTTTCCGGAAGAAGCGATTTATGAGCGCGAAGCTGGCCGCAGTGGCTTTTTTGGCCCTGCTACTCACTTTCACCACACGCACGCCCCAACGGGGTGGAGCGAGTGGGAAGGCCCGCTTCGCCCTAGGTGTTTCGATTTCAATAAGCTTACTGGCTTAGATACGGCTTCGCCGTGGTTGGCTGAAAATTTATTGTTTAACGCGAGCTGTAAATTCCGAATTTGGCATTTAGATTCGGCAATGAAAAAGCTAGCGCGAAACGCTGATGGCGATGATTTGTTGTTCGTGCACGAAGGTGGTGGCGAACTGTATTGTGATTATGGGCATTTAACGTTGCGTGATGGCGATTACGTGGTAATACCGCGTTCAACCAATTGGCGTATCGAACCTTCTTCGCCGATGCAGTTGTTGATGATTGAGGCCACCAACGGTTCATATCAACTTCCTGATAAGGGTTTAGTGGGCAACCACGCAATTTTTGACCCTGCATGTTTAGATGTTCCAGATATTGATGAAGCATTTAAAGCACAATACAGCGAAGAGAGTTGGCAAGTGGAAGTGAAGCGCCATGGCGAAGTTTCGGTGGTTACGTTTCCACATAACCCACTCGATGCGATAGGTTGGCATGGTGATTTATCGCCGGTGCGGGTTAATTGGCGCGATTTTCGGCCACTAATGAGCCATCGCTATCATTTACCGCCTTCAGCACATACTACCTTTGTAGCAGAGCGTTTTGTGGTCTGTACTTTTGTGCCACGGCCGATAGAAAGCGACCCAGGCGCATTGAAAGTACCGTTTTATCATAATAATGATGACTATGATGAAGTGTTGTTTTATCACGCGGGTGATTTCTTTAGCCGTGATAATATTGATCGCGGTATGGTAACCTTTCACCCAGCGGGCTTTACGCATGGGCCGCACCCGAAAGCATTTCAGGCCGGGCGTGAGCACAAAAAGAAATTCACTGATGAAGTAGCTGTTATGTTAGATACTCGGGATTCACTTGAGGTGGGCGAAGCATCTCACTCTGTTGAAAATCCTGATTACGTAATGAGCTGGCAGGAGAAGAAATAATGAAATTAGCGACGTATCGCGATGGTACCCGTGATGGCAAACTTGTTGTGGTAAGCCGAGATCTTGCCCGTGCCGTTGCGGTTCCAGAAATTGCTGGAACCATGCAATTTGCAATTGATAATTGGAAAGAAGTAGAAGCAAAGCTGAAAGAAGTTTATATCGCATTAAATAACGATAAGTTCAGTGATGATTTCGCCTTTGATGAAAAGCAGTGTGAAAGCCCTCTGCCTCGAGCATTTCAGTGGGCTGATGGTAGTGCGTATGTGAACCACGTAGAGCTTGTGCGTAAAGCTCGTGGCGCCGAAATGCCGCCGAGCTTCTGGGAAGATCCGCTCATGTATCAAGGTGGTTCCGATGCCTTTATCGGGCCCCGCCAAGATATTGAACTTGGTTCTGAGAGCTGGGGTATCGATTTCGAAGGTGAAGTAGCGATTATTACCGATGATGTACCGATGGGTATTGAAGCGAAAAATGCACGTGAGCATATTCGCTTGTTAATGTTGGTAAATGACGTTTCTTTACGCGGTTTGATTCCAAATGAATTGGGAAAAGGCTTTGGCTTTTTCAACTCGAAACCAAGCTCAGTGTTTTCACCGGTTGCGGTAACGCCTGATGAATTAGGTGATGCATGGCAAGGTGGTAAAGTTCACCTACCGTTGCGCTCTACCTATAACGGCGAGTTGTTTGGTTATCCGAATGCTGGTGAAGATATGACATTCAATTTTGATCGCTTAGTGCAACATGCAGCAATGACGCGGCCATTAAGTGCTGGCACGGTTATTGGTTCTGGCACGGTTTCAAACAAGCAGGGCACTGATCACGGTAGTGCGGTTTCAGAGGGCGGTGTAGGTTATAGCTGTATCGCTGAAGTTCGCATGATCGAAACGATTCGAGATGGTAAGCCAGCTACTGAGTTTATGAAGTTTGGCGATACCATTCGCATTGAAATGAATGATCATGAAGGTAACAGCATTTTTGGTGCTATCGATCAAAAAGTTGTTGAATACAAAGGCCCACAGTAATGAAATTACACGGTTACTGGCGCTCATCTGCTAGCTACCGAGTGCGTATCGCTTTGGCATTGAAGGGCTTGGAGTATGAATATAGCTCAATTCATTTGTTGAAATCGGGTGGCGAACAGAAAAGTGCAGAATATAGCCGATTGAACCCAGCAAAGCTTGTGCCTACGTTGGAAGTAACGGATCCAAACACAGGCGAGCATCTAACGCTCAATCAATCGTTAGCGATTATTGAATATTTAGATGCGAGTTTTCCTGGACCACGGCTGGTGCCTGAATCACCAGTTGATGCGGCAGTAGTAAGAACATTGGCGCTCGATATGGCGGCTGATTTGCAACCAATTGCGAACTTGAGGGTACTTCAATATCTTACCGGCGAGTTAGAGCAGCCAGATGAGCAAAAACAAGCGTGGATTGCTCATTGGGTTACCCAAGCGTTTCAAGCGTTTGAAACCCGCTTGCAGAAAACTGCCGGTAAATACTGTGTTGGTGATAATGTAACGCTTGCGGATGTTTGTTTAATTCCACAAGTTTACAACGCAAAACGGTTCAACGTTGATTTAACACCATACCCGCGGTTGCTTAGTGTGGTAGAGGCACTTGAGGTTCTGCCTGCGTTTGTTGCAGCTCGGCCCGAGAATCAAATTGATGCGAATACTTGAGGTTCAACGCAAGATTCGGTTCAGATAGCTTATATAAGCTCGGAATGACTTATCATTTCCGGGCTTTTTTGTTTTAATAGTTTATTGCTTTGGTGATTACATCGAGTTTAAAAAGATTGCACCCAGATGCAGGTGATTTTCACAATAAGGAAAACGGAATGAAGAGAAAACTTACGGTAGCCATTAGCGCAGCGCTGTTAAGCGTGGCGTGTTCAAGTTCAGGCACGGTTCAGCAAAACTCGGCCACGAGTGCAGTTGCAGAACAGCGAACTGAACAAACAACTGGGCAAACCCAGTATTCGCAGCCACGAAATTTTGAACAGCGTGAATCTGTATTCAGCATGACGCAAATTATGGCCGACCCGGATTGGATTGGTCGCTCTCCTGAAGGTGCTTACTGGTCGTGGGATAGCAGAAGTGTACTCTTTAGCCGTAAACGTGAAGGTAGCCCGCAGCGAGATCTGTTTCAACGGCCGTTATCAGCTGGTGGTAATGGTACGCAAGTAGCGTTAAATTCTTTGCATACACAGGCTTATCAAAACGCAGTTCCTAATGCTGATCGTTCACTAAAAGCCTATCTTTTTGAACGTAATATTTATGTGCTCAACACTAGCAACGGCGAAGTACGCCAACTTACCCGCGATACTCAAAACAAATCGGGTTTACAGTTTTTGCATGATGGCCGCTTGAGCTATCGCGTAGCCAATGATTTCTATGCAATAAACCTTAACAGCGGTTTTACGGAGCTGGTTCTCTCGTTGCAAACGCAAGAGGCTCCGAAAGCTTTAGAGGAGCCAGCTGATATTCTGGCTTCTGAAGAAATTGATTTAATCGAATATAACCGAGTCCAGCGGCGTCAGCGGCAAGAGCGGTTCGACGATCAACAAACGTTAGCAGCTAGTAACGCATCATTAGCACCGCAGCCAATTTATTTAGGAAATAATGTGCAAGTGGTGGAAGCCAGCCTAGCACCTTCAGCTGATCACGCCATTATTGCTGTTACCGAGCCACAAAGCTGGCGAGGCGATAGCGATTTAATGCCACGTTACGTAACAGAAACAGGCCGCGTTGAAAATCAAAACGTACGCCGGCGTGTTGCGGATGCTAAGCCTATTCACCACACATTGTATTTGGTGGATATCAGCAGTGGCGAGAAAACTGAGTTAAGTTATGAATCTTTGCCTGGTTTTGATGAAGATGTGCTTGCCGCAGTTCGTGAGGAAAATTACGCTGCCGAAGGCAAAACTTATGAAAGTAAGCGAACGCCTCGTGCAATTGGAGTTATGCCCGGTTGGTCGGCGCCAGAAGGCAATATTGTTTGGAATTCTAGCGGCGATGCGGTAGCTGTAATGTTACGTGCGTGGGATAACAAAGATCGTTGGATTACCACCGTTGATCTTGATGCAGCGCGGTTAGATAACCAACACCGTTTACACGATGAAGCATGGATCAACCGTGATTTTAATGCCTTCAACTGGATGCCTGAAAGCCATTCACTTTGGTATCTTTCAGAAGAAAGTAATTATTCGCATCTGTATATTAAGAATCTTAATAACGGCAATGTGCAGCAAATTACTAGTGGCCGTTATTTAGTGGATAACGTAACCTTAAATCGAGCCGGTGATACCTTCTATTTCCAAGCAAACGCTGGTCATCCTGGTATTTATGAGGTGTTCCGGGTGCCTGCGAGTGGTGGCGACATTGAACAACTCACTAGCTTAAATGGCATGACAAATTACAGCTTGAGCCCAGATGAAACGCGTTTACTGTTAACCCACTCAAGCCCTTTGCAGCCGAATGAACTTTACGTGCAAGAAGTGCGCAGTGGCAGCCAAGCTACACGATTAACGGAAACGGTTACAGCTGAATTCCAAAACATGCCGTGGGCACAACCTGAAATTGTGGAAGTACCTTCTTCACATGTGGAAGATCCAATCTACAGCCGCGTGTATTTGCCAAAAGATTATGATGCAAACCGCGCTGAAGGTTATCCGGCAGTAGTGTTTATTCATGGTGCTGGTTATCTACAAAACGCGCATGGCGGTTGGTCGGGCTATTTCCGTGAGTTTATGTATCACAGCAAACTTACCGATCTTGGTTATGTGGTTCTCGATTTGGATTTCCGCGGTTCAGCTGGGTATGGCCGCGATTGGCGTACAGCGGTTTATCGCCAAATGGGTACGCCCGAAGTTGAAGATTTAGTGGATGTGGTGAATTGGATGGGCGCGCATCGCAACGTTGATGTTGAGCGCGTAGGTACTTATGGTGGCTCTTATGGTGGCTTCTTAACCTTTATGGCGTTGTTTAACGAGCCTGGTTTGTTTAAAGCCGGTGCGGCGCTTCGCCCAGTAACGGATTGGGCACACTACAATACGGGTTACACCTCAAATATTTTGAATCTACCGCAAGACGATATGATCGCGTATCGCCGCAGCTCGCCAATCTACTTCGCTGAAGGGCTAGAAGATGCATTGCTGATTAACGCACCGATGGTTGATGATAATGTGTTTTTCCAAGATTCAGTGCGGTTAGTGCAGCGGTTGATTGAGTTGGAGAAAGAGAATTTTGAAACCGCTATATTCCCAGTTGAGCCGCACGGGTTTGTGCAGCCCTCGAGCTGGTTAGATGAATATCGCCGTATTCACAAATTGTTTGAAACCAATTTGCAATAACTTATTGAAATAGAATAACTAAAAAAGCGACCATAGAGGTCGCTTTTTTATTACCCGCTGACAAGAGCTGCTACTCTTTCGGTTTTACGATCTCGATGGGTTTGCGGCGCAAGCCCGGAACGGCGAGAGCACCACCCACAGCGCCACCGATATGGCAAAGATATGCAACTTGAGCACCGAGCCAGAGTGATTCATCAACGGCTAAAATTAAATCAACAGCCAGCTTTATAACCACAATCATTAAGATGGTAACACCCAACGCACGTTGCGTTCGTAATAGGGAAACACCAACGTACACGAAAACGCCATGGAGAACCCCAGAAAGGCCCACGAAGTTATAATCTTGGGCTAATAAAATAGGAATTAAAGAAGCACCGAGTGCGCTAATCATCATTACATTCATAAGTAAACGACCACGAATGTAACTTCTGAATAAAATTGAAATTAGAATAAGAGCGGCAACATTAACCCATAGGTGTTGATCGTTGAGGTGTACTAAATGAGTGGTGAAAATCCGCCATGGTTGGCTTAGCAGGTTTTCCTCTGAAAGCACTAACCAGCTTTGTACGTTGGTGTTCATGTGTATGGCAACTAAAACAATAGCCAATATAACGGGTGCCAATAGAAAACCGATGCGCGTTCTTAAGGAATTAACTGCTGGAATTTTGTTCGTTGAATTCGATAAACTCATAGTTCTAACTCGTCTCTACATTGCGATACTGGGTTTGGACGCTTATGATAGCCTTAATTGAACGATAACAGCAAAAAAGGGCGCTATTAATGCTATTCAAATCAAAGCCGAAGGAAATCTTTTCGAACTTAACAAACATTGCCGGGGTTAAAGTATTCGCTATTGGGTTGGTGTCATTAGCATTCTTATCGGCTTGTGCGCCGCAAAACAGCGAACGGGAAGCGTTCGAGCCTGAAGCCGCCACTGGGCTAGCTGATAATAAAGTGGTTTACGCCGATAGTTATATGATTTCTGCGGCTAATCCACATGCGGTTGATGCTGGGCTTGCTGTGTTACGAGAGGGCGGCACAGCAATGGATGCAGCTGTTGCTGTACAAGCAATGCTTACTTTAGTAGAACCGCAATCGTCGGGTATCGGTGGTGGTGCTTTTATGCTGTATTGGGACAATGAAGCGAAAGAGCTGCATAATCTAGATGCGCGCGAAACTGCGCCAATGGCTGCCACAGCTGATTTATTTCTAGATTCTGAAGGAAATGCTCCGCGTTGGATTGAAGCCGTTGTGGGAGGCCGATCAGTAGGCACTCCGGGCGTATTACGTGGCTTAGAAGCGGCTCACCAACGTTGGGGCAAGTTAGCCTGGCAGCGTTTGTTTGCAGAAAGTATCCAACTCTCGGAGCAAGGATTTGAGGTTTCGCCACGATTAGCACAACTATTGGAAATGGAAATTAATCCTGGGGTATCACAAACACCCATTACCAAAGAATACTTTTTTCCAAATGGCAGGCCGTTACAAGCGGGTACGCTAAAAACAAACCCCGAGCTTGCCAATACGTTCCGTGCTATTGCAGAACAAGGTGCAGATGCGCTTTATCACGGAGCGATTGCAGAAGATATTGTTAATGCCGTGCAAACTAACCCGATTGCACCGGGCTTATTAGCGTTAGAAGATCTTGCCGGTTACGAGCCAGTGTGGCGCAATCCAGTTTGCGGGCCATATCGTGTATTTGAGATTTGCAGTATGGGGCCGCCAAGCTCAGGTGGAATTACGATGCTGCAAACTATGGCATTGCTAGCACCATTTGAGCTTCATGAACTAGAGGTGAATGGCGAAGAAGCACTACACTTTTTCACTCAAGCTTCACGTTTAGCGTTTGCCGATCGCAATCGTTACATTGCAGATGCTGATTATGTTGATGTTCCGCTCGAAGCCCTGTTGCATCCTGAATATATTGAAGATCGCATTACCCTGATAGGTGGAACCGATATGGGTAAGGCGTTACCGGGAACGCTTGATGAACTACTGCGGGCTGATGATCAATCGCCTGAGTATCCAAATACCAGCCATATCAGTATTGTTGATCAATATGGAAACGCGGTATCGATGACAACCACAATTGAAATGGGCTTCGGCTCCAGTGTGATGACTCGCGGGTTTCTGTTAAATAATCAGCTCACTGATTTTTCTTTGGTTCCGGAAGTAAATGGCGTGCTTGTTGCCAATCGAGTTGAGCCAGGTAAGCGCCCGCGCAGCTCAATGTCTCCTGCCGTTGTATTCAATGAGGATGGTGAACTATTGCATATTGTTGGTTCGCCGGGCGGGCCACGGATCATCAATTATGTAACGCAAACCTTAATTGGGTTACTCGATTGGAACTTAAATATGCAAGAAGCGATCGATTTGCCGAAAATAACGAATATGAACGGGGTAACTTCACTCGAGGCTGAAACTATACTGATAGATCTACAAGGGGTTTTAGAGGCTCGTGGACATGAGGTGGAAATAAGAGCCTTAAATAGCGGTTTGCATGGTATTAGCGTGCGTTCTGACGGTTTAGAGGGTGGCGCTGACCCGCGTCGTGAAGGCGTGGCAAAAGGGCTGTAACCTTACTTTCAACAGATAGGTTCAAAAGGAAGGGAAGACGATGAGTGATACTATTTTTGATAAGATAATTAATCGCGAAATTCCAGCAGATATCGTTTATGAAGACGACGTTGCGTTGGCGTTTAAAGATATTAATCCGCAAGCACCGGTGCATTTACTCATTATACCAAAGCAACAAATTGCCACGGTGAATGATATTGATAAGAGCGATCGCGAGATTGTTGGGCATTTATTCTGGGTGGCTGGCGAAATTGCCCGTAAACAAGGATTTGCAGAAGAAGGTTTCCGTACCGTAATGAACTGCAATGAGTTTGGAGGCCAAACCGTTTACCATATTCACGTTCACCTTCTGGCTGGTAAGCCGTTTGGATGGCCTCCATATCAAGATCGGGTGAAGAAAAACCCGATGGAAGCCTGATGTATAGCGCTAATTGCGAGTAACTTATTAGCAGAAAAAAGCCGTAACTGATTCAGTTACGGCTTTCGCGTTTATTTTGCTCTAATAATTAATCTATTTTGCGGTTTTTGGGTTAATCCATGGCTCGCAAAATTAAGCCTTTCAGATACCAACCTTCAGGGTAGTGAATATGAACTGGATGATCAGCAGCTTGGCTAGTGCGAGCAATTATTTGCAGATCGCGGTTTGCATCTAAGCATGCATCCGCAACTACTTTTTGGAATAGCTCAGAGCTTAATAATCCAGAGCATGAGAAGGTAAATAGAATTCCGCCTGGGTTGAGTAATTTCGCGGCGATACGGTTGATATCTTTATAACCTCGGCAAGCGCGATTTAGGCTAGCTTTAGAATCAACAAACTTAGGTGGGTCAAGCACGATTACATCGAATGTTTCGCCACTTTCTGCGTAGGTGCGCAACTGCGTGAACACATCAGCTTTAATATGTTTTACTTTGCTAGCATCAAGGCCGTTCAAGGCTAAGTTCTGTATTGAAGCATCTAACGATGGCTGCGACATATCCACATTAACTACTTCTTTGGCTCCCGCAGCCGCTGCATACAAACCAAAACCTCCGGTGTAGGAAAAACAGTTCAATACTGTTTTATCTTTCACGTAAGGGCGAATGGCAGCACGGGCATCACGTTGATCGAGGTAATAACCGGTTTTGTGGCCAGCGATTACATCAACGTTGATTTTTAAACCATTTTCTTCAATTTCTATCGGCCCTGTTGGTGCATCGCCATGGCGGGCACCGGTTACCAGTTTTAAGCCTTCTTTTTGGCGGACATCCACATCAGAGCGCTCATAAATTTTGCAATCAGGATAAAGCTCATGGAGAACCGCCGTAATTGTTTCTTGGTGGTAGGAAGCGCCCGCGCTGAGCAGCTGCAAAACCAAAACATCTGCGTAGCGATCGATAGTTACCCCAGGAAGTCCATCAGATTCACCGGCGATTATGCGATAAGCATTGGTAATCGGTTCTACCAGTGTTTCACGAAGCGCTTGTGCTGCCAAAATGCGCTTGCGGAAAAATGCATGGTTAATTTCAGTGCCTTCGGTGAAGCTCCATATCCGCGCACGAATTTGCGAATGCGGTGAATATGCGGCTACGCCAAGAAACTCACCTTTATCAGTAACTACATTGATCGTAGCTCCAAGCTCGGGTTTGCCTTGTATCTTGTGAATAGCACCGCTAAACACCCAAGGATGACGACGGCGAAGCGATTTCTCGCGGCCACTTTTAATAATAATTTGTTCTGCCATTACATTACTCGCTGGCCTGGTTGTGCGCCATCATGTGGGTTAAGGATATATATCTCTTTGCCGCCGGGGCCTGCGGCTAAAACCATGCCCTCGCTCATGCCAAAGCGCATTTTTCGCGGCTTCAGATTGGCTACCATTACAGTGAGCTGGCCAATTAATTGCTCGGGGGTATAAGCTGATTTTATGCCAGCAAATACTTGCCGTTGCTCGCTACCAATATCAAGCGTTAGCTTCATTAGTTTATCGGCACCTTCAACGTGTTCTGCGTTCACAATTTTCGCTACACGCAAATCTACTTTGGCAAAATCATCAAACTCAATTTCTGCCGCTACCGGCTCAAATTCAGATTTATTGCTAACTGCTGGTTGCGCAGCCGAGGCTACTTTTGCCGGCGCAGTAGCGGCTGTGTTGTTATCTTTTGAGGCATCTAACATACTTTCAATTTTCTCGATTGGAACTCTTTGCATGAGTGCCTTAAATTTACTGATTTTATGACCAGTTAATGTAGTAGTTATGCTTTCCCAGCTAAAAGTATCATTCAAGAATGCTTGCGAATCTTCGGAAAGCTTTGGCACTACAGGTGTTAGGTAAATCATCAGCAAACGGAACAAATGAATACCCATAGAGCATACATCTTGCACTTCTTGTTCTTTGCCTTCTTGCTTTGCTAACTGCCAAGGCTCTTTCACGGCAATATATTCATTAGCACGATCGGCAAGCTTCATAATCTCCCGCATGGCCTTAGAAAACTCGCGCTCTTCATAAGCTTGCGCTATATCTTTGGCTGCGGCTTGGAAATCAGCAAGCATTGCTGGATCGTCGATTTGATCAGAAAGAATACCATCGTATTTTTTACTGATGAAGCCTGCACATCGGCTAGCAATGTTTACAACTTTGCCAACCAAATCAGAATTAACCCGTTGCGCAAAATCAGTTAAATTAAGATCAAGATCGTCGATTCGGCTACTTAATTTAGCAGCAAAATAATAACGCAAATATTCTGGATCTAGGTGATCTAGGTAAGTGCGCGCCATAATGAAGGTGCCTTTAGATTTCGACATCTTGGTACCATTAACGGTAATAAAACCGTGAGCCCAAACACTAGTGGGTTGGCGGAATTTCGCACCGCTAAGCATCGCTGGCCAGAACAAGCTGTGGAAATAGATAATATCTTTGCCGATAAAATGATAAACCTCAGCAGAACTATCTTTCTCCCAGAAATCGGCGAAACTTAAATCGCCACGTTTATCACAGTAGTTTTTAAAGCTGCTCATATAGCCGATTGGAGCATCGAGCCAAACGTAAAAATATTTACCAGGAGCATCTGGAATTTCAAAGCCAAAATAGGGCTTATCACGGCTAATATCCCACTGTTGCAAGCCTTGTTCAAACCATTCACTAAGTTTGTTAGCCATTTCTGATTGTAACGAACCCGAACGTGTCCAAGCTTTCAACATATCGCCAAACGCTGGTAAATCGAAAAAGTAATGTTCTGATTCGCGTAGTTCTGGAACAGCACCGGAAACTGCAGAGCGCGGGTTCTTTAAATCGGTTGGCGAGTAGGTGGCACCACATACATCACAGTTATCACCGTATTGATCTTCTGCGCCACAATCAGGGCACTCACCTTTTACGAAACGATCGGGCAAGAACATTTCTTTCTCTGGGTCGAACAGTTGCTCGATAGTGCGAGTGTGAATGTGGCCAGCTTCACGTAGGCGAGTATATATAAGGTTCGCTAATTCTTGGTTTTCTGGGCTATGCGTTGAATGATAGTTATCAAAGGATACTGAAAAATCGGAAAAATCACGTTGATGCGCCGTATTCATATCAGCAATCATATCTTCCGGAGCTACGCCGAGCTGCTGAGCCTTAAGCATAATGGGCGTACCGTGAGCATCATCGGCACAGACAAAATGGCATTCGTTGCCATACAAACGTTGAAAACGCACCCAAATATCAGCTTGAATGTAGCCGAGTAAATGGCCGATATGAATTGGCCCGTTCGCATAAGGAAGGGCGTTGGTCACTAAAATGCGGCGGTTATTCTCTTGGGTGCTTGCTGCCATATAAGTTCTCTATCAACCATGTTTATAAAAGAGCTTCATATTAGCTGAAAAGCGCGTTGTTTTCATCAACTGCTGTGGCTTCTGTAGGGATAAATCTCTATCATCGAAAATATAAACAACTTAATACATTTATAACACCGGTTATAAACACGGTTTTAAGGAGTAGGCAGCGATGGCTAACCATATTCAGGCACTTTGTGCTGAATTGAGAAGCAGTATATTTCCATTCGGGTTTGCGGCAGATTGGCTGCAAATCAAGGGCCAAAAAATCACGCTATCGTTGCCTTTTGCTGCTAAATCAGGTGCTAAGGAATTGATCGCATCTGCGCCTGAGCTCCACGAATATGATTGGGACATTAAACTGAGTATCAAGGCTTTGCCTGCAAAACCTGGTAAAGCGCCTCAGGGAGCGGTATTTCCCAATATTAAAAATATTATTGCGGTTGCTTCCGGCAAGGGTGGTGTGGGTAAATCGGCGGTAACGCTGAGTTTGGCAAAAGCATTACAAGCTGAGGGTGCAAGGGTAGGTATTCTAGACGGCGATATCTACGGGCCTTCGTTGCCTACGATGTTTGGCAACCAAGGCGAGCAATTAACCTTTACTCCGAATCGAAAAATGTTGCCGGTAAATGCTTGGGGCATAGAAGGCAATTCGTTGGGTTACCTTGTTGATGCCGCCGATGCTGCTATTTGGCGGGGCCCAATGGCGAGCCGAGCGGTAGAACAACTGTTCTTCGATACTCAGTGGGCAAATCTTGATTATTTGCTGGTTGATCTACCGCCAGGAACAGGCGATATTCAGCTAACGTTATCACAAAACTTTCCCCTAACTGCGGCAATTGTGGTAACTACCCCACAGAACATTGCATTAGCCGATGCGCAAAAAGGTATTGCCATGTTTCAGAAAGTTGATGTTCCGGTGATTGGGCTTATCGAAAACATGAGCTATTTTGAATGTTCTCAGTGTGGGCATCAGGAACCGATATTTGGTAGCCATGGTGGGTCTCAACTGGCGAATAAACATCAGGTTCCCTTGCTTGGGCAATGGCCACTTACTACCGCATTACGTGAAAGCTTAGATAAGGGTAAACCTTTACAAGTAAGCGACCCAGAAAATTCACTGAATAGAATTATGAGTGAAACGGCTCAGAAATTAGTGGCGAATGCTTGGGAACTGATTGTTGAGAACTGACTGTTGGCGAATAGTAAATAATAAACGGTAAATAAAATTGATGAAGTTTAATAACTTGAGGGTAGTTTAAATGCGCCTAACCGATGCACAAATTGAGCAGTATCTGGCCGACGGAATAATTGCAATCGAACCGGCACCTCTTTCAAAAGATATTAGCGGCGTTACGGTTGATATACATTTGGGTGAAAGTTTTCGTGTTTTGCAAGATCATGCTGCACCCTACATTGATATAAGTGGCCCGCGAGATGAAATTGATGCCGCGATAAAACGGGTAATGAGCGACGAAATTCGCCTCGCTGAAGGTGATGCGTTTTTTATTCATCCGGGTGAGTTCGCGCTTGCGGTAACGCACGAATCAGTAACACTGCCGCCACATGTTGTTGGCTGGCTTGATGGCCGTTCTTCATTGGCTCGTTTAGGTTTAATGGTGCACGTTACCGCACATCGAATAGACCCAGGTTGGTCGGGGCAGATTGTTCTCGAGTTTTTCAACAGTGGTAAATTACCCCTAGCGCTAAGGCCGTTAATGAAAATTGGCGCCTTGAGTTTTGAGCTACTCAGCGAACCTTGTGCTCGCCCCTATAGCCGCCGCGAAGACGCAAAGTATAGAAATCAGAAAGGTGCAGTTGCAAGCCGTATTGGTAATGATGATGAGCGTGTAAAAGTTGATCAAACCAAAAACTAAAAAGTAATATTGAAAACTAGACAACCCAACAACTGCTGTCTACCTTTACTTATGAAGGTTTGCTCAGAGGGATCTATCCTTACTGACGTCGCCGCAAGTAAATAGTGAGGGATCATGAGTAGTAAAGGGGTGGTTCAATATTACTTCGCCTATCGCAAACGAATCCAAACGTATGGTGGGTTTGCGATCATAATAGCAATCGCTTTAGTTACGTACTTGGTTTGGCAAACCGGTGGCATAAAGTTTGTGTACTCGCACTCGATGTATCTTCCCGTTTTAGCCGCAGGCCTTATTTTTGGTTTGCCTGGAGGAGTACTATTTGCGGCACTCGCGGGTGTTGCATTGGGCCCCTGGATGCCTATAGATACCAGTACCGGTGAATTGCAAGAACCTGTTAACTGGATGTATCGTACGGCCTACTTCGTTCTTATTGGTGGCCTAAGCGGCTTAGTAAACGATAGTTTCATACGATATATTGAGTACCTACGTTGGCTTGGTAGGCACGATTTAAAAACGAAACTACCGAATCGAAAATTATTATTTGAAGATATCGATGCTCTTAACAGTAATGGTTTTCGGCATCGCACAAGAGGTAATCGTTGTTTATTGATGGTAGTTAGTATCGATAACGTAAAACAACTACAGGGCGCATTTGGCTTTCGAGTTATTGATCAGATCATTAAGGTTTACAGTAAATTGTTGCAGCAGCACTTTGGAAAAACGGCAACGCTTTATCGAACGGATAGCAATCAAATAGCGGTTTTGAAAAACTCCTGCGCAGAAGATAGCTATACCGCTCAAAAAGACGTAATAGTGCTTTTAAAATCTACAGTTAGCTTTGGTTCGTACGCGGTGTACGTTTCTACTCATGCTGGTGCGATTACTATTTCTTCAGCACATGAAACACCAGAAACTTACTTGCAGCAGGCAGAAATTGCATTAGCTCATGCCTATGCAACGCAGCAAGACTGTGTGCGTTATTCATCCGCAATAGAGCTAACCGCACAGCGGAGTATTACCTTATTGGGCGATTTACAAGATGCATTGCGAGCAAAACACCTTACCATGCACTACCAACCAAAAATTGATTTGAAGTCAAATTCGGTGTGTGGGGTAGAAGCCTTAATTCGTTGGAAACACCCAATGTATGGCGATATTCCACCCTCGGATTTTATTCCACAAGCTGAACAAAGCACACTCATTTTGCAGGTTACAGAGTATGTAATTTCCCAAGTTACCCAGCAAATCATGGATTGGAAAGCGCAAGGTGTTGAGGTGCCAGTGGCAATTAATATTTCATCTCATGATCTCATGGCAAAAGGTTTTGGCGCTAAATTATTGGCGGAACTTGAGCGTTGTGAGATTGCAGGCAAAATGATTGAAATAGAGCTAACTGAAGGTTCGTTGATTAATGATTTTACTCATACTCAAATTGAGCTTTTACGTTTGAGTAAAGCAAAAATAATAATCTCTGTGGATGATTTTGGTACCGGTTATTCATCTTTACAATACCTACACCGTTTACCCATCTCTGTTATTAAAATTGATCGTAGTTTCATCCGGAATCTACCCAACGGAAATGGCGGCCGTTACATTGTTGATGCGGCCGTAACGCTAGCGAAGAATATGGGTATTGAAACGCTCGCCGAAGGCGTTGAAACGCCAGAGGCTAATGCGTATTTACGGAAAATAGGTTGTGATTCGGTGCAAGGTTTTTACTATTCTGAGGCGTTACCGGCAGATAAATTTGTGGAGTGGTATCGAAATTATGAGCCGGTTGCGGCGCACTAAGTTGTAAACGAAAACTTCATTAAAAGCTTTATGTAAAACTTAGTGCGCTAAATGCATAATATTCTATTCGTTGTAGCGATCAAACCAGTTAATAATTCGATTTAAACGTTCAACTAAATTAATTGGCTTACCAGCACGGCTCAAGCCGTGGCCCTCATTGGCGAAAACTACAAGCTCAACAGGCACATCGTTAGCTTTTAACGCGTAAAACCACTCTTCGCCTTGGCCAATTGGTGTTATGTGATCACCGTTACTGTGAATAATTAGAGTAGGGGTAACCACTTTATTTGCGTATTTAAGTGGCGAACGATCCCAATAATAATCATAGTTTTCCCAAATTGAGCCACCAAATTCGCGGATCATGGAAAGAGGAGGGAAGGCTTGAGTGCCAGCTTCTGATATCCAGTTGCTCACGCTACGCTGAGTTACCGCAGCGCGGAAACGGTCGGTTTGCGTAGTGGCCCAGTTGGTAAGAAAGCCACCGTGGCTACCACCAGTAATAAACAACCGTTCTTCGTTTAACCAACTGTAGCGGGCTAGTGTTGCATCGAGCGCAACGATATTATCGCGATAATCAGCACCACCGTAATCTAAGCGAACTTGATCGGCAAAATCTTGCCCATAGCCACTGCTGCCTCGGTAATTGGTAAATACCACGGCATAACCTCGGGCGCGCATAAGTTGCATTTCTTGAAACCATTGATGCCCCCACATACCGCCTGGGCCACCCTTAATATTGAGAATTAACGGATACGACTGGCCTTGCTGAACGCTGATTGGGCGTAAAAAGAATACATCGAGAATATCGCCGCGTTCATTTTCAGTTTGGAATACTTCAAATTCAGCTAAATCCAGTTGCGCTTGTAAGCCATCATTGAAGTTGCTTAAAACAACTGTGTTTTTGGCTTCCAAATCGTTAATTGATTGCGCTTTAACTAATCGGGGCAGGGTTGCTTCATTGTGCTCAACCCACGCCAACGAACCCGCCGGCGATATAGCAACATCAGATACTGAAACACCACGACCAGCAACATAGCGATAGCCACCTTGATTCAAATCTACTGTTTGCAGCGTTCTGCTGCCGCGATCATCAGTGGTAAACCAAAGTGCATTAGCCGCATATTGGAGGCCGCTAGGGCCATGATCCATCGATTGCGCTAACATTTGATAAGCATCGATAGTTAAATCGTAGTGTTGTAAATCCGGAGCCGCATCGGCATCAGCCCGATACACATACGCAATACTGTGATTGCCTGTCCATACTGGGCTCGAAGCATGGCCAACTGGAGTTGCTAGCTCGCGTTCATTCTCGCCACAGCGAACAAATATGGAGGAGCTAAAGTAACCGTCATTCGCTTGTGGGTGACGGTTACTCGCGTAGGTAATGCAATCACCATTTGGGGAAAAGCTTGCGCTGCCCTCATGCCATTCGGAATTTCCGGTAATTGAGGTTAGTGATTTGCTTTCTAGGTTATAGCGCCATAAACCACTTTGATCGGCACTTAAATACCCGCCTTGGCGCTTGTAAACAGCGTTGGTAATTACTGTTACATCAGGTGAAGCATTTGCTTCGTCCGCTTTTTCTAGTGGATTTTCTACACTTGGGTCGATTCGTAAGTTCAACAGTAATTCGGTACCGTTTGGGTGTATTGCAACGCTACTGATACTGCCTTGTTCAAGACGCAGTAATTCTTGTGCTTCACCACCGGAGGTAGATATTTGATACAGGGCAGTGCCGTTATCACGCCCGGAAAGAAACAGCATAGATTGGCCATCTGGGCTAAATACTGGGCTGAAATCACTCTTTTCGCGGGTGAATTGTATTGGGCTATTGCCATTTCGGCTCAGCCAAATATTACTATCACGGCTACGCTTATTTTCGCCTACTGTAGTTTTTACGAATGCGATTAAATCGCCACTATGGTTAATCTGAGTGCCGCTTAAAGATACCACATCATAATAATCTTCTGCTGTGATTGGCCGCGCTTCATCTTCAGCGTAAGCCGAAACGGAGGCACTGGCGCAAAGCACACTTAGTAATGTAAACGCAGATAACTGCTGTGAGCGATACGGCTTCAGTTTGCTCAATACTTTCATTAAATCAGATCCTTATTTTGCACGCACCGTTTATAACAGCACGTGTTTAAAGTTGTTTTATCGTTTAGCGCAAAGGCCGCGCATGCGCAGCACCGCGGAAAATGGCATTCATAAACAACACATTAATGCCATCAAGATAGGCACGAAAATTGGGCTCTTGAGTGAAACTAATCACCAACCCATTGCCTTCTGGTTGAACCATTAATAACGGTTTATAGGCAATTTGTTGCTGATTCTCAGCCCAGATATAACCACTGGCGAGCACTTCTTCAGGGCCCACATAGTTTACTACGTTGCGGCCGTGGTTGATTCTTAGCGGCGTGTAGATATCGTTACCGATGAACATAGCGTGCAGCTGTTCGTGCACGCCAGCAGTTAACCAGTGTTCTTGATCTACAGCAGTACGCGCGATAACGCCAGAAACCCAATCAGGTTGTGCATTTGGGTTACGAATATGGCGCTGATGTTCATCATCGCTATCAATTAAAATACCGTTGGCACGGCCTTGTTCAGCAATATCAGCAAGCCCATCTACCTGTGCTTTTTGCTCTAATGAACTGTTTAGTAATGGGCTATCGCCAGAAACTGCAAAACGCGTTGCGTTGCCTAAGGTAATCAAAACACCACCACGTTGTACCCACTGCCGTAAATTCTCACGGCCAGCATCACCAAGCGCTTGTTCATAATTACCACCAGCCGTAGCCGGTAGAATAAGAACTTGATAATTGGCTAAATCAGCACCGCGTAGTTGTGCTGGGCGAATGGCGGTAACCGGGTAATTAAATTCACGCTCAATAATAAAGCGTGTACTACCGGCACTTAATACACTTGCTGGCTGATCCCATAGCAATGCAATATTTGGCGCATGCATTTGTTTCATATTCGCCGAGCCTACGTTAGGCCCATCGCGCATCCAGCTCTTTGCAAGCCCAGTAACTTGCGCTCCACTTGCGTTTGCTAAATTTTGTACAACCGCAGTGAGATTCTCGGCGTTCCCCGATCGCGGTACAATTAAGCTACCAGCCGGATACTCGGTACCATTTGCATGCGTAAATGGTAAATCTGAACTACGAACCAGTAAGCCTTCGCGCAAAGCTGCGGTTAGGAACCGGCCACTATTCATATCGCCCCATGGTATTACATAACCAAAATCAGCGTCGGCATTGCTTACTTCGCCGGCTACCACACGATCGGTGCTTACTGGAGTAGTAGCTACTCGTGGCTGCTGTTGGCAAACTTCCATATCAAGGTTAAACATTAGAGGCAGCGACCAAGCGGTTACATCGTAAATCTGATCGGGTAGATTATTAGCGCGTAAACGTTCTTGTTCAGCTAAGAAATCCTCATCCATAGGCACGTTCGTATCTAGCAAGGTGCGAATGAGGTGGTAGGCAGGTTGTGAAGCCTGCACAACATAGGCACCTTGTTCGTAGCTTTCACCACAGGCTCGAAAGCTATCGTTAGCTTGGCCAACTTCAATACCCTGTTCCGAGAGTAACGCCATTAACTTGCGATTACCGGCGATATCGCGCGTATTGGGGAAAAGATAACTGCGCACCGATCCGCGGCTTCCCTGTTCTATACCTTGTTGGCGGTAATTAAAGAAACGTTGTAGTAAATCTTGCCGGCGCTCGGAAGCGGTTTCAATGGTTGCCATAAAAGCAACAAAATTACGCTGTACACCATCTGCATAGGTTAATATTTCACCATCACGCGTGCGGAACTCATGCCCACGAGCAGAACCCATTTCATAGGTCATGGCTAAGCTACCGTGATAGAGCGGCCAGCTTGCGCCGTATCCCGGATAAAAGGCATCGAATATTTCACGAGTGAAATAGTCAAATCCGAAGCTATCGAACCAAAGGGCGTTGTTTTCACCAACCCAGCTTAACCCCTCTCGTTGTTCTGTTGTGATAAAGGGGTTGTAAGGGTGCGCTTCAGGGGTAAAGTAATAACTGAGATCTCCGCCCATTTCATGAGAATCAATAAAGATTAGCGGGTAGGTTTGTAATAAGGCAGCTACTCGGCCCCGTGTTTCTGGTTGTGTAAGCGCCAGCCAATCTCGATTCATATCGAAAAGATAGTGGTTGGTTCGGCCGTTTGGCCATGGCTCATTGTGCTCTGCTGATAAGCGATCAGCCGAAGGCTCTAGGCCAACTGTTGCGTAATAGCGGCTTACAAAACGTGCTCGGCCATCGGGGTTTTGCAACGGATCAAAATACACAATCGTGTTTTCAAGCATGCTTTGCGTGCGTTCATCGTTGCTGCTGAGCAAGTGATAAGCAGTAACCATAGCCGCTTCAGCGGGTGAGATTTCGTTGCCGTGAACACTGTTCGCAATCCATACCGAGGCAGGTAATGATTCAATCAACTCGCGAGCTTGCCGGGCATTAACGGTTCGAGGATCGGCTAAGCTACGCATGCCAGCAGTGATATCTTGAAAACGATTCATGTTTTCTGCAGAACCAATAGCCGCATAAAATAGTGGCCGCCCTTGCCACGTTTGGCCGTAATCAAACAACGTTACCTGTTCAGGATGAGCTTGCGCTAACGCTTGAAAATATTGTTGAATTTGTTCTGGGCTAGAAATTCTTGAACCCGCGGGATATCCGAGTACATCCTCAATCGTAGGGGTGTTTTGGTAACGCGCTTGCGGCCATTCTGGTATCGCTTGCTCTGCTGATACTTGCCCAGAATAGGAAAAACTGCCGAGAGCTAATGCCACTGCAGATAATGCAAAGGATAATGATTTCATAACAAACACCTGTATTATTTCTTATTATTTAAATGAATGTAAATCCGTAACGGTTTCCGTAAACATATGCGGTAGCAAATGCTGTGCGGATTGTGCTAATGCGGTCAACAGTCCGTCCGTGTCGTGTCGATGGATCAATTCTTGATCGGAGGCTACACAAGAAACGATTGGGATGTTTGTGTGTAGTGGTGAAACGTTACTAATAGCTAAATCTATTGGTTGATAGCCAATTTGCTGCTCAAGCCATGCAAATTTTTGTAAAAGCGTGAGATTACCCGCCGGGCTCAATTCAGGCACAAGATTATCCACGAAAATAACTTTCGCGGGCGATTTTTTAATAGCTTGCGCAATATCTGTTACAAGTAAAGGCGGCATTACTGAAGTAAGGAAACTACCGGGGCCTAAAATGATTAAATCACTGCGTTTTAAATGCTGTAATGCTTCAGGCGTACTATTCACTTGCGGCGATAAACTCAAACGTTGAGGCATAGTGCCTAATTCATCGATGCGAATTTCGCCAAAACATTGCAGGTTATTATCCAATTCCGCGAGCAAATCTGTGGGCATTTCCGACATTGGTAAAATACGATTATTTACTTTTAACAACCGGCTAAGGAGCTGAATACCATCGATAGGCCGCGCAGAGAGAGCATCTAGGCTGTATAGCAGTAGATTACCCAAATTGTGGCCATCTAGGTTGGAATCACTATTAAAACGATAATTTAATACTTCCTTGGCTAGTGGTTGATTGGCTAATTGCGACATACAGTTACGGATATCACCCCAAGCGATGCATTGATGATGTTTGCGCAGCATACCAGTAGAACCACCGTTATCGGTGGTGGTTACAATACCTACCAATCGGCGATCTAGAAAAGACAAGGTAGACATAACTCTACCTAGGCCGTGGCCACCGCCTATAGCGGTGATCCGTAATGATGATAGCGCCTGTTTATCACTAGCGGTTTGCGAATGAATAACCATAGAACCTTTAATTTTTGCTTTTGGTTTTACCAACTATATAACTTGCGAGCCGAAGTGTGAATAAAAACGATGCGGAACATAGCCAAAGTAGCGTAAATTCTGGCAAGATAGCAGCGCTTTGATAGAGGATTAGTAATATGCCTAGCAATAAAAACACCGGTGCTCGCTATTTTGGCGTTCGTCTATACAGCGTGCTCTTGTATGTAATGATGCCACTTATACTGCTTTATTTATGGTGGCATGGCCGCAATAACCTCGCTTATCGGCATCGAATGAAAGAACGATTTTGTAGCCAGCAGATCGATAAAAAATGGCGCGGAGCCATTGTTTTTCATTGCGTTTCGGTAGGTGAATTTATAGCCGCTAGGCCTTTAATTGATATATTTGTAAATGATGAAAGTGGCCGGCCCGTGGCGATTACCTGCATGACACCCACTGCATCTGAGCTTATTCAGAAGGTGTACGGCGATCGGGTATATCATTGCTACATTCCGTTTGATACGCCGCGAGCAATTAAGCGGTTTTACGCACGATTACAGCCAAGTGCTTTGGTTATATTAGAAACAGAGTTATGGCCGAATCTTGTGTTATATGGTCGACAACAAAACATTCCAGTGGCAGTAGTAAACGGCCGAATGTCGGCGCAATCAGCGCGCGGTTATACCCGAATGGAATGGCTATTTAAACCCGTTTGGGGCGCTTTGAATTACTGTGGTGCACAATCCCAAACTGCCGCTGAGCGCTTTTTAGATATCGGCGTGACAGAACATGCTTTAGAAGTTTCTGGCAATCTTAAGTTCGATATTAGTATTTCCGATAATGTTCTGGCAGATATTGATAGTTACCGCGAGTTGTTTGGCGATCGGCCAATTATTACAGCAGGTAGCACGCACGATGGCGAAGAAACTGAGATATTGGCTGCATTTGAAAAAGTGTTACAAGTAAAGCCAAAAGCATTGTTAATTATGGTGCCTCGGCACCAAGAAAGGTTTGCAGCCGTTGCAGGGCTTATCAAGCAAAGAAACCTGAGGATGGTGCAGCGCAGCAGTGGCCGGCCAATAACCGCCGATACTCAAGTGTTACTCGCGGATACGATGGGGGAACTATTGCTTTGGTACGGGGTATGTAAAGTTGCTTTTGTGGGCGGTAGTTTAATTGAACGTGGAGGCCACAACCCATTAGAGGTAATCGCATTTGCGAAACCATTGATTAGCGGGCGGCATACCTTTAATTTTAGCGAAATTTACAATCAATTAGATAGCCGGCAGGCAGTACGCTGGGTTCATTCAGCCGATTCGTTAGCCGATACTCTTATCGGTTTACTTACCACTATTGAAACGGCCGAACGCATCAGCCGCGATGCGCAACGGGTTTTCGCCGAGCATAGTGGTGCAGGCCAACGCATATATGTGCGCATTCAGCAACTTCTGAGTGCCTCATAATTTGGGAGTGGGGTGATGAGCCGCGGATTGAATAAGGCTATTGAAAACAGAGAGCACCAAGGTAACTATACTCGTGTTGTTAACCCTCCACAGTTGGGAACAGCCGAAGAGTGGCTTGAGCCAAGCTTTTGGCAAAAACAAAATGCAGTTGTTGGCCAATCGAAAGGAAGAAATGTTGTTTGGTTTGTTACTGATGGTGCCCGAGAATTTGTTTTACGGCACTATTATCGAGGTGGTTTACCGGGAAAACTGATTACCGATCAATTTATCTATACTGGCGTGGAAAATACGCGCAGTATGGCTGAGTTCAATCTATTATTACATTTGGCTGATCAAGGCCTACCGGTGCCAAGGCCCGTTGCAGCGAGAGTAGAACGCAGGGGGTTGATATATAGAGCGAGTTTGTTAATTGAGCGCATTGCTGGTGCCCGTGATATTTTCCAATTAGTTTGTGCCGCACCATTGCCAATGAAAACGTGGGAGCACATCGGTTCTATGCTGGCGGCCTTCCATCATGCTGGTGTTTACCACAGTGATTTGAATTGCCATAACATTCTGTGGCAAGACCAGAATGATATTGCTAAACCTTGGTTGATTGATTTTGACCGCTGTGAGCTTCGCCGAAGCGGTGTCTGGAAGGCGGCAAATATTGCAAGATTAAGGCGCTCTTTTGAAAAGGAATTACGCTTACAACCAAGCTTCTATTGGCAAGAAGGAGATTGGCAAGCTTTACTCAAGGGATATGAGCAGGGGTAATTGCCAAGAGGTAAAAAAATATGACAACGTTAAAGATTCGAAATTTGATAGGTGTTGCTGGGCTCGTAATCGGTACTGTTGGTGTTAGCTATACAGCAAGCGCGGAAGATGCAAACTTATGCCTGAGCACTGATACCGGAACTCATAAAGTTGCTGCTGAATTTGCCATCACCGCAGAAACTCGGGCGCAAGGCCTGATGATGCGAGAATCACTGGCAGAAAATGCGGCAATGTTGTTTGTGTATGAACGAACCGGCCAGCGAAGTTTTTGGATGTACCGAACTTTGATACCGTTAGATATCGCTTATATTAGCAGCGAAGGCGAGATTCTAGATATTCAACAGATGCAACCATGCCGCAGCTATTGGAGCAATCGTTGCCCTAGTTACCCGGCTGGCGCCCCATTTAAATATGCACTTGAAGTGAATTTAGGTAAATTCAATGAATGGGGCGTTGCCGTAGGCGATCGCTTATTCAATAGCGATTGCGAAACAACTATAGAGGAAGTGCAACCATGGCGTTCTTAATTCGAATGATAGCGGTAGGTATGTTGGCATTTCTGCTTACAGCTTGTGCTAGTACAGATAGCGCTAGCTCAGCAAGTAAATCGCAACCGCCGCCCGGCGTACAAGATCTAAGTAGTGAAATTCTCAACCAATATTTAATCCAGGGGCGCACGCAAGTACACGATATTCAACGTTGGTGGGGCCGGCCGCAAGCACAAGGCGTAAGCGGGGATTTTCAGTGGTATAACTATACTTATGTAGGTGCTGCTGGCACGCTTCCGCAAAATGCTGGTGATACGAAGATGGTTACCCTTACCGTTTACTTTATGGTGGATACAGGCTTATTAGCCGATTATGATTTGCAAGTGCGTGTGTTTCCGGCACATACACTGAATCGTTGATATTTAGGCAACCTTTTCGGTTTTGTTGAGTTTCACCTTGCCAATCTAGCGCCGCAATGGAAGATATTATGGATTACGCAGTACACATTTTTGGTGCCTTGGCACTTATTATTAATTTTATCGGTTACCGCCAAGAAACCGTTAATGGCTATCGTTTAATATCAGCTTTTGCGTTGGCCTGTTTAAGTATTCATTTCTTTATGCTCGGCGCTTCAGCTGCGGGTATTGGCTTAGCCATTGGCGCGGTTCGAAATATCGTAGCTATTCGCTATCAAAGCATTTCCGTATTGCTCGTTTTTGTTTTACTTAATATCGTTTTCTGCCTTTGGGAATGGTTCGTTTTGCAAAACTCAGTGGTGCTTTTCATTGCGTACACTGCTTCGCTGATTTTTACCGTTGGCTCTATCATTTTGAAAAGTGCCCATGCCATTAGGCGTTGGTTTATTCTTGCTGAATCACTGATGCTGATTTATTCAATTTTGGTGCTTAGCCCATTTGGTGTGTTGTTTAATGTTTCAAATTTAATTAGCATTTTCCTCAAGTTACGCAGCGAGAAAAGATTAGCTGCGGCCGCCGAAGTGGGTGTTGCGAAGGGCATGCAGGAATAAAAGAATAACTATTAATTAAAACAGCGGTTCTACCGAGGTTTACATATTGCGAAAACTAACAAAACAATAGGAATAAAGGTATGCGGAAAGTTTCATCATTGGCATTCGGAATTGCCTTAGCGCTTGGTTTAGCAGCGTGTTCAGAAGCACCATCAGAGAATACTGAGGGCAATACAAGTAGCGTTAACCAAACGCAATTAAGCTCTGGTGTACAAACTGAAAACTTAGATACTTCAGTGCGTGCGCAAGATAATTTCTTTCGCTACGTAAATGGCCAATGGCTGGCGCGTACTGAAATACCAAGTGATCGTGCGCGCTGGGGAAGCTTCGATGAATTGCGTGAGCGTGCTGAGGAGCACGTACTGGAAATTGTTCGAGAAGCGGCAAATGGCAGCGGTGCTGCTGGCAGTAACCAACAAAAAATCGGTGATTTGTTTCGCTCATATATGGATGAAGAGCGCATTGAAGAACTTGGCCTAAGCCCGTTAGCTGAAGATTTTGCTACAATTGATGCGTTGGATTCTCATGCTGCTTTAGCCACTTATTGGGGAGAACAGCAGCGCTACCGTGCTGGTACACCTATCGCTCTGAGCGTTGGCCAAGATCAAATGAGTTCTGATCAGTACGTTACCTCGTTAAGCCAATCCGGTTTGGGGTTACCCGACCGTGATTATTATTTAAGCGATGATGAACGCAATCAAATATTGCGCAGGCAATATGCCGAATTCATCCAAGAGCTTTGGAATGAGGCAGGTTGGGCGAATGCCGAAACAGCAGCGGAAACCATACTTGCAATTGAAACTCAGATTGCAGCAGAGCATTGGAGCAGAATTCAAAATCGTGATCGTGTTGCCTCATATAACAAAATGAGTATCGAAGAACTTACCGAGGCAGCGCCAGATTTTGATTGGCAGGCCTTTATTGCTGCGGCTGATTTAGATATAGCGGAAATCGTTGTTCGGCAACCTGATTACATGGCTGCATTTGCTCGCATGCAAAATAATATTGCCGTAGCTGATTGGCAAACGTATCTAAAATTCCATGCTTTGCGTTCATCAGCTAGCATGTTAAGTAGTAATTTTGCCGCTGTTAGTTTTGATTTCTATGGCCGAATTCTACAAGGCCTTGAGGAAGATCGTTCACGTGAGCGCCGGGCGGTAAGTGCAGTGGAGAGCGTACTGGGCTTCATGGTTGGCGAAGAATACGTAGCGCGCCATTTTAAACCTGAAGCACAAGAGCGAATGGCCGAGATGGTTGATAATATTTTAATCGCGTTTGGTGAAGCGATCGACCAACTTGATTGGATGACAGCAGAAACAAAAACACAAGCACATGAAAAACTGGCTACTTTCACTACGAAAATCGGGTATCCAGAAAAATGGCGTAATTATGATTGCGTTACTATCGAAGCAGATGATTTGTTTGGAAACATGCGCCGCTCAGCTGATTGTGAATACGATCGCATGATAAGTCGTTTAGGTGAGCCTGTTGATGCTTATGATTGGGGTATGACACCGCAAACGGTTAATGCATATTATCGCTCTACTATGAATGAAATCGTTTTTCCTGCTGCCATTCTACAGCCACCATTTTTTGATGTTAACGCCGATGATGCAGTAAATTATGGTGCAATTGGTGCAGTAATCGGCCACGAAATAACCCATGGCTTTGATGACCAAGGCCGGCGTTCAGATGGTGATGGTAATTTACGTGATTGGTGGAGCCCGGTTGATGAAGAACAGTTCAGAACGCGCGCGCAACAGGTAGTTGATCAATTTAGCGCGTTTAATCCAATAGACGATTTATACCTACAAGGTGCATTGAGCTTGGGTGAAAATATCGCAGATTTAGGTGGCCTAAACGTAGCGCTTCGCGGTTATCGGAATTCACTGGCGGGTAATGAGGCACCAGTGATAGATGGTTTCACCGGCGAACAACGTTTCTTTGTTGGCTGGGGGCAAATTTGGCGCATTAAGTTCCGTGATGAAGCGTTGCGCCGGCAAGTAGTGGTGGGCCCACACTCACCTGGTAAGTATCGCGTTCTTGGGCCGTTATCTAACATGCCAGAGTTTTACCAAGCGTTTGATGTGGAGCCAGGCGATGAAATGTATCGCGGCGATGATATTCGCGTGAAAATTTGGTAGTTCAGGCACTCAGTTAGGAATCATTGAGTGGTACTAAACGCCGGTAATTACCGGCGTTTTTAATACGGTTTTTTGAAGCAATTCGAACCGGTTTGTTAAGGAATTATGTGAGTGATTATAGCCAATAAAACAATTGATTTACGCAGCGATACGGTTACTCAGCCAAGCGCTGCAATGCGTGAATATATGCTAGCTGCGCAAACAGGCGATGATGTGTACGGGGAAGATCCCACAATAAATTTGCTTGAACAGCGGGTTGCAAAACTTTTTGCTAAAGAATCAGCACTTTTGTGTACTAGTGGTACGCAAAGTAATTTAATTGCGCTTCTGAGCCATTGTCAGCGCGGCGAAGAATATATTGTAGGTGAGGAATATCACACTTATCGTTATGAAGCGGGCGGTGCTGCGGTGTTGGGCGGAATAGTGCCACAAACTGTGCCAGTACAAGCCGATGGTAGTCTGAGTGTTGATGTATTGGCGAGCAAAATCAAAGTTGATGATCCTCATTTTCCAATTACACGCCTTATTGCACTGGAAAACACCCACTGTGGCAAAATAGTGTCACCAGAATTTATTTCTGCAACAAGAATACTTTGCGATAAACATAATCTGCAACTACATCTAGACGGGGCACGATTATTTAACGCTCAGGTAGCAAGTAATACGCCATTGGTAGAGATGGTAGCGCCATTTGATAGTGTGTCGGTGTGCTTTTCAAAAGGGCTCGGAACACCGATCGGTTCTGTTTTAGTAGGTTCAGAAGCATTGATCAAGCGCGCTCGCCGCTGGCGAAAAATGCTCGGTGGCGGCATGCGGCAAGCAGGTATTATAGCTGCATCGCTTGATTATGCCCTTGATAACAATATAGAGCGCCTTGCTGCCGATCATGAAAATGCACACTTGTTGGCTTCTAAATTACAGGCTCTAAACAGCTCTACTTTTAGTGTTGAGCCGGTGCAAACTAATATGGTTTATTTACACTTTGAGAGCGCAGATATCGCTAAAAAGGTGAGCAATATATTACAGCAAGAGGGCATTAAAGCGCCAAGTAGCAAAAAAATGCGATTGGTTACGCATTTGGATATTCAAACTGAAGATGTTGAGCGAATCGTTCAAGGTTTTCGCCGAGCCCTTGTGTGAGGTTCGGTTAATCTGATTTATTAATTACTTCCGCATCAAAAACGCGGCCTTGTTGAGGCTGGTTTTGGTGCGCATTTTGCTGCTCAGCTTGTTGTTGAGCGGCTTTGTTTTGAAACCCTGCCATTCTTCGTTTTCCGCGCCAAATCATAATCGGGATAAGCAACCAACTTAAAAGCAGCATAAATACGAACACGGCAATACCTACCACAAGCAGCATCCCTAGCACTATCCAAGCAATTATCCTCGCGAAAACGCCACTATTATTGGCCTCTTTAAGTTTATTTTGCATGGCGGCAGTGTAGGCCTTAAATCGAGAACGATACATCATAGAGTTTGCCTTGTAGAAATAACCAGACATCATTATACCGAAATTTCCAGAAATATTCAGAGAGAGCATGCTAGAGCAGTGTATTCTTTAATCAGAATTTGCAGAAGAAGAGAATTGGTCGGCGTGAGAGGATTTGAACCTCCGACCCCTGACACCCCATGACAGTGCGCTACCAAGCTGCGCCACACGCCGACCGAGTTGGCTATAATACGGTTTCGTGCAGAAATGGCAAGCTTCATAGTGGATTGAATCCGTTAACTGCTGTTATTTTAAGCATCAGCAATGGGGTAAGGTAAGGAATAACATTTCTCACCGTATAACATTTTACACAGTGGTATTTTCAAGATTTCGTGGTAGTTTTGAAATATTACTAATCAGAATAATAAACATAGGTTTAGTTATGAAGAAAGCACTCCTGTTAGTTACTGCCATGCTTACAGTTGGTTTCAGTGTTCATGCGAATGATACCGCACCAATTAGCTTGCAAGATTATGCGCGTCATGCCCAATTCATCGATGTGAAGATATCGCCACAGGGTAAATATTTAGCAGCCACAAGCCGTAATGAAGAGGGAGGCATTCGCCTCACCGTGTTAGATATTAATTCTCGCGCTGTACTTTCAGCTACTGAGTTACGCGGCAATGAATCGGTTAATACTTTCAATTGGGTAAGCGATGATCGTTTACTCATGACCATGGCTCGCGAAGTAGGAGCGCTCGATGCGCCAATTCCTACCGGGGAATTGTTTGCTATGGATGCGAATGGCTCACGCCGCGTTATATTAACTGGCCCTCGTTCTCGAGATGGCGAGCGAGTCATTTCATCAGTGGTAGATTGGCTACCAGATAACCCGCGTGAAGTATTGATTTCAAGTTATTCTATGACCTCACAAGAACCCTGGTTAGATATCTATAAGATGCGCGTTGATTCCGGCCGCAAGCGCAGTGAAGGGCGTATTCCACTTCGGGCTCGCCGTGGCACATCGGTACAGGTTATTACAGATAGTGGCGGAGAGCCGCGCGTTGCTGTAGGTGTGGATCCCGAACGAAATAATCAAATTATTACTATGGTTCGGGAAGGGCGTTCGAATAATTGGTCGGAATTAATGCGCCATAATGAAAATGAAGGTGGTTTTAGCCCGTTGGCGTTTACCGCAAGCCAAAATTTGTTGATGGGTTTAAGCGATCGCGATTCCGATACTAGAGCAATTTCACTACTCAATATTGAAACCGGAGAAGAAGAGATATTAGCGGTTCATCCTGGTACTGATTTGATGCCGATTTTCAGTATTAACAAAGGTCGGCCGTATGAAGTAATTGGCGCTGCTTATGAATATGAAGGCATCGATGCGGTATTTTTTGATGGTTTACAAGATGAATCGTTTAGCCGTGTAGTACAAAGTTTGATGGCTACCTTTCCCGGGCGTTCGGTAGGCGTAAACTCTGCAACTCACGACAACAAACAAATGATTCTTACGGTGAGCGGTGCGAATCACCCTCGCCAGTTCTTTTTGTTTGATACAGAAAAAACGCAACTTACCGAACTCGCTGCAGCAACCCCTTGGCTGAATAATCCGAGCTTGCCAGAAACGCAAACGATAGTGTACAAGAGCCGCGATGGCCTTGATATTCATGCGTTGTTAACGTTACCAAAAGGGCAGACTGCCGAAAATTTACCATTGATTATGCTGCCGCATGGTGGCCCGCATGGTATTCGTGATTCCGTTACTTATATGGATCCAGATGCAAAAGTATTGGCACAAAACGGTTATGCGGTTTTGCAACCTAACTTCCGTGGTTCAGGAGGATTTGGACGTGAATTCTTGGAGGCTGGTTACCGTAACTGGGGTACTACAATGATCAATGATATGACCGATGGTGTTCTGCACTTAGCCGAGCAAGGCATTATTAATAAAAGCCGCGTGTGCGCCTATGGGGCTTCTTATGGCGGGTATGCTGCATTGATGAGCGCGGTTCGCGAACCCGATTTGTATAAATGTACCGTTGGATTCGTGGGTGTATATGATCTTGATTTAATGTTTACTGATGGAGATATTCCTCAAGGGCAGGCCGGTGTAAATTTCTTAAACACTGTGCTGCCACAAGATTCTGCTGGGCGTAGAGCACAATCACCACTTCATAATCTCGATAAGTTGAAAGCGCCTGTGTTTATTATTCATGGTGGCCGTGATGTTCGTGTTCCGGTTGTTCAAGCGGAACGTTTACGCGAAGCACTTGAAGAGCGGGAACACCCTTATGAGTGGATGCTTAAGGAAAATGAAGGCCACGGCTTTTACAAGCCTGAAAATAACGTTGAACGTTGGCAAAAGATGTTAGCGTTCTTCAATAAACATATTGGTGAAGCCAACTAAAGTTTAGCATCGAGTTGTACTAATGGCGCAAGTGTTGCGTTGAAACTAAAGCAACGCTTGCGCCGGATTCGAAAAATAACAAAAAGGGGGCTTCTATCTTAAGATAGCAGCCCCCTTTCTTATCAATAATCGGCCATTAACGTTGGTAATACAGTACTATCATGTAAACCTAACCTCCAAAGCGCTGGAGTTCTCGCAAGCTCTGAATGAATACGGGGGTAGGCGGCACAGCACCTGGTACAATTTCACCATCTGCATTAAATAGCTGCATATCACCGTTCTCATCTATTACCGTAGTTTGGCTATTTTCAAAAATATAAATATATGGCCGAACACTCATAACTCTTGGCAGATTACGGCTTTCTTGACGCATATCTTGGCCGTTAGTAAAGCTGCGGAAGCCATCAGCACACGACATAAAATTGCTCAGCGCAGTGGGTACTATATCTTCTAATGTCGATAATTGTCGGTTGTTTAGCTGCATGTTAAGCGTGTAGAGAGGAACCGCTAAACTTTGTGGATCAGCATTTACCATACTCCCGGTAAGTTGACGATTAGTAAGTGCCGTTATGATAATTTGTTGTGTACTCGGCTGCTGTGCTAAAAATTCAATAATGTTCGCGGTATCTAAATTAGCTGCGAGAACGATATCAAGAGTAAAGTTATAATTTACCTGGCCAGAAAAAAGCGTGAAGCTACTTTCTAAAGCGGCTGGGAGGGCATGCTCTGGAAATTCTTCAGTACTAAATAGCCGTACTGGCGTGGCGAAATCATTCATGATCTGCAAATAAGCTGGATCCACATTTTGTTGTTTAAGGCTTTCTGTATATAAATCGGGCATTCCGTACAACAAATTGTATACCGCTGTAGGCACTTGGCGTTGGCCTAAATGGCGGTGCTGATGAAGCTGCAGCGTAGGTATTGCTTGAGTTAATTCGGTTTGTTGAGCACTAGAAAGTGAATCAAACGCAATAATCGTAACCCCTTGATTACTTGAAAACTTGCTACAAAGCATAGGTGTATGAGGGTATCGTGCAACTAAACGCTGATTCCCAGTTAGCCTATCACTTTGTGATTGAAAGCCTTCTACCGTAATCCAACCGTGCCGCGCCATAAGCGATTTTGCTGTTGTTGGATAAGATAATGGAAACAAATCATCTTGTTGAGTAATGGGGGTATAGATATTCGCATCAGCCCAAATGTGCGTGCTATGGCTAATGAGGAAAGAACCAATAAATACAGCCGCCAGAACTTTTGCAAAACCTTGTCCTTGCAGAGAATCATGTCGCTTCCAGCTTAGGTTAGCTAAAATGAGCTGTAATCCGAGAATGAACAAGAATGAGAATATCACTACCAGCAGCATTAAGAAGCTGCCGCCAGGGAACCACTCCTCAGCGTCAGCCGCGAGTTGTGTAAGTGAGTAGGTGTTTAAGTGGAAGCCATATTGGCCAAAGAAAATAGCATCAAACAACAATGCAAATATGCCAATACTTGCGATTACAGCAGCGTAACCGCGAAGTATCCCGGAGTACGGTAAAATAAGGCAAAATGGAAACACTAAAACAATAAAAAATACGAATGGTAAAAATGCAAAATGCCCTAGCCAGCTGATGATTAGATAACCGGTAGCCAAGGCACTTGTGCTATCTAATGCACTTTGTACATAAAATAAGCCAATCACTAGGCAAATAAGAATGTTGGCGAGCGTGAACCAGTGCCCCCAACTTACTAATTTTGCGATACGATCGCGTTGCTTATATTTACCCATAGCACTCTTCTTTTTATTGCTCTTTTGCTACTGATTGTAGCAGTATCTGGCCAAATTGTTTGGCAATGGCTTGCCGCTTTTGTGCCGGTACGTGTTCTTGCAAAATGTGAGTTACAACATTGCCAAGGGTCATTAGTGCCAAATCATTCGGTGCTTTATCTTTGGCCAGAATATCTAGAATGCTATCTATTAACTGGTCTTGTCGTTCTTGATCGTATTTTGAAACAATCGGCATGATGATGGCCCCGGCTCCGTGTTAGAATAATACAAGTTTAACATAAATCAGATAGTTGCATAGCGAGAGAGCCATGACATTGAAGGTAACAGCCAGTATTGTTCACCAAGTTTATCAAGATCCTGCCGGCGAGTTTGGATTACGCTTTTCACCCGCAGCACTTAATAGTGAAGCCGAGGTTGCGAGTTTACTGGATGAAATGAATCAAGTTTACAATGCCAAACCAAGTAAAGGTTATGCTAGCTTTGTGAGCGCAGAAGACCCTTTATACGAGGGCGCGCGCGCAGCAGGAGAGGAAATACCGGAACCAGAGTTCCCGAAATTGCTGAACCAATGGTTAACAGAAGCGGATGATTTTGTTGAGTTTTCACAACAGGTTTCGCGATTACTACAGCAAGAGCTTTCTCGTTATTCATTTGCGGAATCAGGTTTTCTATTGCTTGCGGATTACCAAGAGGGTTCTGATAGATTTCTACTGGTTAGTTTCTTACCCGTTCGCGAAGGGGTTATGGTACAGCCTGATTTAAGTGTACATAAATCGGCTCAGCTTGATGTTACCAAGGTTCAACTCGCGGCACGTATTAACCTAACCGAGTTTCAGGCGAAAGCTGATGATTTCTACTATGTATCGTTCATTAAAGGTAAAACGGGACGAAAAACCGCAGAGTTTTTTCTTGATTTCTTAGGGTGTGCAGAACGCGTAAACTCTAAAAATAGTACAAAACAACTGGTAGATACTGTTCAAGCGTTTGTAAAAGCCTCAGATATTCCGGCTGACGGCGCCAATGATGTTCGTAAAAGTGTATTTGAATACTGTGGCGAGCAGTGGCAGCAGGGTGAGCAAGTGCGTATGGATGATTTAGATCAGCGCTTGCAAGACCAAGGTGCTCCATCGCTTAAGGAATTTAATGAGCGTAAAGGCACAGAAATTCCAGAAAGCTTCCCAGCTGATCGAAGCAGCTTACGGCAACTGGTAAAATTTCAGGGCCAAGGCGGTGGCTTAAGTATGGCTTTTGATCAAGGCATGCTCGGCCAAAGAGTTTCTTATGATGTAGATACCGATACCATAACGATTAAAGGAACTCCTCCAAATTTACGGGATCAGTTGCGAAGATTTTACGGTATGAATGATTAAATCACGCTGTGCATTGATAGTGAAAAAGTAGTAGTGTTCTAAAAGAAAAGGGCCGAAATTATTATCTTTCGGCCCTTCACACGCTAGCAATTACAATTAATTCTATAAATTTTAAATCATGGGTTTATGATTTGGTTTCGCCGCCCTGAGGAACGATTTGTATAGCATGAAGCCCTTTAGGGCCTTCTTCAAGCTCAAAATCAACTTCTTGGCCAGCTTTGAGTGTGCGATATCCTTCCATTTGAATGGTTGAATAGTGTGCAAAGATATCACCACTACGATCTTCAGATTCTATGAAACCAAATCCTTTAGAATTATTGAACCATTTGACTTTACCGGTAGCCATACTTCTACTTCCTTCTTGCGTATAGTGTGTTGTTGTATTTTCATGTAACGCACCTTTTTATTATTGGAATGGTGCGCGGTAAGGGCTGCTGTTTTTCGGGCGGTAATACGTGATTATTAGTTAAAAAATCTATATTAATCCAGTGAACTTGAAATCTGCAGCAAACAGTACCATGTGTTAATTTAGATAAGACTAAAAAATAGTCAAGTGATTGTGTGCAAATTTGTTACATTTTTTTAACGAAAAAGATCGAATTGTCGCTAACCATGTGCCAGAAATCTGGCTATATTAAAGGTATAAGCAAGTAACGTATGAGCAAGTATAGTGATTCCATTCCTGAGCATCACTTAGATGACGCGGTAAAAATTGATTTACAGCCACCTTCTATGTACCAAGTGATGTTGAATAATGACGATTACACACCCATGGATTTCGTGATTGAAGTGTTAGTTAAGTTCTTTCGATTAAATTCGGAAGCCGCAACTGAAGTTATGTTACAAGTCCATGAGCGCGGAAAAGCCGTATGTGGTGTGTACTCTGCAGAAATTGCAGAAACGAAGGTGGTACAGGTGAATCAATATTCCCGTGAACACCAGCATCCACTGCTCTGCACGATGGAGCAGGCATGATTTGTGAAGTAAGGAGAGCAGTATGCTGAACAAAGCACTCGAAATTTCGTTGAATGATGCGTTCCGTATCGCACGGGATCGTCAACACGAATTAATGACTGTTGAACACCTTCTGGTTGCGTTATTAGAAAACCCCGAAGCTTCCGAAGCGTTGCGGGCCTGCGCCATTAATTTTGCAGTATTAAAAGAAGAATTACTTACTTATATAGAGCGGAGCACTCCTAAATTTGCCGAGGAAGATGAAGGTGAGGGCGATACTCAACCAACGCTAGGGTTTCAGCGCGTGTTGCAACGTGCCGTGTTCCATGTGCAATCATCAGGCAATTCTGAAGTTACCGGCGCTAACGTGCTGGTGGCAATATTTAGCGAGCAAGAATCACAAGCCGTTTATTTATTAAACAAGCATGAAGTAACCCGCCTCGATGTGGTTAACTTTATTTCCCATGGTATTTCGCGAACTGAAGATGAAAGCTCCGCGCAACAAGAGCAAGCTACTGGCAATAGTGACGATCAAGAACAAGGGTTCTTAGCGCGTTTTTGCGTGAATTTGAATGCGCGAGCGCAAGCCGGCAAAATCGACCCTCTTATTGGCCGTGAAGAAGAGTTGGAACGTACAGTACAGATTCTGTGCCGGCGTCGGAAGAATAATCCGTTATTAGTGGGCGAAGCGGGAGTAGGTAAAACTGCAATTGCCGAAGGGCTAGCGTGGCGTATTGTAGAAAAAGATGTACCTGAAGTTATTGCCGATGCGGTGATATACAGCTTAGATATGGGTGGTTTATTAGCAGGAACTAAATATCGCGGTGATTTCGAGAAACGTTTTAAAGCGCTGCTAAAAGAGTTAAGCAAACAAAAGCATGCCATTCTGTTTATTGATGAAATTCATACCATTGTGGGTGCAGGGGCTGCTTCTGGCGGTGTTATGGATGCCTCCAACTTACTCAAACCTTTGCTTACTAATGGTGAGTTGAAGTGTATTGGCTCCACCACGTATCAAGAATACAAAAATATCTTTGAGAAAGACCGAGCTTTGGTTCGGCGTTTCCAAAAAATTGATGTGCGTGAACCTTCGGTTGAGGATACCACCCGAATTCTTATGGGCTTACGTGATAAATATGAAGCCCACCATGGTATTCGCTATACGCAGCCAGCTATACGCGCTGCCGCGGAACTATCAGCTAAATATATTAATGAGCGCTATTTACCTGATAAAGCTATAGATGTAATTGATGAAGCGGGCGCAAGCCAACGTTTGTTACCGCCTTCAAAGCGTAAAAAAACTGTAGGTGTGGGCGATATCGAAGCGATTATTGCGAAGATTGCACGGGTGCCGGCGCAATCAGTATCGCGAAATGATCAGAGTATGCTGAAACAACTGGATAGAAACCTCAAAATGGTGGTTTTTGGCCAAGATTCAGCAATCGATAGTTTAGTTGCCGCTATTCGTTTATCGCGCTCAGGTTTAGGTGGTGAACACAAACCCGTTGGCTCGTTCTTGTTTGCTGGTCCTACAGGAGTGGGTAAAACTGAAGTTACTCAACAACTAGCGAAAGCCATGGGTATAGAACTCCTGCGTTTTGATATGTCGGAGTATATGGAACGCCATGCGGTAAGCCGGTTAATCGGTGCTCCTCCCGGATATGTAGGTTATGAGCAGGGCGGTTTATTAACGGAAGCGGTTATTAAAAACCCCTATAGTGTAGTGCTATTCGATGAAATCGAAAAAGCGCATAGTGATATCTTCAATGTTTTGTTGCAGGTTATGGATAACGGCACTTTAACCGATAACAATGGCCGCAAAGCTGATTTCCGCAACGTTGTAGTAGTAATGACAACAAACGCGGGTGTACGCGAAACGGAGCGAACTTCCATCGGTTTCCAGCAACAAGATAATAAGTTTGATGCACTATCGGAAATCAACAAGGTTTTCACCCCAGAGTTTCGCAACCGGTTAGATGGCATTATTTGGTTCGAACATTTGAACACCGAAGTGATTTTGCAGGTGGTTGATAAGTTTATCTGTGAACTCCAAGCACAGCTTGATAAAAAAGGTGTTTCATTGGAAGTAGAAACGAGTGCTTTAGAATGGCTTGCCGAGAAAGGCTACGATAGAGCAATGGGTGCCCGGCCAATGACGCGGATCATTCAAGAACACTTGAAAAAACCGTTGGCAAACGAAATTTTGTTTGGCCAGCTGCATCAAGGCGGTAATGTGAAAGCGCGCTTGAATGAAAATGGCGATGAGATTGCGTTCGTTTATGATAACGCTAATGAAGCAGTACCTTCCTAACTTTTGGGGCTGGCGTTAGGTGCAAGTAAAGCATCAAGATCGCAGATACGAAAAAACCCAGCTATCAAGGCTGGGTTTTTCTTTACTCGTAGGCTGCTAGAACGTTAATAATTAACGAGCGCGGAAAACGATGCGGCCCTTGCTTAAATCGTAAGGAGTAAGCTGCACGGTAACTTTGTCACCGGTTAGGATACGAATGTAGTTTTTGCGCATTTTCCCTGAAATATGCGCAGTAACCACGTGCCCGTTTTCAAGTTCAACGCGGAACATGGTATTTGGCAGGGTGTCTAGAATCGTGCCCTGCATTTCAATGCTGTCTTCTTTCGCCATTAAATCCTCTGTATTCTTTATTGACCTAGCTTTAACTTAAAGTAGCTGGCCGTTTTTAAGCGCGAGGGATTTTACCGCTTTTTTAACCTAATTGCCAATATCTAACACACTCAATTCGGTTGTTTGCAAAAAAACGGGGGAAATTAGGTTTGAATTTGCCGCCAAATGCCGAATGAAATCAGCTCGATTTAAGGTTACCGCACCCATATTGCTTAAATGCGGGTTTTCAATTTGGCAATCAATAAGCGCCAAACCTGCAGGTGTAAGATGGTCGCGTAAAGCAATGAGTGCAACCTTAGAGGCGTTTGTTTGTGTGCTAAACATGCTCTCACCACAAAACGTTTGCCCCACGAGCACACCATATAGGCCGCCTACTAATCGTTGGTTATGCCATACTTCAACAGAGTGGGCATGCCCAGCGTAATGAAGGGCAATGTACGCAGCAATCATTTCAGCAGTAATCCAGGTGCCGTTGCCAGGGCTACGTGGAATAGTTGCACAAGCTTGAATTACGTTTTCAAATGCGGTGTTTAGTGTAACTTGGTAGGGGTGTTTTTTTAAAAACTTACGTAAGCTTCTATTTATATACAAATCGTTCGGGTGAATAACAGCGCGTTCACTTGGGCTCCACCACAATATCGGATCATTTTTACTGTACCATGGAAAAATACCATGCTGATAGGCGTTCAGTAAGCGTTGAATTGATAGGCAACCACCTGCAGCTAAGAGGCCGTCAGGGTCGGCCAGTGCCTTTTCTGCATCAGGGAAGGGGTAATCGCTCGGGGTATCATCTAAACCGGTGAGAAAGCTCATAGGGTTGGTTCTCTCCGCCATCTACTGAAGAGCAAAAACATTGAGAGCCAGCATAGGAGATAGCGGCTGGCTCTCAATGGTAACGATATCGAGCTTATTTATCGTTCTCAAGTGCATCAAGAAAACGTTCTGCATCAAGCGCAGCCATACAGCCGGTTCCGGCAGATGTAATAGCTTGGCGATAGATATGATCGCTCACATCGCCAGCGGCAAAAACACCCGGAATAGACGTTTGCGTGGCATTTCCGTGTAGGCCAGATTGAACTTTCAAGTAGCCATTTTCCATATCCAGCTGCTCAGTAAACATTTGTGTGTTTGGCTGGTGGCCGATAGCAATAAATACGCCTTGAACCTCGAGCTCAGAGGTACTGCCATCGCGGAAATCTTTCATACGAATGCCAGTAACACCCATTTGGTCGCCGAGTACTTCATCGAGTGTTTGATGTAAATGTAAAACAACGTTACCGCTTTCGGCTTTTGCCATAAGGCGATCGATTAATATCTTTTCTGCTCGGAAACTATCACGGCGATGAATCACATGTACTTCTTCGGCTATGTTGGATAGATAAAGTGCTTCTTCAACTGCAGTATTACCACCACCCACAACACATACTTTTTGACCACGATAGAAGAAGCCATCACAGGTAGCGCATGCGCTAACACCACGGCCTTTAAACGCATCTTCAGAAGGCAGGCCTAGATACTTAGCGGAAGCACCGGTGGCAATAATCACGGCATCAGCGGTGTATTCAGTTGAATCGCCTTTCAGCCGGAAAGGGCGTTGGTTGAATTCAACACTATTAATATGATCGAAGACGATTTCAGTATCAAAACGTTCGGCATGCTTTTGCATTCGTACCATGAGATCTGGGCCGGTTAGGCCTTCAGGATCGCCAGGCCAGTTTTCAACTTCGGTAGTTGTGGTTAACTGTCCACCTTGTTGAATGCCGGTAACTAAAACTGGATTGAGATTTGCGCGTGCTGCATAAACTGCAGCGGTGTAACCTGCTGGGCCTGAGCCCAAGATTAGAAGTTTGCAGTGCTTCACTTCAGCCATGAATACAACTCCACTGTTCTTATTCGAAAAAAATTTGAGGGTTATTGTAGGCAGATGTTGCACAAGCGTAAAGAGCCGGTTTAAAACCGGCTCTTTATTTTTGTACGCTTATCGTAACGGTTGCCCGTGATATTAGATTTGAATAGCGTGTAATGGGTCTAAATATTCAAGGCCTAATTGCTCACCTAAATCATCATGAATCGCTTTGTACGTGATGTAGCCCTTGTGCATATTCAAACCATTGCGCAAGTTAGTATCGTTGGCTAGCGCATCAAGGCCTTTATTCGCAAGAGCCAAACCATATGGCAAAGTCGCATTGTTTAAGGCAATAGTAGAAGTACGTGCAACGCCGCCTGGCATGTTAGCAACACAATAATGCACTACATCATCGATAACGTAAGTTGGATCTTGGTGTGTGGTTGCTTTCGAAGTTTCAAAACAACCGCCTTGATCGATTGCCACATCAACTAAAACCGAGCCGGGCTTCATATTTTTGATGTGATTACGAGTTAGTAATTTCGGTGCTGCAGCGCCAGGAATTAATACCGCACCTACTACTAAATCGGCTTCGCGCGAGTAGGCATCAATTGCATCAACTGTGGAATATACAGTTTTAATACGGCCACCAAAAATATCGTCGAGCTCACGCAAGCGCGGTAGTGAACGATCAAGAATGGTTACTTCAGCACCGAGGCCTACCGCCATTTTAGCGGCTTGCGTTCCTACTACACCACCACCAATAATCAATACTTTACCCGGCGCAACGCCAGGAACACCGCCTAATAGCGTACCGCTGCCGCCATGAGCTTTTTCTAGGTTGTGCGCACCCGCTTGGATTGCCATACGGCCAGCAACTTCACTCATCGGTGCTAATAACGGTAAACCACCGCGATTATCGGTAACGGTTTCATAAGCAATTGCGCTAACACCGGCCTCTGCTAATAGGCGAGTTTGTTCTGGATCTGGTGCAAGGTGAAGATAAGTGTAGAGAATTTGGCCTTCGCGAAGTTGTTTACATTCGCCTGGCTGCGGCTCTTTAACTTTTACAATCATATCAGCACTAGCGAAGATTTCTTCTGGCGTATCGATAATACGAGCGCCGGCATTTTCATAATCTTCATTAGTAAAACCAATCGATAAACCACCATCGCGTTGAATGATTACATCGTGGCCGTGTGCTACGTATTCGCGGACCGCTGCAGGAGTTAAGCCAATGCGATATTCGTGGTTTTTAATTTCTTTAGGTACACCAATCAACATAACGTTTAGAGCCTCAAGTTTCAGTGTGTTTCAATTCTATTCGCGAGGAATATTATCGAAGTAAAATTTGGGCAAAGTATAGCTCAGCTCAATCCGGCGTGACCTACTTTTTTCGGGTGTAAAATTGCTCATTTATGCTATATTTAGTGTTAATTGCAGTTAAATGTGCTGGTGAACATGAAAGAACACGATAAAATAACTATTGATAGGCTAGATCGGAAAATTTTACGCATCTTGCAAGAGCGAGGCAGAATATCTAACGTATTACTTGCCAAAGAGGTGGGGTTAAGCCCAACTCCTTGCTTAGAACGTGTGCGCAAGCTTGAACGTAACGGCGTAATTAAAGGATATCATGCACGTATCGACCCCGATAAACTGGGTACGCCCTTGCTCGTTTTCGTGGAGATCACGTTAAGTAAGACATCGTCGGATGTATTCGCCGAATTTAGCGATGCAGCGCGTAAAACAGATGAAATTTTGGAATGCCATTTAGTTTCTGGTGATTTTGATTTTTTACTGAAAGCTAGGGTGGCTGATATGGCTGCATACCGTAAATTGCTGGGTGAAACCTTGTTAAATATGCCAGGTGTAAACGAATCACGCACTTATGTAGTGATGGAAGCGGTAAAACAAGAGAATAAAGTAGTGATAAAAGGCTGAACTTGGTAATCTTTTCGGTAGAATGATAAATATCGAGTGAATTCGGCGCATCAGCAACAACTATTAGAATAGCGGAGCATTATGAACGGCGTACAGCGGCTACTGGAAACCGGCTTGATATTGTGTGGAGCGTTAGCAATATTTTTGCTTACCTCGTTACTCACATTCAATCCAGCAGATCCTGGCTGGTCTCAATCCAGCCATACCCAAGATATTCAAAACGCAACGGGGGCTATAGGCGCCTGGTTTGCGGATATTCTGCTGTTTGCATTTGGTGCATTGGCGTACAGCATTCCATTTGTTGTTGCGGGTTTTGGTTACGTGGTTTTCCATCGACCGCGGCGGTTAATCAGTTTAGATTACCTCACATTAGGCTTACGTTTAGTTGGCGTGTTGTTGTTTTTATTGGGCGCTACTGGGCTAGCAAGCTTAAATATTGAGCCAGTTTTTAATTTCTCGCCGGGTGGTTTGCTGGGCGATGTAATTACCGGAGCAATGCTTCCTTACTTCAATCTAGCTGGCACTTCGCTAGTTTTGCTTACTTTTATACTCACCGGCATAACCTTAATAAGCGGGCTTTCATGGATAGGTTTGGTAGATAAAATTGGCGAATCTTTTATTTTGGCAGGGCTATGGGTGTGGAATAGCGGTAAAGCATTATTTACCGGCGGTGGAGCAAGTGCGAAGGGCAGTAAATCAAAGCAAAGCGCAGATTCGTCTATTGATCGTGCTGAAAAGCCTGCGGCTGTTAGTAAGGCAAATGAAAAGCCCAAGAAACTAAGTTTAGGGCAACGTTTTAGCGCAGTATTTAAGCGCAAGAAGAAAGTGGTAACGAACTCTATCACTGCACAGGGTGATGATGATAACTGGGATAATATGCCTCTGGCGCATGGCCGTTTAGCCGATGAGCCTGAAGAGTTGCCTTCAATGAGTTCAAACCACGCTGATGAAATTAGCGAGGAAGCGCTGTGGTCGAATATTGATGATGAGCCACCTTTCGATATTGAAGAAGATGAGCCGGCTCCACAAGTGTTGCGCAAGCAACAGAACATTGTTCCCATAGCAAATAATAGCACTACGGTGGCTGGTAAAGCGCAGGCGAGCCCACAAAATGGCGCTGCGGCTGATGCGCCCAAATGGGTAAGTGAGCTGCCAGCGATTAGCTTGCTTGATAGAGCCAATCGTACCGAAAATCCAATCAGCCAAGAAGAATTAGATCAAGTAAGCAGAACGGTAGAAGCGGTACTTAAAGATTTCGGTGTTGATGTGCAAGTTGCTGGAGTGCAACCAGGCCCGGTGGTTACGCGTTTTGAGCTTGATTTAGCGCCGGGTGTGAAGGTGAGTAAAATCTCAAACTTAGCAAAAGATATTGCCCGCTCGCTCTCTGCAATTGCGGTTCGCGTTGTTGAAGTTATTCCCGGGAAATCTTACGTTGGTTTGGAGCTTCCAAATAAAAATCGTGAAATTGTGCGGTTGAGTGAAGTTATTGAAAGCGAGAGTTTTAATAAATCGAGCTCGCCCTTAAGTATGGTTTTGGGTAAAGATATTGCAGGCAAACCCGTTACCGTTGATTTAGCAAAAATGCCACATTTATTAGTAGCAGGTACTACCGGTTCGGGTAAATCGGTGGGTATTAACGTAATGATTCTGAGCATGCTGTATAAATCGCAGCCCGAAGATGTGCGAATGATTATGATCGACCCGAAGATGCTCGAATTATCGGTTTATGATGGCATCCCGCATTTATTAACTGAAGTTGTAACTGATATGAAAGATGCGGCTAATGCGCTGCGTTGGTGTGTGGGTGAAATGGAACGCCGTTATAAACTGATGTCGGCATTAGGCGTGCGTAATCTCAAAGGTTACAACCAAAAAGTTCTCGACGCGATTGAAGCGGGTGAACCGTTGCGCGATCCTATTTGGAAGCCGGGCGATTCGATGGATGAACGCGCTCCAGAACTAGGTAAATTGCCTTACGTTGTTGTGGTAGTTGATGAGCTTGCCGATATGATGATGATTGTTGGCAAGAAAGTAGAAGAGCTAATTGCACGAATAGCACAAAAAGCACGTGCAGCAGGTATTCATTTAATTCTCGCCACTCAGCGGCCATCGGTTGATGTAATCACCGGTTTAATTAAAGCGAATATCCCAACGCGGATTTCATTCCAAGTTTCTTCGAAAATTGATTCTCGCACTATCCTTGATCAAAGCGGGGCAGAGCACCTACTTGGTCAAGGCGATATGCTATACATGCCGCCGGGTTCTGGCGTTCCAGTACGGGTACATGGTGCATTCGTGGATGACCACGAAGTACATGCTGTAGTTGCAGATTGGAAAAAACGCGGTAGACCAAATTATCTTGAAGAGATTCTTAAAGGCGATCAGGGCGATGATAGTTTGTTGCCTGGTGAGGCAAGCGACGATGATGTGGAATCGGATGCACTTTATGATGAAGCAGTAGCTTTTGTAACAGAGAGCCGCCGCGTATCAGTATCTAGCGTTCAAAGAAAATTCCGCATTGGTTACAATCGGGCTGCTCGTATTGTAGAACAAATGGAAGTTTCTGGTGTCGTATCTTCAGCAGGGCACAATGGCGCCCGTGAAGTAATTGCCCCTAAACCACCGAGGGAATTTTGATGTATCGAAAAATAGCTTCTGTTGTCGGTATAAGTGTTTTGGCGTTGTCGTCAGTTTTGTTGATAACAACCAACCCAGCTCATGCTGAAAGTAATGAGTTGCAAGAACAACTTGAAAAACTGCATAGTTTGCAGGGCACATTTGTACAGGAAGTGTTTGATAATGAACAGCTATTGCAAGAGGCGGCTGGAAGCTTTTACTTGCAGCGGCCAGCGAAGTTACGCTGGGTAACCGATGAACCCGATGCTTCTGTTTTGGTAGCTGATGGCGAAACGATTTGGTTTTATAACCCCTTCATTGAACAGGTTACTCTATACACGCAAGCAGATGCGATGGAAGCCAACCCATTGCTGTTGCTGCTCGATTCTGCAGCAAATTGGAATAACTTTGAGATAACTGAAATTTCTTCAGTAGCGGTGAGCGATACGCAGGCATCGGTAATGCAGTTTTGGCGCGTTATCGACCCGCAATCCTATGGATCGAGCCTGACTTTGGGGTTCGAAGACGAACAACTACAGCAATTGGTAGTTGATGACGGGCAAGGGCAAAAGAGTATTTTTCATCTGCGGATAGAGGCACAAAACGAACCAATTAACGATGAACAATTTAACTTTAAGGTTGCTCCCGGAACTGATATTGACGACCAACGGGAGTAAAGGTTGAGCAACTTTATGCCGTTAGCGGCCCGAATGCGGCCGCGTACACTTAAAGAGTATGTTGGGCAACAACACATTCTCGCCTCTGGCAAGCCCCTGCGAAAATCACTTGAGCAGGGGCATTTGCATTCTATGATCCTGTGGGGCCCTCCAGGAACTGGCAAAACCACGTTAGCGGAATTAATGGCAGCGGTAGCCGATGCTCACGTGGCGAGAATTTCTGCAGTTACTTCTGGTGTGAAAGATATTCGTGAAGCTATTGATGCAGCTAAGAAGCGCCAAAGCGATGGTATGTTTCAGCAAAAAACACTGTTGTTCGTTGATGAGGTACACCGTTTTAATAAAAGCCAACAAGATGCGTTTTTACCGCACATTGAAGATGGCACTATTATTTTTGTGGGAGCTACCACCGAAAACCCCGGTTTTGCATTAAACAATGCGTTGCTCTCGCGAGCGCGCACCTATCGCCTGCAAGTGCTTTCAGATCAAGATTTAGGCACGGTTATTGATCAAGCGTTATCGGATAAAGAGCGCGGTTTGGGCGAACGCAACCTAAGTTTGAGTAGTGATGGCCGCGAATACTTGTTTCGAGTTGCTGCCGGTGATGCCCGGCGTTTATTGAACTCGATTGAGATTGCTGCTGATTTTGTTGAAGATGGCGAAACTATTAGTGCGGCTCTATTAGCCGATGCAGTGGGTGAGAAGGGCGTTTTATTCGATAACAAAGGCGATCTTTATTACGATTTGCTCTCTGCTTTTCATAAATCGGTTCGGGGTTCTTCTCCCGATGGGGCGTTGTATTGGTATTGCCGTATTCTAGCCGGTGGTGGTGATGCACTTATCGTTGCGCGCCGCCTGCTTGCCATTGCTTCAGAAGATATTGGCAATGCCGATCCTCGCGCTTTGCAATTGGCGTTAAATGCATGGGATACCTATCATCGAGTGGGGCCCGCAGAGGGGGAACGTGCCATTGCCCAAGCCACTATCTATTGTGCCAGCGCTGCGAAAAGCAATTCGGTGTATAACGCATTTAACGAAATGCTGGCGCTTGCCAAAGATGGTGAATCGTATCCAGTGCCAGAGCATTTGCGCAATGCACCAACCAAAATTCACAAACAAGAAGGTTTTGGTGCTGAATATCAGTATGCGCATAATCATCCCCAGGCTTATGTGGCTGGTGAATCGTATTTGCCACCTGAATTAGCTAATAAGCATTATTATCAGCCGAGCGATCGGGGCTTAGAAATGAAAATCAAGGAAAAGCTCGATCGGCTACAGCAACTCGATAGCCAAAGTGATTGGCAACGCTGGCAAGATTCAGATAAATGATGTGGCTATATATTACAGGGGGTGGGGCACTTGGTGCTGTTCTCCGATATTGGTTAACCAGCTTTTCGTTGTGGCGCTTTGGTATCAGCATGCCGGCAACCTTTAGTGTTAATGTTATCGGCGCTTTTGTTTTAGGTTTTGTATTGGCCCTCATTAATTTGCGCAGCCATCAGGGCTTAACGCCACAAGCGGCTGTGAATGCGTTTGTTTTCTTTGAGTTTGGTTTACTCGGCGGCTTTACAACGTTTTCTACTTACATTCTAGAATTTCAGAGCATGCTCAGAGAAAAGCCGGTAATGGCTTTTTTATATATGAACGCCAGTGTGCTTTTATCTGTTTTTGCAATCGCTATGGGTTACTTTATTGGTGCGGGTGGCTACTTTGGATAGCGTGAACGTTTATCGCACCAGAATTAAGCTAACTGAGCTGATGTCGCTTAGTTGCGCGGTGGCACTTGGTGGCGCTTTAGGTGCGTTACTTAGAGCCTGCTTCTATATGCTGATTCATGGTCAAAGCGGAGAGCTCATGCTCTATGCGAGTAGTGATTTCCCTTTCGCTACTGTGTTAGTGAATGCGATAGGTTGCTTTGGGTTGGGGCTGGTAACTGCACGGCGCTTATTCTTAACAAAACACCACGGGAAACAGATTTCCAATGCATGGTTTCTGTTTTACAGCAGCGGATTATTTGCTGCACTAACAACCTTTTCAGGGTTCAGTAAAGATTTACTACAGTTACTTACCGAGCCTGTAATTATTGCCGGTGTTGCCGTTTCAAATCAGGTTGCCGCGCTTGGATATTTACTAATATCAATTATATTTGGATTATTTATGCTGATGCTTGGTTTCTTGCTGGCTCGGAATCGGTATAATTCAAACAATAAATTTAAGTGATGCGGCGTTAGCGGTTTCTTGCAAATCAGCTCAATGCGGCAACGCCTCGATCAAAGAAGTGAGAATAGTGAATGTTAGATGCGAAACACTTTCGTGAAGGTATTGAAGAAACGGCAGCAGGCTTGAAACGCCGCGGTTTTACATTAGATGTGGCAACGCTCACCAATTTAGAAGCACGCCGGAAAGAAATTCAGGTTCGCACTGAAACCCTGCAAAGTGAGCGCAATAGCCGTTCAAAATCGATTGGCCAAGCTAAATCTCGCGGTGAGGATATTGAGCCGTTGCTTGCTGAAGTTGGCTCCTTAGGTGAGCAACTTGAAGCTGCAAAAGCTGAGCTTAATCAGGTGCAAGATGAGTTGCAGGCGGTAATTGCAAGTGTGCCGAACTTACCGGCAGCTGAGGTGCCAGAAGGCGCTGATGAAAATGAAAATGTTGAGATTAGCAAGTTTGGTACGCCACCAACGTTCGCTTTCGATGTGAAAGATCACGTTGATGTGGCTGAAGGCTTAAATAATGGCCTAGATTTCAGCCAAGGAGCGAAACTTACCGCTGCTCGTTTTGTGGTAATGAACGGTGGTGTAGCTCGTATGCACCGTGCACTCACGCAATTTATGCTCGATCTACACAGCGATCAACATGGTTACGCGGAAACCTATGTGCCTTATTTAGTGAACCACGCAAGTTTGTATGGCACTGGCCAACTACCGAAATTCGGTAAAGATCTATTTCATGTTGAAGGTGAAAGCCAAGATCAGGTTGCGTTATCGTTGATTCCAACTGCTGAAGTTCCGTTAACGAATTTAGCCCGCGATGAAATTTATGACGAAGCAGAGCTACCGATTAAGCTGACTGCCCACACGCCGTGTTTTCGCAGTGAAGCGGGCTCACACGGCCGCGATACGCGCGGGCTTATTCGTCAACATCAGTTCGATAAAGTGGAGCTGGTGCAATTAGTGAAGCCGGAAGATTCCATGCAAGCATTGGAAGAACTTACCGGGCATGCTGAAAAAGTGCTGCAATTGCTAAATTTACCTTACCGCAAAGTATTATTGTGTACTGGCGATATGGGCTTTGGTGCTTGTAAAACTTACGATTTAGAGGTTTGGCTACCGGGCCAAGATACCTATCGCGAAATTAGCTCGTGTTCAAATATGGGCGATTTTCAAGCGCGGAGAATGCAAGCACGTTTTCGCCGTAAAGGTGCCAAGAAGCCTGAGCTGCTGCACACATTAAATGGTTCTGGGCTAGCAGTAGGGCGCACACTAGTGGCTATTCTAGAGAATTATCAACAAGCCGATGGCTCTGTGCTGGTGCCTGAAGTATTACGCCCGTATATGAATGGTGTGGAAGCTATTCACCGCTAATTATGCAATACGCGTGGTAAGCAAAAAGAGTGACAAACAAAAAGACAACCCAAGTGGTTGTCTTTTTTGTAGGTGAACATTAAATGCATTTAGCTGGTTTGGGTAGCCCCGCAATGCGCGTAGCTTGTTTGGCCGGGCCCTTTGGAAAAAGCTTATAGAGATACCGGCTGTTACCCTTATCTTCACCCAAAGATTTCGCAACAGCTTTAACCAGAACCCGCATTGCTGGGCTAGTTTCGTATTCACCGTAAAATGCCCGCACAAAATTCACCACTTCCCAGTGAGCTGGGCTCATTTCAATATTTTCTAAGCTAGCGATATACTCAGCCAGTTCCGGTGACCAAGCCGAAAAATCAGCCAAGTATTCGTGTTTATCGGTTGCGTAGCTCACGCCATTAAATTCAATCATATATGCTCTAAAGTGATTTTTTAAAACTGGAGCTTGTGTTTAGCTTGTTGGTTAAGTTGCTCTATTTTTAAGCTATCAATAACCTTTACCGGTACTCGAAAGCTAGATGCTAATAAATGGTTCTCGGCTAATGATGCGCTATCAACATAGATTTCTGCAAAATCAAACACAGCATCGAGCAGGCCTAATTTCTTTAACGGATCGAAACTGCCCTTAGGCTCTAGTAACTGTAAAATTGCCTTACCACTGTATACGGCGCAACACGGCTGATCGAGGCTTAGAGCCATGAGTAGCATATCTAAACCTTGGCGCGCACTTGCGTGGCTTGCAGGCTTAGTAAAGTGAAACATTAGCATGAGCCGCTTCCTTGAAATTGCAGAAAATGCTCTGCTTTGGCAAGTGTTTCAATAAACTCAGCTAAGCCACCAGCAACAAAGCCTTCTGCTAGATTACCCGCGGGTGGGGGCAGGGCTTCTAAACCATATTGGCTTCCAACAGTGGCACACACCACAAGCGGGATATTGTTTTCAGTTGAGAATTTGCGCCATTGCTCTTGCAGGTTAGGGGCCCCACTAGGGCCTTGTAAAAACTGATTGGCATAGATCACCGCGGGGCCATAGAAGAAAACCTGCTTAAGCTGGTTGCCTTTAGTTACTAAATCTTGTGCGCACTGCAAGGCTTGCTGGCCCGCTAAGTAATCATCGGGAGCGGCTTGCAACATGATCACATACGAACTGTTTACCATTACCTTCGCCTTTCAATTTACTGAATTCTGCGAGTATAACGAAAAACGCCCCGGGAGGTAATCCACGAGGCGTTTGGAATGCGGAGCTAAGCGAATTAATTATTCGCGAGTTAACGCCATTAAGATGTTAATTAAGCTTAATAGAATGTTGTAGATAGATACAAACAGCGTAATGGTAGCGCGAATGTAATTCCGCTCGCCGCCATTCACAATAGCGCTGGTTTGCATCAAAATCGCACCCGATGAAAACAGGATGAAAATAGCGCTAATCGCCAAACCTAACGCAGGCATTTGCAAGAACAGGTTGGCAATGAATGCAATTACAATTACTACGAAGCCTGCTAACATCATGCCGCCTAAGAAAGACATATCTTTCTTAGTAGTTAAAACATAAGCCGAAAGGGCAAAGAAAATCGCCGCGGTACCGCCCATAGCTAGCATGATAACGTCAGCACCGCCATTTGCTACTACTGCGTTGAGAATTGGGCCTAAGGTATAACCCATGAAACCGGTAAGTGCGAAGGTGAACACTAAGCCCAAACCACTATCAGCAGTTTTGTGGACAGCAAAAAGTAATCCGTAAAATCCTACGAGGGTTACAAGGATTCCTGGGTAAGGCAAGTTCATCATACCGGCAACGCCAGCAACAATGGCGCTGAACGCTAGAGTTAAGGCGAGAAGTGAATACGTATTGCGTAGAACCTTATTCACCTCAACTGAGGTTTCTTGGCGCGCTGTATGCACAGTAGGGTTGTTCATAGATAGTTTCTCCAGGTACTTGTTGTTCATGGGCTTAAAAAACAAATATCTCATTGCATATCGAATGCGAAAGCTACGATAAAGAGCTTTCTTAAATATACGCTGTATTATTTAGTTTAGAGCACAGTGTTATTGAATAGTTCTACTATACCTTATCACCGGGGGAGGGTTTCAACTAAAATCGTGTATATCGCACCGGTATTTAACCTATCATTGCGATCGTGCGCTTATTTGCAGCCTTTGATGATGAAAAAAGCCTCGGTTCGGCTATTTTTACAGCAAACAAACAAAAATGTTCGTTTTTTACTTTACAAGCCGAGGCGAGGTATTTATCATTCGCTCCGTCTTCAGCAAGAACCTTTTAAACAGTTTTGTTGAAACGCACAATTTGGAGAGGTGGCAGAGCTCGGTTTAATGCACCTGACTTGAAATCAGGCGTAGGTTCATACCTACCGGGGGTTCGAATCCCTCCCTCTCCGCCAAATTTTGAAAAAAGCGCTGTTATCATAACAGCGCTTTTTTGTGCCTTGGCAATAATCGAGAGGTTTCGCAAACCGCCAGTTAGCAAGCCTTACGGTAACTGAAAATATATTTATGCCCGCTCTTGTATTTGTATAAGAGCGGGCATATGTTATCTGCAGTACCCACTCATTGGCGCAAAACACCATGTATCTGTTTCGCTATTTTATATTTGTTTGTTTGTTCAGTGCTGTCTCTGCGCAAGCGGTTGCATCTGAACAGCAATCACCTGTGGATGGTTATCAGAGTGCAATTGATGTCAGTGAGTTTTGGATTCCACCCACTGAAGCTGAAGGTGATCAACCTGATACGCTGATAGCCTCGAACACTACAAACGCAAAGCTCAGTAGTTATTGTTCAACGGCAAGCTTATGCAATGCTGTTAGTAGCGCTAATTACCGGCATTTCCAATCAAGAGCACCGCCTTCAAACCAGTAAATCACAAAATTAGGTTATTTATTATTTTTGATTTATTGGAGTTACCTCTATGTCTACCTATACTGCGTTAAGCTTTACGGCGTTGCCCATTATAAAAAGCTCTGGAAGCAAGCCTACGGTTAAATCATTTACTGAAAATAAATTGAGCTGGAATGAAAATTCGCTTCACGCCCTGATAGATTTCTCCTCGCAACGCCCATTGCAAATGAGTGAAGCGGTTGAGCTTGAACACGCGGAAGAGCTTATGGATGCCAGCAATGCGCGTTATGCATGTGTGTTAAATCGCGGTGGTGAACTGGTTGGTATTCTGCCAAAACAAGAGTTTCATGGCAGATTAGCAATTAATAAAGCGCGCGATCTGAGAATTCCCCATGGGCAATTAACGATTGATTACATCATGATTCCGATTGCGAAATTGCCGTTGGTATCTCGCCAGCAATTACAGCACGCGAAAATTGGCGATGTAGTTGCTACTTTACATCGTAGTGGTCAGGATTACTTATTAGTGCACGAAGAGGGCGAAATCATTGGGGTTGTACCAGCGCTGCGTATCGTAGAGCTAACGGGGGAATCAGTGCAAATTCGACATCACGCCAATAGCTTCGCCGAGATAATGAACGCTGTTCGTCACAGAGACGCTATCGAATAATTTAGGAGGGCCATCCCTCGAGTTGGCGGTTTACGGTCGGTTTAGATGAAAGCACCCTTATGTAGGGTGCTTTTTGCGTTATAGCCTACAAAGACGGCTCTGCTTGCTATTGATTTTGGCCTCTACATCTACAGTATCCATAACATAAGTTATTATGCTTTGGCGCCTAATATGAGCTTAATATGAGCTTATGTTGCATTTAAGTTGCGTTTTTGTGTTGATTTTATGAATGAACTTGGCTAAAAATAACGCACTTCTGGAGAAGTACATAAATTAACAATAACTTGCGACAAGGAAAATATGTTATGAGTGATGTAATTGTGGCCTTACCCAAAGGGATTCGGCACACGGGAGTTGTAAATGAATTGGGTGAACTGCGCTGGAAGGTGCATGTTGCTCAGAATCGACCTGGCTTAGAGGCTTTGGTTTCGAAGCGAGCCGCAAACGTATTAGTTCTAAGTGAAGAATTTGCAGGATCGGCTACTCGCGCGTTAGTGAAAAAACTGCATAAACTAAACCCAGCTTTGCGGGTGATGTTGTGGTGCGATAAGTTGAATCATGCGCTTGATTATAAATTCAACGAGCCTGCAATATCAGGATATCTGTTAAATGAAGCTTCGATTGATGAAGTGAATCATGGCTGCCGGGTAGTATCGTTGGGGCAGAGCTACACGCCAAACCTTCTGCGGCAAATGGCGAAACGTTATCAAGGGCCACTACTGAAACATCCGCTATTGAGTTCGTTGAGCCGCCGAGAACAACAAATTTTTCAGTTAATTAGCACAGGGCTTACCGTAAGCTCTATTTCTGAGCGGCTATATATATCGCGAAAAACAGTAAATACCTTTCGCTATCGGTTGTACCGTAAATTAGATGTTGAGAACGATGTGCAAATTACCCATCTGGCCTACAAATATGGCTTGATAAATCACGATATTAGCAATAAACCTCTTCATCAAGCGGTTATTCCAACTAATGTACCATTCGCTCAAACCTCAGCAAAAGCTCATGCTGCGGCAAACGATGAAGCAGCGCTGATTACTGCTTAACAGTAGTAATAACGCAGACATCGCCTAGGGGTTCTGGTAATCTAAAGCCTAATAATTTGATTAATATTAAGTGCACAGAGCTGCACTCTAATTTAGGTACTTGAACCCCTTTATCTATGGCGAAAGAAAATCTATTTAACGCGCAAGATTTCCTTAAAAATCTTACTCACCAGCCAGGCGTTTATCGAATGTTTGCCGCTGACGGTGAGGTAATTTATGTGGGCAAAGCAAAAGATCTACGCAAGCGTGTAGCGAGCTATTTCCGCAAGAACGTTGATTCGGTAAAAACGCAAGCGCTAGTAAAGCAAATTGCTCATATGGAAGTTACCGTTACCAACAGTGAAGCAGAAGCGTTAATTCTTGAAAATAGCTTCATAAAAACCTATATGCCGCGTTACAACGTTTTGTTGCGCGATGATAAATCATACCCTTATATCTTTATTTCAGCGCATGAACATCCTCGTATTGCTTATCATCGCGGTACTCGCCGGGAAAAAGGTGAATATTTTGGGCCTTTCCCAAACGGCAGTGCAGTGCGAGAGAGCTTACGTTTATTGCAAAAACTGTTTCCGGTGCGCCAATGCGATGATAGTTATTATCGCGCTCGGAGCCGGCCGTGTTTACAACATCAATTAAAGCGTTGTTTAGCGCCTTGTGTTGGGCTGCCAGAAAACGATCAATATGCTGAGCAAGTGCAGTTAGTTAAACTATTTTTACGCGGCAAGAATAATGAAGTAATCAATACTCTAGTTGCAGCTATGGAGCGCTCTAGTGAGCAGTTAGAATTTGAGCGTGCCGGCATGCTGCGGGATCAAATTGTAGCTTTGCGGCAAGTACAAGAACGCAACGCTGTGAGCGGCAGCCAGCACGAATTAGATGCAATCGGTTTGTATCGAAATTCTGGCTTTACATGTGTTCATTTGCTGTCTATTCGGCAAAACTCGGTGCAGGGTAGCCGCAGTTATTACCCGAAAGTTCCAGCACACACCAGCGATGCTGAGGTATTAGAATCATTTATAATTCAATACTATTTAAATCAGCAACATGGGCAACGCGTGCCTGCTGAAATTATTATTCCGGAACAGTTAGATAGCCGCAATGCTTTGAACGAGCAATTGTGTTTGGCCTTGGATATGCGGGTTAAGCTAGTGCAGCCCAAGCGGGGTGAACGCCAACAATACTTAGCGCTAGCAACGAAGAACGCAATGAATGCAGTTGAAAGTAAATTGGGTTTGCAATCTACTATGCAAACACGATTTAAAGCGCTACATAAATTTTTGCAAAGAGATGCTGCCATTGAGCGTATGGAGTGTTTCGATATCTCTCATACAATGGGGGAAGAAACGGTAGCTTCTTGTGTTGTGTTTGATCAAGATGGCCCGCGTAAATCAGATTACCGCCGCTTTAATATCAAAGGTATCACCGGTGGGGATGATTATGCGGCGATGGCGCAAGCACTGGAACGCCGTTATAAGCAAGCGGTAGAGCGGGAGAACGTTCCTGATTTGCTCTTGATTGATGGTGGCAAAGGGCAATTGACTCAGGCTGAGGAGTATTTTCAAGATTGGCCACAACCCCCTATTTTAATTGGTGTAGCCAAAGGCGAAAGCAGAAAAGCAGGGCTGGAAACGCTGATTTTTGGATTTAGCCGGAAAACCGTGCATTTACCCGCCGATGATCCCGCATTGCATTTAATCCAGCATATTCGCGATGAATCGCACCGTTTTGCAATTACCGGGCATCGCCAGCGCCGCGCAAAAGTTAGAAAAACATCTACTCTAGAAGAAATCCCAGCCGTAGGTAATAAACGGCGCCAAAATTTATTAAAATATCTAGGTGGATTGCAGCAGGTAAAAAGCGCTAGTATAGAGCAGTTGGCAAATGTTCCTGGGATAAGCAGGGCGCTTGCAGAAACTATTTATTATGCGTTGCGTGATGAATAAAGATGATGAATAAAGATAATTTTCCGCATAGGCCTTTGCATTGCGTTTAACAAGTGCCTGAATTCGATAAATTTCCATTTTTTAAAAGTGAGATCAAGCCCGTATGTGGAGCATCCCAAACATTATAACCTCTTTCCGGATTATATTAATTCCGGTTTTCCTTGCAGTGTTTTATTTACCTATAGAGCACGCACATTTCTATGCCGCTTTAATTTTTGTGTTAGCAGCAATAACCGACGGCATCGATGGCTATGTAGCTCGTAAACTTGAGCAACAAACCAAGTTCGGCGCTTTTTTAGATCCAGTTGCCGATAAAATAATGGTCGCAGCTGCACTTATCGTGGTAGTTGAGTATCACCAAACGCTTTGGATTACGATTCCAGCGTTGCTGATCATTAGCCGCGAGCTGATTATCTCTGCTTTGCGCGAGTGGATGGCTGAAATTGGTAAACGCGATAGCGTAGCAGTATCAACAATTGGTAAAGTAAAAACCACGGCACAAATGATTGCGCTTACCGGTTTGCTATGGAGTGCGAATACTTTTGTGTATGTAGTAGGCGTAATGGCTATCTATGTGGCGGCCATTCTTACGGTGTGGTCGATGTACATTTATCTAACGGTAGCATGGGCAGACCTAACAAAAGACAGTTAATAAGCTATATTTTAGCCATTTCATTCAAAAAATAGGCAAACAGCTTAAAAATCGAAATTTATTGTTGACTGAAATCAAGGGACAGGTAGAATGCACAGCCACTGGGGCAACGCCCTGGTGAGAAATAAAGTTAAGCGCGGGAATAGCTCAGTGGTAGAGCACAACCTTGCCAAGGTTGGGGTCGCGAGTTCGAATCTCGTTTCCCGCTCCAAACTTTATTTTAACCCAGGCGGGTTGGCAGAATGGCTATGCAGCGGATTGCAAATCCGTGGATCTCGGTTCGACTCCGGGACCCGCCTCCAGTTTTCTAGAGCTTCCCAAAGTTCTACACAGCATTACAAACACTAGAAATAGTGCCTACTGAAAGCCCGGGTGGTGAAATTGGTAGACACAAGGGATTTAAAATCCCTCGACTTAACGGTCGTGCCGGTTCGAGTCCGGCCCCGGGCACCATTTCTAAGTATCATTTCCAAGCATCTAAGTTTAAAATTTCGATTTACTTCTATCCTAAATATCATGGAATAACCATGTCTAATGTATTTACAGAAAAATGGATTTCGGGCTTTTGGCGTCGTGTTGGGGCCTTAATTGTTGATACAGTGGTTCTTGGCATGTTTGGCGCGCTTCTCGGCTGGCTATTTGCCGATGCGTTTATTGCCATGGGGCCTCACGCGTTTTGGATTGGCCTTGTTGTAGCGCTTCTTTATTTTGGCGTGTTAAATAGTTCTATTGGAAACGGGCAAACGATAGGTAAAAGATTGTTTGCTATTCGTGTTGTTGATGCTAGTAACGCACAAATATCTCTATTCCGCTCGCTCGGCCGCTATTCTATTCTGGTAATACCCTACTCATTATCTGATTTAACCCAGTTAGCTACTCCAAATCCTTCGATAATGCTGTATGTATCGTCTTTTATCGGTGTTGGTGGCTCTTTGGCTATTGTTTATTTGGTTTTATTCAACCGCGCTACTCGGCAATCGCTGCACGATATTGCCACGGGAACTTATGTGGTTTACGTTGATGCGCAACCACAACCCATTAAGCAAATTTGGCGTGGGCACTTTATTGTTGTGGCTATATTCTTTATTTTTGCAGCTTTTGCGCCTATTTTTACCAGCTCTCTTGCAGAAAAAGAACCGTTCAAAGAGCTATTCTCATTGCGCATGGCTGTAATTCAACTAGAAGAAGTTAGCGATGCTACCGTATCGATCAACTACACGGCTTTTGGTGAGGGCGATAGCCGTGTTTGGCAAAATGTTATTGTAATTGAAGCATTTGTTGAATCAGCTGAAGCGGCAAGTGATGGCCTTGCCTACCATATTGCTAGTATTACTCACGCTAACTACAGCGAAGCTGAAGGAATTCAAGAGTATCGTGTAACGTTAACACACGGTTACGATATTGGGATTTGGTCGTATTGGGATAGCCGTTCATTGGTTTACACGCAAGAAGAGCTGATCGAAGGCAAGTAAATCTCGAGCCTTTGCTCTAGCAGCTGCATATCCGCAGCCGAATATCAGCGGCTGCGGTTCTCGATGACATGTTGTAACCAATTGACTAAGGCAACAATTGCCATTTCTCGCTGGCTTTCTCTGCGCACAGAAATGTGCAGGCCATGGCGGCTAGTAAGGCGAAAACCCGGTACTTCTTGTAAACCCGCTTCCGAGGCGGCGCGGGCATAGAAATCAGGCACTAGCAGTAATCGATTGGTGAATTGACCAAGCTCTACCGCCATACTTGTATTATTTACTAATTGCACCTGTTCCGGCGATATCTTAGTATCGAACTCTTTGGTCCAACGATCCCAATCTTTGTTGGTATTCACGGCCACAAACTTACAATCTCGGAAAGATTCCTTGCAGGGCTCGAGAACGCCTTCTGAGCGCATTAGAATGAGTTGGCTATCGCTCAGCAACCAATTTGCAATAGCTTTTTGTGCGGGCGCTGAGAAAGTGAGTAGGGCGTCTAATTCGCCATGTAATAGTTCATGAGTTAATGGCGCTTCATTCTGCCGGCTCAAATACTCCGGAACTTGCACACACTGTAATTCAAGGTGAGGGTATAACTGGTTAAATTCCGCAAGCATTGGGCCAAGCCACCACCGCAGGAGTTCACTGCTAATACCCAAGGTAAGCGTACGCCGAGCATGTTCGCCGTTTTTCATCGTGCGCTTGACCAAACGTTCTACTTGCCGGAATACTCGCGATAGATCTGGCGATAAAGCATCACCGGCCGGTGTTAGCGCGTGAACACGGTTATCCCGTTGGATTAAACGAATGCCCAGTTGTTCTTCGAGTGTGGTAATTTGCCGGCTAATAGCCGATTGAGTAACGCTAAGTTCTGCCGCTGCAGCTTTAAAGCTGCCTAAACGAGAAACTGCTTCGAACACGCGTAATGCATTTAACGATGGGAAGTTATTATTTTTCATTGTTCACCATATTGAATCTGAAAACTTGGGCAGTAATGCGTTTTAACAGGCTTTAGATTGCTTCGCATTAATCAAAACGTGTTGATTTTAAATCATCATAGTAAACAACTATGATTTGCGCAAATATGTTTAATTATATGTGCTTAGGCTAGGAGAGTTATTTAGCGATGTTTGAAGAACTTATTGCTGGAAGGTATTTTGCTGAATTCCTTGCGATGGCTATAGCGCACGCGTTAGCTGTGATGAGCCCCGGGCCCGATTTTGCTGTGGTGAGTCGGTATAGCGTTCGGCACGGAGCAAGAACTGCTATTTGGGTGAGTGCGGGTATTGGCATCGGAATTTTAATTCATGTTACGTATTCTATTCTTGGTCTTGCGTTAATTATTAACCAAACGCCATGGCTTTATCAGCTGTTGTTACTGGTCGCGAGTGCATATTTCTTTTGGCTCGGTTGGAACGCTATTCGTTCCGCGCCAATACCGGTAAACACTGGCGATGTTAAAATAGAAATTTTACCGGTGGTTTCTCCAGCCCGTGCATTTACGGTTGGGTTTTTAACGAATGGCCTAAATATCAAAGCAACGATGTTCTTTTTGGCTCTATTTACATCGATTATCTCGGTGCAAACGCCTTTGGTTGTAAAAGCAGGATATGGTGCCTATTTGGCGCTGGCCACCTTCATATGGTTTGCTTCTCTATCGTTGATGATAGGAAAAACTCGAATACGTTCAATTTTGCTTAGCCATGGTTATTGGTTCGATAGAGTAATGGGCGTAGTTTTGTGGTTGTTGGCAATCCATTTACTTTGGCAGTGGTGGCAGCACCCCTGATTCCGGTATACTCTTGTATGTTGTGTTATTTTTTTCTTTTTGCTTTTAGAAGGCCGTTAAATGCAGTTATTTGTGAATGATCTCACCGTAATCGATTTTTCTTATCTATGCCCTGAGCGGGGTATTGTAGGCGAAAGTTGGATTGTGGATATTATTCTCGATGGGTCATTGAACGATCAATCAATGGTGCTTGATTTCGGCCGTGTAAAAAAGCAGGTAAAAGCCATTATCGATCAATCAGTTGATCATAAGCTTCTGATACCGGCAGAACATTCGTTTACGCAGGTAACCCGGGAAGAAGCGGGAACCCATTATTGGGTTGATTTTTTACGGCCAAATAAATCTATCCACTTGTATTGCCCAGCCGATGCTTATGCATTCATTGATTCCGATACTATTACCCAAGAAACCACCATTGCGTATTTACAGGCGGTTATTAAACGTGAGTTGCCGGCGAATGTGAAAGGCCTAGAGTTAACCCTACGAGCGGAAGAAATGAATGGTTTCTATTACCATTATACTCACGGCTTGAAAAAACATGATGGCAACTGCCAACGTATTGCCCATGGCCATCGCTCTGCCATTAAAATTTTTGTTGATGGTATGCGCAGCCCAGCATGGGAGCAGCGCTGGTCGCGCCGCTGGGAAGATATTTATGTTGGTACTGAGGAAGATATTAGTGAAATTAGCAGTATGCGGTTGAGTTCAGCGGCCTTAAAACATGTAGGCGATCACCACATAGGCTATTCCTATATGGCTGAACAGGGCTTATTTGAATTAATATTGCCTGCACAAGAGAACGAAGTGATGGTCACAGATACAACTGTTGAGTGTATTGCTGATTATGTAGCTCATGAAGTTGCTGAAACTATTGTCGCGGAATCAACTCCAAGGCACAGGCCTAAGGTAAAAGTTATTGCTTTTGAAGGTGTGGGTAAAGGAGCTATAGGGTATGCATAGTAGGGTAAATAGTGCGTTAATTAGCACGTTAAAACACAGAACAGCAAAAAGCATGGTTCAACTTCCGTTCGTTGTTATGCTTGTTCTTTCCTGTTTATGGGCACCCACAGTGCTTGCTGATTCCGGCGTAAGTGTGTTTGAGCCTGAAATTTCCGGTGATTTTGTGCAAGGGGCCATGATTGTTGGCCGTACTGCTCCGAATGCGGAAGTTAAACTAAATGGTAATACTTTGAAAGTGGGCCACAACGGCCATTTTGTCTTTGGTATTGGCCGCGATGATAAAGGCGATATCGAGCTTATGATTACTGGAGCCGCAGGAGAGCGCTGGCAGCAGCAGTTTTCAATACAAAGCCGAGAATTTAATATTCAGCGCGTCGATGGATTACCGCAGCGAACAGTAACGCCAGATCCGGAAGTGCAAGCGCTGATACGCGCAGATAACGCTAAAATTGGCGCGGCGCGGGATATTAATAGCAATCGTTTGAATTTCACCGAATCCTTTGTTTGGCCTGCGGAAGGCCGAATTAGTGGCGTGTATGGTAGCCAACGTATTTTGAATGGTAACCCAAGTGCGCCACATTGGGGGTTGGATATTGCCGCGCCAACGGGTACGCCAGTGTACGCGCCAGCGGGTGGGGAAGTTCGCTTAACTGCGCCGGATATGGTGCTTTCCGGTGGTACAATTATTATTGATCATGGCCACAATATCTTTTCTAGTTTTTTGCACCTGCATGCCATTCACGTGGAAGAAGGTCAAATTGTTGAGCCCGGCGATTTAATTGGTGAAATTGGTGCTACGGGCCGTGCCACAGGCCCGCATTTAGATTGGCGAATGAATTGGGGTTCGGTGCGGGTTGATCCGGCATTACTGTTACCCGAACGTGATTAAGCATCCTTTATGAAACTTAAAATCGTAACCATTGTTCACAAGCTGCTTTGTTTCTGATCGAAAGAGCAAAACAATCAGCTTGTGGCGCCTGCCAAGTTAGTTCCCGTTCTAGCAACTGATCATCACGATAAACATGTATTTTTACTGTTTCGCCGGGTTTGTATCGGTTGAAAGCTCTTTGTAGGTTATTCCGAGTTACCTCGAGAAAATCAATAGCAACGAGGCGATCATTTACCGCAACTTTTGCTAATGCCGCTGCGCTATCTTCATAAACTCTAGCGATAACTATCTGGTTACCTTTTTCTTGTAATACCGCCCCAAGAGAAACTTGATTTGCCAGCGTAGCGGACAACCCCGGTTGTAAGGTTAGCGCTTCGGCTGAATTCGGGCTCACTTCAATGCCAAATTGTTCAAGCCAGATATCAACTGGGAGAGTTGCCGTAGTTTCTAACCATTGTTGAACATGTTTGGCTATCTCTGGATTGCCAACGTTAGCAATTGCCGCAATTAAATCAATGTGGTTAGTGCCATGCTCGCGGTGCTCGATATAGAGCTTTATCATTACATCACGAATACTCAAAAGCTGATTGCTTGCTTGGCGCAGCATTAAATCGGTAAGCAGCGCAATGGCGGCACCTTTGCTGTAATAGCTACTAATGGCATTTTGCGCATTTTCATTTTGCTGATAGAAAGTTGTCCAAGCTAACGAGCTAGATTCCAGCACACTTTGCCGTTGTGGGCCTTTACCGCGAAGTGCTCTGCTAATACTTTGCCCCAAACGTTGAATGAATTGCCCAGCAGGCATTACTCCGCTTTTCTGTACAAAGTAATCATCGAGGTATGATGTTACGCCTTCATAAAACCAAAGCTGTTCGGTATATTGCTCTTGGCTTAAATCATAAGGGTGAAATGCTTTTGGCCTTAGCTGTTTCACGTTCCAACTATGGAAATATTCGTGGCTACAAAGGCTAAGGAATGTAAGGTATTCATCATTCACCACAGCGCTAGCGGAACCGGGCTCTAGTGTATGCCGGCTGCAAATTAAGGCGGTTGAATTGCGGTGCTCCAAACCACCAAAGCCTTCGCCAACAACCATGGTGAGAAACTGGTAATTATCGAAAGGTACATTTCCTTGCCAAAATTCAATTTGTGCCTCACAAATAGCTTTCAGATCTTTGCAAAGTTGCGTTTCGTTGGCAAAATGGCGGCCGGCTAACACCAAGCTGTGTGGAATATTTGCAACCGTAAATTCAATGTGGGTAAGGGCGCCGATTAAGAATGGATAATCAATTAGTTCGGCATAATCATTCGCAATGTAGGTGCCAAAGCCTCGTTTATCGGAATCAATACATGGCATTCCAGTTGCGAGTTGCCACTGGTTATCGGCTCCCGCATTTTTTTTCGGTGGCAGAACCTGCAGTTGATAACGAGTGTCATTAATTTTGTTATCGTTCGCTGCCGTGGGCGCATTCAAAACCTCTAGGCATACTGCGCTTGGATTAAAAAAACCAAATTCACTATCGAGCCAAGCGGTACGAACGGAAAGATCAAAGGCATACACTTTGTAAATTATTGTGATTGGCCCCGAGAATTGCTCGATATGCCAAGTGCTTTTATCGGGCCGGGTATAATTAAGCTTTTTACCCATCCCAACCGCGGAAAACTCAACAATATGTTTTGCGAAATCTCTAATCATATAACTGCCGGGTAACCAGGCAGGCAACCGGAGCTGCACTCCATTTGGATCTGGGTTTTCGATTAGCAAAGTAACGGTAAAATAATGATGCTGCAGATCGTGGGTATCTATTGTGTAAGAGAATGGTGCATTTTTTTGTTCAGCATTAAAGGGTGAAACAGAGATGTTGTTGTGCATATCAAGCCTATCTGAGCGTTTACCGAATGTGCCTAGTGTATCATGAGGTTATAGATGCGACTAAGCATGATACTTTCCAGTTGAATGGCATCGAATTTTCAAGTACTTCGAGTACAATTCAATACTAAGTATGTTTATCAAGATGAATAAGGATCAAGTTTGAACTGGCGTTCTTATCTAGAAGATAGAAATAAGATGTTTTGGCTGCTGCAAACTGCCGGTTGGCTAGGCTATGCATTAGTGCAATACATGGGCTCGCTCATGCACGAAATGCGTGAGATCTGGATTGTTATCGTTTTGCTAGGTGCCTATGGTGGATTCTTGCTCACGGTACCTATGCGCTATATCTATCGTTCTATCTGGAACGTGCATCCAATGGTGCAAGTTGTAGTGGTGCTGCTCTGCTCCTATTTTGCAGCGGCTACTTGGGCGGTAATTGATAATCTTACTAATTGGGAAATCTATAAATTTGGATTTCGGCCAACGAATTTGCTTTTTTACTTTCAGCACACGATCGCTAAATTTTATATCATGCTGACATGGAGTGGCTTGTATTTCGTTATTAAGTACTATCAATTACTACAAGATGCGCAACAGAAATCTCTGGCGGCAGCATCAATGGCGCATCAATCCCAACTTAAAATGTTGCGATATCAACTAAACCCACATTTTTTATTCAATACTCTGAACGCAATCTCAACGCTGATATTGGTGAACGATACCAAAGGCGCGAATCAGATGATGAGCAAACTGAGCCGGTTTTTACGTTTTTCTTTGGATAACGAACCGATCAAGCGTATTACCCTAGAGCAAGAAATATCGGCTGCAATGTTGTATCTCGATATTGAAAAAGTACGTTTTGGCGACCGCCTCGAAGTAAACGTGAATGTATCGGACGAAGCAAAACAAGCGTTGGTTCCGAGCTTGATTTTGCAGCCGTTAGTTGAAAATTCAGTGAAATACGCGATTGCGAAAACGGAAGGTTTAGGGCGTATCGATATCAATGCTACCGTTGCTGATGGCCAATTGATTATTACTGTGGCCGATAATGGCCCAGAACCGTTCGATCCAACAAAAATGAAGATTCGCGGCTCAGGTGTAGGATTAGTAAATACTAAACAACGGCTCAAGGCCTTGTATGGAAAACAGTTCTCATTTAATCTGTCGGCTAATACACCCACAGGTTGCGTTGCGTCATTAAAGTTACCATGGCAAACCGCAGAGCATTAATATGCACAATAACAATACGATTTGAACCTTATGAAACAAAGCATTCGCGCAGTAATTGTTGATGATGAGCCACTAGCACGCCAAGGCTTGCGCATTCGTTTGGATGCGTTCGCTGATGTTGAAGTTGTTGGCGAAGCCTCAAGCGGCCGAGAAGCCGTTGAAATGATTGTGCGTGAAGCTCCAGATTTAGTGTTTCTTGATATTCAGATGCCAGGTTTAAATGGCTTTGATGTTTTGCGCTTAATTCGAGAGCAAGCGGCGCAAATGCCAGCGGTTGTTTTTGTAACGGCTTATGATCATTATGCTATTCGTGCGTTTGAAGTGCGAGCGATCGATTATTTATTAAAGCCGGTTGATGAAGAGCGCCTAGCGGTTGCTATTGCTAGAATTGGTGAAGAATTACGCACTGAACAAACCAGCGGTTACCAGCAGCGGTTAGTTAAACTAGTTGCAGAGATCACCGGTGGTGATGTTGAGGAAATATTACAGCAACTTGCCGAGGGCAAGGCACCCTTAATCGAAAACTATCCTGATCACATCGCGATTAAAGATAGCGGTGAAATTACTCGGGTAGCAATCAACTCAATTGAATGGATTGACGCCGCGGGCGATTACATGTGTATTCATGCGGCTAACCAAACCCATATTCTCCGCCGCACAATGAAAGAGCTTGAACAGGAATTAAATCCGCGGTTGTTTCAGCGTATTCATCGCTCGGCAATTGTGAATCTGGGGCAAGTTGAGAAGCTCTGCAGCCGACAAAATGGCGAATACCACTTAATTTTACAAAATGGCCAAGAGTTAAAAGTTAGCCGTAGCTACAAAGATCGTATTAAGCAATTAGTGCTTGGCTTAGCCTAAAACCGTTTATTCCTTGTTAAAAAACCAGCATATCTGTGCATAGATGATCAATCATAACGGCGTCACCGTAGTTTAATGAATGTAATTACACCTAAGTAATTAGCAAACATACAAGGTTGGCTATCATGCGTTCTCTTTCTATTCTTCTTATTTGTTGCCTTACCATGCTCATGATTTCTAGCTGCAGTAGCCGCCAGTTAGGGTACCGCTATGCCGAAACACTTATTAGTTGGCAAGCAGGGAATTACGTTAGTTTAACTGATCAACAAGATGCAATTTTACGGGAAGAAACTGATAAATTTTTGCAATGGCATGCCGAAACGCAAATGCCGAACTATCATCAACTCTTGAACGATATTTATCGCCTGCTACAAACACCTGAGATTGAGCCGGAAGCTATCGCTGGTTACAGCGATGAAATGCTTGTTTATTGGCAGGAAATACGAGCGCAACTCATAGCGCCTTCAATACGCCTGTTGCAAAGCCTAGATGATGAACAGGTAAGCGAACTGCTTGCCAATATGCAAAATCGGTTAGATGAGCAGCATGAACGTTTGCAAAATGCAGAAGCGGAAATAGCAGAAGGGAATGATATGTATCCCCAGCAACGCAGAGCTTCTCGGTTTATTGATTCATTTCGAAACTATGGCGGCAGGCCAAATAATACACAAGAAGAAAAGATTAATGATTGGAGTATGCAGGCTCCGATCGTGAATCGGCAATGGTATGCATATCAACAAGATTGGCATAACGCCTTCGCTAGTGCTTTGGAACAGCGTAACAGCAACGATTTTGCAGAAATATTAGCTGATCTATTTATGAACCCTGAGCAGTTTCGTAGTGCTGAGATGAACGAAAAACTGGCTATTTCTAACGAGAAATCGCTACTGTTGATGGTGAAATTGCATGAAAGCTTAACTAATCGGCAGCGAACCCGGTTAACTCGCCAGGTAGATCGCCTACGCCGTGATTTTCGTGGAATGATGGAACAACGGAACGTAGAGCTTTAGCCTTTGAAGCCCACTGCAACATATTTCAATAGCGGGCAGGGGCTTCAAATATAACGCTAAACCTGAAGAATTTTACTGGTATTGGTTTTGCCGATAGTTTCCATAACATCGCCATGGGTTATGATAACCATGTCGCCTTTTTGTATATGCCCACGCTTTTCGATTAACTCGATTGCATCGCGCAGAACCCGCTGCGGGCTTGATGCGGTTGAATCGAAGTATTCAGGGTAAACACCGCGATATAAGTTGGCTCTATTGAGTGAGTGCTCATGCCGTGAGAGCGCAAAAATTGGCAAATCTGTATGAATGCGCGACATTAACTTAGCAGTGTGTCCTGATTCTGTAAGTGCAATAATGGCAGTTACACCCTCTAAGTGATTTGCAGTATACATAGCCGCTAGTGCAGTGGCTTGTGATACAGAGGGAACCGATTCTTCTAGGCGATCACGGGTTAATCGCAGTGCAGGATATTCCTCGGCACCGCTGCAAATTTCCGCCATGGCTAAAACGGTTTCAACAGGGTATTTGCCAGCTGCGGTTTCGCCGCTGAGCATTACTGCATCGGTACCGTCAAGAACCGCGTTGGCTACATCCATTACTTCGGCACGTGTAGGCATAGAGTTATCGATCATCGATTCCATCATCTGCGTTGCCGTGATAACTACTTTATTTAGTTCGCGAGCACGTTGAATGATGCGCTTTTGCTTACCTACTAGCTGTGCATCACCAATTTCTACACCCAGATCGCCGCGTGCAACCATCACTACATCGGATTCTAAAATAACATCGTCGAGAGCTTCATCAGTTGCAACCGTTTCTGCACGCTCAATTTTCGCGCAAATAGCGCCATCGCAGCCTGCTTTATTTAGAAGCGCTCGTGCTAATTGTAAATCTGCGCCACTGCGAGGAAAGGATACAGCTAAAATATCTACATCAATTTGCGCTGCAAGTTCAATATCTCGGTAATCTTTGTCAGTAAGCGCAGCCGCAGAAAGGCCGCCGCCCATACGGTTAATACCCTTATTATTGGAAAGGGTACCTGCTACGGTTACCACGGTATGCACTTCAGAACCGGCAACATCAGTAACTTCCAGGCGGATACGGCCATCATCGAGCAGAAGAATATCGCCACGTTCAACATCTTTCGGTAGTTCTTTATAATCTAGGCCAACGCGTTCGCTATTACCGGCGGTGCCATCAAAAGCAGCATCAAGAATAAAGTGAGCACCTTTCTCGAGCTCAACATAACCATCAACAAAACGCGCCACCCGAATTTTAGGGCCTTGAAGGTCACCCAAAATGGCAACGTGATAGCCAAGCCGGTTTGCTATTTCGCGTACTGATTCGGCTCGCTTGATATGATCTTCAGCGTTACCATGAGAGAAATTTAAGCGAACAACATCAGCGCCTGCTTTGATCAATGCTTCTAGTACACCTGATCTATCAGTTGCTGGGCCCAAGGTGGTTACAATTTTGGTGCGTCTTAACATGATTACATTAACCTTACTGTTGAACGTGTTCTTATGAACTATACAGAAATAGCTGCGTATACGAACATATATAGGCTATTGCTCTACTAACTTGCTGCGATAGTTCTAATATTAACATAATGAATGTGGCCAATGTATGAATGGATAACGCAAATAAACGAATAAACAAGGGAAATCTATGAGTAACCAAAAAACTGACGCTGAATGGCGCCAAGAACTCAGCCCAGAGGCTTATCGAGTTTTACGACAAAAGGGAACAGAGCGCCCGTTTACTGGGGCGTTATTGCAAGAAGAACGAGATGGTAGCTATAAATGTGCAGGCTGCGGTTCAATTTTATTCCGAGCACAAACTAAATTTGACGCCGGTTGCGGTTGGCCAAGCTTTTACGACGCTGAACCTAATACGGTTAAATATGTAACCGATAAAAGCCATGGTATGGAGCGTACCGAAATTCTATGTGCTAATTGCGATGGTCATCTTGGCCATGTGTTTCCTGATGGCCCAGAGCCAACAGGACAACGATACTGTGTTAATTCGTTGTCGCTCGATTTTGAAGCTAAAGCAAAGCGGTAAAGTAGCAGTTTGTTGCTAAATTAAGTACAATGGCGCTCGCATTTTAGGCTGGTTCGAATGCGCGGTTAAAAAGCCCCTTCGAGTTAGAATTTTTCGTTACATTCGTAAGAATCAATAAAGGTTTACTGATGAGTGACGCGCTGAACGATATTACGTTAAAAAGCTGGGAAGAACGCCAAGAGTTTGCTGAATTAATGCAGCCATTAATTGGTCGTTTATATCGTACCAAAGGAGTTGAGATTCTGGTTTATGGCCGGAGCCTCCTCAATGGTTCAACTATCGATATCATCAAAACGCACCGGTTAGTGCGTCAGCATGAAGGGCAAAAGTTACGCTTGCGTGAAAGTTATCCTTTTTTACAGGCAATTGCTGAAACTGAAATGGCTCCAGCGCGTGTTGATGTGGGTAAACTTGCGTTCGGCTATCACTTTGGCGGTAAGCGCCAAGGCGAGGAGAGTGTTGAAGAATATGTTAAGCGCGTGCTCGGTGATTTGGTGGGTAAAGCCGATGACGTAGAGCCTCGCGATGTTGTTCTTTATGGGTTTGGCCGCATTGGCCGTTTACTCGCGCGTTTACTGATTGAGCGCAATGGCCGTAACAATAAACTACGTTTAAAAGCTATTGTTGTACGTGGTGGTGGTGAAGGCGATTTAGAGAAGCGAGCTAGCTTGTTGCGTCGAGATTCAGTGCATGGCCCGTTTAATGGCTCGATTACTGTTGATCACGCGAATAGTGCAATTAAAGCAAACGGTACACAGATTCAAGTGATTTACGCTAACTCTCCAGATTCTATCGATTACACCCAATATGGCATTAACAACGCAATTATTGTTGATAACACTGGTGTATGGAAAGACGAAGATGGTTTGGGCTTGCACTTAAAATCAAAAGGCGCCGCGAAGGTATTATTAACAGCTCCTGCTAAAGGCAACATTAAGAATATCGTACATGGCGTGAACCATAGTGATATTCAAGCTGACGATTTAATCGTATCGGCTGCTAGCTGCACAACAAACGCGATTACCCCTGTATTAAAAGCAATCAATGATGAATTTGTGATTAAAAACGGCCACGTTGAAACTGTGCATGCTTACACTAACGACCAGAACCTTATTGATAACTATCACAAAGCCGAGCGCCGAGGCCGTTCAGCGCCATTGAATATGGTACTAACCGAAACAGGCGCGGCGAAAGCAGTAGCAAAAGCATTACCCGAGTTAGCAGGTAAGCTAACCGGTAACGCAATTCGTGTTCCTACGCCGAATGTATCGATGGCCATCATGAATTTAAATCTCGGCCAAGCAACCGATAAAGAAGGTTTGAATGAATATTTACGCCAGGTTGCTTTGAATTCAGATTTACAGAATCAGATCGATTTCACCTCATCTACTGAAATTGTAAGTTCAGATTTAGTAGGTAGCCGGTATGCAGGTATTATTGATTCACAAGCAACGATTGTTGATGGCGATCGGGCTGTGCTTTACGTGTGGTACGACAACGAGTTTGGCTATAGTTGCCAAGTGTTGCGCGTAGTGCAAGATATGGCTGGATTAATTGTACCCAACGTTCCAGCGTAAGTGATTTACCAATATTTAAGCGCCTTCGGGCGCTTATTTTTTTAGCAGTTTATTGTTTTGAAACCACCCGTATTCTTAACTTTGAACAGCATGTTTTAATATTGAGGATTTCCATGTTTATTTCTACTGCCTTTGATAGTGGCAATATCGATGTAATAAGTGCCGATAGCGCCGATAATATTCGCTTACGTATCCGCAAAGATAACCAATCTGATTTCTACCAGTGGTTTCACTTCAAACTATTCGGTGAAATCGATGTTGAGCACACCTTGGTGATTGAGAATGCTGGCGGTTCGGCGTATCCGAAAGGTTGGGAGAACTATCAGGCTATGGCAAGCTATGATCGCGAACATTGGTTTCGTGTGCCTACTGCGTTTGATGGCGAAAAACTAACCATCACCCATACACCAGAGCAAGAAACCGTGTTTTATGCCTACTTTGTTCCATATAGCTGGGAACGCCATCTGGATTTATTACAAGTAGCACAGCAATCAGCTTGGGTGCAGCAATGTGTTCTTGGCACCACTTTAGATGGCCGCGAAATGAACATGCTCATTGTGGGCGAGCCAGCGGCACACAAACGGAACATCTGGATCACTGCCCGTCAGCATCCGGGCGAAACAATGGCGGAATGGTTTGTAGAGGGCTTGCTTGAGCACTTACTCGATGAAGATGAGCCTGTTTCTCGCCAACTGCTGGATAAAACAGTGTTCTATATCGTTCCAAACATGAACCCTGATGGCAGCCTAAGAGGGCATCTACGCACCAATGCCGCGGGTGTAAACTTAAACCGAGAGTGGGCGGCACCTTCCTTAGAAAAGAGCCCAGAGGTTTATCACGTATTGGAAGAGATGGATGCTATCGGTGTTGATATGTATCTTGATGTTCACGGTGATGAAAACTTACCCTATAACTTTATTGCTGGCTCTGAGGGAATCCCTTCATACGATGAACGCCATGCAAACCTTGAAGATAGCTTCCGTAAAGCATATCGCGCGGCAACCGCTGAATTTCAAACTACGTATGGTTACGAAAAAGAAGCACCTGGCCAAGCGAATCTTACAGTTGCGAGTAGTGCAGTGGCCGAACGTTTTAAGTGTTTAGCTTTTACTATCGAAATGCCATTTAAAGATAATGATGATTTACCTGAGCCTTATCAGCAATGGTCGGATATTCGCTCGTGTAATTTTGGCCGCGATACACTGAAGGCCATTCTTGATGTGGTTGATGAATTACGTTGATTCTTAATTTAACGTTTTAAATCATCAATATAAAAAAGCCGAGTTTGAAGTAAACTCGGCTTTTTCGTATCGATAAATATGTAATGATTACTTATCTGGTGTTTCCGCTGGAGGCACAGTGCCTTCGGCGCGTTGTTTTGCGATACGCTTTTCCCAAAAATCAGCCTTTTTGATCCCGAGTTTTATTGGGTCAAAGATAATCGGGCCACCGGCTTTCTTCTGTTCTTCATAATCGCGTAAACACATGATAGCCGGTTTCGCTACAAAGAAGATTGCCAAGATACCGAGAATGTTGATCCAAGCCATTAAACCAACACCAATATCACCAAGATTCCAAATATATCCGGAACTATTCACCATGCCGTAAGCCACCATAAACATGATAACCATTTTCACGATAAACAATGAAAAGCGGTTTTTAATGTAGCGATTTAGGTAGGCCACATTAGTTTCAGCAATATAGTAATAAGCAAGGATAGTAGTGAATGCAAAGAAGAATATGGCTACACCAACAAAACCTTGCCCAAAGTTACCAAAAACACTTGCGAGTGCGAGCTGAGTAAAAGCGGGTGATGCAACTTCGGTTGCCGCATCAACGTTTTGAACTATCAAAGCGCCAGTTGTTTCGGCAACAATATTGTATTGCTGAGTAATCAGAATCATCAATGCGGTAGCAGTACATACAAACAAGGTATCAACGTACACCGAAAACGCTTGCACTAAACCTTGTTGTGAAGGGTGATCAACTTCAGCTGCAGAAGAGGCGTGAGGGCCTGTACCTTGGCCTGCTTCGTTAGAGTAAATACCCCGTTTAACGCCCCAGCCAATAGCGGCACCGAAACCGGCTTGAGCGGTAAAGGCATCGGTGAAGATCATAGCGAAAATACCAGGAACTTGATTTAGGTTTAGGAATACAATAACTAGCGCCATGATAATGTAAGCAAGTGCCATAAAAGGCACTACAACTTGCGTGAAGTTTGCAATACGGCGAATACCACCAAAGATAATAAAGCCCAGCACGATTAGAATAACGGCTAACGCAATTAACTTATTGCTGCCAACATCGCCGTAATCTGTGGTAACTAAATTACCATCACCAAATACGTGTGTTACAGCATTGCCAACAGCATTTGCTTGTATTCCCGGAAGAAAGATACCGCAGGCGATAATGGCGGAAATGGCGAAAATAATAGCTAGCCACTTTTGCCCAAGGGCTTTTTCGAAATAATAGGCTGGGCCACCACGATACTGGCCATTTTCTTCAACTTTGTATATCTGGCCTAATGTTGATTCGGCGTATGCGGTGCTCGCTCCGAGGAAGGCAACAACCCACATCCAAAATACGGCACCGGGGCCACCAAAACCGATAGCGGCTGCAACGCCCGCAATATTACCAACACCTACACGCCCCGAGAGGGTAACCGCAAGTGCTTGAAACGATGATATACCTTTACTTGATTCATTCGGGCTAAATAGCAGTTTCACCATTTCTTTGAAATGGCGAACTTGCGCAAAGCGGGTAAGTATTGAGTAAAACAAGCCTGCTGCTAAGCAGAGAAATACTAGGGCCGGGCTCCAAATGATACTATTTAGTGTACTGACCAGATTTTCCATCAGATCCTCTCGTTGTTGTTATTGTTCTGTTAGTGATACTTTGCCACAGTTAAACCGAAAGCTCTACGCTAAAACGAACACAAAACCCCATTGATTGTGCCACTGGTCGAAAACCGAGAGTAATATAACGCAATTAAGCGTACAGATTAGGAATCGAGTGATGACCCTGAGCTTACAGGCTGCTATGATAAGGTTTAGCTTGTGTATTCGCAGAGAGATAGTTGCAGAGAATCGTGCAGGGAACTGTCTTTTCATATTTAGCGTAGCAAGTACGAATTCTTACAATTTAGTTTAGGTGATTTAAATATGGCAATTATTAATTGCCCCGGTTGCGGAAAGAAAGTTTCAGATAAAGCGGCTGTTTGTGGTGAATGTGGTTTTATGCTCGGAGCTCACGACGTTGATAGTTTAGCGCGCAAGGCGCGGAACCAACGTTCGATTAAAGTGAGCAAGCTCGTAAGCCATCAAATGCTTGCCATCCTGTTGTTCGTTGCAGGTATCACCGGCACTTTTTACGACTGGACAAAGGTTGAAGGCTGGCAATTTATGCCGAGCGTATCACTTGCGGTTGCTGTACTGAGCTTTATTTGGTACCTCACAGCCCGCGCCCGCATTTATATTATTAAGCGACAACGATAATTATGCAGTATGAAGATGCCTTAAGGGCAATGACACCAGAAATTTATGAGCGGATGAAAAATGCCGTAGAAACTGGGCGTTGGCCGGATGGAAATAAACTTTCGGCAACGCAACTCGAAAATGCCATGGAATTAGTAATGGTGTATCAAGCAAAACGCTTGAATCAAGATGATCATTTTACTATAGCCCCTTCTGGCGAACTCCTGATGAAAACCAAAGGTGATTTCCGTGCCGAGCTGCGCTTGCGTGCGGGTTCCGATATAGCCCGGTTTAAAGTAAATGATACAGCTCCAGATAAAGATAGTGAGCAATCTAGCGATACGGAGAAATAAAACTGTGTTTGTTACCGAAACGCCTACAGAAAAAGGCAATGCTGAGCATTATCAAAGCTTGAACCAGCAACTCAGTGCATTAGTTACTGGTGAACCTAATCTAATTGCAAACTTGGCAAACATCAGCGCTGTGCTCTATGAGCAGCTTGATGATTTAAATTGGCTAGGTTTTTATCTTGCTGACGGCGAGGAGCTCGTTCTCGGCCCATTCCAAGGTAAAGTTGCGTGTGTTCGCATTCCGTTTGGAAAAGGCGTGTGTGGAACCGCAGCTAGTAGCCAAAAAATTCAACGAATTGCCGATGTACATGCTTTTCCAGGCCACATAGCTTGTGATTCAGCAAGTAATTCCGAGATTGTTTTACCTATCGTGGTGAACGGCAAAACTGTTGCGGTGCTTGATATCGATAGCCCGCAGGCTAATCGTTTTAGTGCAACTGATGAAGTAGGGCTTGCCGCTTTGTTACCTTTGTTAGCAAGTTTAAATTGGTAGGCTAATGGAAATATTTGATGTTCGCCCATATCTAGTTTCAATACATGATATGGAGTTTTTTGAAGAAGATGCGGAGCAAGCGGCCGATAATCTAAATGCGATGTTGTACACCATTATTCGTGAAGCAGAGACTAGCGATTATTGGGATGCAGAAAAAATTGAACAGCTTGTTATTGAAATATCTGAGATGTGGGTCCGAGAACTTGGGCTGATTGAATCAGAAGTTGATGAATTAGAAGATTACATAACTCACTTGGTACATCGAATCGAACAAGATGGCCAAAACGAACAGCTCGATGAAGGTTAATTAAATGGAAAACACGGCAAAACTCTCCACCAGTAAAGAAGTGATTGCATATTTGGCAACACAGTTTCCAACGTGCTTCACGCTTGAAGGAGAGGCGCGACCGCTAAAAATTGGTATTTTTGATGATTTGGCCATTCGCCTTGCTGACGATGAGCATGTAAGCAAAACACGTTTACGCTCAGCTTTGCGTCAGTATACCGGCTCGTGGCGCTATTTGCGCGGCGTTAAAGCGGGTGTAGAACGGGTTGATTTAGATGGCAACGATGCTGGGCTAGTAGAAGCTGATCATGAAGAGCACGCTCAATTGCAATTGGCTGAATCGCAAGAGCGGGCAAAAGCGAAACGTGCTGAGCGTGCGGCAGAAAGCAAGGCTGCTGCGACAAAAGCCCGTGCAGCCAAGAACAAAGACGCGCAAGATGGTGTCAGAAAGGATAAGGACGGTAAAAGTAAGGTTGGTACAAAACCGAAATCTCGCCGTACTAATCCATTAGGAAGTTCGGCTACTGAGAAAAAAGCAACGCCGAAAGCAAATGGTCCGCTTGAAGTTATAAAACCAGACCAAGTAAAAATCGGTCAGGCTGTGCAAATTAAAGTAGGTAGTTTTCCCGTTACCGGTACCATAACCGAGATTGATAAAAATGCGGCACAAGTTCAGTTGCCAACCGGAATGTCGGTTAGAGTTTTGATAGCTGATTTGTTTCGCGTTTGATAGGAGTATGAATGATTAAGCAGGTTGTACAACGAATAGCTTTTGTTACGGCGTTATTTGCAAGTGTTGCCTTAGGTATCACGCCTGCAATCGCGCAAGACGATGTGAGTTACAATGTGAGCGATATTCCGGTACTTCAGCCGGAATCTCAGCATGTAGCAGCAAGCCGCCGTATAGCCGCTTATTTCACGCGTTATCATTACAGCAACGTTGAGCTTGATGTTGCGATGTCGCAACAAATCTTTGATCGCTATTTCGAGCAACTCGATTACAACCGCATGTTTATGCTGGATAGCGATATTGAGCAGTTCAGTGAACACCGTGATAACTTTCATGAAGCCCTCGTTGATGGCAACCTTAGGGTTGCGTTTGCAATTCATCAACTAAATATGCAACGCCGATTTGAGCGTTTCCAATTTGCACTTGCGCAGCTTAAAGCTATCGAAGAAGAATTTGATTTCGATGAAGAGGGTGCCGAGTATCAATTTGATCGCACTGAAGCCGAGTGGGCAACATCCACCGAAGAACTTAACGATATTTGGCAACAACGTGTTCGCAGTGATGCTTTAAATTTGGCGCTTGCGGGACGTGAACCAGAAGAAATTATTGAAAACCTAGAGCGTCGGTATCGTTCAGCTCAGCAGCAAATAACCCAATACAACAGCGAAGATGCATTTCAATCGGTAATGAATGCGTTTGCTCGCAGTGTTGATGCGCATACTAGCTATTTATCGCCACGAAACGCAGAGCGTTTTCAGCAGAACATGAACCTTTCATTAGAAGGTATCGGTGCGGTTCTGCAAGCCGAATATGATTACACAGTTATTCGTTCATTGGTTCCAGGTGGCCCAGCAGAGCGTTCAGATAAGCTCGCTCCGAACGATAGAATAATTGCAGTTGCTCAAGGTGACCAAGAGTTTGTAGATGTTATCGGGTGGCGGCTCGATGATGTAGTAGAACTGATAAAAGGCCCTAAGGGCAGTGTAGTTAGGCTACAAGTTTTAAAAGAAAGTGATGGTTCAGGTGCAGCACCGCAGGCGGTTGAAATTGTGCGTGAGCAGGTTCGGTTAGAAGATCGTGAAGCAAAACTGAGCTATGAAACCAGTGATACTGGCGATAAATTTGCGGTTATTACGATCCCCGGTTTTTATAATAAACTTACCGATGATGTGAGAGCGCTATTAGTTGAAGTGAATGCAGAACCAGAACTCGCAGGTTTAATGGTTGATTTACGCGGCAATGGCGGTGGTGCGCTGAACGAATCAATTACCTTAACTGGTTTGTTTATTCCATCTGGCCCTGTTGTACAAGTGCGCGAGAGTAGTGGGCGAGTTGATGTAAGTGGCGATCCTGACCCGACTGTTGTTTACGATGGCCCCATGGTGGTAATGGTCGATCGCTTTAGCGCCTCGGCTTCTGAGATTTTTGCTGCGGCGTTGCAAGATTACCGCCGCGCAGTGATTGTGGGTGAAAACACCTTTGGTAAAGGCACAGTTCAACAGCACCGTGGTTTGCAACGCCGTTTTGATTTAGGTAGCAACCCGATGGGTAGCGTGCAATATACTATGGCTAAGTTCTATAGAATTAATGGCGGTTCAACTCAGCACAAAGGTGTTGTTCCTGATGTGGCGTTTCCAAGCTTAGTTGATCCTGAAGAGTTTGGTGAGAGCCGAGCTGATAACGCGCTTCCTTGGGATCAGATCGACCCGGTGGATTTCCGAGCGTTCAATTTTGTTAATAATGCTTTAATTGAAAAGTTAAATGCTGAACATGCAATAAGAATTGCCGAAGATCAGGAATTTTCGTTCATTTCAGAAGATGTTGAGCGCTATCGTGAAATGCGCAATCGTAAGTTTATTTCGTTAGTGCGCGCTGAACGGGAAGCGGAAACGGAAGCAGACCAGGCACGTAATCTTGAACGCATTAATAGGCGCCTTGAACTTGCAGGCTTAGAACCTGTTGATTCGCTAGAGGGCGTAGACGAAGCCTATCGCGCGCCAGATGTGTTTTTGCGCGAAGCAATTGAGGTTGCAGCTGATTATGTACACGCAATGAATGGTGGCACTCGAAGCGTTAAAAACGATTAAAAACTAATCCTCTAATTTATTATTGTGGTGCATTTTTGATATAAAAAACTTATAAAATCAGCATAAAATGAAATAAGGGCTTGCCGTTGCAGGCCCTTATTTGTAAGTTAGCACCCTGTAAAAAATAATATTGCCGAAAAACCATAACAATAACGGTACTCGCTTTATGACAATAGAACGTTCCACAAACAATCGCTGGTCGAGTAATTTTTCTTTTGTACTCGCCGCCACTGCAGCAGCAGTGGGCCTCGGAAATATTTGGAAATTCCCTTATATCATGGGTGAGAATGGCGGTGGTGCCTTTGTGCTCCTTTACCTGCTGTTTATATTTCTCATTGGTGTTCCGGTTTTAATGGCGGAAGTACTCATTGGTCGCCGCGGCAGAAACTCGCCTGGTTATGCAGCAGCAAAGCTCGCCCGTGAATCAGGTGTAAGTTCGGCTTGGCAAATCACAGGTTGGATGGGCCTAAGTGCCGGTTTCATCATTCTTACTTTTTATGCAGTAATTGCCGGTTGGGCACTTTCGTACGTAATAAAAAGCGTTAGCGGTACTTTTGTAGGCGCTACACCGGAAACCGTATCTGCAACATTCGGCGCTATGGTTAGTTCTGCACCAGAATTATTGCTGTTCACCACGCTACTTATTGTGTCTACAGTTGTGGTGGTTGGTAAAGGATTTAAAAACGGCTTAGAGCGAGCAGTTACCTATCTGATGCCGCTTTTACTGGGGCTTCTCGTTATCATTGCGCTTTATGCAGCGCACATTGGTGATTTCGCCACCGCATTTAAATTTATGTTCTATCCGAACTTTTCTGCATTAACTACTCAAGGTGCGCTCATTGCCTTGGGCCATGCATTCTTTACCTTGAGCTTAGCCTCTGGGGTAATGATTATTTATGGCGCATATTTGCCAAAGGGCGCGTCGATTGTACGCACATCAATTTGGATTGCGCTTGCCGATACGTTAGTAGCGTTAATTGCAGGCCTTGCAATCTTTCCAATAGTGTTTGGTTTTGGGTTAACTCCCGGTGAAGGGCCAGGGCTTATTTTCCAAACCTTACCATTAGCCTTTGCGAACATGCCGTTCACTAATTTAATCTCCACATTGTTTTTTGTCATGTTGGTGCTTGCTGCATTTACCTCTGCAATAGCAATGATAGAAGCTTCAGTAGCATTTGCGGAAGAGAAATTACGAATCAGCCGGTGGAAAGCCGCGATTACTTCAGGTGCAGTGCTATGGGTACTTAGTTTAGGAACGGTATTTTCACTAAGTGGTGCCGGATGGGCGCAATTAGATTGGAATTTCTTCGGTAAAGAGCTTGATAGTATTTTTGCCGCTATCGATCACTTAGCTTCAAATATTCTTCTGCCTTTAGGCGGCTTCATGGCCGCAGTGTTTACCGGTTGGGTGATGAAACGTCACTTCACAGAAGAAGAGCTAAATATGAGCAAGAAGGGGTATGCGGTATGGCGCTTCTGTGTTCGATATCTTGCGCCAATAGCCATTATTTGCATCTTCTTGCAGTTGCTTGGCATCATAAACTTTTAATCACTAGTTAATACGGAAACTATTTATGACGGTTACGACAAAACGTCCTTCTTATCTGCAAGCATTAATTCCTTTGCTTGCTTTGATTGTGATGCTGAGTAGTTCGGTGTTCTTGTTTGGTGAAGATTCATCATATGGCCCGAATCAGATTGCGTTGTTGATTGCCGCAGCGATAGCGACACTAATTGCGTTTCAAAATGGCCATCGTTGGGAAAGTATCGAGAGTGGAATTACTTCGGGAATTTCCGTTGCACTCGGAGCGATACTTATCATTTTAATGGTAGGTTCATTGATCGGTACTTGGCTGCTCGCAGGTATAGTCCCAACCATGATCTATTATGGTTTAGAGCTTTTAAGCCCTAGTTGGTTTTATGCTGCTTCCTGCATTATCTGCGCAATTGTAGCGCTCTCCATCGGTAGTTCATGGACAACTGCAGCAACTATAGGTGTTGCGTTGATTGGTGTGGCCACAGGTATGGAGCTTTCATTGCCAATAACCGCTGGTGCAGTAATATCAGGGGCCTATTTTGGCGATAAGATGTCGCCTTTGTCGGATACCACAAACCTTGCCCCCGCTGTAGCAGGCACAGAACTGTTTGGCCATATACGTTATATGACTTGGACCGCTTTACCGGCGTTAGCAATTTCTATTGTTTTATTTTTAATCTTAGGTTTTAGCGCTGGCGGTGAAGCAAATCTTGATTCATTACAGGTGATGCAAAACGAGCTTAACGAAATCTTTAATATAAGCCCCATTATGCTGGTGCCACTCGCTGTTTTATTTACATTAGCAGCAATGAGAAAGCCTGCCTTACCGTCTATTCTAATTGGTGCCTTGGTAGGTGGATTATGGGCATTGCTATTTCAAAGCGATGTAATTGCGAGCTTAGCGAATGAAGATCGTGCAGTGTTCATTGTTGGTGCTATTGAGGTTGTTTGGATAGCATTGGCCAATGGTGTATCAATAGAAGCGGCAAATCCACAGTTGAGTTCGTTGATCAGTGGCGGCGGTATGGCAAGCATGACCAATACCGTTTGGCTAATTATCAGTGCCATGACATTTGGTGCCGTAATGGAAACGAGTGGGGCACTACAGAAGCTAATTCGCGGTATATTAAAATTAGTAAAATCTACCGGTTCGTTAGTTACCGCTACGGTGTTTACGTGTTTTGGCGCGAACGTACTTACGGCCGATCAATATATGGCCATTGTATTGCCGGGAAGGATGTATCGTGAAGCGTATGCAGATGCAGGCTTAGATCCACGTGTTCTATCTCGTACGTTAGAATCAAGCGGAACGATAACTTCGGCGTTGATTCCATGGAATACTTGTGGCGCCTATATGTTCTCGGTACTTGGCGTTTACCCACTGCATTATGCACCGTTTGCATTCTTCTTGTTGCTGGTGCCGATGCTGACTATTATTTACGCATATACTGATTTTAAAATATTAAAACTAGAAAATAGCTCAACCCCCAGAGGTGTGAGTGCTTAAGTAAACCGAATTGATAAAACGCAGGCTTCGGCCTGCGTTTTTGTAAGGATAAAATCATGAGTAATACCCAATCTCCGGAAGCTAAATATAGGCTTAATTACCAAGCCCCAGCGTTTCAGATTCATACTACTGAACTAAACTTTTACCTCGAAGATAACCATACCCAAGTAGTAAACAGAATGGATATACAATGCCTTTCTGCGGTAACGGAGTTACAGCTAGATGGCGAAAACCTCCAGCTTGTTGGGGTAGCCATTGATGGTAGGCCGTTATCAAACGAGGAATTTTCGGTAACCGATAAGTATCTTACTATTCACGAAGTTCCGGAGCGGTTTGAGCTTTTTGTTGAAACCTTAATTGACCCAGCGGGAAACAGTTCTTTAGAAGGGTTGTATAAATCGTCAGGAACGTTTTGTACGCAATGCGAAGCCGAAGGTTTTCGCAAAATTACCTACTACTTAGATCGGCCCGATGTACTATCAATATTCACCACAACGGTAAATGCTTCGCGTACTGAACATCCTTACTTGTTAGCAAATGGTAATCCGATTGCCGAAGAGCAGAATGGCGAAAGGCATGCGGTTACGTGGCACGACCCGCACCCGAAACCAGCTTATCTGTTTGCTTTAGTAGCAGGCGATTTCGACCTGCTAGAAGATAGTTTTACCACCAAGGACAACCGCGAAGTACTCCTTCAAGTGTTTGTTGATAAAGGGAATTTACCGCGGGCAAAGCACGCAATGAATTCTTTAATTAATGCTATGAAGTGGGATGAAAGCCGATTTAATTTGGTTTACGATCTCGATATTTATATGATCGTGGCGGTCGATTTCTTCAACATGGGTGCTATGGAGAACAAAGGTTTAAATATCTTTAATTCCAAATATGTATTAGCAGATAGCCGAACTGCAACAGATCAAGATTTCCTTAATGTTGAATCGGTTATTGGACATGAATATTTCCACAATTGGACGGGTAACCGTATTACGTGTCGAGATTGGTTCCAACTGAGCCTAAAAGAAGGCTTAACGGTATTTCGTGATCAGGAATTTAGCGCTGATTTAGGTATGCGGGCGGTCAATCGCATCCAAGATGCTCGTATTATGCGAACTCATCAATTCGAAGAAGATTCTGGGCCAATGGCACATCCTATTCGGCCAGATCGCGTAGTGGAAATGAATAACTTTTACACCGTTACGGTATACAATAAAGGTGCTGAGGTTATTCGTATGCTGCATACCTTGTTGGGTGAAGAAAAATTTCAAAAGGGCATGGCTCTTTATGTTCAGCGCCATGACGGTGAGGCTGTAACTTGCGAAGATTTTGTAAAAGCGATGGAAGATGCGGGTGAAATAGATCTAATTCAATTTAGAAACTGGTATTCCCAGGCTGGCACCCCGAAAGTTTCCGTAACCGAAGATTATAACGCTGAAAAGAACATTTACACGTTGATGCTCAGCCAAAATACATCAGCTACCCCAGGCCAGCCGAATAAGCATCCATTCCATATCCCTATACGTGTGGAATTTGTGAACCTAGCGGGTAAATCACTCGATTTATGTTTATCTGATGAGCCATCTATCGTTACGTTATTGGAACTAAAAGAGCAACAACAAACCTTTACCTTCAACAATGTTAAGGAAAAACCGGTAGCAGGGTTGTTTGCTGATTTTTCTGCACCAGTTCGGCTTAGCTTCAAGCGGCCAGAATCAGAGCTTCTGGCTATTATAGCTGGTTGTAACGACCCATTTTTGCGTTGGGATGCGGTTCAGCAAATTTATTTAACGGCATTGCAGCTCTCCATTGATAACCAACAGCCGTTAGTTATGCCGGAGAAATTAATATCTGTGCTTCGTGAAGAGCTTATTAAGCCTCACGCAGACCCAGCAATGAGTGCTTTATTATTGCAAATTCCTGGTGAAGAAACGGTGAGCCAGGAATATGATGTTATTCCTATCGAAGAGGTATGTCGTGCAGTATCAGAATTACGTTACGCCATGGCGAATTCGCTTGAAGTTGAGCTTAAGAGAGCTTGGGAACAAGTAGATTTAGATGCAAACGAGCTTGAATCTGAATCGATTGCTGCGCGGATGCTAGGCAATACGGCACTAAGTTACTTAGCCTTACTCTCAAACCGTGATGACGTAACTTCAGCTCTGCGAAAGCAATTTCAAGTTGTGGGTAACATGACTCTGCAATTTGGTGCCTTACAAGCAGCCGTGCATGCTAACCATGAAATCGCACCGCATTTACTCAACGATTTTGCCGAGCAGTGGCAAGGCGAAACATTGGTTATGGATAAGTGGCTTGCTACTCAAGCAACGGCTCCTATTAGCGGAAGCGTAAGTACAGTTCAGGTGCTTACTGAACATTCTGCGTTTAATTGGGGTAATCCAAACCGGATTTATGCACTATTAGCTAGTTTTACGCACAATCTTGGCCAACTGCATCAAAGTAATGGTGAGGGCTACGCGTTTATTATTGCAGCAATTACTCGCTTGAATAGCTCAAATCCGCAAGTAGCATCGCGTTTGTTGTCACCATTATTGAAGTGGCGGCGCCTGCCAACCACACAGCGAAGCAAGCTTAAAGAGCAATTAATAGGCTTGAGTAAATTGGATAATTTGGCGCCAGATTTATACGAAAAAGTTAATCAAACGTTAACGGATAATTAACTCCTCGCACCAGCTGTGAATACGTTGCTTTTCCTTGTCTAAAGGTCGACAATATAGGGGTTTATGACCCACCGTGGTAAACGGTTGGCCTGCCACTTATTTTTCGCCTGCAGACAAGGATTAATCAACATGGCATCGGTTAACACGCAAATACCGGTAATCCTCGAAAAAGTTTCTGAAACGATCCATCAAAAGCTTTCCAAAGAAAGTGCCCCCCTCGTTGAGGAGTTCGTTCAACGCCTTTACCGAAATGTTTCTCGCGACGATTTGTCCGGTCGCGATTACAGTAATATTTATGGCGCAATTGTTGGCTTATGGCATAGCTTTAACGAATATGAATCGAATACTAAAGCTACGGTTAAGGTATATAACCCTGAAGTAAGTAAATATGGATGGGAATCACCGAATACGATTATTGAAATAATTCAAACAGACATGCCATTTATGGTGGACTCAGTGCGTATGGCATTGAATCGATTAGGAATTAGTTCGCAATTGTTACTGCATGCGCCGTTAGTTCATCGCCGCTGTGAAGAAGGGCGGGTATGTGAAATTCTGCCAGCGGGTGTTACCGATAAAGATGCGCAAACCGATACCGTTTTCTTAATAGAAGTTGATCGGCAAACCGATGAAGCAGCCAAAAAGCAATTGAAAGAAGAGTTATCTTCTGTAATGGGTGAAGTTGCGCTTGCGGTGAGTGATTGGCAGCCGATGCGCAAGAAGCTCGAAAGTATTGCTAATAATTTAGAAAAAAATAAATTCCCAGGTTCAAAGGAAAAGCTGGCACAAGCTAAGCGATTCCTTAGCTGGCTTGCGGATGATAATTTCACCTTGGTGGGATATCGAAGCTATTCCGTAAATGCCACCGAAGGTGATTATGAAATCGTTCAGGACAAGGGTTCAAGCCTTGGACTCTTAAAAAATAGTGAGCGTTCTGATGCTCGGCAGTTATCCAAGATGGGTAAACTGGCACGTAGCACTGCGCTTTCAAGTGATGAAATTTTGCTGTTAACAAAGGCAAACACCCGTTCACGTGTTCATCGACCAGCGCATTCTGATTACATTGGTATTAAGCGCTTTAATGATAACGGTGAAGTTATTGGTGAAGATCGCTTCATCGGCTTGTATGCAGCTAGTTTTTACAACGATAGCGTTATGGATATTCCGCTGGTTAAAGATAAAGTAGAAACGGTATTAGCTAATTCTCGTTACGCACGGGGAACGCACGCTAGCAAAGCGTTACTCAATATCATGCAAACTTACCCGCGTGATGAGATAGTACAAAGTAGCATCGAAGATTTATTGAAAACCGCCTTAGGTGTTTTTCAAATTCAAGAGCGTGATATCACTCGCATTTTCTTACGCCGTGATATTTTTGGTCGCTTCATTACCGCGATGGTGTATGTGCCTAAAGAGCGTTACAACACCGCATTGCGAATTAAAACCCAGAATATTTTGGCCCGTACTTTAGGTAGTTCTGAGGAAGTTGATTTCACCACTTACTTCTCGGAATCAGCGTTAGCAAGAACGCAATACATAGTGCGCGTAGAAGACAGCGGACAGGACATTAATGTGAAAGAATTAGAGCAAAACTTAACTGAGGCCTCTCGTAGTTGGGAAGATAATTTCGAGAGTTTATTGATATCTAGTAAGGGCGAGGCAAAGGCTCGCAACTTAATGCGAGTGTATGCTTCGGGCTTCCCACGGGCGTACAAAGAAGAAGTGTTACCTGCCGTTGCACTGGCAGATATAGATCAACTTGAAGCGCTCGATGATGATCATCGTCTGGGAATGCTTTTTTACCGTGCCCAAGAAGTTCAAGATGATTCGAATCGAGTGAAGTTGAAGCTATTCCATCGTGATGAGCCCATTCACTTATCGGATGTTCTTCCTATGCTGGAAAACTTCGGTTTACGCATAATAAATGAAAGCCCATATCAAATTAAAGATGCCAATGGGCATGTTTTCTGGGTACTCGATTTCTTCATGTTGCATACCGCTGGCAAGCTTGATTTAGATGGCAGCAGAGAAAACTTCCAAAATTCTTTTGCGAAAGTATGGTCTGGTGATTATGAAGATGATGGTTTTAACCGTCTAATCTTGGGTGCCGGCATGGAAGGGCGGCATATTATCATTCTACGCATGTTTGCTAAATACATGCGCCAAATCGGTATAACTTTCAGCCAAAGCTATATTGAAAGCACCTTTACCCGTTACCCTAAAATAGCCAAATTACTAGTTAAGTTGTTTTACACCCGCTTTGAGCCAGGTGTGAAGGGCGTAGCGAAAAAAGTAGAAAACTTAGTGGCAAAAATTCAGGGTGAATTAGAGAACGTAGCGAGCCTTGATGATGATCGCATTATTTGTCGTTACCTAGATTTAATTCAAGCGGCTTTGCGTACCAACTTCTTCCAGTTGGATGCAGAAGGTAAAGAAAAGCCATATGTCTCAGTGAAGTTCTTGCCTGAACTGATCGCTGAAATGCCGTTGCCGCTACCGAAGTATGAAATATTCGTTTACTCGCCGCGTGTTGAAGGTGTGCATTTGCGAGGTGGTAAAGTGGCTCGAGGCGGCTTGCGTTGGTCGGATAGACGCGAAGATTTCCGCACTGAAGTATTGGGCTTAGTAAAAGCGCAGCAAGTAAAGAATACGGTAATTGTTCCAGTAGGAGCGAAAGGAGGCTTTGTTTGTAAGCAGCTTCCGGAAGAACGCGATGCCATGTTTGAAGAAGGGAAAGCGTGCTATCGCACCTTTATCCGAGCTTTACTTGATATTACCGATAACATTGTTGATGGCGAAGTGGTTTATCCAGAAAATGTAGTGCGCCACGATGATGATGACCCATATTTAGTAGTAGCTGCTGATAAGGGAACGGCTACGTTTTCCGATATCGCTAATGGCATTTCTGCTGAATACAACCATTGGCTCGGAGACGCTTTCGCCTCGGGCGGTTCGGTAGGGTATGACCATAAGAAAATGGGTATTACCGCACGTGGTGCTTGGGAATCGGTTAAACGACATTTCCGTGAAATGGGCATTGATTGCCAAAAAACTGAATTTACCTGCGTTGGTATTGGCGATATGGCCGGCGATGTTTTCGGTAACGGCATGCTGTTATCGGAAAAAACTAAACTCGTAGCTGCATTTAACCACATGCATATCTTTATCGACCCAGAGCCAGATACAGCAAAATCGTTTAAAGAACGCCAACGAATGTTCAAGCTTCCGCGTTCAAGCTGGGAAGATTATGATAAATTACTGATCAGCGAAGGCGGTGGTGTATTCTCTCGCAGCGCTAAATCGATAGAGTTAACCACGCAAATGAAGCGTTTGCTTGGTACTCAGAAGCGCACAATGGCACCGAATGAGTTGATTAAAGCGCTACTAATGGCTGAGGTTGATTTAATTTGGAACGGCGGCATCGGTACTTATGTTAAAGGTAGTAAAGAAACCGATTCTGAAGTAGGTGATCGCGCCAACGATCCACTTCGCATTAACGGTAAAGATTTACGTTGTAAGATTATCGGTGAAGGCGGCAACTTGGGCTTTACCCAGTTGGGGCGAATTGAGTTTGCCATGCAAGGTGGGCGCATTAACACCGATTTTATTGATAACGTTGGTGGTGTTGATTGTTCAGATAACGAAGTAAACATCAAAATTTTATTAAATGGTTTGGTGACAGCGGGCAAGTTAACCAAAAAGCAGCGAGATCAATTGTTGTTTGATATGACTGATCAAGTTTCTGAAATTGTAGTGAACGATTGTAATCGTCAAACACAATCTATTTCGGTAACGCTGTTGCGTGGTGCTGACCAAATTAAAGAGATGCAGCGCTTTATTCATCATTTAGAAAAAGAAGGGTTGCTAGACCGGGCGCTTGAGTTTCTTCCTGATGACGATAATTTGGCTGAACGAACAGCTTCAGGGAAAGGCTTAACTCGCCCTGAGTTGGCAGTGTTGAATGCTTACGGCAAAATGGTCCTGAAAGAAGAGTTGGTTGTTGATGAAATAACCAACGATCCGTTCCATGCGAAGGAACTGGTATCGGCCTTTCCTAAAGAGTTGCAAGCGCAATTCCGCGAAGAAATGAACGACCACCCATTGAAAGGGCAAATTATCGCAACTAAATTAGCGAATAATATTGTGAATGATATGGGGCCAAACTTTATCTATCGGAAGCAAGAAGCAACAGGCGCAACCGTTCCAGAAATTGCAGCTGCGTATATCATTGCTCGTGAAGTGTTTGCCAGCCGTCAGATATGGGCTGAGATAGAGAAGCTTAACAACAAGATTCCTGCTGATGTTCAAAATCAAGTGTTGTTCCAAGTGCGCCGCATGGTTCGCCGTGCAACGCGTTGGTTCTTGCGCCATCGGAATCCAAAATTCACTTCGATTCAAGAGCACATCGATTTTTATCAGAAATCATTCGATGACTTGCAGAAAAACGCATTGAATTACATGTCAGATGCCGAGAAATCAGGTATTGATGCGAACATCGAAAAACTTAAAGAGCAGGGCGTGCCGGCGAAGTTGGCACAACAAGTGAGTATTTTAAGCACTGTATTCTCGGCAATGGATATTGCTGAAGTGGCCGATGAAACAGGGCAGAAAATATCGCTCGTTGCGCAAAGCTATTTCCGTTTAGGTGCGGAAATCCAAATTCATTGGTTCTTGGATCAAGTAAACAAACAACCAGTAGCGAACCATTGGCAAGCGCTTGCGCGGGCAGCGTTCCGAGAAGAACTTGATTGGCAACAACGTTTACTCACGGTCACCTTGCTGAAGTATTCAGAGAAAGGAATGGATACCGATGCAATGTTGGCGGCATGGCTTGAAGCTAACCGCAATTATGTTCTGCGTTGGAAACAAACGCTAGCTGATTTCAAAACAACGAAGAGCCATGAGTTTGCGAAGTTCTCGGTAGCATTAAGAGAGCTAACGTTGCTAGGACAAAAATGTGGTATCGGTAAATAATGCAGTTATATCCATTATTTCGGAAAGCTCTCTTCAGCCGAGATGCTGAATGGAGCCACGATTTCACGTTGCGCCAACTGCAACATTGCAATTCAGGCCCGTTGCATAAGTTAATTTATCAACGTTTACCGGTAAAGCCGGTAAACGTGCTTGGTTTAACTTTTCCAAACCCTGTTGGTTTAGCGGCAGGGTTGGATAAAAATGGCACCTGTATAAAAGCATTGGCTGCACTTGGCTTTGGCTTTATTGAAGTTGGTACTGTTACGCCAAAGCCACAGCAAGGTAATGATAAACCTCGCATGTTTCGATTACCGGAACATGAGGCGTTAATCAACCGTATGGGTTTTAATAATGATGGTGTTGATGCGTTAGTGGCGAGAGTGCAAGAAGCTGGTTTTAAAGGCATTCTCGGCATTAATATTGGTAAGAATAAAGATACTAGTGAAGCCGATGGTAATCTAGATTATCTCTATTGTTTAGAGAAGGTTTATCCCCATGCAAGTTATGTTACGGTAAATATTTCGTCGCCAAACACCCCGGGCTTAAGGGCATTTCAGCACGGCACTCATTTAACTAGCTTACTAGCTGCTCTCAAACAGAAACAGCAAACATTAACGCAAGAACACATGAAATATGTGCCTATTCTTGTGAAAATATCTCCGGATATGGATAAAGAACAAATTCTTGGCTTTGCTCAAGCAATTCAAGAACATGATATTGATGGAGTAATTGCCACCAATACTACGCTTGATCGAAGTAAAGTAGAATCTGCAGAACACGCAAACGAAGCGGGCGGATTGAGTGGACAACCACTCACTGATAGAAGTACACAAGTTATTAAATGGTTGCGAGAAGCGTTACCTGATTCCATACCCATTATTGGCGCTGGTGGTATAAGCTCACCAGATCAAGCGAAAGAAAAGCTAGCTGCCGGTGCGCAACTCATACAGATCTATACAGGGTTTATCTATCAGGGCCCAGCCCTTATAAAATCAATTGTTAACAGCTTGTAATTAGACGGCGAACGCCGTAATATTTGCAATAGAAACCAAATGGAGCTGTATTGGTGTTTCCAAGTGCTCTAAGAGCGCGAGATTCGTACTCGTATCGTAACAAAATGGATGAAAACGATGCATAATTGGCAATGGCGCTTACTTGATACACAGAATTTAGCAATTGATTTAGGAAAGAAAGTAACGCAAGAATTATCATTCAAGCGTTCTTTTTTGCGTGATAGGTTGCCGGATCACGTTTCTTTTTCAATGGATGACGCTGAAGCTTTTCAGAATTTTTCCGATTATCTTGATACCTATAGTGCACTTTCAACCAATGAGCAATTTGATATTGCTTTGCATGCAACCGCATTAGTGCGGTTCGGTAAATTGATGTTGCCACAAAGCTGGTATTTTAAGTTTGGTAGTTTTGGTGATAGCAAAGTATGGCCGAAAGATCATCTTTTCTGCTCGTTAAATTCGGGCACAGGGCAAGCTGATTTCTTGATTATTGAACAGGATGACCGCTGTTCACTTTGTATGTTAGTTGATGAATCGTTTGAGGTTGGCGGTTTTAAAACAATGCAACGTTTTGAAGTTACCCGTGTATTGAATGATCGCTTGCAAGAATCGCAGCGCCACCCGATACCTCGAGATAATTCATTTACATCAAAGCAATGGGCTTAAAAAGTACATAAAACGCTCTGCAACTCGTCTGTATCTAGGCCGTTCATGCCAAGCGTTAACATCTACTGGAATGCTTTGCTCTTTATAAGAACTAAGTAGCTCACAAATATCTTCGCAGCTTTCAGTGTCGTATATAGCTACTGAAAGCTCAAAGTTGAGTTGTAAACTCCGCATATCAATATTCATACTGCCCACCAGTGCCATCTCGCTATCAACCACAATCGCCTTTGCGTGCAAAAGGCCTTGGTGAAATAAGCGTAACTCAACACCTGCATTTAATAAACCGCTATAAAACGATTCGCTGGCAAAGCTCGCCATTTTGGAATCACTTATCTTTGGCAATAATATACAAACATAAACACCTCGTTGCGCGGCATGGCATAAGGCTTCGAATATAGCTTCTGAAGGAACGAAGTAGGGGGTGGCAATGGTGATACTCGAGTTCGCCCGATGGATAATCGAGAGCATAATTTGATGCATTACCGCCTCACCTTGGCCGGGGCCTGATGGGATAATTGATAGCCATCGATTACAATTCTCTAATTCGGTTTTTAACTGTGGGAAATTTCGTTCACCGGTTTCTAACTCCCAATCCCAAGAGAACACTTTTGATACCCCGAATGCCGCAGCACCCTCAAAACGAAGCATAATATCAATCCAGGGACCAAATTTTTTGTGCGCATTGAAATAGCGCGGATCGGCCATGTTCATTGAACCGGTGTAGCAAATTATATGGTCGATCACTAGCAGCTTTCTATGTAAGCGCAGGTCTACCCGGCGAAACAGGTTACGGAATATATTTACCGGAAGTGTTGGTAATAGTTTAATACCCGCTGCGCGCATGCGTTTTAAATCAGCGCTGAACATAAAGAACGGCCAACTGCCCGCATGATCAACAAGTATCTCGATACTAACGCCGCGCTCTGAAGCCGCGATTAACGCTTCAGTTACTTCATTTACTCGGCCATGAGGATGCCAGATGTAAAATTCCATACGAATATCACGTTCGGCGTTTTCAATATCGTGGAGCCATTGATCAAAAATACTATCTGGATCGGCAAGCACTGCAAAGTTCTTGTAGCTCAAACCACCTATACCATCGCGTTGATGCATGATTTGATAAATTGAGCGAGCGGCATGCCCTTTAGGTTCAGGGGTTTCATGCCCACTCAAAAATTTAGTTAAGTTCTCAAGGAAGGGAGTACGAAGAGCATTTGCTCTCTCAGCTCGACGTTTACCGAGTTGAATTTCACCGAAAAAGAGATAGATTAAAACACCCAAAAAAGGAAAAACGATAATGATAAGCACCCATGCTAGCGATGAGCTTACTGGCCGGCGTTTGAATATAATTCGAAGGAATACAGAGGCTGTTAAAAGCCAATAGAAAACAACAAAAAAATCAGCGATTTGCAAAGTGATGCCTTTATCCAAGTTGGGATAAATACACTATAGGGAGTAACAAGGAGAAATTCAAATGAAAGGTATCGGATTGGTTGCGGGGGCAGGATTTGAACCTACGACCTTCGGGTTATGAGCCCGACGAGCTACCAGACTGCTCCACCCCGCGTCCGATTGAGGGCGTATCTTACCAGTGGCAGCCCGCATTGCAACAAGATATTTCACATTTGTTGTCAACCGCCTAATTATTCAACGAAATGATTAATAAAGCGCCTTGTAATCAGTTCTGCCGCGCTAATTTCGAAATTCAAACAACACAGACATATGAATTGAACTGCGTTATAATTCGCAACCTTACGTTTTATGCGTCTAGCTTTGGAATTAATGTATTTAATGGATAGTTTACAATTCTTTTTACCTTGTGGCCGCGGCCTTGAAGAACTTTTAGCCGCAGAAATTGAGCAGCTTGGTGGTATCGATATACAGTTGACCAATTCAGGTGTTACGTGTTCGGGAGATTTACGCCTAGGATACACGCTGTGTATGTGGTCTCGGTTAGGTAGCCGGGTTCTTTTGAAACTATCTGAAACTGAAGTGCATGATCGCTTTGCGCTTGAAAAAGCAGCTGCCGATTATCCATGGGCGGATGTGTTCAATGAACGCAACACTTTTTCAGTTCGCTTCAATGGCACCAGCGAAACGCTTCGCAACACCCAATTTTCGGCGCAAGTAATTAAAGATGGTGTAGTTGATGCGTTTCGGCGTGTTGGCGCTAGCCGCCCTAGTGTGGAATCAAAGCAATCAGAAATTAATATTCAAGGCTATCTTCATAAAGGCGTAGCTACGCTTTACTTAGATTTAGCGGGTACTGGTTTGCATGAGCGTGGTTATCGGCAGGCTAAAGGCGCAGCACCTATTCGGGAAACCTTGGCGGCGGCACTTGTTGTTCGCGCAGGAATGAATAGGCCAGCGATTCAAGCTGAAGAACAGTGGCCTGCTTTGGTTGCCGACCCTACTTGTGGCTCAGGTACTTTGCTTATAGAAGCCGCTATGCTCGCAACCGATAGAGCACCTGGTTTACAGCGCACGCAATGGGGTTTCAATGCATGGCGCGGGCATAAAGCTGCGGTATGGAATGAAGTTAAAGCCGATGCAAAAGAGCGGTTCATAAAGGGCTTAGCGGCATGTAAAACTACTTTCCATGGAGTTGATAATGATCCTGGGATAGTGCAAGCGGCTAATCAAAATATTCGCCAGCTAGGCTTTGAAGATTTGATAAAGATTGAAGAGGGCGATGCTTCATCTCCTTGGTTATTGAAGCGTTATAAAAGCGCGGCTTCCGGCATGTTATTAAGTAACCCACCATATGGTGAGCGGCTTGGCAGCGAACTTGGTGCTTGGCTGTTTTATCGTGATTTTGGGCGTCAGCTTCGGCAAGGTATTAGTGGTTGGAAAGCTGCCATTATTGCGCCTGATGAATCGATGATTAAAGCCATGCGAATGCGCACTGAGAAAAAATATAAGCTAAACAACGGTGGCATTCCGGTTTTGCTTGCAATAATGGACCTTACCGATGCTCAAGAAGAATTTGCGCGCCCTGAAGTGGCAGCGCTTTCAAATCGTTTAGCAAAGAACTGGAAACAACGCAGCAAATGGGCGGAAAAGGAAGGGGTGAACTGTTTCCGCGTTTATGACGCAGATTTACCTGAGTTCAATGCAGCTATTGATTACTACGATGGATCATTGGTAGTGCAAGAATATGCGGCGCCGAAAGATATTCCTGAACATATTACCGTAAAGCGTTGGTGGCATATTCTTGAAGCGGTTATGGATAGTTTGCCGGTAAGCCCAGATCGTATATTTACTCGCCAGCGGAAGCGTCAGCAGGGCGAAAAGCAGTACACGCGCGTTTCCAACGATAGTGAAATTATCGAGGTGCAAGAATACAACGCTAAGTTTCAAGTAAATCTTACTGATTACTTAGATACAGGTTTGTTCTTAGATCATCGTTTAGTACGAAAAGATATTCAGCGATTAGCCAAAGATAAACGTGTATTGAATTTATTTGCCTACACGGGAACAGCATCGGTGCATGCAGGTTTAGGCGGCGCCAAAGAAATTACCACCGTAGATTTATCGAAAACCTATTTAAACTGGGCGAAAGATAACTTCCGGTTGAATTTTTTAACCATTAACCGGTATGAATTTGAGCAAGCAGATTGCCTGAAGTGGTTAACTGCACATGCCGATGATTCACCGCCACGGCAGTGGGATCTTATTTTCATTGATCCGCCAACCTTCTCAAATTCGAAACGGATGGAAGCTGTTTTTGATGTACAGCGGGATCACGTTGATATTTTAGCCAAGGCTAAGAAACTCTTGGCCCCTGGAGGTTTACTTATTTTCACCAATAACAAACGCGGCTTTAAATTAGATGAGCAAGCGGTGGCAGAAATAGGCTTTAAGGCGGAAGATCACACACGTGCGAGTATCCCGTTAGATTTTGAAAAACAACGAGCCGTTCATTTTTGTTGGTATCTTACCCATGCCTGAGTTTTATCTATTGATGAAAGAACATTGCCCGCTTTGCACTCAAGCTATTCAGCAAATATATGCTCAGCAGCTTGATGAACCAATTCAGCTCAATGTAGTTGATATCGCAAGCGATCCAGCTTTGATAGAAGAATACGCTACATTAGTTCCCGTTTTAGTACGTGCCATCGATGATGCTGAACTAAAGTGGCCATTTGCAGAAATTAAATTACAGGAATTCCTCAGTTTATGAGTGTTGTACTGAGATTAAGTAACGCCCGCCTAGCATTTGGCGCCGCGCCAGTTTTAGATAATGCCGAATTAATCGTAGAATCGAGCGAAAGGCTTTGTATTACAGGCCGTAACGGCGCTGGTAAATCGAGCCTGTTAAAAGTGTTAAATAAGAACATTTCGCTTGATGATGGCCAGCTCCACTTAGTTGGAGAAACGCGCGTAGCTATGCTTCCGCAAGATCCACCTGCGCGCACGCCAGGTAAAGTGTTTGATTATGTTGCCAGTGCATTTGCTGAAACTGGTAAATTACTATCCGATTACCAAGCCGTTAGTGAAGCTATGGCGCTTGATGCAACCGATGAGCGTTTGCTTGATCAAATGATGCGTATTCAAACTAAAATTGAAGCGAATGATGGTTGGCAGTTACAAAGCCGAATAGAGCAGGTGTTATCGCGATTAAACCTCGATGGTGATGCCGGTATGGATACCTTATCGGGTGGTTGGTTGCGCCGAGTAGCACTTGCTAAAGCACTAGCTACACAGCCTGATGTGCTCTTACTTGATGAGCCAACAAACCATTTGGATGTTGCCACGGTAGAGTGGCTGGAAAACATGTTGAGTGAATTTCCGGGTGCGTTAGTTTTTATCAGCCACGATCGTGCGTTTATTCGCAGATTAGCATCACGCATAGTTGATTTAGATCGCGGAACGCTTACCAGTTTCCCAGGTAATTACGATGCATTTTTAGAGGAGAAGCAGCGTTTACTTGAAGTTGAAGCTACGCAACAAGCGGAATTTGATAAAAAGCTTGCCCAAGAAGAAGTATGGGTAAGGCAGGGCGTGAAAGCTCGGCGTACACGGAATGAAGGGCGTGTTCGCGCATTACAGGCTCTGAGGCAAGAACGCTCGCAGCGGCGGAAAGTGCAAGGCTCGGTTAAAATTGAGCAAGCGAGTGGCGAGCGTTCAGGCAAGCTAGTTTTTGAAGCCACTGATATTAACTTAACGCTTGGTGATAAATGTTTAATAGAACATTTAAACTTACTTATTCAGCGAGGCGATAAACTGGCGTTAGTGGGGCCAAATGGTTGTGGGAAAAGCTCTTTAATTCAGCTTATTCTCGGCGATTTACCGCCTACTAGCGGCGAAGTACGCTTAGGTACAAACCTACAGGTAGCGTATTTTGATCAGCATCGGCAGTTATTGAATTTGAATGCTTCGATTGCGGATAACGTAGCTGAGGGTAAAAAAGAAGTAACTCATCGTGGCCGTACGCGGCACATTTTTAGCTATTTGCAAGATTTCTTGTTCTCTCCTCAGCAAGCACAAATGCCTGTAAGCGCGCTTTCGGGCGGCGAGAAGAATCGTGTGATGTTGGCTAAAATTCTATTGCCAGAAAGCAATTTGCTTATTCTCGATGAGCCAACCAACGATTTGGATATCGATACCCTAGAGTTACTCGAACAAGTGGTTGTTGATTATCCAGGAACCGTGTTGGTGGTAAGCCATGATCGAGAGTTTATTGATAACACCGCTACTTCAGTGCTTCTATTTGAAGGGCAGGGCAAAGTTACAGAAATATTTGGTGGTTTCCACGAAGTAGGGGTGTACCAACAAGCAAATGCTGCAACACGGGTGGCATCCCAATCAATTCAGAAAAAGCAGGGAACTTCTCAAGCTAAAGTGGACTCAGAGCAGCAGCCCCCTTTAGCTCAGAAGGCGAACAAGTTATCATACAAGCTGAAGCGTGAGCTTGAGTTACTGCCCAGCCAAATTGAGGCGCTAGAGCAAGAACTAAGTGAATTACAACAACAATTAAACGACCCGGAATTTTTTCGTCAACCAGTATCGGTTACATCGCCAGTTACAGAACGTTCAGAAACGGTTGAAACTGAGCTGATGCAAGCATTGGAACGCTGGGATTATTTGGAAAACTTACAACAAGGTAATTGAATGCGCAAAACAAAGATTTCTCTCGCAGTTGCCGCGCTTATCGGCTCTACACTAGCCGTAGGTGGCGCAGCAGCAGAATCAGGTGGCTATCGAGTCACTGACGCAGGTGCTGTAGAAGGCGCTATTCACACAACGCCACGTGCGATAAATAACAGCGGCCACGTTGTTGGTCAGCTGGCCGACCTTCGTGGCCAGAACTTGCGCTTAGATTTGCTCGACCCGGAAGCTTTTACATCAATTAGTGATTTAGATAATCCAACTGAGCGCGAGCGGCGGCAATTGCGTGATTATCTAGTAAATACGGTTGGTGTTGATCCAAAATTCCAGAATTTAGCAATTGAATTGGGCTTCTATTTTGATTCGAGTAATATTTTTGAGCTTGATGGCTTTGAAGCACTCGACGATGAAACTGGTTTGCGCACCGATAGCGTTAGTTTTCGGGTATTAGGTTTAAATAATCTAGGGGTTGCTGTTGGCCAATCTTCAACGCCGTATCAGTGGGTTGAAGATACAGATGGCGACGGAGAGCCAGCTCGCTTTCATTTGCGAAGCTCTTTCCCACAAGGTGCATGGACGGACGGTGAGAATTACACATTAGTGACCGGAGAGCCTGGTTTGCTGATGAATGGTACCGCCAGTTTATTTGCTATTAACGATAATAACGTTGCTGTTGGTTACGGTGCCGTTGCGCATGGTGCAAGTTTGCAATCCTATTATGATAACGCCTGTATTTCTGAGGATGAGGTTGATGAAAGTGGTGAAACTATCTTTCTCGAACCAGAAGAGGCGTGCTTGCACAGGTACTGGTATGCGCGAAGTGGCATCACCGGCGCTTCATCGCCTTTAATGGAAGAGGAAGCTTATCGCTGGGTGTTTGATGCTCAAGGTAATGTTTTAGAGCAAGGCTCTTTAGGTATTGCTTTTGATAAAGAAGCTGATGAGGCTGATGTTTTCGAAACTTTGCGTTATCGAAGTGTCGCTAACGATATTAACATCCACGGTATTGCTGTTGGTGTATCGCAACGGCAGGTTTCCGGGGGCTCGTTTACGCGACCTACGCTGTTTAATGAAAATGGCGCGATACGTATGTTAGAAGATACTAATACCAGTAATAACTCATTAGCGGTTGCTATTAACGACAATAATATTGCCGTTGGTTTTAGTAACATTGCTATCAATAACAACTTTCGCCAACGGTTATTTTATATGGACGTCTCCAACGGCGTAAGTGAAGCTGTCTATCCAAACGGCTTCTTTGATGATTCTAGTTGGCAACCGCGGGCAATTAATAATAGCGGTCAAGTAGTAGGGCAAGGGCAAATCGATTCAACTCAGAACTCCCAACGCCGTGCGACTGGTTTTCTGTATGAAATCGACACCAATACTATTATTGATTTGAATACTTACTTACCTTGTAATAGTGAGTATGTGATTCTGGATGCTATCGATATTAATGATGCAGGCGAGATTGCAGCATTAGCCGTTTTGGTAACTGATATTGATGAAGACGGTGATTTGATAAGTACTGCGCGCTTACGTTCACTTGTTTTAACGCCTGATGGTAGTGATGTTGCTTGTCCGGAAAGCGATGAAGTGCAACTTGAACGCAAAGGAGCTGCAAACCATCCATTATGGCTTGGAGTGTTAGCTTTACTCGCGGTTATTTCATTACGCCGCAGAAAGATAACTATCTAGCTTATTTTGTTCTAGATAAAAAATAACCCGATTGTCAGCGCTTTAATAACATTAAGCGGTTTCAATCGGGTTTTTTCATTGAACTTTCTTCTGTTTGTAACTATCCATATATAGCGGGCGGAAAAATGCTCGTGTACAAAAGATAGATTCCATGAACAAGTGAGGTAGTTATAATGAGAAGACAAAAACGTGACCGCATGGAACGTGCCCATTCTCAAGGGTTCAAAGCAGGTGTTTCTGGTCGTTCAAAAGAAAATTGCCCTTATCAAAATAACGACGTACGTTCAGAATGGTTAGGTGGCTGGCGTGATGCCATAGAGGCTCGTACTGATGGATTGTTCCGACTATAAAAATAGCGGTTACAAATAAAAAGAAAAGAATAAGCCCCCGTAGCAACGGGGGCTTTGTTGTATTTAGAGTCTAGAAACGCTTACTAGAATGCTGATGTATCAGTAAACAAACCAACCTTGAGATCGTTGGCTTCATAAATTTTACGGCCATCAACTTCTACAGTGCCATCACCAATACCTACAAACAACCTACGCTTAACGAGGCGTTTCATGTGAATCTTATAAGTAACTTTCTTATTCGTTGGTAGTATCTGGCCCGTGAACTTAACTTCACCAACCCCTAAAGCACGACCACGACCAGGGCCACCAGAACACGCTAAAAAGAAGCCTAAAGTTTGCCACAAAGCATCTAAGCCTAAACACCCTGGCATTACCGGATCGCCTGGGAAATGACATGCGAAGAACCAGAGATCAGGGTGAATATCGAGTTCGGCTTCAATATAGCCTAAACCATGATCGCCACCTTCAGGATCCATTATGGTAATTCGATCCATCATCAGCATGTTGGGTGCGGGTAGTTGGCTATTTCCCGGACCGAACATTTCACCGCGGCTACATGCAAGTAGCTCATCTCTTGTATAACTTGATTGCATATCCAGAACACCCTGAAATTGAAACCCTTAGGGAATTCACTAAGGGTAAAGTTTAAAGTGTGGGTAGCTTAGCGAACAGTTGTACGCTAAACAAGTCCGAACAGTGGAAGTTAACTAATCTGCTTGTTCGGAGCGCTTAAATATTCGTTGCCACCACGATTCTATTGGCTGATGTTGAGAGGCAGTAACGGCTAGCAAGCGCTGATGAATACGCCCGAACAAACCCTCTTTATCAGTTGCTGTAGCCTCGCCGCATGGTGTATTCATTAACAGTTCAAATGCTTCAGTAATGTGGCTTACCGCATATACTGAAAATAAACCATCGGACACGGCTTGCCGTATTTCTTCGCTAAGATGTATGTTCACTACATTAGATTTAGGAACAATAACAGCGTGATGGCCCGTTAATCCTCTGCGTTTACAGATCTCAAAGTAACCCTGAATTTTTTGATTAATGCCGCCGATTGCTTGAACATTGCCGAATTGGTCAATTGCTCCAGTTACAGCGATTGATTGATCGATAGGCGTTTCACTTAACGCAGAAATCAGGCAGCAAAGCTCCGCAAGGGAAGCGCTATCACCATCAACCTCATGGTAAGATTGCTCAAACACTAGTGTTGCCGATAGCGGCATAGGGTCTTGCTTAGCAAATAAGTTGGCTAAATAAGCCGTTAAGATCATGATTCCTTTCGTGTGAATGTTTCCGCTCAGTTCAGCTTTGCGCTCAATATCAATAATATCGCCATCACCATAATGCACGGTGGCGGTTATGCGTGAGGGCTCACCAAATTCAACCCCACCCATTCCAACAACAGTAAGGCCGTTAATTTGGCCGTTAACAAAGCCTTCGGTATCGATCTGAACTTGCTGTTCAAGAATCGATTGCCAGTTAAGTTCGGCCAATAAGCGATCTCTATTTTCCGCTTCAAGTTGGGCTTGCAAAATATGTGTTTCCGAAATTTTCGGTTGCCCATCTAGAGATGCGAGAACTTCAGCTTCTTCAAGTAGTTGAATAAGTGCTACCGCATCGAGGCTAAGCTCGTATTGATGTTCAGTTGAGCGCGCCGAAATTTCAAGTAACGCGGCAAGTGCAGATCTATCAAGTGGCCGACAGCGCGCACGGTCTTGAACATAAGCTAAAAAGTTGAAGTAGGGCGCTGCACTTTTATTTTGTGTTGGGTAGAACGAACTAAACTCGGCAAAATAAGGAAACAGATTTGAGAACTCTGGATCGTAATCTTGTAATTGGCTATATAGTTCTCTACCGCCAGCTAGAATTACTTTTACATCTACTGGGATTGGGCTTGGCTCATAGTGAATGGCTGTTTGAGTAGTAGCTGGTTGTTCCCATTCATAAAGGCCCGTGCGAAGAATATGCTTTAACTGTTGCCATAACTCAGGTTGGTTTAACAGTTGTAAGGCATGTACTACTAAAGTTCCACCATTGGCTTTCAATAATGCGCCTGGGCGGATTAAATGAAGTTCAGCACTAATCGTGCCCTCAATACTTTGCAATCGAATATCACCGAACAAACTGGCTTGCGATACTCGATCACAATAATACCAAGGTTGTGGTTCGGTATGGGAAACAACAACGCTGGCTAACTCAGTGCCGGGAATATCATCGAATAACTTATCGGCAACTAATTCTAAGTAATGCCGAAACTCAACAGATGCGTACGTTTGCACTAGGCGTTCAAATGTTTCTTTACGTTCATTTGGAAGCTTTTCTAAGTACTCCCATAAGCCTATTAAGGCAGCTTCAGCGGTACCTGCAGGTAAGCTGATACAAATTGGCGCACGTTCGTCTTCGGGGTTCGCTAGGTACACCCAATCGCGCATTGCAGAGCTTGTCCAGCCTTGTTCTGCACACATGCGTTGCACAACATCATCTACGATTACACCCGGTGGTAGTGCCATGTAGATGTGCGATAGGGTGGAGCGAATTTGCTGCCCCCGCGCTACTGCAGTTACCGCGCGATCTTGGCCAATGAGTGGATTAGCTTTAATAGTATCAGTATCAGGATACTCATTAAGCCATTTATCCGTAGCGGCAATTAGTTGGGTAACTGGAAGTTTTAAATGTTTTGCAAACTCGCGCGGAGCGCTTTCTTCTGTCATGGCTAAGTGGCACACTAAGTTAAAATAAATAATGGCTAATCATACGTGATCATGCGGCCTCGGTGAAGCGCTCTTGCGTATGTTATGTCAGTGTCCAATTATGAAGAGCTTGATACAGGGATTATCCGATATGAACTTAAGCAAAGGGAATAACTCGGCAGTAAGAACTAGTGCAGTATTACTGTTCTGCGCCTCTGCGTTGCTGATATCGCCAGCAAATGCTGATGAACCCGAATACGAGCAAGCAGGGGGGCCACCGTTAGGTTTTAGCGCTGGGCTGGGTATGATTACCTCTAATCCAAGCTATGTAGGCATGAATGCTGATGTTCTAGTTGTTCCTTTTGTGGGTTATGAAGGTGAAAAATACTATTTTCGAGGGCTAAGTTTTGGCAGGCATATTATCAGAAACAGGCAGCATCAATTTTCAGCTATTCTTGCCATCGAACCTTTTCGCTTTAAGCCGGAAGAATCTCGAAATGAGCAAATTCAACAATTAAATCGGCGCAAGTTTAGCTTAGGTGCAGGGTTAAATTATCGCTACAACAGCGTTTACGGAAGCATTACCAGTTCGTTTAACACAGATATATCGGGCCGTCATAATGGCCAACGATTGCGAGTACGCTATAGTTTACCGTTGAATCGACCCGGGCAAGTTTGGCAATTATCACCGGAGATAGGCTTTAATATCGTAAGTAAGGATTATGTTCGCTATTATTTCGGTGTAGATGCTGTTGAAGCTCAGCGCTCAGGATTACAAGAATACCGAGGGAATCATGCGATAAGTCCGGAAATCGGTATTGGTGGCTACTACATGTTTACGGAAAATCTGAGCGTTAACGGTAATCTCAGCTTTAGCCGCAGCGATAGTGCTATAGCCAATAGCCCAATGGTTAGTAGCCGCAGTGCTCGGAGCATTATTTTTGTGTTGAGTTACCGGTTTTAATGTTGGATTAATCTTCCAACTCAAACAAGTGTTACAAAAAAGGCCTGCACATTAAAAGTGCAGGCCTTTATCATTATTTTAACCTAATTCTGGTTGCTTGTTAGTGAACTAGAATTTGTACTGAACACCGATACGCAGTTCGTTATCCCAACCACGATTGTTCAAGCTGTAGCTACCAGCGAGGTTAAGTTGATTGCTTAGCGCGTAAGTTAAGCCACTGCGGAAGCGGAAAAAGCCATCAGCAGCAGTATCATGCATTAACTCAAACGTTGAATTAAGTCCTTGGTCGATTTCCAAGCTAACGCCTGCACCGAAGTAAACACCTGAATCAAAAGAATAGTCAGAGTAACCAGCAGTTATGAACATTGGTGCGCGGCCAAGTGCTAAATCGGTGAGGTATTTACCACCAACACGTAAAATAGTGTCGTAGGTATCGCCAATCTCAGCATTAAGCACTAAACGCTCCGCAACATGCGTTGAGCCTTCAAGATAGAAACCGCCGTCACCGAAATCATAGAAACCACCGCCAACGTAATTCCATTCAGATGCCGCTGCGTTTGCAGTAATAGCCATTGAACCGCTAGCTGCGGCAATCACTAACAAATGCTTAAGTGATTTCATTTTCATAATTGTATTCCTTGAGTGGTTGAAAATCGTAAAATAGAATAGTGAAAGCTTGCTGCCTTTACAATTAGAGAAGAGTAAAGAGCAAGTAAAGCCCCATGAATAAAGGATATAATGACTCAATGGTGCATCTAACACCGGTTTACTATCGCATAATATTACTTCGCATAATGTATATTATGTTAAATAGGAAAAATAAAGACGTTAAACTGATTTGTAAATACCATCTCGATTACCCCTATCCTCCACAGTTTGCTACATTAGTACCTGTTAAGCGCTTCTTATGATTCACTTTAATAGTTAATCAGTGCAAGCGCCCCCACTTATAAGAGGAAAACAAGATGAGTTTAACTGCTGCTATATTAATGATGGGTACTGTATCGATTCCCACCCATGATGCGTTCTTCGATAATATTCGCCAATACTGCGGTAAGGCATTTGTCGGTCAGGTTGTTGAAGATAACTTTAAAGGTGTTGAAAATTTTAAGGATAACCGACTGGTCATGCACGTTCGCGAATGCAGTGAAAATGAAATCCGTATTCCTTTTCATATAGGTGATAACCATAGCCGCACTTGGATACTTACAAAAACAGGCTCAGGTATTACTTTAAAGCATGATCATAGGCAGCCTGATGGTTCTGATGATGACGGCACCATGTATGGCGGCCAAACTGTTGATGCTGGCTGGGCTAACGCGCAATCATTTCCTGCCGACCAATACTCAAAAGAGGATTTCATTCGCCGGCAAATTCCACAATCTATATGGAATACGTGGCACATGTATATCTACCCAGATAACTTCTTTAGTTACCGTTTAACCCGAGAAGGCCGAGAGCTGCGGGTTGATTTTGATCTTACCAACCCGGTAGAGCTACCACCTACTCCATGGGGTTATGAATAATCGTATTGGTTCTTCACAGGTATTCAAAAAGCGAATCAAATAGCTATAAAAAAACGCGCCAAGCTTGAGCTTAGGCGCGTTTTTTATGGAAATATAACTTACTTAGTTTGTTTTAGTACTTCGGTTAAACCAGCAACTGCGCCACCAATATTACTTAACTCTGCAGGTAGAATTAAGGTATTGGTTTCCTTGGCAAGCTTACCGAACTCTTTTACGTATTGCTCAGCTACACGTAAGTTAACCGCATCACGGCCACCCGGCTCGTTAATCGCGATAGCAATCTTATGTAAACCCTCTGCAGTAGCGATGGCAATAAGCTCGATTTCCCGCGCCCGGCCTTCAGCTTCGTTGATTTGCTTGAGTTTTTCACCCTCAGATAAATTGATAACTTCTTGCTTCTGGCCTTCAGAAACATTGATCATCGCCTGGCGTTCACCTTCAGATTTGGCAATAGCGGCTCTTCGTTCACGCTCTGCACGCATTTGCTGTTCTAACGCATCTTTAATTGAAGCAGGAAGTTCGATATCGGAAATCTCGTAACGCAATACTTTGATTCCCCAAGGAGAAGCAGCTTCATCTAGAGCTTTTACAACTTCTTCGTTTATTGCAGCACGCTCTTCAAACGTTTTATCAAGATCTGTTTGGCCGATCACTGAGCGCATCGTGGTTTGTGCTAGCTGCGAAGAAGCATAACGGTAATCGTTGATACCATAGCTTGCTTTGTAAGCATCAATCACTTGAATATAAAGCACACCGTTGATACCTACTTGAATGTTGTCTTTTGTTACACAAGCTTGCCGCTCAACGTCAATTACTTCTTCCTTAAGTGTTTGGATATAAGCAACTTTATCGATAAACGGAATCAGTAAGTGAAAACCAGAATCAAGTGTCCGATTGTATTTACCCAAGCGTTCGATAACGTAGTTTGAACGCTGCGGAACGATACGTGCTGTTTTCAAAATTATGATAATTACGGCTACAGCAAAACCGATAGAGAGAATGCTCCCGATGTTAATTTCTTCCATTCTAATATTCCTCAGTGTTAATTACTTTCTGTAATATTTACAGGTTCATTTTTGGTAACTGTAAGGTGAATGCCTTCGTTTTTTATTACGTAAGCGACATCCCCCTTCTTTAAATCGTCTTCTGATTGCGCATCCCACTGCACACCGTTAAGAACAACGCGCCCGGTACCTTGCTTAAAATCTTTGTGCACTATTACTCTTTCACCTAGGTCTTTGGTGAACACGGTGCCATGCTGATCTTTGTTTGCAATGTAGCCATTGAACCACTGCTTTAATTTACCGCGTGCGGTAAAGAGCATAATTAAACTTACCACGCCGAACACCATATATTGTGCCGAAGTGCTCTCAATGATTCCGAAAGTTAAAAGCACTCCGGTTACAATCGCGCCAATCCCTAAGAACACCGCTAAAACGCTCGTAGCAAGCAGTTCGGTGATAATAAGAACAATACCTATAATAATCCAAATAACAGCAGTACTCATTATGGTTTCCTGTAAGCTTCTGTTTTATATGTTGATAGCGCTTATTAAAGAATACTTTAAATCACACCATCATTAATTAAAGTTAAATGACTCAGAGTTTGCATAGGCACCATCAAGGTAAACTTTTTTCCCAATTGCATCAGTAACCATTAATGTGCCCTGCTGTATGGTTTCTGTTTTAATTTCTGCATGTTGATAATGCAGCGCAGCATCGGCCGGCAATATCAGAGGCCGGCGAAAAGCAATATCCATAGCCACGATTGGCAACCCAAACTCGCTCTCTAAATCTGATTGGGCATGCGCAACTGAATACATCCCATGGATAATAGGCCGAGCAAATCCAAACCAGCGAGAAAGCCATGGATGCAAATGAATTGGGTTATAGTCGCCAGACAAATGTGCGTAAGTACGGCCCAAATCACTCCCTAATTGCCATAATCCGGGGCTTTTAAAAGCCTTCAGATCAGGTGCGGGGGCTTCTCTGCGGCGCCCAGCGGTGGGTGGTTCTCCCCCGCCGACCTGGTAAGTGCTCAGGCATTCCGCTACCAAAACACCATCTTGGAAGAAATCTACTTTATAGATTGGCCGAACCCGTTTTCTTGTAGCGGCTCGCTCGGGCATCTCTATGTTAACTTCGATAATAAAGCCTTGGTTCATATTTGGCGGATTATGGTACGCCATTGCGTTGGCAACATGAACCATGCCTAGAATTGGCCACGGGAACTCAGGGTCAAGCATGGCTGCAAGATGAGCGCGTTGCGCTAACAAGTAAAAATATGTCAGGGGAACTTCACTTTTCAGGCCTGGGAAGGCTTGTTTATATTTTTTTAGATGATCACCAGCAATTGAATCTACCTGAAACGTGAAATGAAGATTATTAGGGCTCACCGAGCCTCTTCTGCGAATCATCGTTGGCACAGCACGCACTAACATAAATGGTAATGCTGGTAATTCCCTTTCTTTTGACATCGAAACTTGCTTTAGCGATGACATATATAACAGCTCCAAAAGCGCCTAAATCAAATTCATAATAGCAAAAGTGCATAACTGCGGTGTAACTATTTCGTTAACAAAGATTTCAAGCCCTTAACAATTGTTCACTGAGATGGCTTAGTTATTGGTTCGCGCGGCTTCTAAGGTAGCGGTTAACGCTTTACCTAAATGGGTTTCCATAATATCGCGATAGGCTTGCGAGTTCCGGTAACCCCCTTCAGCCGCAAAAAAAGCTGTAAGCATGGTTGCCCAATCATTATTATGCGGCATGATAATACCGAACGTTTCACCGAAATCATCGGCAATAGCGTGGTGCATTAAAGAGATACCACTATCAACTGCACGCCAGTAGTTGTAAGCATCAATATAGCTGTAATAACCCTCACTAGCCACAGCATTGATGATTTCTGGATTGCTCGTAGCTTGGGCAATGGGAAGTGATGGTTGAAAGCGATCTCGCAGTTCGGTAACTCGAACTTCATGCAGCGTGCCAGAAAATGCCATAGGCTTTAAATCGGCAAAGTTGCGGGCAATATCATCCCAACCTTCCAATTCGGTAACCTCGTTATTGGTAATCAGTACAGCAACGTTGTTGAGATATGCTGGCGAAAATTGTAGCTCCTCTTTCCTTGCTTCAGTAATCGTAACGTTGCCTAAGCCAAACACACCACCATCTGCAGAAACAATACGCTGATAGAATGTTTGCCAATTTGTTTCCGCAACAAATTCTAGCTCAACGTTAACCGCATGATAGCGTTCAAACCAACGAACGAAATCGCGCATAATTTCCACCGTAACACCGGTAAGCTCATTATTTTCATCGTGGTAAGCAAAACCATCAGCCTCAACATAGAGAACACGAAGGCTGGCGGCTCCAGAGCTCTTAGCTTCTGTATAAGAGGTTCCCGAATCGTTGCCGCCGCTAGGTGAACAAGCGCTTAAGAATATGGCTGTGAACACAACCAATGCTGCGAATGGGCTTTTTCGTGAGCTGATACTATTCATCATTAACTACCATGTTGATTGAAAAGAAATATGCACTTTCTCTGTGCCTCTGGGTTCATTCTCATGAGCTATCGTTATTTCAAGCTGCCAGATCATTTTCGGGTCTGTACAGGCACCCAAAAGAATATCAGCCTGCCATAGATTCCTACCAATTGATTCCCAAATAACCGGAATTCTACCCATATACATACTTAAGCCTGTGATCTCACTGCCTACAATAAACGTTTCTGATGGTGTACGTAAATGCATTGATATGGGTTGTTCAACTGGCATTAACGGATCTGAGCTCCGCAGCTCAACATCGCCAAGTGAAGATGAAAAGCTACAATTGCTATCAACGATAGTTGAAGGCGTGTTGAAATCCTCATCAAATTGATGCAATGCGCACAGCTGAATGGCCGCATTAATATTTTTTTTATCATTACAGCCAGTAATAAGAAAAAGCAAAATTACAACAATCGCGGCGGTTTTGTAACCGTTTTGCGAGAAAACGCTACAATTTGGCAAGCTCTTTAATAACATTTGCTAAGGCTCCAAATTATTAACCAAAAAATATTGTTTATCTAACCGGAAATACTTTGATCTCGGTCATGTTCTGAAGGCTCGTTTACACTGTATTTCCATATGTAAAAGCCGTACAATTATCCAGGTTTCGGGATTACTTGAACCGCGAATTTTGTGGCGTAAGTATCTCAATCTCTGTTCTGTAAACTACAGCGGATTTTAAAATAATGAGTACAACTTCAAATCAACCTGTCGACTATAACCTAAAGGTGGTTAAGCAGTTTACTGTAATGACCATTATTTGGGGTATTATCGGGATGGCCGTTGGTGTTTTGATTGCAGCCCAGCTTGTGTGGCCAGCGCTCAACTTCGATACTCCATGGTTAACCTACTCTCGTCTCCGCCCATTGCACACCAATGCAGTGATATTCGCGTTTGGCACCAGCGCCCTTTTCGCTACTGGTTATTATGTAGTGCAAAAAACCTGTCAAGTTCGATTGTTTTCTGATCGGCTTGCTGCGTTTACGTTTTGGGGTTGGCAAGCAGTTATAGTCGGTGCGGTAATCACTTTGCCAATGGGTATTACCACCAGTAAAGAATATGCTGAATTAGAATGGCCACTTTCAATTTTGATTGCCATCGTTTGGATAGCATTCATTATTGTGTTTTTCGGTACGCTGGCCATCCGCAGAACTTCGCATATTTATGTTGCTAACTGGTTCTATGGTGCCTTTATAATCGCTGTTGCCATGCTGCACATCGGCAACAATCTAGCGATTCCAGTTTCCTTTACCAAATCATATTCGATATATGCAGGTGCTGTAGATGCCATGATGCAGTGGTGGTATGGCCATAATGCCGTAGGTTTCCTACTTACCGCTGGCTTCTTGGGTATGATGTATTACTTTGTACCCAAGCAGGCAGAGCGCCCGGTTTATTCATATCGTTTGTCGATTGTGCACTTTTGGACGTTGATCACCATTTATATTTGGGCTGGTCCGCACCACTTGCACTACACCGCCCTACCAGATTGGGCGCAATCAGTTGGTATGGTGATGTCGGTTATTCTGTTCGTTCCTTCATGGGGTGGCATGATTAACGGTATCATGACCTTATCAGGCGCTTGGCATAAGCTGCGTACTGACCCGATTTTACGATTCTTAATTGTTTCGCTTTCTTTCTACGGTATGTCTACGTTTGAAGGGCCGATGATGGCAATCAAATCAGTGAATGCACTTTCGCATTACACCGATTGGACGATTGGTCATGTGCACTCTGGTGCGCTCGGCTGGGTAGCCATGATTTCTATTGGTGCGATATATCACCTAATTCCCATTTTGTTCGATCGGGAACGCATGTACAGCGTGAAATTGATCAATACCCATTTCTGGTTACACACTATCGGCGTTGTTCTTTATATCGTAGCAATGTGGATCTCTGGTGTAACTCAGGGGCTTATGTGGCGCGCAGTAAACTCCGATGGCACGTTAACGTATAGTTTCGTTGAAAGCTTAGAAGCGTCATATCCGTTCTATTTTGTGCGCTTTGTAGGTGGCTTATTCGTAGTGGCTGGTATGTTAATCATGGGCTACAACGTTTTGAAAACTATTCGTACCAATAAACTTCGTAGTGGTGAGCCTTTGGCCGCTGCTGAACCGGCGTAAAGGAGGCTAATTCATGAGTAAGAATAAACATGAGAAAGTTGAGAAGCACGTCGGTTGGCTTGCAGTATTCGCAATTATTGCAATTTCAATTGGTGGCTTAGTAGAGATCACCCCACTACTGTTTCAAAAACAGGTGCAAGAGCCAGTTCGTGATCTTAAGCCTTACACTGCTCTGCAGTTGGAAGGTAGAGATATCTACATTCGCGAAGGTTGTGTTGGTTGCCATAGCCAAATGATTCGTCCGTTCCGGGCTGAAACAGAACGTTATGGCCACTATTCAGTAGCCGGTGAATCGGTATGGGAACATCCGTTCTTGTGGGGCTCAAAACGCACAGGCCCAGATTTGGCCCGTGTTGGAGAGCGCTACAGCGATGAGTGGCACTATGTTCATCTTATGAACCCGCGTGCAGTAGTACCAGAATCGAATATGCCAGGATATCCTTGGCTAGCTGAAAACACCCTAGATGGAAAACTTACCGCTCGTAAAATGCGCGCGTTCCAAACTTTAGGTGTGCCTTATAGTGATGAAGATATTGAGGGTGCACAAGCAGCCGTTCAAGGAAAAACAGAGATGGAAGCATTAATTGCCTATCTGCAATCCTTGGGCACGGCACTGAGGTAGTTATGGGTGCAGGATTTCAAGCGTTTCACACAGCCTTAGTGTTTGGCGTAATCATTGCGGTGATTGTGTGGGCATTTTGGCCGAAGAATAAAGAAAAATTTGACCGCCGTGCTGAATCTATCTTCGAAGAAGATAAAGATAAAGCTGAGCGCAAGAAACAGGAGTCAAACAAAGATGAGTAGCTTCTGGAGTTGGTGGATTATCGTTCTCACCCTAGGTACCCTAGTTGGCGTTGCCATAATACTTAGATGGAACATGAAAAACTTCACTGATGTTGAAGAAGGCGAAAGCATGGGCCATGAGTTCGATGGTATTATCGAGCTCAACAACCCTTTGCCAACATGGTGGACAGTGCTTTTCTGGCTTTGTTTAGCGTGGGGTCTTTTGTACCTCATCTTGTATCCAGGCTTAGGTAATTTTAAAGGCCTATTAGGATGGCAAAGCTCAAACCAGCACGTACTTTCTATTGAAGAATCTCGGCAAGCGGTTATCGATGCGCGTGAAGCTGGGCTAAACATCGAATACGATCGCGAGTTAGCCCGCGCAGATGAAGTGTATGGTCCTATTTTCCAACAATATGCATCAATGGAAATCGATGCGATTGCGGAAGATCGTGATGCTTTACGGATTGGTCAGCGTTTGTTCTTACAAAACTGTGCCCAATGCCATGGTTCCGATGCACGAGGCTCACTTGGCTTCCCGAATTTAACCGATGGTATATTTAGCTGGGGCGGAAGCTCAAGCCATGTGTATACCACGTTAATGGATGGCCGTAGAGCACAAATGCCAGCGTTCTTAGAGCAGCTTGGTGAGCAAGGAATTACCGAAGTTGCGGCCTATGTACTTAGCCTGAGTGGCCGTGCTGTAGACCGTGATTTAGCACGTGCAGGTGAACAGCAATTTGCGGTTTGCTCGGCTTGCCACGGTCAAGATGGTAAAGGTAACATCGCTTTAGGTTCGCCAGATTTAACCAATAACGTATGGCTATACGGCGGTTCACAGCGCGCTGTTGAAGAAACCCTTCGTTATGGCCGCAATGGCGTTATGCCAGCATGGGGTGAAATCTTAGGCGAAGATAAAGTAAAAATATTGTCTGGATATGTTCTTAGCCTTTCGGCTGAAGATTGATAGATATCATATACTAGGCAAGGAAGCCCCGTTCTACGGGGCTTTTTGTTAATTGGAGTAACACAATGCAGTTAAAAAACGGGCAAACTGTTCCTTGGTATAAGGTTAGTTGGGTTTGGTACATTATTTTCATGAAATTTGCCGTTATTACGGCATGTATCGTGACCGCCATTTTAATTGTAAAAAACCCAATTTCTATGGTGAACGACGATTATTACAGTGAAGGCCGTACGATAAACTTAGAACTAAAACGAGTTGCTGAAGCTGAATCACGCAATTTATCATTTTACATGGATATCAGTGGAACTGATCTTAACTTGCGCTTCCGCTCGGGTGAACCAGACGATCAAAGCTCCTTACTGGTAACTTTTTACCACCCTACTACTCACAATTATGATTTTAGTTTGCGTATGCCGCGTTCAGGTGATGATACATATCGTCAGCAATTACCAAGAGAAATCAAAGGCCACTGGCGCGTTGATATCGAGCCTTTTGATAAAGCTTGGCGAGTAAGCCAAAATATACATTTACCAGCCGCTCAAACTATCACTCTGCTACCTGAAAATTACGGTATATGAGGGCCTAAGAAGTGAGCCAAGCAAACTCAACATTAGATACAACTCTAAGAGACTCGGCAGAAAGAAATGAAAGCTATTGTTATCATTGCCAACAGCCTGTGCCTGCAGGCTTTTCTCTTCATGTTGAAGTTCTTGGCCACAGCCGCTCTATGTGTTGTTATGGATGCCACTCGGTTGCTAGCACTATTGTTGAACAGGGTTTAACTCACTTCTATAAGTATCGAGAAACTAAGCCTGGCGAGTTGCCACTGATTCCAGAAGAGCTCGCTAACCTTGAAGATGATCTTGTTCGTTATGACGATCCCGATATTCAGCGCGAATTTGTTTCCGCGAATGAGCAAATTCAAACAGCAACACTAGCGATTGAAGGCATGACATGCGCCGCTTGCGCATGGTTAATTGAACGACAATTACATCACCTCGATGGTGTTCATAAAGTAGTTGTAAACTCATCTACAGAACGTGTTCAGGTATCGTGGAGTGCAGAAAAGGCGCGTTTAAGCCAAGTGCTCAGGGCTATTCACCAAGTGGGTTATAAAGCCCTTCCCTTTCAACAAGCCGATTTAGAAGCAAGCTACGAAAAGAAACGCCGTGGTTATATTCGCCGTTTAGGTGTTGCCGGAATTGCCTCGATGCAAACTATGATGGTTGCTTTTGGGCTCTATTTTGATGATATAGATGATACAACTCGGCTTTATTTTTGGTGGGTTTCATTATTGTTTACCGCGCCAGTAATTGTGTATAGCTGCCAGCCCTTTTTTGCGAATGCCATCCGTGCATTGCGAGCGCGTACATTAAACATGGATGTACCGGTTGCGTTGGCAATGGCCGTTGCCTTTATTGCAAGTTTCTACGCCACAGTTACCGATACTGGCGATGTGTATTATGAGTGCGTAACCATGTTCGCATTCTTCTTATTAGCCGGCCGCTTTTTGGAAATGCAGGCTCGCCATAAAGCCGTGGCTAACGCCGCTAACCTCATGAAACTAATTCCTGCTATCGCAGAACGGCAAACTGCCAGTGGCTGGGAACAGGTAATGGTAAAGTATTTAGAAACTGGCGATACCATTCGAGTAAGGCCTGGTGATACGATTCCAGTGGATGGTGAGCTTTTAGATAATACGGCTTGGTGTGATGAATCATTATTAACCGGTGAAAGCCGGCCTGTCGCCAAAGCGCAATTTGAAACCTTGTATGCGGGCAGTATTAACCAAGATCATCCGATATCCCTGCGAATTGTAGCCACGCGCCAAGATACCCTGCTTGCCGGAATTATCGCTCTGCAAGATAGTGCACTGGAAGGTAAGCCGAAATTCGTGCGTTTCGCCGATATTGTTAGCCGCTATTTTGTGGCGGCTACATTAATTATTTCAACGTTAACCTTGGTTAGCTGGTATTTCATTGACCCAAGCAAAGCATTTTGGGTAACTTTAGCGGTATTAGTAGCGACCTGCCCCTGCGCCTTATCACTTGCGGCACCTACCGCAATGAGTGGCGCTATCAGCCGTTTGAACCGCTCGGGTATCTTAATGAAGCAATCTGCATTACTCGAGGCCTTACCTAAAATAGCCACGCTCTGTGTTGATAAAACAGGCACGCTTACCCAAGGTAAATTTAGTATTATTCAAAGCTATTACGATGCTGATCATTCCAAGCTAGAGCTAATGAAAGTAGCTAGTGGCTTAGAAAGTTATTCTGAGCATCCACTAGCGCGCCCTTTCCAACGCCTCGCCAAAGCGAATGATGTTAGCGATATTCGTAATACTTCGGGGGCCGGTATTGCTGGTATTTGTGATGGTGATGAATACCGAATTGGTAGCCTTGGCTTTGTTCAAGCCTGGCACCCTGAATATACTAGCAAATTGGTAGCCGCGAACGTATTTCTAGCGAATAAACAAGGTGTTTTAGCTGAGTGGCAAGTTGATGATGAAGTGCGCGATGACGCAAAAGAAACCCTAAATTGGTATCAAGCTCGAGGGGTTAATATCATTATGCTTACCGGTGATTCGCAGGTTCGTGCTCAAGCCCTTGCTGATAGTTTAGGCATCACCGATGTACGCGCTCAACTCAAACCCGAAGATAAGCTTGCGGCGGTAATCGAAATGCAGAAATTAGGCCCTGTGCTCATGGTTGGCGATGGCTTAAACGATGGCCCGGTTCTTGCTGCAGCTGATGGTTCGGTTACTTTTTCAAGCGGCTCAGATTTGGCAAAATCAAGTAGCGATGTGGTGATTCTAACTGGCAAACTAGCTGGTTTGCGGCGTTTGTATGAAACCGCCTTGTTGACCCGGAATGTTATTCGACAAAACTTTACGTGGGCGATTGGTTACAACCTTGTTATTCTCCCGCTCGCTGTTACCGGCCATGTTGGCCCTTTATGGGCTATGCTGGGTATGTCGATGAGTTCACTCATTGTGATGGCAAACTCACTGCGCCTAATGCGCAATGCACGCTGAATAGGAGTTTTAATGGAAATTCTTCATTTAATGGTTCCTATAGCAATTATTTTGGTAATTATTGCCATTGTGATCTTCTTTTGGGCTGTTCGAACCGGTCAGTTTGATGATCTTGAACGCCAAGGTTATAACATTCTCTTAGACGAAGACGACGAAAAGCCAGCTGCCAAGAAAGAAACTGATAAACCAGATGAACATTGATATTTTAGCTGCTCTACTTATGGGCCTAGCCGGCAGTGGCCACTGCTTGGCAATGTGCGGCGGCTTAGCCGCAGCTATGGGTTATCAACGCTCACCAATGCGTTTGTTTTGGTATAACTTAGGCCGTATTTTTAGCTATGCGATTGCCGGTTTTATTGTTGCAGCAGCGCTATTTTCAATCAGCAAGGTTCACGCTAACGGCCTAGTTTACCTGCGCATTTTGGCCGGCGTAATGATGATTCTGCTAGGTTTTTACCTTTTTCGATGGAATCGTGCCTTACTCTGGTTAGAAAAGGCTGGCGCTTATCTTTGGCGTTATATTCAGCCACTCACCCGTAAGTTACCCGCGGAAAAAACCTCAGGTTATGTGTTTATAGCTGGCATGTTGTGGGGTTGGCTTCCCTGTGGCCTCGTTTATAGTGCCCTTACATGGGCGGCACTTTCTGGCGATCCGTTAAGTGGTGCTGGTTTTATGCTTATATTTGGGCTTGGCACCTTCCCCGCAATGTTTCTTACTGGAGTGTTTAGCCAGAAATTAGCAGGCATATTACAATCTACTGGCTTCCGCTGGATTGCGGGTTTGCTATTAATCGGTTACGGTATAGCTACTTTACTGATTGCAGCAAAACAATTGTGATTGTTCTGTATTAGAAGGAACTAAATTCGCCATGGAGCACAAGTTTGAATAAGCATATTAATTGTCAGAACTGCAGCATTAGCCAGTTATGTTTACCTTTTACCCTCGATGAGAATTCATTATCTGAACTTGATTCCATGATTGAACGGAAGCGCCCCTATCAACGAGGCGATACCCTGTTTCGTGCTGGCCAACCATTACAATCGTTGTTTGCGGTGCGTTCTGGCAGCATCAAGGTTTACACTCTCGATAACAACGGTGATATGCAAATTACTGCGTTTCATTTACCCGGTGATTTAGTTGGGTTTGAAGCCATTGGCAGTGGCATACACCATGGCTACGCAGAAGCTATGGAAACCTCTATGGTATGTGAAATTCCGTTCTCTCATTTAGAAACGCTTAGCGGCCACGTTCCAGCATTACGCCGACAAATAATGCGCTTAATGAGTGATGAGATAACTACTGATAAACGTATGCTTACGTTGCTCAATACTCGAACTGCTGAACAACGCCTTGCAACTTTCCTTATCGACCTCTCAACTCGTTTCCAAACTCGCGGTTTATCCTCAAAAGAGTTTCGGTTAACTATGACCCGCGCAGAAATCGGTAATTACCTTGGTTTAACCGTTGAAACCGTTAGCCGGTTACTCGGCAAGTTTCAGAAATCTGGCTTTATCGCGGTTGATGGTCGTTTAATCACATTATTAGAACAAACCAATCTTTGTAATGTAGCGCTAATTTCAACTGAGTTAGGTAATGAATAAATCGAGTGCATTTTATTGCGCTTGAGCTACACTGAAATAGGCTAAATTGAAATTTAATTGAATGGAGAACGCCTATGTTCAAGCACCTTCTCGTAGTGCTAGATCCGGCACTTGATGAACAAAAAGCACTTACTCGGGCTTTGCATTTAGCTCGTTTACAGCCTGCACGCCTTACTTTATTTTTATCGATTTACGATTTTGCTTATGAAATGACAACTATGCTTTCAGGTGAAGAGCGTGAACAAATGCGGCAAAGCCTGATTGAAGATCGAAAAGTGTGGGTACAAGAACTACTAGAGGGTTTTGATGTTACCAAACACAATATTGAAATTTGTGTGCAATGGCATCATCGTCCATTCGAAGCCATTATTCGCAAAGCGATTGAAATTGATTGCGATTTAATTGTAAAAGGCACGCATAAGCACGATACGTTGCACAGCGTAATTTTCACCCCTACCGATTGGCATTTGCTACGTAAAGCACCAAGCCCTGTGCTTTTAGTGAAAGATCATGAATGGCCACAGCACGGGTCGGTGTTAGCTGCCGTGAACGCTGGTAGTGATAGTGAAGTTCATCAAATTTTGAATGAAAAGATTATTAAAGCCGCGGGATTCATAAGCATAAAACTCAACTCACATTTACATTTAGTTAACTGCTACCCCGGTGCACCAGCTGCTATAGCCGTTGAAATACCAGAGTTTGATGTTCACCAGTATCAAGCTAGCGTTCGTGAACACCATGAAGATGCACTGGCCGAAATCGCTCGCAAAGTTGAGGTTGATTTCACTGGTTTACATCTTCGCGAAGGCCTTCCAGACAATGAAATTCCGAAAGTAGCTCACGAGCTTGATGCAGCTTTGGTAGTGTTAGGAACGATTGGGCGCACAGGGATTACTGCTGCCCTGCTCGGCAACACAGCCGAACATGTTATTGAGCAATTAGATTGCGATCTCCTGGCCATAAAACCGGAAGGATTCCAATCTCCGTTAGCGAAGGATTAACCCAAAACAATTGTTGTAACTAACGCACAACGGTATACTGGCCGCCCGAAATTTCGAGCGGCTTTTTTATTTAAATATCTCTATAGCAGCGGCTTTTAGCGATTAAATTCGAAAATTTACGTTTAGGTAGTTTGTATGAGTATAAATTCTTCAAATACACAACCAAATCTTGCTGGTAATGAGGCGCTAGCCTTGCAGAAAAAGCAAAAATATAGCTTTAATAAACTAGAAAAGCGTATTCGGCGTGCGGCTGGGCAAGCGATCGAAGATTTTGGCATGATTGCCGATGGCGATCGCATTATGGTGTGCCTTTCTGGTGGCAAAGATAGTTATACCCTACTCTCAACCTTGCAGTATTTTCAAAAAGTAGCGCCTATTCGATTTGAATTGATCGCAGTGAATTTAGATCAAAAGCAGCCGGGCTTTCCAGAGCATGTGCTGCCTGAATATCTAGCATCACAAAATGTAGATTTCCGAATTATCGAAGAAGATACTTACTCTATAGTAAAAGATAAGATTCCAGAGGGGAAAACTACCTGCGCGCTGTGCTCCCGGTTGCGCAGAGGCATTCTCTACAATACTGCGAAATCTTTGGGTGCCACGAAGATAGCCTTAGGCCATCATCGCGATGATATCTTGGAAACCTTACTTCTAAACATGTTTCACGGTGGTTCGCTTAAATCAATGCCCCCAAAGTTGGTAAGTGATAATGGTGAACACGTTGTTATTCGGCCTTTGGCTTACGCACGTGAAAAAGATATCGAACAGTACTCAGGTTCAATGAATTATCCGATCATTCCCTGCAATCTCTGCGGTTCGCAAGAGAACCTACAGCGGAAAATGATAAAGGACATGTTGAAAGCGTGGGATAAGCAGTATCCTGGCCGCATTGAGAGCATGTTTAAAGCCTTAACTAACGTGGTGCCGAGCCATTTGGCAGATACAGCACTATTTGATTTCAAGAACTTAGAAGCAGATGGTGTGGCCAACATTGATGGTGATACGGCATTTGATCCGCCAACAATCGGCAATCCAAGCCAGTTCTCTTTTGCAGCTCAGTTTGCTAACGATGAGCTTGATCAAGATAAGCAAGTAACACTAACGCGGTCTGATATACATATACTGAGCCTATAAAAAAGCCCGCCGAGTTGTTTAACTGGGCGGGCTCTCATTTGTTAGTTGCTTTTTCTACTAGTTTGTAACCGAAGTTGCGGTTTGATTTGATTGTCCTCGCGCACCTAAAACATCTCCTCTAACCTCTTGAATAATTGGCAGGTTTACACGAATCATTTGGTTCAATTCAACAATGTAATCCTCTCCGCGTTCTGAGTAGGCCATTAACCCTTGAGTAAGCGGTTGAGCGGTTATCGGAGCATTTGCTCGCCGTAACTCAGCTCTAATCTGGCGGAGATCTTGATATGCATCATGAGTATTCAAGTTGCGTATGTAACTACGAACCGATTCAGTGGCGCTATTAAATTCACGAACTTCGTGATTTTGTCCTTCTCCCCGAGAGGCAGGAACCAAGCCACAACCTTCTGTCCAGCACCATTGTCCGAAAAAATTTCTGGCGTCGAGTGCGAAGCGCGATGTGCCCCAACCTGATTCGTTTGCTGCTTGAATTAAAACTAGCGTATCGGGAATAACATCAACACGGCGCAGTAGGATTTCAAACTTATCAGCTTCAGTGCGAGCTTCCACACGGTAATGGGTTGCAAGGTTATCAAGCCAACGTTGTTCACGAGCGTTGAGTGGCTCCCCTAACTCGTGTTTTTTCTGCAATCTAGTAACTTGTTCTCTTTTTTTCAGTATATGCGCGTTTTGCTCATTAATAGCAGGTAGTAAATAGCTAAAAAATTCTATTTTCCGAGTTTGTATATCTGAGATTGCCTTAAAATCTGGCACGTTGTGATTCTTTCTCGGGTTTGGCAGAACAACTGTAGGTAGGCTCGTTGAAACTTGTGTGCCAGTTGCCGTATCAAGGCTATCTTTATCTGTGCCTGACCAAAACAACAATATCAGCGCAACTATTACTACTAAGGCAATTGCGCCAATGGTTAATAGCTTCTTTCGATTTTGCATAACTCACCAATTGTAAGTAGATGATTTTGCTAACTAGTATAATAGAAACAAAACTCAAGGAGCGCTAGTTGCGCCCCATTCTGTATATTTTAATGAATTCAATGCCACGATTATAACACTTTACAGCTGCAAAGGCATTCTGGCTCGAATTTCTCGCCCTGCCTTAATTCAGCTATTAAGCATTAAAGCTCTGATTATCACCCTTATCGCTATCATTGCTGATATCGCGTTCTTCTCTTGAACTCACCGGCTTTACCGCAAAAATATCGCGGTAGAAAATAGCAATTGCATGGAAATAAGTGGGCGCAACCCAAGCTAAAACTAGATAGATAGCTGCAGCACCAGCGAACAAGGCAAGAACAAGGATAAGAGAATTCGTACTTGCCAAAACGCCAAGAATGATTACAGGAATAGCAATTAACATACTGACAATGAAAACCACGATGTTCAAAATTAAGAAGCTAACAAAACGTTTTAGCACCAAATTAAACGAAAGCATAACTGCATTTAATGGCGTTGCTTGCCCTGTTGCGGTAATAATAATGGCCAAGGAGAAAATAATTTGAAAAAAGAAAACCCAAATAAAGCCCAAGAAGTGTTCGAAGCCAACTAGAAAAGGCGCTTGCGAAATCACTGTTATAATTAAAGCAGTAGTAATAATTGCCCAAGGTTTAGTTAAAAAGGCAAAGGCTTGATTAATATTAGCTATATCGCCAATCACATTGCGCAGAGCCATTATTTGAATACCGGCCATAAGAGGCGACCAAATTAGGATATTAACCGCTAACGAAATAACCTCGAAAGCTTGGCCTTCTGTATCAATTGACAGAGCTTTGCTTAAAGCAAAAACTAAAAGCATTGCAACTATCAAAATGAACCCCGCCCACACAATGGCTCCAGCGATCGGCGTTCGCTTTTGTTTGGTTGTTTCGTAAGCTTCCTGTAATACTTTGTTGATGTCTATTTTTACTTTCGATTGAACGGCACTCTCGGTACTACCGCGAAACTCGTCGTTGTTATTATCCATGAAGCTTTTAATCCTATAATCATCTATTGAATTTTTTGATATTATCCGTTTTATGTACAAAAAAGCTAGTAAACGAGTGCAACCAAATGTTTCTCTTTACTATTTCTACTCTCTTCTCATTTGAGCACTTTCGATGGTCGCGAAACAAAAACCACAATTCAGCCGACAAACTTCTAGGCCCGCGCCCACGGTGCCTACTTTAGTGGCGTTTAACAAGCCCATGAATGTGCTTTGCCAATTCACTGGCGAAGCTAACGATACCACCCTATCGGCATTCATTGATATTCCAAATATATATCCTGCTGGGCGTTTAGATAAGGATAGTGAAGGGCTCTTATTGCTTACCGATGATGGCCAGCTACAAGCGCGCATTTCTTCACCAAAATTTAAACTAGCAAAAACTTATTACGTTCTGGTTGAAGGTATCCCAGATAAAAACGCTCTCGATGCGTTACGCAACGGTGTTGCGTTGAAAGATGGCAAAACCATGCCCGCTGAGGTTGAATTGGTAGGTGTACCAAATTGGTTGTGGCCACGAACGCCAGCCGTTCGCGTGCGCAAACACATTCAAGATTCCTGGATAAAGCTCACTATTTGTGAAGGCCGAAACCGCCAAGTTCGGCGAATGACAGCGCATGTTGGCCATCCTACTTTACGCCTTATTCGCTTTCAGATTGGCGATTATAACTTGAGCGATTTAGCACCTGGTAAGTATCGGAAAGTACCAGTTTAACTGGCTAAATATCGCAAAAAACGGTAGAATTCGCCGCCATAAATGAATTTATTACACAAAGGTAAATCCCTAATCCATGAGCACTCCTGTATCTGATCGCATCCTTGCGCAAATCACCGCTGAGCAAAAACAAGAAAATGCAAAAAATCGCGTTATTGTTGGCATGTCAGGTGGCGTTGATTCTTCAGTATCCGCTTACATCTTGCAGCAGCAAGGATATCAGGTTGAGGGGCTGTTCATGAAGAACTGGGAAGAAGATGATACCGATGAATATTGTTCTGCAGCTACTGATTTAGCCGATGCTGAACAAGTATGCGCCACTCTTGGTATGGAATTGCACACGGTAAACTTTGCTGCCGAGTATTGGGATAACGTATTTGAGCACTTTCTCGTAGAATATCGAGCTGGGCGCACACCTAATCCCGATATCATGTGCAATAAAGAAATTAAATTTAAAGCCTTTCTTGAATTTGCGGCAGAAGCGCTAGGTGCTGATTACATTGCTACTGGCCACTATTGCCGGCGTAGGTTTGACGGCATAAAATGGCAACTCATACGCGGGTTAGATGATAACAAAGACCAAAGTTACTTCTTATATACGCTTAGCTACGAGCACATTGCGCAAACACTTTTCCCCGTTGGCGATATTGAAAAACCAGATGTTCGAAAGATTGCCGAAGAGCAAGGGTTAGTAACGGCTGGAAAGAAAGATTCAACCGGAATCTGCTTTATCGGCGAGCGTAAATTCAAAGATTTCTTACAGCAGTATCTTCCTGCTCAGCCTGGCCCTATCGAGAGCGTAACAGGCTCAAAGCTTGGTACCCACGAAGGGTTGATGTACCACACTATAGGTCAACGTAAAGGTTTACACATAGGTGGCCTTGCAAATGCTGGCGATGAACCTTGGTATGTAGTGGATAAAGATGTAGCGAATAACACCTTAATTGTTGCCCAAGGCAAAGATCATCCCCGTATGTTTTCGAAAGGCTTGATTGCCGGCCAATTACATTGGCTTAACCGGGAAGAAATTTCGGCACCGTTTTCATGTGTGGTGAAAACTCGTTATCGGCAAGAAGATATTCCTTGCAGCGTTTCGCCTATTGGCGATGGCCAGCAAATCGAGGTGCTCTTTGATGCTGATGTTGCCGCTGTTACGCCGGGGCAATCAGCTGTATTCTACAGTAATGATATATGCCTTGGCGGCGGTATCATTGAACAACGAATTACTGATTTTGAGGTGGTTTTGTGAGCAACGTTATAGCGCTACGCACTGAATTAAACGAGTGGCATGAGCGTATGCTTGCGTTTGGCGGCTTATGTTTAGCAGCAGTGTGTGCACAGCAGCTAGCACGCCGCGGCGAAATTATTCCCAATGACCACACGGAAGTATTGATCGGTAGCTTACTCAACCTCGATCCTGCGAGTACTCTCGATGTTTACGGTGATCTTGAAAGCCTTAAACCCGCTCTCCGCCTTTTGCTTGGGCAGTTGAACGGCAAAGGTGCGAAAGATGTAGAGCAAACTCGTTATGTGGTGGGTATGTTAGCGCTGGAACGAAAATTGAATACGAATTCTGCTGCGCTGGCTAAGCTAGGTAGCAATTTAAAACAAATAAAACGCCAACGTGAAGATTTTGATTTTGAGAATAGTTTAATTGTTGAAAATCTGGGCAAACTATATATGGATGTTATTAGCCCACTCGGGCCGCGAATCCAAATTAGCGGCAAACCAGAGTTTTTGAAACAACCTGCTGTGCAATATCAAATCCGCACAATGTTGTTAGCCGGCATTCGTAGTGCGGTTTTATGGCGGCAACTGGGCGGTAAGCGCCGGCATATTATTCTTTCGCGCAGCAAGCTAGTGCGAGCAATTGAAGATCTATTACGCATGTAATTATCGCATAAACTCTTAAGATTAAGCTTAAGGGTTTATGCTCAAGTAAACAGTAGAACCAAATAACTCGCTAGTGAATTCAAACACAATTACGGAGCAACCGCATGGCCCTCTCACTCTCTGCACTAACCGCCATTAGCCCAGTTGATGGACGTTATGGTAGTAAAACCGCTGATCTTCGTCCGTTCGTAAGTGAATTCGGTTTAATTCATCAGCGTGTGCTAGTAGAAGTGCGTTGGTTGCAAAAGCTGGCAAGCATCGCTGAAATCTCCGAAGTTCCGGAATTTTCCGTGCAAGCCAATACTTTATTAGATTCTATTGTTAGCAATTTTTCTGAATCGGATGCTCAGCGTGTTAAAGACATTGAACGTACTACGAATCATGATGTAAAAGCAGTAGAGTACTTTTTAAAAGAGAAAGTTGCGGGTAATAGTGAGCTTCTAGCCGTTACCGAGTTCATTCATTTCGCCTGTACCTCGGAAGATATTAACAACCTATCGCACGCACTAATGCTAAATGCGGCAAACGATAACGTGGTGTGGCCCCTGCTCCAGCAGTTACTGCAAGAAGTGAGTAAACATGCTGCTGATTACAAGAGTATTCCAATGATGGCGCGCACCCACGGCCAACCGGCTACACCAACAACAATGGGTAAAGAGTTTGCTAACGTAGCAGTGCGTTTAGATCGGCAAATGTCGGCGTTAAAACAAGTGCAATTTCTGGGGAAGATCAATGGTGCAGTAGGAAACTACAATGCGCATTTATCGGCGTATCCTGATGTAAACTGGCATCAAGTAGCCGAAGAGTTTGTTACCTCGCTTGGCCTTACGTTTAACCCTTATACTACGCAAATTGAACCGCATGATTATATTGCTGAATGGTTCGATGCGCTTTGCCGCTTGAATACGATTCTAATTGATTTCGATCGTGATCTTTGGGGTTACATTGCATTCAACCATTTCAAACAAAAAACTATTGCGGGTGAAATTGGGTCTTCAACCATGCCGCACAAAGTAAACCCGATTGATTTTGAAAACTCAGAAGGTAATTTAGGTATTGGTAATGCCATTCTTAGTCACCTAGCGGCAAAATTACCAATATCTCGTTGGCAGCGTGATTTAACCGATTCAACAGTTTTACGTAATCTTGGTGTTGGTTTGGGCTATGCGGTAATTGCTTACCAAGCAACCCTGAAAGGCCTTTCTAAGTTGCAAGTAAACGAAGAGAACTTACGCAACGAACTCAATTCAAACTGGGAATTACTTGCTGAACCTGTGCAAACGGTGATGCGCCGTTATGCTATTGAAAAGCCCTACGAAAAATTGAAAGAACTTACCCGCGGCAAACGTGTTACCCAGCAGGATCTAGCTGCTTTCATTGATAAATTAGAATTGCCGGAGCAGGTTAAAACTGAATTAAAAGCGTTAACACCAGCAACCTATATTGGCCGTGCTGAAACCTTTGTAGATGAGCTGCCGGCTCAATTAAAAAACCTCAATTAGATATAGAGTAGCGAACACAATGACCACTAACCCTTTTCAGGATAGCCCAAGTGATTTCGTGTTAAATCACTACGCATTCGATGCTGTAGTGTTTTTGCGTGATTACTGGCAGAAAAAGCCATGCGTTATTCGTCAAGCGTTCATCGATTTTCAAGATCCGATCAGCGCTGATGAACTTGCTGGTTTATCTATGGAAGCCGGGGTAGATTCACGAGTGGTAAGCTGCAATTCAGGGAAATGGGATTTGGAACATGGGCCAATTAACGATTTCACCAAGTTAGGTGAGCGTAATTGGAGCCTGCTCGTTCAAGCCGTGAACGAACACTACCCGCCAGCACAAGAACTACTGCGTGCCTTCCGGTTTCTTCCCGATTGGCGTATTGATGATCTAATGGTCAGTTATTCTACTCCCGGCGGCGGTGTTGGGCCGCACCTTGATCAGTATGATGTGTTTATTGTTCAGGGTATGGGCTCGCGACGCTGGCAAGTGGGTGCTTCAGGCGATTTCCAAACTCATTGCCCGCACCCAGATTTAAAACAAGTAGCGGAATTTGCCCCCATCATTAATGAAGTGCTAGAGCCGGGCGATATGATTTACATTCCAGCCGGCTTTCCACATGCTGGTGATACTGTTCAAGAAGCACTTAATTATTCAGTTGGCTTACGAGCACCGAGCCAAGCAGAGCTGATATCTGCTTTAGCCGATCACGCATTAGAGCATGATGGCTTGCAACAACGTTTTCGTGATCGGGTAGAAGTATTGTTAGATAATTCACAAGCCGAGTTAGCTGATAGAGAACCTTGGCATTTGCCTCGAGAAATCGTTGCGGATTGCCGAAATTTAATGGTGGCGGCGCTAAACGATGAAGCCCTACTCCATAAAGTTTGTGCGGAATTATTTTCCAAAAACCCGCGTCCGCCATTACCTGAATGGCCCGAAAAACCCTATACTGAAGCGGCTCTTATTTACAGCTGCCAGCGCTTCGATATTCTTGTGAAAGCTGTGGGCGTAAGAATGATTACCACAACGTTAGCAGGGCAACTTTATGCGGTTGTGCAAGGGCATTGGTATGCGCTTGATACTGATGCGGAAGCTCTTTTTGGTGTGCTTTGCGATATGACCGATTTTGCGGAAACACAAACAATTGTTGATTATCTAAAATCTGATAATGCGCGTGCTTTGCTATGTGGCCTGTTGAATGAAGGTTTGTTCATTTTAGCCAATGACGAAGAGTAGCAGTTCAAGCAAACTCAAATACTCGGTGATGTTTAGACATAAAAAAGGCCCCAGTAATTGGATCTGCAACTACTGGGGCCGCTTCATACCTTCTTATAGGCATTTTTATTGCTGAACAGCATCATTTTTACTATTTATCTTGCCAAAAACTTTCTTGCTCTACCAACTCATAACATGCTTCAGCATGACTAATTAATAATTGCGCAAATTTTTGTTGGGTTTCATCACTTTTCGGATCGTTTAGAATAGTATCGGCTCGCAATTGCCAGCGTAAACAAAAGTGCTTTAGCGCATCTCGAGCATTTCCCGCAACAGCTGCATCAACATGATCGGTTGGGCAAACGCCACAAACAGCCCAAACCTTCTCGGTTGTGCCCCGCTCAGTAAATTTCCAAAGAGAAATGTGTGGAATTAGGTAACGGCTTTCCTTTACGAGTACTTGATCGGTAAGTATGCCCTTTTCAACCAGATAACCGTTTGCTTTCTGAAACTGTTCGCGCACCCATGCAGCCTGTTCGGGGCTACTTTCTATTTGTTTTTCACTCATGGTTATCTCACTACTCTTGCTACTAACAATGTTGGTATGGTGTTGCGGTTTACTGATTGAAGAACGGTAAAGCGCGTAATCACCAAATGCATAAAATCAACGATATATTAACAGGCCAAAGCAAAACTGAAAAGCACTAGAAACCGCCACTGGCCCAACCACGAGCAAGATTTACCCGCTGTAAAGACAAGTTGATACTTTACTCTTAATCCCGCAGTTTTTTTCAGTTTCAATTACTAGCAACAGTTTACGTAAAGTGGTAGTTTACGCACCAAATTTGTGTCTTTGACAACAACAATGAGGTTAGCGGAAATGGCGCTATTCGAACACACGGAATATGACGGTCACGAACAGGTTGTATTTTGTCATGATAAAGTAACTGGCTTAAAAGCAATCATTGCGGTACACGATACTACCATGGGCCCTGCCCTCGGTGGCACGCGCATGTGGAACTATGCAAGTTCAGAAGAAGCCTTAACCGACGTTTTGCGTTTATCACGCGGAATGACCTATAAAAGCGCACTTGCAGGCTTACCTTTGGGTGGCGGCAAAGCGGTAATCATCGGTGATGCGAAAAAAGATAAAAGCGAAGCATTCTTTAAAGCCTACGGCCGTTTCGTGAACTCTCTTGGCGGCAAGTACATTACCGCAGAAGATGTAAATATTCGCACTGCTGATATTGATATCGTTGCTACCGAAACATCTTTCGTTGCAGGAACGGCAAGTAAAGCAGGTGATCCATCACCGCATACTGCTGAAGGCACTTATCTTGGTTTGAAAGCAGCCGCAAAACACGCGTTTGGTAATGAAGATCTGAAAGGCGTACGGATTGCTATTCAAGGTTTAGGTGCTGTAGGTTACGATTTTGCCGAATATTGTGCCAAAGAAGGCGCCAAGCTTATCGTAGCTGATGTAAATGAAGAAGCTGTTGAGCGCGCGGTTAAAGAGCTTGGCGCTGAAGCGGTAAGTATTCACGACATTTACAGTGTTGATTGTGATGTGTATGCCCCTTGTGCATTGGGCGCAACGATTAACGATGACACATTGAAGCTAATTAAAGCAAAAGTAATCGCTGGTAGTGCAAACAACCAGCTAGCAACGCCTGCTCACGATAAAATTGTAAAAGATATGGGCATTTTGTACGCCCCAGATTACGTAATAAATGCCGGTGGTGTTATTCACGTATGTTCTGAGGCTGCAAATTTTTCTCTAGAAGATACCGCAAAACGTGTTAAAGCCATTTACGGTACGCTGGATAAAATCTTTACCCGAGCAAAAGATGAAAATCGCCCTACGGGTGAAATCGCTGATGAAATGGCTCGAGAAATATTAGCTAAGAAATTAGCTTCGAAAACTGCCTAGTTCAACAGTAGTTACATAGAAAAGCGGCGCAGTGTTAAGCACTACGCCGCTTTTTTGTTTTTCTATCTAATTCATTTTAGTAATTTAACCGACCCAAGCTAACAGCTGTTGTATCGGATGCCGCGGCTTTTCAGGTGTATAGCGCGCAGCTTGGCACCGACAAGAAAAACCAGTAGCGAGCACGGCTTTCTGGGAAGCTTCCGCTGTGTTTTCTTTATTCGAAAGTTCTTCACTAGAAAAGAATTTTTGCCAACTTAAATCAAATATGGTTCGGCTTATTTCTTGGTTTTCAAGCTCGTGGCCAAATGTACCGGCCATTCCACAACAGCCTACCGCAGGGCTTTCTGCTTTTACCCCAGCAGCAGCAAAAATATCATGCCAAGCCTTACCCGTATTTGGTAACGCCGTTTGCTCTGTGCAATGCGCTAAAACTTGAGCTGTTTTCATGTTCTCTGGAACTTGCTTTTCCGCAACTAATGTTGCCAACATTTTGCGATTCTTATGCAACCATTCGTGCGCTAGAAGAACAGTGAAATCTTCGCTGTTTGGAATTCCTTCTTTGCGGAATTCATCGCGAAAACAAAGCACTGTTGCCGCATCCAGGCCAACCATAGGAACTCCAAACTCTTGCTGCAGCGCTGCCAAACGCTCAGCAGTGCTGGTGGCTATGCGCTCAAAGCTATTTAAAAAGCCTTTTACATGTGCTGCCTTGGCATTTGCCATATAAGGCAGCAAAATCGGCTCTTTACCCATTAGCCGAACTAGCTGCATAAAATCATTTACAAGATGCGCATCAAAAGCGCTTGTGAACGCATCTTGCACCACGAATACATAATCATTAGCATCAAAAGCTAGCGATTCCGCCTTTACTCGTACATCGGCGATACTCATATAGTTATGCTTAGCCACTTGTTTGGCCAAACTTGGTACCGAAAATTTCGGTGTATCTACGTAACCAATCCAATGCTTCTGCAGCACTTTGCTTAGTGGGTTGCTTGCTAAGAAATTTCCCACCCTAGGAAAGCGTGCGAGCTTTAATAGGTTCAGCTCGGTGCTTAACACCAAATAATCTTTCAAAGGACGTTTAAATTTCTGGTGGTAATGTGCGTAAAATATTGCCCGTTGGCTGGGTATATCTACTTTTACCGGGCACTGGCTCGAGCACGCCTTACAGGAAAGGCAAGTATCGAGTGCTTGCTTTACTTCTTGGGTAAAATCATCACTATTCGCTGCTTTCGATAACCGAAAATTAGCGAAAACGCTTTTTTCTACTAGTGTCGATGTAACGGTGCTGTAATCAACTGCCGCTAAACGGCGCAGCCATTCACGCAACAAAGTAGCACGCCCTTTTGGCGAATATCGCCGATCGCCTGTTGCTCGATACGACGGGCACATTGGGCTGGTGACATCAAAGTTAAAGCATAGGCCGTTTCCGTTACAATCCATTACGCCTTGGAATTGCTCTTGGCTTGTTAACGGTATTTGCCGATCAAACCACCCACGTTTTTTTGCATCTACTGATACCAATGGCTCTTTGCTTTGCCATGGTGTGCAGATTTTGCCTGGGTTTAAACGGTTTAACGGATCAAACGCAGCTTTAATTTTACGTAGCTCGGTAAACAACGCTTCGCCAAAGAATTCTGGCCCATACTCTGAACGATAGCCTTTTCCATGTTCACCCCACATTAAGCCGCCATAGCGCGCCGTGAGGCGCATCACTTGATCACTTATGGTGCGAACCATCTTCGAGCTTTCTGGGTTCTGCATATCCAAAGCTGGCCGCACATGCAGAACACCTGCATCAACATGGCCAAACATACCGTACTTCAATTGGTGGGAATCAAGTAACGCTCTAAATTCCATTATGTATTCGGCTAAACGTTCAGGCGGAACAGCTGTATCTTCAACAAACGCTACCGGCTTGGCATTGCCTTTCGTTGCACCTAAGAGGCCCACAGCCTTCTTACGCATCGCGTAAATTTTTTGAATACTGCTTTCTTCCCGGCAAATTTGATAACCGATCACACCAGTAGTTTGCGGATCAAGGCCAGCAAGCTGATTGCATAGTGCTTTCAGTTTATTGCCTATCTCAGCTTGGTCAATGCCAGTAAATTCGAGAATATTAATGCCGCCCATTCGATAAGGCGGAACATCGGTGAGAAGATCTTTAACTTGATGCCAAATGATATCGTTCCGAGCTAAATCTAATACTGTGCTATCCACGGTTTCTACCGAGGTAGCGCGGGCTTTAACTAACTCCGGTGCATGCCTAAGAGCATCCTCAAAATCCTGATACTTTACGTTCACTAACACTTTGAAATTTGGCGTTGGCGTAATTTTTAATTTAGCTTCAGTAACAATACTTAATGTGCCTTCAGCACCAGCGATTAAGCGCCCAACATCAATGGTTTCATTCTCAGGATCGTAGGCATGAGCCAAATCATAACCAGTTAAAAATCGATTTAATGGTGGAAACTTATCTTCAATAGCACTGCGCATATCCTTACAGCTGCGCAGAACTTGTTGATAGATATGCCCTATCACATCATTAGTTTTAGCTATTCGCTCAGCCTCAGCCAAACTAACTGGTTCGGTGCGAAGCTCATCGCCGCTTACCAATACACTTCTTAATGCCAACACGTGATCGCTAGTTTTGCCGTAAATCAACGAACCCTGTCCTGAGGCATCGGTAGCAATCATGCCGCCAAGGGTGCAACGATTACTGGTTGAAGTATCTGGAGCAAAGAAAAAACCGTGAGGTGCAAGAACAGCATTGAGTTGGTCTTTAACAATACCAGATTCAACCCGAACCCAACCTTCTTCTACATTGAGTTCTAATACGCGAGTTAGGTGTCGGCTTAAATCAACGACTACGCCTGGGGTAAGTGCTTGACCATTAGTGCCGGTACCACCACCTCGTGGCGAAAATTTAATGCCTTGAAATTGAGCGCGCGCCGCTGTTCGAAAAATACAGCGCACATCATTTTGGCTTCTGGGGTAAAGCACAGCTTGCGGAAGCTGCTGGTAAATACTGTTATCGGTAGCAGCTACCATTCGCCCTGAATAACTGAAATCAACCTCACCGATATACCCGGCTTGTTCTAACGCACTAAGGTATGCCTGAGTTTCCTCAGGCACCTGTTCGTAATCATTTAAAACCGGTAATCGGTTGGTCACAGCACAAGACCTCCGCAAAAGGGCTAAGTTATGTTATTTGTTTAATTCTTTAGCCAAGAATAACCAAGTATCTAAAACCGTATCTGGATTTAGTGACACTGAATCAATTCCCTGTTCAACTAACCAATGCGCAAAATCAGGATGGTCTGATGGCCCCTGGCCACAAATACCCACATATTTCCCGCGCTTCTTAGCCGTTTGAATTGCCATCGAAAGTAAAGCTTTAACAGCTTCGTTGCGCTCATCGAACAAATGCGCAATTAATCCAGAATCACGATCCAAACCTAAGGTTAACTGGGTGAGATCGTTAGAGCCGATAGAGAAACCATCGAATATATCAAGAAACTTATCCGCGAGTACTGCATTTGATGGTAACTCACACATCATGATAACTCGTAAACCGTTCTCACCTTGGCGTAAGCCGTGCTTAGCCAGTAATTCAATCACTTTCCGGCCTTCGTCTAAAGTACGAACGAAGGGGATCATAATTTCTACGTTAGTGAGCCCCATATCGTTTCGAACCCGTTTAATTGCCTCACATTCAAGGGCAAAACATTCGGTGAAATCTGGCGCTAAGTAACGAGCGGCGCCACGGAAACCAAGCATTGGGTTTTCTTCTACGGGCTCGTATTGGCGGCCACCAATTAAATTAGCATATTCGTTCGATTTAAAATCCGACAAACGCACTATCACGCGCTCTGGCGCGAATGAAGCGCCAATTGTAGAAATACCCTCAACTAAGCGTTGAATGTAAAATTCGCGTGGGCTTTCATAACCAGAAATTAAATCTGTAATCAGAGCCTGCATTTCTGGCGCCTGATCTTCGTAGTGTAAAAGCGCTTTTGGATGAACGCCGATCATCCGATTGATAATAAACTCAAGCCGCGCTAAACCAACGCCCGCATGTGGAAGGCGTGCAAAATCAAACGCACGATCTGGATTACCCACGTTTTGCATTATTTTTAGCGGCAACGCGGGCATATTGCCCACTTCTGATTGGGTTACTTCAAAATCTAAGATGCCATTGTATACATTTCCGGTATCGCCTTCCGCGCATGATACGGTAACTTCTGCACCATCGCTGATAAGCTTGGTTGCATCACCACAGCCTACTACCGCAGGAATCCCTAACTCACGAGCGATAATCGCGGCATGACAGGTTCTACCACCTCGGTTGGTTACAATTGCCGCCGCCCGTTTCATGATTGGCTCCCAATCTGGGTCGGTCATATCGGTTACCAGAACATCACCTGGTTGCACTTGGTCCATATCGGCTATCGAATCCAACACACGTGCTTTACCGCTACCAATTTTCTGGCCTATTGCACGACCAGTAATGATGATATCCGATTCGCCCTTCAGAGCGAAACGCTCAATACTATTGCCTGATTCATTCGAACGCACTGTTTCTGGCCGTGCTTGTACGATATAGAGCTTGCCATCAATGCCATCTTTCGCCCATTCAATATCCATCGGCCGGCCATAATGCTTCTCGATAACTACAGCCTGTTTGGCCAATTCCAAAATTTCTGCTTCAGTTAATGAGAACTGTTTTTGACGTTCACTATCAACATCTTGAATACTTACTTGTTTACCATGCTCTTGGCTATCCGAGTAAACCATTTCAATTTTTTTACTTCCCATCGTGCGGCGAATTACCGCTGGTCGGCCTGCGGCCAACGTGGGTTTGTGCACGTGGAATTCATCAGGATTAACGGCACCCTGTACCACCATCTCACCCAAACCGTAAGAAGACGTAATAAATACTACTTGATCGAAACCTGATTCAGTATCGATTGAAAATAACACCCCTGATGCAGCAAGATCACTACGAACCATGCGCTGCACACCAGCAGAAAGCGCTACACCACGGTGATCGTAGCCTTGGTGTACCCGATATGAAATCGCTCTATCGTTGAATAGAGATGCGTATACGTGTTTGATCGCCTCCATCACTGCATCGATACCTTTTACATTCAAAAAGGTTTCTTGTTGCCCAGCAAATGAAGCATCTGGCATATCTTCGGCAGTAGCAGAGCTGCGAACAGCAAAACTAGCCTCTGCATATCCTTCACTTAAGGTAGCGTAGCTTTCACGAATAGCGGCATCGAGTTCAGGCGTGAATGGTGTTTCAATAATCCAGTTGCGAATTTGCTCCCCGGCTTTTGCGAGTGCTTTCACATCATCAATATCAAGAGTATCAAGGAGATCGTAAATGCGGGCATTAACGCCGCTTTGTTCGAGGAAAGTATTGAACGCATGTGATGTAGTAGCAAAACCTCCAGGAACCGTAACTCCGGCACCTGCTAAGTTACTAATCATCTCGCCAAGTGAGGCATTTTTGCCACCCACCCGGTTTACATCGTTCATTCCTAAATCTTGATACCAAAGCACGTATTCTTGCACGGGGTTATCCTTACAATTTCGGGGTTAATTGTTGGGTGTGTTAACTGAAGAGTATTTTACACACTAGGGCTTCACAAGTTAACATTTGAATCACTTTCATTTCAGGCTAATTCAATATGCGTACAGCTTTCTACATTTCCGATGGAACTGCCCTCACTTCAGAAACCTTTGGGCATGCGATTTTGTCGTTATTTCCAGTTAAATTTGAACATAAAACTTTACCGTTTGTAGATGATGATGAGAAAGCTTTAAAAGCGGTACAAGAAATCAACGCCGCGTTTGCTGAAAGCAATGAGAAGCCACTGATATTTCATACCTTTGTAAATCCATCATTGAAGAGAATTATTCTTAATAGTGATGGAGTTAGTTATGATTTCCTTGATCATTACGTGGAACCAGTGCAAGCCGAACTCGGAGTTGCGGCACAACCGAAAACGAACCGAACCCATGGGCTAAACCAAGATTATAACTTCCGCATAGATGCTATCAATTACACGCTTGAAAACGATGATGGCGTAAGCACCCGCAACTACGGTGAAGCTGATATTATTCTTGTTGGGGCTTCGCGAACCGGTAAAACCCCTACTTGTATTTATCTCGCGCTTCAATACGGTATAAAAGCGGCTAACTACCCACTCACTGAAGAAGATATGGGGCCTATTGAGCTGCCCTATGATTTAAAGATGCATCGTCACAAATTGTTCGGGCTAACCATAGACCCTGAGCGCTTACAAAATATACGCGAAGCTCGCCGTGCCAATAGCCGTTATTCCTCAATGGAACAATGTGTGCTGGAAATCAATGAAATTGAAAGTATATTTCGACAAGAAGCGATTCCCTATTTAAATTCAACCCATGCTTCTGTAGAAGAAATAGCAGCAAAAATCATGACCACAGCAAAACTAAAACGCCATCGCTATTAATAACCATCGCTAAAAACAAAAAAGCTCTGTGTTAACAGAGCTTTTGTCGGTGAGTTATTAGCTGTTTTTTATGTTTTCTTCAGGCTTTTTTTGCGTTCGTACTTTCAAATATCTTATCTGCCGATGCGGCAACAAACCCAGTATATAGCTTACCATCGGCAATCTCATAGCGTTTAGCAAACTCGTAGAAACAGCTTGGAATAACCGCTTCGCCGTCGCTAAACTGCACAGGTATATGATCGGCCATCGTTGATGATTGCTCGAGAAATACTTCTGGTGAACCTTTTATCTCTCCGCCTGAAGCATTCAAGGTAAAACCTGAATCTTTTAATTTCTGGTTCACACTTTCTAAGGTGCTATACCCTGGTAATTCGTTCACACTAACAGTGAAATGGTTGGCACAAAAGCCAAATGCACTCATCCATGCGGCATATTCACTCTCTTCTAAAAGCTGCTCGTATTGCTGGTGTGATACTTGCCAATGCGTTCCTGAATAAAGAAACTCAGGGTTAGTAACCTCTGCGGCATTAATACTCGCAACCATATCCTGAACGATTTTTTGTAGTGCTGGCGAAAACTCTTCCACGAGCAACTCACTAATAAAAATTTTTGGTAACGTTGGATCGCTATGTTCAAAATGCTTAGCGCGCAACTTTTTTTGTTCGAAGGCGTAATCGCCATTAGCAAAGTAACCCATGGCTTCAAAGTGGCCGGTTAATGCCGCGAGATTAACTGGCGCGATATTGAAAGTACGAAAGGCAACGTGGTCGTTGATGATTTCATGCCCTTCGCCAAGTACTTCATGTACTTTACTAGCCGATGGTGTGCGTTGGATATAATCAGCCCATAAGGCCTCAAAAAAACGATGTGCGGCGGAATTCGTTGATGCGCTCACTCGATAACTCCTTTATGAGAAGGGCCAGAACACTTGCGCGTTCCGACCCTTGTAAATATTTCAGATTAAATTTTGCGTTGCTCATATCTGAGCGTGGTTATGCAAATGATTATAACTAAAATAATGCCCTTGCTACAGCTCAAGTAACTATAAGTATCGCACTTGTTGATCAAGAATAACTGTTTAACAACATGATTTAGCCTTGGCGAGCTTTACTCAGTGATTCTGCCACTAAAAAGGCCAACTCAAGTACTTGATCGGCATTTAATCTCGGATCGCACTGTGTAAGATAGCGTTCTGCTAAATCATCTTGCGAAATTTTATAAGCACCACCAGTACACTCGGTTACGTTTTCACCGGTCATTTCCAGATGAATACCGCCTGCATAACTTCCCTCGGCCTGATGAATTGCAAAAAACTGACGAATTTCACGGATTATCGCAGCGAAATCCCGTGTTTTGTAGCCATTGTTCGCTTTCACTGTATTGCCATGCATCGGGTCGCTAGACCAAACCACCTTCCGCCCTTCTTGCTGTACCCGGCGAATCAGTTTTGGCAGATTACTCGCGAGATTATCAGCGCCCATGCGCGTAATTAACGTCAATCGGCCCGCTTCATTATTTGGATTCAATGTATCAATCAGCGCCATAAGCTCATCTTCTGTAGCCGTTGGCCCTACTTTCACACCGATTGGGTTGTTGATTCCCCGGAAAAACTCTATGTGCGCATGGTCAATTTGTCGAGTGCGCTCACCCATCCAAACCATGTGCGCGGAACAATTATATGGCATACCAGTAAGGCTATCAGTGCGCGTTAACGCTTCCTCATACGGAAGTAATAGCGCTTCGTGCGAAGTGAAAAGCTCGGTTTCATGAATAGTTGGGTGCGTTTCTGCAGTAATGCCCAAAACTTCCATAAAACGTAATGATTCTTGAATACGCTCAGAAATTGCTTGGTACTTCTCTTTCATCGGGTTGGCGTTGATAAAGCCCATGTTCCACTTATGCACTTTGTGCAAATCTGCATAGCCGCCTTGAGCGAATGCGCGCAATAGATTCAAGGTGGCTGCCGAATGGTGATAAGCGGTAAGCATACGCTGAGGGTCTGGCTCGCGAGCCGCAGCAGTGAAATCTAAACCATTAATGATATCACCACGATAACTGGGCAATGAAACACCATCGATGGTTTCCATATCGCCGGAACGCGGCTTAGCAAACTGGCCCGCCATTCGGCCTACTTTCACAACCGGCACTTCACCTGCAAATGTCATTACAATAGCCATTTGCAGCATTACTTTAAACGTATCGCGAATTTTTGGCGCCGTGAAATCGCGGAACGATTCTGCACAATCTCCGCCCTGCAATAAAAACCCATTACCTTCACACACATCACCTAGATGGCTTTGTAAGCGGCGAATCTCTTCAGCAAACACGAGCGGCGGATAACGTTTAAGTTGCGATTCAACCTCAGCGAGCGCTGCCGCATCGGCGTAAGTGGGCTGTTGTTTGATTGGAAACTGGCGCCAGCTATCTGGGGTCCATTGCATGATTATTCCTTACACTGCTTGATTCAGGATGTCTTTGAATGTATCCGCCGAGGCGATCTATTGCAACGGCAAATTGAGCATTTCTCGTATTTCGCTCTATTTTGGTCTCGGAATATTTAAAATACGCCCCAAAGTAGCATATTGATCAGCTCCTAATCGAGCAATTGGATTCACTTGCAACGCATCTACCAAAAGCCTTGAGCTCACCTTACCAGCAGAATTCAGTTTTTTCTCGTAGCTGGCTACTTCTTCATTAATGAAAATCTGAAGAATTTCACCAAACACCATGGTTTGCGGGGCTCCAGGAACATCTTGTAATGCATGCAATTTACAACCGAAGGCTATTGGGCACTCGGCCACTCGCTGCAGCGGAAAATCACCAAATTCCGCCATGGTTACCTGTAAATGGTCAAGTTCTGATTCGGTAGCAGGCAGGCTTTTTGATGATTCCGTTACTTCTTCAGCTAAACTCGCAGGAGCAATATGCACCACAAAATAAGGATTGTGAGCGATATTTACCTTCGTATCTTTGCCCTCTCCTGGTGCTTTATTACCTACAGAAAACATCAATAATGGTGGTTCGCTGGAAACCGCTGTGAAATAGGAAAAAGGCGCTAGGTTCAAATTCTCTTGCACATGTTCGGTAAGTACCCAAGCCACCGGCCTGGGAATAAGCGTTTGCGTCATTAAATGATAAATCGAACTGCTGCTTTCCTCAGCTAAATCAATAATCATTGAAAACTCCGGTTTCGTAACGCAGCAATGCGTTTTTCAATAGGTGGATGAGTCATCATGAGCTCGCCTTTTGCAAGCTTTCCCTTGATACCAAACGCAAGCATTTTGTCATCCAATTGCGATTCCTTGCCTTGTGAAAGCCGCTGTAACGCCGCAATCATCTTACTTGGCCCTACTAAGCTCGCAGCGCCTGCATCAGCGCGATACTCACGCTGGCGGGAGAAATAAAACACTATTAAACTTGCTAACGCGCCGAATAAAATTTCAAATAAGATAACCAAACCAAAATACGCAAAACCGCCACCACCATGATGGCTACCGCCTTGCTGATTTCCTCGTAACGCGCTGTTAATTAACCCGGCAATAACCCGTGCAAGAAAAATAACAAAGGTATTCACTACCCCTTGAATTAGGGTTAACGTTACCATATCGCCATTAGCAATATGGCTAACCTCGTGCGCAAGTACCGCCTCTACTTCATCCTTACTCATAGATCTTAAAAGGCCGGTGGAAACAGCTACCAAGGAATTATTTTTACTTGCACCAGTAGCGAAAGCGTTTGCTTCGGGCGAATCATAAATAGCTACCTCAGGCATACCGATACCAGCCTGCTGCGCCTGCTTGCGAACTGTTTCGAGTAACCAGCGCTCGGCATCATTGCGAGGTTGTTCAATAACTTTTGCACCGGTAGAGCGCTTGGCCATCCATTTTGATATGAAAAGCGAAATAAAAGCACCACCAAAACCAAAAATAGCAGCAAAGATTAATAATCCGGTATAGCTACCAAAATCAACGCCAAAAACCGCCATAAGAATATTCATCACGATACTCAAAACAATGAGTACGGCGATATTCGTTGCTAAAAATAGAATTATTCGCTTCATTTATGATTCCTTGTTAAATTCCTATAGCCCTTGATATGGTTGCAACTATCATTTTTTTCAAGGTATTTGTTTTGCATACATGAACTTTGTAATTTTTGTTTAGGGTGATTAAGCTAACGCTCGAAAACTCGGATCCCAAACACAAATCCAATCGCCGTTTAGCTTACGAATCTCAAAGTGTACGAATGAAATTAATATTTAGAGGACACCATGCGTAATTTGTTATTGATGAGTAGCTCGAAAGCTGGCAATAGTGAGTATCTAAATCACGGTAAACAGTGGCTGAGCGAGCACTTTCGGGGTAAAGAAGTGCTGTTCATTCCCTATGCGGGCGTTACCATGAGCCATACTGCGTATAGTAATAGAGTAGCCGAGGCACTGGCCGATACCGATGTAAAAGTTCGAGGAATAGAAACATTTACCTGCCCAAAAGCGGCGATCGAGAACGCTGAGGGCATTTTAGTTGGCGGCGGAAATACCTTTGTTCTACTAGATTTACTCTATCGTAAAGGGCTCATAGACTCAGTGAAGCGGCAAATAAAGGCGGGCGTACCTTATGCTGGTTGGAGCGCTGGTTCGAATATTGCCGGGCTTAGCATTCGCACCACCAATGATATGCCAATTGTGCAGCCGCCTTCATTTAACGCGCTAGCCGCAGTTAATTTTCAATTGAATCCGCATTATATTGATACCCACCCGCCCGGCTTTCATGGTGAAACACGCGCGCAACGGCTAGCCGAGTTTATGGTGTTGAACCCGGGAACCACTACTATTGGCATTCGAGAAGGAACGGCCCTTAAAGTTCAAGGTGCGAAAATGCAATTACTCGGCACTTTGAATGGTGTAGCATTTCGCGATGGGCGAGTATTGAACATAACAGCTGGAAAAGATTGCTCTACCTTTCTTTAGCCCATATCTGTGGTGCACAGTATTGTTAAAGCTCTAGTAACGATAACCAATTTTGTTGTTGCAGCCACTCTTGCTGTTCTATGGAGTTGCCAGAAAAATATGGCACTTCTGCCAATAGTGGTGCGCTAATGCGCGAGCGTAAGGTAGCCAAGTTCTCTTTATACATTGGCATGATCTGAGCAGTAGCTTGGTTAGCTACCCAACCAGCAACCTTAAGGCCCAGCGCGTTAATCGCAGCAATGGTAAGCAGCGCGTGATTTAAACAACCCAAGCGCATACCCACTACCACGATCACATCCATATTTGCTCTTTGCACAAAGCTTGGCATATCTTCGAGCGCATTTAGAGGCAATTGCCAACCGCCAGCGCCTTCAGTGAGCAAAACATCGGCCTCAAGCGCGGCTAAATGCTGCCAGTGCTTCAATAATTGAGATACTTTGAGCGGTGTTTCTGCTGGGTTCTTATTCGCCATTGCGGCTATATGCGGGGCGATAGCTGGTTCAAAAGCAAACGGGTTTACTTTATTGTAAGGTAATTGCAGCGTGGCAGCCGCTTGCAGCTTGAGCGCATCCTCGTTTGCCCAGTAGCCATTATTCTCAATACTCCCTACATCTATAAATTTCTGCTTTTCGTTGATTGTTCGCCACTCGCAACCAGCAGCAATTGGTTTCATCGCCGCAGTATCAAACCCTGCTTGTGCCATAGCCTTCAGCAATAATACAGCAACTTCTGTTTTGCCAACATCGGTATCAGTTCCGGTGATAAATAGTTTTCTCATTATTACATTAACTCACAATCAATATTAAATTATAAATTTTAAATCAACAGCTTGCATCGTTAACTTCAAGAGCAAAAAAACCTAACTGATAATTTAGTGGTAGCCCTTGAGAGGTTCTATAATGTTCATACCCTTTGCAAATGGCTGTGTATTCAGCTACGCCAAGCTTCGGAGCTTGCTTGTTTCCTTGATGATCCGCGCCTATCGCACTGATACTTCTTAATAATGAGGCTACGTTCTGAAACCACCCGGAAACTGTTCGCTCTTCGCTAATAACGCTTTGAAAACCAGCAAGCTTACACCAAGCTAACCAATCTCTTAACGTTGGTTGTTCGTTCACTGCCGTGCGATTTAAAAAGCCGCTTCGCAATCGAGCCAATGGCTGTAGGCTATCGTTCAATACCGTTGAAAAAGCAATAACGCCACCAGGTTTAGTTATTCTCTGTAATTCCTGTAGGAGTTGCAGTGGGTTATTGCTCCACTGCACGGCTAAATTCGAATACACCAAATCAAAGGAATTTGTAGTAAAGGGTAAGTTTTCCATATCCGCTTGAATATAGAGATTGCTATCTGCATTGGTGCGCACCGCTTTCGCTAACATACCAGAAGCGATATCAACACCCACGTATTGCGCAGCAAAGCTTCGTAAACGTGGGCCTTGGATTCCTGGCCCGCAACCTAGATCAAGTATGCAGTTTGCTATTTGTGTTTGCTTGCTCTGCTGTTCACCTTGTTTATAAAGTAAACGTTCACGCAGTAGAGCGCCGAGAATATTAGCACTTTCACTCTGTAGATCAGCATGTTGTTGGTAGCGTTCTGCACATCTACTAAAGCGATCAGCAACCGCACTTTTATTATATTCGGCAAGCATCGGCTAATTCCTGATCGGCTTCGAGAATATCTGCTATAGCAGAAAATAGTGCGCGAATCGCGCTAGGCGATTGGTGCAAACTTAACGTGAAGCGAATACGGGCTGTGCCTTGCGGCACGGTTGGCGGGCGTATGGCGATACATTGAAACCCTTGCTCTGCTAAAGCTTGGCTAAATCGCAATGCTAATGCGTTATCGCCCACAAGTAGCGGCTGTATTGCTGTACTCGAATCTGCAAACCGAAGCTTTAATTCGGCGGCGCATTGTTTAAATAATTGAATACGCTGATTTAGTGCTAATTGTAGCGTTTGATCGCGCTGTAACAGTTGTAAACCGGCGCGAATAGCTTCCGCCTGTGCAGGCGCAAAGGCGGTGCTGTAAATCAGATGACGAGCGCCTTGCACTAAGCTATCTGCAATTTGATGATCGGTTGCTACAAATGCACCCGCCACACCGAACGCTTTACCAAAAGTGCCGGTAACAATATCGATATCACGCGCTTTTGAATGGTCAAAAACACCCCTACTAGCTTTTCCGGTAACCCCAACGCCATGAGCATCATCAAGCATTAACAGGCCACTTCCTTTACTGCGAACAAGCTCAGCTATATCTGCTGTATCTCCATCCATGCTAAAAACACCTTCAGAAACTACAAGTGGACAAGCTGTTTTGGCGATTCTAGGAAGTTTATCGCGTAAATCGTTATAATTATTATGTTGGAAGCGCGCGATACGCTGGTTAAACCCGCCCCCACAGCTTACGCCATCGTAGATAGAGGCATGGCAGAGCTTATCGATGATCGGTACTACACCAGCCTTTACCAACACCTGAAGTACGCCTTGATTAGCACTAAAACCGCTGTTAAACAGGAGCACTCGATCAACACCGAACCACGCCGCAAGTTCTTCGGCTAATTCACTATGAGCTGCGGTGTAACCTGTAACCAGCGGGCTTGCACCAGCCCCCGCGCCCCAATTTAAAAGGCCTTTCTGATAGGCCGCTATTACTTCTGAATGCTGGCTTAAACCAAGATAATCATTGCTAGAAAAGTTATAATTTCGATTCTGTGTTTGCGTTTGTGGCGTCAATTTACGCCGCAATTGTTTTTCACTTTGGGCGCGCAACTGCGAAGCAAGTACACCACGAACTTGCTCGCTTGTTTTTGCTGCGCCAATTTTTTCATCAGCTTTCATAAAGCCCTTCACAGAAGAAATGAAACGAGGAACTTTGAAACGTTATGCAGTTTCTTTAATTTCGCTATCATCGGCTTTGATGCGAGCACCACAAGGGGCTACCACAGTGTTTTGGCCAGCCGCGGCATCGTGATATAGCGGCTTTTGTGCCTTCTTTTGCTCCGGTTTTAAACCAAGGCGAGCAAATAGCTTTTGATCAGCATCAGCAACTGGGTTTGCGGTTGTTAGGAGCTTCTCGCCGTAAAAAATAGAGTTTGCACCGGCGAAAAAACACATGGCTTGCAACTCATCATTCATGGTTTCACGGCCAGCAGAAAGGCGTACATGCGATTTAGGCATTAAAATACGTGCAACGGCAATACAACGCACAAATTCAAACGAATCCATATCATCAATTGATTCAAACGGCGTGCCGGCAACTTTTACCAGTTGATTAATCGGCACCGATTCTGGTGGCAGTGGCATATTCGCCAGCTGTTGCAACAAACCAATACGATCGCTTTGTTCCTCGCCCATACCAACGATGCCGCCAGAGCATACTTTCATGCCTGCTTTACGTACGTTCGAAATAGTATCCAAACGGTCCTGATAGCTGCGCGTCGTAATTACTTCACCGTAGTATTCAGGAGAAGTATCCAGATTATGGTTGTAGTAATCCAAGCCTGCTTCTGCCAGCGCTGAAGCTTGCTCATCAGAGAGCATACCCAGTGTCATGCAGGTTTCTAAGCCCAGTGCCCGTACCCCTTTTACCATAGCTTGAATCTTTGCCATATCCCGCGCTTTCGGATCGCGCCAAGCCGCCCCCATGCAAAAACGCGTAGCGCCAGTTTCTAAGGCTCGCTCGGCCTGTTGCAACACGCGCTCTACTTCCATTAATTGCTCTTTTTCAAGGCCGGTATCGTAACGAGCGCTTTGTGGGCAATATTTGCAATCTTCTGGGCAAGCGCCAGTTTTTATGGAAAGTAAGGTACTTACTTGTACTTCGTTTGGATTGAAATGCTGGCGGTGAATACTTTGAGCTTGAAACAGCAAATCATTCAGGGGTAAATCAAATAGTGCTTGAATTTCTGCACGTTGCCACTGTTTTGGGGCATTATTTGCATTTGAATCAGGCGCTTGAGAAGTTGTTTCGAAATTTGTTTGGCTCATAAGTAACTCTAATCGTTGTATCAAGATGGCTTTCGTTGCGAAGTTTCTTTTTAACTGAGTTAGGCAGAACCTAAGCGCAACGCGCGCGAATTGAGGCTAGAAAAACTCGACTAGAATAGCGCTCATCAGTACACTGTCAATATAATGAAATCCACCACCTTTACAACTGGCTATAAATTAAACTATGCATTCAAGTGACCTTGCTTTCGACCAGCGCCATATCTGGCATCCCTATACTTCTCTGACCAGCCCGCTACCAACCTACGCTGTGGCAAGTGCTGACGGTGTTTATCTAAACCTACACTCCGGTGAGAAGCTTATTGATGGCATGTCGTCTTGGTGGAGCACCATTCACGGCTACAATCACCCTGAGTTAAATGCTGCTGCACACCGACAGATTGATACCATGGCACATGTTATGTTCGGTGGCATCACCCATACTCCGGCCATAGAGTTATGCAAACGCCTAGTAAAGCTAACTCCTGAACCGTTAGATGCGGTTTTTTTGGCAGATTCAGGCTCTATTGCTGTAGAAGTGGCGATTAAAATGGCGCTGCAGTTTCAAGTGAGCCGCGGTAAAACCAACAAAAACAAGCTCGTAACCATTCGTCAGGGTTATCACGGCGATACGTTTGCTGCTATGTCGGTGTGTGATCCCGTTAATGGTATGCATGAACTATTCACCGGAGTGTTACCCCAGCATGTATTCGCCCCAGCTCCGCAAATTAAGCCCGATGAAGAATGGTTCGAAACCGATATTAGTGCGCTAGCTAAAATTATCAGCGAACAGCATGAAAATCTTGCCGCACTTATTCTCGAGCCCATTGTACAAGGAGCCGGTGGTATGCGTTTCTACCACCCAGAATACCTTCGACAAGCCCGCAAGCTATGTGATAAATACGATTTGCTATTAATAGCGGATGAAATTGCCACTGGATTTGGCCGCACCGGTAAGTTGTTTGCTTGCGAGCACGCCGATATCTGCCCGGATATTCTGTGCGTAGGGAAAGCTCTCACCGGCGGTTACATGACCCTTGCAGCAACATTAACTACTCGGCATGTGGCTGATACCATCGGCGGCGGGCCAGGTGGCGGGAATTTAATGCACGGCCCAACCTTTATGGGCAACCCTCTTGCTTGCGCAGTAGCCTGTGCAAGTTTGGATATTATTGCTAAAGGTGATTGGCATCAGCAGGTAGCTGAAATTTCAGCGCAACTCAAAGCGGAACTTGAACCATGCCGAACAAGTGTGCATGTAGCTGATGTGCGCGTGTTTGGTGCCATTGGTGTGATAGAAATGCAGAAACCTATTAATGTGGCCGCAGCGCAAAAACAATTTGTTGCCGCAGGTGTTTGGATTCGCCCGTTTGGCAAGCTTTTATACATTATGCCGCCTTATATCATTGAACCCCTGCAACTCGCGAAACTCACAAAAGCTATCTGTACTTATTGCCAAAACCCAGTTTGACAATATTGCGTGTTCGTACGCCATTCGTTGGGTATTCGTTGGATATTAATAAATAATGCTCAGCTGCACTGAATGCATTGCGCTAGCAGGCGCAAGAAAGTAACATTAACGGCTTATAAAAATTCATTCATTTGTGCGATCGTTTCGGAGAATTAGTTTCATGTCTATCGCTGTAATTAAAGATGTTCTAGGCGGCAAATTTGCTGTTGGCGAAACCGTATCGGTTCGAGGTTGGGTGCGTACCCGCCGCGATTCTAAAGCAGGCATTTCCTTCATCAATGTACACGATGGTTCGTGCTTTGATGCTGTGCAAGCCGTTGCGCCAAATGAACTAAATAATTATCAAAGCGAAGTAGTGAAGCTCACTACCGGATGTTCAGTAATTATTACTGGTACCGTGGCTGAATCAGCTGGCCAAGGCCAAGCATTTGAATTGCAAGCCACAGCAGTTGATGTTATCGGTTGGGTTGAAGATCCAGACACCTACCCTATGGCGCCAAAGCGCCACAGCATGGAGTATCTCCGTGAATTTGCCCATTTACGCCCACGCACTAACATTTCAGGTGCCGTAACTCGGGTTCGTCACTGCTTGGCGCAAGCCGTGCATCGGTTTTTCCATGAGCGCAGCTTCTATTGGATTAGCACGCCAATCATCACAACTAGTGACGCCGAAGGCGCCGGTGAGTTGTTCCGAGTATCCACTTTAGATATGGCTAACCTGCCGCTTACCGAACAAGGCAAGGTTGATTACAAAGAAGATTTCTTTGGTAAAGAAGCGTTTCTTACCGTATCAGGCCAACTCAACGTAGAAACTTATGCATGTGCGCTTTCGAACGTTTATACCTTTGGCCCTACTTTCCGTGCGGAAAACTCAAACACTAGCCGCCATTTAGCGGAATTTTGGATGATTGAGCCAGAAGTTGCTTTTGCTGATTTGGAAGACATCGCGAAACTTGCAGAAGATCTGCTCAAATATGTATTTAAAGCGGTTTTAGAAGAACGCGCAGATGATATGGCATTTTTCGCTGAACGTATCGATAAAGAGGCTATCAGCCGGTTAGAACACGTGATCGCTAACGATTTCGTACACATGGATTACACCGATGCGGTGGAGATCCTGCAAAACTGTGGTAAAGAATTCAACTACCCAGTGGCTTGGGGTACTGATTTACAATCAGAGCACGAGCGCTATTTAGCAGAAGAACACGTAGGTGCACCGGTTATTTTGAAAAACTATCCGCGTGATATCAAAGCCTTCTACATGCGCCAGAACGATGATGGCAAAACGGTAGCGGCTATGGATGTATTGGCCCCAGGCATTGGCGAAATTATTGGTGGTAGTGCCCGTGAAGAGCGTTTAGATATGTTTGATAAGCGTTTGGATGAAATGAGCTTACCGAAAGAAGAATATAGCTGGTATCGTGATTTACGCCGTTATGGCACGGTTCCACATGCAGGCTTTGGGTTAGGTTTTGAACGCTTAGTATCCTATGTTACTGGCGTACAAAACATTCGTGATGTTATTCCGTTCCCACGTAGCCCGAATAACGCAGAATTTTAATAGCAAAACTGAATAAAGAAATTAAAAACTCAAACGCCGCACTACCTTTGGTAATTGCGGCGTTTTTCATATGTCTTTGATTACTATTTAAAGGCGTATTTCCAAACCGGTTTCATCACAAGCATGCTTGCGCGGGCAAAACTCACAATCTTTCATAACTTTTTCTGGCCAACGGCTTTTGTCAGCAATTTCAAACCCTATTTTGGCAAAGAACGCTGGCGCGCGCGTTAACGCTATTACGCGCCCTATTCCTAAGTTTCGAGCTTGATCAAGCAAACATTGTACAATCTCAACGCCCAACCCTTTACCTTGTAAGCCTTCTTTTAAACCAAGGCTACGAATTTCAGCTAAACCGGTGCCATATACATAAAGTGCACCACAGCCCACGAATTCGCCATCAATTTCGGCTACGGCAAACTGGTGAATCGCTTGCATTATATCTTGTTCTTGGCGCGGTAAATGCTCGCCCTTACCAGCCCAATAGCGAATAAGTTCAGCTATTTTGGGAACATCGCTCAACTTAGCTTGGCGAATGTGCGTAAGCGACGCTAGTTGCGCTTGTAAGCGTTGCCGTGCGCGGCGAAGTGCACTATGTACTTGCTTTGGTGCTGTGCCGCCTAGCGCGCATCTGCGGTCCATTCCTGCGCGTAGCGCTAATGCAGCATAAACATCTTCCGCTATTTCCGCAGCTTCCGCTTGTAGCTCAGCTAGCTTTAATTGCTCTAGCGGCAGCTTTTTGCGTAATGCGGTTAATACTAATTTGCCGCAAATTTCATGCGCATCCCTAAACGCAATCCCCTTACCCACAAGGTAATCGGCCAAATCGGTAGCGTTGCTGTAGCCAAGCTCTGCTGATTGCTCCGCTAGCGCTTCATCTACAGTTAAGTGTGGTAACGCGTAAGCCATAATCGAAAGGCACTGTTGCCACTGCTGCATAGCATCAAAAAAGCCTTCTTTATCCTCTTGCATATCCTTGTTGTATGCCAGGGGCAAGCCTTTAACTGTCATCATCATTGCTTGCAGATGGCCATTAACACGGCCAGTTTTGCCCCGAATTAACTCAAATACATCAGGATTCTTCTTCTGCGGCATTAATGAAGAGCCGCTAGAGATAGCATCACCAAGCAGGAAAAAACCAGCCTCGCCAGAGCAATAAAATATAATATCTTCCGAAAGCCGAGATAAATGCACCATGCTTATGCTCGCGATTGCCATAAGCTCGATAACAAAATCACGATCTGATACAGCATCGAGGCTATTTCGGCAAAGATCATTAAAGCCTAATTCTTTCGCTAAAAATGATCTATCGATGGCAATTCCAGATCCCGCAAGCGCCCCGCACCCAAGTGGCGATACTGATAAACGATCCCGCGCTTGCTTCAAGCGATCCAAATCCCGTTCCAGCATCTCTACATAGGCCAACGCCCAGTGCGAAACCAGCACAGGCTGCGCCCGTTGCAAATGGGTATAACCGGGCATCACACTGTATTCATAACGTTCAGCGAAAACGATCAGTGCATCGATCGTTGCCGCGATCTGCTCACCCACAGAATGCGATTTAGCGATCGCCCACAAGCGCAAATCGGTAGCCACTAGATCGTTTCGCGATCTTCCAGTGTGCAATTTTCTAGCTACACTGCCTAAACGATCTTGCAGCGCCTGCTCTACCCAACTGTGAATATCTTCCGCTTCAGTGCTTAATGGTAACTTCGGGTTCGCTTCAATATCTAACGCCAGCTGATCTAAACCTTCTTGCAACTGTTGCTGCTCATCATGTGTGAGCAATTGTTGTTGCGTTAACGCATTCACCCACGCTTTACTCGCTTGAATATCAAATGGCGCAAGTACGTAATCGAATTTCAATGAATCATTAAACTCCCGAAATTCTTTTGCACTGCCCTCTTCGAAGCGGCCTCCCCACATACTCATGCTAAACCTCCTTGTTTCAGCGCCCGAATTCGGCTCGCTAAACTAAATAGGCGGATAAACCCTGCGGCATCTTTTTGCTGATACACTTCATCTTCTTCAAAGGTAGCAAAAGCTTCTGAATACAAGCTTAATGGTGATCTGCGGCCAATAACGGTTACATTGCCTTTATAAAGCGCAATGCGGACCGTTCCAGTTAGCTTTGTAGCTAAAGAATGCACAGCTGCGAGTAATGCTTCGCGAACTGGCGTGAACCATTGGCCATCATAAAGCACGTCGCTTAAACGCTGGCCAAGATCATGGCGCAAGCGCTGGCAAGCCCGATCGTGAACAAGCTCTTCGATACCACGCAAGCCCTGATACCAAATGATCCCCCCTGGCGTTTCGTAACACCCGCGTGATTTCATACCCACTAACCGGTTCTCAACAATATCGATACGCCCAACACCATGCTCGGCACCAATACTATTGAGTTTAACAAGTGCTTCCGTTTGGCTATGCGCTAGACCATTCACATGGGTTAATACACCTTCGGCAAACTCAAGCTCTACAATTTCTTGCTTATCGGGTGCTTGTTGCGGTGAGTTACTAAGTGTCCAAACCCCATCGGTAGGTTGTTCCCAAGGGTTCTCAAGCTCACCACCTTCATGAGATATATGCCATAGATTGGCATCACGGCTATAAATTTTAGTGGCTGATGCCGAGGTTTTAATATTCCTTTCGGCTAGATAGTTGAGCAATTCTTGCCGAGAACGCATTTCCCACTCACGCCAAGGGGCAATAACCGTAAGTTGCGGTGCCAGTGCTGCAAATGTGCTTTCAAACCGAACTTGATCGTTGCCTTTACCGGTACAACCATGGCATACCGCATCAGCACCCACTTCAAGTGCTAACTTTACTTGCGCTTCGGCAATTACTGGCCGCGCCAATGCCGTTCCGAGTAAGTATTGTTCCTCATAAATGCAGCCCGCCTGCATAGCAGGTGCAATTAATTCATTCACGAATTTATCTTTTAAATCCACCACATAACAGGCTGTTGCACCCGATTGAATAGCTTTTTTCTCAATGCCTACAAGCTCTTCATCGCCTTGGCCAACATCGGCTACGAAAGCGATAACCTCGCAGTTATAGTTTTCTAACAGCCAAGGGATAATGGCCGAGGTATCTAAACCACCAGAATAGGCAAGAACTACTTTATTGATGGCATTTGGGGTGGTTTGGCTCATTGGGATATCTCCTCAAATAAATGATGTAACGCTGCTTTTTGTACATATAAACGGTTTTCAGCTTGCTGCAACACCGCACTAATGGTGCTATCCATTACCTCGTCGGTAATTTCATCGTTGCGATGTGCCGGTAAACAGTGCATCACGGTTGTGGCTTGCATACGTTTAACCAAAGCTCTATTAACTTGGTAAGGCATAAAGATTTTGCAGGTTTCTGCGTAATCCCGCTTGTCGCCCATTGAAAGCCAGGTATCGGTATAAATAACATCGGCGTGATCAACTTTAGAAATATCATTTCCCAGCTGAATTCTGTGCTCTGGGTAACGCGCATTGAGCTCATCCAAAAAACCCTTTTGCGGCCCATACCCTTCTGGGCAAATTACTGTAAGTTTTAAATCTAGCGCCGCAGCACCCACCATCAAGCTTTGGCAAACATTATTACCCTCGCCAACATAAAGAATATCTACCACTTTCATATCTACTGGGTAACGTTCTTGTATGGTAAGTAAATCAGCCAAGGTTTGGCATGGATGATGAATATCGCAAAGTGCGTTTACTACCGGAATACCTGCAGCTTTGAGCTTATGTAAGGTTTCGTGTTTAAACACCCGCGCCACAATACCGTGAGTCCAGCAGGCAAGATTCCGAGCGATATCTTCAACACTCTCGCGCTGCCCGGGCTCAACCATTTGCGCATCTAAGTAAATAGGTTGCGCGCCAAGTTGCTGAATACCCACTTCAAAGCTTACTCGAGTGCGTAAGCTTGGTTTTTCAAACAACATGGCAATAGATTTATTCTTAAGCGAATGTTGGAAACTCACCGGATGGGCTTTCATATAACCAGCCAGCGTAAGAATGTGCCGTATTTGCACTGCGGTTACATCAAATAAGGATAGTAAATGCATAAAAAGCTCTCTTTATAATCTGAATATTTGGGATTTGTTGAGCTATCTCAGTGAAAACCCAAAATCTGGGATGAAACCAAGGTAGCTAATTAATCAAGAACAATGCGGGTGCCTTGAGGCAACCCTTGCAGATGAGCGATTACTGCTGCGCTATCAGCCCAGCCTGCAATCGCCGTGGTTCGTCGGGAAAATTCCGAGGTGAAAATGGCAGCTTCTAGCTTTACTTTCATACCGCCTTTCACAAAGTTTTCGGAGGCCAATTCTTTAGCAACGGTTAAGGTAATTTCACCAATTTCTTGCTGTTGTGCATCAAGTATTGCCGGCACATCACTGAGCAGCAATAAATCGGCATCGAGGGCCATTGCAATGGCCGCCGCGGCGTAATCAGCATTAACGTTGCAAAGTTGGCTATCAACGGTAAGGCCGATTGAACTAATAATAGGAGTAAACCCATTTTCTAGAAGCGTATTGAGCAACGCTTTTCCCGGAGCTGAGAAACCGCTTAATGCCGGTTGCCCTACCATTCCCAACTCGGCATTCTTGTTCATGGCCCATAGTGGGCCATCAGCCAAGCTAATGCCTACAGCTGAAAAACCGTTCTGATGCGCGGCTTGCACCAGCTTTTTGTTGGTAGTACCGGCCAAAGCACCAACAATAATATCCATATGTTCAGGCGCACTTACCCGTTGGCCATTTACTTTCTTTGAGGTTAAACCGGCTTTGTGTAGCATGGAATCAACTGCCGAACCGCCGCCATGAACTAATACAAAAGGCTGTTGGCTTCTTCTCAAAGCAATTAACAGCTTATTTAACGGGCTATCTAAATTTTGTTCTAGTAGATTTCCATTTTCTAACAACGCACCGCCCACTTTGATTACATGAGGTTTTGCTCTGCTAAAGAAACCCTGAAAGCCAGCCGTGATTGGCAAACCAAAAATATGATTAGCGGCATGCATGGCTTGCCCTGCCGCTCCCTTTAGTAAATTATCTAACGCACTGATTACCACTACTTTCTGGCCTTCCACTTTTACATAGATATCGCAAAATGGAGTATTAGCTACATGATCTACAGCGGGTGGTGAGCTAACCAAACGAACAAAAGGTTGATTTGCATAAGCATCACTAAACGCTTTGTGCACGCTATCTGCGGCCACATTGGGGCTTAATTGCGCTACGCAAGTAGCCACAATGCCGCGCTTGTAGTTACCCAGTTGTGGTGTGAACACTACATCTTGTTGCAGATTATTAATGATCTCAGGTGTATGACGGTGATTTAGCACGCCATAGGCTTGAAAACTTACCTCGCAAAACTGAGTATGGGCATTCAATCCCCGGCCAGCGCCCGAAACGCCGCTAACAGCAGTAATTACCGGCGTGTGTTCTGCTAAAAGTAAACCGTTAACAGTTAAGGGTTTTAAACCAAGCGTTGCGGCAGTTGGGTAGCATCCAGGAATACTAAAGAGTAATGGTGCGGCTGCGTGACCATCCTGTACAGGTAACCATTCCATTAGCATATATTGAGAACTTGCTAATAGCTCTGGGTGTGGGTGGGCAAATTTGTAAGTATCAGAAAATTCACTTGCACTGGCAAAACGATAGGCACCCGAGAGATCAAATACGGCAACTCCTTCAGAAACAAATTTCGCCGCCAGATACGCGCTTGCCTCATGAGGCAAAGCTAGGAACACCGCACTACAGCAAGAAGCTACTTCTTCAAAGTAGGAATCGTTCCAAGGGTGAATCATTAATTCCGAGGTTCCAGCTAGCTCCGGCGCTAAACTCGACCAAAGTTGGCTGGCGCTGCGTTCAGAGGAAAAGGCAAATCGAATATCGAAATATGCATTTTTATTCAAAAGAGCAAGCAACTCACAGCCACTATAACCACTGGCTCCAAAAACCGCCACCTGCAAGCCTTTTTCTCTGGCAGTGTTACAAGCACTATTGCCTTCTGCCGTTTCTAAAGGGCTTTTACTATCAGAACTGGAAGTATGAAAAGGTTCTATCACTGCTACAACACTCACTATTTAGATACGGTAGTGAGCAAATAGAGATAAAGCACTATTGGATAGCTCACCGAATAGCGCTCATCGTAATAAAAATAGAAGTTTAAATCAATATTATTATGCGATTAATATGATTAATTATTCATTTTAATTGTGTTTTTGCAGGCTGGAATAACGTTTTTTGCTTACTCGGCTTAATCGGTGTGGGTACGGCTGGTGTGCCAATATATAGAAAGCCAATAATGTCATCGTTAGGAGCAATGTTCAGAGCCGCTTTCATGTGCTCTGATTCAGCATAGATACCAGTTCGCCAAACAGCACCTAAACCTTGGGCAAAAGCCATTTGTTGCATAGCCATCGTTGCACAGGCAGCACTAGCATACTGTTCCTGCCGAGGAACCTTAGGTTCATCTCTATACTGAGTAGCAACAACGATAATACACGGAGCACGCAACGGCAGCTGGGGAGCCCTGCCTTGTTCGGCCTCCGTTAGGCCTTCTAATTTTGCCGTAGCGGCAAATATTTCACTCAGGCCCTGTAGTTCAGCATCTTGAAAAACAATACATGTGTAAGGCGTTAGATTCATGTGATCCGGCACCCGCAATGCAGCGGCTTCCAGTAGCGCTAGTTGTTGAGCTGAAGGCCCTGGAGCAACTACGCGTGGCATTGAAGAACGTGTTAATAATAAATCGAGGGCGTTCATAGAGGTATCCGTGAATGAATATAAAAATACATTAACATTGGTAGTGTTTTGTTACAAAGTTTGGCTACGCATTCAAAGCTGAGCACGGTAAACTAATGTTGATGGCGAAAAGCCACTTATATAATAATCATGTTTTATCGCCGTATATCTGAATTATACCGGATTGCCGCGAAAACAGCGCGCAACATCAAGGGTTTCTAAATGAAATTTTTATCTAATCTACTTCGTCCTATCTGGAACTTTATTAATGGTATCCGCCGAGTAATCGTTAATTTAGTATTTTTCATTCTACTCATTGGAGTTTTCCTCGTTCTTAATCAAGGCGAAGATATTCCTACCGTTCCTGAAGGCGGCTTACTAGTGCTCAACCCTAGTGGCGTTTTAGTAGAGGAAGCAACCTATCTTTCCGCAACTGATCGCTTTTTCAATGAAGCTACGGGTTCTGGTACAACTCCAGAAACTGATTTGCATGCATTCTTAGCGATCATTGATGATGCTGCAGAAGATGATCGTATCAGCGGCGTAGTGCTTGATTTGCGCAATTTTTGGGGCGGCGGCTTAAGCAAGTTGCAAATGGTTGCAGATCGCTTGGAAAAAGTAAGAGCAGCGGGAAAACCAATCATTGCCCATGGAAACTTTTACAGCCAATCTCAATATTTTATCGCAAGCCAAGCCGATACCGTATATTTGAACCCACAAGGTTCAGTAGCTGTGGATGGTTACCACATGTACCCTACCTACTTCAGCTCTCTATTGGAAAAATTAAAAGTCACAACTTACATCTTTCGTGTAGGTGAGTTTAAATCAGCAGTGGAACCTTACAGTCGCGATAGTATGTCGGCCGAAGCGAAAGAAGCGAACCAAGAATGGGTTGATGCTATGTGGGCGGAATACCTATCTGGTATCACTCGCCATCGCGAAGTAGCGCCTGAGATTTTAAGCGGCGATATGGACGATTTCTTAGCTTTGTTTACTCAAGCGGATAACAGCCAAGCAAACTTAGCATTAAATGCTGGTTTAGTTGATAACCTTGCGCACAGCGAAGAAATTCGCCAAGCACTGATTGATCTTGGTGGTTACGACGAAGATAAAAAATCATTCCGCGCAATTGGCTGGCGCGATTACCGCAAGGCTATTGCTTCTGAACGCAGCGACGCGGCGAATAAGAAAGACGATTCAGCTGAAGTTCGTGTTGTATTTGCCAGTGGTACCATTTTAGATGGTAACCAACCGGCAGGTACAGTTGGCGGTGTAACACTCTCAAATCGCCTGCGTGACATACGTTTAGACGACAACGTAAAAGCCGTTGTACTTCGTATTGATAGCCCTGGTGGAAGCGCGTTTGCTTCCGAGCAAATACGCCAAGAACTGCTACTTTTGCGCGAGGCTGGTAAACCGGTGGTTTCTTCGATGAGCTCAGTTGCAGCTTCAGGTGGTTACTGGATTGCCGCAGGTACCGATCAAATCGTAGCGCCAAGCTCAGTAATTACTGGCTCAATTGGTGTTTTCGGCATGTTCTTTTCAATCGATGAAAGCCTTGCTGAAATCGGAGTATACAGCGATGGTGTTTCATCTACCGAATTCCCATATATTGATATCACTCGCCCATTGAGTGATTCAGCACAGCGCGCTTTGCAAGGTGGTGTAGATCGCATTTATCAAGATTTCTTAGAGCTTGTAGCTGATGCTCGTGGGATGACAACCGAAGCGGTTCATGAAGTTGCTCAAGGCCGTGTATGGACAGGTTCGAAAGCCCTTGAGCTAGGCCTTATCGATCGCATCGGCGAATTAGATGATGCAACTGCAATCGCTGCAGAGCTCGCAGGGCTTGAAGAGTATCGTGTAACTTTCCCAACACCTGAACTTTCTGGATTTGATGCATTTCTAGCCCAATTATTTCACGGTGCAAGTGTACTCTTACCACAATCGCTTTATACTAAATCACCCACATTAACTGAAAAAGCTATTCAACGTGCAATCAACGAAGTTCAGGCCGTAAACGATTTTAACGACCCACAACACGTTTATATGCGTTGTTTAGAATGCCAAGTTAAGTAATTGATTTTAAAAGATAGTATTGAGAGAAACATGGTAGCAAAGAGAAAGCGTATTTATATTGCCTATACTGGTGGTACTATCGGCATGATGAAATCGGCGCATGGATATATTCCTGCGCCAGGCTTTTTAGAGAAGAGCTTGCAAGGAATGCCTGAGTTCTACCGGCCAGAAATGCCCGAATTCACACTATGCGAATATTCACCGTTAATGGATTCATCGGATATGACGCCTGCGGATTGGCAACGCATTGCTGATGATATTCAACGCAATTACGATGATTATGATGGATTTGTGATTTTACATGGCACCGATACGATGGCCTACACGGCATCGGCGCTATCGTTCATGTTTAAAAACTTGGGGAAGCCGGTAATTGTTACCGGCTCACAAATTCCGTTAGCAGCACTTCGCTCTGATGGCCAAACGAATTTATTGAATGCTTTATATGTAGCTGCACACTATCCCATTCATGAAGTAAGTTTGTTTTTTAATAATCGCTTGTTTCGCGGAAACCGCTCTACGAAGGCAGATGCCGATGGCTTCGATGCATTTGCCGCGCCGAACTTTCCGGCTTTACTCGAAGCGGGTATCGACATCGAAATTCTTGCTGGTGTTGTTGAGCCAGTTAAGCCTGAAGTTTTAGAAGTTGCTGAAGTAACGGCGCAGGAAATTGGTGTTGTTACTTTGTATCCGGGAATGAGCGCTAGTATTATTGATAATCTAGTAAAACACCCTGTTAAAGCGTTAATCTTACAGAGCTATGGTGTTGGCAATGCACCACAAGGCGGTTCACTTATTGATGCCTTACAACGAGCTATCGATGCCAACATTATTGTGCTTAATTGCACGCAATGTTTTAAAGGTACGGTGAATATGGCTGGCTATGCAACAGGTAATGCGTTAGCCGATATCGGTGTGATTAGCGGACAAGATATGACGATCGAAGCTGCGCTCACTAAACTTCACTACCTATTAAGCGTAGGCGATGATACTCAAGAGATAAAAAAACAACTTGCTCAGAATTTGCGAGGCGAACTTACGCCTAGCGATTAATATAATTAATCGCTAGGGCCTTTCAATTCATGGTTCAACAACAATCTGGTTACGCCCTGCATGTTTCGCCTTGTATGCGGCTTTATCAGCTCTACGCAAAATATCTTGTTCATCTTCATCATCTTCGCGTAACGAGGTAACGCCAACACTTGCTGTTACTTGTACGATATTCTTATCTTTGTGCATATTAGCGATATCAAAAGCAATATTTTGGGCAATTTTTTCAGCGCGTTCTATTGGGCAGTTGAGCAATAGAACCACAAATTCATCACCACCCAAACGGCAGCAATAATCAGTTTCACGAGTATGCTCAAGCATAATTTCAGCAACTTTTTGTAATACGCCGTCCCCAGCTTCATGGCCGGCGGTGTCATTTACAGCCTTAAACTCGTCCAAGTCTACAACCATCAATTGAAAACTCTCATTAAACAAACGTGCATCTGTAATAGTTCGCTGCACTGCCGCATCATAACCGCGCCTGTTCAACAGCCCCGTTAACGTATCTCGATTTGCCTGAATTCTGAGCTCTTCCAGTTGCTTTACTTCATTAGTTGCGTCACGTAACGAGCCCGCAAAACCGATAAAAATCGATTTACTATAAACGGGCTCAAGTTCCAAATGTAGCCAGCTTTCCGCTGCTGATTTAGTAATAAAGCGAAAATCAATCGCTGCGGCATAACGTTCAGAAATCGCATTTTGCCAGCTTACTAACGTACCTTCACGATCGCTTTCTGCAATGCGCTCACGTAATCCAGCTTCTTTAAGTTCTTGTAATGTGTAGCCAGTGAGTTCCCGCATTTTCGGGTTTATATACTCGATATTTCCCCGTTGATCGGTCATGAATAAACCTAATGGCGCAGTATTTAAAAGAATATCAAGATAAGCTTGCCGGTCTGATAATTCCCGTTGCTGCTTTCTGTTTCTTGCCAGTAATCGATTAAATTGCCTCACTAGCACCGCGCCCTCTGTTCTTCTTGGAACATCTAGGTGTTCTCGGTCGCCACTCAGAATTTCAAGTGTTTGCACTGATACATTACGAAGCGGTTTAAATTCCCATCGAACCACCCAATAAAGCACACCAAGCGCGATTGCGATAATAAGAATTGAAAACCAAATCATAAAACGCGGTTCCATAAAGGATACCGCGTATAGAAAGCAGATAATTACTAAAGAAAGTATAACGGTAAGCCATATCATTAGGCGCGTTGATATGTTTTTTATTAGCATGTCATATTTACGCTTCTATAAATGAAAATATCACTATAGGAGTTATAGCATGATGTTGAAACGTGCAGCAAAGTGCAAAAATGGACAAATAGTAAACAACGTCTAAACTAACTAAATGAACCTTTATTTTACTTTATCACAGCTTTTGTCACATAGGGGAATATTACGAATTCTATACTTTATTGAGCGCAGGGCCCTTCATCGGGCCTTTCCCAAGGCTCGGAACACTCCCCCCTTTAGTTCCGAGCCATCTTTTTTTCTGAATTAGTAATAAACTCTAATTGTTCTTGGTAATTTAACTTGCTATCGAGCGCTGAATATTAAATAGCGAGTAGAAATTATTTCGAGTAACTTCCGCTACTTCTTGCACAGAAACTTCTTTTAACTTAGCTACGCACTCAGCTACATGGGCAACGTATGCGGGTTGGTTTTCTTGCCCCCGATGAGGAACAGGAGCAAGCCATGGTGAATCAGTTTCAATTAACATTCGATCAAGGGGCACGTATTTAACAACATCACGTAGCTCTTGCGCACTAGCAAAGGTAACAATGCCCGAAATTGAAATATAAAAACCGAGATCTAGCGCTTTCTTTGCCATCTCTAAGCTTTCAGTAAAACAATGCATAACACCACGGCATTTATCTGCGCGCCCCTCTCTGAGCATCGCGATAGTATCTTCACGGGCATCACGGGTATGAATAATAAGTGGTTTATTTACTTCGTTCGCAATTTCAATATGCCGCGCAAAACTCTCCTGTTGGGTAGTAATATGTTCTTTATCATAAAAGTAATCGAGGCCAGTTTCGCCAACTGCCACCACATCATTGCGTGCACAAAGAGTAGCTAATTCACTTTCGGAGAAGCCATGTTTAGCCACATATAACGGGTGAACCCCGCAAGAGAAGCTAACATCGTCATGCTTCCCAACAATGCTTTGCATTTGCGCAAAATCATCTAACGCAACACCAATGCACAGCATGTGCTCAATCTGAGCTGCCCGCGCATTCGCTAATACTTGATCAATTCCAAGTTCAGTTGTGCTTTTCAATTTATCTAAATGACAATGGGAATCTACAAACATAATTATTCCTAATTGAGAGTTGAGGCACGCAGCGAACGGGTAAGATCAGTGCTCCAAGAGGCAACCAGAATCTGCGGATTTACCCCGGCATTCTGTAACGCCTTGCGCAAAACAATTCCACGCCGATAGCCTTTGGCAAGTGCACGTGCTAATGAATGAACAGGCGCGGGTTGTTTAATGTTCGTAGCGACCACCAGTGGCATCTCGCCCATCATTGCTTGTCGGTGCGCGAATTGTATTTCACTTAACAGAGTTGCCAGCATTTGATGAACTTTCTCTAAATCCTTTTCTACCACCAACTGCCCTTTGCATAGAAGCCCCAGATACGCGAGTTGTTCTTCATTGCTTTGTAGCTGCCTTAACACGCTTAATGGCTTAGTTGTGGCTAATTCAATTAAAACCGTATCGGTGATCGCTTGTTGGCTATGTTCTTGCAACCATTGTTTAATCTCTTGCTGGCTAGGTTTTGGGGTTGCATAGGCTAATAAACGGCTGCGAATCGTAGGTAGCAATTGCGAATAGCGGCTCGCAGCTAATTGAATAAATGTATTTTCTGGCGGCTCTTCAAGCGTTTTTAAGAGCGCGTTTGCTGCTTGCAATGTCATTCGATCGGCATGAATGATTTGAACCACCTTATTGCCGCCCTGGCTTGAGGTTTGCTGCACTTGTTGAGCTATTTGTCGAACCGCATCAACGCCAATTTGTTTTCCTATTTCAGGCTCCACCCGCAAATAATCAGGATGTGTACCAGCTTTCCATAGTTTACAGCTTTTACACTCACCACAAGCTCTGCTTCGTTGTTCCCGCTGTTGGCACAACAAAAACGCGGCTAGTTGCTCAAGCATGGTATCAACGCCTAAATCAGGCGAATATGAAAAGCCCATACCATGGGGCATACGGCCTGCATGAGCGGCGTTTATCAATTGTTGCCACAAAGGGCGTAACCACGGAAAGGTTAAGCTGGCCATCGGTTCTCCAGTGCCACTAGAATTGCCTGTTGAACATTAACTAAATCCTGTTCAGCATTAATAACGCTGATGTTTTCTTCTTCCGTGGCTATTTCTAAATAGCGATTTCGAGTTCGTTTAAAAAAATCGATTTTACTGCGCTCAAATCGATCTAACGCGCCACGGCTGGATGCTCGAGATAAGCCAACCTCAGGATTGATATCTAAATACAAAGTGAAATCTGGAGTGAAATTTTGCAATGTAAACTGTTTCAATTGCGCTAATATCTTAGCATCTACTTCGCGGCCACCCCCTTGGTATGCCCTCGATGATAAATCATGGCGATCACCAATAACCCAAGTACCCTTCAATAGCGCAGGCCGAATTACATTTTCTACTAACTGTACACGCGCTGCGTACATTAATAGAAGTTCCGCTTGTGGCGTTACCTGTTCTTCCCAATCGCCTTTAACTATATCTCTTAGGGCTTCTGCGAATGGTGTACCGCCGGGCTCGCGCACCTGAATAAAGGCAGCGTTTCGAGCCTCGAGCCATGCCGATACCGTGGCAACCGCCGTGCTTTTGCCTGCCCCTTCTAAACCTTCAATAACAATAAACTTTCCGCTCATCAGTTCCTCTGATAACGCTGTACAGCGCGATTATGCTCGGCCAAGGTTCGCGAAAAAACATGAGTACCATCATTCTTGCTCACAAAATAATAGTAATCGCTCTCAACCGGCTCTAATGTTGCAGCAATTGCAGCGCGCCCAGGCATCGCAATTGGTGTGGGTGGTAACCCATTAATTCGATAGGTATTGTACGGGGTTGTTTGTTGAATGTCAGATCGATAAATAACCCCGCGGTAAGCATCACCCAAACCATAAATAATGGTTGGATCGGATTGCAGCCGCATACCAGTGCGTAACCGATTTACAAACACTGATGCAACTAATGGCCGTTCCGCCACAGCACCCGTTTCCTTTTCAATGATCGAGGCTAATATTAACGCTTCATATGGTGTAGCCACTGGCACACTCCGGTCGCGCAGTTCCCATATTTCTGCAATTGTACTTTGCATACGCAGATAAGCTTGCCGATAAAGTTGTGTATCACTAGTGCCTGCATAAAACCGATATGTATCAGGAAATAACAGGCCCTCAATGTGAGTGTGCTCGCTAGTTGTGAGTTGCTCAGCAAGAAGCTCTGCTGTTAATTTGGGGTTTTCGACAGTAATGTAGTCATGCTCTGAAATTTGCTGTTGCCACTGTTTAAACTCACTACCCTCGACAAAAGTGATGGAAAACAAATGCTGCCTACCCGCACTGATTCGTTCCCAAATTTGAGCCGCGGTATCATCATTGTGAATAGCATAAACACCGGCTTGAACCCTTGCTCCCCGTTGAAAAAAGCGGAAAGTTAATTCATTCAATTTCGCATGCGGAACCAACCCCTGAGCCTCAAGCTCCTGTGCAATTCGGCGAGGGTTACTTCCACGAGGAACAGTAAATAAAACCTCTTCCTCAGCATATGCCGTTACAGCTACTGTGCTGCCTTTGTGGTACCACCAATGAGCCCCTGCGTAACTACCAATCACCGCTACTACAGCCAATAAAAACAATACCGCAAGAACAGAAATTATTGTTTTTTTCATAGTATTAATACTGTCCTTGAGAGAATAATCACCGTTTTACAAACGAGTTAGCCATGATTCCGGATAAACCCGAACAGGCAGTTCACTACCGTTTATGTTACTTACTGGAACTAAACCAAGCAAGGAGTTACAAACAAAGATTTCGTCGGCCTCTGCCAATTTTTCTGGTAAGTAGTGGCCGATTCGTATATTCGGGTTGTTGGCTAGTAATTCTGCACGAACAACACCTGCTATGCCCGCTTCGGTTAATTCAGGGGTATGCCATTGCTTGCCTTCGCGCCAGAATATATTTCCCATTGTAGCTTCACAAACGAATCCGTTTGCATCACACACGATAAGATCATCTGGAACGGGATTCATTACTTGCTGAAGCTTGCCTAGTTGTTGTTTTAAAAGCACTTGCTCCAAGCGATTTAAAGTTTTTAATCCTGCCAACTCTGGTTGCAGAGCCAAACGAAAACTTGCATTAGCAATGTGGATTCCGTCCGTGCGCCACATTGTATAGTGCTCTGGAATAGCGTTTATCGATAGAATACGCCGCGTTTCACACTCTTTCGGAGGTGCATACCCACGCCCTCCAGAACCGCGTGTTATTACTATTTTAATAGCCGCCGGTTCCTTGCCAAACTCAGTAATCAACGCTTCCGATTCGGCTAACAATAATGCTTCATCTGGCACTAATATCCCAAGCTTAGTGCAGGTATCATTAAGCCGCTGCCAATGGCGTTGCCAAAGCTGTAATTGCTCGTCGATAACCGCTATTGTTGTAAAGCAGCCATCACCGTAATTTAAACCACGATCTAATATATCTACTTGGTCGGTGGCTTCACCGTTCATTAACGTATGCATCAAATGCGGGCTCCTTCAACTTCTTTAGCTATCAAACGTCAGCATATCGCAGATACAAAAAAGGCGGAATTTTCATTCCGCCTTTTCTTTATTCATGCTAAAAACTTCGATTTATATTAAGCAGAGTGCTTATTGATATAATCGATAGCTGCCTGAACGGTACGAATCTTTTCAGCTTCTTCGTCAGGGATTTCAGTTTCAAACTCTTCTTCAAGAGCCATTACCAATTCAACTGTGTCTAATGAATCTGCACCAAGGTCGTTTTCAAAAGAAGCTTCTGGCTTTACTTCTTCTTCTTTAACACCTAGTTGCTCAATAACAATTTTCTTTACGCGTTCTTCGATAGTGCTCATGTGTAACCCTCAAATCAAGGTATCTTGAATAAATTTGCGTGTAGTGTAAGCAATACGCCTACATGATGAAAGTAAAAATTTGCCCAAATGGCGGAGGTCTTACCTCGTTGTTGCCGATAGGGCTTATTAAACCATACTCATGCCACCATTCACATGAATGGTTTCACCAGTAATATAAGCAGCGCCGGCAGAGGCTAAAAAGCCCACAGCAGCGGCAATCTCTTCAGGCTGCCCTAACCGACCAGCAGGGATAGTATCAAAAATACGTTCCCGTTGCTCGTCAGTTAACGCTTTTGTCATGTCTGTGTCAATAAAACCCGGAGCCACCGAGTTTACAGTAACGCCACGAGAAGCTATTTCTTTCGCTAATGCTTTACTAAAACCAATCAAACCAGCCTTCGCAGCGCAGTAGTTTGCCTGCCCTGGGTTACCGGTAGTACCCACCACGGAACCAATATTAATAATACGACCATGACGATTTTTCATCATTCCGCGCATAACTGCTTTCGAAATTTTAAATACAGCGGTTAAATTAGTTTCAATTACTTGATCCCATTCATCTTCTTTCATGCGCATTAGAAGATTATCGCGGGTGATACCAGCATTATTTACTAAGATATCGATTTTACCGAATTCTTTTTGAACTTCGGCCACTAAAGCATCGATAGCGCCTGCTTCTGTTACATTAAGTACTTTACCAGTACCGTGTTCGCCAAGGTATTCACTAATTGCTGCAGCACCGTTTTCACTGGTTGCTGTACCAACTACAGTAGCACCCGATGCTATTAAATTTTCTGCAATTGCTCTACCAATGCCACGCGTGGCGCCAGTAACTAATGCAATTTGCCCTGATAATGAGCTCGACATGCCGCTCTCCCTATTGATTATAATTTTAGATTGCGCAAACGTATCCACGCAAAAATATTAAGTTTATGTTTCGCCTAAAAGCTTGTTATATAGCCTTCACTACTAGCATTTACTGCTGGCTAACACAAAGCTCGGTTACATCAGCACTGCCACTGATAGCGGCTCCTTCAAGCTCACGATCAATTCGTTTGGTTAAACCCGTGAGCACTTTGCCCGGCCCAATTTCATACAGATGCGTAATCCCTTGTGCTTTCATGGCCAATACTGTTTCCGTCCAGCGTACAGGTGAGTACAGTTGGGCAACTAAAGCTTCGCGGAGTTCCTCAGGCGATTTCGCCTCGGCTACACTTATGTTATGCAGAACTGGAACACGGGGCAGTTGCACTTCAACACCGTCCAATGCCTCAGATAATTCTTTCGCTGCGGGAATCATAAGGGCGCAGTGGGAAGGAACACTTACCGGTAAAGGTAGAACTCGTTTAGCGCCCGCAGCCTTACATGCCTCTCCTGCTCTTTCAACAGCTGCTTTCTCACCAGCAATAACCACTTGCCCAGGTGAGTTATAATTCACCGCGGCAACAACATCACCCTCAGCGGCTTCTGCACACGCAGCTACTACCTTTTCATCTTCTAAGCCTATCACCGCAGCCATAGCGCCTGTTCCGGCAGGAACCGCTGCTTGCATGGCCTTTCCACGCAGTGCTACTAATGCTATTGCGTCAGCAAAATTGAGTGCACCTGCACAAACTAACGCTGAGTATTCGCCCAAACTATGCCCCGCCATAATTGCAGGTGTCGGCCCATTACTTAAACAGCGATAAACCGCAACACTGGCCGCAAGCAATGCAGGCTGTGTTACTTCCGTTTGGTTAAGTTTGCCATCTTTATCGTTTTGTACAACATTCCAAAGGTCGTATCCAAGTACTTCCGACGCCTCTGCAAAAGTTACTTCTACCTGTGGGTAGTGTTCAGCAAGCTCAGCCAACATTCCAACTGTTTGCGAGCCCTGCCCTGGAAATATATAAGCCACTTGTCGACTCATCACAATCCTCTTCTTTTTTTATGAAACACTAGTATTTAATTAACGCTGAGCCCCAGGCGAAACCGCCGCCAAAAGCTTCTAACAATAATGTTTGTCCGCGCTGTATTCGGCCATCACGAATGGCAACATCTAATGCGATAGGTACTGAAGCTGCCGAGGTATTTCCGGTTGTCGCAAGTGTCATTACAACCTGTTCCATGGGCATTTTCAATTTTCGCGCGGTTGCTTGAATAATTCGATAGTTGGCTTGGTGTGGTATTAACCAATCTAAATCTTTTGCGCCCATATTGTTGGCCGCTAATGTTTGCTCCACAAGTTCAGCTAATTTTTCTACCGCTACTTTAAATACCTCACGGCCTTTCATATAAAGCCATGCCTCTTGCTGTAAGGCTGTATCATCTCTACTTGGATGATCGGCGCCCAACAACGAAGCAAACTCACCAGCACTAAAGATATGCGTCGAGAATACGCCCGGTTCGTCGGCTAGCGATAATACCGCTGCACCAGCCCCATCGCCAAATAAAACAATAGTATTGCGATCATCCGGGCGACACATCCGGGATAGTGTATCGCTACCAATGACTAAAACGTGTTTGGCAGCGCCGCTAATAATATATTTCTCCGCAACCGATAGAGCAAAGATAAAACCTGAGCAAGCGGCAGCCACATCAAAAGCTGGAATATCCGTTACGCCAAGAGCATGTTGCACTTCGCAAGCTGCACTTGGAAAAGCACGATCGGCAGAGGTAGTGGCCATAACGATGAGGTCTATATCGCTAGCGTTTAGCCCTGCAGCTGCAATCGCATTTTTAGCAGCTTCCGCTCCCATGGTAACAACTGATTCATCCGCACTGGCAATTCGGCGTTCTTGAATGCCGGTGCGCTCGCGAATCCAAGCATCATTGGTATCTACTCGTTGTTCGAGTTCTTTGTTGGTAAGGCGTTGGGCGGGAAGAAAATGGCCTGTGCCAGCTAACTTTGCGTAGCGTTGTTGCTCGAACATATCACTCCTCATTGCAACTTCCGGTGCTAAGAGGACCGGAATGTTAGTGCTGTTCTGAAAGCACTTGTTCAACTTGGTTGTGAATTCGCGCAGGTAGGTTCAATTGCGTTTCCGTAATCGCATGTACGATCGCGCTGTAAAACGCATTCGCAGATGCATTACCATGGCTTTTCACAACCACACCGCGCAATCCTACCAGACTTGCACCGTTGTACTGGTCGGGGTTGAGCCATGCCCACGATTTTTTCTGCCGCTTATATAACAACCAAGCAAGGCTGCGGCTAAACCAATGGGTTTTTAGATTACGCTGAAAGTGCTCGTAAACCATTTTTGCCATGCCTTCACAGCTTTTGAGCGCAATATTACCGGTAAAACCATCGCAAACAATAACATCGGCCTCGCCAGTGAAAAGTTCAGACCCTTCCACAAAACCGGTGTAATTAACGAAGTTTGATTGTTTTAATAAAACGCCCGCCTGTTTTACAACATCGGGGCCTTTAATCTCTTCAGTACCCATGTTCAATAAGGCAACTTTTGGGTTTTCAATACCGTTGAGCTCTCGTGCTAATACTGAACCCATCACACCGAATTGAAATAAAGTTTCTGCATCACACACCGGATTCGCACCAATATCTAGGAGGAATCCCTGCTTGCCATGCTGATTAGGAACAGGAGTGATTAATGCTGGCCGAATAATACCTGGCAATGTTTTTAAATACATATACGCCATGGCCATTAAAGCACCCGTATTTCCAGCGCTTACGCAACCCTGAGCACTACCATCAGCAACAAGATCGATAGCAGCGCGCATCGATGAATCCGTTTTTTGGCGAATACATTGACCAGGCTTATCGTCCATGTGCACTATTTGGGAGGTATGTTGAATACGTACACGCGATATATCGGCTGCGGTACCTTTACTTTCTCGGGCGAGTAAAGCTTTTAAACGAGGTTCGTCTCCAGTAACTATAAAATCAGTTTCTGGAAACGATTGCAGCGCTCTAATGAGCGCTGCAATAGCGATAGAGGGACCGCGGTCACCACCCATCGCATCGATTACTAAAGTAATTTTTGCCATACGCCTTAAGCGATGACTTTCTTACCTTTGTAGTAACCATCAGCGGTTACATGGTGACGACGATGAGTTTCGCCGCTTGTCTGATCAACAGACAATTCAACACCAGTTAATGAATCGTGTGAACGACGCATGCCGCGTGCAGAACGAGTTTTACGGTTTTTTTGTACAGCCATTTGACTGATCTCCTGAATCGATTATTTCTTAAGCTTTTGCAATACAGCGAATGGGTTTGGCTTCTCTGCTTCCGCAGGTAACTCACCGTAGCTCATTGTATCGCTCTTGATCGCACAGTCCTGCTCAGTATGCTTTGCCACTATAGGCAATGCGAGTAGCAGCTCATCTTCAACTAAGGGATGGAGCAGTACTTCCCCTAGCTCATTAAGTTCAGCTGCTTCGTAATGCTCCGGCATATCTTCGGCAGTTTGCCGCTTAGTTACCGGTGCATACTGAAACTCTATTGCTAAATCGAAGGGCATGGTGCCACCACACCGCTGACAAGTTAGCTCAACGTTAGCTTTCGCCTGACCACGAAAATTATGTATCTTTTGCTCATCTGTTCCGAACCATAGCGTGACCTCTATGTCAGAACATGGTGATGCCAGTACTTCATTAAAACGAGGTAAATTTTTAGATGGAATGTACCCATCAAAAGATAACTGTTTTCCTGAATTTCGTACTGGGTCAACCGAAAGCGGTATTAGAACCTTTTGCATAGCGCGCGAATAATAATGGTTGATAAGTTGATAGTCAAAGAAATTTCACCCCTAAGCCCCTGTTTCTATGAAAAACAGAGCGAAAGTTACTTTCTTGTTGGAAAAGCATGGCAAAATAACCCAAAGAAGTATTCTATCACAGAGGTTGCTTATGCACACTAAAGAACACGTCGGTTTATTTGATTCTGTCCCAAAAACACCTAATGTTGATCATTTGTCGGTTGTACTCGCCTCCAGCTCGCCTTATCGTAAGGAACTTTTAGAGCGATTACGGATTCCCTTTACTACTGCAGCGCCAAATATAGATGAAACGCCTTTGGAAGATGAAACCCATATTCACTTAGTTCAACGTTTGGCGGAGAACAAAGCTAGGGCTTTAGCAAACAAATTCCCAAAACACCTTATTATAGGTTCCGATCAAATAGCGGTTTGTACCGGTGAAATCTTTGGTAAACCAAAAGATGTAGAAGCCGCGGTTGCACAGCTCAAACATTTTAGTAGGCGAACCGTTACTTTCTATACAGGTTTAAGCGTACTTAATTCAGAATCGGGTGAAATACACACAATTACTGAACCCTACTCTGTTTACTTTCGAACTCTCACCGAGAAAATGATACGGCACTATATTGAGCTTGAGCAGCCTTTGAACTGTGCTGGAAGCTTCAAAAGTGAAGGATTGGGTATCACTTTGTTTCTGAAAATGAAGGGCGATGACCCAAATAGTTTAATTGGCTTGCCTTTAATAAGGCTCACCGATCTACTCAGCCGACACGGCTTCGAACTTCCTGAGCAAGCTAGGTAAATCAGCAATATCAGTAAGTACATCGAGGGGTGATTCTAAACTTAAGGTAGCATTATCATGAACACCCCAAGATACACCCAACGAGGGCATTTTTGCCGCGCTGGCCATACGTAAATCATAGCGCGAATCACCAATCATTATTGCCTGCTCTGCCCCGTAACCAGTTTCTAATAATATTTCATTAAGCATTTGTGGGTGAGGCTTTGAATTAGCTTCATCGGCACAACGGGAAACTTGAAAGAATTTACCAGTATTCGTTTCCTTCCAAGCACGCTCCAAACCTTGACGCGCTTTACCCGTTGCAACACCGAGTTGTAATCCACTTTGAGTGAGCTCGGTAAGTACCTCTACAACATCAGGAAACAGCGGCGATGGGGTCGCGTCTTGATGAACATATAGCTCGCGATAAATTGCAATTAGTTTTTGCTGCTCAACCTCCTCATGACAATCAAACAAACGCTCTAATGCTACCCAAAGGCTTAAACCGATAATATCTCGAACGGCGGATTCCGCAGGTACTGGCAGGTTAGCGGCCTTCGCCATCTTTTGCATACAAGAAACAATACGCGGCACTGAATCCATCAACGTACCATCCCAATCAAAGATAATTAACGGAAACCGGTGAGCTATTTGTTGATTGTTCATAGTTAAGCAGTTCCTTTTCTTAATGCTATTAAGACATCATTAAGTTGCTTTTCTAATGGCGCGAAAAACTGAATGGGCTCGCCGCTATGTGGGTGCTTGATGGATAATCGCTCAGCGTGCAAAAATAAACGATTCAAGCCGATTTTTCGAAGTTGTTCATCAAAGCCCCGCATGCCATATTTTTGATCTTGCGCAATTGGATGCCCTGCACACTGAGCATGCACTCGAATTTGGTGAGTTCGTCCGGTTACCGGCATAGCTTCAACTAATGTGGTATTTATCTCACTCAATGGATAACGTTCGCGAACCTTAAAACGCGTCAGTGAAGCCTTACCAGCCTCGTCAACACGCACTACGCGCTCACCCGATTGTAATGTGTTCTTTAAAAGAGGTGCATCTACTTTTTTTATCTTACCTGGCCAACTTCCAAACACTAATGCGATATAGGTTTTATCCATATCTTTTTCACGAAGTTGCTCGTGCAGAGCTCGCAAAGCTGAACGTTTCTTTGCAACCATTAATAAGCCAGATGTATCGCGATCTAAACGATGTACCAATTCTAAAAACTTCGCGGTTGGCCGCAATGCACGTAATCCTTCGATTAATCCGTATTGCAATCCAGAACCACCATGCACTGCCATGCCTGCCGGCTTATTTACAACGACCATATAATCGTCTTCAAAAACAATACAGTTCTCTAATTGAGATATTTTATCAAGGTTAGGGTTGGGTAAATCTGGCTTCTCATTTACACGCACTGGCGGAATTCGAATTTCATCACCCTCTTGTAACTTGTAATCAGGCTTTATTCGCTTTTTATTAACCCGTACCTCGCCTTTGCGAACAATTCGATAAATCATGCTCTTAGGAACCCCTTTCAATTGGGCAAGCAAAAAATTATCGATGCGCTGGCCGCCTTCATCGGGCCCTATGGTATGGAAGCGAACTTGATGTTGAATCTCACTCATGCGTGAAGAAAAGCCTTTAATTGATTGAATCTCAGAATAAATATTTTATAAGTATATCATGGCCAAGTTACCCGGTAACAGCGCAAACCCACATTTCAAACACTATTTGTTACTTGTCAGCTCGATCGTATAATGCGACAATGCGGAGTCAGATTTTTAACAATCTGCCTTTTATGTTTTTCTCGATGAATTTTTCTCGGAAAACACAACACTGATACGCAGTGAACGCCTGTTTCGGCAATTTAGAAATTTATTGTTATGCGTAGTTGAGAATTCGCACTAAATAAACAAACTCAAAGAGTGTTATTTAGGGGTTGGTATTCGCAGAAGTAGCGCCACCAGACAAGCTTAATGCAATCTGAGCGCACGAGATGAAATCAACCAAAGCAGACCAACTACGGGTAGCCTCGCGAGCTTCCAATGAAATCGCGTTAAAGATAAAAGAACATTATTTACAATTCGCATTAGATTAGCTGTCCTTGCAGCGCGCACCATCAATAGATACGGTGCCGACAGCCAATTTTAGCAACGGAACGGGCCGTATTCGGCGAACCAGTGTTGTGATTTCGTACCCATAAACGTATGAGTCACACTATATGAAAAGAATGCTAATTAACGCAACGCAACTTGAAGAGCTTCGAGTAGCGCTTGTAGACGGACAACGTCTGTATGATCTAGACATCGAAAGTCCTGGTCACGAACAAAAAAAATCCAATATTTATAAGGGTAAAATCACCCGAGTTGAGCCCAGCCTAGAAGCTGCATTCGTTGATTACGGCGCCGATAGACATGGCTTCTTACCGTTAAAAGAAATTGCCCGCACTTACTTCCCCAAAGGTTACAAGTTTGATGGCCGCCCTAACATCCGTGATGTTGTTAAAGAAGGCCAAGAAGTAATCGTGCAAATCGATAAAGAAGAACGCGGCCAAAAAGGCGCCGCCTTAACTACCTTTATCTCATTGGCTGGCAGTTACTTGGTATTAATGCCAAACAACCCTCGTGCTGGCGGTATTTCTCGCCGAATTGAAGGTGATGAGCGCACTGAGCTAAAAGATGCATTATCGGCATTGGAAGTTCCTGACGGTATGGGCTTAATCGTCCGTACTGCGGGCGTTGGCAAATCATCAGAAGAACTTGCTTGGGATTTGAATGTATTGCTGCACCACTGGACAGCAATAGAGCAGGTTTCTTCAACCCGCCCTGCACCTTTCCTTGTTCATCAGGAATCAAACGTTATATTTCGCGCTATCCGCGATTATTTGCGCCGTGATATCGGTGAAATTCTCATTGATGATCAAACTATTTTCGATCAAGCTTGTGAACACATCAAAATAGTACGCCCCGATTTTTTACAGCGCGTTAAGCTTTATCAAGGTGAAGTGCCTTTATTTAGCCATTATCAAATAGAAAGCCAAATAGAAACAGCGTTCCAACGCGAAGTTCGTTTACCTTCTGGCGGTTCAATTTCAATTGATCCTACCGAAGCATTAACCTCTATCGATATTAACTCTGCGAAAGCAACTAAAGGCGGTGATATCGAAGAAACAGCATTTCAAACTAACCTTGAAGCGGCGGATGAAATTGCTCGCCAACTTCGCTTGCGTGATGTTGGTGGGTTAATTGTTATTGATTTTATTGATATGACACCACCGAAACATCAGCGTGAAGTTGAGAATCGCTTACGTGATGCGCTGAAACAAGATCGCGCGCGCGTGCAAACAGCCCGTATATCTCGCTTTGGTTTATTAGAAATGTCGCGTCAACGTTTGCGGCCTTCTCTTGGCGAATCTTCAAACCAAGTTTGCCCTCGCTGTGATGGCCAAGGCACTATTCGCGGTGATGAATCCCTTGCACTATCGGTGCTGCGTTTAATTGAAGAAGAATCGCTGAAAGATAATACTGGCCAGGTAAATGTTCAAGTTCCTGTTACGGTTGCTACTTATCTGCTTAACGAAAAACGAGCGGCGTTGCGAGTAATTGAAGATCGTACAAAGGTTAGCATTTTAGTTATTCCTAACCAGCACCTGGAAACACCACATTTCGATGTTCAGCGTTTACGCACAGATGAAATGTCAGAAGTTCAAAGCTTCCGATTACTGCAAGCTGCTGAGATTAAAGAAATTGAATTTTCTGCTCCGCGCGATAAAGCTGCAGATGAGCCTGCTCTGAAAACACTTGTAGCGCCTGCTACCCCGCCGCCAGCAGAAATCGCGCAGCAAAAGAGCACTGCAAAACCTGGTGTGTTAACTCGTTTGAGTAAGTGGTTTGGTGGCTTACTTGGTAGTTCTGAAGCTGATAAAGCAGAAGAAAAGAAGAAAGCTGAACAGAAAGCTAACGAAGCGAAACGCTCTGAGCAAGATAGCCGAAGAAATAGTAACAATCGTCGACGCCCGAACCAGAACCGTAATCGTGGTGGCAAACGCGATGATCGTTCAGCAAAAAGTACAACACAAATCGATAAGCCAGAAACGGATCAAGCGGTAGCACAAAGCTCTGGTGAAAAATCAGAGCAACGCCCACGTCGTAACCGCCGTCGGAAGCCAACCTCGCAAGCTAGCCAAAATCAACAAACTACTTCTCAAAATGATGAGAAACCAGCTGTTGATGCGAAAGTTGATGCAGCTCCAGCAAACACTCCAAATGAGCCGGTGCGCAACGCTGAAGAGCAAACAACGCAAATGCCGAAAGAGCGTCGTCAGCGCCGTAACCTTTCGAAAAGCGTACGAATGCAAAAAGCAGCCACTGCCGCTTCTGCTGGTACCGAGAATAACTCTGAAGCTGCGGTGTTAAACACTGAGAAACAAAAACAATCATCACCTGAAAATGATGCAGCTCCGATAGCCCCTGTTGCTGAGTCGATGCCTGAATCAGCAACAGAATCAGCACCAGAGCCAGTAAAGGCAGAAACAGCGAATGTTGATAGCAGTAATGCTGAAAATAACGAAGCTGAAAATAACAAAGCTAAAACTGAATCCGCGGTGGAAACGAACCCTGATGCGAAGGTAGACAGCGAACAGGCTGAAAAGCCAACGCGCAAGCGTACACGCCGGAAGCCTGCTAAAGCGAAAGAAGAAACTGGTTCAGCTGAAGCAACTTCTGCTCCGGCTGAAGAAGCGAAGGCCGAAGTTGCACCTGAGCCTGTAAAA
>NZ_AFPO01000010.1 GCF_000218785.1 Idiomarina sp. A28L
CCTGTATTAGCCCCCATTTAAAACGGACACTCATTAGTTAAGCGATAGGCTTAGACCTATCTTTAAGGAGTGTCTATGGAGCGCATTGAAATTTTTACTGGCGAACAACGTCGCCGTCGTTATACTCCACAAGAGAAAGCTAAATTTGTTGCCATGACCATGCAACCGGGGTATTCGGTATCATTGGTGGCCAGGCAGAATGGTATAACCCCGAGTTTATTGTTTAAGTGGAAAAAGCTCATGCAAGATGGTGGTATGTCTGCAATTCAATCTGGTGATGACGTCGTCAGCGCCGCAGACCATAAAGCGCTTCAGAAAAAGGTTAAGCAGCTCGAGCAGCTGCTTGGTCGTAAAACTATGGAAACGGAAATCCTAAAAGAGGCGCTGGAGATAGCCCACTCAAAAAAGTTGATATCGCGCATGCCATTGCTGCCACTGGACGATTCTCTGTCCTCCGAGTAGCCGATATTCTTGGTGTGTCGCGCTCCAACTTACATGAGCGTCTTCGTGGGCGTCAAAAAGGTCGCTCTGCGCGTTACAGCAAAGCTGATGACGCCACTTTATTGCCGTTGATTGAGGATATCTGCAGCGAACGTGGTAGCAATGGGTATCGACGTATTACCGCGCATCTAAATCGGAAGTTGAAAACTGAGCAGCATGCTATTGCTCGAGTGAATCCAAAGCGCGTGTATCGCATGATGCGCCAGAACCACCTGCTGCTGCGCAAACACATCGGCCGTGTGGGCGAACACCGCGCTCATGATGGTCAGGTCATTACGCTGCATCCGAACACCCGTTGGTGCTCAGATGGCTTTGAAATTACATGCTGGAACAAAGAAAAAGTGCGCGTGGTATTTAGCTTAGACTGTTGCGACCGCGAGATTATGAGCTACGTTGCGACAACGACGGGTATCCGTGCCGATATGGTTCAGGACGTACTCGTTGAAAGCATTGAGCAGCGCTTCGGTGATGTACGAGAGCTGCCGCATACGGTCGAATGGCTAACAGATAACGGCAGCTGCTATATCGCCGAAGAAACACGGCGGTTCGCCAGCTCATTAGGCTTTAAAGTCTGCACAACGCCAGTTCGTAGCCCGCAAAGTAATGGTATGGCTGAGGCGTTTGTGAAGACCTTTAAGCGAGATTATGTGTATCTGAATGACCGCCCGGATGCAGCGACTGTATTAGCCAAGCTCGCTGAGTGGTTCGAAGACTACAATAATTACCATCCGCACAGCGGATTGAAAATGATGTCACCGAGAGAGTATCGAGCTCTTAAAGTGGCATGTTAAATTGTCCGTTTTAACGGGGGCAACTACA
>NZ_AFPO01000009.1 GCF_000218785.1 Idiomarina sp. A28L
CCACTCTCCATCGAACAATCAAATCATCATAACTAAAATTCAACAACCTCCAATAATCTCGATATTTCTGACTTTATTTTTATCTCCTCACCGTCCTTTCTTGATGCCTCAGTCAGTATCGAAAATAATCGACATAGAAACTCAGAAAAGGGATGACTTCCGTAAAAAGGGTAATATTAGGCCAGTAATTTCTTATGTATTTCAATGGGATAAAAACATTTTCAATAAGTGGGGAAATTAATCGCACCTTTAACAGGACGTGTTCAGCATTTTTGCTAACTTCGATTCCAGACCTCCGCCTCAAAAGCGACAGGCCATTTACACAATCATCGGAGTGCCAAATGCAATACCAACAAAGTGTCGAACTGAAACCGCTGAAAATTAATGAGCTCGAGTTCATTGACCTCGCTATTTGTCCTGACCATCAACGCACATTGGAGCGAAACATCGATATATTCATGACTCGTCATTCATTCCTGGCGTTGAAAAAACAATTATCGCGAACGAAGGTCATCAAGTACGGAGAGAAATATTTTGCGTTTGAGCATTTCTTTTGGTTACGCGTTTTGTCCACTCGCTATCAACACTTAGAATTTAAGGCTCTTATCATCGAAGAGGGAACGCGCGAATGCACAAATCAGCGGATTGTGCTGCAGCAAGTCAACGCGAGTCTTTTTAATATTGACGCACGCTTACTCCCTGAGTTCATCAAAGTAAGCCGTGTCCAAGGACTTATGGCATCGCACTACAAAATGAAAGAATGGGCCGAAATTTTAGACGTCAGTGTGTCGAGCTTGTATCACAAACACCCGCCATTCATCACGCCGCAACCTGGCAGGTAATACAGAGGCCAGTCATGAAGTACCAATCAGTAAAGCTATCTGACATCAATTTCGTTGATTTGCCATCAACGGTACACATCACCCGCTGCAGCAAAGCCTGCGCCGCGCAGCTAGTTCAATCGTTTGATATGGGCGACATACAAGCATTACTAAATTCTAATACCGCGATTAAAGTAGGAAAGCGCATTTATGCCTGCGAGTTCTTTTTCTTACTCCACGCGTTGCAGCAGTTAATGCCTGAACTCGAACTGAATTTTATTCTACAGCACGACAACAACATCGAGCGAGCCACCGCGCGAATAGCACGTTATGTAGCGCTCTCATCTGCTACCTCGTTTGCGGCTATTGAGGCCAGTTCCTTCGAAGCCGCCGTGGGTCAGTCTCTCTCATATCAGACCCTCTTCACGCGCACTCAATGGCATAAAATCATCGGCGGCAACCGAAGTTCACTTAACTATCATGATGATAAGTTCAAGCCGCAGGTCTACCAATCTACGTTTACAACAATCTCACTAGACGAAACGCTTGCTCAGGTTCCATCAGCAACAGGAACGAGCGATGAGTGATTTTAAGGTTTCGCTACAAGAGCATTTCAATCCGATACCAGAATTACAGCATCAACACTACGCTTCGCGGCTTAACGTCTTTATTTTGCTATTGCTCGAAATCAATTATGGCTCCGCTGAGACCAGGCGTGGCCTTGAAGACCTACGCACGTTCGTAATGTCACATTGCAACGGTACATCACCAGAGTATGTAAGACGGGATTTCTATAGCTCACTAAAGAGCCATTCATTTTTCTCGACGCTAATGCTCATCCCCGAGCCCGTTCCAAATGAGCTCTTCAATTCAAATACTCTGCGCAGTATGGCTCTGCTTGCCAAGGTTTACACTCTTCGTGGCGTTGACGATTACAGCGCCTATTTGCAGTTTTATAAATGCTTTATATCTGAGCATGCTCCTGAAGTGCCCCTTACACGACGCTTTATTATTGAGTCGACAGATGAAGAGCTACAGCTTGAACTCAAGCTCACGAGCGAACTCGATGCATATCGCTCGTTTATTGACGTCGTCCCATATCTTCAACCGCGAACCCCAACTACTCGTGATCCGTCAAAGAAGGGGCTCATTTGTCAACCGAATATGCATAAACAGCGCATCCAAGAATCCGATTCATATGATGTGAACTATTTACAATTTACGAATGAAAACGCCGACACATTTTCGGAGATCCTCGAAGTCACGCCGAAAATAACACTCAGTACAGAGCAGCAGCGCAGAAAGTTTAGGCGCCGTGAAGCTGGAGCCCGTAATGCGTTATATAAACATGAAGCAAAGGTTTCTTGGTCGTTACAAGCCGCGATGCCTTCAGAATTTCGAGCCTTTATCGACGCCATTAGCCCTGAACTTATTGACGGTCATTATGCTGATATATCTAGCGATGATGCGAAATTTCTTTCGGTGTTGTTTTTAAATGTACTCGGCATTTCAAATGTACTCGATATAGTGCTA
>NZ_AFPO01000008.1 GCF_000218785.1 Idiomarina sp. A28L
CAGCTCTCGCTTGAGAGTGGGTTGGGAATACTGTTAATTTTATCCATTAAGCCTTTGAGATCGAAACCGGTTGTAGCATCGGTTGCGACAAAAAAGTATGACATATCAGGATAATACATACCTGGCCATGTTGAAGCCTGCAAGTGCCAATTATGCATTTTCGCCCATTCGGCTCTTTCCCCATGAATCACAGCTGTAAGATATGGCTCGTCAATTAGAACTGATTGCCCCGTGACAGGATCATACCAATGAGATGAGTGATCTGCTTGAGGCAGTTTGTTTTGGTAACTTTCATTAGGGTAGGACTGATGGTGATTGATGTTAGGCTTCAAACCTGTAGCTTCGATTAATCGCAACATCCTAACGGCTTTACAAATGACGTCTATAGAGCCTTCTTGCGATTGAGCAACGTCGTCATTGACGAAATGGTTTGGCGAGGCAAGCCTAAAAGCTGCCATGCCGATAGCACGTTTGTACTCATTCTTGTTGATTATCTTGAGTAAAGGTTTTGAAAGCTCAATATCGAGCACTTCCCGGCCCATTTTACGTTTTTTTATGTCGTACCAATAACTGGTAAAAAACAACCGATGAGTATGGTTTTTTATATGCGAATTTTCGAGCTGATTGCTCGCATGCGCGTAGTTTTCAAAAGAAGCGCTTCGAGCAGCAATATTTAGAGCTTCGTGATAGGGTAAACCATTTGATTTTTTAAGCTGGTTGGCAAGACGTTTAATACCACCAATGGTTGCTTGTTGAATATTTTCGTTCAACATTTTTTATCTCCTGACGTGTCTAACAGCGTCGCTCGTCAACCGCTCAACAGGCCCGATAGAAAATATTGAGCTAGTGAGATATTCACATAAGGTAGCGCTTCAAAAGCTTTGCAAAGACGAGCGGCGGGCTCCTAC
>NZ_AFPO01000007.1 GCF_000218785.1 Idiomarina sp. A28L
GGTAACATACTACTACCCCTAAGGACATAAAGGAGCCCAAAAGATGTCTAAGGGATCTAGATACACCACATAGACAACGAGGTATGCGCTTGTCCATGAGATTAGGGCAAGTCCAGTGTTCAAATCTTTGTTTTATGGGAGTCATGCACTTTTTGCCACGGGCAAATTTAAATCTGCACTTGAAGAGCATGAATTTACCGGTATAACGTTTGATGAGGATTTAGCTCGCGTATTCTAAATTCAAAGTGTATTGCCATGAGAACCTGTCGTTTGGCGGATTTACTGCTATTCTGCTGGTATCTATTAAATACGTTACTGGCGGCATGGTGGAGCGACTTTATGGTTACAACAGAACTTGTTAAAGACAGCGATGGCAATCATATCCTAATTATTCCTGAGGAGTTTGAGGCTGAGTTCAGTGGAGTAGATAAGGTTGATATATGTCGCGAGGGACAATGTCTTATTATCACGCCGATCCGCAAAAGCTGGTCATCTCTTGCTGATGCTGAACGAGCTGATGAGGATTTTCTAACTTCACGACCGGACGTCATCACCCCGAATAAAGATTCAGAATAACGGGCTATAACGGAATTGGTTTATGTGCGGCAGACTGAATGTTATCGACGACTCAGACGTAATAGAGCTATGTGAGGGTCTGCAAATAAGCTTGTTTGCTAATCAGCCCATATTCAGTCGGTTTATCCGAGCCACTCAGCCTGTCAGTATCGTTCGTGAGAAACAAGGCGTGCGCCGGATGGATACCGCAAGCTGGTGGTTACTACTCGATAAATCGGATACTGGCTTTAAACCCTCAAAGTACACCTCGTTCAACACCCGTTACGACAAACTTAATGTAAAAAACTCAGCGGGTTATCAGCCCTTTCGGCATAGCCGCTGCGTAATACCGGTTAAAGGATTTGGCGAAACAGAATATGTTAACGGCAAACCTATTCATTACCACGATATGGTAGCCAAACAGGGTGGTTTATTCATGGGAGGTTTATGTCGTGAGTGGTTTAATTCAGAAACGGGTGAGAGCGCTTTATCCTGCTCAGTGATTACCTTACCACCTCATCCCAAACTGAAAGACATTCACTCTAAATCGATGCCATTGATATTGCCGCCACAACCTGAACTTCTAAATAGCTGGCTGGATGAGAGTATTACCAATCCTGTGATGTTTGATGAACTGTTAGAGCCCAGATTACCCGTGAATTTAATTGCTTGGCAAATTGATAAACCCAGTACACATAAATTAATAGCCCCAAAATTTGAAATTTCGGCTGATATCTAACGACTGGTATTTAGGCACAATGATGGACATGAGGCGGTGATGCCAATTTTAGCTCGACGTTGACTTAAGCCTCGCCTAACCTGCCAGCTAAGTACCAACAGAGACACGTACCCAAGTTTAATGGAAATCTCATCGATGTCATGGCTCCATTCTTGGGGGGAGATGTCACAATGGTTCAAGTCTTACTGCAAATTAAAAGTTAAAGGCACAAAAAAGCCACCCGAAGGTGGCTTTTTGTTTAGCGGCCTTGGCTAGAGGCTAGCTAACAGGTAGTAATTCTTAATCAAATACTTGACTACTATGGCAAACCTGTAAAAAGAGTGCAACTTTAAAAATAACGCAATAGCAGAGTGCATGGACGGCCTGACCTTATCTATCTGCAGGACGGCTGTTAATTTGCAGGCGAAACTGATCCACGATTTGCATCTAAAATTGCTCCATCCGATTGCAAGTTTTCTCGTTGCTAAAGCCAGAGATCCTTTTATGTCTGAGTATTCCAGCCCTCACCATTATGAAATGCAAAATAAGTGTCTTAATCCCCTTTATAGGCGGGGCTTTGTTCTGACTCTTCCACAAAAATTATACTCTATATTTCAGGGGTTTACCGTATCGGATTTTTATATAAATTAAACACCAAAAACTGCTCAAAATTTAACCTATGCGTTAAGGGGCGTTTGTATAAACATATCAGAAGAACCAACATAACTACAGACCACTTTTAGTTTTTTATATATGTTTTTAAGTAGCAATATCTCTGTAGTAAAGAAAAGGAAAGTCGGAGTTGACCTTTCCCCTGAAATAACACTGCAATTTCGGTAACTAGAGCGAAAATGAAACCGCTGTATAGAGAGACAAAGCGATCGCAAAAGTTGGAATCACCTGTCTATAAATTGTTTGCTGCACCGACTTGTATTTTTTTCTGTCTGACTCCAGCTCTTCTACTTGAGAGATAAGGAGTTCCTGTTGAAACATGAGGCTTTCTATCGTTTCCCTGTTTTTCTGAGCATAGATCTCCAATTCAGAAGTGGATAGAACCAAACTATCAATACGCTGGGTTTGAATTCGGTCAATCTCGTCTTGATTGGCATTTTGCGCTTTAAGCTCCTCGATTAACCGTTGCTGCTCCCTATCTCGCTCGATGGTTTCAAAAGCTCGAGATTCCAGCTCGTACAGTTTCCTATCTTGCTCAGCATCGTGTATCACTTTCAAATCCACAAAACCATCTAGTTCATGGAGCTTCTTTTGATGATGTTCAACCATTTCCTGTTGCTTGATTTGAGTCGCCACTTGCTCCTTGAGCCCTTCGATAATCGCTATTGCCGCGGCTCTCTGATTTTCGTCAAGCGTCAGGGTATCGCCTTCAACTGCTGCGATCTTATTCACTAATGCTTCGTGGAACTGCTTTAAAAATCGGTTCTTGGTATTCTGGACGATCATCATCAACTGAAGAATCTTCTGGGTCGTCTCAACACTAGCCCCTAGATCGCCAATCATGCTTGAAATATTTTTAGAGCTTTCACCTGATATCGACTTTTTAAATCTTAATAAGAAGCCGTGTTCTGCGAACTCTTTCGCCTGCTTTCTCGTTGTTTTAGTCTTTGTCAATGAATCACTCAGACTCTTGAAGTGCACTTCAAAATCTTCAAAAAATTCTGCGAAGTCAGAACTCATCGATAACCCTTGGGATTTTTCTGCCTCATGAGTTGCCAGAATTTCTGTCTCCATTCCTTTTGTCGTCTCTGCTGTTGTCATATATTCCCTGCCTTAATTTTCTTTACGCTATGTTTTTGGGGGTACTGGAGCCATTCAAAAGCGCATTCACATCAATAGGTGCTATCGACTTATGATCACGCAAAGACTGAGTCTTATCTTTTAAGTCAATGCAAAAATCCGTAGCAGAATCTACATACTCTTTTACCCCCAGCAATAGCTCCATTTCCCTCTTCGCAACATCTAATAGTTGCTCAACAGCTCGTCTTTCTGCCTCTTGAGCTTCTTTCCAACCAAGCTTTATTCCCGCTACAAAATCAATCACTTTGGGAAGATGAGTGGTTAAGAAGTAGCTGGTTAAGCCAAAACCTATGGCGGCAAACGTAGCAGATAAGAACGGTGCGACAGGGCCAAGCGCTGTCAGCTGACTTTCCATCGCCGCATCTAACGCATCCCAAACGATAAGAGCACCACTGATGGCAATTGTTTCAGTTATTTTTCGTACTAACTCCTCTCGGGACATTTTGCTCGAGCCTCTAAATAGGTTCCAGCTCGCTGAAGCCAAATCAAATATATTACGCGCAAGCATGTAAACCTGCTGGAACGCTTTGTTTAGCGCATTAACGACGAATTCAAAAACGCCTTTAAGCGCTTTAAACGGCGCACTGAACATTTGTTTCAGTATCTTTACAATCCGGACCCAAATGCGCCTCGCGCGTTCCTTTATCGTCCTTTTTATACCTGCAATCACCTCGACCAACTCATCTTTTAAGGCCTTTATTAACTCGCTAGCCAATTGCTCAAACAGAACTGCAGCACCTTGCTTTAAGGCTTCCTTACCCGCACCAACTGCAAGTGCTCCCGCGTCTTTCATGTGATCTTTAGCCTTCTTCGCCTCAATGTTAGAGCGCTTTGTTTGTTTCCCTTCCAATTCACTTCTCTTGTTCAGCGACGGGTTCCCTTCTTTAATGAGGTGCGCTTCAATCGCTGCAGCACTTGCTTCTGAGTCTGTCTGTAGAAAGCGAACTGTACATCCTTCCTCTAACACCTGATTCAATTTGTATTGTTTTTCGGGGGTTCCTGTTGCGTTTTCGCGAAGGTGACCATTCTGCCAACGAGTTCGTAGCGTAGTGCTATCGCCCACGTAAACAGGGTTATCGTTATTATCATAAACAACATAAACTCCTGGAGCTTCGGGGACTTTCTCAAGACCCTCTGGTTTACCACCATGAATTCTAAACTCACCATCAAATTGAGCAGTTGAAAGCGATGAAATGCCATGGGTCATGGTTTTCATCGCGATTTCTTTCCATAGAACACCGCGATTGGCTACGTCCATGTATGTTTGTGCAGATGGGGTCGCGGGCTTATCCGCTGCACTCGATTTATTTCTTTTCTGTGCAATCAGCTTTCGCGTAACATTTTCTATCGCCTTATCCATAATTTGGTTGGCAAGAGGATTCAAGGCTAGATTTGATTCCGCGCTTAGTTCGGAAGATGTAGTACTTTTTTGCATAGACAGCTCCAGTGGTTTACATCTACTGCAATAGTTAGCGTTGGAAACTCTGGAGGACCATTGACGACATCCATTTCCTTAATTTAGCTTCTATTGCCATGAAGTAGTTCAATAATATGCGTATTGTGGCATTAGCATCAAGCATCGGTTTGAAAAATACCGCATCCAGAATTCATGATTAATTTATAGCGTCGACAGAAATATGGAAGAAAGTTAACCGTAATCGTTAATGTGTTGCCTTACCCCAAATGCGAAGAAATTTTTCAGTAATGGCAGATTTGCGACTTTTCCCGAATGGCTTTCCAAGCGAATTCTTCAATTTGATCCGCACTAGTACTTGCGGATACTGAGCTAAGTAAGAAAAATTAAATAACTAGATGAATCATGAAGGCCAACAAGAATGCTCGCATTCCGAGGGCCTTATTAACTAAAGAGCAAACGTTCCAAGTGGGATAAATACCGTCTAAGGTGTGTGGTTGTTTTTATGAAATTACAAATCAGTTGATGATGTAAAGTGGAAAGGATCTAATGCTGGAAAACCTGGAGGGCGAGATGAGCTAAAGAACTCTAATGATCAACTAGGAGCAGTGGTACGAATAACTCATTATGGCTAAGTCAAATTGAGTGACAAGCCGGATATACTTTAGAAATAAATCTATCTTCCTGCTCAACTGTTGCAATATAACGGAAGCCCATACATTCACCCTGAAATCTGATAACCTGTAAATCGCTTCGCGGAAATTGATGAGAAATTCGCATAAAATTTAATGACCATTGGCGAGACGGTCAAGAAAACCCGAAACGACCTCTATGATATGAATCAAAAAGATTACGCCAAATTTATCAACGTCTCCGACAAAACCTTACGCGATGTTGAAAAGGGGAACACCGATGCGCGGCTATCAATTGTTAACAAATTACTTGCGCCGGGAAGTTTTCAAGTGAGCGCTCGAGTGGTGAAAAGGGTGATTTAATGTCGAAATATTTCGACATAGAAAGTCAGGTTTTTTGTTCACCAAAAATATTTTTGTCGTGGCTAAAGGTCAAAAACTCAACTTTTTGAAACCGCTTTATGTGACACGATTTTGCATAGAACGATCTAAAGTGGGGTGAGATACCGGTAAAAAGCTCTTCGGAACCCCACTTAACCTACTGTTTTTACTGAAGATACCGATTTACCCCTACTATCCTTTCCGCACTCCGGAGGCGGAGGTCAGAGGTTCGAATCCTCTCGGGCGCGCCATTAAAGCCTTTCAGCGCACTTCCCACTTCAAGTTCCATTACTTTTCTTTTCATGAGTTGAAGTCGTCTAGAATATTCAGGCCTTACCAGATTGGTATTTCACAAACGCGTCTCTAAAAATAATGTTGCGCTATTGATTCGCCAGCAAGGCCAATATCGACATGCCTAAAGTAACAGCTATGGCAGCTAAGCTTATCCAGAGCCACGTCAACGCTTTTAACAAACTAGGGTTAGGCGGCGTTGGCAGTATACCTGCAATCGCACGCTCTTCTAACTCGGCTTCGCGCTGCTTTTGTTTGCGCTCACTCGGTTGTAACCAAAACCACTGCATAGCGAATACCAAAAGAATGATAGGCGAGAGGATTTGTGCGAGTAGTGAGGAGATTTCTACCCAGAATATATCTAGGTAGCAGAGCGCTAACCAACCATTGACTGCAAACATGGCGAACACAAGCGCACTTAACAACAGTAAGATTTTGGCGTAGCGGTGCGCCGAGAGTGGCGGCAATGGCTTGTTCACTCGTGTGATTATTTTCTGTTCATGCTGCTCACGGTATACACTTAGGTGATACACCAGCTGAAACAAACGCGCATAATCATAAGAATGGCGCGTATCCACTTTGGCCTTAAAGGCGGGGCGCTGCTGATGAAAATGAAGCTCAACTTCAAGCAGCTTTCCCACGTATACGCTGTTCACATAGCATTCTGTGAAGGCTTGAGAAATCGTCTTAACCTCTCTAAAGGGGATGCATTCACCTACCAGCACCATACAGTGTTCAGAGACATCCACGCTTAGTGGCGTGTTATAAAGCGTATTTTGGCTAACCAGCGACATGGATATGACCCAATTAAAATTATGTGATACATCACCACTGTCATGGCCGTTAAGAAAGCCAATCAGTTTCTGATGAACGCGCCTTGATGAGTGCGATTTACCACCTTGCTAAGCAGTACCAGCTTTAATACTTCAGTAAGTATTAAAGACGAGCATCCAGTATAGCTTGAACAATCATGTTAACCAACAACTCCGCAACAGTGCCAACATCTTTATGCAGCGAGTGATCATCCTCCACCAGCAGAGGTGTGACTAGCTAAAGGCTCTGGGTAATCAGTGACCTATCCCCCAAGACTAGTACTATGACATTGATGAGATGACGCTAGGAGTCTTGGGGCTACCCCATAGAGGACTATCAGTCTAGGATCCGCTCTAATGTGCCACATCGCTCACGAATACGATCCACAATTTGTTGGTGCAAGACATTTGGCATTGGTGTTTGAAAACCACTGTCTAGGATTTTTATAACCTTGCTGGTCAGTTGCTTCATTTGCTTTTCTACTAGTGTTTGAGGCAGTCCTATATTTAAACCCAGCTGCACAAAATCATGCTTGGTATAGTAACCAAATGCGTTGTACGCATCACTGAAATGGCCATCATCTCCTTCTTCTATTGCAAGAACACCAATCGACATGAAACAAGCACCATCGAATTTAGGATATGGAGCGAGGCTGAGTACGTCATAGACTGGCGTTAAAGTATCCATGGTTGTGCTTTGTCCGCTAGGCTTTCGCATCAAGGAAAAGTTTTTTAGATGCAAGTCGTTATTACCAACAACGTAAGAAAAGACAACTTGTAAGAATAATTTTAGCGTGACCGCTTTGCTATTCCCAGCTGCGTTGCTTAACCGTTTTAACACAGTTTCGTAACTCAATGCGTCGCTGTCTTTATGCTTCGGATGTACCAAACATAAGGATGCACCATCCTCTACTAAGTAGCGCTCATCCTCATTAAGGATATCGAAACGCTTTGTCACGTAGGCAAGCTCTCCGTCTTCAAAGGGTACTAGGCCACATTCAGCGGCGTTTAAACCAACCTTGTTGGCCAAGTTCATGACGAAAAACTCATTTTCCGGACAATGTGGTACACCCTCTGGTGCAGGCTTAACGATGTATTGTCCTCCACGAGCCGTCGGAACCAGTTGATTACCCTCCAGCTTCATCATAAGCTTTCGCTGCACGCCAGATATGGATTGTCCATTCCCATAGTCTACCGCATAGTCATTAAATGAGCGTGAAGTGCCAACAATGGTAACGCCTTTGTCCTTCAGGGTACTTGGCTTGGGTATGGGAAGTTGAATTAACCGATCTGTGAGCAACGAATCAACCTCACTAGCTACCACAGAAACCGCACCGATAAGCTCCTCTCCGTTGGCGCATAACAGACCAAATTCATCACTTTTATCAAGTCTTGCCTTTTGCGCCTGATGCGCTCTTAACCAACCTTCCGAGAGCAAATTAGAAAAGAACGGGGGTAAGGCATCAAACTCAAACTGCGCTTCTTTGAGAGGAAAATGATGCCCGATGGGAACGCCATGCTTTAGATATTCTTCGGCATAAGTAAAAGTATACGACTCGCGCCCAGATAAATCTTGGGAATCACGAAGCTCGACAAGAGTCCCAGCTTTCTTGGAGTTCACAAAAACGGTAGCGGTGCGATTAACTTGCATCATCACGTCCTATGTATAATCTGTAGTTTCCAAACACAGAAATAATCGACTCAATGGTTGCGCACTTAGTAGAGCCTGGGGAATTGAATGCAACGTATAGGGTCGCTTTGCTGATCATCGCAAGTTCGCAGAACGTGTCGATGGTGATATCGTTTTCTTTCACATAACGGGTCACGTGTACCTTTAATTCCGAGAGCGGAAACATATCTTTAGCTTCACGTTCTTGAGTTTCGATGCGCTCAAGCTCTTTTAAGAGGGCATGAACGCGCTGCTTTATTTCTGTGATATCGCTTTTCATACATTCCACCAGAAAATAGTTTCACTTACCGAACTAATCTTTTAAAAAAACAACATTACGCCTGCTATAGCATACTTTAACCAATCAATGTACGCTAAAATGAACTAAAATGCAAATTATGTCCATAATGGTTTTTTATAGTGTACTTAAATTTGCTTCGATAATTCATCGTTATATTCGTAATAGCTCCAACCAACGCTTATTTTTATAGTCAGAGCTCCTTTTTATATCCAAATTTTTCGACATAAAAAGTCAGGCTTTTCTCAGCAATTAGAAGTTACTATCGTGGCTAATCGTCAAATTTAAGCCTTTTCGGATCACCCTTCTATTTCCAAAATTTCCACTAATTGATCTAACAAGTCTCAATTTCGCACGAAAACAGCACCTAATAACGATGTAACGCATTAATTTATAACAACAAGGTAATTTATAGCATTTTGCGAGATTGCCGTCCGGAGGCAAAGGCCAGAGGTTCGACAAAATGGCAGAAAGCCATTTTAGACGCATGAGCGCAGCGAATGCGCCCTCAGGGTAAGCGCCCTGGATGGCGCGAATCAATCCTCTCGAGCCCGCCATCAAATGCTTTCAGAGCATTTCCCTTAAAATTCCGTTAGTTTTCTTTCCGTGAGTTGAAGTCGTTCTGGATATTTAAGACTTACCAGTTCTAAAGTATAAATAAGTGTTGCATTAAATCTTTTATGTTTTACCTTTATACGAAGACTTATTTATTGGATGTGAATTTTGAAAACACCGTTGACAGTGCTATACGCAGAAGACGATCCAGACATTCAGATGATTGCGTCTATGGCGTTAGAGGATATTGGCGGGTTCGAGCTCCATTTCTGCAATGATGGCCGCGAGGTAGTTGCCAAGCTAGAAAACCTTCAGCCTGACTTGATTTTACTCGACGTCATGATGCCAAATATGGACGGCCCAACAGCTTTTAAGGAGCTGAAGAAACGCCACTGCGATAACCTAGCCCCAGTTGTGTTTATTACTGCAAAAGCATCATCACACGAGATCGCTCGCCTCATGGCAATGGGAGCTATTGGTGTCATTACCAAGCCTTTTGATCCTATGACCCTTGCAGATAACGTAATGACTTACTGGAAAAGGTCTAAAAATGAATAAACCGAACCAGGAAACTTTGGATGAGTTAAAAGCTATCTATGTTCAAAAAATCAAGGCTGAATTTCCCAAACAATTAAAGAACTTCAGCGATAAAAATGCCAAAGAACATCAGCTGTCTCAACTAAGAGGCTACTTGCACAAGCTTGTTGGCTCGGGTGAAAGTTTCGGTTATACAGACATAACACATACTGCCAGAGCTGCCGAGTCTATCGCTACATCATTAATGAGTGAGTCGACAAAAGATAAGCCTTCGAGGCTAACTTACTTAGTTAAATTGCTCGAAAAACTTGCTGGTATTGTTGATAAAATAGAAATAGAAAGCCCTGTAACCCTGCACTCTGGGGCAAACTTTACGGACCGTCAATCGAACGCAAAACTACTGACGGTAGGCCAAGCGCATATCGCGAAAACTGAACGAAAGCATACGATATGCGTTTGGGTAATTGACGACGATGAGTCAGTAGCCGCCCAGTTGAGTGAACAATTGTTAAGTTTTGGTTTTGATGTGGCGTATTTTTTAAGTTGCGCCGCATTTAAGCAGGCGCTGTTATCTTCTCAGCCCCACTTTGTGATTGCCGATGTCAGACTCGAAGACAATTCTGATTTCTATCGATGCGCTGACTTGCATCGTATTGACCTTAAGTCGTTCGGACTGATTATAATGTCAGCGTTTGATGATTTTCATGCGCGTATCAAAGCGGTACGCAGTGGAGCAATAACATACCTTCAAAAGCCAATAAACGTAGCTCGAGTTGCAAGTTTTATCCATGAGCATAAAAATAAAATTCAATTGCACCCAGAACGAATTTTAATCATAGATGATGACACCGATTTAAGCGCACTCTACAAATCTCAGCTTGAAGCTGCTGGCATGGCAGTACACAACCTTTCTGATCCAAGGAAAGTTATGGCTGCAATACAAGAATACCAACCAGACTTGGTGCTTATTGACCTATACATGCCAGACTTTAGTGGCATGGAGCTCGCTGCGGTAATACGGCAGTTTGATAACTTCACATCATTACCTATCGTATACATTTCTTCTGAAACCGATAACCAGCGTCAAAGCAAAGCCATTGCTACAGGTGGTGCTGACGAATTCATCACTAAACCAGTGTCAGCTGACATACTAATTACTGCTCTAAGAACGCGAGTGAAACGAGCTCGTCAACTTAACGCATTGATAAGTAAAGACAGCTTAACGGGATTACTTAAACATAGTGCAATTAAAGAGGCAGTAAAAAGTGAAATTGCACGAACCTCTCGAGATCGACAAAGTCTTTGTATTAGTATGCTTGATATTGACCGCTTTAAGCGTGTTAACGACACCTACGGGCATGCCGTTGGTGACACCGTTATTGAATCCCTCGCCAATTTACTGACGCAACGCGTTCGTCAGACAGACCACGTAGGTCGTTATGGCGGTGAAGAGTTTATGTTGGTCATGCCTGGTTGTGATGCTGAATCAGCGCAAGTTATTTTGGACGATATTCGTGAGCGTTTTTCAAATATTGAATTTACGGTTGGTAATAAAGGATTTCATTGCACCGTATCTGCAGGATTTGTCCAACTAGAAGCTTCCGTTTTTTTGCCGACTGCAGATTCACTAGTGGAACACGCAGACAGTGCTCTGTATGAAGCAAAGAACACAGGGCGAAATCGCGTTGTGCAATCTATAACAGCTAGAATTTAAGAAAACCCTTAAACCTTTGTAAGCACTGATTTTCCGAGCCTTTTAAATCGATGGCCTTGGGAGACGATGTTCTTGCATACAGGAAAAGTATTCAGCTTCAATGGAATATTATCTGAAGTATAAAACTATTTATCTCGTAGGATAAATCTGATAATTTTAACCTTAAATAGTAGTTATACTACAGCTCAGTAAACTAGCGGAGAGAGGGCTTTAACAGCATGAATACGTTTGAATCTCTAGTTAAGAGCTATCAGCAACGACTATTGGCTTATAGCGATGAGCTTGAACAACTTGCAGAAGGCACTTCGCTTTGGTCATGTTCAAATATTTTAGAGATTAAACACATTGCCCATCGTCTCTCTGGTTCGGGTAGAGCTTATAATTTTCCTGAAATATCTCGCATTGCAAAACAGCTCGAAATCTATTGCGAACTGCTTGAGCAAAGCCCTGATCCAAAAAATATACAGCAGCTTCAACATATTCCTTTTGCTGATATCATCAAGCAACTTGCAAATGAGCTAGAGAACGCAGGTCAAGCAGTGACAGACAAAGGCGCAAACCGACATGCTTCGCAAGTTGCGCCAAAACAGCAAAAACCACTAGACAACAACAGCATAAAGCTGCTGTTAATAGATGATGATAATGAGTTCTCGGCCCTATTAAGCAAGGCCTTAAAACAATATGGTTACCAAACTCATTTCCTGACAGATATTTCACAGCTTACCGATGCAATAGAGCACCTTCGTCCCGATGCCATTTTAGTAGACATGGATTTCTATGGAGAGCGATTCGCGGGGGCCCGCCACGTAAACCTGTGGCGAGAACGTTCAGGTTATCCATTACCCACTATATTTATTTCCTCACATAACAATTTTGATGTTCGTTTAGCTGCTGTTAAGGCTGGGGGCCACCACTTTCTCAAAAAGCCTATTGATATGACTCGGCTCTCAGCCCTATTGCGAAAAGAGTTAGGCATTACGGAGCTAGAATCACCTTTCCGCATTTTGCTAGTAGACGACGATGAACATTTGTTGCAGTTATACCAAACTGTGCTAAGCCAAGACGATTACACCATTTTCACTGCAACGAGTGCAGAGCAAGCACTATGTTTACTAAAGAACGAAAATCCCGAGTTGATTTTAATTGATATTTTTATGCCAGAGTGCAGTGGTCTTGAGCTAGGCCGCCTGATTCGCCAGCACGAAGAGTACTTCGACACAGCAATTTTGTTCATGTCGAGTTCGTCAGACACAGATGTTCAGTTAGCTAGCGCTCGCCTTTCTCAAGACGAATTCATTAGCAAACCCATTGAGCCGTGGCGTTTACGCATGGCGATTAGAGCCCGTGCAGAACATATTCGTCGACATAAAGATATCCAGCTAACCTTTGACGGAATAGAAATAGCTACCTTTGATCGACTGACCGCTTTACCCTTGCTAAAAAGTCTAGAGCAACGACTTGACTCTTTACTACAAAAAGAACAACGCGAAGGGGCCTTGCTCAAGCTTGATATTCGTAACTTTCATACTATTAACAATTTACATGGTCCTTATAGAGGCGACGGACTACTTCAGGCAATTGCATGGCGTTTAAGCGAAGCAATTGCAGACAGGGGGGCTATTTACAGAGCGACGGCTGATGAGTTTTATGTGCTGATCGATCAATGCAACTCATCAGCAGAAATCAAGGAGTGTATAGAGACTATCCACGCATGTTTTATAGAAAAATACAACTTTGATGGCGAACAGAGCATATCAATTACTGCAGACTTCGGTGTTATTTTATTCTCGCCTCAAGTCACTAAAGTTACAGATATGTTAGCTCATGCTGAAACCGCCCTATTTCAGGCAAAATCGCAAACAGCCGCTTCGACCGTTTACTTTGATGCAAGCATGCGAACATGGGAAGAGAAGCGTTTTAATCTTGCTCAAGAACTTGAGCTAGCCTTCCTTAATCAGGAGTTCAACGCTTTTTACCAGCCAATTTTTTCTGTTCACGAGCAGAAGGTCGTAGGTTTTGAAGCACTTGTTCGATGGCAGCACCCAACCCGCGGGCTAGTCGGCCCCGGTGAGTTTATTCCTGCTCTTGAAAATAGCGGCCATATCACGAAACTCACCGTATTCATGCTAGAGCGGGCTTTAATGCAACTTGCTCAGTGGCAAAAACAACAACCCGATTTATTTATGTCGATTAATTTGTCCGCTTTAGATATCGAATCACCTCGCTTTCTAGATGTGCTGTCAAAGGCCCTAAAACGTCATGATGTGAATCCGCAAACTGTTGTGCTTGAAATTACGGAAACAACTTTACTCGCTAATTGGCAGCAAGCCAGCAAGGTAATTCAGTCAATCAAGAGCATGGCGGTAAAGTTGGCGCTCGATGACTTTGGAACCGGTTTTAGCTCACTGAATTATTTGGGCCGTATCGACGCGGAAAAACTAAAAATAGATCGAAGTTTTATTGATGGCTGGTCGAGAAGCGGTGATGCCCGTCTGTTGAGCGCTATGATTCAACTTGGAAAGAGCATGGGCATGACGGTAGTTGCTGAGGGAGTTGAGCAACAGAAGGAGCTGCTTTTTCTGCAGGAACTACAATGTGATTACTATCAGGGTTTTTTGTCTGCCAAACCGATGCTGCCAGCTGCAATCGAAACTCAGTTTTTATAAAAAAGCGCATTGAACTACTTATTTTCGTAGGCGCTCTTTCACTGCTCTTAAAAGCTGACCTGGCTCAAGATTCGATTTACGAATAGCTAAATCAATATGCTGCAACTCTTCTCTGCTTATGTCTCTTCCTGATAACACCAAAATATATGCTTGAGGTTGGTACTGCTTAATATCTGCCATCAACTCCCATCCTGAGCCGTCAGGTAGGCCGATATCTAAAATGACCGCATCAAAAGTGCCTACCATCACTTTTGTACGAGCTTCTTGAACTGACTGGGCTGAGTAAAGCTGAAATCCATCACCTGCCATCGCCGAAATGACTTGGTGCAAGTCATAATCGTCTTCTACATGCAGCACCTGAATAGGTCTGTTTAAATTCCCTAAACGCTGAGCTATTGTGCGCAGTAAACCCTCTTTCTGGATAGGCTTTGCCAACCAGTCGATGTGTGATGCATCTGTAGTGGCCAACTAAATTTGGCCACTGTTGAGGCCTGGGTATACTAGATACTCTAATCTATAGTCCTAACGAAACAGAATACGCACCCCGAACCAGTAGTTTGATTCGGTTTTATACGGAAAAGATGTCCAAATAAAGTAGATTATTACCGCTTTATGGTCTATCTTACAGCAATAACAGTATCAAACTACCGAGCGCCACTATGGAAACCGTAACGCTACAACTCTTCAATCGAGGCAAATGGTGGGATGCCGCAGAGCTTAGCTTTGATGGCGATAAAATGAATAGCCACGTTACTTTATCCTACCTACCCGATTACATTAGGCATGTGCTGAGCTACGCAAGAAAGGATTGTTGGGCGTGCAGTGTAAATGCGCCCGTTACTATCGTTCCTATTGATTATCCAAGTTGGCCTGCGCTGCTAGACGACTTACTACCCGCAGGTGAATCGCGCACATGGTGGCTCAATTACCTGAACGTCAGCAGAAGTAGCGAATTTGAGCAAAATTATGCACTTCTTACGAAAGCATGCATGGCGCCTATTGGGAACTTACGAATTAAGGAAGCCGCTGAGCAAATCCGCTACGATACCGCCCGCCGTTTTTCCATCGATTCTGTGGTTGAGTTGCAACACGATTTCTTAGAGTATGCGAACGAGCACGGTGCTGCAGTAGGTGGTGCAACCGGCGCTGGCGGTGTTGCTCCGAAGTTGCTTCTGATGGTTGACGATAACCAAGTGTTCATTGACGGCGATTTTGCTGGGAATCCCCTCTCTGCTTTGCCATATCTTACGAAATTCGCGAGAAATACACGTTCACCGCGCGACAATAATGTTCTGCGAGCTGAAGGCGTGTTTTATCAGGCTCTAGCAGAAATACTCGCAGATACCGATGTTGAAACTATTGATGTAACGCGCATGATGATGCGTGAACACCAAGGTCAGGTTAGCCTATGGTTACCTCGTTTCGACACTGCTGTAGAAAATTCCGTAGCCACCCGCATTGGTTTAGAGAGTGTTTATTCAATTATTAATGCAGCGCCCGGTAGCTACCACGATCACTTCATTGTAATGAAAGCCGTTTGGCAGAAGATAAAAGACACCACGAAGATGTCCAGCTTCGAATTCGCAACACAATACCTAGCACGCGATTTACTAAACCTAATTTTTGGTAACTCCGATAACCATGGTCGAAATATGTCGTTCTTAAAGTTCGAAGATGATATTCGATTCGCTCCTATTTATGATTTTGCACCAATGAAAGCAGATCCAGAAATGGTCACTCGTTTATTCAAGTGGGGCGAAAACTGTGAGCGTAGCGGAACGGTAAGATTCGACCAAGTCGTCGAAAAACTTGAGGGCTTTGGTGAGCCTCAAGCGCTATTGGCTTACTTACAAAACCTAGCAGCGCCGCTCATAGAGATACCTAGCTTACTGAAAAAATTCAATTGCCCAGATGAGATACTTAACTTCCCTGCCATTGGGTTTGACCATGTACAACAAAAACTCATGAACTACGGAGTTTACAATGCATAATCTATCAGCTGATGAACGCAAAGCGCTCATAGCGCAAATCGATGAAGCCTTAGCTTCCAACACCATGTCGATTGGTGAGGCAATAAAGAAAATCAGAACCGAGCTCTATGGGATGAATCAAAACGATTACGCCAAATTTATCAATGTCTCCGACAAAACCTTACGCGATGTTGAAAAGGGGAATACCGATGCGCGGCTATCCATTATTAACAAATTACTTGCGCCGGGAAGTTTTCAAGTGAGCGCTCGAGTGGTGAAAAGGGTGATTTAATGTCGAAATATTTCGACATAGAAAGTCAGGTTTTTTGTTCACCAAAAATATTTTTGTCGTGGCTAAAGGTCAAAAACTCGACTTTTTGAAACCGCTTTATGTGACACGATTTTGCATAGAACGATCTAAAACGGTGTAAAATGCCGGTAAAAACCCCTTCAAAAACCCACTTAACCTACTGTTTTTACTGAACATGCCGATTTACCCCCACTATCCTTTCTGCACTCCGGAGGCAGAGGTCAGAGGTTCGACAAAATGGCAGGAAGCCATTTTGGACGCGCGAGCATAGCGAGTGCGCCCCGAAGGGGTGAGCGCCATGGATGGCGCGAATCAATCCTCTCGGGCGCGCCATTAAAGCCTTTCATAGCAACACCCTATCAGTTTCATTACTTCTTCCTGATATTAATTAAGGTCATTATTACATGACTAAAGACCTCTGCCCGAAATCGCAAAAACCCCATCAAAACTAGCCTGTGACACAGGCGTGACAAATCTGTGACAGGAATTTTTGTTGCGATTTTCAAGGCTCTAATTTTTGACCTTTATCCACAAATTCCGTCTGCAGTAATTGACGTTGACTAATATTTACCATAAAAGGTGCCGGTAAATCTCAGGCCTTACCACATCGCGCGCTCGCCAAAAAATTAGGCCGTAGTAACGACAATGAAGTTCATGATTTATTGGCAAATCTCTAAGATAGATTTACCTTAAAAAGGTAGCTAAAGTATAGGGTAAATAGCAAAGTGGCCAAGATTCCCATGCAAAATTGTAAAAACTGCAACACACCGGTAGCCGATACGGCTCGCTATTGCGATCAATGTGGGCAAGCAACTGAACTCAAGAGCTTTGGTATTTGGAATGCTACTCATAGCTTCTTTGATCAGTATATTGCGCTTGAAGGCACTGCGTGGCGAACGCTACGAAAGCTTGTTACGGAGCCTGGAGAACTTTCCATAACCTATATGGAGGGGCAAAGAGCTTCTTTTGTAGGCCCTATTCGGTTGTTCTTTTCAACTAGCTTTGTTTTTATCTTGCTCATGTCTTTGATGCTAGAAAATAGCTTAGCTCTGAAAACTTACTACAGTGATTTACTCTTTTCAGGCCAAGAAACGGTGGTTTTTGAGTTACTACAATCAGCCTTTGTTATTCTTGTTACTTTAACACTAAGCTATGCAGCTCTTGTTTGGCTCGTAAAGGCGATACATCACATCAATTTTGGCAATGCTTTACTGATAAGCCTACACTTTCACAGCTTTAGCATGCTTCTTATTCTTCTTGCTAGCTTATTATTCTGGTTTACGTCAGGCGCAGGGCAAGCCGCTGCGGAATGGTTCGTAGTTGCGGTGTTAACTGTGTACATGGCCATAATGCTTTGGCGCGTGATTCAATATTCAAGCAAGCAGCATTCAGTTGTAAAAATAGTTTTAGTTTTGGGCATCATGGCGCTTTATTTGTTTTTCTATGTTGGCTTTATGCGTGGCTTCGTTGAAGGATTCTTCTCTAGAGGAATTTAGTTTAAATTCCTCTAGAGCTCGATTTCATCATTTATCAATACCGCCCATAATCCGCCACTCTATGGGGTTAGGAAACTTAGCGTCATTCAAGTTTTCTTGACTTAACTTCGCCTGATAAACGAGAACTTCCCTTCCCATACCTATTGTTATGTTGAGCGAATTATAAAACCCTTTAAATTTCCTTAAATCAACGTTGGCCGCCTCCGCTCTGCTCATACTCAAAGCATAGCCAGCAGTGCGAAAGGCATTCGTCATTGGGTTAACGGGCTCAGGCTCATTCACCGCGAATACACCGAATTTCATAGAACACGAAATGATAGCTAGCAAGGTTAATTTTAATTTGGATTTAATCCTAGATTCAAATAAGAACTATACACATATGAAACATTAAATCGGCTTCATATACTCATTGACGGCTCTCATTAAAAGCCCCGCTTGGTTTTATGCTTGGTCAAAAGTCAAATACTAGTGCTTTTTATCTACCATATACTTTAACTTCTTTAATCAATTACCTCAGTATGCAAAATCTTACCTTCCGCGTTGGTAACTTCTATCTTGCTGCTCGATGGTGAGATAAAAACACCAGCTGCATCCTGAGCAGTTAAGAGTACGATACGATCGGTTGGGACTTCATCATCCACGCTCGCTGCATAAACCTCTATGGTGCAAGGAAATGTTTCTTGGCACCAAGTTGAATCTGCAAGCTTTAGTTTTCTGCCTAAACGAGCCCATTCGGGGCGGTTTTGAATGTATTCAGTTCTGGGCCAAATTACGTTGACATCATATTCATTAGGGCTTGCCGACCAAAGCTCACCTGCTTCATTTAATAGTGTAATTGGTGTGTCAAAGGCGTGATTGGCAATAATCCATGCGTAGCTTTCTGATTCATATTGTTGCTCGCTTTTTTCGCGAATTTCCGTTTGGTTAATCGTCAAGGGGTCAAGTCCAAGTGATTTTTTCAGATGATGGGCGAGCCAACCTTCTTCATTGATATGGTTGTAGCCAACATGGATGATCGCTTTAGCATCAGGGTTTTGAGTGAATATTTTTTCTCGGAGGTTTCTCGCGCCACTTTCCTCTCTTTCTGCAGTAGTGCCTTCAATTTCAAAACCGTAGTCATATGAGACCAGTTGGAAGCCAAGCTCTTGCGCATAGAGCAGTAAGTTAGCGAAAATTGGCTCCTTAGTATAATGACCAGCGTTTTGGGGAATATGCCCTATCGCAAGATTATGCTCAGCATTTTCGGCCAACGCTTCCAAGGCTAAATAGCGATAGCCCTGCTCCCACAAGCCTTCAAGTAACTGATACGTTAATACTCGATGTTGAGGAACATGATGAGCTTCATTAATCATCACGATTTGATGCTTCGATGATCTTTCCAAAATCGCATCGATGGCATCGTGAACTCTAAAGCCCTTTATTTCGTCATCCAGCTTTCCGGGCTCAATGCCTCGACTATCAACCGTCATTAAAGCCTGGTGATACAGGCCTGAAAATGAATAAACGTCGCCGAGGCTTTGTAGTAAAACATCCTGTACCGCGTCATTATCCTCAAACTCTACATAAAGCTCTTCGATAGCTATGATCTGTTGACTATAGGTCTTGCCGTTCGTTGCTTCAAAAAAGCGGCTGAATGCTTTGTTAACTTCCTCAAGATACTCCTCCGTAGATTGAGTATCAGCGAAACTAGTAGCACTGGTAAGTAAAGCAGCAATAAAAAGTAGTGTTTTCAATATATCCTCCATGAGTACAACAAATATCGGTAATTAGTCGAGTTTAGCAACCACCTTTTTCCTGAAACAACACCATATTTATAAGCACAATAAAACCCGCAAAATGTCGAATGAAGATAGACGTTGCCAGTTTGAAAAGTCAATGATGATTCAAGATCTATTTATTTTTATTTTTATTTTTCAACAACCTATATCTAGGGTGAGAAACCGCCCATTTTTTTATTGATTCCTCGTTATCTTCTACATTAGGCAGATATCTCCTAAGATTTTTAGGAACAGGGGCCAGAGGGGTTCCCCGCCGTTCATTATCTAACACTATTTGAAGGAATTGCTCTGCTGGGCTTTGTGTATCATTGAGCCTGTTCTTCTTTTTTGCTCGCCAACGTGGATCAAGGAAAGCCCGATCTCGTTCCTCTATTTTCTCTTCTTTATCTCTATCGCTTCGGCTAACGATCGTGCTGCCGCCTAAATAACTGCCTTTACCCATATTAAAGCTTTGCCTTGTCATGTTATTTACAAAGAACTTTAGTAGACGTAAAACATAGAAGCAATTGTAGTAAACCTATATCGTAAGTTGTGAGGCCAGAGCTTTCTGGGCGACTTTTGGTAAGGCCTGATTATTCTAGACACTTTCTAGTTACTCAAAATACTCATGTTACCAATCGGGTAAATTCATTCGATCAGAAGTCGACGTTTACGCTCAAGCATACCTTCAAAAATTGGAGTCGAAACGCGCTTCGGAAAATCATCCGGCAAATCGTTTTTCACTCGCTCAATAACATCATCTACTTTATCGCATAGGGTGGTGATGATTTCGCTCATTCGGCTCGGGCTAAATTCAGCTTCTTTTGCGGTATTTAAAAAATGCCGCCGAAAAATTTGGTAGATACGCCATTTCTTTCCACTCGATCCTCGCAAGCTCATCGCAAGTTTTAAATCACGAATATTCAGGCCGTTTCCACCTATTGCAGTGTAAGCAGAAATGATGTCATAAAGCGGTGTTAACCGATATGTACCATAGGGCTCGATGTGTATAGAGAAGTTTTTTGCATGCCCATCAGTTGCGCCTAAAAGAAAAAATAGCACCTGCGCTGCCATAAAAGTTTCACGATCGCGCGTAGGCTCAGCAGAGCCCTGAAGGTGTTTCATAATTCTGGCAATCGTTGGTCCGTTATCCGATTCGTATTTTCTAGCAGAGGGCAAACCCAGTATCTGACAGTAATCTTCTTGAGGAAGTCTCATTAGCCACGAGTGATCTGGGGAATATTTACGATCGAAGCGCTCAATGGCGAGGGCTTTAATAGTTGGCGTAGTAATCACTTCACAATCAGGCGCATCAAAACCAAATGCTTTTGCAATTCTTAGGCACAACATTTCATTCTCAACGCTGTCAGTCAGGTCAATCGTGTGATCATGGCTTTGGATCTTCCCAATAGGAAGCTTAATGATGTGCGTAGTCGGAGTGTTACCTTTTGGAATACACCATGCGTTGTCTATTTTCAGCAAGGCTGTTTTTTCTTGAGCGCCGGCAATTGAAATTCTAAAATCGTCTAGCTCCCGCAACATACCTAAAGGTGCCTTCGATTGATAACCTTTTAAAATTCTCTCTAATTTGTCTTCGGTGAGTCTTTCATATTGCAGTTCATGAACGCTCCCCAGGTCTTCGTTCTCGGGAACGAACTGCAATGCACCTATACTATCTTTTCCAATCGTCGAGAGTAGGTCAAAAGCTTGGTCGGAGTCGGCTTGATAGCGGGCAACAATTCTGTCTCTAATTTCTTCATTGTCGGGCAGTAAGTTATCAAAAAAGTTAATGACCTCCCGTCCTGAGTATTCGTCGTGCCTTAACGGCATCGACAAAGAAATTGGACGCGCTCCCTCTTTGATAATCCAGCTCTTATCGTAACAGAACGTATGAGCGCCGGAATCACTTCGGCTAAAGTAGCCTACGCAGTAGCCGTTCATATAAATAGCGAGTGTACTCATTACCAATCCTCACTCCATTTGGCATCGGGCAACACAGAGTTCGAATCATCCTTCAAGTCATTGCTATTCTTAGGTTTTACTGACAACTCAAGCTCTAAAGCTGATAGTAAACGAAACAAAGTATCAAGCTGCATTTTCTCTGGCATTGATTCAAATTTAGAAACCGTTCCTTGCCTAAGCCCCACTAAATCTCCAACCCTGGCTTGACTCAGGCCACGAGTTCTTCGTTTATCTCGTATGTAGTTTGATAATGCTTTGGGATCATTAATTTTCATTGCGCTCTCTTTATAAGTGAGTTCATATAAATCTTATTTTAGACGCACTTGCGTATAAGTCAACTTTCATACGCAAGTGCGTATGAAAGTCCTTTTATGCGCGAGTGCGTATAAATAATATTTTATATGGATTCGCGTATGATAGTTACAAATGGAAGGAGTTTCGGGCTATACCAAGTTTTCGGCTGATGAACGCAAGGCGCTCATAGCGCAAATCGATGAAGACCACTTAACACACTGTTTTCACTGCATATGCCGACTAACCCCCGATGGTTCCACCGCCCTGCAAGGATATAACCATGGCATCAATGACATTTCTATTAAGAGGGCTTAAAATTCGAAGTCGTTGCAAACGAGCGATCAACGTATATCGCCTAACAATTTTGAACGTGAGTATTTTAAGCAGCTAGAACATGTCTAAAATATTCTGGCCTTATCATGAGTATTCCTTAGTTGACTGCACCTTCAAGTTATCGTTAAATGCCAGTGAACAAAATTCACTCGTGTAGCTACTACTTGGAATTCTTGCAATAAATTTAAGGACCGTGTTGATGGCCAATCAAAACCTATCTAAAGATCTACACCTTATTGCACTTGGCGATCAACAAGCTTTCGAGCGCTTCTATACTCAAACTTCAGCGAAGCTGTTCGGTATCAGCCTTGCGATACTCCGAGAACGCGATCTCGCCGAGGATGTGCTGCAAGATACTTACGTTAAAGTCTGGCACTCTGCGTCACAATATCGCGCCGATCAGGGAACAGTTATGTCATGGGTTAGTAGCATCGCTCGTTATCGCGCTATCGACATGTTACGTGCAACCAAAACTCGAGCCATCTCAACGGATGATATCGAGCAGCTCATAAATCAAAACCTCGACGAAGTTATGGGCAACGACGAGGTGGATGCCCCTAGATTGGACTATTGCCTTGATAAATTACAAAACTCACAGCGACAGTCTATTCATCTTGCTTATCTTTTCGGCTTGACTCATCAAGAAATTAGCCATCATTTAGGAGAAGCACTAGGCTCTATCAAAACCTGGATTCGTCGTGGGCTCGATAGTCTTAAGAGGTGCTTACAATCATGAACTACGATAATGCAGAACTGACGGAACAATTAGCGCGCCGCTACGTAATTGGGTTAATGCGAGGCAAGGCGAGGCTTCGTTTCTCGTTGTTACTACAAAGCAATCCATCTCTTAGTCAGCAAGTTGTTTATTGGGAAGATAAATTTAACCATTTAAATGACCAAATAAGGCCAGTTCAACCGCCGAAAAAAATATGGAAGATTATTTCTAATCGGTTATTCAGTTCCACTCGACAACGGTTTGATTTATGGCATTGGCTTGGAGCGATCGGCAGTACAGCGGCTATCGTTTTGGCTGTATTCCTGTTCCAGCAGCCTCTTTCCACATCACTACCGACTACCAATCGCGTTGCGGTGATTCAAAACGAACAGCAAAAATCACTGTGGGTATTAAATATTTCGGATAGTGTGATCGAGGCTATACCTCAGGCATCGATTGAGCCCCAGGCCGATAAAAACTATGAGCTGTGGATGCTACCAGTGGATGGCTCTAATCCTGTTTCGTTGGGTCTGTTACCGGAACGTGGCAGAGCAATGATTCTAACTCCACCCCCCGCTTTCAAGCTCGCGCAGGTTGCGGGCTTAGCTGTCAGTGTTGAACCATTAGGCGGTTCAACAACAGGATTGCCTACTGGGCCTGTGGTATACAGCACTGATATAGCCCGGTTATAGAAAAGTTAAATTTCTGAATCCAAACTACCCCCTCGATCGTTTAGTTAATGAGAAACAAAAACAACGAGAGGGTATTATGAGAAAAACATTTTCGAAAAAAGCATTAACATTAGCACTTGTGGCTGCGGGAATCGTATCCGCAACCGCAGTTGCTATCGCATCCAGTCACAGGGAAGCGCCGAATATCGCCCGTTTCCCAGCATTGGATTCAACAGATTTCTATCTGTTCAATAGCTATGAGCCCGGCAGGGGTGACTACATCACGGTCATCGCGAATTACTCGCCATTGCAAGATGCCTATGGTGGGCCAAATTACTTTGCCATGGATTCATCGGCCGTGTATTCCATTCATTTTGATACCAACGGAGATGCACAGGAAGATCTAACGTTTGAGTTTCGCTTTGATAATTCTCTGCCAAATGGCGGTGTTAAATTACCTGTTGGCGCCAACGGCATGCAGAAAAATGTAAGCGTGCCGCTTAAGTTTATCGGTGCTATTTCTGCTAACGATCAAAGCAATCTTAACTTTAATGAAAGTTATACCATCAATGTTGTCGCCGGAGCACAACGAACTGGCACCTCTTCGCAAGTCATGGGTTTATCAGGCGAACAAGAGTTTACTAAGCCGCTGGCATTTGTAGGCGAAAAAACATTTGGCAGTGCAAATGGCTATCAGGCCTACGCAGATCAGTATGTGTACGAAATTGACATACCAAACTGCTCAATGCCAGGTAGAGTTTTCGTTGGTCAGCGTAAAGACCCTTTTGTCGTTAACCTAGGGGAAACTTTTGACCTCGTCAACTATGTTCCGATTGAAGCAGCCGCCTTCCCTGGAGGCATCGAGCAAAACGACGCTAATGACGATTTACGTAACAAAAACGTCAACACCATTGCTCTTGAACTGCCGAAAAGCTGTGTTGTTGGTAATGGCAATGGCGTCATTGGCAGCTGGACGACCGCACAAGTCCCTCAAGCTCGCTTACAAAATCCTAACGCAACCTTCGAAAAGCCCGACGTTAGCGCCGGCGCACTGGTTCAGGTGTCACGCTTAAGTGCACCACTAGTTAACGAGCTAATAATTGGCCTCGACGATAAAGATACATTTTCATCTTCAGCGCCAAGTAACGACGGTCAGTTTGCCGATTACGTGACGCACCCGACACTGCCGGTGATCCTTGACCTGCTATTTCGTGAACCTGTCAATGCAACCTTAGGTACCGATTACGCGAGCCTAGCGCCATCGAACTATCCGCGATTGGATTTGGTTGCCGCGTTTTTAACGGGCTTTGAGGGTGTTAACCAGCAAGCAAACGTTACAGCGTCAGAGATGTTACGATTGAACACCGGTATTCCAGCCACTCCTGCCCAAGAGCAATCGGCTTTCGGTGTTGCTGGTGATGACTTAGCAGGCTTCCCAAATGGCCGTCGTCCTGGAGATGACGTTGTGGATATTGCCCTACGTGTGGTCATGGGCGCGCTGTGTCACAACATTCCAGTAAATGGTGAACCAACGAACTTGGGCTTTTGTAACCCTGATGACGCCCCCGTAGGTAATGTACCATTCACTGACGGTGCACCGATCGATGCCAGCTATGTCAACGATAGTTTCCCTTATCTCAAAACACCTGTACCGGGTTCATCGAGCGAATAACGCAGCATCGGAGGAAACAATATGAAGTATCCATTAAGCATCGTCACCTTTGTTGCAGCCCTGCTGCTAACAGGCTGCTTCGATACTAGTGACAAAAACCTGCCGCCAACGGCTCGCGATAGTCTGTTTACGATTACCGTAGATACTACGCTTAACGAATCGTTGGATGCTCACGACCCTGATGGCGATTCGCTCACCTTCCGGCTAGAGCAAGAAGCGAGTATTGGTGAGGTAACCGTTAACATGGATGGCACTTTTAGCTATACACCGCCAGCAGAGTATGTCGGCGAAGCTAATTTTACCTATTCGGTTACAGACGGTGAATTCTCCGCTGAGGGAATAATAACAATTGTGGTTGAAGCTGAACGTGTTAACGCAAGCTTTTATGTTCGTGAAGCATTTTCTCAGTCAGCCAGCGCCGAACCATTGCGGCTGAACGGCCGCATTATCAATGATGATGTCACCGATACTGCGGCTTTTGCCGATCTTGTGGCTGACGGGGGCAATGAATGAGAATAGCGCTTTTGCTGACTAGTCTATTGATGAGTCACATGGCGGTTTCGTCGGACGACGTACTATGGCAGCCAGAAGCTGCCATAGTACCCGCTGAAGTAACTGAGGCTGAGTACTCCTACCAACAGCAACCCAATAATTTGGAAAGTGCGGCCAAACTTGTTGAGGCCTATTTGGAAGTAATACGGCGCTCAGATAGCCATGAATTGCTACAAAAAGCCCGAAGCATACAGACCGACGTTTTTGAGCATCCTAATTCGTCAACACATATCCCTTGGTTAATCGCGAGCGCTGATTTATATCAATATCAGCATGAATTTGAAGCCGCACAAAAAAGCTTAGCGGCCGTAATCGCGCGCGAGCCGAGACATTTACGTGGTTCATTAATGCTGGCTCGTATCAAGCTTGCTCAGGGAAATATTGACCAAGCGCGCAGCATTTGCGCGAATCTATTTGGTCACCACGAACTCGGCATCGTATCCACTTGCTTGTTAGAAGTAGAAGGGCGTGAAGAAAACCCACAGCCGGTATACAACAAATTAAAACAGCTCCACCAACGAAATGACGCACAGTCTTCCATGGTCGTCCGTCAGTGGCGGCTCCAGATACTCGCAGAACAAGCTATTCTACTGGGACACTACGAGGAAGCTCAACACTGGCTATCGGAGCTGCCTGAGCCGAAAACTATTGTTGAACAAAAACTGCTTCTTGACAGCTTTCTATTTGCTCCTTCACTGTCAGTGCCTCGCGCACTAATTGCTGATTGCAGCGAAACCGTGGTCGATGCTATAGCTGTCCGTTTAGCGCGGGCACAACAAACAATAGGCGGTGGTTGTTGGGTTGATTACGCAAAACAAAGAATTCAATTGCGGGAGATTAGAAACGATAAGCTTCACAGTGCAGACATCGCCTACTACTTCACTTATGTAGAGCCTAAACCTGAGGCCGCACTTCATTGGGCCGAGATTAATTACTCAGTAGCAAAAGAGCCCTTTGATCGAAAATTACTGGAGCACGCCCAAGCATTAGTCTCAAAACAATCCAACACAGGAGTCGAATAATGCTACGTTACTTTTTCATTAGTTTAATAAGTACTGTGCTTTTTTTTACGGCGCCAACAAGCTACGCTCATTCATTTAGCACTTCGTTTCTGAACGTTACTCAGGATGGGCTCGTGAAGTATCAGATATCGTTTCATGACCTCGTAGCCCTGAATCAGGGCTGGTTAAAAGACAAGACAATCAATAGAGAGCTATTAAATCAACACCTTGACGATATTGAGTTGTTTTTACAAGGCACCGTTATTCTTAATAACCAAAACTGTCAGCTTAACTTAATTAATCAAAGCCCATGGTCATCCGTTACCTTTGCTAACGAAAGATACATGGTTATATCTGCTAGAACCGGTTGCCAAGTAAACGCTATCGAGCATATCGAAGTAGTAAACGTGTGGGCTGAGTTTCCTGATCATAAGGTTATTGCTGAAATAAAATTGCCCAAAATCGAAAAGGTAAACTGGGTGTTAAGCATTGATTCGTCTACAATAAATTAGGAAGCTATACTTCAATTCAGCGATTTAATCGATGAGGTACTAGCTTCCAACACCATTTTGATTGGTGAGGCAATGAAGATAATCAGAACTGGTAAGGCCTAAGATTTAACGACATCGTTAATAGCTTACATACCACTACCTCTGAGGGCATAAAGGAACCCAAAAGATGCCTAAGGGATTTAGGCCCCCACCAGGCATCTCTTTCTAGCATGTTACACATCACTCGTCCAAGACAAAGCGCACCTTCGAAGCCAGCTCCAACCGAGTATAAGGCTTGCTAAGAAGGGTAACTCCACGATCCAGTCGTCCATGGTGAACTATCGCATTTTCAGTATAGCCGGAAGTAAATAATACTTTCACAGTCGGGAACCTCTCCTTAGCTCTATCCGCCAGCTCGCGCCCATTCATGCCCCCGGGCATAACTATGTCGGTCAGTAGCAAATCTATATCACTATGTGCCTCGAGAGCATTCAGTGCTTCGGGTCCCGAGTTAACGGCCGTCACACGATATCCCAAGGAGCGCAATTGTCGCTGCAGGCTTTGCTTAACCAAATCGTCATCTTCGGCCATCAAAATATGTTCTGTGCCACCTTTTGGTTGATTCCTTTTTATCACCTCATAACGTTCCTGATAAACGCTTTTAACTCTCGGAAAATAGAGTTTCACTGATGTACCTTCATTAAGCTCAGAGTAGATCTTAATATGACCGCCGGATTGCTTGGTAAAACCAAAAACCATACTCAAACCTAGCCCGCTTCCTTTTCCTACGGTTTTGGTCGTAAAAAACGGTTCAAAAACTTGAGAAATAGTATTCGCGTCCATACCACTGCCAGTGTCTGATACGCACACCATTACATAGTCACCGGGCGTAACTTCAGAGTGACGCGCAGCATAACTCTCATCCAGCACCGCATTGTTCGCCTCGATAGTTAGCCTTCCCCCATTATCCATCGCGTCGCGAGCGTTGATAACTAGGTTCAATAATGCAGTTTCCAGCTCTCCAGCATCGATTTCGGTGATACCGAGATCAAGAGAAGTTATAATTTCGAGCTCTATATCACGTGGGAGCGTTCGACGAATTAAAGCTCGCATCCCCTCCAATAACTGCTTCAAATCTGTTGGTTTTGGGTCGAGTGGTTGCCGGCGAGCGAATGCGAGTAAACGGCTGGTCAATTCAGCACCACGACGCGCAGCAGACAATGTCATTTGTGTCATAGCTTTTAGGTCAGAATCGGAGGTTTGTTCAACCATCATTTCTGAGTTGCCGAGAATAACCGTTAATAAGTTGTTAAAATCGTGAGCGATACCTCCAGTAAGGTGCCCAACGGCCTCTAATTTTTGCGATTCACGCAGTCGTCTCTCGAGCTCAAGGCGGTCGGTGATATCGCGTTCGATTGCAACTAAATGTGTACACGCTCCCGTGTCATTGATCAGAGGAACTATCTCGATTTCGAGGTGGTATTCTTCACCTGATTTGGTGTAGTTAACCAATTGTGTACGAATCGATTTCTTTTCTATTAATGCAGTTTTTATCTTATCCAGTTCAATACGATTAGTTTTTGGCCCCTGAAGCATTCTTGGACTTTTTCCAATTATGTCACTTGCCGAATAGCCGGTTACTTTTTCAAAGGCTTCATTAACATAAACGGTCTCTGGACCAGGTGCATCCAAGGGGCTAGCCTTAGTGATAATAATAATATCATTCAACCTCGACACCGCAAGGTCTAACAGCTTAAGCCTTTCTCTCTCTATACGCGAAGTTGTAATATCCGAAAAATAAACCGATATCCCATCAGAAGATGGGTAGGCATGAACTTCCAGCCATTTACCCTTAGGCGCAAAGTATTCTTCAAAATGAAGTTTTTGCTTTTCTTTTGCAACACGACGATATTTCTTAGCGAAGGGGCTCTGATAACCGATCGGGCATTCTTCCCAAATTATCTCACCAAGCATATCTTCAGCTGAGCCACCAAGTATCTCTGCTGCTTTTTGGTTTACAAAGGTAAAACGGAATTCATGGTCAAGGGTAAAAAAGGCATCTGTAATGCTCTCTACTGTATGACGAAACTTCGACGCCAGCCGTTCTGTTTTCTCTTGCAGTATACGCAGGTCGTCTATATCTATAGATGAGCCAAACCAGCGCAGTATTTTCCCTTCTTCATCGAGTTGAGCAACGGCTTGAGTTTTAAACCAGACATGTTCTCCGTCATAGCGTCGCAACCTAAAGTCAACTCGATACGGATCACCAGTTGCCACCGAGCGGCTCCATATTTTTACGGTGTTTTCTCGATCATCCGGATGAAGAAATGATAGCCAATTATCAACAATACTCTCTTTTGATTCTCCCGAGAACTCAGCCAAGCTATTACTGACAAAATCAATAGCACCACTGGCATCTGCAGACCAAACTTGTACTGGCATCGCTTCTATAAAATCATGCATTGTTTTGCGCTGTAATTGTTCAAGATCTTTGATCTCGACATTTTGGCGTTTCACGGTACGCAAATTTCGTAGATAGATATAAATCAAGCATAAAATAAGTGCCGAAAGAACTCGATTCCCGATTATCACTATTTCCGGCAAATTGGAAAAATTAGGTAACAACAAATAGGCCACCGCATTGGTTGTTAAACCAGTCAACAGTACCCCGATTTGCATTCGTTGACTAACTCCAGGAAGCAACATGGCACCAGCAAGTACTGGTACATAAAGAACGCCGTGCGCGAAGCCAAGCGGCGTATAGAGGTCTGTCAAAAAAACCAGAATTAAACCGATCCAGATCACACTAATATTGAGGGCCGGATAAGGGAAAAGTGCGGTAATTGTTTTCAAAGAAATTAACCTCGAAGTACTTGCTGCACTTTATTTGCCAGCTCTAAACGGGTATAGGGTTTACCCAGCAGTTCAACTCCTGGGTCAAGTCGGCCTTCATGAACAATGGCGTTTTCGGCATAGCCCGAGGTAAACAGAATTTTCAGAGATGGGTAAGTTTCTCTCACTATATTCGCAAGCTCACGTCCATTCATCCCACCCGGCATAACAACATCGGTCAAAAGGAGTTCAATATTGTTCTGCGCAGCCAAAATGCGAAGTGCATCCGGCCCAGAGCTAACAGTTGTAACCTGATAGCCTAAAAAATGCAATTGACGTTCCAAGTATTGTAGGACTAACAGGTCGTCTTCGACAATCAAAATATGCTCATCATTACCCTCCGGCAATAGAGCCGGTAATGGTTGACACCTCACTTGCTGTGTACGCTGGACTCGAGGAAAATAAAGTTTCACAGATGTACCCTCATCCGGCTTTGAGTAAATGCTAATATGCCCACCTGACTGTTTGGTGAAACCAAACACCATGCTTAAACCAAGACCACTACCTTTTCCAACTGATTTAGTGGTAAAGAAAGGCTCAAATGCTCGCTGAAACACCTCAGTGCTCATGCCTACCCCTGTATCCGCCACACATATCATCACATATTCACCAGGAGCAACTTCACCGTGCCGTTCAGCATAATGTTGATCCAATAGTATGTTGTTGGTTTCAATGGTTATCTTGCCCCCACCCGGCATGGCATCACGCGCATTAACAACGAGGTTAAGCAAAGCTGCATCAAGTTCACCGGCATCAATCTCCGCCACCCCTAAATCGTTCGCTAGCGAGATATCTATTTCGATATTCTCCGGCAAAGTGCGGCAAATGAGCCTCTGCAAGGCTTCAGCCCGCTCGTTAAGATTCGTAAGTTTAGGATTGAGTGGTTTGCGGCGCGCAAACGCTAAAAGGCGGCTGGTGAGGTCAGCTCCTCTCGTGGCTGCAGATATTATCATACCGGCCATGACCTGAAGTTCTTTATCAACAGCCCGCTCTACCATCATTTCCGCATTTCCTAAAATAACCGTCAATAAATTATTGAAATCATGGGCTACTCCTCCGGTCAGATGGCCTACAGCCTCAAGCTTTTGCGATTCACGTAGCTTTAATTCCAATTCCATTCTTTCTGTAATATCGAGCATACTCCCAACCATTCGAGTTGCCTTACCATTCGCATCACGAACCACAAATCCACGGTCAACAACATTCGCAATTTGTCCATTTCGTTTAATGAAGCGATACTCGCCCTTCCAATAGTCTTTATCACCCTCAATAATCTCATGAATACTTTTAACAACCTCCTCAAGATCCTCTGGGTGAATGCGACGTGTCCAAGATTCCGGGCCCGGTTCCAATTCCGATGGGGAATACCCGAATAACTCAGTTATTGAATCATTCCACCAGACTTTATCCATTGCAAAATTCCAGTCCCAAATTACGTCGCGGGTGGCTTTTGAAATTAGGTTAAACCGTTCTTGGTGTTCATGTTCGCGCGTCACATCCCGAAAATAAACCGCGAGACCATCGGGGATTGGATAGGCGTTAATCTCAAACCATTTATTCAATGGCTCAAAAAACTCTCGAAAACTCACGGTTTTTTGGCTTTCAAGTGCTTTTTTATACTGCTGTTCTATCTGACTTCCTCTAGCTTCGGGAAACTCTGTCCAAATATGTTTCCCCATCAAATCATCTGCGCAGCGATTCAACAGTTGGCTCGCCTGTTGATTGAGGTAGGTAAAGTGCCACTGCTGATCCAATGCAAAAAACGCATCACTAATACTCTCGAGAATATTTAGGCGCTCGCGCTCTTTTTCGTCGGCTCGAAGCTGTGCTTCTTGCAACACAGAAATATCTTGAAATGCCCCCTGAACTGCTATGATTTTACCTTGCTCATTCGATTCTGCTTCACCGATTGCTCTCACCCAAGGGCGTCTACCGTCGGGGCACAGTAGCTGGCAGATAATATCAAACGCATCACCCTCCTGGACACATTGCTCGAATGCCGCTTCAACCATTGGACGAAATTCTGGAGCATAAAATTGTGTAGCCTCGTCAATATTGGAGGGCGCATAATCAACAGGCATACCATGAATGGCAGCTGTCTCCGATGTCCAGAATACAGTCATGGAATCCAGCTCTATACGCCAACCCCCTAAATGTGCTTTCTCACCGGCCAATCGGAGCAGCTGCTCTGCCCGTGTCAATTTGTCACGCGTTGTTATCGAAGAAGTAATATCCTGAACGTAGCCAACAACAATTTCACCATCAGGACTAGTATGACGTTCACCGACACCTTTGATGCATCGAGCACGGCCATCTCGAGCAAGAATACGGTGCTCGAACAGGATTTGGGGAGCATCTTCATTAGAAAAGGTTTTATAAATTGCGCGTACGTTCTCCCTGTCATCGGGATGTACCATGGCAAAGTATTCATCAAGATTTGATGGAGATGAGCAATTAGACACATCGTAGAAGTCAAAAACTTCCTTCGACCAATTCAGATCTCCTGTTCTTGGGTTATATTCCCAAGTGCCAATACTCAACAGCCGCTCGCACGTGCGCATACGAGCCTCGTATTCCTGTAGCTTTGATAAGGTTTGTCTCAACTCTTTCGAACGAATCATGATGTCTTGAATAGCCAGACGGTTATTGGGTTCGTTCAACGATTCTATATTTTCGTCCTGCAAGATTTTCGTCACATCCTCCACTCGGTGCATGATAAACTCTACTGCACCGGTGTTGTCTAAAACTGGAGTGTTCACCGGACTCCAGAATCGCTCTTCATAGCCGCCTGCGCGCAAACGTATCGGATAGCGTTGAACGGCCATTATATCGGCTGTTTTCATTGACAAAACCCTTTGCAACGAAGCCGCGAGCGTTTTTACACCGTCGGATGACGGATCATCAGGATTATCCGGAAAAACCTCAAAGAGTGTTTTTCCGACAAGATCACTCTCTTGTGACATCGTGGCTCTTAAATATTCATCAGTGACAGCAATAATTTCGAATTTTTCTGGGAGTAAGACCAGAACTTTTCCTGGTGAGGCTTTGAACAACCGTTGATATAAAGCATCATCAGATCGAGTCATTTTTTGTTTACCCCTCCTCACTTTTTACTCCAAGCCAAAGCGGCCTGCTCATCCATCGGCCGAGCGATAAAATAGCCTTGAGCCTCATCGCATCCTAGGTCTATCAGGTGATGTAAGGCCTCCTCGTCCTCTACGCCTTCGGCTACCACATTCAATCCCAACGATTTTCCAAGTCCGATCACAGCTCCAACGATTTTTTGGGACTCATCAGAACTGGATAGTGTTTTTACAAACATCTGATCGATCTTCAATTCTGAAAAAGGTAGCCGCGCCAGTTGCACTAGGGAGGAATAGCCAACTCCAAAATCATCAATTGACAAATGAAATCCGCGAATCCGAAACTGTGTCAAGCTTTCTAACAAAGCTAGAGGATTGTCCATGCTGGCTGTTTCAGTAACTTCTAAGATGATTTTTGATGGGGAAATATTATTATTCTGACACTCAGTAAGCAGCCAGCGTGGAAAAGTTTCGTCGGCCAAATTAATCGGTGAAAGGTTGAGCGCATATTTAAGGTTCTGAGACTCCGCTTCACGTGGGATATTTCTCAGGGCAAAACTGTAAATTTGGCGAGTGAGTTCATCGATCTGGCCTGACCGTTCCGCCAAGCCAATAAACTGATCTGGAGGTACCATACTTCCATCTTCACGCTGCCAACGCGCCAAACACTCAAATCCGACCAACTTACCTGTAAAGCAAGAAATTTTGGGCTGAAAGTGAGTAACGAAAACGTTAGCACTAAGCGCGTCGTGAAGTTGTTCAGCGGTCACTGATTGCATTGAATATTTGCGTGGCAGAGCAACTTGCTGGGTATCTAATGCCAACAATGCCAGCAGCTCTGAACGAGAAAACGGCTTTGATAATGTGCCCAACAATCTCAGGTCGTTTTCGCGGACAGCTCTCGCCGATGAATCCAAGATACGACCCCCCAAACCTGACATGATAATTACAGCAGCTTGGAATCCTATTTCAGCCAACTCGTGAATAACTTCTATGCCGTCACGTTCTGCCAACTGGAGGTCGACCATTACGTGAGTGGGTGACCAAGCTAGTACTTTCTCCATAAAAACATCACAATCATCTGTGTAATCAGTTTCAAAGGCTGAAGCTTTGGCCATCAAACAGATTGTGCTAGCCACGTCCATTTCATCATCAAGAACCAATAAACGGCCCACGCTTTTTTCTACTTGCATGAAAGTGCCCTCAATAAACAAAGCCGTTTTAATTCGGCTCACAACGGAGATTTATCAATCATCGAAACTTTTTTTCATGCAACGTCTCTGCAGTAAATCACGGTTAAGCGTAATTTTTGACAACAAAGAGAGCCGTCGAATTCAATCTCAAACAAAGCATCCAATACTTCTGGGCGAGCCTACATAGTAGTTTCTGAACCAACAGACACCTAATCAATACTACTGTTTTTTTTACAATATCCTCTTAACAATTTCAATACTAGCGAGCATAGCTGTGAAATTGGTAACGCTGTAACGTTTCAATCGAAGCAAATGTTTATGGTTTTCAAATTACAAACATGCATTTCCTTCAGATAAACGCCAATTTAGCCCAAGATTTTTCCTTTTACTTACATTCATTCGCAAGCAAAACTCACCAAACACAACTAGTGTTAAACCATTGGCCCACCGGTTGCGCCAGTTGGGGTACTAACAGGTGGATTAGATTGTTTGCAAAGAAAGATGTAATCCGTGCTGCGCTCACTACCATTTCAGGTTGATCGCAGAGGCGCTCAGGAGGAGCTATGGATTTAAAAAGTGGATACCCATTTTGGGCAGTTAAAAATGGTCTTATGTCGGCCTTCCCTGCCGTAAAAGCCGATTTAAAATGTGATGTTGTGGTGATTGGCGGCGGCATCACCGGCGCTTTGATTGCCGATGAGTTAATTACAAGTGGCTTCGCTACCGTGGTAGTTGAGCAACGCGATATTGGCTGGGGGAGCACCTCTGCTAGTACGGCGTTACTGCAATATGAAATCGATACACATTTATTGGATCTCGTTAAATGGTACGGTGAAGAAAATGGAGTAATGGCCTATCAGGGCTGTTCCGATGCGATTAATGCTCTTGCTGAGCTCGTTTCTGAGGTTGGTGATGTTGATTTCGCTCGCCAACAAAGCCTTTACTTTGCCAGCCAGCCGGAAGATGAGAATACGCTACACAACGAGTTTAAGTTACGCCACAAGCACGGCTTTAAAGCTGATTGGCTCGCCGCTAATGCGGTACGAGAACGCTACGGCCTGCTATCTTCGGGAGCTATCTTAACCCACCATGCCGCGCGTATAGATCCCTACCGCATGACGTATCGGTTATTAGAACGATTAGTTACTCGCGGCGGCCAAGTGTTCGATAGAACCACCATTGAAGCCATCACAACCCATGAAAACGGGGTTACTTTGCGCACCGAGGAAGGGGTAAAAATTAGCTGCCAGTATGTAGTTCTGGCGGCAGGCTACGCCTCGCAAAAATGGTTGCAGCAAAAGGTGGCGAAAAACCTTAGCACTTATGCTTTCATAACCGACCCGATGGATGCAGATACCCTTGGGGCATTAACCACTACCATGATGTGGGAATCGGCGCGCCCATATTTGTATTTTCGTTGCACGGGTGAAGGGCGCTTATTGGTAGGTGGAGAAGATGACGACATTGATATTCCGACGAAACGCGATGCTCGAGTGGAGAAAAAATGCCAAAAGCTTATCAATCGTATCGCTGATATTTTTCCTAACTTTGAGCTTAAGCCAACATTTTCTTGGGCTGGCACATTTGCTGAAACAGCTGATGGCTTACCGTTCTTTGGCCCGCACGAACAACATGGCCCACGTGTGCTTTTTGCTATGGCTTACGGTGGCAACGGCATTACTTACAGCATGATCGGCGCAAAATTACTTCGCGAACAAATTCAGGGCAGGCAACACAAATTAGCCCAATTATTTTCGTTCGAACGCCTAAGCTAATGCGTGATTTGTACCAGCCTGCAATGAGACGATTGCAAGCTGGTACAACCCGAACTTAAAGCCCTTTGAATTCGAACGGCGCCGAAGCTGCAAAGTATGCGCTTGCTTCACCCGCATAAATCTCGCCTTGATCGAGCGCTAATTTTTTAACCGGTGCATTCGCGCTGAAATCTACATTAGCGAAATCTACCCAAACTACGTTCGGGGTAAGCACATTTTCAAAGTAATATACTAAATTGCTTTGATCAGCTACCACACGCCAACGAGTGTTTGATAAATGCGGTTCTTCTGGCGTACCAATGCCGTAAGGCACAGATACATTACGAACAACGCTAAAAACACTGGCGGCAGCAATTTGCGGGTTGCTAGTTTGCGGAATCATATCGAGGTAATAGGAAGCACGTACAAAGCGATCGGCTGCTTTACCAGTGCCCGGCAGAAATGCCTTGCCTGGAACTGTATCCCAATAGCTCTTAATAGCGAGCTGCTGTTCAAAAGGTGGATCGTTCGTCATTACTTGATAATCGCGGCTATGATGCACCACTAGTTTGCCGCCAATATATTCAAAAATGGCACTATCGCCACTGGCATCAGAAAGCGATAAATGCACGGTTGTAAACTTATCAGTTCCCGGAATAAAATCAGAAACAATGGCGAATGGCTCATCTTGAAAAAATGCCACCGCTTCCGCAACGGTTGCGAAATTATCCAATGCATATTGGCCCCAAGCAGAAATGGTAAGGCCTGGTGTATCACCGCGAGCATCAAATTCAGGATATTCAGAAGCAACTAACCACAGCATATTGGCCACTAGGCCCTTTTCATTCATACCATCGGGTGTAGAGATATCCCATGAGCTAGCAGCTACGCTGCCATACTTAGATTGCCAAGTAATTGAATTTGGCCCCACTTGCCCACTGCGCTCCATACCCCGAGGAAAAATCCACAAATTGGCTGGAATATCGATGGAGAAATCCATACTACGGCCGGTAAGAACAGTGTTATCTGGGCCCAAATAAACCAGCCGTGTGCATGCATCAGCTGTTGGCATAGTAACCGTGGCAGCAAAAACAGCCGCTGCAATAGTAGAGTATAGTTTTTTCATTTAGTCCCTTCCTAATAACGAGAGTATTCCTAACAAGGCGATATTGCATCACATAATTACAACATTTAACTGTAATTTGATCATCGCTCTCGAAAAAACTAACGCTTAAACCGGATAAGTATTTTAATTTTCATATAAAAACTCTGACGCAATACCTTCAGTTCTTAATTAACGATTTCAAACGCTTTTCAATCGACCGAAGCTCCTGCATGGTTTGGCTATGGTTCGTTTGCATATAAATCCACAGCTTAGTGGCCATTTGGCCATTAAGCGTAAGGATAAACAATACTCCCCAAAATACCTGAGTATTTGGGGAGGCTGTAAAAAACTGGTAGGCACAAAATGCCATTATCACCGTTAGTATCACGCCCAAACAATAACCAATTTTAAGCAACCAGCCTAAATCACCGTTAATTCCCTGTTTTAAATACGCGATTAAGCCTTTCATACCCTTACTCTCTGTATGTATCTTTTTGTTTGCTACGTTCATCGCTCGCTACTCCAATTCCTGTTGTGTGCTATTCGATACAAATCCATTTAGTGGATTCTCATGTAATAATTGATAGCACTACTTATGAATTTCTGCGAGTTTTGAAAATTATAAAAATGAACCAAGCATATTACCCCGTGCGGAATCGCCGCCCGCAGCGTGAACGAAAACCAAAAGCGGAAAATTTAAGCTACTTTGAGCAGGCGTTCGTGTGCTTGAAAGAAGATCCGGATCGCGTAGCAATATTGCGCGCGAACGTTAACCATTATCAGCAGAAGAAGCATTTACCGAAGGCAGCAAAAGCAGCTATTACGCGATTTGAGTATTTACTTGCGGTTACGGAAAATCCGGAAGAAATGGAACGTCGGGTAATGGAAGATAGTTATGAGGGGCGTAAATTTCGGCAAATGCCCCTGCTGCTAAAGGGCATTAGCACAAATTCTGAATAAACTTCCCCGCACAAGTTTTTGCTATCTACCTTGTTGCAGGCTCAACGCAAACCACTAAGAGTTCTTCTTAATCGCTTTACGAATCAAACTACGAGTAGGTTTCTTACTTGGTTTTGAATCACGGGGCCCTGATTTTCCAACTGCAGCTTTGGAGTTCTTATCACTTCTACTTCGTGTGCCCCACGGATCTGGCTTCGCGCCTTGGCGTTTGCTAACGGTATCTTTACCAGCACGCGCTTTCGGCTTATTCACCGGTTTCTTTTTCTTATGCCCTGCCGGGGCTTCTGATGATGAGTGCGCCACCGATTGCAATAAGGTATCCAGTTCCTGTTCAGTTAAATCGCGCCATTCCCCAATGCCTAAACCTTTCAGCTCAATATTCATTATGCGAATGCGCTCAAGCTTTTTCACTTCATAATCAAAGTGCTCACACATGCGGCGAATTTGCCGATTCAGCCCTTGCACCAAAGTAATTTTAAATACAAAACGGGAAACCTTACTAACCTTACATTTTTTAGTAATCTCGCCAAGTATTGGAACGCCGCGGCTCATGCCCTGAATAAAATCATCAGTAACTGGCTTATTTACCGTAACCACGTATTCCTTTTCGTGGTTGTTACCAGCACGCAAAATTTTATTTACCAAATCACCATTGCTGGTAAGAAAAATTAAACCTTGGGAATCTTTATCGAGCCGACCAATCGGAAATATGCGTTTTTCATGATTCACAAAATCAGCCATATTGGCTCTTTCGGCTGAATCTGTAGTGCTTACAATGCCAACTGGCTTATTTAGAGCAATGAACACAAAACCTTCTTTGTTCTGCGATTCTATCAGCTGGCCATTTACCTTCACTTCATCATCTGGGCCCACCTTCTCACCCATAACCGCTCGCCGGCCATTAATAAAAACATTACCTTGTTCAATAAAGCGATCGGCCTCGCGGCGCGAGCAAATTCCGCTTTCGCTAATGTATTTATTTAACCGCGTTTCTGAAGTATTCGGCATGAATATTTAACTTTTATTAGAGTGAATCGAATCATTCATTGATGTATTGTTTAATTACGCTAGGGTTGCACCCAGAAGCGTTCAAGTTTTTAGGCAAAACCCCGATATAACAGGGAAGAGAAACCAGAACCCGGGACGCTAATTATAAAGTAAATTATTCTTCTGCAAAACAAAGAGTGAAATAACGTGTTAGGCAGGGAACAAAACTGGGTACAAAACCGTAGTCAATACAAAGCACAAGATATCATAATCAGGAGCCACTTCGTTGCACTTACCCACACTGATAGGAATTATTCTCTTACTTAACCTCATTCTGGGTGGTTTGTTACTGGTGATCTATAAACTACGCCAACAGCAACGATGCTTCTTGTATTGGGCTGTTTCCTGCTGGGTATTTGTGGCCGGTGGCAGTATTGCGGCTGCACGAAATTACATTGATATGCCATGGCTTACCCACTGGTTTGCATCGGTTCTATTAATTGCTGCTCCACTGCTTGCGGTAAAAGGCGTTCAACATTTTCGGGCACCACGAAGCGCGCGAAAATGGCGCGGGCAAATCATTCTAATGCTGGCTATTGCCATCGGATTAGCCCTTCTTTATCCGATGTATGCTTGGATTTCTCCAGTTACTTCAATTTTAATCGCCAGTTTATTCCTTTGGGCCGTATATCTGCTTGTTAATGTAAAAGCCTCAATGCAACTGCCGCAACAACTGCTGTGTTTGTTCTTCTCGCTACATGTAATCACCATGCTTCTGCAGGCAGGTTCCATGATAGTTACTTTAATCGCTGCACCGGGGGCACAGCCAGTTGCACAAGTAGATACCGGAATTATCGCAAGTGCCGTTGTTGAAGCGCCCGAGGCCAGCATGAGCTCAATGCTACATATTACTTTTATCAGCCATTTATTGCTCACCACCACTACCGCGCTTATGTTTCCACTGTTGGTTTTTTCCAAAACCGAAGAGCGGCTTGTTGAATTAGCCAATATCGATGATTTAACCAAGCTCTATAATCGCCGGGCGTTTTTTCAAGAAGCCGAAGAGCAATTCAAATATGCCCGCATAAACAACACGAATATATGCGTTTTAATGGTCGATTTAGATTATTTTAAAGATGTAAACGATACTTGGGGCCATGCTGTGGGCGATGAATGCCTACGCTGGGTAGCAAAGTGCTTACAAAACGAGCTTCGAGATACCGATATTCTTGCCCGAGTAGGTGGTGAAGAGTTCGCAATTGCGTTGCCCGGTGTAGATCTTGAAAGAGCGCGTTTACTAAGTAACCGATTATGCAAACGAGTTGCCGCCAAGCCAGTGAAAATAGATAACCTTAGTATTCCTCTGTCGATAAGTATCGGTGGCGTACTTTGCATTCCCGAACATACCGATTTCCAAATGTTACTCAGTGATGCCGATAAAGCGTTGTATCAAGCCAAGGAAAACGGCCGTAACCAAGTTGTTTTTACTTAACTATCGGCCTTAACTACTAGCCTTAACTATAGATCCTAGATTGCACCCATAAAAAAAAGGGAGCGCATGGCGCTCCCTTTCACTATGGTTTGTAGCTATTTGTAATTACACATCAAACCGATCAGCGTTCATTACTTTCGTCCAAGCTTTCACGAAATCACCTACAAACTTCTCGGTGGCATCGCTCTGTGCATAAACTTCAGCAAGTGCGCGTAGTTGCGAGTTTGAACCAAACACTAAATCAACACGCGTGCCTGTCCATTTAACTGCGCCAGTACTACGATCGCGGCCTTCGAACTCTTCCGCTTCTTCCGAAGTTGGCTTCCACTCGATGTCCATGTCTACTAAGTTCACGAAGAAATCGTTAGTTAGCGTACCTGGCTTATCAGTGAACACGCCATGCTGGCTTTGGCCGAAGTTAGCATTCAACGCACGCATACCACCTACTAGCACTGTCATTTCTGGTGCCGTTAGGGTTAGTAGCTGAGCACGATCGATCAACAACTCTTCTGTAGACACGGTATAGCGTGTTTTTAGGTAGTTGCGGAAACCGTCTGCTACTGGCTCGAGCACTTCAAACGATTCTGCATCGGTTTGTTCGTCCGTTGCATCAGTACGGCCTGGAGTAAACGGCACTTCAACACTGTGGCCGGCATCTTTTGCTGCTTTCTCGATAGCGGCAGAGCCACCTAAAACGATCAAATCAGCCAATGATACTTTCTTGTTGCCAGATTGCGCAGAATCGAAATCTTTCTTAATGCCTTCGTAAGTAGCCAACACTTTCTTTAACTGCTCAGGTTGGTTCACTTCCCACGCATTTTGTGGTGCTAAACGAATACGTGCGCCGTTCGCGCCACCACGGTTATCTGAACCACGGAACGTAGCAGCAGAAGACCAAGCCGTGTAAACCAATTCTGATACGGTTAAGCCTGAATCCAAAATAGTTTTCTTAAGCTCAGCGATATCGCTGTTGTTTACAAGCTCATGATCAACTTCTGGCACTGGATCTTGCCAAATAAGATCTTCAGCTGGCACTTCTGGGCCTAAGTAACGAGCTTTTGGCCCCATATCACGGTGCGTTAGCTTAAACCAAGCACGTGCGAATGCATCAGCAAACTCCGCTGGGTTTTTATGGAAGTGCTCAGAAATTTTACGATATTCAGGGTCTTCACGCATTGCGATATCAGCAGTAGACATCATTAATGGCATTTTTTTCTGCGCATCATCAGCAGCTGGAGCATGATCTTTCTCAGCTAAGTTTTTCGCTGCCCATTGCTGTGCGCCTGCTGGGCTCTTAGTGAGCTCCCACTCGTAGCCAAACAACACATCAAAGTAGCCGTTATCCCACTGAATTGGGTTAGCTGTCCACGCGCCTTCTAGGCCACTAGTAATGGTATCGCCACCTTTACCTGTGCCATAACTGTTTTTCCAGCCAAAGCCCATTTCTTCCAGCGGTGCCGCTTCTGGTGCTGGGCCGTGGTGCGAATCAGGTGCAGCACCGTGAGTTTTACCAAACGTATGGCCACCAGCAGTTAGTGCTACGGTTTCGTAATCGTTCATCGCCATGCGTTTGAACGTTTCACGAATATCGCGGCCAGAACCTAGCGGATCAGGGTTTCCATCAGGGCCTTCAGGGTTAACGTAAATTAAACCCATTTGTACCGCTGCTAATGGAACTTCTAGTTCACGATCACCGGTGTAGCGCTTGTTACCAAGCCATTCATCTTCAGCACCCCAGTAGATATCTTCTTCTGGTTCCCAGATATCGGCACGGCCGCCACCAAAACCGAAGGTTTCGCCACCCATCGATTCAATTGCCACGTTACCGGTGAGTACGAATAAATCGGCCCAAGAAATTTTGTTGCCGTATTTTTGCTTAATTGGCCACAATAAACGGCGTGCTTTATCAAGGTTGCCGTTATCTGGCCAGCTGTTTAATGGCGCAAAACGTTGATTACCCGTGCCTGCACCACCACGGCCATCGCCCATGCGGTAAGTACCAGCAGCGTGCCATGCCATGCGAATCATGAATGGGCCATAATGGCCATAATCTGCTGGCCACCAATCTTTAGAATCGGTTAAAACAGCTTCGATATCTTTTTTCAATTCGCTGAAATTGATTTTCTTGAAGGCTTCAGCATAGTTAAAATCTTCCCCAAGTGGGTTCGATTTTTTATCGTTCTGGTGCAGAATTCGTAAATTCAGTTGATTCGGCCACCAATCTAAATTCTTAGTGCCAATACCGCCCATGCGCGTATTACCACCATGCATTACTGGGCACTTGCCCCCAGATGTGTTGTTCTTATCCATCACTATCTCCTCGTTAAACTAGTTTTCGGTGATTTTTGTGGTTCACCGCCATGCTGTTGATTTTTACGTTAGTTACTAACAACATAGGTACTTTTTATCTTTAACGAATATAGACCCCACCAGCAAGCATTGAAAGTTTGTTTTCTCGAATAGCCTAATTGGTTTTTTGAATTGATGCATAAAAAAGGCTAAAAAACGATATATATAAGTAGCTTACACAGTGATTTCTGGCATTATATGATTGCTCTTTATGAGCCCATAATAATAAAAATATCGGAGACCATATGGAAGTTTATCGCCGCCACATGCGCCAACTAAACCGGCGCTTATTATTGATAACTGCGTTACTTTTGGTGTTTTGGTTGGAGTTTAGTGTGTTCCAGCTACGCCCTGAATTCACCGGCATGTTGGAATTCATCGTAGAACGCGTAATAAAAACATTAGCTTTCTGGGCGTGGCCCATGCTTTTCTTTATGTTCTTCCAGCCTATCGTAAACAAGTTCTTCTTTTTGCATTACGAGGGCGAAGTAACCCCAACTACTTTTAAGTTTGAAGCCCGCTTCTTTTTCGCTGTATTCTTTTTATACACCGCTATTGGTTTATTTATTGTGGCGGCTATAACTTCTGCTTTTGGCATAATAAACCAAGGCTGGGCCGCATATACAGAATCGCTGCAGTTTAGTTTTCATATCCATATGCTTATTCAGTTTGTGCGCGCTTTCACCTTACCGGCAGGTGCAATAGCGAGCGAGAATATTCAATCGCCCTTATTTATGATTATCGGCACATTAGCTCTTCTGCTGGGCTATGCACTGTACAGCTTTGTGTTAATTGCCAGCAAAGGCCGCCCGGATAAATTTATAAAGTACAATAAAACCCAACAACAGTACGAAGCTCATAATGCCTACTTTATTCGTGCTATCGATTTTTTAAATCGAACCCTCAACATCAAATCTGCCACCAAATTGTTGGTTGTGCTGTTTTTTGTATTACTGGTTATCGCCATTTTTGTGCCGGCCCTCAACGCTTCGAAGATCGTTCGTTTATTTTGGGCCTCAGTGCTTCATTCCGCGCTCTTCTTGGCATTGCGAGCTTGTTATCGGTTCTTGAAATTCTGGTGGGATAAAATCTTTGCAGTACAAGATTATGAACTCACTAAGCCAATGTTCTATAGCTCAAAAGATCTCTGGCTGAATCACACTGCGGCGCGTGATATCTGGGTGCCGCACTATAAACCCCCAACTTCGGGCTCTAGCACTAGTTCAACTTCCAGCCCCAGCAGGCGTTCTGGATCGAAGTTTCCAAAATTAATCGCAATTCCTTGGATAGTCGCAATCGAAATAACGTTGTTTTTCGTAGTATTAGCAGTGGTGGGTGGCTTTGCGTTTAGCTATCACCCAGCATATGTGGAAATGATTAAATCGCTGAATGCGGTGGCGATGGTGAAAGCTATTTATCAACACACAGGCTTTTTCTGGCACGCTATTTTTGCACTCTATGTGGCATGGCGTTTATTCCATCGATTCGGCCGGTTTAACCTTGGCTTCTTTGAAACCATTGGGCGGTTAGTTACGCGTTGGTCTGATTAGTTGGTGCCTTATTATAGCGGGCAATAATAACGAGCAATAAAAAATAGCACGTACATTAAGGAATGAACAATGCAGCTATTTATGGTTTATTTAGGTGGCACAGCGCCAAATGCAAACATTGAGTTGCACGATATTCGCTTTGTGGTTGGTGAAACCATCGAAGATTGTTACCCCGCGTTGCGCCAGCAGTGGTTTGGCACCGTGAAAGGGCTACACTTAGATAGCTATTTAGCTGTTCACCATGTTGATGGCTATCAAGTGCAACTAAGCGAAACGCCACAAGCGCAAGCCCAGAAACTTTGGTTTGTGAACTTCGGCGGTTACTACCCGGGGCGCATTCCGGAGTTTCATGATTTCACCCTTTGTGTTGCCGAAACGGCCGATGAAGCAAAGCGCATTGCTAAAGGCCGGCTGCTCACTGATAGTATTGAGCAGCACAAAGACGATCTCTATAACGTTGATGATTGTTTAGCGGTTGATTTACTCGGTGGCTGGCATGTTCACCTCAAGCACGATGGCGGCATGCAAGCTTTGCAACCTGACTGGGCGGGTTATCACGTTATTGGCTAGGCACTTTAATGCTAAAAAATAAAGCCCCCTTGAACATGCCGCTAATTGCATAGATTCAAGGGGGCTTTTTTGTTTGTTGAAGCTCTAGGTAGGCTTAGGCTACAGGCACGCGAACCCAGCCTTCCATTAAAACGCGTGCGCTGCGGCTCATAATGGCTTTGGTTACTTGCCACTCACCATCTACTAACTTAGCTTCAGCGCCCACCCGTAAGGTGCCCGAAGGGTGCCCAAAGGTAACAGCCGTGCGCTCACCACCGCCTGCCGCTAAGTTCACCAGTGTACCCGGAACCGCCGCCGCTGTGCCGATGGCTACCGCTGCCGTGCCCATCATCGCGTGATGTAACTTACCCATTGAAAGTGCGCGCACATTCAAATCGATATCATCCGCATTAATGTTCTTACCACTGGAGGAAACATAACTTTCCGGTGGTGCTACAAAGGCTATTTTCGGCGTGTGCTGGCGCGCTTCCGCTTCTTCAAGCGATTGAATTAAGCCCATGTGCTTGGCACCATAAGCGCGTAGCTTCTCGAACATGGCAAGCGCTTCAGGATTTTCGTTAATTGCGCCTTGCAGCTCTGTGCCGCTATAACCGATATCGGCCGCATTCACAAAAATAGTAGGAATGCCGGCGTTAATCATGGTTGCTTGAAACGTACCTACACCCGGAACATTCAGTTCATCAATCACGTTTCCGGTAGGGAACATTGAACCCTCACCATCGGCTGGATCCATAAACTCAATAGGCACTTCTGCAGATGGGAAGGTTACCCCATCAAGCTCAAAATCACCGGTTTCTTGTACTTCGCCGTTGGTAATCGGCACATGCGCAATAATGGTTTTCTTGATGTTCGCCTGCCAAATGCGCACCACAGCAGTTCCATTCTCTGGAACACGGCTTGCATCAATAAGGCCACTGGTTACCGCGAACGAACCAACTGCAGAAGTAAGATTGCCGCAATTGCCGCTCCAATCAATAAAAGGCTTATCAATAGCTACTTGGCCGAACAGGTAATCAACATCATGCTCCGCGCTTTCGCTTTTCGATAAAATAACCGTTTTGCTGGTGCTCGACGTGGCGCCGCCCATACCATCGGTATGCTTACCGTAAGGATCGGGGCTGCCAATTACCCGCAATAAAATAGCATCGCGGGCAGGCCCCGGTTGCTGTGCTTCTACAGGTAAATCATCGAGGCGGAAGAACACCCCTTTACTAGTGCCGCCACGCATGTACGTGGCAGCGATTTTCATTTGCGGTTTATGCATCGCTCGACTCCAAGAAATCTTGCGCGAAACGCTGCAACACACCGCCAGCTTCGAATATTGATACTTCTTCCATCGTATCTAAGCGGCACTTCACTGGAACATCAACCCGCTCGCCATTTTTGCGATGAATTACCAAAGTAAGCTGCGCACCAGCGCTTGGCGTTCCCTCAACATCGAAGGTTTCGGTACCATCAATTTCCAACGTTTTGCGTGTGGTTCCAGCGGCAAATTCAAGCGGTAACACACCCATACCAAGGAGATTAGTACGATGAATACGCTCAAAACCTTCTGCTGCAATGGCTTCAACACCCGCTAAGCGAACGCCTTTCGCCGCCCAATCGCGTGAAGAGCCTTGGCCATAATCAGCACCGGCAATGATAATTAGTGGTTGTTTACGTTCCATGTAGGTTTCAATTGCTTCCCACATGCGCACCACTTTGCCTTCTGGTTCAACACGGGCCAACGAACCTTGCTTCACTTTCCCGTCTACTATTGCCATCTCGTTGATGAGCTTCGGGTTAGCAAAGGTAGCGCGTTGTGCGGTTAGGTGATCACCACGGTGGGTAGCATAGGAGTTGAAATCTTCTTCCGGAACACCCATTTTTGCTAAATATTCACCGGCCGCGCTATCAGCCATAATCGCATTTGAAGGCGAAAGGTGATCGGTAGTGATGTTATCGCCAAGCACTGCTAAGGCACGCATACCACGTAAGCTTAACTCCCCTGCTAGCGCACCTTCCCAATAAGGAGGGCGGCGAATGTAGGTGCTCTGCGGGCGCCAGTTGTATAGCGGCTCGGTTTTTTCACCCATATCTACTGAAATATTAAACATTGGGTCGTAAACCTTTCGGAACTGTTCTGGTTTAACGCTTTTCTTCACGATTTCATCGATTTCTGCATCACTTGGCCAAATATCTTTCAAGGTTACCGGGTTGCCATCGGCATCATAACCAAGTGCATCTTTTTCGATATCAAAGCGAATCGTACCGGCAATAGCGTAAGCCACTACTAAAGGTGGCGATGCCAAAAATGCTTGCTTCGCATAAGGGTGAATACGGCCATCAAAGTTACGGTTACCGGAAAGTACCGCGGTAGCATAAAGATCGCGTTCAACAATTTCTTTCTGAATCACCGGATCAAGCGCGCCACTCATACCGTTACAAGTAGTACAAGCAAAGCCAACGACACCAAAACCAAGGGTTTCTAGCTCTGGTAATAATTTAGCTTCTTCCAAGTACATTTTTACAGTTTTTGAGCCCGGGGCTAAAGAGGTTTTCACCCATGACTTGCGGGTTAATCCAAGCTTATTCGCGTTGCGTGCGATTAAGCCGGCAGCAATCATGTTGCGTGGGTTTGACGTATTGGTACAGCTGGTAATCGCGGCAATAATGCAGGCACCATCTGGCATTTTACCTTCTTCATTTTCCACCACACCGGAAATACCACGGGCAGCGAGTTCAGAAGCAGGTAACAATGAGTGAGGGTTCGAAGGCCCGGCTAAGTTGCGGTTTACTGATGATAAATCAAACTTTAATATTCGTTCGTACTCCGCCGTTTTCAGGCTATCAGCCCATAAACCGGTTTCTTTGGCGAACTTCTCTACCAGTGCAACTTGATCATCATCACGGCCCGTAAGCGTTAGATAATCAGTGGTTTGCTTATCAATATAGAACATCGCGGCAGTAGCACCGTATTCTGGTGTCATGTTCGAAATAGTTGCGCGATCGCCTACGGTAAGCTTATCGGCGCCTTCGCCGTAAAACTCTAAGTAAGCGCCCACTACCCGTTCTTTCCTCAAGAATTCAGTAATCGCCAGCACTAAATCGGTACTGGTAATGCCTTCACGCAACTTACCAGTAAGCTCTACACCAATAATATCGGGCAAGCGCATGTAAGAAGCACGGCCCAGCATAACGCTTTCGGCTTCTAAACCACCTACACCCACCGAAATAACACCTAGGGCATCAACCATTGGCGTATGGCTATCGGTACCAACACAGGTATCAACAAAAGCTACACCGTTTTGCACTTGCACAACCGGTGACATTTTCTCAAGGTTGATCTGGTGCATAATGCCATTGCCTGGAGGAATTACATCTACATTTTTAAACGCAGTTTTTGTCCAGTTAATAAAGTGGAAGCGATCATCGTTTCGGCGATCTTCAATCGCGCGGTTTTTCTCAAATGCATCGGTATCAAAACCTGCATGCTCAACAGCCAACGAGTGATCAACTATAAGTTGAGTTGGCACAACTGGGTTTACTTTGGCTGGATCGCCGCCTTTTTGGGCTATTGCATCACGTAAGCCGGCTAAATCAACCAATGCGGTTTGCCCTAAAATATCGTGACAAACTACGCGCGCCGGATACCAAGGGAAATCAAGATCACGCTTGCGTTCGATAATTTGTTTCAACGCCGGAGTTAATTGCTCAGGCGGGCAACGGCGAACTAAGTTTTCAGCCAATACACGTGAAGTGTATGGCAATTTTTCATAGGCACCTGGCTGAATAGTTTCTACCGCAGCGCGGGTATCGAAGTATTCTAAGTTAGTGCCAGCTAGTGTTTTGCGATATTCAGTATTCATAATCAACCACAACTTATGTTGTTAGAGAGTTGGAAGGCAGAAAAAACTAGGGAGAAACCGAAGCTTCTCCCTACTGTGCCAATTAACGTTCGTTGATTGCCGGAACTTTACGTGGCTCAGGGCCGGTGTAATCAGCACTTGGGCGAATAATGCGGTTATTCGCGCGTTGCTCTTTCACGTGAGCTGTCCAGCCAGTTACCCGCGACATTACAAAGATCGGGGTGAATAGCTTGGTAGGAATGCCCATGAAGTGATACGCAGAAGCGTGGAAGAAATCAGCATTCGGGAATAACTTTTTCTCGCGCCACATTACTTCTTCACAACGCACTGATACATCATATAAACGGGTATCACCGAATTCATCAGCGAGCTTTTTCGACCAAGCTTTGATTACATCGTTACGCGGATCAAACTCGCTGTAAACGGCATGGCCGAAGCCCATAATCTTTTCTTTACGTTCCAGCATGCCTACCAGAGTTTTCTCTGCATCGTCGGCATCTTTCATATCTTCAATCAGTTCCATAGCCGCTTCGTTGGCACCACCGTGGAGTGGGCCGCGCAAAGAACCAATGGCACCCGTAACACAAGAGTGGATATCTGAAAGTGTGGAAGCACATACCCGAGCCGTGAAGGTTGAGGCATTAAATTCGTGCTCTGCATACAGAATCAACGAAGTGTTCATTACCGCTGCATGCAGTTCTGAAGGTGATTCGCCGTGCAATAAACGCAAGAAGTGTGCACCAATTGAATCTTCATTAGTTTCGGTTTCAATGCGCACGCCATCGTGGCTGAAACGGTACCAATATAAAAGCATACTTGGGAAGCTTGCTAGCATGCGCTCAATTGCTTTATCAGCCCCGCTGAAATCAGCTTCTGGCTCAATGTTTCCCAAGAATGAACAACCGGTACGCAACACATCCATAGGGTGCGCATCAGCTGGAATACGTTCTAACACATCTTTCAACGGAGCAGGTAAGCCTCGTTGCGATTTCAAGCGCGCTTTATATTCAGCCAATTGGCTTTCATTTGGTAATTCGCTGTGCGCCAATAAATAAGCCACTTCTTCAAAGCTAACTTTTTCTGCTAACTCAGAAATATCATAACCACAGTAAGTTAAACCAGAACCAGTTTTACCTACTGTGCAAAGCGCTGTTTCGCCTGCTACTTGGCCGCGTAACCCGGCTCCGCCTAATTTTTTCTCTGACATTATTTAATCCTCTTCATTATATTCATCAATTCTTTATGTTTTCATTTTTCGCGCTGCAATATCCTGCGCGGCAAACTATTTTTTTAAGCCAAATTACTTTTTAAATAAGCTATCTAGCTTTTCTTCAAATGAGTGGTAATTCAAGAAATCATAAAGCTCGGCACGTGTTTGCATGCTCTCTACCACATCTTTCTGATCACCTTTAGCTAGAATATTTTCATAAACATTTAGCGCCGCTTTGTTCATCGCCCGGAATGCGCTTAATGGATATAATACCATTTCCACACCAACCCCGGCTAACTCGTCTTTGTTGAACAACGGTGTTGCACCAAACTCAGTTATATTCGCTAACACCGGAACATTTAACGCTTTGGTAAATGCTTGATATTGCTCTAGAGTGTGCACTGCCTCAGCGAAAATGGCATCAGCACCGGCTTCAACACAAGCCTGAGCTCGTTCAATCGCTGCTTCTAAACCCTCTTGCTGCAACGCATCAGTGCGCGCCATGATTAAAAACTGGTCATCGGTGCGCGCATCTACTGCCGCTTTTACCCGATCAACCATTTCACCTTGAGTTACTATTTCTTTGTTCGGGCGGTGGCCACAACGTTTTTGTGCAACTTGGTCTTCAATATGGAAGCCAGCAGCGCCCGCGCGAGTCATTTCTTTCACGGTGCGCGAAATGTTAAATGCGCCACCCCAGCCCGTATCGGCATCTACTAATAAAGGTACATCGGTAGCACCGGTAATGCGGCGAATATCTTCACAAACATCATTCAACGATGTCATACCCAGATCGGGTAAACCAAACGATGCATTAGCAACACCTGCACCTGATAAATAGAGTGCCTTGTGGCCAACACGTTCCGCCATCATTGCGGTATAAGCGTTAATAGTACCCACAATTTGTAATGGCTGTTCTTGTGCTATCGCTTGGCGTAGCTTTGCGCCCGCACTAGTTACTGATGTCATGTTCATTCCTCATTTGTAGAAGTTGAATTTCGATGTTTTTGCGTGAAGCACCGATATGGCGGCGCATCAATAAATCGGCTAGTTCGCCATCACGATTCGCAATGGCGGTAATAATGGCTTTATGTTCATCAAATGCTCTGGAAACGCGAGGGCCATTCATCCCTAATTGAACACGATACATACGAACTAAAAAATATAGTTCATCGCAGAGAATATTGATGAGATATGCGTTTTTGCTACCTAAAATAATTCGATAATGAAAATCTAAATCGCCTTCTTCTTGGTAGTAACTCTCGCCTTCACGAACTCGCTGGCTGTTAAGATGCTGATCAAGCAGCGCACTGAGTTCGTCAACTTCGTGTTCTGGCATGTTCTCAGCTGCCAAACGGCACGCCAAACCTTCAAGCTCTTCACGTAATTGATATAAAGAAAGTAACCCTTCAGGAGAAAGCTTAACTACTCGGGCACCCGCATTCGGTGTTCGTTCAATTAAATGGCAACGTTCTAGCCGCGCCAGCGCCTCACGCAGTGGAGCGCGGCTTACATTAAAGCGGCGCGCTAATTCCGGTTCACTAATTTTGCTTCCCGCCGGAATATCACCCTCAACGATAGCGCGCTGTATTTCTAACAGCACGCGATCTGAAGCGGTAATCGGCGAACGCCACACTGGACTTTGAATAGGCATAGATTGTCGACATAATTAAACAGAACGCTAATTATAGTGATTCATCAACCTCTATTCAAGGCAGATTGTCGACAATATGTAGCAAGTAGACCTGTTTACAAGTACTGAACGCAAAACGGCCACATAAATATGAATTTATATGGCCGTTATCGTTTATTAGCAAAGATCTTGGTAGTGCAGCTTAGTTTAATGTTTTCAGGTAATCATCATAACTACCCGAGAAATCACGTAAGCCGTTATCGGTAATCTCGATAATACGCGTAGCTAGCGATGAAACAAACTCACGATCGTGGCTTACGAAAATCAAAGTACCCACATATTTTTCCAAGGCTAAATTCAATGATTCAATCGATTCCATATCCAAGTGGTTAGTTGGCTCATCCATCACTAAAATATTGGGCCGTTGCAGAATTAGCTTGCCGAAAATCATACGGCCTTTTTCACCACCAGAAAGAATACTTACAGGCTTGGCGATATCATCTTGCGAGAACAGCATACGGCCAAGCACGCCACGCACCGATTGCTCATCATCTGAAGGCTTTTTCCATTGCATCATCCAATCGAGTACATTCATTTTGCTTTTAAACATATGCGCATGATCCTGCGCATAATAGCCGATATTTGCATTTTCCGACCATTTCACAGTACCGGAATCAGGTGTGTAATCACCCATCAAACATTTTAGCAATGTGGTTTTACCAATACCGTTGGCGCCCAAAATAGCTACTTTTTCGCCTACCTCGATTACGGTAGATAACCCTTTAAGAACATGATTATCATCAAAGCTCTTTTTCACTTCTGTTAATTCTAAAGCTAACCGATAAAGCTGCTTATCCTGATCGAAGCGAATAAACGGGTTTACTCGGCTTGAAGCTTTCACTTCTGAAAGCTGAATTTTTTCAATCTGCTTTGCCCGCGAGGTAGCTTGTTTAGCTTTTGAAGCATTTGCCGAGAAACGGCTTACGAAGCTCTGTAGTTCAGCAATTTTATCTTTCTTTTTCGCATTATCAGAAAGCAATTGCTCACGCGCCTGAGTGGCCGCAAACATATATTGATCATAGTTACCCGGGTATACCCGCAACTCGCCGTAATCAATATCAGCCATATGCGAGCACACACTATTTAAAAAATGCCGATCGTGCGAAATAATAATCATGGTGCACTGGCGTTGATTCAATACATCTTCTAGCCAACGAATAGTATTGATATCAAGGTTGTTGGTAGGCTCATCGAGCAACATAATATCTGGCTCAGCAAACAGAACCTGCGTTAATAATACGCGTAATTTCATGCCCGGAGCTATTTCCGACATCAGGCCCCAATGTTGATCTTCAGGGATACCAACACCTAATAACAACTCACCAGCACGAGATTCTGCGGTATAACCATCAAGCTCAGCGAATTGCACTTCTAAATCAGCAACGCGCATTCCATCTTCATCGCTCATTTCAGGGTTACTATAAATGCGGTCGCGCTCAACTTTTACTGTCCAAAGATCTTCATGGCCCATCAGCACGGTATCAATCACTGAAAAATCTTCGTAAGCAAATTGATCCTGGCGTAATTTACCCACGCGCATATTAGGCTCTACAGAAATATTTCCGGCAGAAGGCTCAAGCTCACCGCTTAAAATACGCATAAAGGTAGATTTGCCACAACCATTCGCGCCAATTAAACCGTAACGGTTACCTTGGCCAAATTTCACGGAAATATTTTCGAAAAGCGGTTTTGCACCAAATTGCATGGTGATGTTTGCAGCAGAAATCACGTATTGAGTATCCAAAAAACGAAGAAAACGGAATGTGGTGGCCATCTAGGTGCTAACGCGAACGCTAGTTTGTTACCGAGGGGGAACGCACAAAATTTGAGCGCCGTAATGTACTCTTTTTAACGTAAATAAGCAAGGTGAAAGGGCTCGCGGCAGTTAAGATAATTACCGCAAGCTATGTATTGGCGTGTTTATTAGTTAGCCGTTTGAGCGCCAAACATACTAACCAGCCGCGTTAACCGCAACGAGTTGTATTGCGGCCAGAGCCTTTCGCTTCGTATAGAGCTTTATCTGCTCTCACCATAAGGCTTTGATAATCAAAATCATCGTCTAGCTCAGCAACGCCAATACTTGCAGTTATGTGAATGCCGTTGTTGATATCAGCAAAATCAGTACCCTCAATAGCTTGCCGAATTCGCTCACAAATATCTTGTGATTCTTCGCATCCAGAGCCTGGGAATAAAATTGCAAATTCTTCGCCACCCCAGCGGGCAACATAATCAACTTCGCGCACTGCACTAGTTAATACTTGAGCTAGTTTTTGTAACACTCGATCACCGGCTTCGTGCAGATATTGATCGTTAACTTGTTTGAAATGGTCTAAATCTAGAACCGCTAAACTCAGTTTGGCACCATTACGCAAACTACGTTTTACTTCCAGTTGCAAACGTTGATCAAACGCCCGCCGATTCGGCAAACCTGTAAGCGCATCTTCGTGTGCCAAGGCCTCAAGTGCCGCAGTTTTTTCCTCAACTAATCGTTCAAGCCGCTCCTGATTTTTATGAAGGCTTCGCACTCGATGCCAAATCAACGCAAAAATAGCAGCCACAACTACCAACCAGAACCACCAAGTTTGATAATAATGGGGGGCTTTACTAAAGCTAATATCAACACTATCCGACCAACCACCCCCCGGATAACGGCTACGTACCGAAAAGGTAAATTCGCCGGGCGGCAAACTGGTATATTCGGCAAACGTGAAGCTACCCCGAGAGATCCATTCATCATCGAAGCCAGCCAGTTTCACTTGATATTGAATGTGCGCAGCCATACGATAACCCAAGCCAATATATTGAAATTCTATACGATCATCATCGGCCTTTAACCTTGCGCCAGAAAAGAATTCGCCAGCATTTGAACGCGCTTTTTCAATCACTAAAGGCGGTGCGCTAAGCCCATGGCTATCAAAATCTTCAGGCGCTATAACAGCCACACCCTCAGCAGTTGCATACCAAATATGGCCATCGTCATCTATCACCGATGAAGGCCCGCCGGTATTTACTTGGCTACTCGCCATACCATCTGATTCAAGGTACTGGTTAGTTGTTACCATGGCCTCCGGGTTTTCCAGCCAACGTTCAACATTCGCTCGGCTCACTCTGGTTATTCCTCGACTACTACCCAGCCACAAATTTTCATCAGTATCAAAAGCTAAAGAGAAATACTTATCCAGCGGCATACCATTTCTGCGGCTGAGCCAGCGCCAGCACTCTGGATTTGATGAATGAGATAACCCCAGCGATGCATATTCTGCTGTTATATCATTCGCAGAACAATCGGCGGCAGAATAAACCAGCACACCACGATCGGTTGCAAACCACATATTTCTTTTATGAGATAAAGCGGCAAACGTATTTCGTGCTAGCGTTATTTCATCCAGATTAATAGCTTCAATTTGCCACTCATCTACTGAACTATAAACTCCGTTCGTATGAATTTTCGAAATACCTGCCGTTGATGCAGCCCATAAATTACCATTTTCATCCAATTCTAAACCCGTAATGGTTGGGTCGATTAAACCATCATCCAAACCGAATGTTCTTACGTGAGTTAACTCTCCCGGGCGAGCATGCATAATAACCAACCCGATAGGAGTTCCCAGTGCTAGGTATTCTGAGCCCGGTAACTTTTGAATCGCCCGCACTTCAGCCAAGGGCATTCCATTCGCTCGGCCATACCTTGCTGTTATTTTATCGTCGATAACCTGTAGCAAACCGTGAGTATACGAACCCACATAATACGCATCACTTTCTGGATCTTCGCCAAAAGCCAATACCGAGATATCTTTAAGCTCTGCAGAAACTAATCCTAATTCCATATTCTCAAAACGGCTCACCCCCTCATTTGTACCTACCCATAGCCGGCGTTTCTGATCTGCCATTGTTGCTCGCACATAATTACCCACTAGGCCCTGAGTGCGAGTAAAGCTAGTGAATAAAGCATCGCGTAACTGCACTAAGCCACCGTGGGTGGAAACCCACATGTTATCTTCGCGATCTTTAAAAATATCAAGCACATGAGGGTTTGGTAGCCCATCCTGAACCGATAACGTGCTAATACCCGAATCACTGATGCGGCCCAACCCGTTAGTTAAAGTGCCAAACCAAATCGCATGATTTGGGCCCTCAGCTAAACTCGTAATCGTGCCCTCTATAGGCACTGGCCATGGCTTAAATTCAGTGTCCGCCTTACTTTGATAAAAAAGCCCATCATCACTTGCCGCTAACAACATGCCGTTAGAATGCTGCAACACCGCACGCACTTGGCTGCCACTCACTGCTGCAACAGCCTCGAAACGATCTGTTTCGCGTTCATAGCGAGCTAACCCTGCACTAGTACCAACCCAAATTTCGCGATCTCGCCCGGCAACAGCAGGCGCCTCATAAACATGGTAAGCAAAATTACTCGGTAAGCCTTCCGCTTGTTGATAGCGATGCATATTCGCTTCTGTATCATAACGAACAAAGCCAGCCCCGGAGGCTGCAGCCCACACATTTTGTTCACTATCCACAAGAATACTGAATATAAAAGAAGGTGCTGCAGGAAGTGGTTGCCAACGTTCACCATTAAACCTAGAAATACCCCCGCGCGGGCCGCCAATAACGATTTCGTTAGTTTCGCGGTTGAGGGCTATGCCCATCACACCGAGTTCCGGCACTTTTAACTCATCGAGGTTATCGAACACGGTAAAATCTCGGCCGTTAAAACGCACTGGGCCTTCCCATGTGCCTAGCCAAAGATAACCATCATTAGTTTGGGTGATGCCATTAACTGAATTGTGCGGCAAGCCATCGCGAGTGTTCCAATGGCTTAGCGCGTATTGTGAAAGGGGTTTGCTATTACGCGAAAATGGTTTCAGTGAATGTTCAAGTGCTGATGAACTAACCTGTGAATTTATATCGCCATTTTCATTGGCATGTACCGCAGAAACATTTGTGCCTCCCAGTAAACTGAGAAAAATTGCCGTTCCTAATAACCAAATTTTCTGCATGTGATTCTTATTATGTTTGGCGCATCGCATCTGCCTTTTTCCTTAAAGTGCAGCCTCGATTTTAACGGCACACCGTCTATTCGCTAATAATCAAGGTATTACTATGGGTAGTATTTATTATTGGGTTTTTTACAGCCGACATATCAGATGCGGTAAGCACGAAAGTTGCACTGCGCTTCTGGTTGCCTCTGTTAGCTAAAATCTATAATAGTGAACTTAGCACTTCCTGATACTGATGCAAATCAAATCAATTCAGATTAGTTTTAACAAAACTTGCTAGATACGCATGCCTTGTATGTTTGCTATACTGGCTCATATCGCAAATATCAGGCCAAAGGCTCTGATTTCAGTACTTTGCCCAAGGTTTGACCAAGGAATTTAAATGACATCAGCATTCACCGCATTGCCTCTCGCAGCTCCCTTACTTACTACGCTCGATGAGCTTAATTACAATGAAACCACGCCCGTACAAGCGCAAGCTTTACCTCACGTTTTAGCGGGTAAAGATGTAATAGTTCAGGCGCGAACAGGCTCTGGAAAAACCGCGGCGTTTGCCCTTGGCTTATTGCAAAAGCTCAACATACAGCGCTTTCGCGTGCAAAGTTTAGTGTTATGCCCTACTCGCGAACTCGCCGACCAAGTAGCTGAAGAAATACGTACTATTGGCCGCGGCATGCACAACATCAAAGTACTTACGTTATGTGGTGGGGTGCCACAGCGGGCGCAGATAATATCGCTCGAGCACGGCGCACACATTATTGTGGGCACACCCGGCCGAATTCTTGATCATTTAAATAATCATCGCATCGATTTTTCTGAGCTTACTACATTGGTGCTTGATGAAGCCGACCGCATGTTAGAAATGGGCTTTCAAGACGATTTAAAAGCCATCACCAAAGCAACGCCAAGCACGCGGCAAACGCTATTGTTTAGTGCCACTTATCCGCCACAAATTGAACAGCTTGCCGCTGGCCTTTTAAAAGAACCAGAAACCATTATCGTGGCCGATGCTCCAGAACAAAGCAGCATTCGCCAGGTGTTTTATAGCCTAAATGGTGTACCACGCGATAACGCGGTGAAACGCATTCTGCAAGAATATCAGCCAGCCAGTTGTGTGGTGTTTTGTAATACCAAAAAGGCTACTCAAGCGATGGCCGATAGCTTGCGAACGCAAGGCTACAGCGCACTTGCACTGCACGGTGATTTAGAGCAAAAAGATCGCGATCAAACGTTGGTGCAATTTAATAACCGGAGTGCGCGCGTGTTAGTAGCAACCGATGTTGCCGCACGCGGGCTCGATATTACTGACCTAGATTTAGTTCTAAATTCAGAAATTGCCCACGATACCGATACTCACGTGCATCGAATTGGCCGCACCGGCCGAGCGGGCGCTGAAGGCCTTGCTGTTACTTTGGTAGGTGAAGGCGAAGAACATGGCTTAAGCCTAATCGAAGATCTGCTAGCCAAACAAAATCAACAATATCGTATTGAGCTACAGCAGCTACCTGAACAAAAGTTATTAACTCGCCCACCACTGGAAGCAGCAATGATCACGATTCAAATACTAGGTGGTAAAAAGCATAAATTGCGCCCGGGTGATATTGTGGGTGCCCTTACCAAAGATGATCAAGTGCCGTTTAGCGAGATTGGAAAAATTCAGGTACAAGCCGCTTGGAGTTATGTAGCCGTTACCCCGGGCAAAGAGCGTGTGGCCCTGCATATATTTAATAATAATCGTTTGAAAGGCCGCAGTTTCCGCGCTTTTCGTGTACGTTAGTTAATAATATTAGCAGCCTAGAAATAAGGGAAAACCATGAAATTATATGAAATGGCAGTAGCACCAAACCCTCGAAGAGTGCGCATGTTTCTTGCTGAAAAAGGCTTACTCGATAAGGTTGAGCGGATAGAAATGGATTTACAAAAGGGCGATAACCTTAAGCCCAATTTTGTGGCCAAGAACCCAATGAAAAAGGTGCCTGTATTAGAAACCGACGACGGTATTTTTATCTCTGAAACCATGGCTATTTGCCGCTACATTGAAGAAGCGCACCCAGAAACCCAAAGCCTGTTAGGCGATACCGCGCTTGAGAAAGCTGTTATCGAGCAATGGCTGCGCTGGATAGATTTCTACTTATTTATGCCTACCGGTATGAGTTTCCAGCACGGAAGTGGCTATTTCAACGATCGTATGAACTGTATTAAAGAATGGGCAGAAGAATGCCGCGGTAAAGCCGTTGAGTTTTTTGATTTTCTAGATGCACACTTCGCCAACAACGAGTTTGTTTGCTGCGAACGTTTTACCGCTGCCGATATTAATACATACACCACGGTACAATTTGGTAAAACTATTGGCCTGCGCGTAGGTGATGATCGCCCTCATCTAAAAGCATGGCACGATCGTATTCATGCTAGAGAAAGCGCTAAAGTTTAAGCATTGTTAACACTGCAGCTTATGGATTATGTGGCTTTGAGCTATTCAAGCTAACTTGCGGTTACCACATAATCCAAAGCAGCGAAGCTACCGAAACAATTAGCCAAAGCACTACCGCCAGCAGCATTGGCTTAAAGCCAGCCTGGCGAATAATATTTAGCGACATTGAAGCACCCACCAAATACAAACACACCACTAGCAAACGCTTGGCCCAATTGAAAATTTCGGTATACAGCATTTCACCCTGAGGTAGTAAGTTAGCAATCACTATCGCCAACACATAAAAAATTATGAAGGTAGGTATCAACTGCACTTTCGGCTTTGCCTCGGAAACCCTTCCTACATCACCTGAGGCTGAAGCTTGTGCTGCCCTACTTTGCTGAACGCGTTGATACACAAACGCCGAGAGCACCGCCAAAGGCGCAATAGCAAGCGCCCGCAACAGCTTTACTGAAGTGGCAACTTCAATCGAATCGCTGCTATACACCTCTGCAGCACCCACTACCGAAGAAGTATCATGAATAGCAATCGCCGCCCAAATACCAAACTCTTGTGGGCTCATGGCGAGCCAATGGCCTACCAGTGGGAAAACAATTAAACCCACTGCATTCAATACAAATACACAACCGAGCGCTACGGCAATTTGATCCGGGCGGGCTTGGATAGTAGGCGCCACAGCGGCCACCGCGCTACCACCGCAAATCGCAGTACCAGCACCAATCAAAGTGCCCGTTTTTCTGTCCATTTGCAGTAAACGCGAAAAGCCTAACGCCAGCAACAAGGTAACCACGATGAACACCACTATCATCGGCAAACTAGTGAGTGCTGCCGATTTAGCCGCAGCAAAACTTACGCCAAAACCTAGCCCAACAATTGAAATCGCTAGTAGTTTTTTCACCAATTTCGCTGGGTTAATTTGTGGTGGAACCCATTTGAGCAGTGCCATCGTTAACCCTAGCACTAACGCTAAAGATGAGGATATCAGCGGAGTTAAACAAAGCAGCCCAACAAACAGAAAAATAATATGTTTCAAAGCGATAACTTGCATTTAAGCTCCGGTTGCTGTGGTTATGTTCGCTTACCTTCTAATAGCAAAGAATATACAGTATTTGATACATAGATAGTAGAAAGCCGAGCCTATGTAAAGATAGGCTCGGCTGAGATTAAAAGCGAAACATATGGCTAATTAGATAAACTGCTTGAATGCATCGTCCACCGGAGTTTTCGCGATATGATTAATATAGTTACTCATGATTTTTTGCGAAACACCCAAAATTACCTCTAATACTTGCTGTTGCGTGTAACCAGCGCTAGTGAATTCTGCCAGTTCTTCCTGACTGATTTCACCACGTTTACGCACAACCGTTAAGGTAAAGTTAAGCAGGGCATTGAGTTTTTTATCACTGAGAGATTTTTTCTCACGCAGCGCATTGATGATCTCATCATCAACATTCATGCTTTTCGCTATGCCGGTATGCGCTGGAATACAATAATGGCAATCATGCTCCACGTTGATGGCTAACCAAATAACATTTAACTCGTTCGCGTTGAAGCTCGTTTCTGAAAACAAGGTATGCAAACGTTGATAAGCCTCAAGCACTTTTGGCGCTTCAGCCATTACCCCATGTAAATTTGGAATCATGCCAAAACTATCGCTCGAATCTTTTAATAACGGTTTGCTGCCTTCTGGTGCTGAATCGATATTATGAATTTTAAAATTACTCATTTATCACTCCTTCTTCATTTCGAGATCAAATCATTGTTACCCAATCAGGCAAATATTGAATTGCCCATATTTCTAAAACTTTATCGATACCGGTGAAAATTATTAGCGCAATAACTAACAACGAATAGCCCAGAATCAACTTTCCAATCTTTCCTGAAGTGCGCAATTTATTTAACTGCAAGCCAGCTGCATAGCCGATACCAATGAGAGGTAATGCTGTACCTAGCCCGAACGCTACCATCACTAAAAATGAGCTACCTAGGCTCTCGCCAGTTGATGCTAACGCAATAGCTGCGCCCAATGTTGGCCCTACACAAGGTAACCAAACTAAGCCTAGCGATCCGCCAACCAAAAATTGCATTGCCGTTCCGCTGCTCTGTACGTTCGTACCCGGTAATCTGCTTACCCAACCCGAGAGCACAGAACTAAACGCATTGGAAAGCCATGGAATTACCAAAACTAAGCCTATGATCAGCATTAATACTGCTGCAAAGCTGCGCATGATATCGGGTTGCAACCCTGCACTCATTAGCAAGTAGGTTAGTAGGGTGCCGCCTAACGCGAACGTTAGCGCTATACCCGCCGCAAGAAACCACAAGCCGGCTTTAGATGCCCGCATTGCCGAAGCAGTAACCGCGGGCACCATTGGCAAAACACATGGTGAAAGTAAACTCAAAATACCGGCAGCAAAAGCTAACGGAATTGCGGTAAATTCCATGCTTTACTCCGAACTTAAGCGTGCTTCTGCTTTTTTCAGCTCGCTGCTTATTGGCTCCTGCCGAGTTTCGGCAACACTAAACCATAATTGCTCTTCTCCATGAAAGAGAATAAACGTAGATTGACGTGGTGCTTTAAAGTAGCTCACCCATTCTTTTTGGCTATCGTAGTTCACTTCAAGAACTAAAATTTCGCTATCAGGGTTCGCTAGGAAATAATCATTTAAGCGATCTTGTTGGCGAGCGCAGGTTGGACACCATTCTGCCCATACATCCACAAGTATTATTTTATTATCAGCTTGAGCCGCTCTAAATACTGATTCAGTAAATGGCTGTTTTTGCTGCTCTAACGCCGTATTTTCTGCAGCTAGGCTTAATGGTGAAGCTAACATTAATAAAGTTGTGCTAGTGATAACCAGCATTTTTTTTAGGCATGAAAGAATTTTCATAAACCAACTCCTTTTATTGTTGAGTTGGTATTATTTTATGCCTTGGATAGGATTTCTTAGTGCTCTAAAACACCGATAAGATCAACTGAAATGCCGGATTTCGTGATGCTCCCGAAAATCACCAGGAGACATGCCAGAAAATTGTTTGAAAAAACGAATAAATGCGGTGGCAGATTGGTATCCAATCTTCTCTGCAATTACCTCTAACGGTAGTACAGTTTGCAAAAGTAGTTCACGCGCTTTTTGTAAACGTAATTCACCCACAAGATGCTTGGGAGCTAAACCCGTTATCTGGCGACAACGATCAGCAAACGCACTTTTTGATAAAAAACTAAGCTTCGCTAAATCTTCAACTGTCCATGGGTATTCTGGCTTATTCATCACATCAATAACAATTGTACGCAACTTTTCATCACAAATGGCCGCGAGTAATCCAGAGCTACTGACGTTGTCTTGCAGTGCTTGACGTAAAAAATACAGCACTAAAACATCACTTAATCGGCTTACCGCAACATCAGAACCAACACGCTGATTCTGGCTTTCGCTCATAATAAGTTGAATAAGCTGGTTTAAATCACCTGACTGCGCCTCTTGAGGAATGTGAACCACCTCGGGTAGCGATGAAAAAATTGTTTTGGTAAGTATTGATTGCACCTGAATATCGTAACAAACGAGGCCACCACTAACGTGATTGGGCTCACAATATTCGCCACCTATAGCTTTTCCAACATGCTCATTTTTAATGGGTTCCGCAGCAAACCAATGCCTTCGTGTAGCGGTAAACAAAACAACATCGCCAGCATTTAACACCAATTGATCATCTAAATTATCTGGGAAAGCTAACCAGCATGAACCTGCAGTGACAATATGTACACTTGGCCCAGTTGTTTCCTCATGCACTAAACGCCAGGAACCGCAAAGGCCCGATTCAAAAATAAGATGCGAATGAAAAGCGAGTTGCCCCAATAATGAATTTAGTGTTGCTTCATCGTTATCTAGTTTTTTTTGCTTCACCATACCCTCGATAAATTATTCGCTCGCAAACTTTGCACGCTTTGCCGAATACATAGCTTCATCGGCTTCTCTTAATAATTGATTAATATGCGTTGCTTTATCGGTTGTGTAATAGCCGATACTTACATCAATGGAAACGCTTTTCCCATTTGGCAAAATAATAGGTGCCCGAATAGCTTCGCGTAATCGATTACTAAATGCGGCTTCATCTATTTCTGCCTTATAGTTTTCGGCAACGATTATAAACTCATCGCCACCAAAGCGAGCGCACACCTCGTTTCCTCGAGCGTGAGAACGAATACGTTCAGCAGTTTGTTTCAAAACAAAATCGCCAACCTCATGGCCATGCTCATCATTTATCGGTTTGAACTCATCTAAATCGAGCATCAGCATCGTAATACTAGAATTGTTCCGCCGGCTTCGCTGCAGCGCCTCTTCTAATTTTTGATTCAAACCGTTTCTATTCAACAGCCCGGTGAGCATATCGGTAGTAGCCATAATACCAAGCTCGGCGGTGCGTGCGGCTACTTTCGCCTCAAGTAAAGCTTCTTGCCGCTGCATAGCATTCAGCATTGCGGCTTGTGCCCGCTCTTTTTGCCGCTTTAACTTGTTAAATCGAGCCGCTAGCGCAATCGAAAGCAACAGCATCTCAAACGCAGAGCCAATTTGAATGCCATACAAAGTGAAGAAATTAGAGGGCACTAAACCTAAATTACGTAAAGCAAATAAGGTAACACCCGTTAAGAATATTCCCCACGCAATAACGAACAAACGAGCACCCGGCACGCCTTTAACTGCACAATAAACACTGCAACTAACAATTAATAACGCTGTAATAAGACCATTAATATCCATCACATATAGCGCCAGTGGGCGGGGGAACAGCCAGGCTCCAACAACCGCAATAGGCACTAAACACAACCAAGCATTAAGTGCTTTATTCCATTTGGGGCTATGTATTTTCGTTTCTAAGAAATTTCGAGCAAACCAAGTGCCAAAGAATGCCGATAACGTAAAACCAAATATCATGATGCGGTTGCCATCGAACCCTAATTGCCCCCAGAACAGCATAGTGCCAAGCCCGTTCATAGTAACAATGCCAATACTAAACGAGCCCACAAATAATGCGTAAAGTAGGAACACTTTCTCTCTTAAGCCTATGGATAACAATAAATTATAGAGGCCAAGACCCAGCAGCATACCAAGATATACAGAAAGCCAAAAATTGCGGTAATCGTTTGCTGGAAAAAAGCTTTCTGGCGCTACCAAGTTAACATCAAGCGCAATACTGCCTTCGCTATCAATTAAGGCGAAAACTTGAATTCGTTCATTGGGCGCCAATTCAATCGGAAAAATAGGTTGGCGATTCGCCAACACCCGTTCATTGGCCGGCAACACATTGCCGCTGCGCATGATTTCAATATCATTCCCGCGTAAAACAAATACGGTTACTTGATCTAGAAACGCATACTCAAACTCAAGTAAACGCTGCTGCTTAGTGTTGGTTTGATTATAGATTTGGGTATGCAGCCAGATTCGATCTTGGGTGTAGCCAAAGTGCAAATCAGAACGGTTTGCTACCGGAGAAAACTCAGCAAGCCGCTCTTGAATATCAAAGAAGTTGAAGCTTTTAGTTGAATCGCGGAAAAACGATAAATGCTGCTCGAGCGGAGCACTTTCTAATCGTTCACCATTGATTTGCTCGGGGGCCTCGGAAGCAATAACGAAATAGTGTGGCTCGGCTGCTGCTGCAAAGTTGATGCAAGTGAAAATAGTAACAGCAAAAACATAACGAACGATCAATGCAACGCGGTACATTCAAGCCCCCATTTCAAACTTCCCGAATGCAACCTCAAAAAGCACGATCACATTTTGTTGTTATTCATCTGAATTTAACAAGTTTTTAAGCTGATCGCCAAGAACTTAGGAAAAAATGCCCATAGCTTGCCGAAACCTATAGGCTAACGCATACTCAAGATTATTCATCTAGAGGGTACTCACCATGAAAATTTCATTTGTTACCGGCATGTTATTGGCTATTGCCAGCTTTTCAGCACAAGCCAATTTACCTTGTAAAGAAACACGCACCATTCAGATGCAGTTAAACGCCGAATCGTTAGATATGTTAGAAGTAGCAATAGGTGCTGGTAAACTCGATATCACCGGCCACGATGAAAAGGCTGCTCAGCTTGAGATTCGCATGTGTGCCTCTTCACAAGAGCGCCTTGATAGAATGGCCGCGAACCATTCGCAGCGCGGAAATACAGCAGCTTTAAATTTAGAAACGGGTGGTGATAGTAATTCTTTTCGCGCTGGGTTATTTCGCAGTGCTAATTATGGCTATTTTAAAGTAACAGGATCTATTCCTGAACATTGGGGTATAGCACTAACATTAGGTTCAGGAAGTGCTGAACTGGAAAAAATAGCCCTACTTCGAGCAACTGTTGGCAGTGGCTCATTAACTGCAGAGCATATTGACGGTCATTCAATGGTGAGCATCGGAAGTGGTTCTATTGAGCTAGAACATACTCACAACATCGAAATTGGTACTGTTGGTTCGGGTAATTTTGCAGCTGAGGGAGTTCGAGGCTCAGTAACCATAGGCAGCATCGGTTCAGGTTCAGTTGAACTTGATAAAGTATCGGGTGGCGTAAGCGTAAACAGCATTGGCTCGGGTAGCCTTGATATTGACGGTGCGGGCAACGATGTTGGGATCGGCAGTTTAGGCTCCGGCAGCATTGTAGTGCGCAATGTGGATGGCAATGTGGTTGTTCGGGCTAAGGGGTCTGGCTCCGTGCGCACTCACAATGTTAGCGGTAATGTTAGCGTTCGCGATTAAGTTACCAGCGGCTCAGCCGATACTCACTAACTACCACCATAACTTTTCATATAAAAGTAAACTTTAGGAGTATCGCTTGCGCCATTTCCCAGTAGCACTACCGGCAACATTCATAGCCGCTTGTTTTGCGTTATCGGGTTGTTCACCTGCTGAACAATCCGCAACAGAGCCTACCTCTACGGCAACTCAAGCCAGCTTCGAAGCAGATAATCATTGGCGAGTAGAAACGCCCACAATTGATGAACACAGTTTTGCAAACAGCAATCAAGTGCGCACACCGCATTTACATCTTAGCTTGGCTGTTGATTTTAATGCGAAAGTGCTTTCTGGTTATGTGGAGTTTGAACTGGAATACTTAGAAGCAAATACCGATACCCTAATTTTAGATACCGAAATGCTCACCATTGCGCGTACTGAAGCCTATACCAACGGCGAATGGGCGCATACCGAGTTCAACCTTGGCGAACGCGATGTAATTCTTGGCACGCCACTTTCAGTAAGCTTACCGCCCGGTGCCGAAAAAGTTCGCGTGCATTATTCTTCTTCCCCAGAAGCCACCGGCCTTGATTGGGTTGCACCGGAAGGTACTGCAGGTGGTAAACATCCGTTTTTGTATAGCCAATCACAACCCCATTACGCTCGTACTTGGATTCCGATTCAAGATACACCAACTGAGCGCTTAACCTTTTCTGCCGAACTCAGAACACCCCCTGAACTCATTGGCTTAATGGGTGCAAATAACCCGCCGAATCCAGAACGAACTGGGGTTTACCAATTCGAAAGCCGGCAGAAAATACCTTCATATTTGATGGCTATTGCCGTGGGTGATTTGGCATTTCATGCGTTGAACGAACGCATGGCGATTTACGCCGAGCCCTCGGTGTTGGAATCTGCGGTTGCAGAGTTTGGTTACACTACCGATATGATGAACGTAACCGAAGAGCTATTCGGCCCGTTCGCGTGGGATCGGTATGACCAATTGGTATTACCGCCAAGCTTTCCGTTTGGTGGCATGGAAAATCCGCAACTCGCCTTTTTAACACCAACGGTGATCGCAGGTGATCAGAGTTTAGTGAGCTTGATTGCTCACGAGCTGGCGCATTCATGGTCAGGAAACTTGGTAACCAACGCTACCTGGCGTGATTTGTGGCTCAACGAAGGTTTCACCTCTTACGTTGAAAACCGCATTATGGAAGCCGTGTATGGTAAAGAGCGCGCGTTAATGGAACGTATGCTTGATGCACAATCACTTGATGCTGCTTTACCTAGCCTATCTGAGCGCCAGCAAGTTCTGCATATTGAACTTGCGCAACGGGATCCTGATTCTAGTTTCACTGCGGTGCCTTACACCAAAGCACAACAATTTTTATTCTTTTTAGAAGATCGTTTTGGCCGTGATACCTTTGATGCCTTTGTTCGTCAATACTTTGCAGATTTCGCCTTTCAAAGTTTAACTACTGAACAGTTTCAAGATTATATGGAACGTGAGTTAGTACTACCAAACCCCGGCCGGGTTTCACGTGAAGAAATTATGCAATGGTTATACGCACCCGGATTACCAAATAATTCACCGCGCCCACAAGTTGCTGCTTTTCAACGTGTAGCGGAAGCCCAAGAGCGCTGGTTTGCTGGCGAAACTATAGATATAAGTGCTTGGAGTATTCACGAACGTTTATATTTCTTAAGTAACTTGCCTGAAGATGTAAGCCAAAATCAGCTAGCCCGCATGGACCGCGAGTTTAATCTTACCCATACCAAGAATAATTCGGTTCTTTCAAATTGGTTGGTAATCGCCATTCAACATGATTATCAGCCCGCAATGCCAAGAGTTGAAGAAATGCTCATTAGCATGGGGCGTTTAGCTTATATACTCTCTGTTTATCGAGCGCTTGCAGCCACACCTGAAGGGTTAGAGCAAGCTCGGCTGATTTATGCAAAAGCGAAGCCGAGCTACCACGTACTTACTCGCGATCAAGTAGAAGATGTGCTGGGCTTGTAATAAAAAGAGCGTGTAAGGTACCGTTTTTTTAAAGTGCCGCCACAGGAAATAGCATTTAACCTTCCATGGCGGCAAACATTGATTGCACTTGATAACTAGAATTGTGAAAATCACTTATTCTCGCAGCTTCATTAGCCACGGTGTTTTTCATTGAAAAATCATATTCAAACTGCTCAACCTCTTTGAGCAAATCTCCGAGCGCTCCCTGATAGCGCAAAATAGCTTTACGAATCTGGTCCGATATATTCAATAAATCCAGAAAATCTTCTTTATCTACACCCAACAGAATATCGCAACCAGAGAGTAAGCCGGTGAGAAAGGCTTTGTTTCTTAGCGATTTATCCATGCTTTCGCTCGCCATTTCCGCACACATAAAAGCTCTAGTTAGCACTATACGCGCCTGCGCGGCCTCGGTGTGGCGCAACGAGGTGATTAACAAAACCCATTTTCGCAACGGCTCAATGCCGATCATTACAATTACTTCTTTCACCGATTCAATTTTTCGGCGCGAACCATAATAGGGGCTATTCACGATTCGCAATAGGTTCACCACCAAAACGGGATCTGAGCTCAGCGCCTCGGTTACTTCATCGATTTCTGGCTCATCACAAAACAACTTATCAATCAGCATAGTAAATTCAACCGCACCCGGCGGTACCTTAGTGCCCTCTATAATTTGTGGCCGGGCTAAATAAAATCCCTGAAATAAATCAAAGCCAAGATTTCGATAGGCATCATAGGTGTATTTATCTTCAACCCGCTCCGCTAACCAAAGTACATCAAGATGGCTGAATTTTTTAAAGAGCTTTGTGGCCTCTGAGAAAGTAGTTTGCTCAATATCAACCTTGATCATGCATGCTAACTCAAGCAGCGGCTCCCACTCAGGTTGAAATTCAAAATCATCAAGTGCAAACCGAAATCCCTCATTCACCCATGCACGAACCGCCCGAATAATTTCAGGTGTGGGAGTAATACGTTCTACCAATTCAATAATAACGAATTCAGGGTCTATCGGAAGGAAGGCTTTAGAAAGTAGGAATTCAGCAGAAACATTAATACAAACGGGTTGCTTGAAGTGCTCTACATACTCAGCGATACCGGTACATAAGTTATAAACAAGCTCCGTAGTTGCAGCTTCATCGCCGATATCAAGCGCAGTGAAGCCTTTATCGCTGCGATAGAGCAATTCGTGCGCATAAATCTCTTTGTTTCGCCCATAAATCGGCTGGGAGGCAAACAGTTGCTCAGCCATAAATATCCTTTTTTATCTGTTGTATTTAACAGAGAATGCACCGCAAAACATGCGCGTAATTCGGAATCATTCCACTGTTACAAAGATCGTTTTAAATCAATGCAATACGATGATGCTAACAACATAGCCTAATTTTTGTTCGTAATATAGCCACCTACTCAAATTTTCGTGAACTTAGAACACTAAAGGCCTATAGGTTCGCTTACAAAAACCTATCGCCGCCAGTTATGGAAACGCTCTAACCAACGCAAAGCGCCTGCTGGAGCGTTAGCTCGCCGCCAATTTCCGGCTACATATTTGTTCGCCTCGTTCATGGTTGGATAAATATGAATCGTACCTAGAATTTTATTCAAGCCGATCTTGTATTTCATCGCTAAAACAAACTCGGCAATCAAATCACCAGCCCTCGGGCCCGCAATAGTTACTCCAAGAATGGTATCTTTTCCGGGTTTAGTAAGCACTTTTACAAAACCATACGCTTGGTTATCGGCAATAGCACGATCCAGATCATCAATGCCATAACGCGTTACTTCATAATCTACACCGGCTGCGCGCGCCATTTCCTCATTCATACCAACCGTAGCAATTTCCGGCTGCGTGAAGGTAGCCCATGGAATAACTCGATAATCAGCTTTAAATTTTTTCAGCGGCGCAAACAACGCGTTTACGCTGGCATACCAAGCTTGATGCGATGCCGTATGAGTAAACTGATAAGGCCCGGTTACATCGCCTGCCGCATATATCGTGGGCACACTCGTTTGCATAAATTCATTACTGGGCAATATATGCGTGGTTTCGATGCCTAGCTCTTCGAGGCCAAAGCCTTTCAGGTTTGCTTGCCGGCCAACCGCCACAAGAACGGAATCAAATGCTACCTCATCATGGCCCACCACCTTGCCATTGGTATCCAATATTTCAAGTTGAGCAATGCCTTCAGATTGATTACCTGTGAAACCAATTACCCGATGCTGCAAGCGCAGATCAATGCCTTCAGCTTGCATGTGCTCAGCAAGCAATTCCGAAACTTCGGTATCCTCTTTACCCAACAAACGCTCGGCCATTTCTACTTGTATTACCGCACTTCCAAGTTGTTGGAATGCTTGTGCTAACTCGCAACCAATGGGCCCGCCACCCATTACCAACAAACGTTTTGGTAGTTTTTTGAGATCCCAGAGCGAATCGCTAGTTAACAGGTGCACTTGATCAATACCTGGTATCTTCGGCACCAACGGTTTACCACCCGTGGCTACAATAATGGCTTTCGTAGTTAGTTTTTGTTTTCCTGCTGCAGTTTCAATTTCCACTTCCCATGGCGAAACAATGCGGGCATAGCCAGAAACCACATCCACTCCAAGCTCAGTGTAACGTTCAATAGAATCGTGTGGCTCTATAGTTTTAATAACCTGCTGCACGTGCGCCATAACCTGCGGGAAATCAACTTCAGTTGCTACCGAAGGTAAGCCCATACCAGCAGTATTTCGCTGCTTAACTTGCCGCGCTACATTAATCAGTGCCTTTGAAGGTACGCACCCAGTATTAAGGCAATCGCCCCCCATTGCATTTGCTTCCACCAGCGTAACCTTCGCTTTAGTAGCCGCTGCAATATAGGCGGAAACCAAACCTGCGGAACCGGCACCAATCACCACTAAATTACGATCAAATTGCTTTGGTTTTTGCCAACCTTTCAATGCTCGGCGGCTTTCTAAAAAACCCAAAATAGCTTTGGCGATTAGTGGGAACATGCCTAACAAGGTGAAAGAAAGAAGCAACCGTGTAGAAAAGATATCGGCGGTACTCTCAATACTTGCCAGCTGCGTTCCGGCGTTTACATACACAGCAGTACCGGCAAGCATGCCCACTTGCGATACCCAGTAGAAGGTAAACGCCTTAATTTTAGTGAGCGACATTGCTAAGTTCACCACAAAAAACGGGAACAACGGCACTAAGCGTAGAGTAAGCAAATAGAATGCGCCGTCTTTGCGAAAGCGTTCATTAAATTTTTGCAGCCGATCACCAAATTTGTTCTGTACCCAATCATGCAAGAAAAAGCGCGCGATTAAAAATGCTAGGGTGGCGCCAAGGGTAGAAGCAAAAGATGCTATTAATAGCCCCCAGCCAAAACCAAATATGGCACCCACGCTGAGCGTCATTATGGTAGCGCCCGGCAACGAAAGCGCTGCTACAGTGATATAGACGGCAAAACAAATAACTACAAGCGTGACGAAATTCTGTTCCCGAAAGGCAACCAGCGATTGCTGTTGCTCGCGCAGTTGAGCGAGCGATAGATATTGGCCTAACTCAAGAACATAAAATGCCCCAATAACACCGGCGATAATAATGAGTAGCACAATCCTTATGAGGATTTTGGCGTTACCGTTCATGATTTGTCCTTGCTGTTAGTATTGTTTTTATCAGTTACTGCCGAGCGAGCATTAGCGCTCGTGAACGGCTGCAATAAAAGTGCGTGCAAACGATTGCGAGTTGACTCACGAAACTCATGGAGCCCCAACACCATACCTGCATGCCCATCTTTTGGATCACCTCGATAGGTATTAAACAACTTATCCCACCAAGGTAGATTAAACCCGAAATTACTATTGGTTTCTTCCTTATGCCAAGAATGATGAACCCGATGCATATCTGGGGTAACAACAAACCAACGGAGAACTTTATCTACTTTCTGCGGAAGCCGAATATTGCTGTGGTTAAACATAGAGGTGCCATTCAGTAGTACTTCAAAAAGTAGCACCGCCACTGCCGGTGCACCAAAGAGAACAACCACAGCCATTTTAATAAGCATAGAAAGCAGCATTTCCAAAGGATGAAAACGCACGGCAGTAGTAACATCAACATCTACATCGCTATGATGCATACGGTGCAAGCGCCATAACCACGGCACGTGATGAAACGTGAGGTGTTGCAACCAAATAGCGAAATCGAGCACTAAAATGGCAGCAATAACATGCAACCAAACTGGTAAGTTAGGAATTAAATAAAACAACCCAAACTGCGCTTCTGCTGCCCACAGTGCCGCACCAATGGCGGCAGTAGGAAAAACTAACCGCAATGCAATAGAATCAATAATGATAATGCCACTGTTGCTCACCCAGCGTTCACGGCGCGTGCGCTCACGTTTGCGCTTAGGTGCGAGGCCCTCCCATGAAAGGAACAAGGCTAATAACCCTAAAAAAGCGCTTAAACGCAGCCAAACTTCATAAGAAAGCAAGGTTTCCATTAAATTCTTTTCCCAGACAATGAACTATCATGATACACAGATACGTAATCTTTTCCTGAACATATTCATTTTGCTAAAAACTTTTCAAGCAACGGCAGTGTTTAACGCTATGATTAGAGAATACAACATGAATTGCATTTCTTGTTCTAATTTTGCGCATTCGAATAACTCGTTCTAGATTCAACTAATAACCAAAAATAAGAGGAAAGATTTATGAAGAAATTACTCTGCTGGATTGCCGGCCTTAGCGGCTTTGTAGCGCTGTTTATGCTATTTATATCTGGCCCACTATATCGCTTTGAAATTCTTGGCCTTGGCAATGCGTTTTTATTAATGCGCTGGGCCGCCTATGTAGGCATAGCTGCAATAGTTTTAGTGTTGTTAGCACTCATTATTTTACGCCCTAGTTCGAACAAGCATCGTGTTGTATTGGGCATTTCTTTGATTCTTGGCTTTATCTCCTTTTACATGCCCTACAGCCAACTTCAAACAGCGCGCAGCGTTCCAGCCATTCACGATATCACCACCGATACCGTTAATCCGCCTGCATTCGTTGCTGTTGCGCCATTGCGTGCCGATGCACCAAACCCTGTAGAGTATTCAGGCCCTGAAGTGGCGCGCCAGCAATTAGAAGCTTACCCTGATTTGCAAACTATGCGCTTCAATGAAGAACCTGCCGATGTATTTGCAGCGGCTCTAGCAGTGGTGCAAAGCCGTGGTTGGGATCTAGTAGCCGCAGCAGCTAATGATGGCCGCATTGAAGCAACCGTTACCACCACATGGTTCGGCTTTAAAGATGATGTGGTAATTCGTATTCAAAGCGATGGCGGTGAAACATTACTCGATATGCGCAGTAAATCACGTTTGGGTGGAAGCGATGTAGGCGCTAACGCAGCTCGCATACGCGGCTTCCGTGATGACCTGCAAAATCGCTTACGTTAATTTAAATTAAGTTTTTAATTAAGTGTGAGCAGGAATACCTGCTCACACTTTTCTAATTGCGGCGTTTTTGCAACCGGCGCTGCAAAGTTCTGCGGTGCATTTTTAGTGCCCTTGCCGTGGCAGAAATATTGCCCTCATGCTCTTGCAGGGCGCGCTGAATCATTTCCCATTCCAAGGTATCTACACCAACCGGCTCACTGCTAAGCTCTGGTGCTTCTTCATCGCCGGCAATAGCTTTTAATAATTGATTCATCTCTATTGGTTTCGTAAGGTAATCAACCGCACCGTGCTTGATAGCATGTACCGTAGTTGCAATGCTTGCATAGCCAGTAAGAATTATAATTCGAGCCCGAGGCCACTTTTCTTGTAGTGCCTCTAAATGCTTCAAACCAGATTCGCCCTGTAGATTCAAATCAAGGAGAATTACTGCAAAATCTTCACTGCCATAATTAGCGAACGCTTCTTCTGGTGAAGCACAGTGCACCGCTTGCCAATCGTGGTGGCTCAACCTTCTCACCATAACGCGAGCGAACGGCTCATCGTCGTCTATCATCAGTAGCTGCATATCAATGCTTCCGCTCTAGATATAATGGAATGCGAACTTCTTGAACTACTAAATTTTTGCGTGGCAAACTTACCGCTAAAGAGCCAGCGAAGCGCTCTAGCGTTGCATTACTGAGCAGCATACCAATACCAAACCCGTTCTCACTAGGGGTACGTTTGGTACCAAGGCTTTCAAGCCTTTCTTCTGTCATGGATTGATTGGGATTTTCTATCCGCAATAACCAATGCGTTTCGTTGTGTTGCGAAAAAATACTTACTTTACCCGAGCCAATTTTTTCAACTTCACGAGCGGCATTACGAATTAAATTTAATAATGCCGGCAATAACGCATGATCAGCTCGAATAGAGGCGCCACTATCGCATTCACAAGTAAACTCTATTGCCGCGGAAGCATGCGCAATAGTAAGTTGTTCTTTTAGCTCATTAAGCACCTTATCAACCAGAAAAACCTGCATTTCGCTATCGTCTAAAGAATGGGTTACTCGGCGCAAATCATTCAGTAATTGAGTAACTCTGGAAAGTGGCTCTGCCATTTCTGCTAACACTGGGTGTTGCGGAAACTCTTCCCTAAGTTCTTCATGTAACAGGCTTATCGTAGCCAAAGGTGTGGCAAGCTCATGCGTATATTGCGCCGAAGCTGTAGCAACCGCCAAAATTTGCTCTTGCCGCAACTGCTCTTCCCGCATCTTCTGCAATTTTATTTGGCTGTTTTCTAACCGTTTTCGCACGATTCGAATCATGCTAGCTAACAGCGTTGCCGCCACAAAGAAAGTGAACGACATAGCTGCATAATGATCAGCTAGCGCACTATTAGCGTGGCTACTGTTTTGCATATTCCAAAAAAATAGCCCCTGAGCAATAAATGTGGTTAATAAAATAACCCAAGCTCTAGGAGCCGAAAGCATTAAAAATGCAATCGCGATAGGCAGAAGTAAAAAGGAATTCGCTGGGTTCATGGCACCGCCTGAAAGTGCTAACGCGCAAACCCACACAATAACCATGATAAATATTTGCGCAAACGCGAGAATCTCTGATTTACGCCCTCGCAGAAGCCATGTGATAGCCCCCACAACTGCACTTAACAACCCCAAAGCTAGCCAAATCAAAAGCAACGTAAACTCTTGCTGCGGTATTTGCATCAGCGCCATTACGATAAAAATAATCGCCGAGGCGCTATACAGAACGCGAATAAGCCATGATGTAGAAGCAACCACTCGTTGCATAATGAACCTTTAATGTTAGTTGCTTGGCTAATTAAATTGGTTAGTAACATTGGTGCAGATATGGCCACCGGCCATGGTCCACTCGATGAAACTATTCATATTATGATGTTCATTTTAAATTACAGCGAGTTTGCCCCAGATTCAACTAATCACTTCAACGCGGGTGTTGAATATTGCCCCACAAATGCAGATGAACTGAAGTATTTTTAAGCGTAAGATGGTTGAAAAATATTAAATTGGAAATAAGTATTTATGAATAACAACAACCCACAAAAACGCATTTTCATTACTGGCGGCGCCAGCGGCTTCGGTTTGGCCATTGCTCGTTTTTACGCGAAGCAAGGCTGGCGTGTGGCGATCGGTGATATCTCCGATGAGCACGCAAAAACTGCGGTTGCCGAGTTAGAGCAGCATGCAGCCGAAGTTCGATATTTCCACTGCGATGTTACCCGCGACGAAGATTTGCAAAGCGTTGCTGATACCCTAGCAGAAGCTTGGAAAGGTGTTGATGTGGTTGTGAACAATGCCGGCGTGGCTCAAGTAGGAGCCATTGATGATGTAAGCATGGCAGATTGGGAATGGATAACACAAATTAATATGCTTGGCGTAGTGCGTGGCTGCCGGGCGTTTACACCTATGCTTAAAAAACAGCGCCAAGGCCATATCGTTAACGTGGCTTCCATGGCGGGCTTACTTGATTTACCAAATATGGCTGCCTATAACAGCACCAAAGCGGCCGTAGTGTCTATATCTGAAACCTTAGAGAATGAGCTCGCACCGTTCAATATTGGTGTTACCTTGGTATGCCCTTCTTTTTTCCGAACGAACCTCGGTAACAGTATGCGAAGCACCGTGCCTGGAATGAGAAAAACACTCGATAAGCTCATGAGCAAAAGCGATCTCACCGCCGATGATATTGCTACACAGGTAGCGGCTGCCGTTTCACAACGGAAATTCTATGTACTACCGCACGCATTAGCTCGCCGTACTTGGCGCTTAAAACGTTGGTTACCACGCAGCCTTTACGCGAAGATGATTCAGAAGCAATCTGCAAAATTTGGAGGCCGCAAGTGAGCGAAAACAAAGAAATGCAGCGTTTATTTTCCGCTCAAAAAACACATTTCAACAACACCCCTTATTGGCCCGCTGCCGAGCGAATCGATCGCCTGAACAAGTTAAAAGCTGCGCTGTTAAATCAGCAAGAATTACTGATTAACGCTATTAATGAAGATTTTGGCCGCCGTTCTGCCGATGAAACCCGATTAGCCGAGTTGTTACCTTCCGTTGAGGGTATCAATTACGTGAACAAACGAATTCGTAGATGGATGCGCCCTTCTCGCCGCAAGGTAGGTTTGGCCTTTCAGCCGGCATCAGCGCGAGTAGAATATCAACCGCTTGGTGTTGTTGGCATGATTGTGCCTTGGAACTACCCACTCTATTTAGCAATGGGGCCGTTAACCGCAGCCATCGCTGCTGGCAACCGCGCAATGATTAAAATGAGTGAGTTTACCCCTGCCACAGCGGCGGCTTTCCGCACCTTACTTGCGGAAGTATTTCCCCCTGAAGAAGTATGTGTAATAACAGGCGAAGCCGAAGTTGCAGCAGAGTTTTCTCGTTTATCGTTCGATCATATGCTTTTTACCGGCGGAACCAATATTGGCCGCCATGTAATGAAAGCGGCTGCTGAAAATTTAACCCCAGTAACCTTAGAATTGGGTGGGAAATCACCGGCTATTATTGGCAAAGCCGATACCGATATAGCTTCGGCGGCTGAACGTATTGCTTTTGGTAAAGCGCTTAATGCAGGGCAAACCTGCGTTGCACCCGATTATGTTTTATGCCCAGAAGAACAGCTCAGCACGGTAGTTGCCGAACTCACTCATGCATTCACAAGCATGTATCCAAGCTTTAAAGATAATACCGATTACAGCTGGATTATTAACGCTAAACAGTTCGACCGCCTGCATGATGTATTACAAGATGCCATTACCCGTGGCGCCAACGTAACGCCAATTAATCCGCAAAACGAATCGTTCTCTGGAACTCGCATTATCCCGCCTACTTTAATTACCGGCGCTACTATGGAAATGAAGGTGTTACAGAGCGAAATTTTCGGCCCGGTACTACCCATTATTACCTACCGTGAATTTAGTGAAGCACTGGAATACGTGCGTAAAGGCGATCGGCCACTTGCGTTATATTACTTTGGTGATGATCGTGCTGAGCGCGATCTCGTATTAAAAACAACTCACTCCGGTGGTGTTTGCATTAATGATACCGTATTTCATGTTGCTCAAGATGATCTGCCTTTCGGTGGTGTTGGCCCTTCAGGGATGGGGCATTACCATGGCCACGAAGGTTTCCTTACTTTCAGTAAGGCGCGGGCGGTATTGCAAAAAGGCAAATTGAACAGCGCTAAATTAATTTACCCTCCATATGGTGGGAAATTGCTAAACACGATTTATAAGCTGTTCATTCGCTAACGCTTTTGTTGGTAAACAGTGATTGAAGAAGGTTAACGTTGCCCATGCCCAAACATAATATTGATGGAAACCACATTGATAAAAGCCGCCGCGGTTTCTTGAAGCTCAGCGGCCGTAGTGCTTTTGCGCTCGCCGCGGTAGGCACTGTGGCAAGTGTTGTGGGCTACACAGGTTTCCGTTGGCAACAGCGCAGTAATGCTGAATCAGCCAATAGTTTCGCCGTGCTTCGGCCACAAGATCTAATGTTATTTAGTGCATTGCTACCGGTAGTGCTCGGGCCTAACCCAACTTTTCGTAAAGGCTTTGATGAGGTTCAGGGTAAATCGAGCTCTGCGGTAGTAGAAAACACCTTGCTGCAACTCGATAGTATGTTGGCGCACAGCAGCCCCGCCATGCAAAAGCAAATTCGAGATTTGGTTGATCTCCTTACCTTCTCTGCTACTCAAGGCTTGGTTTCTGGATATTGGGGCACTTGGCAGAATGCCAACCAAGCTGATATCGAAACCTTTCTAAAGCGCTGGCGGAACAGTAAAACTCAATTATTTCGCTTTGGCTATCAAGGCATTTGCCAGCTTTGCCAAATGGCTTGGTATGGCCGCCCAGAATCATGGGCAGATATTGGCTATCCAGGCATACCTGCTTATTTGCGAGGTTCTCATGCCCGTTCCTGATATGTTTCGTGAAGGCATGCAACGCGGTTGGTTGGTTGTTGATGGTAGCCAGCCGCTACCGCATCTTCCCAGTGCTGATGTAGTTATTATTGGTTCTGGTGCCGGCGGCGCAACCGCGGCGGAAATACTCAGTGAGGCTGGCTTACAGGTTTACATTCTAGAGGAAGGCTCGTTAAAAACGTCCACCGATTTTCATAACGATGAGCTGAAAGCATACGCTGAAATGTATCAAGAAGGTGCACTGCGCACTTCGGCCGATGGTGGTGTTGCCATATTACAGGGCCGCACTGTGGGCGGCACCACCACGGTAAATTGGACAAGCAGCTTTCGCACACCGAGCTCCACCCTGGCGCAATGGCGTTCACAATGGGGTATTGATTACGCAACCGATTCGGCAATGGAACCTTGGTTTGCCCGAATGGAACAACGGCTAAACGTTAGCCGCTGGCAAATGGCGCCAAATGCAAATAATGATGTAATTCGGAAGGGTTGTGAAGCATTGGGTTGGGGCTGGGATATCATTCCACGCAACGTAAAAGGCTGTTGGAACTTAGGTTATTGCGGCACCGGCTGCCCAGTAAACGCGAAACAATCTATGTTAGTAACCAGCCTTCCGGCCGCGTTAGAAAAAGGTGCGGTATTAATCCATAGCTTGCGAGCAGTAAAGCTTGATCACCACAAGGGCGAAGTGCTCGGCGTGCAATGCCAAGGTATGAATGGCACCCTAACCTCAGCTAATGGCCCGAAAGTAACCTTACATGCCCCCCGCTTTATTCTTGCTGGCGGCGCCATAAATAACCCTGGCTTACTGTTGCGCTCAAAAGCACCAGACCCACACAAGCAACTTGGTAAACGCACCTTTTTGCACCCCGTTTGTATGACACTAGCAACTTTTAATACGCCTATTGATGGCTTTTACGGAGCACCACAATCGGTGTATTCCGATCATTTCAACGAAGTACCCGCCGAGAGCCAACGCATGGGCTTTAAGCTTGAAGTACCGCCTATGCAACCTAGCATAGTAGCGGCCCTAATGGGAGGCTTTGGCGAGCAGCATTATAATCGTATTCAGGATCTATCGAAGAGCAACCTTATGTTGGCGTTAATGCGCGATGGCTTTTTTGCCGATGACCCCGGTGGTAGTGTAAGATTGCGCAGTAATGGCGATGCAGTGCTTGATTATCCGTTAAATGAGCGCCTTTGGAATACAGTAGCCGAAGCTTATGTAAGAATGGCAGAAATTCAGTTTGCTGCAGGCGCTAAAGAAGTAACGCCTTTGCATATAAATGGCTTGGCAACAGGCTCAATAGAAACCTTCAAAGCGCAAACCTACAAGCAAAAAAACGAGCAAGGCTTTACCGGCAGCTTGCGCTATGAACCGATATCAGTTCGCCTTTCTAGCGCCCATGTAATGGGCGGTTGTGCGATGGGTGCCGATGAACGTAGAAGTGTTGTGAACACTGATGGCCGGCACCACCAATTGCAAAATTTAATCGTGATGGACGGCTCTTTGTTTCCCACCAGTGTTGGTGCGAACCCACAATTAAGCATTTATGCATTGGCGGCACGTTTAGCTACCGAATTTATTAAGAAATAAGGTTCATATGGCAATTGAGATAAAGCCTCAGGAAAGTATTTTGTTGCCGGGTTTACGTAAAGCCACGGAAGCAGCACATCAGCAAATTGAGCGCCAGCCCAATATGGTAAGGCTTATGGCGAGTGATTTAAAATTACACGAGTACATCACAGTATTGTTGGGCTTCACCCTTTTTTTTCAAAAAATAGAGCCTCAGATCATAGATCAATTTGAGATTTATTCTGCGAATAATGCCGGTAATAATTTAAGTTATACTTACACACCAAGGCTGCCATTATTAGCCGAAGATATCAAAGCAATGCAAAATAAAATAATGGATAGCAGTGATGCTGCAGATATTTTATTTCTGCAACAAGGTTTATCGAAAAACGCTGGGCAGCAGGAGCCACAACCATCGGAGTTGGAAAATATTACTTGGCCTAATATTTCCAACCATTTGGAACTATTAGCCGTTCTTTACGTATTAGAAGGTTCAAGCCAAGGCGGAAAGATTCTTGCTCCCCGAATCAACCGAACTTTGTCGCTAAACGAAGCCGGATGTAAATATTTCAATTTATGGATAAAACCCTCAAATAGTTGGATACAATGGCAAGAGTGGTGTAAACAAATAGAAGCGCAAGAATCGAGCAAATTTCTAGCGTTAAATGCACCTAAGATTTACCACACAGCGAAACAAACTTTCACGGCTATATCGAATTGCATGGATAAAGTTGGGGCACAATTGTTAAGCCCCCATAGTTGAAGCGCCAAGTGATGAACTTCTTGGGTTAATTTCTCAAGTTAATGCCTCGAGTTAATGCCTTAAGTGATCGTTAAGAAGGAAGAATAAATGTCAGCAGATCTGGGCTCAGATGATATAAGCAAACTTATCGCCGCGTGCGATCAAGAGCCCATTCATATCCCTAACGCGATACAGCCGTTTGGTGCAATGCTTATCGTTGAAAAGGATACGCAACAGATAGTTTACGCCAGTGCGAATAGCGCTGAGTACTTTTCTGTGGCTGATAACACAATTCATGAGCTCTCTGATATTAAACAGGCAAACATCAATTCCTTGCTCCCTGAGCATTTAATTAGTGGATTAGCGAGTGCAATTCGGGAAAACGAACCTATTTGGGTAGAAACCGATAGGCTCAGTTTTCTCGGATGGCGACACGAAAATTACTATATTATTGAGGTTGAGCGTTATCACGTACAAACGAGTAATTGGTTTGAAATTCAGTTTCAACGAGCATTTCAAAAGCTCCGGAATTGCAAAACCCATAACGATCTAATCAATACACTCACTCGGTTAATACAAGAAATTTCAGGTTATGATCGGGTAATGATTTATCAGTTCGATCCGGAATGGAATGGCCGTGTTATAGCTGAATCAGTGCGCCAACTATTTACCAGCATGCTCAATCACCATTTCCCTGCCAGTGATATTCCAGCGCAGGCTCGGGCTATGTATAGCATTAACCCGATTAGAATCATTCCGGATGTAAACGCAGAACCACAGCCTTTACATATGATCCACAAACCACAAAATACTGAGGCAGTTAACCTTAGCAGTGGCGTTCTACGAGCGGTTTCACCTCTGCACATGCAGTATTTACGCAATTTTGGTGTATCTGCCTCTACCTCAATAGGGATATTTAACGAAGATGAGCTATGGGGCATTGTAGCTTGCCATCATACTAAACCGCGGGCTATTGGCCGCCGTATTCGCAGGCTTTTAGTACGAACCGTTGAGTTTGCGGCTGAGCGATTATGGTTAATCCATTCTCGTAATGTAGAGCGGTACATGGTAACCGTGCAAGCAGCTCGCGAGCAGCTTTCAACTACCGCAGATGATAAACATTCTTCGCATGAAATTGTAATCGAGCACGCGGCTGATTGGTGCAAATTATTTCGTTGCGATGGTATTGGTTATTTGCGCGGTGAAGAGCTTACCACTTATGGCGAAACACCAGATCAAACGACCATCAATAAGTTAGTAGAGTGGCTCGAAGAAAACGGAAAAAAAAGCTTGTTCTGGCATAGCCATATGTTAAAAGAAGATGCGCCCGGGCTATTGCCTGACGGTTCGCGCTTTGCAGGTTTACTAGCTATCCCTCTGAAATCAGATGCCGATCTTTTTTCCTATCTACTGTTATTTCGTGTTGCTCAAAATGAAGTGCGAACCTGGGCCGGTAAACCAGAAAAATTATCGGTAGAAACGTCTACTGGAACTATGCTTGGCCCTCGAAAATCGTTTGAAGCTTGGCAAGATGAAGTTAGCGGCAAGAGCCAGCCATGGCGAACAGCACAGTTGTATGCCGCTCGCGATATTGCCCGTGATTTGTTGATCGTGGCCGATTCTATGCAACTTAATTTATTAAATGATCAACTCGCTGATGCAAATGAAAATCTCGAGAAATTGGCCAGTTTTGATGATTTAACCGGTATTTTTAACCGCCGGAGAATGGAAGATAGATTAGAATCAGAGGTGAAAGAAGCGCAACGCTATAAAAAGCAATTCGGTATTTTGCTCTTCGATTTAGATAAGTTTAAATCTGTAAACGATACCTATGGCCACAATATTGGCGACCAAATATTGCAAAATACCTGCGCGGCAGTATCTGAAACACTCCGTGATACCGATAAATTTGGCCGCTGGGGTGGCGAAGAGTTTTTAATTATTGCCCCACAAACCGGAATGCCCGAATTAATGCAATTAGGCGAACGTGTACGAGCAGCCGTAGAGAAAATGCAGCACAAAGATTTACCCGCAGTAACCATCAGTATTGGTGTAGCGGAATTTCAAAATGATACACGCTGGGATCATATGATTGATAGGGCTGATAAAGCCATGTATCGAGCCAAAGAAAACGGCCGCAATCAAGTGTGCTCACAGTAGTTTTTGAGTATCTCGTTACTGTTAAAAAGCTTGACCAGTGTTGGGCAATAACGCTAGTTAATGCCCAACACTAAATTAGATTACCAAAGAATAGGCTGTGCCATTGCCAAATGGAAGATAATAGCCAGCTGTACGAATGCTAAAATAGCCGCCACAATGCGCGTACGTTTTGGAAACTTCGGTTTAATTGCGAAAACACCTGCCACAATATAACCAATCAAAAACAATACTTTCAATAACAACCACGAATGCTCAAGCACGTTTAAACCAGTGATAATTAACAGGGAAATGGCCATCACGAGCAAAATGGTATCGTTTACGTGCGGAATCCAACGTAACGGTGTGCTACGCCAATTCGGCTTACCCAATGCATCAAGGCCTAAGCGTACAATCAGAAACAGCCCAGTAAGATAGGCGGCAAGCATATGTATGCCTTTAACAGGTGCGTAAAATTCCATGGTAGTGCTCTCTTTTTTGCTGTTAGTTGCATAAACTGAATTGTTCATACTCGATGATCTCTATCCTACCGGAATATTCTCAGCGTGCATTAACTATTCGCCGGTTTGTGGCAGATCAATGTTCTGCAACACGGAAAAAATTATACTTTTACGCATCACATTCAATACCAAGCACTTTAAAAGGTAGGCTAGCTTATTACTGCGGCTGAAATAAGATGGTAATCTGAAGCAGGAACATAACCGATCGCTACCTAGCTGATTTATGAGCCCCAAACCTGATAGCGATTGCGGCCTGTTTTTTTACCTGCATATAACGCTTCGTCGGCATGGCCAATTACATCCATTGGCTCCGCACCATGCTCGGGCCATATTGCAATACCTACAGTACAGCCGATACTTAGTTCTAAATCATCAATCAGCAACGGCATGTTAATCGCATGAATAACGCGTTCAGCAACCATTATTCCGGTATCTCTGGGGCATTTTTCATCGGTGCGCAGAATCATTAGAAACTCATCGCCCCCTAACCGCACTACGAGCTCATTGCTGCGAATAATTTCTTGCAGTCGATTAGCTACCTCTATGAGTATTTCATCACCTATTTTGTGGCCGTGGGTATCATTTATTGGTTTAAATTTATCAAGATCTAAATATAAAAAAGTAAGCGTTTGATTGCGCACCTGTGCATCATTTTTCGCCTTTCTTATATATTCGGCTAATGCGTTGCGATTTGGCAAGCCTGTGAGGGCATCGCGATGAGCTTTCAACTCCATATCATCAAGAGCCCCTTCAGCCTCATCAATACTGTTTAACAACCGCTGCAACGATGATTCCAACACCTCAATTTCTTTAATGCCTTTATGGCGAGGAATCGGAATAATATCGCCGGCACTAATTCTGTTTGCTGCATAGGTAATATCGCTTAACGGCTGGCTGATGCGGCCTCCCAAATACCAACCCAAGGCACCAAAAACCACTACGAAAAATGCCCCTAACAACCAAATATAGCGCTGAAAATCATCAACTACCGCGTAGGCTTCCGAAACCGATTGCCGGAGTAAAATTGTCCAACCTAAACCAGGATAAGTTTCATAGCCTGATGATTGCACATACCCTGTAAGGTAGCGTTCGCCATTCGGCCAATCTTCTTCTAAAAAACTATTCGTGCCAGTTCGAGAGGCCCATACGCTTTGCAACGATAATTGTTGGCCGATGGTTCCGGGCGGCCCAAGTAAAACGGTATCATCTTGCTCGCTCACTACAAACATTTCTACATTGTGGCGCTCACGCAATGGCACCATTATGCTTTGCTGCACAATTCTGGCCCATTCCCAGCTTAAATGAGCTGCCAGTACGCCTCTAAATTCACCTGTGTTATCGAACACCGGGTAACTAATATCAACAAACTCTAGCGGAAAGCCATCCTTACTTGGAATCAACTCCGCAAGCAATTTAGCCTCATGAACATCGCCATAAAAAGGGCTTTTTTGCGCCTCAACGAACACCGGGCGAGTTGAAATATCGAAACCCACCAAAAACCCACCCGTTGCTGCGGTTACCGTACCTCGGCTATTTGTTAAACCGATCCAAGAAAACGAAGGAACCGCTTCTTGCACGCCATTTAAAATATGTTGGGTAGCTTCAAGATCGGAGCCAGAAACACCAAACCGGCTCAGTAAAGCCACTTCGGTAGCGCGCGACCACATGTATTGATCAAGCTTATTCGCCATTAAAAATGATAAATCAGCTAAGCTCACGCCTACTTCATTACGCATCGCGCGGCTAGCATTTTGCGCAACCATGAAGTTTAAGATCACGGTAAGCAAAGCAATGGTAAGTACAGAGGTGATGGTAATTCTAGCTCTCAGGCTCAGTGATTTACTTTTAAATAAAACCATATTCATTGTTTTTTAGGGTGAATTTTCGCCTACTAACAACAGTAACTGTGGGCACAGAATTATAAACGTGGACATAGATCATACACTGAACGCGTATAAATACACCTTACCAAATGTTAGATAGCGGCTGCCTTGAACAAAGATTGAATATGTACATCAACTGTAACGGTTAGCTTTTCAAGCCGTTGCGCCCTTTCTATACCTGCTGCGGGAGCACGAAATAGGTGTGGGGTCATGGCTAAAAGGTTGTTGATCTGGGTTTGGTTTTCTAAGGTAAGCTGATAATTTGCAGAGAGCGGAGGCTGTATCTCAAAATGCTCCGGTTGCAGTTTTGCCGGCTTTTCTGATTTTAAATCGGGGTATATCACTTCGCGTAGTTCACGCAAATGCTCTGGCCCCGGATCAACCATAAGTAAAAGGCCTCCCGGTTTTAAAACGCGTAAAAACTCGGAATATACTGGAAAACCAAAAACACACAGTACAACATCTACCGAAGCATCCTGTACGGGTATATGTGCGTTACTCGCCACAAACCACCTGGCCGTATTTTCAGATGTTGCGGCTAGGTTTGGTGATGGTAATGGAAGCCCTTGCTTGGCCGCAGCAAGCACCGCCCATTTAGAAATATCAAAACCGGCAATGCTTAACTGCTCTGCGCCGGCGTTGGCGATTAACTCCCTAAGGTAATAACCTTCTCCACATCCGGCATCAAGAACATTCAATGGGTTCTTTGCAGAAACCAATTGCTCATCAGCATAACGCAATATTTCTTCAGATATACTCGCGGCTAAAGGCTGATAAAAGCCACTATTTAAGAAATCACGCCGAGCAACAACCATTTCCTTACTATCACCAGGATCTTTCGAACGCTTTTGCTGTACCGGTAATAAGTTTAGATAGCCTTGTTTGGCAACATCAAAACTGTGGCCTTGGCTACACCGCCATGATGATAGGTTTTCTGCAGGATGAAGAGGTTCACCTTCAATAGGGCACTGTAACTGATTAAACGCAACGCTTGGCATATAAGTAGCAACTTTTATCGTGGGTTGCCCAAATAATAACGCCTATAGCCAGCGCTGGCTAATCGATTTTACCCTAACGGCTTATTGCCACTTCTTCACCCGCTTGTAAACCGGCCGCAACTTCCACATGCTGCGCTCCTTGGTAATTGAGCACTTCACCAAGCCTAACTAACCGGCGTTCGAGCCGATTATTTCGCCAAACCTGAACATAGTTAAGCTGCCCAATTTGGGTTACCGAAGCAACCGGAATGTGAGTAATTTCACGGCTACCCGCAGGAACCGAAACGGTTCCATACATTCCCGGATAAAGGCCTGCAACGGTTGCCGGCACTAAGCGAATAATGAAGCTACGCGAAGCCGAATCAGCGGCCGGCTCAATTTCTACAATGCGGCCAGCCAATGTTTTATTTACTGCATCCAGTGAGATTTTCAGTTCATCGCCAATATTGATATTAGTTAATACCGATTCACTGATTGCCGCCTCTAATCGCAGGCTTTCCGGCTGATATAAACCCACTAACAACATACCCGGCGTTGCGGTATCGCCAGTAAAAACGGCTCTTCGGCTAACAATGCCTGCAAATGGTGCCAAAATCACGCTAAAGCTTTCGCTAGTTCGGGCTTCAGATAGTGATTCCCGGGCGCGAATTAAATCAGCCTCAGCACTATCTCGCGTAGCACGAGCTTCATCAAGGCTGGCTTCGGGCAGCACACCTTGCGCTACTACTGCTTCAATACGTTGAAAACTCAAACGCGCTTCATTCGCGCGAGCCTGAGCTGCAGCCAGTGTTTGTTCTTGTTGGCGAACCCGTGAACTTAGATCAGCATTTTCTAAGCGTAACAATACATCACCTGCTTCCACCCTATCGCCAGCATTTACTAAAACTTCGGCAACACGCGCTGTTATTCGAGCTGAAATCGCAGCTTGTTGGCGAGCTTGAACAGTTCCACTAAATGCTCGGTGCTGTTCCATGGCTTCGCTGCGAACCAGTGCCGTTTCCGGTTTTACTTGATTTTGCTCTGCCCGCGCTTGTGTATCTAATTTTGGTGTAAACCCATTTGCGAGCCAAACAAAAACGATGAGTAAACCTACCAACCCAGCGGTAATTGCAAGTATACGTTTCACGTTCATGCTTCATGCTCCTGTTGCGGCCTAGGCTCGATAGCGTGCCCAGCAGCATTGTTATACATCATGTAATAAACCACCGGAATAACCAGCAAAGTGAACAACGTTGACGCTGTAATACCGAATATTACTGCCCAAGCTAAACCGTTGAAAATGGGGTCAAGGGTTATCACAATATTCGCCAGCATAGTGGTGCCGGCCGTAAGCAAAATTGGCCTAGTGCGTGCGGCACCGGCATCAAACAACGCCTCTTTCAACGTACAGTTTGTTTGTAATCGCTGTTGAATAAAATCAATCAAAATTAATGCGTTGCGAACCACGATTCCGGCCAAGGCTATCATGCCGATCATCGCCGTTGCCGTAAATAACGCGGGGTTCGGGTAGCCAGCAATATCGGCACTGAACATATTCAAAAACCAAAAACCCGGCATAATACCAATCACCGTAAGCGGTATCGATAACATCATAATACCGGCAACCGCTTTCAAACCAGTTTGTAAAACCATTACGATATAAACACCAAGCAACGCTACCGCGTAAGCAATACCTAAATCACGGAATACATCGAGCGTAATTTTCCATTCCCCCTCGCCACTCCAAACAACGTTAATATCGCTCGGTACCTGCCAGCCTATGCCTGAACCATTATTGAAATAGTGCCGTTGCCAATGGGGCACTACAGAATTACCATCGCTGTTTTGGTCAACCATCACATCGGCAACTACATCAGCAGGCACTCGGCCAACAGGTTCAGCATACACATACACCACGGGCCGCAAGTTTTTGTGTAGAATTGGCTTATCAGCATTTACTTGAACAAACTCACCGAGCTCTGCAAGCGGAACTAAAGGCGCCGGTGCCGAAGTTAACCCTAAGCCACTACTTTGTTGCGCAAGCCCAGTTTGCCCACGCACATAGAGTGATAAAAGATGATCCGGATTATCACGGAACCCTTTCGGCAACCGAATTTCAATTGGCAACGGGTTAATTTCGGTGTCTTGCTGCAAGAAATCTATCGTCCAGCCACCACTAGCGGCGGCAATACTCTCGTGAATATCGTTCGCATTAATGCCAGATAATGCCGCTTTTTCACGGTTGATAACAAAACGCCAAACTTGCTGATCGTGGGGAACAGAGGTATCCACCTCGCTCACGAAATCTTCTTGCCGCATTCGGTCTGCTAACACTTGTGCCGCTTCTTCTATTTCTGCATAAGGCGTTTCATCGCCACCATAAAGCTCAGCTACTATAGTGGCCAGAACCGGAGGACCCGGCGGCATCTGCACAATTTTCAACTGCGCATTCACCTCCTTTGCTATCGCCTCAAGTGGATCACGTAAACGATTAGCCATTTCATTCGATTGCATGCTTCGCCGTGATTTATCTGCCAACACCACGCGAATTTCACCCTGCCACGGCTTATTACGATGAGAGTAGTGGCGCACCATGCCGTTAAAATCTATTGGCGAAGCTACACCACTGAAAGTAGCAATAGCTTTCACTTCCGGAACGGTTTGCAGGTAGGAAGCCAACCGTTCAAGTGCCATAGCTGTATTTTCTAGAGGTTCACCTTCACGCATATCTAAAACGAGCTGAAATTCATTTTTATTATCGTGTGGCAGCAACTTCAACGGAACTAGGCGCAACACTGGTAACAGCGCTGCGAGCACAAATAAACCCGCCACGCTCCATAAAAATATTTTGCTGCGCTTGCGCGAATCTAACAAGGGTTCAAGAATTTTTCGATAGCCTTTATAAATTAAAGAACTACTTGGATCATAAGCGCCTTTTTGCTTCGCTTTGCCCATAATTTTCCAAGCAAGCCAAGGGGTAATGAAGAACGCAGTAATCGTAGAAAACACAACGCTTATCGGCACGTTGAAGGCCATCGGCCCCATATATGGGCCCATCATGCCGGTGATGAAGAACATTGGCGTGAAAACAATCACTATGGCTAAAGTAGACATCAGCAAGGCGCTGCGAATTTCAACCATCGCGGCAATCACAGCGCGCTTTGAAGCTTTTCCTTCTGCCCGCATGTGCCGTTCGATATTATCAATTGCAGCAATTGGGTCGTCGACAATAAGGCCGAGAGCTAGTATCAGCGCAAAGAGGGTTACACGATTAATCGTATAGCCGAACAGGAGATCCATGCCTAAGGTAGCGCCATATGCGATTGGAATTGCGATAGCTACCACTATAGCCGCGCGCCAATTAAGGAAGAGGCCAACGAATACCACAACAACTAAAACCGCAACCACAAGGCTGCTTACTAGCTCAGATACTTTTTCATCAGCCGTTTCACCATAATTACGAATGATAGAAACAGCAACACCTTCGGGCAACCACGCAGCCTCTAACGCCTTTAACTCTGCGATTACATCATTAGCTACCCATACCGCATTAGAGCCACGTTGCTTAGCCGCTGAAATATATACCGCTGGGTATTTTTCGCCTGCGAAAGCACCCCCATTAGATATATTACTACTCACCGTTCCTTGGAAATCAGGCCCGGGATAAAAGAAAGTATAGTTACTCGGTTGTTCGGGGCCATCGGTTACGGTTGCCACATCGCGAAGAAAAACAGGCTGGCCATTTAACACGTTTACAACGGCATTTTCGAGTTCAGTAGCGCTTGCGAAAAACACACCACTCTCAACTTGAATAATGCGCCCCTGCTGGTGTAGTTGCCCAGCCGTTACTTGTGTATTAGTAAGTTGTACCGCTCTTCTGATATCAGCCAGCGTAGTTCGATGTGCCGCTAGGCTCACGCTATCGAGTGCAATCTGAATAGTTCGCGCTTGCCCACCAACCACAGCTACTTGATTAGTATTTTTCACCGATTTTAATTTTTGCGTGGCCTGTTCAGCTATTCTGCGCAGCGCAAACGCATCATGCTGCTCTGGGTTGGTGCTATAGAGTGCTGCAATTACGATCGGAACATCATCTATTTCAACAGGCTTCACTACCCAATTTGCCACAACAGCAGGTATCTGATCTTGGCTTGAATAGAGTTTATTATAGAGTTTTACTAGTGAATCTTCCCGATCTTCACCCACGTAAAAACGCACGGTAACGTTGGCATAATCACGGTTAGATTGAGAATACACATATTCAACGCCATCGATTTGGGAAACGAGGCGTTCAAGAGGTTCGGTTATTTGCGTAGCAATTTGCCGCGCGGAAAGCCCTGGCGCACTTACCATTACATCCGCCATAGGCACTACAATTTGCGGATCTTCCTCGCGCGGCGTAAGTAATAATGCAAAAACACCGAGTAACAGGGCTAGGCCTATCAGTACAGGTGGAAAGGTACTATTTAAAAACCAACCCATTACGCCACTTTTGGCGTTCACCGGCGCTTCCGTATCACTTACTGCTTGCTTCATTGCGTTAACCGCTCTTTTATTTAAATGCTTGGCCTGGCTTAAAACCGGCTGCTTTCAAAATTTTTGCCAACGGACAAAACCCAGTGAAAGCGGCTTGCAAAAGATTTAAACCTACTAGCGCGGTTAATATCAACCAAGCTTGGTTAGCTTGCCAAGCTAGTAATACCGACACCAGCACCAAAGCACCTGCAAACGCGAATACAAATCTATCGATATTCATATCATCACCTTTCATTAGATATACCTAATATTTAAACGCTGAAAAAATCACTCGCAAAAAATACCATGCAAGCTTTCGAGGATTTGTAACGCTTTTTCATCGGCTATGCGATAAAGAACGGTTGTACCTTCTTTCCGAAAGCCGACAATATTTTGCTCACGCAGTTTTGCTAGATGTTGCGAGAGCGACGATTGCGACAAACCCACTTTTTTCTCAAGTTCACCAACAGACATCTCACCGTTTACGAGATGGCAAAGCACCATTAATCGATGGCTATTAGCCAACGATTTCAACAAGCTCTCTGCCGCGCTCGCATTTTCTTGCATTTGGTTAATCGAAATAGTTTTCATGGTTTTATTATATTAGCTTTTACTAATTTAACAAGAGCATTACTCATTTTTCGATGCCTGCATACTGATAAATAGCTCAATATTCAATATAATGACAATTTACTGATATGCATCAAAGTATTTTCACTTCTAATAGGAGGTAATGGGAACTCGATAGCCACCTTATTCCCAAAGGTAGGCGGAGCAAACATTATGAGTGAATTAAACAGCGTATATATCATTGAAGAGCGAACAAATTCGCTTTCTTTAGTTGAGGAAGCGCTAAAAAACCACATTGGTATAATTGCGCCATTGAAGCTACCGATGGCCCAACAATCGGTTAATACTGCGATAGCCAGCGAACCGGATTTAATTGTTTTGGAAGCTTCTAAAAGAGGCTTTGCCGCTTTAACAAAGCTTCGTAGTAGTTGTATTCCCTCTAGAGTAATTATGTTTTCTGCTTCAGATGCAGAAACAGATATTTTTAACGCTATTCGTAACGGCGCAGATGGCTATTTACTGAAAGATACCAAGCCTGAGCACCTATCGGCTCTGCTCACTAAAGCATTACAAGGTAAGATGGCGTTAAGTGATGGCGTTATTGAAATTTTAGCAAAAGCGTTACGGTATTCAGAACAACAATCGCAACAAGCATCATTAAAAGTACTTACAAATCGAGAAAAGGAAGTACTGCACCTGCTCACAGAAGGAAAGAGCAATAAGGTTTTAGCGGCAGCATTAATGATTTCAGAAGGAACGGTGAAGGTTCACATAAAAAATATCTTAAAGAAGCTGGGGTTACAATCGCGCATGCAAGCAGCTTTATGGAAGGTTAAAGGTTAAGGCACCATTTCAGATACCTTAACCCTGCTAAATGGGTGATTTTAAAAAGCCGTTAACCCAGTTTGCGCCCTACCGAGAATTAACGCATGCACATCATGGGTGCCTTCATAAGTATTCACTGCTTCTAAATTCATTACATGCCGAATTACATGATACTCATCTGAAACACCGTTACCACCATGCATATCTCGTGCAGTTCGCGCAATATCAAGAGCCTTACCACAACTATTCCGCTTAATTAAACTTATGGTTTCCGGTGGCAAAGCGTTGTTATCAGCCATTCGGCCAGCTTGCAGAGCACCTAGTAAGGCTAAACTAATTTCTGTTTGCATATCGGCGAGTTTTTTCTGAATAAGCTGTGTTGCTGCTAGTGGCCTTCCAAACTGCTCGCGCTCCAAGGTGTATTGCCGTGCGGCATGCCAGCAAAACTCTGCGGCTCCCATGGCGCCCCAGGCAATACCATAGCGCGCTTTGTTTAAACATTTGAACGGGCCTTTTAAACCTGTTATTTCTGGAAACATATTTTTTTCTGGAACAAACACATTATCCATTACAATTTCACCGGTTATCGATGCTCGAAGGCTAAATTTACCTTCAATTTTAGGCGCACTTAACCCCTCCATGCCTTTTTCGAGCACAAAGCCGCGAATAACACCCTCGAGCTTTGCCCACACTACAAACACATCGGCGATGGGGCTGTTAGTAATCCACATTTTGCTACCGGTTAAGCGAAAACCACCCGCTACCTTCTTTGCTCGTGTTTTCATACTCCCCGGATCAGAGCCAGCATCGGGTTCAGTGAGGCCGAAACAGCCAACCCATTCGCCAGAAGCTAATTTGGGTAAATATCTATGCCGTTGTTCCTCTGTTCCGAATTCAAAAATGGGGTACATCACTAATGAACTTTGCACACTCATCGCACTGCGGTAACCACTATCAACACGTTCAACTTCGCGAGCAATTAAACCGTAGCAAACATGATTTACGCCTGCACCACCGTAAGATTCAGGAATCGTTGCGCCGAGTAACCCAAGCGCTCCCATTTCATTCATGATTTCACGATGAAAATGTTCCTCACGATTTGCCATCAATATTCTGGGCTGCAGATTTTCTTGGCAGTATGCATGTGCGCTATCGCGAATCATGCGTTCTTCATCAGTTAATAACGATTCTATTTGGAATGGATCTTGCCAATTAAACACTGGTTGCTTGCTCATTTAACCCTCTATTTATTTGTCCTACTCAACCTTTCGCTTAGTTTCAATGATTACGGTAGCGGTGCCTGCTTCTTGATTTTCAAACGCCATAATTGTGCCATTATTGAACCAATCTTCGCTCTTTAAATAACGATATAGAACGCTGGTATTAAATGATTCGCTTGGCTCACTGAGTTGAAGCGAGAGCTCGCAATAACTGGTGCGGCATTCAAGGCTGGTAAGATTTAAGTGCCTAAATTCCTCTTCTCGTATGAAGAAATCTTGCAGGCTTTGCTCAATCGGATAAGCCCAATCTGGATCAACTGGTTCTAATTCACGCCGTATTGCCATATCATCGTTGCTCAAATAACCCTCTTGAGCGTTTTGAACAGCTCGCGCTAACGCTTCGCTGCTATTACTTCTTAATTCGTCCACATCTCTTCTGTTTTCAGGCTGGTTTTCTTCGATAAGCGCCACTTCACCTAATTCCGACCGAAGTTCCGTTAATAGATGTTCCTGTTCTAGCAACTGTTCTTCTAAGGTCCTATTTTCAGCCTGTAACTCACCCACTAACGCCTCTAGGTTAGTGGCGCTATTCTCCAGCTGAGTTGCTAACTGGGTATTTAATCGATCTTCGCCAGACACTCTTTCATCGCTCTCTCGGCTGCTTTCCTGCCACAACAAAATTGCCAACACAGAAATGATAACCACATAGGTGATATGGATGAACTTAGCCATGATTATATCCTTGGTTGCCGTTATACCTGTTCTGCTATTGATTAAATCTTAGCTAATATAGCTAGCGTTATAAAGCACCTACAAGCTTTCCAACTCTATTTAACCGGTTACTTTGATTTTGCTTAAGTTTTTGTTGTATTTTTTGTTTTTAAAAAAGCAAAAAGGCACCCGAAGGTGCCTTTTTTAAACTATTTTTCTAACTGAAATTAACGAGTACGTGGAACTCGGATTTCAACAGATAATGCAGCTTCAGTACGACGGTTGCGCTCGTTAGCAGATAAACTAATTTCGTTTACTACTGGGCGGCTCATACCGTGACCTACTGTAGTGATACGGCTACGGCTAATTCCATGAGTGTTTACAAGGATATCAGCAACAGCTTTCGCACGACGGTCAGATAAATCGCGGTTATATTCAGCAGAACCGATTAAATCGGTGTGGCCGTTGATAACTACTTCAGTATCTGAATGCTCTTTCATGAAATCAGCTAAACGGCGTACATCACCATTATAATCGCTAGTTACACGAGCAGAATCAAATTCGAAGCCTACACGTAGGTTTTCAGAAACTTGTTCAGTAGTGTAAACAGTACAACCACGGCTATCTACAACATGATTACGTGGAGTGTTTGCACAATCATCACGGTAATCTGGAACGCCATCACCGTCGCTATCAGTTTGACGATCTGTTGGCGCTGGAGTTTCTTGAGCTACTTCGCGAGTATCACGCGAGCCCCAAGAATCTAACATTGGCTGTGCTGTACCAAATGCATAGTTAGCACTAACGATGAACGAGATATCGTTGTAATCAGAGCTAAACTGTGGCGCTACTTCAGCGCGCAGGAACAGCTTATCGGTAAGCGCATGGCGATAACCTAAAGTTGCACGGAACATCATATCGCGATGGCGCTGAACACGAGTTTGGTTTAAACCAGCACCCAAATATACATTTGAGTTAAGGTAGTAAAGTGCATCAGTACCAAACATATGGCCTGTTGCGCTTGCACCAGTGTTATCTACGTCAGTTTTTACGCGATCCCAGTATGTGCGAACTGCCCAGCGGTCAGTAAGTGGAACTGAAAACTCCAAACCGAACTGCGGCGAATTGAAGCCATCGTCAATTGAGTAACCGATGTTATCGGCATCAATATATAAACGATCACTGTCAAATGAGCTTATGTTTAAACGAGCACCGAAAGAAATTTGCTCGTTACCTGCAAAGTTTTCGAAAGCGGTTGCTTGCGGGCTAGCTATAAGCAGACCGGCAATGGCTGCAGGTATTGCTATTCCAGTAAATTTGTTCATAAGGGATTCCTTCTTTCCTTTAGCTGCTCCACTAACCCGGGAGGGTTGGGGGGGTATCAACCCTTATTCTGGCTTAACTAACTAACAACTGTTGTTAACTTTACCAAAACTTTTAAAATTAGATGTCTACTAAGTAATAAAACTTAATGTTTAGTTAAAACCAAAGCGTATAACACAAAGCCTACACCCGAAGCTCCTTGCAGTATAACATTTAACCTCAGAAGATCAATGTTGTACCAACAAACTATTTCGTATAGTTTGCACCGTCTTCTTAGCAATTTATTCGGTATGCCTTTTTCTAAAAAATTTAAATCTACTCAAGCACTTAAAACTGTATATTTTTAGGAGCTTTGAATTCGTCGAATTCACCGCTATTCCGGCTGTAACGCTATTCCGGCTGTAAATAATAGATTGCATAACCCTGAGAGTCTTCTGCATATTTTTCTACATTGGTTATTTTTTTCGCCTCTTCGATACCCGCGGTACTATTGTTGCCACGAAACTCAAGAATAACGCCTGGCGGTATAAAAAGTGACCAGTTATGGGCTAAGTTAAGAGGCAACACACCATCATTTGCCGCGGTCATCTCACGGGCATAATCGGCGATAACTTGCCGAACTTCTTCGCCACTAGAATGCACAATTGTAGTGCCATCTAAACCCGGAAAACCGCCACCACCACCAGCACGGTAGTTGTTAACTGCAACTAGGAAACGTTGCTCCAAATTTAATGGTTCACCCGCATACATCACATCAACAACGCGCCTTGCATCGGCATTAAGTAAATCACCATGCACGTTATAACGCGCAGGCTGGGCCAAATCAAAGCGATACTCTAAACCACTTAAAACATCGAAATTGAAACTAGGGTTACCGGTAAATAATGTCTGTGGCTCGCTCATTTCAGGAACAATTTGTTCATAAGCCAATGCTGACATTTCCAGCCACTCAACTAATTGAGCGCCGGTTACTTCAACTACTTGCAACGTATTTGGATATACATATAGATCCACCAAATTCCCAAGTGTAAAGGCGCCAGCTTCAATTACCGTGTAATCTTCGGCGCTTTGAAAGCCATTACGAAACGGAGCCGCGGCACTTAATACTGGCAAATCAGCGGCTATATCGCCACGCTCCTGCAATGATTTTACCAACCATGTTTGTGCATCATTAATCAGTTGCACTGCGGTGCTTGGTTCAATACGCGCAAATAACGTTGAAATTCGTTCGCCAACTTCGCCCAATGGCTCATTCAGCATAACAACCGTTTCTTCATGCTCGGCTATAAGCATTGCTTCCAACTCGGAATCTTTTCGTTCATCAACCGGGCGAACCGCTACTGAGCTGCCAGTTACACTCCAACCGGTACCATTATGTTGCAGTTGTAAATCGATAATTCCGAGATGATCACCCCAATAACCAGGGGCTACTGCTGGCACGCCGCGCACATAGCCCGCCTCATTATCAACTTCAGGCAAATCGTTATAACCCTCAGAACCTGGGAATAATTGATGCTGATGACCAAACAAAATGGCATCGATACCCTCAACCCCAGCTAATTGATAACTTGCCTGCTCCGCAAATTGCGGGTAATTATCGTATATACGAAGCCCTGAATGCGGTACCGCCACCACAACATCGGCTCCCTCTGCCCGCATTTTTGGAATAAAATATTCGGCGGCTTCAACCATATCGCGAACACGCACTTTACCCGCTAAGTGCTGCTGATCCCAACGCACTATTTGCGGTGGCAAAAAGCCAATAAATCCCACTTTAATTTCATGTGCATTACCATGTTGGTCTTGCATCTGTTTCGCCAAAATCACATACGGTTCAAACATTGGGTTATCCCAACCTGAACTCACCTTACCGGAATCGGCAACTGAATCGGCATGAAACACATTGGCGCTGATATAAGGGAATTCAGCTCCTCCTACTGATGCTTGCAAAAACTCAAGGCCATAATTGAATTCGTGGTTACCCATATTACCTAAATCATATTCAAGGTAATTGAGCGCGCGAATAATCGGGTGCGCGTTCTCGGCAACATACTCAACACCATTACGTGCAACCCAATCGCCAAAGGCACTACCTTGAATTAAATCGCCGTTATCAACTAAGAAGTTGTTCGGGTTTTCAGCTCGAGCTTCGTGAATCAAAGCAGCAGTATGCACTAGGCCATAGGAATCAGTTGGCTGTTGTTGAAAATAATCATAACCCAGCATGTAGGCATGCAAATCCGTGGTTTCAATTAAACGTAATTCAACTTCTGCTGGCTCTTTAGGCTCGCTACAACCACTTAATAAAAAGCTTGAAACGAGCACTGCACTAATGGTGATTTTTAGCATTTTCATAGTTATTCCCATCACTTAAATTTATCTTAATTTGCCTATTCCGCAACGAGCCACGATTGCGCCAGCTTTGCAGCATCACCGTATTCCGGCAAGATTGGCTGCATGAACGCCTCTATTGTGCTATCCAGTTGCCACGGTGGGTTCACAATTAACATCCCAGCCCCATACATACCGCGTTCTCCGGTGTTGGCTTGATAGTGAAACTCACTTTGCAAAACCGGTAGTGTAACTTCTGCTTTTATCTGCTCTAAAAGCGTTTCGTGCTTTGCTGCCGGTAAGAGTGGATACCAAATTAACACCACTGCATGACGGCAACGTTGCAGAACTTTGATTGCCGCAGCAGCTACATCATCATACTCAGTTTTGTTTTCGTAAGCAGGATCGATCAATACCAGTAATCGTGGGGTTTTCGGAGGTAACTGCTTCAGCACTCCTTGCAAGCCATCCCCATATACTACACGGCCTGTTTGTTGCTCACCATAGCCACTCAATACATCATGCTCGGCAGGATGCAGCTCGAAAACTGTGTGCCGATCTTGTGCTCGCCGTAATCTTGAAATCCAGCCCGGAGAACCAGGATAAAAACGCAGCTGATCTACTTTATTCAGCTGGCCACGGTTCGTTTGCTCTGCATTTGCAGAATCCAGCGCAGCAAAAAATTCCGCCCAAACTGGATTTATAATTAGGCGTTCGCGCAAAGGAACCATACGCGCTACACCCGCTGCAAATTCGCCAGTTTTCTGCGCTTGGGCATCGGTTAAATCATAATGCCCCTTGCCTGCATGAGTATCAAAATAGTGAATAGCACTTTCTTTTGCTTGTAAATGTTGCGTTACCGCAATCAGCGTAAGGTGCTTGTGCACATCGGCGGCATTGCCAGCATGATATCCGTGCTGATAACTGAGCATAGTGTTAAATTCCGTGGTTTTGAGGGGATAAATTTCTTGCTACAACAAAATCTATATTCATAGAGCGTAGATTACCTTGAAATCACTTTATTGTCGCGGCTCTGTGAGCTATAAACTATGCAAATCTCTTTCTCGGTACTTGAAATTTATGGCCTTCATGGAAAAAGCGTTGGTGGTTTATCCTGCTAGCGAATATCGTTTACTCGAGCGTGTTCACAGCTTTGCTCTTACTCACAACATTCAATTGATTGACGTTGAACAAGAGGAGTTTTTTGCGCATCCGGGGCTCTATTCCGATCAAGCCGATCACATAGTGGCTTTTGTTACCGATCAAACCGCTCACAAACTCATTGATATCGCAAAAACTCTCAATTTTTCCTTAGGATTTATACCATTAATTCAGGGTGGGCCTTTAGCCGCTTGGTTTAAATTCCCAAAGGATGAAACTGATGCTATTCGCTTAGCACTAGAAGATGACCCTGAAGCTATAGATATCCTGCGCTGTAACAATGAAGTGGTGTTAGGCTCAGTAACAATTGGTAACACCCCATTCGTAAACCAGCGCAGCAGCACTTCGTTGCAGCGCGATCAGAGCGCCGGGCGATTTGCTCTGTATTGGCTAGCACTGTTGTGGCGAAGCTTACGGCACCTCTTTTCTATATCGGTAGTGCCGATCACGTTGAGCACCGATAAAAAGCAATTTAATACCGCCATTTCTGGCATTGTGGCCATCGAAAATGATGTGCATTCAGCCGCAGCAAGGCTACTTGATACCACTATTTCGGTTCAAGACAACCGAGTTTCTGTCGTTATTATTTCGCCGAAATCCATAGGCCAATATGTTTCGTTTTTATTCGGCTCGTTACTTAGAAAAAAATATAATCGGCGCTTACCTACTTGTATTAGTTACATTAAAACTAGGCGTTTGAGCATTACCAGCCCGAAGCCGATTCGGCTGGTGCTTGATGGCCGTTCACGCAAAACTGATACTATTGAACTGGAGGTTTATCCACGCGCTGTTCGAATCAATATGAGTGATACTTATCACGATTTCCACGATCCCATTGATGATAACAAAGACACCATGCGCACTGATAACTTGCCGCAAAACCAAGAACGCGTAGCAATGATTACCCGACACCTACCAATTTTCACTCATGCTCTGGAAGAAGATTTTCGCGAATTATTTTTACAAATTCGCGATAGCGCAGTAGCGCACCCGCATTATATTGGCCTAATGATTTTAAGCTCTATCGTTGCTACCTTGGGCCTATTTCTCAGTAGTACTGCCGTTATTATTGGCGCCATGGTTTTGGCTCCTTTAATGGCCCCCATCGTTGCGATTGCTATGGGGCTTTTGCGAAGTGAGCGCGCACTTACATTGCAAAGCGCGAGGACTATCGGGATCGGTGTATTAATAGGCCTTTCCGTTTCAGCCTTTCTTGCCATTCTTGTACCGGTAAAAGAGCTTACGCCAGAAATTGCCGCCCGTATTCAGCCTACTTTGCTTGATTTAGGGGTGGCAATAGCCTGTGGAATCGCTGGTGCGTATGCTTATGCACGGGCAAGTGTAATGCGCAGCCTGCCGGGCGTTGCCATAGCCGTAGCGCTAGTACCTCCTTTATGCGTAGCCGGTATCGGTATCGGTTGGGGTAGCTTAAACATGATTATTGGCGCTGGGTTACTATTACTCACTAACCTATTCGGCATTGCCGGTGCCGCAGCCCTTACCTTTTTGGTTCTTGGTTATGCACCAGTTCAAAGGGCCCGTAAAGGCCTTATTGTTACGCTTACTTCAGTAGTAATTATCAGCGTGCCTCTCGCTTTTGCGTTTTCTTCTATTTATCAAACTTGGTCGATTGAACGCGATATTGGCACCCAACGAATGTATGTGAGCGGCCGAGAGATTCCGCTTACTAACGTAGAGGTAACGGTTGGCCGTAATAGTATTCTTGTGCGAGCTGATACTGTGGGCACTACCCCCATTGATGAAGTGACCATGCGCGATTTAAAGCAGCAGTTAGAAGTAAAATGGCAGCGCGAAGTAACCTTAGAAATTGGTTTTCGTTATCGAATTTAACCGCAGGTTCAAATGTATATCTAGGGTGGGTTCGGTGGGTTGAAATGCAATTCGTGCCTATTTGCATTACTCTAGAGAAAATAAAAAATAATGGGATCATCATGGTAAAACTACTACGTAAATCGGCAATGTTCGCCAGCATCACCGCCGCACTTGCCCTCAGCACCCAAATTGCCTGTGCCAACACGGCTGAATCGATCACTAACGTTGAGCCGAAGCTCGGCGATTTACACGAGCACATTGAGCGTACACGCCAGCAATGGGGCATTCCGGGTGTAGCCATTGCCGTTGTGCAGAACGATAAAATAATTCACCTATCGGGATATGGTGTGCTCAAGCAAAGTGAGCGCGCCACGGTAAACCCAGATACCTTATTTGGTGTTGCTTCAACCTCTAAAGCAATGACAGTAGCCACTCTAGGCATGTTAGTAGACGAAGGTAAGCTGGATTGGGATGATCGAGTTATTGACCATTTACCTTGGTTTCAACTTTCCGATTCTTGGGTAACCAATGAAGTAAGAGTGCGTGATTTACTTACTCATCAAGTGGGCGTGGGCCGCATGACCGGCAATCGAATTCAATTTATGCCCACCGCAGATCGGGAAACCGTGATTCGCCAAATGCGCTATCACGAATTTGAGGCACCCTTTCGTTCGCGTTATGTTTACAGCAATGTAATGTATTCGGCTGCTGGCGAAATTGTAGCGGCCATCACTGGCAAGAGCTGGGATACAGTAATGGCCGAGCGCCTATTTGCGCCACTAAATATGAATCGTTCTAACACCTCAATTACCCAATTTGCCGATACAGATAACAATATAGCTTGGCCACACCAATGGATCGATGGCGAGCTAGTAGAAATACAGCGGCGTAACTTCGATAACGTTGGGCCTTCTGCATCAGTAAATACTACTGCCTACGATATGGCGCAATGGATGCGTTTGCAGTTGGGCGAGCCTGGCGTTTATGCGGGCGAGCGCTTACTAAGTGAAGCCGTAATGGCCGAAATGCATAGCCCGCAAGTAGCACTTGGCCGCGGCGATCGCACTGATGGTGTTCGCGCCTACGGTTTTGCATGGACACTCGATGAATATAAAGGCTTGCAGCGAAGCCAACACGGTGGTGCTACAGATGGATTCAATACTTCGTTAGTGCTGGTGCCGGAGCTGGATTTAGGTATCGTGGTGATTACCAATACGTTCAGCACCTACATGCACGCATTGGTAAATACTATAGTTGATCGCATGGCTGAATTACCGGAACAAGATTGGAACGGTGAATATTTCGAGGCCTATAATGCCCAATATGAACGCGTTTTAGCTGCGCGCCAAGAAATTGAAGCGCAACGCGAACTGAATACTACTCCAAGCATGCCTAGCGAACAGTTAATTGGTAACTATACCGATAATCAATACGGTGAAGTAAAGGTTTTTGAAAATCAAGATGGTGGTTTATCACTGCATTTTTGGGATGATGGTGTTTCTATTCTCGATTTAGAACATTGGCATCACGATACATATCGTGCCGCTTGGCGGAACCAAGCACAACGAGAAAAATTCGTTAACTTTACGCGTGGCCGCGATGGCAAACCCATAAGCCTAGAAGTAACTTGGACATTACGCCCACATATGCTGCAAGTAGGTATTTATCCAACATCGTATTATCGCGATGTGAGCTTTAAGCGCCAATAATTCATAGCGAATTCGCAAGCGTTTTCACACTAAAAAAAACACATACAAAAACGCCAGTGATGGCTACATCACTGGCGTTTTGAGATTAATCAGAAATTATAAATCATCGAGTATATGCGAGCGTATTCGCTTAATAGCTTGGCTATGCAGCTGCGATACACGAGATTCGGTAACATCTAACACCGCGCCAATTTCTTTCAAATTTAGCTCTTCTTGATAATACAACGCCATGACCAACTTCTCTTTTTCCGGCAAACTACCAATTGCCTGCGCAATTAACTCTTTGCGTTCACCAGAAAACAGCGCTTCAGCGGGTGAATCATGCGCATTACTATCGCTGCTTAATTCAGTTTGTTCAGTAACTACTTCATCGTAAGAAAGCACCAAGCCATTATTCGTATCAAGCAGTAACTTCTGGTATTCATCCAATGGCATATCGAGCGCAGTGGCTATTTCACGCTCCTCTGGAACCCTGCCTAATTGATGCTCGAGCTTGCGCATACAAGCCTCTACATCGCGAGCGCTGCGCCGAACACTGCGCGGCAACCAATCACGTGAGCGTAATTCATCAATCATAGCACCACGTATGCGCTGATGGGCAAAGGTGGAAAACGCGGCACCAGCGGTTGGATCAAAGCGGCCAAAGGCATCGAGCAAGCCTTCCAAGCCAGCCTGAATTAAATCATCAATATCGACACCGGCCGGCAGCCTCACCTGCAATGAAAGCGCTTGCCGCCTCACTGTTGGGTAATATTGCTGCAGAACCGTTTCACGATTCATTTTGCCTTGTGCTGTGTACATAAACTCGTGTTCGCCTCTGATTCTAGTTTACGTGCTTTACTCTTCAGTATTGATATTTTCATTTGAATAACGCACGCAAATTAAATCAATATTAAAGAAGTTGCGGGCGCAATCACGAACGTTATTAATTAAACCACGAGTAGAAACCACCGGCGGATGTAACAATAAAATACGCCTTGGTCCATCGTTTAAATGCATCTTGCGTAACGCATAATAAGCTCGTTGGAAGCCATTTGTGTCCGGTTCAACCCATAATGCCCAGCGCGGAAACCGCTGTGCAAGCTCTTGCATATCGGTGTGTACGAATTCCGCAGGAATTAATTCCCACGAATCAGGGTCGCCCACCCAACGCCGGCCTTGCTCAGCTAATGCGCTTAACTGTTTGCGCACCGCTTGAGTATCGCCATCGCCGCGCGAAGGTAAACCCATTATCACCATTGAACGCCCTGGTGATGCCGCACTCTCGGTTGGTTTATTTTTATTTGCCCAATCTCTTAATCCGGCGGCTTGATCACTACTCACTTCGAACTCCTGCTGCCGACATAATTTGCATTGCCGCTGTAGCTTCAAGCAAATGAATTAAACCTGCTAAAATCTTTTGTGCATTAGCTTTACCACGTTTACCCGGCAAACTAAGTAACCGCTGCCGTGCCGTATTAAATGCCGGTACCATGCTATGTTCAACATGAATGGCACTCGCCGCTAAACTTGTTGCTAATGCTACCAAAACGTCTTGAGGCAAATGATCATACCCCGCTTGCTGCAATAACCCAAAAGCCTGGCGCGTTAAACTCGCAGCCTCATCACCTAACAATTGCTTGATAATTAGGCCTTTGGCACTTTCCTCAGAAAGCGTCGCTGAGGTTAACCAAAATCGGCGCACTAAATCAGCATTGCGTTTGCTTGCGTTCAGTTCGCCATACCACAACTTATAATCGTTACCGTTGCTACTCAAACGTACCAAAGTATAGCCTAGCGATAACTTTGCAGCTTCGCCCCGGTAGGGCAGTTGAGAAACAGCTACTTTATGCATTTTTTGGCGTAATGCCAATGCCGCTACCCGCTGATCATTTTTCTTGGCAGAACTAATGTAAACCCTTTGATTACGGTTGATAACCGAAACCCACTGCTTTTCTTGCAGCCAATCTAATTCTTTTTCTACTGGTAGTAGTTGGAAAATATGCTGCTGTAATTCGAGTTGCTTGCTGATACCGGAAATATCTCGGGGTTCTGCGGCATTTAGCGGTAGTGGCAATAGCAACCCTTCCGCATTACCCGGCAGATTCGCAAGATGCCACTTCACTCCGGCAACCGGTTTTGGCCGTGCCCAATGCATCACCAGTGGCTTTATATTCACAGCCAAGGCATTAGTTTTTTGCTGCCACTGCTCCAGCCCAAACGCTTGTTGCTCTGCTGGCGCATCAGCAACAGATAGCAGCTCTTCAAGATTAGCAAAGCCCGGCAAATCTTTGCGTAGCTGTTCGTATAAACTCGCCAGTGTTTTTCCCTGCGCCTGTAGAGTGCTCGATGTAGCTCTCCCACTTGTGGCAGTTTCAGTGTTGTAATTTGCAAGCCACTGGCTAAATTCTGCATACTCCGCGGCAACGCTATTTAATGCCAAACTAATCAGAGTAGGCATATCTGGTAATTCCAAATCTTCCGGCACCCGCTGACCGTTAGAAACGAAGTGCAATACCAACCCATGGCGAATCAACACATCAATAGCACCACCCAAACGAACTGATTCATCAACTTTAGAAATAATACAATCGTTGATTACCATATCGGTTTGTTTTGCCATTTGCTGAAACAGCTGCACCACTTCATCTAAACTTTCGCGCTGGCTCGCGCTATTTAGCAATAGTACCAACCGCGTTTTAGTGGCGCTTTGCGTTCCAGTTTGTAAATCAGCAATACGCTGGGTAAGGCGCTGATCGCGCTGGCTCATACCAACCGTATCAATAAGTACCAGTTTTTTCCCACGCATTTTATCTTGTAGCGTATCTAGCTTTTCGCCTTCTTCCAAGGCGTGCATATCTACATCTAACAGCCCGGCATATATTTTTAGCTGCTCGCGAGCACCTACTCGATAGCCATCGGTAGTTACTAATAACAATTGCTCAGGCCCAAACTGCATCACGTAATGTGCGGCAAGTTTTGCTGTGGTGGTAGTTTTGCCAACCCCAGTAGGGCCAACTAGCGCAATAACACCATCGGTAAATAGCTCAGCCGGAAAGTTTGGTAATTGAATGCGTTGCTGAAGTTGCTCGTGTAACCATGCGCTTACATCGGTGCATTGCTTTGGCATCACCGTTGCTAATTCGCGAATAAGCTCGGTACCAAACCCTGCTGCTTGCAGAATATTAACCATTTCGCGAATCGGGTGTATGGCCGGAGTTTCTTTTTTCTGCTGCTTGTTGAGCATGCTGCGCATTTCTTGCACTTCACTTAACAAGCGCTGAGCAAGCGCGGCAAAATCGTTCGGCGGCGGGTTTTCAGCCTCAGCCACTTTCGCATCCAAGGCGTCTTCTGCCATCGCCAAAATCTCGTAACCATCATCAAGCTGGCGCGAAGATAAAATCATGGCTTCAGGCCCCAAGCTCTCACGAACTTGGCGCATAGCGTCACGATTATTGGCACCAAAATAGCGCCTTACACTCATTGTTTATCTCCGATTAAAGCTGTAATTTTCAGCGTTCGATCATCAGGAATTTCCGCTTGCGACATTACCACTAAATAACGTAATTGTCGGCGCAAGAAGTGGGCCAATAGCGGGCGTAAACCATGCGCTACTACCAGTACTGGCGGCTCACCCATCGATTCTTGCCGTTCTAATGCAATTCTTGCCTGCTCTTGCAATGTAGCGGCAAGGCCCGGCTCCAATGCGCCACCATTATTCATAGCTTGCATCAATACTTGCTCTAACCGCACGTCTAAACCGAGCACGTGGAGCTCACGTGCGCCAGCAAACCATTTTTGTGTAATTGCCCGGCCTAATGCCAAGCGAACTTGTGCGGTTAATTCGTGAGCTTCTGGCTGCTGCCCCTCGAATTCAGCTAGTGTATCAAAGATGGTGCGCATATCTCGAATTGGAACTTCTTCATCCAACAAGTTTTGTAGAATACGTTGCAGCACAGTAAGTGAAACACATTTTGGCACCACATCTTCAACCAAGCCTTTATTCTCTTCAGCAAGCTTATCTACCAGCTGTTGAACTTCCGAACGGCCTAGTAGTTCGCCCGAGAACCTTTGTAGCAAGTGGTTCAAATGAGTAGCCACAACGGTACTGGCGTCAACTACTGTGTACCCATATATTTGCGCGTGCTCCCGTTCTCCGGCCTCTATCCAAATAGCCTCCAGCCCGAATGCAGGGTCTGTAGTTTTAATGCCATCCACTTCGCCCGTTACTTGCCCAGGGTTAATGGCTAACCACTTATCAGGATAAATATCAGCACGCCCCACTTCACCACCTTTTAAAGTAATCACATAACTATTCGGTGGTAATTCTAAGTTATCTCGAATATGAACCACGGGTGGCAAGAAACCAACATCTTGTGCAAACTTTTTCCGCACACTTTTAATTCTGCCCAGCAATTCACCTTGCTGGCGATCATCTACCAACGAAATTAACCGGTGTCCAACTTCCATACCCAATGTATCAACCAGCTGAACATCCTTCCAACTCGCTTCCGGCGATTCAAATTGAGCAACAGGGCCTTCTTCTACTGGCAGCGCCGTAGCATTTTTCTTTTGCTTTACCATGATGCGCCAAGCCATAAAGCCCAAAGTGGCGGTAAACAAAAGGAACACAAAATTTGGCATGCCCGGCACTAAACCGAGTAAACCAATTACGATTGCTGCCAGTATCATCACTTTCGGGTTAACGAAAAGTTGGCTCACCATCTGCTGACCAACATCTTGGTCGGTGTTTACCCGAGAAACGGTAACACCCGCAGCGGTAGAGATAACCAACGCTGGAATCTGTGCTACCAAGCCATCGCCGATCGCTAGCAAAATATAAACTTGTGAGGCATCTGCAAAACTTAAACCATGCTGCATGGTACCAATTAGCAGCCCGCCAATGATGTTAACCACCATGATAATCAAACCGGCTACAGCATCACCCCGAACGAATTTACTCGCACCATCCATCGAGCCGTAGAAATCTGCTTCTTGTGCTACCTCAGTGCGGCGGCGGCGAGCATCTTCTTCACCAATCAGGCCAGCATTCAAATCAGCATCGATCGCCATTTGCTTACCCGGCATTGCATCGAGCATGAACCGCGCACCAACTTCCGCAATACGGCCGGCACCCTTGGTGATAACCATGAAATTGATGATTACGAGAATTAAAAATACCACTAAGCCAACAGCAAAATTACCGCCTACTAGGAACTGACCAAAAGATTCAATTACCTTACCCGCTGCATCGCCACCGGTGTGTCCATCCATCAATACCACACGAGTAGATGCCACATTCAGGGATAACCGGAGCAACGTAGTAAAGAGCAAAACGGCTGGGAAAGCTGCGAAATCTAAAGGCTTCTCGGCAAACATACTTACCAAAAGCACCATCAGTGCAAGCGCAATATTAAAGGTGAAGAGTAAATCCAACACGAATGGCGGCAATGGTAAAACCATCATCGCCAAAATCATCAGGATCAGAATCGGGCCGATGAGCATTTGCAAACGGCCGTCGGTTAACTTACCGAACTGATTCAGTGAAGGCATTATCCCCTTCATTCATTCCCCTCCCCGGGAGTTTGCGTGGGCTCACCATTATCTTGATGACGCGGGTGTACTTTTCGTTCCGCCATTTGTTTTGGCACACTAAGGTTCTTCGGCGTTGGCGGAATATCACCACCCTCAACCTTAATTTGTTTCAATCGGAATGCCCATGCTAATACTTCAGCTACTGCAGTGTATAAAGCAGTAGGAACTTCTCGCTCTAGATCCACGTTATAGAACAATGCGCGGGCTAACGCTGGTGCTTCAAGGCGCGGAATATTATGCTCTTCGCCAAGCTCTCGAATCTTTGCCGCTACGGCATCTGAACCTTTGGCTACTAATCTCGGCGCGCCCATTTTTTTATCATCATACTTTAAAGCCACCGCAAAATGCGTTGGGTTTGTAATAATTACATCTGCTTCAGGAACTTTACTCATCATGCGGCCGCGAGAAATGGCTTGCTGCTGAGCCCGAATTCTCGCTTTAACATGCGGGTCGCCTTCAGTTTCTTTATGTTCCCGCTTTACTTCTTCTTTTGTCATTTTTAGCTTTTTCGTATGGCTATAAAGCTGATAAGGCACATCGATTAGCACTACTACAATTAATGTAAGCACCATTAATACAGCTGCTTCAGCGGCGAGCTTTAATGCATTAGTAAGTGCTAATTGCACTGGCTGCCCCATCAGGCCCATATATTCGCCTTGGCGAGTAACCAAAAACACCACTAGTACGCCACCCACAAGTGCCGTTTTTGCTATCGCTTTGCCAAGTTCAGCCAAGGCTTGGCTCGAGAATATTCGTTTCAAGCCTTTAGCAGGGTTCAGTTTCGATAATTGCGGCTTCATTCCCTTTGCAGAAACAATCCAGCCACCGAGCAACGCCGGCGCAACGAGAGCCAATACCACCATTAGGATAAATAATGGCATTAATGCATATAGGCTTTGCAGTGCTAAATTAGCTACTTTCGAGAGCATTGGTTCGGGCTCAAAGGCATGCATTCGTTCAAATAAAAATGCCTGCTCCATCACCGTTCCAAGCTGCTCATAAAGAATCGAGCTCATCCCCCACAGGCCAATAATACCACCGAACAACAACACAAAAGTGGTCAATTCTCGAGATCGCGCAACTTGCCCCTCATCCCGCGCTTTTTGTAAGCGCCTGGGCGTGGCGGGTTCTGTTTTTTCAGAATCGTCGCTTGTACTCTGTTCTGCCATTTTTAAGCGTTTCTCTAGGCATTATCGGGGATTTGGCTGATATTCTGCCAGAAGGCAAGGAAATTCGAATGGAAAAAAAGCGCCTGTTTATTGGCGCTTTTCATTTTATTCTTTGTTTACAAGCAAACGATTAGGGCTAGAGAAAAAAGCCTTGCGGATCTTCATCTAAAGAAACACCGCCTTCGCCAAGCTCCGCTTCTAAATCTTCTTCCAATAAGCGCTCAAATTCCTCAGAATCGCCAGGCAGGAGCCCCTGACGGCGAATAAACTCTGCTGATTGCTCAGTATGTAAAATCAAAGTAATTCTTCGGTTCATTGGATCACGCGGGCTAGCACCCTCTAATGGAATGCGATCGGCAACACCCGATATTGAAAGTAATTTCTCCGGATCTAAACCACCGGCAATCAATTCACGGCGTGATGCATTTGCTCTATCTGATGATAATTCCCAGTTGCTATAACCCACATAACCGCCCGCATAAGGAATGCTATCGGTATGGCCACTAATGGTTAAAGCATTATCTACTGAGTTCAAAATTGGTGCTACGGTTCTCAACAACCGGCCCATATACGGCGCTACGGTTGGCGAGCCAATTTCAAACATTGGCCGTTGTTCGGTATCCATCATTTGAATACGCAAACCCTCACGGGTTAAATCTAAACGCATCTGAGCTTCGAGTTGACGTAAAACCGGGTCAGCTTGAATAGCTCGTTCTATTTGCCGTTGAATATTCTGAAAGTGGCGGCGCACATCAGCAGGCCGTGTTTGCATTCGATAATCAATTCGAGCTCGCTCACCATCAGAATGCATAGTATCCGGCCCACCACCCTGAATCGCAGAGCTTGCCGAATTATCTCTATCACCACCAACCATTGCTACTGCCAGGGGCGTTCGAAAATACTCAGCTACGCTCTGGCGTTGCTCATCATCCGCCATCGAAAGTATCCACATCACCAAGAACAACGCCATCAACGCCGTCATGAAATCGGCAAGTGCGATTTTCCATGCCCCACCATGGTGGGCATGAACCACCTTTTTCCGGCGGATGATTATCGGGCGATGTTCTTCAGCCATATATACTACTCCGCAGGTTTATTGCCACGAACATGATCTTCGAGCTCGTTGAACGATGGCCGTTCAACTAAATCAAGTGCCTTACGGCCAAACTCTACGGCGAGTTGCGGCGCATAACCATTCATACTAGCTATCAAAGTTACGCGCACACATTGAAGTGATTTCAGGCCCTCAGCAATTTGCCGTTCAATCCGGGTTGCTAATGGGCTAATAAACCCGTAGCCCAATAGAATACCGAGGAACGTACCAATCAATGCGTGTGCAATCATCTCACCCATTACATCAGCAGATGCATCGGCATAGGTTAGTGCTTTTACTACACCTAATACAGCGGCAACGATACCAAAGGCTGGCATCGCATCACCTACTTTAGCAATCGCATCTGCCGGCACATGAGCCTCGATCTCAAAGGATTCAATTTCGTGCAGCATTAGCTCATCGAGTTCATGTGGATTCATGTTGCCACTGATCATTAGGCGAAGGTAATCGGTAATGAAATTACGCAACATATCGTCGCCCAGAATCGCAGGATGCTCCTGAAACAACACACTTTCTTGTGGTTCTTCAACATCGCGTTCAACCGCTAACATGCCATCACGGCGCATTTTATTAAGCAGCTTGTATAATAAAGCCATTAAATCCATGTACACCGCTTTGTTGTACTTGGTGGTGGCTTTTAATTTTTTGGTAACATTAAAGGTAGCTTTAATCGCCTTGCCATTGTTTGCTGCAATGAACGCACCTACGCCGGCCCCACCAATCATTACGATTTCCAATGGTTGCCATAACGGCCCGAGCTGCCCGCCGGCCATTGAGAAGCCGCCAAAGACAGAGAAAATAACAACTAAAAACCCAATCGCGATGAGCACCAGATACCCCTCATTTATTACTTTCGTAGGTAGTTTCGCTAACCATGCAATACTAAGTGGAGCATGCAAAAATTGCTTAAACTAATCGTGTTTATTAGCTATCGGCTTTCGCAGGAAAAACTTAAGTATTAATTTACGTATTCTTCACGGGTAGGGTGCCGAAAAAACTACGATTCCTTCAGTTTCGGCTTAGTTTTTTTCTTACCCGGCTTTCCTGCTCGGGAAGGCGGTTGGCAAATACCACACACGTATTCATCATCCGGTGTATGAGCGTGATTTACGAAAGGTAATGCACATTGTTTACAGGTAGAAAGCTGAAACATATTACTTTCAAAGAAACGCAATAGTGTCCAAGCTCGGGTTAAGCCCAATATTTGCTCGCCACCGGTAGAATCAACATGTTCATTATATAAACGATAGGCTTTCGTAAATGCCGTCATGCGATCTATTTTCTCGCTATCAGAAAGCTTGAGGTAGATAGAATAGAATAAGGAAGAATGGATGTTGGGTAGCCAGGTCATGAACCAATCAGTGGAAAAAGGCAACAAGCCTTTCGGAGGAGATTCTCCCCGTACTTCTTTATAGAGGCGAACTAAGCGGCCTCGGTTTAACTCTACTTCTGATTCTAATACTTGTAGCCGTGCCCCTAATTCAATTAGCTCAATAGCTAGCTGAACTTGATTCATTTCATCAAGAAGCTTTTTTTCTGACAAAGCGTTACACCCTACTGCTTCTCTAATCGCATGTTAGCGCGTAGAGGCCATTAACATTGCAAGATGCGTGTGCGTTAAACCCGTTTCACGTTTGCTGCGCAAAATATGGGCTAATTGCTCTGCATTATCAGCGCAAGGGCGGAGTACAAACTGCCCCTGAGTGGCCAACCAAGTAATTTCGCGAACCGACATCGACGATATCAAATCAGCCATTTCGTTCGATAGCTTTAACCGAAACATTGCGGAATCGCGATCTTCTGAAAGCATTTTCTGTATCAGAAGCAAATATGCGAGGTTGAGTTCTTGGAACTCTTCAATTGTTTTTGTGGTTTCCAAAATCTAATCCCCTGTGCCTCTCCGATGGAGAATGAGCGCATATAATAAAGATGTTTATGTATAATAAATATACACTTGCATCAAATTGATTAACTATTATTTTTGTCTTCTGTTAACCATATGTTATTGATACAGGCTATCGAACTATCCGTCAAACCATGACGTTATGATCTTTAGCCATTAGGTTTACAATAAATTTATAACCTATGGTAATCCAGAAATATGTGGGGGGAAACCCTAAATGTTTGTAAAGACTGTAAGTCATTGCTGAACATTAAGGTTATAAAATAGACAGGCTGAAATTTTACAGAAACCTCGAAATTGAAGCTCACGGGAGTTCTTAGAGATAATGTACCAAACGTGGGTATTGAGTTTTACTAGTTTAAATAAATACAGGCTAATATTTTTGTGATTCACTTGTATGCATAGGCCTAATTATCATCCGCAACTTCTTGCAACCATACTAAAAGCTCTACCAAAACCTCTTTTAAAGAATCAGGTAAGTAATCATTTGGGTTTAAATGCATCAATAGGCCGACAAGCTCGGGTGCATCATGAACGAATATGCCATGCTTTTCCGCTTCAAAAATAATTCGCTCAGCAAATTCACCATACCCTTGCGCGAGCACTTCCGGTTGATTCGCTTGGTTATAGCCGAGTGCTACCGCTCCACGGCGTTTGTCCCAGTTTTTATCGCTCATTATTTTCAGCCTCAACGGCAGAATCATCCTCGCGTTGCCGAGTTTCAACCGTAACCTCAGAAAGCCCGAGTTTGCGTAACCTATCGCGTAAAATACTCTCTTTTGATTCTAGCTTGGCAACCACATCATCATTAGCCACAAACAATAGGTGCAGGTGCTTCTCTTTTAAATGCACCCCAACAGAAAGTGCACCCAACCCCCGAACAGTGAGCTCTAGCTCCGAGCGCCAGCTGCGATCTTTGTTTTTATCACTTTGCTGGTTTTGTTCTGAAGGATTGCGAGGTTCAACCTGCCCTGGCTGCAGAAACAAGGCCATAAAAATACCCGACCACAAATCGCCTTCCCAACGCAAAACTGGGGTAGTTAACATTTCAAGCTGCTGGCGAACGATCGGTTGTAAAGCTTCGGGAACTGGCCCTGTAAGAACTCGACCTTCCTGCGGCTGGGCAATATTTTGCATTTGTGGTTGTTGTTGTAGCGCTGAGCGCGGCACTTCGCCACGAAACCAACGGCCTAACGTGCTTTCGTAAAACACACCACTATTGCGAATACTCGAATCAAGCCTATCTGCCAAAAGTGTTGTTGTGATAGTTTCGCCAGATTGAATCAAAGGTACGCCAGGGCGAATCGTTGAACCCGGAGCTGGATATTGCATAAGCACATCGGCAATAGTTTTGCCGGCACTCGAAAGAGCTATTTGCGCAGAGGGAGGGCTTGGTAAGTTAGGTTGAATTTGTTGATAGGTTGCTTGCGCTAATTTGCTGCCAGTACGCAAATGGGGTTGCACAGCATGCGCTTGCGAATTAGCTCTAGAATCGAGCCGTGAATCGCTTTGTAACGCGCGCGGCCCCTCGCCCGGATCTACCGGACGAACAGGTTGGTTTAAGTTTTTTTGCGCTGTAAGATCGCCCTTGGGGCCGAGAACTTGGTGTAACAGCGTATCAAGTAACGGAGTAATGCCGCTCATCCTACACCTCCGTTAATCTTTCGTACTAAAACCAATGCTTGAATAAATTAAGAAAGGTACGCGTTATCCACTTTTCTTTTTTTCGATGCCGTTGAAAGCATTTTTTCTAATTCAGCACGGCGCTGTGTTAACCGCTGACGAATTTCTTTGTCTTGCTTCAATAGCGTGTCTAAGAACACAAGTTTCTGTTCCTGCTGCTGTTCGGTTAACATGGCATCAAGCTCATGCTTTTGTAACCGCTCAACTTCGCTAACATAAGCCACTTCGCTTTCGATAAGTTTGGTCCAATCATCTTCGCGCGCATGCTCAAGCATGGTGGAAGAGAATTCTAATAGCCGTTCATAAGCACTAATCACTTCTGCCCCATCCATTACCGGTTTCAAATACGCACGAGCGCCCACGTTTACGCGCCCTGCTTCGCTGATGCTGCCTGCTGTCCAATTTCTTTCCATGCTGAACCTATATTTAGAAGTAGTTCTGCTGCTTCATCGAGCTTCGCAGTATCATTATGGATATTCGCTTTCATCAGCAAGCCCGAAATGTAGTTATAGAGGCTCTCTAAGCGTTCTGCCAATTCGCCACCTTTTTCTTTATCAAGGGCGGCCAACAAACCACTGTTCACAATATCCATCGCTTTTGATATTGCTTTCGCTTTTTCCGCAATATTGCCATTAGCCATGTGCAATTTTGCCGCTTTAATCGAAGCTTGAGCACCATCGAATAACATCGAGATCAGTTGGTGTGGGCTGGCTGAGAGAACATTACTTTCAACACTCACTCTGCCATAAGCCGCTGCTCCGCGCATTGCATACATAACTGTTCTCCTATCTTATGGTTTCCCAGCACAACCGGTACTACCTTTACTGATTATTTATAATTACTTACGGCCCAACTGAGCATTTAACATATCAAATTGCTGTGTTATGTAGTTACTCGTTGAGTTCATGTTCGCTATCATGGAATCGAGTTGAGAAAACTGTGTACGATATCGATCAATGGTTTTCCCTATACTTTCTTCCATGCGCACAAATCTGTCGTCAAGTCTGCCAATGCTATCTTGCAAACCTTTGGTGGTGTTCTTAATCGGCCCGTCACTTTGTAATAACTGAGTAATGCTTAGATCAATTTTTCCGCTTAAACCGCCGCCTGCTGAAGTACCCGCGAAGAACGTGCTTACATCACTCATATTGTTGGCAATCATTTCTTTAAACTTGGTTTCGTCCAAAGTTAATTTACCATCGAGTTCCAGATCAATACCGACATCACGCAGCATACGCGCATTTCCCGTATCAACCCCTTCACCGATAATACTTCGCATACTCTGTTGTACGTTTCGAAGCGTAGAATCACCCAGCAATTGGCCATTATTGCCGCTCTCACCACCAAAGCGCGTAAGGTTGCCAATAAGGCTTTGCAAATTATTGTATTTGTCTACAAAGTCAGTAACCGCTTTCTGGGTTAATTCATTATCACGAGTAATTGATACCGTTGAAGAACCTTCGGCTTGTAAATCTAAGGTTACGCCCTGAATTGCACCTTCAACACGGTTGCTTTGGCTGGTAATAGTAATGCCATTCACATTCAACATCGCATTTTGAGCTTGTTGCTCTGTGGCTGCGTCAAGCGCTAAGTCTGCACCCAATGCGCCAAAATTAATATTGGAAATCGCTGCGTCAGTACCGGTTTCTGGCGAGCTCAACACCAAGCGATATGGAGTGCCGCTACCATCGTTAACGATTGAAGCTTGCACGCCACCATTTGCAGTATTAATTGCATCACGAATGTTTTGCAGCGAACTTTGCGCCGGGTCGATATCAACCGCTAAAGTTTCACCGCTGCCAAGGGTAAAGGAAAGTGTTCCACCGCCAAGATTATCGGTTTGGCTTGCCACACCGGCAGTTGCCACACTATAAGCTTCAGCGCGGTCAATTACATTTACTTGATAACTACCGATAGGGGCTGTTGAGCTAGCTGCAGCGTTCACGGAAGAACCGGCTACCGCGCTACTTACACCCTGGAAAGTATCGGTTTTATTTAGCTTTGCAGCCGCATCTTGAAAAGTTGATAATGCACTTTCCAAGCGGCCGTAAGCGGAAATTTTCGCTTGCTGTGCTTGTTTCTGTTGCGTAATAGGCTGCAGCTTCTGACGTTCAGCTGCTGCCAGCTGATCGAGAAGCCCGTTGAGGTCCATACCAGAACCAATACCTAATGCAGAAATGGAAGCCATTGTTTTACCTTTTGCAATTGCACTTGTTGTTTGAGCAAAATTATAGCTCGTTTAACAACAACATGCTTATTTTGTCAGCTTTTTTCCAGTAGCAATCACTGAAAAAGCCCTATTAAAAACTGCTTATTCAATTTATCGGCCATTAAGCCCTAAACTTTAGAAATCGGTTTCTAGCACTTCTTTAATTTCACCAAGAACAGTTAAAGCACTGCCTTCAATCGGCTTTTCGAGCTCAGTATCAGGTGGCCCATCATGTGAAGTAAGAATAACTTGGCGAATATGGCGCCTTTCATCAAGGCCGGTAACCCAAGCCAGTTGATCATTTAGCTTGTACTTCACCAGTGAGCCCACAGAAATCATGCCGAAATGGCGAATATAGCGCTCGATCCACTCGTAATCGAATTGGTTGGTATTAGCCAGTAAATACCGATATGCGGTTTCTGTAGTTTGCCCGGCACGATCTGCTCGCGGCCTACACATTGCATCTACCGCATCAACAACAGATACCATTCGAGAAAGTTGGCCTAAATCATTACCCTTGAGCCCAAGCGGATAACCAGAACCATCAAGCCGCTCATTTATGCGTTCAAGTACACCCTGCACTACTGCTGGAGCAAGCCACTTGCAGTTATCCATTTGGTTCATTAGCAGTGCCACATGCGATTGCATACGCAAATAGGAATCACGGCTTAACGTGCTAGCGCGCCACAATGACCCAGGTAACATACCTTTACCCAAATCATGCAGCATGCCAGCCGCTACAATAGCTTTTTCAAGCTCCCGCGGCAGTTTTGCGCCGCTTTGCGCTAAATCTACAGAGCGTATTGCTACACTTAAACCATGAATAACCCAAGCAGATTCACGATGAATACAACGCAATGCGAATAACGCGCCCTCACGATCATCTTTGATGATATCGAGTAATTTATCTGCATGTGCGGATAACTGGCCAGAGTTAATTTTTTGACCTTGCCGTAACGCTACCATTTGGCTATCTAAGTAACCGGCAATGCGCGCCAGCCTTCTAGCGATGGGTGTTGGATACTTGTGCCCTTGCCGCCGGCCTAAAGCCACATTTTCATCTTTTACTTCAAATAACGGCGAGGGAGTTTTTGAAGAGCCTTCGCCCGCGTTACGCGAAGCTTCGCGTTCTATTTCACGAACAAAGGTCCATAATTGTTTTTCGTCGGCTTTACTTACATTAGTAAACTCAAAGCCTACCGTTAGCACTTGCCGATCGGGATCAGTTTTGATGTGGCGGACATCAGCAACGATTGGAAATACCGTGCCATCAGGGAAACATATCTCTAGCTCGGAGCGCATGTGATTAATTACTTTTGAAGCGCCATCTTGGGCAAAGAAATCAACTAAAGCGCCAGTTGCTGAAAGGTCTTTTAAATCACCCATCAGTTCCATAGTTCGCGTTTCGGCTACTTCGGTAACCTCATCGCCCTCTTTCGCTTCTTTGTTTTCTTCGTCTTCTTTTAACGGCTTTTCTTTTTGTTTATCGGTTTTATCGGTTTTATCGCGCTTTTTAACTTCTTCCTCAGCACGTAACCGAATACCTACATCCATGCCGATTCGCAACTGCGCTCGGAATGCAGAACGCCGTTGCCGTAAATCTAAACCTTCCGGCCAAACCGATTTACAAATCAAACGGCCATCTTTTTCTGAAAACTCGGTCATTTTCATCGGCGTTGAACGAATCATACCGGCATGGCTTTGCCCCAGCAGTATAAACTCAACGCCACGGCGCAATTTTGGCGCTAATTCACGGATGGCGGTTAAATCATACTCAACATATTCGTCGTCTTCGAGATCCAACAAAACAATCGGAAACGCTTTCGCTTCGGCGGAATTAAGCCGAATTTGCGCCGCTCCAGGTTGTGTCATTGTTTCAAGTAAGGCGGAAACTTCCATTTTACTCGATACGGGTGAGTATTCTTCTTCTTCCACGCGCCAAGTTCCTTCTATCTTTTTTTATGTTATCGCTAAGGTGAGCCTACACCACATTATATATCGTGATGTGCGCTTTAATGCTATCGGCATAAACTGAAAAAACTATAGACAAACTCCGTAAACACGCATCTCGGAAAGTTTTTCTAAAATATTGCTAAAGTTTTTTTACCACTCACCGATAACTAGGGGTGACGGCAGGCCAACACGCCGGCCATTTATGAAAACAGAAGGAATAAGACTATGTCAGTAATTAATACAAACATCACTTCGATGATTGGTCAGCAAAACCTTCAGAAGTCGCAATCAGCATTAGCAACTTCTATGGAACGTCTGTCTTCAGGCCTGCGTATCAACAGTGCTAAAGACGATGCAGCTGGTCAAGCTATTGCAAATCGCATGACTTCACAAATCACTGGTTTAGCCCAAGCACAGCGTAACGCGAATGATGGTATCTCAGTGGCTCAAACTGCTGAGGGTGCATTAAACCAAGTAAATGACAACTTGCAACGTATTCGTGAGTTATCAGTTCAAGCGCAAAACGGCACTAACTCTCAAGACGATTTAACTTCAATCCAAGCCGAAATTAATCAGCGCTTAGGTGAGATTGATCGTATAACCGAACAAACTGATTTCAACGGCGTTAAAGTTCTTTCTAGCGACCAAGCATTGCAAATCCAAGTAGGTGCAAATGACGGAGAAGTTATAGGCGTTAACTTACGTGAAATAACTTCTGCTACGTTAAACTTGGGAACCTTCAACGTTGATGGCTTTGATCCTGCGGGATTAACGGCCTACGCTGACGGTGATCTTCAAGCTGGCGATGGTACCGATGTTGCAGCGGCTAATGTCACGATAAATGATGGCGGCACCGGTGACTTCACTGCTACAGGCTTATCGCAAGATGCTGACGGTAACTACTTCGTACAAGGTACTAATGCAGCAGGCGACAATGTTTCAGTAGCGGTAACCGCTGCCGACTTTACGTTTACTAACGAAACTGCAGCTGGTGCAGGCGACGGTAGATTGACTGTAGCTATCAACACCGATACTGCAACAATCAACGAAGCGCGCTCAGAAAACCCTTTAGCGTCACTTGATGAAGCATTATCAGAAGTTGATACCCTTCGGTCTGACCTCGGTGCTATTCAAAACCGTTTCGAATCTGCAATTACTAACTTGCAAACTAACGAAACTAACCTGGCAGCAGCGCGTTCACGTATTGAAGATGCTGATTACGCAGTAGAAGTTGGCAACATGACTCGTGCACAGATTTTGCAACAGGCTGGTACTTCGGTACTTGCGCAAGCAAACCAGGTGCCACAGTCTGTACTGTCACTACTAGGTTAATATATGCGGGGTTAATTCCCATCACGCATACTTTAAAGGCGCCTTCGGGCGCCTTTTTGCTATCTCGATGTAAATTACTTCCACAAAACACTAAACTCCGCTCCTCAACCTTTCGTTTCTCTGCATCTTCATCTTCATCTTCATCTTCATCTTCATCTAAAACAGTGTGAAACCCGTATAAGGCTAAAGCACACAAAATTCTCAAACTTAAGGTTCCCTAATGAGCAAAGATAAAGCACTGACAATATTCTACGATGGCGGTTGCCCACTGTGTGTGCGAGAAATGAAGCACTTGAAGCGCTTAGATCGCGATAACAAGATGGCCTTTGAAGACATTCTAGTGGATGATTTCCAAACCCGTTACCCAGATATTTCCGTAGAAAATGCGAATCAAATTTTACATGGCATGAACGCCCAGGGTGTAATGATTTATGGCCTTGATGTTACTCATTCCGCTTGGAGCTTGGTTGGGCGCGGTTGGCTTACGGCACCTTTGCGTTGGCCGGTTATACGTTGGTTCGCCGATAAAGCTTATCTATTCTTTGCTCGTAATCGTAATCAGATATCCAAGGTGCTTACTGGGAGATCTCGCTGTGAACAGTGCTCAATAGATTAACGCTTTTTTAAGGTGTTGGTGAAACGAGTAATAAATTGCTAAAGTTAATTTAGGTTTAACCGATAATACGTTTAATCGGCAAAACCAGTGCAGCACAGGAGCACTATAAATGACTACACCAATTAGCGAACTATCCGGCAACTGGGCTGCTGCATTTGCAGCTTCAGAAAAGCAACGGTCTGACAAAGTAATGCAACATTTACCAGCAGAGAAAGGCGCAAACGCGGAAGCACAGCAAGTTAGTGCGGAAGATTTAGTGCCGCCATTGCAGCAAATAAATGAAGTGTTAAATCCTTATGGCGTGCAGTTTGAAATCTCTGAAGGTAAACCGGTTGTAGTGCAAATCATCGATACCAAATCTGGCGATGTAATTCGGCAAATACCTACTGAAGAAGTATTGCGTGCAGCAGAACAACTCGCAAATGTTCGTGGTGTATTGATTAACCGCGAAGCCTAAGCCGGTTTATGTAGCTTGGGAGCAAGCACGAACACATATAAATACAAAAAAGCCTAGATCACGTTCGAAGTGGCCTAGGCTTTTTGCTGTTTTTTCATGAATCAACGTATATCAAACGTTCATATTCATAATTTCTTTATAAGCATTCACTAAACGATTCCGCACCTGCACGCCCATTTCGAATGCAATGCCCGCCTTCTGAGAATCAACCATTACATCATTTAACGAAACAGTTGGATCGCCAAGTTGGAATGCTGTGGTTTTTGCCGCCGAAGCTTGTTGTAGTTCGTTGATACGATTAATAGAAGCTTGCAGCTCGTTCGCAAAGCCCCCCTTCTCTACCGCGCCGGCAGCACCGAGCGCTTTTGGATTCGCAACTTGCCCGGTGGCTTGAGTTTGCACCGCTTGCATTTGTTGTAACGCTGATTGAATACCTGCAACACTCATTTCATTATCCTCGCCTGCAATATTGGCAATCTCGAAGTGATATTCGAAGCTTTGGCATTTGCCATAACTTCCTAACAAATCTCGATGATTACTTTTTGATGGAGCACAGATTAGCAATGAAAAATCAAATTGAACGGTTTAAATAAAGCAAAAAAAGTGCCCTTTTTACCCCTTTGGTTTCATTTCAAATAGCGATAATGCTACTCATGAAAATACCCTGACCTTTAGTTGGGGTAGTTAAAATTCTTAACTCTAACGCGCAAAGAGCCCATGGAATCTACGATAAACCAACAAACGCCTGCACCGAATGCAGCCACGGCAAACCCAAGCACCGGTAATCAACTGGAAAAAATGCTTGGGTTACTCCGTGGTAATTCGATTCTTCCTATATTAATTGGTGGCGCCGCCTTTATTGCTGTGGTGATTGCCTTAATTATGTGGGCTACTACCCCCGAATATCGTGTTCTATATAGCAATTTAAGTGAATCTGACGGTGGCCAAATAGTGACTGAGTTGGAAGCACAGCGTATTCCATATCAGCTTTCAGCCGGTGGCACGAGCATTCTTGTTCCTGGCGATCAAGTTCACCGCATCCGTTTGAGTATGGCCGAACAGGGTTTGCCGCAAGGTGGAAACGCCGGTTTCAGTTTAATGGATAACCAATCATTTGGTATCAGCCAATTTGCTGAGCAAGTTAACTTTCAGCGCGCGCTCGAAGGTGAACTAGCAAGTTCAATGGAATCGCTTGGCCCAGTGAATCGGGCTCGTGTGCATTTGGCAATGGCTAAGCCTTCTGTTTTTGTTCGCGACCGTGAACCAGCTAAAGCTTCGGTAATTCTAAACTTGCATGCTGGCCGTGCATTGGGCGAAGGCCAAGTAAATGCCATTGTTCACATGGTATCTAGCTCAGTACCCGAACTTACTGCTGATAACGTTACCGTAGTTGATCAGCAAGGCAACCTTCTTTCAGCCAATGGCCAAGGCAGTGATTTAACTGGCACAGAGCTAAGCTATACCGAAGAAGTTGAGCGCACTTATCAACGCCGTATCGAAGAATTATTAACTCCCATTTTGGGCCGCCAGAATTTAAACGCGCGTGTAACCGCGCAGATAGATTTTTCACGTATCGAAGAAACTTCAGAAACTTATAGCCCAAATCAAACTCCTGAAACCGCAGCAGTGCGCAGTATTCAAAGCAATCTATCACTACAAGGTGATGGCAATTTTGTTGGCGGCGTACCAGGCGCTCTAACCAATACACCACCCGGCGTAGTTACCGCTCCAATTGAAGCGCCAGAAGAAGGTGCTGAGGGTGCTGAAGCGGTAGGCAACCAACAAAACCAGAATAACCGGAATGTGCGCCAAGATAATATTGTGAACTATGAAGTAGATCGTAATATTGCTCACATTCAACATCAACGTGGGCGCCTACAGCGTTTATCTGCAGCCGTTGTAGTAAACCACCGTAGTGGCATTGATGAAGAAGGTAACTCAATTAGTATACCGCTTACGGAAAACGAATTGGCACAAGTTGAACGGTTGGTTCAACAGGCTATGGGTTACAACGAAGCGCGTGGTGATCAATTAGAAATAGTAAATAGCCGCTTTGTTACTTCCGCCGACCCACTAGCTATCGAAGATCGCGAATGGTGGCAAGAGCCTGATACTCAGCAACTGATGATCCAAGGAGGTCGTTATGTTTTGGCTGGGTTGGGAATTCTATTATTCTATCTACTTATCCTTCGCCCGATGATTAATCGTCGATTTGTAAAAGTAAAAGGGAAAGGGAAAGGGAAATCTAGCGATTCCGATGAAGTCGATAACGAAGATGACGCAGCGGAAGGCAAGCCAGCTGGTCGTTTACGCGCTGTAGTTGGTGATGACGACGAAGATGACGATGCGGAACGTGAAGGCGAAGAAGGTGATGCTATGACCTTCAATTGGCCGAAAAAACGAAACATGACAGCGTACGATGATGCTGTGCGGAAAACACAAGAAATCGCGCGCCAGAAGCCGCGTCAAGTTGCACGTATCGTGCAAAACTGGCTAACGGAGGATGAACATGTCCGCGACTGATACGACAACAACTGAAACAAGTAACTTCGAAAATATGACGGGGTTGCGCAAGAGCTCGATTCTTTTACTTTCACTTGATGAAGATACGGCTGTAGATGTTTTTAAACATTTCACGCCGCAACAAATTCAACGTATCAGTAAAGAAATGGCGCGTTTACAAAATGTTTCTCGCAATGAAATTAAGTGGGTTCTTGAGCAGTTCCATGAAGATCTCTCAAATTCACCACCCGTTGATGAATATGATGGTTATATCCGTTCAGTACTTACCAAAGCGCTTGGTAGTGAGCGTGCCTCTACATTAATAGAGGATGTGCTGGATCAAAAAGCCGGAAATTATGGCATTGATGCGCTTAACCTAATGGATGTTCCTGAAGTTGCCGAATTAATTCGTGATGAGCATCCACAAATCATTGCCACAATACTTATCCACCTAGATCGTCAGCAAGCAGCCGGGGTTCTTGAGTTGTTCGAAGAGCGTTTACGTAATGATGTTGTGTTGCGCGTAGCTACGTTTACCGGCGTTCAGCCAGCTGCATTGCAAGAGCTTACTGAAGTGCTGGGTGGCATGTTAGATGGACAAAACTTAAAGCGAAGCAAAATGGGCGGCGTAAGAACTGCTGCAGAAATTTTGAACTTGATGAGTGCAGGCCAAGAAGATACCGCATTGGAAAACATTCGTGCCTACAACGACGAATTGGCAAGCAAGATTATCGACGAAATGTTCTTGTTCGAAAACCTTATCGACCTCGACGACCGCAGTATTCAAGTGCTGCTTAAACAAATCGATACCAACGTATTGGTTATTGCACTTAAAGGCGCTGAAAACGAACTGGTTGATAAATTCTTACGGAACATGTCGCAACGGGCAGCGCAATTGGTTCGCGAAGAGATGGAAACACGCGGCCCAATTCGCCTTTCACAAGTGGAAACCGAGCAAAAGGCTATTTTGGCCGCAACACGCCGCTTAGCCGATGCGGGCGAGATCATGCTCAGCAGCGGAGACGATACCTATGTTTAAGCCTTTTTCACCTGAGAACCTTAAAGCTGAAGCTTCCGATTTTGCGGAAACTAAAGTGGTTCCCGGTGAAAAATGGCACCGCTGGGATTTAGATGAATTGCGCCGTGCACGAATGAAGCCAGATCCGTTAAGCGAAGAAGCTAAACAGGGCTTTATTCGCGATGCAGAACTGAACGCTTTGCGCGAAAAAGCGCGCCAAGAAGCATGGGAACAAGGCCATAAAGAAGGCAGCGATAGCGGTTATCAAGCTGGCTATGAACAAGGCCTCAAAGCGGCAAAAGCAGAAGTTGAAGCCGAAAAACAAGCCTCTATTGATTCCGCATTAATGCCTGTTCGCCAATTAGCGGAAGCGTTTAGTGCTGCAGTAGAAGGTATTGATAAAAATATTTCCGAGGAGCTAGTTGAGTTGGCGTTAGCAGTTGGCGCTCAGTTAGCGCGCGATAGCTTGGATGAAACACCAGAAACCGTGCTAAAAATAGTACGCGAGTTAATCCATTCAGAGCCTACTTTTACTAACAAGCCTCGCTTGTTTGTGAACCCTGAAGATTTCGCCTTAATAGAAGAGCACTTGCACGATGAGCTTCATGCGGCTGGGTGGAAATTAGTGTCAGATGAGCGGTTAACACGCGGCGGCTGCCGCTTAGTAAGCCAAAGCGGCGAACGTGATGCTACTTGGGAAGCTCGGTGGGAACAAGTTCGCGCACAAGTTCGGCAACGAAATGGGAACAGTGAAACGTGAAAGATACCCACGAAAGCACTTTCGGCAAAGATTGGAGCCACGTTTTGAACAAAGTTCAAGAGCGTGTATCCAACTTGCCTAGCTTTCGAACTAGCGGCCGGGTAATACGAGCCACTGGTATGGTACTTGAAGTGGTGGGCTTAGAGTTGCCCCTAGGCAGTGCTTGCCGTATCGAGATCGTAGTTGAAGGCGGCCACGAGTTTATTGAAGCGGAAGTGGTTGGGTTTTCTGGCGAACGTTCATTTTTAATGCCATTAGTAGAAATTCATGGTTTAACACCGGGTGCGCGAGTATTTCCTCTACAAGAGCATGGCCCATTTGAAGGCCGGCGTTTCCCGATCGGTACTAGCTTGCTTGGGCGAGTTGTGGATGGCAACGGTAAGCCACTTGATAGCAAAGGCCCACTGCGAGAGGCAAAGTTTGCTCCACTAGCAACGCCTTCCATTAACCCAATGAACCGAGCCCCAATTGAGCAGCCCATTGATGTTGGTATTCGAGCGATTAACTCATTACTTACTGTTGGCCGTGGCCAACGCATGGGCCTATTTGCTGGCTCGGGTGTAGGTAAATCGGTACTTTTAGGCATGATGGCACGCTATACAGCTGCGGATATTATTGTGGTTGGGTTAATTGGTGAGCGTGGCCGAGAAGTACAAGATTTCATCGAGAATATTCTTGGCGAAGAAGGTTTAAAGCGAGCTGTTGTTGTAGCGGCTCCTGCCGATACTTCGCCGTTACAACGCTTGCAAGGCGCTTCGTATGCCACTCGGCTTGCTGAAGATTATCGAGATCAAGGCCTGAACGTGCTGTTAATCATGGATTCGCTCACGCGCTTTGCTATGGCGCAGCGTGAAATTGCCCTTGCCATCGGCGAGCCACCAGCAACTAAAGGCTACCCACCTTCGGTGTTTGCAAAGTTACCGGCATTAGTTGAACGTGCAGGTAACGGGTGTAAAGGTGGTGGATCGATTACCGCATTCTATACCGTGCTTACTGAGGGCGACGACCAACAAGATCCAATTGCCGATTCGGCGCGAGCTATTCTTGATGGTCATATTGTGCTCTCAAGAGCACTCTCGGAATCAGGCCACTATCCAGCAATTGATGTTGAAGCATCGATTAGCCGAGTAATGCCGGCTGTGGTGGCGGAAATGCAAATGAAACAAGCTCAGCAATTTAAAAAGCTATTCTCGGTTTACCAACGAAATCGTGATTTGATAAGCGTTGGTGCATACAGCCCAGGGCACGATCCGGTGCTCGATCAAGCCGTCCAGATGTACCCTAAGTTAGAATCATTTTTGCAGCAATCGCACAACCAAGGTGCTGATTCTTCAGCTTCCATTAGTGCGTTAACGAATCTGTTTGGAGGGGCGCAATGAGCGATTCTACAGCACTTGATACGCTAACTGATCTAGCCAAAGAGGCTCGCGATAAAGCTGGGCAGTTGCTTGCCACTGAACGCACCAACGAACGCCAAATTCAAGCCCACCAAGAAATGCTCGTGAACTACCGCGATGAATATGCGGTTCAGTTACAACAACTTATGCTTGATGGTGTAGACCCGGTAACACTTTATAATTATCGACAATTTTTGATGTCGTTAGATGATTCGATTAAGAAGGCCAGCCAAGCATTGCAGCAACAAAATAACTTGGTGGATAAAAGTAAACAAAATTGGCAACAAGAACAGCGCAAGTTAACGTCGTTTACAACCTTAACTGATCGCCGCCTTGCTGCCGCTCGCCAAACAGCGGCGCGTAAAGAACAAGTGCAAACTGATGAGTTTGCCAATAACCAACATATTCGGGGTGGGCATTTAAAGCTCATTTCTGATGCCGACAAGGAGTAACCGATGTTAAACATGATGTTGCTAAACCCTTCACAGCAAGTAGCCAATGGAAAACCCGGCGCTTCGGTTGCTGATCTTGGTTCGGGCTCAACCCCTAACAATTTTGCTGCACGCCTGCAAAACCTTGTTGATGTGCAGCAAGGCGCGAAAAAAGCGGGAAGTGAAAAGCATACTCCACAAGAAGTGTTACTAACAAATTCAACGCCTTCAGAGCTTAAGCCGGGTATGGCACTAAACCCTGGCGATAAAGTGCAGCCATTGCCTATCGATTTGCCGGAAGGCGAGCAGTTGATTGCTTTGAGCAATGAAAACCCACAACCTTTGGTTGCACAGCAAAACAGCCTATCGGCAGATATGCTGAACCGTATTGAACAAGCGCAAGCACTTGCTCAGCAGCTTAGCCAAGCAGGTAAAGGTGGAGTATCCGGAACTGAGGGCGTGAGCGCTTTTGCTGCAGCACAAACTAATGGGAACGCCAATACAACTGCACTTATGCCGCAGATGCAACAATTACCAGCAGGTCAACTGGGTTTAGCCGTGCAGCAAAATGCGAGAGCTCAAAGTGCCCTATCTCAAAGTACACTCCCTCAAAGTGCTATGCAGCAAACGTTAAAGGCTGGAAACACTCAGCTTGGGAACATTAATTCACAAACCCTGAGTGCTAATCAAACCGCTGCATTGCAAATGGCGATGCAACTAAGTGGTCAAGAACGCGCAACATTGCCGGCCGGTGCCTTGCCTGAGAGCAATCCATTTTTAACCGATGCTAAGCTGCCACAAACACCTCAGCAACCAATGCCAACATGGCAGCCTTTAGCTACTCCAGTGCCAATTAAGCAAGCAATGCCAGTAGCTGAATCGGCGTTGCAAGGCCTTAGTAATATTGCCAATGCAAGTGCGGCGAGCACTACAGCAAACAGTGAACAAGCCAATTTAGTAGCGCTACAAACCGCCAATGCCAGCGTTGCAAGTAGCAATGCTACGCCTACCGGAACACTTACTGCGCCGTTAGCCTCGAATGCTTGGCAACAACAGCTTAGCCAACAAGTAGTGAACATGAACTTTCGCCAAGATAACCAAGTAGCGCTGCGCTTGCACCCTGCTGAACTTGGCCCACTAATGATTAATTTGCGAATGGATGATCAAGCGGCAAGCTTGCAGTTTAGCGCTGCCAATGCCAATGTTCGCGCTGCTTTGGAAACTGCTATTCCCCAACTTCGAGAATTATTAGCAGAGCAAGGTATTGATTTGGCCGAATCATCGGTAAACGATGGCCAAGCTGAACAACAAAATCAGGAGCAGAGTTCAGGTTCTTCTGAACTGGCCGATAACAATTTAAACGTTCCAGCGCCAAATACTGAAGAGAACCCAAATCAGGAGCTCGATATTCAGGTAGGGAATGGGCAAATTGACCTGTACGCTTAATATTGATCAGGCATTTTCCTATCGTTTCAGGTTAAACTGAAAAGGTAAGACGGTGAAACTTCGCTTTTTAGCGGTTCACTTTTAATAAGTACAGGCATAATCCAGAATAAGCTAAAACAGGGTATATACATGGCCAAGCCACAAGCAAATACTAAAGACAGCAACAATACTATTATCTTCGCCTTAATAGGCCTAGTAGCGATTATGATTGCGGTTACCGCGGTAAACACTTGGCTATTACTTGATACGCGAACCACTGCAATGTCAGCTTTAGCAGGGAACATGCCTGCCGCAGAACGAGTTCGCGAGCCAGTGTTCGTAAAGATAGAGCCCTTCACAGTGAATTTGCGCAGTGACCAGTTTGGGCCACGCCTCCTCTACACCGGAATGACTCTCGAGGTTCAAGATGGCGATACCCGGCAAACATTAGTAGATAACATGCCACAAGTTCGCAGCCGTTTGTTGGTAATGCTATCAGGGCTCGATGCAGAAAATATTAGTACTACTGATGGAAAAACGGAACTAGCAGAGCACATTAAGGTTCGGCTATCTGAATCCTACGCAAATTCCACAGCGGAAATTGAAATTTTTGAAGTGTTGTTTACTGAGTTTATTGTTCAGTAAGCACACCATGTAACGCAACACGAGCCGTCTATTTTATCGATATTTGAGAAATTGAGAACTAGATGGTATTCACGGCAATACAAACTATAGATGAGCGTTTATGGCTGGTGATAAGCCCCTTTCACAGCATGATATCGACGAGTTACTTGGTTCGGTATCCAAACCAATGAAACCTGCAGACGATGTAAATACATCATCTCGGCAGGAGCGTTTCGGTGGGATAAAAGAACGCAATGCCGGTGAACGACCATTTGATCCGGGCACCCAACATCGCGTTGTGCGCGAGCGTTTACACACGCTTGAAATAATTAATGAGCGCTTTGCTCGCCAGTTCCGAATGAACTTGTTCAACTTATTGCGCCGTAACGCTGATATTTCTGTGGAATCGGTTCGTTATCAACGCTTTCAAGATTTCTCTGATAAGTTGCCTACGCCAATTAACTTAAACATTATTGCCATGAAACCATTGCGCGGTACAGCACTGGTGGTATTTCCACAAAACATGGTTTCCATGATTGTTGAAAACTTATTCGGTGGTGATGGACGCTTTATCACGCGCAATGAAATGCGGGAATTTACCGGTACAGAGCAGCGGATAATTAATCGCGTATTGAATTTGGCAATGGATGCTTACCAGGAGGCTTGGCGAGCGGTTTTCCAGCTTAAAATTAGTTACATTAGATCTGAAATGCAGCCTAAATTTGCCAGTATTACCAGTTCTCCAAGTGAAATTGTAGTCACTACAACTTTTCACTTAGAAGTAGGTAACTTAGATTCTAGCTTTCAAATTTGCATGCCCTACTCCATGATTGAGCCGCTACGCGATCGCCTTACCAACTTGCGGGCCGATGCCTCCAGCGCAACGGATAAAGCCTGGAAAGAGCGTATTACCCAAGAGCTGCAATCATCTGATGTTGAACTTACTACTAATTTCCTAGATATTCCTGTGCGCCTACCACAAGTTATGGCGCTAAAAGTAGGCGATGTTCTCCCTGTTTCTTTACCGAAAGTCGTAACGGCTACAGTAAGTGGCTTGCCGGTATTGGAATGCGAGTATGGCTCACTTAACAAGCACCGTGCTCTACGAGTGATTAAAATTTTAGAAAACCACGCGCTTGCGAGCCCAAATAAGGCAGATAACGTTTCTGCCTATGGCGATGCAACCTCTGAGGATTATGACGATGACTGATGATAAAAAGCCAAAAAAGGACGCTGAAGAGCAGCCTGAAGAGGCCAAACAAGAAAGCTCAGAGGGCGAAACTAACGACCCATGGGCCGATGTGCTTGAAGAAGAGCAAGCCGCTGGAAATCCGCAATCAGCCGGAGACCGAGTATTTAAGCCGTTAGAAAATACTAATCGTGGCGCAAGCGCTAGTGATTTAGATATCATAATGGATATTCCGGTAAAGCTTAGCGTTGAACTTGGCCGCACTCGCATCACCATTAAGCAACTACTAGAATTAGCTCAAGGCTCAGTTGTAGAGCTCGATGGGTTAGCCGGTGAACCAATGGATATTCTTATCAACGGCTACCTAATCGCACAAGGCGAAGTAGTTGTTCTCGATGATAAATATGGTATTCGAATCACTGAAATTGTAACCCCAGCAGAGCGTGTGCAGAAACTGAACCGATGATCACAAATACCAGTACCGCAGTGAGCACTCCGGCGGGCACCGATGTGGTGTCTAGCTTAACGCTGCTTGGTAAGGTATCTGGCTCGTTAATTTTAGTTATTCTGATTATCATTGTATGTGCTTGGTTATTCCGCCGTATCGGCAGTAGTTGGTTGCCAAGCACTACGAATAAAATACGCGTGGTTACTAGCGCAAATCTGGGCGGCAAAGAACGCATTGTAGTTGTTGATGTTGAAGGCAAGCGCTTAGTTTTAGGCGTAGCTCCTGGCAGTGTTAATCACTTAACTGAACTACCTATTCCTGAAACAACTGAAACCGATAAAGAACCTGCTGAATCAGAACAAGCTAACGTAAACCCTATTCTTAGCCCTTTCGCTAACCTTTTAAAATCAAAGCAAAACGCTACCCAGAACCATAAAGGTGGTAAGGAATGATTCAGACCCACAAAATATGGTTCGGTTTCGGCATTATAATCTTGAGCGCAATAGCGCTCTTTTTGCCTACCGACGCTATTGCTCAAGAATTGCCGGCAATCACCAGCACTACTGGCGAAGATGGCAGCCAGCGTTGGTCAGTACCGTTACAAACTTTGTTATTACTCAGCAGTATGGCTTTTTTGCCCGCTGGCCTGTTAATGATGACAAGTTTTGCGCGTATCATTATTGTACTTGGCCTCCTGCGTACAGCCATGGGTACCCAATCAGCACCGCCTAACCAAGTGCTTCTTGGTATTGCGCTATTTCTAACTTTTTTTATTATGTCGCCGGTACTTGCACAAATTTATGAAACTGCCTGGGTTCCATTAAGCGATGATGTTATTGGATTCCAAGAGTTTTTGCCGCTGGCCGCAGAGCCTTTGCGCGAGTTTATGCTTGCACAAACCCGGCAAAGTGATTTAGAGCTATTTGTGCGCCTAGCCGATATCGGCCCAATACAAGGGCCAGAAGAATTACCAATGCACGTTTTAATTCCATCCTTTGTCACCAGTGAATTAAAAACCGCATTCCAAATTGGTTTTACCATTTTTATCCCATTTCTTATTATTGATTTGGTTGTTGCCAGCGTGCTCATGGCACTCGGTATGATGATGGTGCCACCCGCAACTATTTCACTTCCGTTTAAGCTCATGCTTTTCGTATTAGTTGATGGTTGGCAGCTCATTATTGGTTCACTTGCTGCAAGCTTTTATATGTAGCTAGGAGGTAACCGATGAATCCAGAACAAGTAATGACAATCGCTTACCAAGGCATGCGAGTAGCACTTTACCTTGCTGGACCGTTGCTGCTTACGGCGTTACTTATTGGTTTGGTGGTTAGCTTATTCCAAGCAGCTACCCAAATTAACGAAATGACCCTTTCTTTCATCCCCAAAATTCTTGGGGTAGTGATTATGCTCGTAGTTATCGGGCCTTTTCTCTTGCAGCTGATTATTGATTACACTACCGAGCTATTCACCAGTATTCCTAATATGGTGCAATAGCCTAGTGCCGCGGTTACGCCATGATTGAAGTTACGTTTTTACAACTACAAGGGTGGATAGTAGCTTTTCTTTGGCCCTTTTTCCGTATCACTAGCTTTATGGTTTCAGCTCCCATATTTGGTCACTCCCGGATACCAGCGCAATTACGCATCGCATTTGGAATAGCGCTCGCGATTGTGATGGCGCCCATAATTCCCCCTATGCCCGATGTGCCCATCTATTCTTGGGCAGGCTTTGGGATAATCGTTGAGCAGGTATTGATTGGCATCGCTATGGGTTTAGTGATGCAAATTGCATTTGCCGTTGTAATGGCTGCAGGTGAGTTTATCGGATTACAAATGGGGTTGGCCTTCGCCACTTTCTTCTCGCCTGATAGCGGCGCAAACACAATGATTTTATCGCGTATTCTGCATGCTTTTACTGTGTTGCTGTATTTAGCATTGAATGGCCATCTGATTATGCTAGAAATCATCGCATTTTCCTTTGAGCAACTACCCATTGGTACTTCAGGATTAAATTTAAATGCGTTCGAAACTTTTGCACGTTTTGGTGGGGTTATCTTTTCTTCGGGGATTTTGTTAGCGCTGCCGGTATTCGGCGCTTTACTAATCATCAATCTTACGTTGGGTATCTTGAACCGCTCGGCACCTCAGCTAACGGTGTTTTCTATCGGTTTCCCATTATCACTAACCATGGGCTTATTCTTGATTACGGTGCTTACCACACAGCTCGGAACTTTTGTTCAGGCACTGTTTTCTCATGCTTTAGAATTTATTGCGTTAATGTTAGAGGCGCTGGCGCCAATTCAATAACCGCTATAAGCATGCTTTTACACTACATGCTTATAACCAGTTACAAGCAATAAATTAGCGAAGGTAATTGAATAAGCTTAGGCCTTTAATATCAACGAAAGCTTTTTGTGAAGCCTGCAACGCCACCATGCCTAAGCTGTAATCAGAAGCCGCTTTTACATAATCCAAATCTACTAAATCAGATAATTGCTGCTCGTAGCCAAGCTTTCGGTTCCCAGCAACTAAATCTAAAGTATCTAGTTCGTTGAGCCGTGCACCCAAAGAAGCACGTTTTGTTAGCGTGTTATCCTGCGCATTATCAAATTCACGCATAACATTACTAAATACATCTTTCCGGTCTGCGGGGGGCAACGTGGTTTCATCCGCCTTTAAAGCAGCAATAGCCTTTTCAAAACTTGCAAACAAATTGGCATTTGCAGGCGTACCATCGGTTGCCAGGCGGGCATTACTCAAATTGGTTAAGAAAATATCATTACCAGTGTGCCCCACCTTCATTAATCGACCACTATCAACGCGTTCTTCACGCATTTCGGTACTACCCTCAAACTGCACTGTGCCATCACCAGCCCGAGTAAACGGCGTTTCACCATCACGGTATCCCCCGAAGATATAACGACCGGTACCATCAGTTGTGTTAGCTAAACCAATCAAACCTTCGTACACGCCTTCTAATTCAGTAGCGACTGACACTCGGTCAACATCACTCAATGTATCGCTAGACGCCTGAATCATAAGCGTTTTTGCACGCGTGAGCATATCTCCCACACTGTTCAATACGCTTTCTTGTTGCGATAAGCTGTTGCGAGCGCTCACGCGAGCATCAGTATATTGTTGAGTTACCGCAATAGATTGACCCACCCCAACTGCCCGAGCAGCCGCTTGTGGATCATCAGATGGATTAACAACTCGTCGCCCAGTCGACATTTGCTGACCAACTTTTAAAAAATCGGCTTGCTGGCGATTCATTGCTGATACATTCTGATCAAAAATGGTAACCGTACTAATACGCATAGTGCTTTTTCCTCGATATCTTCGGCAAAAATACTCCGCCAAAGCTAATGCTATTCACTTACTAATCTATATCGGCTGCTCCGAGCAAATATTAACGTGAAATCGACAATATTGTGTCTAGTATACTTAGCCCAGTTTCAATCACTTTTGCGTTCGCTTGATAAAACTGCTGATAACGCACTAGATTTGCCGCTTCTTCATCAAGGTTTACCCCCGATTCAGATTGTTGCAACGCACGTAATTGCTCAGTTAAGCCTTGTTGAGCTGATAAGTTCGCGTTTATTACCGCATTGCGATTACCTGAATCACTTATTATTGCACCATAGGCTTGGCTGAAATTTGCATTGCCACTCACTAAACGAGCGCTTTGTAGATTTTGCAACGCTAATGCATTTCGGTTATCGCCTGAATCAGCTGAAGTGGCTGCAGCGATATTGGAAATATCACTAATTTCAACATTGAAATCACGCGCCGCACGTTGCACAGGGTTCACTCGAAAACGATCACCTATTTCTGGCGTTCCATTTACGTTGATTTCAATGCCCGCAAAATTCAAGTTACCAGCGCCATCTGGCGTTACCGTTGTGCGGCTGCCATTCTCTCGTTGCATTACCTGCCAATCAGTTCCATTAAATGTAAGGTCGAAGGAGCTTGAAGTAAGTTCATTAAGGTCGGCTATCGTTACATCAAGAACTCCATCACCAGCATTTTTAGTATTGGTAAAGCTCGAAGGTGCGCCAATACTAAAAAACTCAGTACCTGCATCTCCATTAAGATCGATACCAGCCTGGTGTTGCTCATTAAATGATTGCGCCATGGTTACCGCAAGTTGGCCAAGCTGACCTTGAATTTTATCAAGGCTCTCGCTGCGGAAACTCATTAACCCGCCTAAACTACCGCCCTTAAATTGATCTTCACGATATTCGATAACATTACCCGAAGAATCACGGTAGCCCACCACAATACGCTCTGGATCGAATGAAGAAGCTATAGCTACAAGCGTGTTTGAAGAATCGCCAGTTACTAACGGTTGGCCATTACCAATCGATACATTATATGCACCGCCATCCTGAACATTTACGCGGATATCAATTTTTTCACTTAACTCAGCAACATACTGATCACGTTGGTTTAATAACGAGTTTGGCGTTTGCCCAGTTGAAGCTGCTGAGGTGGCTATCTCTTTATTTAACATCGCTATTTGCCCAGCGATATCATTAATTTGCGATACTTCTAGAGTTACACCGCCATTTACCGTGCGTTGTAAATCGTTCAGATAATTATCAAATGAACGGAACTGGGCTGACATACTGCTCGCGTTACCAAGCACACCTTCTCGAGCTGCAGGTTCTGCTGGAGTGCCTGCTAAATCACCCACCGAGCCGAAAAACTTTTGCATTAACGGCGCCAAGCCCGCGTCAGGATCTGCAAGAAGGTTATCAATTTGGCTAGCTTGGGTTTTATAGGATTGCAAAGAGGCAAGATTGCCGTTTGCGTTATTCAAACGCTCAGCAATAAAGCTATTGAACTGACGATTAACGCCATTTACTTGAACGCCGCCACCATTTTTTGCTTCGCCCAACAACACAAGTTCTCGGTTGTACCCTGGGGTATACACATTCGAGATATTATTACTGGTTGCATAAAGTGCAGTTTGTGCCGCATTGAGACCGGTAATGCCGGTGTTTAAAATACTCATCAGACCTACCTTTTAACTGTGCTGAAGATTATCGGCAGCAGAAGGGAATTCTTAAGGTGAATTAGGGCTTTTGTGCCGGAATTTGAGCCGGCCCTTGCTGAAGCTGTTGTACTAATTGATCAGCTAGGCCAATGCCACGTGTAGCTAAGTGACGAGTAAGCTGCTGATCATACATGCTCTGCATTTGTTGGGTTTGTGGTGAATCGAATAACTCAGATTTGCCGGTAGCTTCACGCATGCTTTGCATCATCATATTCAGGAATACCGCTTCGAATTCTTCTGCTGCTTGGCGTAAACCTGCTTCACCATCTACACGGTTATTCGCTTTTATCTGATTCAGCCCTTGAATATCCAGCGCCATTCTGGCCTGAGTGGCTTGAGTTGCGAATGCATCATTCATTAAATAATCTCCAATTCAGCCCGCAGCGAACCAGAAGCCTTTAGCGCTTCGAGGATAGCCATTAAATCAGCCGGGGTTGCGCCAAGAGAATTTAACGCGTTCACCACTTCCATTAAATCAACGCCCTCAACCATATTCAAAGTACCGGCCTCTTGCGTGATTTGGATATCAGTATCGGTAGTTACCACCGTTTCGCCTTGCGAAAACGGGCCCGGTTGGCTTACACGTTGGCGAGTATCAATTGAAACCGAAAGGTTACCGTGCGCTACTGCCGCTTGGCTTAAACGCACGTTGCCATTCATTACCACAGACCCGGTGCGCGAATTTAATACAACACGAGCTCGCCCAACGGCCGGCTGTACATCAATATTTTCTACGCGAGCCATAAATCGAACACGCTCGTTCGCATCTTGCGGGCCAAACAAACGGATAACCCGGCCGTTCATTGCTTGCGCAACAAGATTGCCAAACTCATCGTTGATACGCGTAACTACACGTTCTGCGGTGCTAAAATCAGCCTGTTTCAAATGCAGTTCGAGCTCACCTTGATTGCCACCTAATGCAAGCGCCACTTCACGTTCTACTATCGCACCGCGGGATATACGCCCAGCTGATTGGTGATTTACCGTTTCTCGGCTGCCGCCACTTTCTGCACTAACGCCACCGATAAGAAGATTACCTTGCGCTATGGCATAAATTTCACCATCGGCACCGCGTAACGGTGTCATTAACAAGGTACCACCACGCAAGCTACGCGCGTTACCTACCGAAGAAACAGTGATATCTAAGCGTTGGCCTTGCATCGAAAAAGGAGGTAAATCTGCGGTTACCATTACCGCTGCAACATTTCGCAGCTGCATGTTTGTGCCTGCCGGAATGGTTACTCCTAACTGGGAGAGCATGTTCGTTAAACTCTGCCCCGTAAATGGCGCTTGTGTTGTTTGATCACCAGTGCCATCGAGCCCCACAACTAAGCCATAACCCACCAAAACGTTATCGCGAACGCCGGCAAATTCAGCCAAGTCTTTTAACCGTTCGGCTTGTGCCGGTGAGCTAGCGAGTAATGCTGCGCCAAGAATAATGATACTAAGTAGTTTTTTCATATTGGTCACCATTACATTGGGGTAGCCCAGTTAAAGAATCTTTGCAGCCAGCCCATACGTTGTGCTGTATGAATGTAGCCATCACCAATATATTCGATACGCGCTTCTGCTACTTGGCTTGAAAGCACCGTGCTTTGGCCAGTAACTGAACGTGGGTTTACAATTCCAGAAAAACGAATGTATTCAGCACCACTATTAATAGCAATTTGCTTCTCGCCGCGAACACGCAAGTTCCCGTTCAGCATTACCTCTAAAACTTGCACAGTAATGGTGCCTTGAAAGGTATTATTTGCGCTTGCCGAGCCTTGGCCATTAAAATCACTTACCGAACTAACATCTAGCCCTAAATCAGCCAGCGACTCCAAGAAATCGGGAAGCTGTGCCAAATCTATACCTACATTACTCGCTCGTGAGGTAGCGGTTTGGTTACTCTTCGATGCACTTACTTGCTCTTCTACTAAAATGGTTAAAATATCACCTACCATTCGGGGCCGACGATCTTCAAACAGCGGAGCATAACCGCGCTGAGCTTGAAATATTGAACCATTTGCTTGAATTGCGCCGCGCTCAGGCATCACTATAGGTTCAGGCTCGGTAACCACAATAGTTTTAGGTGCAGAAGAACACGCCACTAACCCAAATGCGGCAACGGCTACACATATGGCTTTCGCAGCTGATATCTGGGCTAGTTTATACATTCGAATCTCCTAGAACTTAGGCATTATTAACAATGCTTTGCTTACAGCTGCGTTAAGCGCGAGAGCATTTCATCACTGGTGCGCAATGCTCGGCTGTTAATTTCATATGCACGTTGGGTTTGAATCATATTTACCATTTCTTCCACAACGTTCACGTTCGATGTTTCTACATAGCCTTGGAATAAACGGCCTGTGCCGTTATCGCCAGGGCTGTATTCATTTCGTGGGCCCGAAGAAGCTGTTTCACGGTATAGATTGCCGCCCACTGATTCCAAACCGGTATCATTCATGAATGATGCCAAGGTAACTTGGCCAACTTCCGTTGGTTGCGCGTTGCCCGGCTGCGTTACTGAAACAATGCCATCTTCACCAATGGTAACGCTTAACGCATTTGCTGGAATAAAAATGCCTGGCTCCAATGGATAACCACTAGCTGTAACCATCTGCCCATTTTCGTTTAACTGAAAACTACCATCGCGAGTAAATGCTACTTCACCATCTGGCATTAACACTTGGAAGAACCCTTTACCGTTAATCGCTAGGTTTCTCGAGTTCTCAGTGGCTACCAAGCCGCCTTGCGTATGCAAGCGCTCTGTGGCTACTGCACGTACACCGGTACCGACTTGTAAGCCCGAAGGTAAACGATCTTGGGCGTTATTCATGGCACCCGGTTGGCGCATATTTTGGTATAGTAAATCTTCAAAAACCGCGCGAGATTGCTTAAAACCTGTGGTGTTAACGTTCGCTAGGTTGTTAGTAATCACATCCATCTGGAACTGCTGCGCTTCGAGGCCTGTTTTTCCGGTCCAAAGTGATTTAATCATTATTTCTCTCCATTCGTTTTTACGAATTAGCCTTGCACGGAAAGCAGGCTGTTAGCGCGCTGTGAATTTTCATCTGCGGTTTGAATTACTTTCATCTGCATATCGAATTTGCGCTGATTACTGATCATCGCCACCATTGCTTCCACCGCACTCACGTTACTCCCTTCCAGCGCACCAGTAGCAATCTTGGCATTTTCATCACGGCCAATAACGCCGCCATCTACCGATCTAAACAAGCCATCAAGGCCTCGCTCAAGCTGTTGAGCTTCAGAATTTACAACTTTAATTCGGTCAATTTCAGCCAGCTCAGTTGAACGTGCACCTTCACCTTTCATGGTAATGGTGCCATCGTCGCCGATGGTAATTTCAGCACCGAGTGGTATTACAATCGGCCCACCATCGCCAAGCACAGGGCGGCCAGCACTCATCAAAACACCATTGGCATCAACATTTAAATCGCCACGGCGGGTATAGGCTTCGTTACCATCACCGCCCTGTACTGCTAACCAATTGTTATCGCCTAAAGCAATATCCATTGGCCGGCCAGTCGCGTTAATGGGGCCACCGGTAGCATCAAACATAGGGGTTGAACCCACTACTGCAGTGCGCGTAGCTAACGAGCCAGGGCCTTCAAGAGGAACCGATCGCACAGCGCTCAATTGAGCCCGAAACCCGCTTGTTGATACGTTCGCAAGGTTGTGATTAATCACAGCCTGATCATCAAGCGTTTGCTTGGCTCCGCCCATTGCGGTGTAAATCATTGGATCCATAATCCGAACTCCTTTGCTCTTTAGCTATCACGCATACCTAACATTACGTTAGCGCAGGTTTACTGTAGCCTGCAGTACTTCATCTTGGGTTTTGATACTTTGCGCGTTCGCTTGGTAGTTACGCTGCGCCATAATCAAAGCAACAAGCTCTTGCGTTAAATCAACGTTCGATTGCTCAACCACACCCGAAGCGATGTTACCAAACTGGCCTTCACCAGCTAAACCAACGATTGCCGGGCCTGAATCAGCCGTTTCTAACCATGAGTTATCACCCACAGCGCGCAAACCTTCCATATTCCGGAAAGAGGCTAATGCTACAGTGCCCAGCACTTGGCTTTGCTCATTGGTGTAAGTGCCTACCACGCTGCCATCTTCTTCAATTGCTACCCGTACCAATGTTCCTGAGGTATAACCATCTTGTAAAAGGTTATTTAATTCAAAATCATTCGAGAATTGGGTAGTGCCGGTAACGTTCATTGCTACCGACATTGGGTCGGCACCACCACCTGGGTTAAAGGTAAATGCATCGAGGTTAGCAGTAGTATCTAAGATACCGTTGGAATCAAAGTTAAGAGTTCCAACTTCCGGGGCAAGATCGCCGTTACGTGATAAGCGAACTTCCCACTCGTTGTCATTTAACTTGGTAAAATACATTTGCGCGTTGTGGCGAGTACCTAATGAATCATAAACAACTACGGTGTTTGAGTAGTTGTAAGTATCTGGGTCATTGCGGTCGAACGGAACAACAGCACGGTCAAGTGGCACAGTACGAGCATCCATATTGAAACTCGCTGCGATTTCCGCTGTTGGGTTCGCTTGCAAACCACCAGAAGGAATTTGTAACTGGCCAGGCTGGCTGCCAACCAAAGAGCCGGCTGGATAGCCCGTTAAACGAGCACCAGAGGCGTTGGTTAAGAAGCCATCATTGGTCATGGTTAACTGGCCATTGCGCGAATATTGAATTTCATTATTCTGTTCAAAGCGAAAGAAGCCGTTACCAGTAATCGCTAGATCTAGCGTGCGGTTAGTTGTTTCTAAGTTACCTTCGTTGAAGTTCTGAACAATCGCGGCAACACGCGTACCTAAACCACCCTGGGAATCGGCATAAACATCAGAAAACTGAATTCCTGAGCTCTTAAAGCCAACGGTTTGCGCGTTGGCAATATTGTTACCAACAACACCTAAATTTTCAGCCGCTGCACGCAGGCCACTTAATGCTTGTGAAAAACTCATAGTTAATCTCCTGGATTAAACCAAAGGTGCTGATAAATCAGACAACTTGGCGAATATCTTCAAGTCGAACAGGTTCAAAAATGCCACCGAGGTCCAAACGCGGTCCGTCTGGGTGGCCTGTACTTACTGCAAATACTTGTGCGTAATTAAAGGTTTCATTAGGTACATTGCGGCCATCCGCATCTGTTGCTTCAACCTGGAATCGATAAGCGCCATCGGGAGCAACTGAGCCATCAGCCAATTTGCCATCCCATTCCACGGTTTGCATGCCAGCGTTCACACCACCTAAATCGAGTGTGCGTACAATTTGTCCGGCGCCATCAACAATGTTTACCTTCACGCTATCGGCTGGGCGATTGAATTCCATTGCAAATGGTGTTGGCGCACCTTCACCTACAAGCACTCGTTCACCCGGCACTAATACAGCTTTGCCGATTAACGAAGTAGCTTGCATGAACTTGCCTTGCTCGATTTGGCCGTTTATACCGGTCATGGTTTCGTTCAATTGCTCGATACCACTTACCGTATTAATCTGCGCCAGCTGGGAGGTCATTTCCGCATTTTCCATTGGATTCAATGGGTCTTGATTCTTTAGCTGGGCAACGAGCAATGTCATAAAGTTTTCACGCATTTCTGCGCTATTCGCTTGTGAACCCGGCCCTTGGCCATTCACGTTCGTCAATACCGATTGGTCAATTGTATTCATGGGCTTAACCCTCTCCGATGCTTAACGTACGCATCATTAATTGTTTACTCGTGTTCATTACTTCAACATTGGCCTGATAAGAGCGCGAAGCAGAAATCATATTCACCATCTCGGCAACCGGATCCACATTTGGCATTTGCACATAGCCCTCGGCATTCGCAAGCGGATGGCCCGGGCGATACTCAAGCCGACCCGGAGTTTGCTCTTCAATTACTTCGCGAACTTGCACACCACCGGCGCCTTGTCCGTTTTGTAATTTACTCTCGAATACCACTTGCTTGGCGCGGTATGGCAAGCCATCGGGGCCGCTTACGCTATCGGCATTTGCCATATTGCTGGCGGCTACATTCATTCGCTGCGATTGTGCAGTGAGCGCCGAACCGGAGATATCAAAAATGCTAAACATGCTCATATTTCAGAACCTCTTTGCTTATTCAGGCTGCATTGCCGACCGCAGGCTTTTAATCCTGCTATTCATAAAAGTTAAACTCGCTTGGTAGCGCACTGAGTTATCGAGAAACTTGCTGCGTTCCATATCCATATCAACGGTATTACCATCAAGGCGCGATTGCGCCGGAATCCGATATTGCATGTTGCTTACATCTGAAGCTTCCGTACCGCTACCACCCATGTGGCCAGCCGAAGTACGCGCAAGAGCGGTTGCTTGTTGCCGCCCTTGTGTGGCTGCTTTTTGCAACTCGCTGGCGAAATCAAAATCGCGGGCCTTAAAGTTTGGCGTATCCGCATTAGCAATGTTGTTTGCCAACACTTGCTGGCGCTGATCACGAAGATTTAACGCTTCTTGGTGGAAATGCAGTGTTCCCGTCATTTTATCGATCATGCTGCTACCCTTGTTATCAATTGCAGCTCTCTGTGCTCTTTCGCCTGGTTAATTTATGTACAGGCCGAATAAAGGAGAACTTGGCAGCGTTAAGACTACGATCGTATTTGTCGAGTCAATCGCTCGAAAAAAGCAGTTTTTTTCGCTTATTTCTTCAATTCAGAGTTTATTCGTGTGTTTATAATGGCAATTAATCAGCCATTACGCGGAAATAAAAAATTAATGCAAGCAATTGTAAAGAAACTGTTTTTCATTCTTATTGGTGGTGCATTTATATGTACATCAATGGTGGTGAATGCAGCCTTTGCAAATACCCAAGAAATAACCCGTGCCGTGCAAAACTTTCTTTATCAACAAGCCAGCCGCTCAACCTCGGCGAATTCTGAGATAGCAATTGAAGTCTTCGCACCCAGCGCACAATTCGGCGCTTGCGAAAACCCAGAGCCTTTTTTTCCTAGTGCAAATCAAGAAGCGGCCGGCCGTGTTTCTGTGGGTGTTCGCTGCGGTAAAAATGGCGAGCAAGTGCGTTACGTTCAGGCGCAAATATCTTTGCTAAGTCGTTACTTAGTGCCTGTCGATGATATACGCTCCGGCACCCTAATTACCGCAGCTATGCTTACCTCGGCAAAGGGCGATACCGGGCGAATGCGTAATCAGCCGATTACACGCTTCGAGGATTTGGTAGGTTTAGTAGTGCGCAGAAATTTACGCGCAGGCCAACCCATTTATGAACAAATGGTACAAGCCCCAGAGATAATAGCTCGTGGGGATACTGTGAGAATACTAGCGCAAGGAACTGGCTTCCAAATAGAACGTGAAGGAACTGCGGTTGATAGCGGTGGCTTAAACGACACTATTCGTATTCGAATTGGTAACCGCGAAATGTTAGAAGCTAAAATTATCGGCCCCGGGCGAGTGGTAGTTATAAACTAACATTGACGTTTTGCACACCGGATCTCACCTTTAAAGGATTAGTAAACAATATTCTGTTAACCCCGCTATAGCGGCCTATGATAAAATTACGTTATCATTACAAATAAGCTGCTTCTTGGCTGATTTTTGAGCATTAATTTGCTAAAGTTTCCTTATCTTCTGCCGATAATATTTGCAGACCCAAACACACCAAGGGGAATGTTTTGAAAATCAATGGCATGCAGCCTTTACCAGTTACCCCAAGTAGCGAACAAGGCAAATCAACCGGAAAAACTTCGGGCGCAGGCAATGCAAACCAAACCGCAGAAACACCTGCGGCGGTAACCCATTTTAGCCCAGCACTTGAAAATACTAGCCAAGATATTGATATGGCGCGCGTTAACGAATTGAAAGAAGCAATTCGCGATGGCCGCTTAGATATTCGGGCAGATCAAATTGCTGATAGCTTAATCGATAGCGTTCGAGAGCTTTTAGATAATTAATTTTTATTACAGTTGGAATACCGGCACTTAAATGAGTTTACGAAATCACCTGCAGCATCAACAAGAACGCATGCAAATAATGGAAGCCTTGCTAAAACAAGAGCAACTGTTGCTGGGTGAAGGTAAAGTTGATGGTGCAGCATTAGAAGCCGTAGCAAAAGAAAAGCAAAGTTTATTCGCTGAACTTGAGCAATCTGAACTGAAACGCCGAAATGCGCAGGAAAAACTTGGCTATCCACTAAACCGCGAAGGTTCTGAGCAAGCCGCTGCAGATTCAAATTGCAGCGAGCTGTGGCAAGATTTAATTTTAACCACCGAAAATGTAGCTCATCTGAATGCTTTGAATGGAGATCTTATTCAACATCGTTTGCAGCACAACCAGCAAATGCTAAACATTCTCCGAGATGCTTCAGGCGCAAGTTTATATGGCCCTGATGGCCAATCGAAAAAATCTATTCCCCGGGTAAGCTCAAAAGCCTGATTTGGAGCATTCTTTGAATGGTAAAATCTCAGAGCATCTCACAGCAACAAAGCCTTTTATTAGTCATTGATATTCAGGGTCGGTTAGCACCCGCCATAGATCATGCCCGTGATATTGTGCATTCTGCTGATAGGCTCTTAAATGTTGCCTCAGAGCTACAGATACCTTGCATATTTACCGAGCAATATCCGCAAGGCCTCGGTACCACCGTTGAACAATTAAGTTCACACCTGCCAAATGCAACGTTATTTGAAAAAATCCATTTCAGTGCCCATCGCGAAACTGATTTTGCTAACCATTTGAAACAACAAGAGCGCCCGCAAATAGTACTTATTGGCACAGAAAGCCATGTTTGTGTATTGCAAACAGCGCTAGATTTATTAGCGGCAGGCTATCAAGTATTTATTGTTGAAGATGCGGTAGGCTCGCGAAACCCGAGCGATAAAGGGTTAGCGCTTGCGCGTTTAGCCGCTGCTGGTGCGGTGGTGGTTAGTTCTGAAATGGTTATTTTCGAATGGCTTGAACGTGCCGGTACCGATTCATTCCGGCACATCTCAAAAACCTACATACGCTAACTTAGCGCGCCCTACATCGATAAAGTTGATAACTACCGCTACTTCGCCTCTGGTTTATCGTTATTCTCTGTATATTTATCCCCATCAGCATCTTTTGAAGTAGCCAATATATGCGCGTGAATAACCCCAATTTGCGTTTGAAGATCTGCCACATGTTCCCGCAACCAATGAATATCCGCTGCCTCACCTTCTCCGGTTTCTAACGAATGTGCCGCACTCTCTTTTTGCATCACTTCTAGCACCACACCGATCATCATATTGAGGAAAATAAACGCACTTAAGAAAATGAAACTCACATAAAAAAGCCAAGACCATGGGTAAACTTCCATCGTTTCGTACATTATCGATGTCCAACTTTCAAAAGTGGCTACGCGAAATAATGTGAGCATCGCAACGGTGATATTTTCCCAGTAAAAAGGATTAATATCGCCGAAAATGAAGCTGCCAATGGCGCCATAAATGTAGAAGATAATAAACATGAAAAGCGCTACGTAACCCATGCGCGGCAATGCCTTTAAAAAGGCGTTCATCAGCATGCGTAACTCGGGAACAATCGACACCAAACGCAACACTCGGAAAACCCGCAATAACCGAGCCAACAGAACGCTTTGGCCGCCATCCACTGGAATTAAGCTAGCTACCACGATAACAAAATCAAAAACATTCCAGCCTGATTTGAAGAAATCCAGAAACCTGCGTTCGGCTAACATTCGAATGGCAATTTCGACTACGAAAAACACCGTAACCGCCCAATCCAAGTAATCCATAATTCGGGTAAAGCGGGTTGTTTCTTCGTAGGTTTTGGCACCCACTACAAGCGCTGAGAAAACGATGATAACCACTACCACTAATTCAAATATTTTATTGCTACGCAAACGCACAAAACTTGCCTGCCAATTGCTGTAGTTTGCATTTTCCATCGTGATAGTTCCGCCTAATACCTGTATGTGTAATGTTAAAATCGTAGAGGGCTGTAATTCAGGCCCGATGATTCAAGGCCAACATACCTAAGCAGGATGTTGGGCCTCGGTAGATTAAAAGCAAGCGAAAATAGCAGCTTTTTCCAAGTTTAAACATATGAAATTTAGTTAATAACCACCGAGTTCACTTCACTCGATTTATGAAATTATGCTAGATTACATGGTTCAATTGCTGGAATATTCGGTAACTCATTGATTTCTCGTTAAGCTGGAGAGGACAAACCATGCAACTTGCCGTACTGGTGATATACCTTGCAGCATTAATTACGCCTTGGCTTTTTGTGCAGCACCAACATCGCACCGCCTATATCATGGCATTAGTGCCCGCCGCACTTACTATTTGGTTTGCTACACACATTCCGATGATTGCCGGTGGCGAAGTATTTATCCAAGAGTATCAATGGATTCCTGGCCTCGATATTTCCTTAACCATGGTGCTCGATGGGCTTTCGCTCATGTTTGCTCTGCTCATCTGTGGTATCGGTACCTTAATCGTGCTTTATGCCGGCGCTTACCTGAAAGGAAACCCAGCGCAAAATCGTTTTCTTGTGATTTTGCTCGCTTTTATGGGTTCGATGCTGGGCTTGGTTCTTGCCGATAACCTCATTACGCTCTTTGTGTTTTGGGAATTAACCAGCATTACCTCCTACATGCTCATCGGTTTTAACCACCAAAGTGCCGAAGCTCGGAAAGCCGCGCTGCAAGGCCTTATCGTTACCGTAGCTGGCGGTTTAGCGCTGCTATGTGGCCTAGTGATGTTGGCATCAATGGCTGGTTCTTATTCCATTCAAGAAATTCTCAATACTCCAGAAACGCTCACCGAACATCCGCTGTTTGTGGGCATGCTTATTTGTTTGCTGCTGGGCGCATTCACTAAATCAGCTCAATTCCCCTTTCATTTCTGGCTACCCAATGCCATGGCTGCACCTACGCCAGTAAGTGCCTACTTACACTCAGCAACCATGGTAAAAGCAGGCATCTATCTTTTAGCGCGCTTACAACCAGAGCTCGGTGAAAGTGGTTTATGGACAGTTCTACTGAGTAGTTTCGGGGCCATGACAATGCTTACCGGCGCTTTTATGGCGGTGCGCAGTACCGATTTGAAAAAGTTGCTCGCCTATTCAACGATTATGGCGCTCGGTACACTCACTCTGCTTATCGGCATTGGTACCGAAACGGCGATGATTGCCTTCGCTGCCTATTTGTTAGCGCACTCTTTGTATAAAGGTGCGTTGTTCATGCTTGCTGGTATTGTTGATCACGAAGCCGGCAGCCGCGATGTAACATTGCTTGGCGGCTTACGTAAAAACTTACCATTAACCGCTATTCTCGTTGCCGTAGCGGCACTTTCATTGGCCGGTATTCCGCCACTGTTCGGTTTTGTAGCCAAAGAACTATTGCTCGAAGCAATGTTAGATGGCGCCTTCCATAGCTTCATTTTTGTGTTCGTGATGGTTGCGTCGATATTCGTAGTAACTGTAGCTTCCGTGATTGCCTTACGCCCTTTCTTTGGTGCTTTCAAAGCACCTAAAGCAGAAAAAGATATTCATGAGCCGCCAAAAGCCATGCTCGCAGGGCCCATTGTTCTGGTGCTGCTATCACTTGTTGCCGGCGTTATACCAGGCACTGTAGGCAACTGGGTTACTTTACCGGCTTCAAATGCAGTAGCCGGTAATGTTGTTGATGGTTATTTAGCGCTTTGGCATGGCTTAAATCTTCCGTTGTTGCTTTCAGGTATCAGTATCACTCTCGGGTTGCTGCTATTTAAATATTGGGACACTTTCCGGAATCGCTTGAAAGTACTAGACCCCATTATTGCTCGAGGCCCTGAACGCGGATACTTCTGGTTTATGGACGCCATTGTGTGGGTAGCCGAATGGCAAACGCATATTTTGCAAAACGGTTCGATGCGAAATTACCTGCGAACCATCGTGTTAGTGTTTGTGGGCCTTACTGGTTACACCTTGATTAGCCGCTACCAATTACACTGGAACTGGGATGTAGATCTCTACTTCCACGAGTTTATAACGGTGGGAATTCTTGTTGCTGCTGCCATCGCCGCTTGTGTTACCCGCTCTCGATTGGGTTCCGTTGCTGCAATGGGTGCAGTTGGATTCTCGGTTGCACTTATCTTCATATTGTTCAGTGCGCCAGATTTAGGCATAACTCAAATTCTTGTTGAAACGCTAACCGTTATTTTGTTGGTACTCGTTTTATTCCGCTTACCCGGCTTTTCCAATGTTTCCACAACTCGTGAACGCATTCGTGATGCGGTAGTGGCGTTGCTCGTAGGCGTGCTCATTATGTTCTTAATTATGATCACCATTGATGTGCAACTCTTTGAACCGATATCAGGCTACATGATTGAGAACAGCTACACCTTGGCCCACGGTAGAAATATCGTGAACGTAATCTTAGTTGATTATCGGGCTCTCGATACCCTAGGTGAGATTTTCGTATTAGCACTGGCTGCGATGGGCGTATATGCAATGATTAAATTTAATCCTGCAACTTCGCCGGGGGCCAACCATTACGCGGGCACGCTGATTTTAGAAGAAAAGAAACTCGCGGAGAAAGATATTATTCACTCGCTCGAAGAGATTCATCAAAAAATGCTAGAAGATCAGAACATCATTTCCGTTGGCGCGATGAACAACCGAAATTCTGATGAAGACGGTGATGAAGAGCAAGAAACTCTAGCGAGTTCTTATGATGAAGATCGCGACCATGATGATTCACAGGCGGCAAAACGTTTAGAAGATGATGAACGTGGCAAAAAAGATGCGGCGCAATCTGATGAGGAGGGCAAAAAATCATGATGAAACCCGGCACGATTATTCTCTATACAGCTGCGCGGTTTTTAGTACCTCTGCAACTTTTATTTTCTGTGTTTTTGCTACTGCGTGGCCACAATGAGCCCGGTGGCGGTTTTATTGCTGGCCTAGTTGCGGCAGGTGCCTTCACTTTGTACCTCTTTACATTTGGTGCTGCCGTAACACGGGATTTAATGCGCGTAGACCCGCGCAATTTAATTGGTATCGGCTTATTCATTGGCATGATTTCAGTGTTTCCAGCCGCATTTCAGGGCCAGGCGTTTTTAACTGCGCAATGGTGGCCAATTATGTTACCGGGTGGTACTGAACTGAAACTATCAACACCTCTAATTTTTGATATTGGTGTTTATCTAACGGTGGTGGGCGCAACGATGACCATGATGATTGCACTTACCGAAGCTGAAGAGCGTTAAGGAGGCACAAATGGAACCAGTTATGGCCATTGCTGTTGGCCTCATGTATGCAGCCGCAATTTATATGATGTTACGCCGCAGTATTGTAAAACTCGTAATAGGTTTAATGCTGCTTTCGAACGCAGCTAACCTACTTATCTTTACTTCTGCTGGCATGACACGCGGGGCACCACCACTTATTCCAGAGGGTGCAATAGTGCCCGATGGTATTGTGGCGGATCCGCTACCCCAAGCACTGATTTTAACCGCGATCGTTATTGCCTTCGGGGTACTCGCCTTTGCGGTAGTTCTTATTCACCGGGCGTATAACATACTTCGCACCGATAACTTGGATCAGATGAAGGATACCGATACGTGAGTTTTGAAGTTGCTTTACCTATCCTTATCCCGCTGCTCACGGGTGCATTGTGCGTAATGTTTTGGCGCTACAATGCAATTCAGCGTGCGCTTTCTTTAGTTGGGAGTTTCGCTTTACTCGCAGCTAGCATTTGGTTGATGGTAAGCGTTTACAACGACGGCCATGTAGTAATGTATATGGGCAACTGGGAGGCGCCATTTGGCATTACCTTAGTAGCCGATATGCTCAGTGCCATCATGGTTGTGCTTACCGGTATGATGGCCGTAGCTATTGCAATCTACTCGCTCTCATCAGCATCACCAAGCCATGAGCGGTTCGGTTATTACCCATTAATGCACTTGCTGCTAGCTGGCGTTGCCGGCTCATTCCTTACCGGTGATATCTTCAACCTTTACGTGTGGTTTGAAGTAATGTTGGTAGCATCGTTCGCCCTGCTTATTCTTGGTGGCGAACGCGCGCAAATGGAAGGTGCGGTAAAATATGTAACCTTAAACCTGCTTTCATCAGCAATATTCTTAAGTGCCATCGGCCTACTTTATGGCCTTGTTGGCACCCTGAATATGGCCGATATAGCAGTTAAATTAGGCGAAGCAGAAAACGCTGGGCTCATCGATGTTATCGCGGTAATGTTCCTGATTGCCTTTGGTATCAAAGCCGCCGCCTTCCCATTGTTTTTCTGGTTACCAGCTTCTTACCATACCGGCCCAGTTGCGGTTTCTGCCTTGTTTGCCGGGTTGCTTACCAAAGTTGGGGTATACGCACTGTTCCGCGTGTTCACGCTTATCTTTAACCAAAATGTTGAGTTTACGCATGAGATTTTACTATGGATGGCAGGCTTTACCATGCTTACCGGGGTTCTCGGCGCGGCTGCACAATTTGAATTCCGGCGTATTCTTTCGTTCCACATTGTAAGCCAAATTGGTTACATGATTCTTGGCTTGGCGCTTTTCACGCCGCTAGCTCTTATCGGTGGCGTGTTCTACATCATGCATCACATCATTGTAAAAACTAATTTGTTCCTCATTAGTGGTATTACTCACCGATTACTCGGAACCTATGATTTGAAGAAGCTCGGGGGCATTTATAAATCCCGGCCATTTTTAAGTATTTTGTTCCTGATTCCGGCACTTTCACTCGCGGGTATTCCGCCGCTTTCAGGCTTCTTTGCGAAGTTCATTATTATTCGCGCCGGTGTGGAAGCAAATGCTTGGGTAATTACCGGCATTGCCCTATTAGTCGGCCTACTTACGCTATACTCTATGATTAAGATATGGGCTGAAGTGTTTTGGAAGAAGCTACCAAAAGGCTTAGATGATACTGCCCTTACCGAGGGCAAAACCTCAGCCTCTACTGTAGTGCTTTACATTCCTGTGGTGTTACTGGCAATTTGTACATTAGTAATTGGTTTAAATGGCCAGCCTATTTATGATTTTGCCGAGTATTCAGCAGCACAGCTATTAAACCCACAAGGCTATATTGATGCGGTTTTAGGGGGTGCACAGTGATAGGCTTTATGTGGAACCTCCTGCTCGCGGTAACGTGGGTAGTGCTTACCGGCGATGTTGGCGGCATGAACCTGCTGTTTGGTTTATTCGTGGGCTACTTAGTTCTTGGGGTTATGCAACGGCAAATACCTTCACTTCGTGGCTACACTCGCCGCTTACCTCGGTTATTGAAGTTCGTGGCCTTTTTCGCTAAAGAGCTCGTGGTGGCAAACCTTACCGTTGCTTTCGATATCATTACGCCAGTGTGGCACATGAAGCCGGGTGTTATTGCAATGCCACTGGAAGCGAAAACGGAACTAGAAATTACCATGGTGGCGAATTTAATCTCATTAACACCTGGTACGCTGAGCCTCGATGTTTCCGATGATCGCCGAGTGTTGTTTATTCACGCAATGTTCTTAGATAACGAACAAGAGTTGCGCGATAGTTTGAAAGATATGGAGCGCAGGGTTCTCGAAATCTTGCGGTAATCCAGAGGAGAAGCATCTACGTGGAAATTGTTATTTTAATTTCATTCGCATTGCTAAGTTTATCGATGCTATTAATATTTATTCGCCTATTGATGGGGCCAACCTTACCCGATCGAGTAGTTGCACTTGAGTTATTAGCAACGGTAATTGTTGCCATCACCGGCACCTACGCAATTTTTACTGATCGCTCTAGTTTTATCGATGTAGCGATTGTGGTTGCACTTACAGCATTCCTGGCAGCAATTGGTTTTGCTCGCTTCCTTGAACGCGGAGGCCCTCGAGATGACTGAAACAATACTTAACTGGGTAATCGCCCTATTTATGCTTTCAAGCGGCATTTTTACGTTGCTTGCAGCAGTAGGTATCTTGCGCTTGCCAGATCTTATGACACGAATGCATGCCAGCACTAAAGCCGGTGCTCTTGGTGTTGCCTTAATGATGATTGCTGCGATGCTGCATTTCAATGATTTAGTGGTAATGGCGAAAGCCTTAGCGGTAATTATGTTTATTTTAATTACCGCACCCATTGCAGCTCATGCTATCGGCCGGGCTGGCTATTTTGTTGGTGTGCCTATTTGGGTTAATACAGTGAAAGATGAGCTTTTTAATCGCTATGATAGCGATACTCATAGGTTAAGAAGCGGTTTGGAAACCGAAGAAGAATTGAAGGCGATGAAAACTAGCAACAAAGACAAACCGAGAATTCGGGTTACTACAAAAAAGTAATCGCCTAACGCATCTATAGAAATATGCTACAAAAAAGCGCTGCTGGTTCATATAGAACCGCAGCGCTTTTAGTTTTTGCTAATAAATTATTCGCAGTAAGCTAGGCGTTTACGGCTCGAGCTCTTCCGCAGTAAATATATCTTTGAACAATGGCGTACTTAAATAGCGTTCTGCTGAACTTGGCAGGATAACCACTATGTTCTTACCGGCATATTCCGGCAGCACCGCTAAGCGGCTCGCAGCCACCACTGCAGCTCCTGAAGAAATACCTGCCAGTATGCCTTCCTCTCGCATTAATCGATGAGCCATACCATAGGCTTCATCATTGGTAATTGGCTGCGTGCCTTTCAATAAACTTAAATCAAGGTTCTTTGGCACAAAACCTGCGCTGATGCCCTGAATTTTATGCGGCGTATGCGTGAGCGGCTCACCAGCAATAGTTTGGCGAATTAACGGTGAATCAGCCGATTCTACAGCCCAAATATCCAACTTGTGCCCTTTCTTCTGAAAATAGCGGCCTACACCAGTAACGGTTCCGCCGGTGCCAACACCAGCTACAAAAACATCCACCATCCCTTGTAAACTTGTATCGATCTCTGGGCCTGTTGTAGCTTCATGAATATCTGGGTTCGCTGGGTTATCAAACTGGCGTAAATACACGTATTTGTTGGGTTCTGCGGCAATCAGCTCTTCAACCTTAGCTTGCGCGCCCTTCATTCCCTTATCTGCCGGCGTTAAAATAATTTCCGCACCTAACGCTTTCATCAGTTGGCGGCGCTCCAAGCTTGCTGAGCGCGGCATTACTATAGAAATGGCAATACCTTTGGCAGCCGCAACAGAGGCCAAGGCTATGCCCGTATTGCCCGATGTAGCTTCAATCAGAACTTTACCTGGGGTTAGCAAGCCATCGGCTTCGGCCGCAGAAATTAACCCGAGGCCGATACGATCTTTCACACTACCCGCTGGGTTTCTGCTTTCAATTTTTGCATACACGTTAGCTACTGCATTTTCCGGCAATACCCGAGATAGGCGAACCAAAGGTGTATAGCCAATGCTTGCTGCATTATTTTCAAAAACGGTAGGAATACTCATTACTTCTCACTTCCCTTAGTTGTTTCTTCAGTTTCACCTTTGTTGCGGCTTTTTGCAGCAGCTTGGCCTGCTTCTACGAAATCTTCATGTTCGAGTTCAATTTTCGGAACATCGCTACAAACATCGCCACCCATGCGGTTAATTGCTTTGCACATTTCCACCACGCGGTTATCCAGCATGTGCATGTGATCAAGCATTCGGCCGATAGACATAGCAACCGGGTCTGGATTATCTTTAGATACCGCGTAGGCATCAAAACCATATTTCTTGGCAATAGCTTCGCGCTGGTCATCTTCTTCTGTACGCCCGGTAATTTCAGTGCTCGGCTTTGCACCCGCCACTATTCGGCCGGGAATGCCAACCACAGTTACGCCCGCTGGAACATCTCGCACCACTACGGAATTCGAGCCAATTCGTGCATTTTCGCCAATCATTAAAGGGCCGAGAACTTTTGCACCAGCACCAATAACCACGCCATTGGCTAAGGTAGGATGCCGCTTTCCGGATTTCCAGCTCGTGCCACCTAAAGTAACACCGTGATAAATGGTGCAATCATCACCAATTTCAGCGGTTTCACCAATAACCACGCCCATGCCGTGATCAATGAAAAAGCGGCGGCCTATTTTCGCGCCTGGGTGAATTTCTACGCCCGTTAGCCAGCGCGATATCGTAGATATCCAGCGTGCTAACCAGCGCAACCGCCAACGCCATAGCCGATGGCTTAGGCGATGAATCCAGATAGCATGCAGCCCCGGATAATTAGTTAACACCTCAAAAAAATGCCGCGCGGCTGGGTCGCGCTGATACACACTGGCAATATCTTCCCGAATGCCTCGGAATAACATAGGCGAATCTCGCTTAATCGAATACAAACCCAATAAAAACCACTTTTCTATTGGAGCATTTATGCTAATTTGGTTGTTAGTATAACGTTTATCAAGTGCTTCCGTGAAACAAGCTTGAAATTACTCACTTAATTTCACGTTAAGCTAGTAACAGCCCCTACTTAAATAATCATAACTACTGGAGCTAACTTATGAAACGCAATGTGATTACGCTCGTTCTCGCCACTTGGGTTTGTGCCCTTGCACAACCTGCTGCCGCAGATACTCTCATTCATGCTGGCAGGTTAATCGATGGTACCGCTAATCAACCAAAAGAAAACGTTACCATTCGTATCGCTGAAAATAAAATTACGGCCATTGAGTCCGGCTTCTCACGTGGCACTGATGAAGATGTAGTTATCGATATGCGAAACGGCACCGTAATGCCGGGCTTCATTGATATGCATACTCACCTAACTTCACAATCAGAGCCAGGCTCTTATATGCATAGGTTTACACATAATGAAGCCGATGTAGCTTTTCGTGCCGCCCATTTTGCCGATTTAACCTTGCGAGCTGGCTTCACCACCGTTCGTGATCTTGGCGATAGTTTTGCCGCCAGCGTTGCTTTGAAACGAGCTATTCAAGCCGGCTATGTACATGGCCCACGGGTATATACCGCCGCAAAATCATTGGCTACAACCGGTGGCCATGCCGACCCAAGTAATGGCTCCCGGCAGGGATTAATTGAGAATCCAGGCCCTATGGAAGGCGTAGTAAATGGTGTCGATGATGCCCGCCAAGCTGTTCGTGCGCGTTATCAAGAAGGCGCTGATTTGATAAAAATTACTGCTACCGGTGGTGTATTGAGTATGGCCGCAAGTGGTGATAACCCGCAATTTATGAACGATGAATTAGCTGCTATTGTGGAAACAGCCCGGGATTACGGCATGCGTGTTGCTGTGCACGCTCATGGGAAAGATGGTATGGCGCGCGCTATTCGCGCCGGTGTTGATTCTATTGAGCATGGCACCTATATGGATGATGAAATATTTGCTTTAATGAAGGAGCACGGTACTTATTATGTGCCTACTATTACAGCAGGGCGCAGTGTAGCCGAACGGGCGGAAATTGATGGGTATTTCCCAGAGCAAGTTCGTTCCAAAGCACGTGCTATTGGCCCGTTAATTCAAGGCACCTTCGGCCGAGCTTATGCTGCTGGCGTAAATATTGCCTTCGGAACTGATTCTGGCGTATATGATCACGGTGAAAATGCCCGTGAATTTGAATACATGGTAGAAGCCGGAATGCCGCCTATTGAGGCAATTCGTGCTGCCACTCTCACAGCCGCAACATTGCTTGGTGCTGAAGAAATAATTGGCAGTATTGAGGTTGGAAAATATGCCGATATCGTGGCTATACGGGGTAATCCACTGAGCGATATTACCTTGCTTAAAGATATCCATCTGGTTATTAAAGACGGTGTAATATACGTGCAGCCGTAATCGAATATTACCGTTATTAAATGAGAAAAGGCCCAGAGATAATTTATCCCTAGGCCTTTTTTATCTACAAAAGTAAAATTTTTAGGCGCCAGCAGAACTAAATCTGCTTTACACGCTCTTCCTTCACCCAAATCACCAAAGTGTGCAAATCGTCTTTAATGGTTTGTTCAAGTTCAACTTCGAAACGCTCTCGTTCTAAATCCATTTTCCGAATTTCTTTTTTCGGAAATTCCTTACGCGCCTCATGGGTAGGCATATGCTTAATACGCTCATACATGTCATGAATCGATGGCCAACGCGAACTGAAATTATGGCGTTCAGCTTGAGGCAAGTTTTCTAACAGAACAGCGATACGAATACAGCCTTCCGATAACGGGCATTGATCTTGTTGCATTGCTTTCGCAATAGTTTCAATACTTTCATGTAAATAATGCAGGCGCTTTTTCTCATTCTTAGCAATGCCTTTGTTTTGCTGGCGTAAGCGCGAAAGCAACATACCCGCATACACACTTAAACCGGCAATCACCAAAGCGCCAACAATTAGAGAAATCCACATCAACACACACTACTCCTTCGAATTCGATATCTCATCATCGAGAATATCGTTCTCGTTAAAATCATATTCAAAATTATCGTCGTCATCGTCCTCAGCATCTAAATCGATGCCAAGAATATCGGCTAGTTCTTGATAACGAGCTAGTTGCACATCTAACCATGCTTGATCAGCCTTGGTAAGAATATCGCCATTTTCTGCGCGGTCGAGTAAACCCTGTAAACGGGTATCGTTTTCTAACGACAACAACTCTTTCTCTGGCGACATCGCTTTCTTTGGAGCCGTTAAAGGCACTGCCTTTTTGCTGCCGTGCCGAGGATCTTTTAGCTCACCCGCAGCGCTTTGCTGCTCCGATTGCGTTTGCGAGCCATAGCGGCTGCCGGCTGCCTTACCCTTACCTTTTTCTTTGGAATTTTCTTTACCCTTGGTTACGGGTACGGCATCGGTAGGTTTTCGATCAGCTTTGCGTAAAGCGAGTGGCCCAGATTTTCGGGTTTTTTTGATACGTGTCATATTTAGTAGGCCCTTGAGGGTGGAAATGTCCACACTGCGTTTTGAATTAGTGTGATCATAGCCCATTCCGGCCATTTACGAAATCGTAGGCAATAAAAAAGGCGATGAATACCATCGCCTTGATTGAAACTCGCACCCCCCAAGGGTGAAACCGAGATCGATTGTCGCTAAATCCCTACTATTCTTATTATTCTTCCTTGTAATTACCATCTCTTTTTATCTGTGCACTAAAAGGCGCAACTTATTAACGATGGTGTTTTTACATTAACTGCATAAATGCTTACGAACTACTCTTAACGGTGTTTCGGTTGCGCAGTATTTCTTTCCCAAAATGTTTTATTATTTTTTACTCACTCGCGGTTCTTCTTATTATTGGTGCGAGTGGGTCGCCTCCTGGCGTTATTCTTGTTCCCTGATGTAGCATTACCAAACTTACGCTTATTATTATTGTTCGTAAGAGCCTGTAAAAGCGCCTAGATAATGCGGAAAACTGTTTCCCCAATGTAATTCTTTAACAAATTTTACACCGCTATGTTATCACAGCTTTGTAACAATTACCTGTTATAAAGCTTTCTCGTTAACAATGGTTTAGCGAGTTTTTTGTTCTTATCGTTCGCTTTGCAACCCTTGTTATTCCTGAGGAACTCACAGTGCCAATGCTTTTCAACGGTGTTAAGACTACGTGAATGAGCTGGTTTCGCAACAATTTAATTGATCTAAAAAACCTATTTTTATGCCGAAATCGCATTTAAGATAACCTTTATACGCTTAATGTTATAATTCTCGCGCGCATCAGTGGTGCATAACTGCGTTTATAGTGATTTTCATGGGGTGGTAAAGCGGCGTAATACCATGCAAAATGGTTTTTTCTTATTATTTGTTTCACTAAAGGAAACTCGCATGCGTACTACGCCTCTTTTTACTGCTCTCGCGTGCTCGCTGGTAATGCTTACAGCTTGCCAAACCGCACCTGCGCCAATCGATGAGCCGCAAACCAACGCAAACACCCAATTTACTGAACTTGCAGAAGCAGCTTGGAGTTACGGCGAAAATACCGATTCAAGCCGTTTACAAGATATCAGCCCAGAAGCTCTCGCAGAGCGTTACAAAAATCGATTGTCCTACTATGAGCAAATCGAAGCTATTCCAGCAGAAAGTTTGAGTGCTGAAAATCAAATCAACCGCGATATGCTGCTCTACGCTTTAAGAAACAGGCTCTCAGATTACGAATTCAACATGTATCTTATGCCACTTACCAATGAAACCGGCCCGCACAACCGTATGGCTGGTTTACCCAACAGTATTCGTTTTCAGCGAGCGGAAGATTTTGAACGCTACTTGAGCTTGTTAAATGATGTACCAAACTGGATGCAGCAACAAACCGAATATATGCGCGAAGGTATTGCTAGCGGCATGGCTCAACCTAAAGTGGTACTTGAAAACTTCGCAGCTGGAGTAAATGCGTATATCGCGATGAACCCAACCGAAAGTGTATTTTATCAACCGGCAACTATTGCCAAACGAATTCTGTCTGAAGATGCGTTTGCTGAGTTGGATTTGGAACTACAAACAACGATTGCAACGCGTATCAACCCAGCTTTCATGGATTTTCATGAGTTTTTAGTAGAAGAGTACATTCCCAGCGCACGCACTGAGATATCGGCTACATCGCTACCGAATGGCGAAGCTTTTTATGCCAACCGCGTAAAACACTATACTACTCTCGATTTGAGCCCAGAAGAAATTCATGAAATTGGCTTAGCCGAAGTAGCGCGTATTCGAGCAGAAATGCAGGGAGTTATCGATGAAGTTGAATTTGATGGTTCATTTGCAGAATTCATTCACTTTTTACGTACCGATCGTCAGTTCTACGTAGAAACAGGTGAAGAGCTGCTCAAAGAAGCGGCGTTTATTGCGAAGAAAGCCGATGGCGTGCTTCCTCGGTTGTTTCATCATCTACCTCGAACGCCATATGCTGTAGAGCCTGTGCCCGCAGAAATAGCACCCAATTATACCCAAGGCCGCTATTCAAGCCCACGCCGTGATGATCAGCCTGGCGAATACTGGGTAAATACCTATGCCGTAGATACACGGCCTCTATATGAGCTAGAGGCGCTTACCTTGCACGAAGGTGTTCCGGGCCACCACCTGCAAATTTCACTCGCTGCTGAAATGGAAAATGTGCCGCAATATCGGCGTTCCACATACATTTCTGCATTTGGCGAAGGCTGGGGTTTGTACGCAGAGTACCTCGGTTTAGAAACTGGCTTCTACCAAGACCCTTACAGCAATTTTGGCCGCTTAACCTATGAAATGTGGCGCGCTGCGCGTTTAGTTGTTGATACCGGTATGCATGCAATGGGTTGGAGCCGTGAACGAGCAGTTGAATTCTTAGGCAGCAACACCGCACTTTCTTTGCATAACGTGAATACCGAGATCGACCGCTACATTAGTTGGCCTGGCCAAGCGTTATCTTACAAACTTGGCGATTTAACCATCAAACGTCTGCGTGCTGAAGCAGAAACTGCGCTGGGCGAACATTTCGATTTGCGTGAGTTTCATTACCAAGTATTGCGCAATGGCAGTATTCCACTAGCAACCTTAGAACAGCAAATAGCGAGTTATATCAGCGCTGAACAAGAGAGAATTGCTGCTCTGTAGCTAACATTAGCGTTTAGTTACAATACATTGCTGCTCTGTAGCTAACATTAGCGTTTAGTTACAATACAAAAAAGCCGGAAACACCTTCAGCAAGGGTTTCCGGCTTTTCGTTGGCTCAGTTAACGGCGATAGCTTAGGCTAACCTCGGGCAGGAACCGGTTTGCGGTTAGCTAACCACACGCCAATAAGTATCAACCCCATACCACCTAATTGATAAACGCCAATGCGCTCACCACTCAACGCGCCAAGTGTCATAGCTACAATTGGAATTAGGTAAGTTACTGAACTTGCGAACACTGTAGTGGCAATTTGCACTAAATGATTAAACAAAATCAACGCCAGCGCCGTTCCTACCACACCAAGCACCACAATGGCGGCTAAGGAGCCCCAAGCAGTGGTAGAAGTGAGTTTGCTCGATACTTCTCCGGGGCCAATCAAATATACCAACGCCACTGGCAACACCATCAATAACGATACACCCGTGATAGTTAATGGGCTTTGATCTGGAAGATACGTTTTTATCAGGTTCAAATTAGCGCCATAACAAATAGTGGCAAATACGATAAACAACGCGTAACCGTTCAAACTAAGTTGGCCAGTAGCATTTAACAACACCAGCATTAAAGTACCGGTAAAACCGATCAGTAAACCAAAGATCGTGCGGCCAGTAACCCATTGGCGAAAAATAATAGCGCCAATAATAAGCGTGAACAGCGGCGTAAGCGCATTTAACGCACCGGTAACTCCGCTATCGATTTGGGTTTGCGCTAAGGCAAATAAAAACGCCGGCAATAAGCTACCAGTTAAGCCCACCGAAAGTATTACCGGCCACTGATGCCGCTTTACTCGGTGCATACGTACGATTGCAAACGGAGCTAAAAAAGCAGCGGCGGCAGCTAGGCGAACCGCGGCAACCTCTGTAGGCGTGAACGTAAGAAGGCCCATTTTGATTAACCAAAATGAGCTTCCCCAAATGAGTGCCAATAGAAATAATTTAGCCCACGTACTCGGCGCGTAATGCTCAGCCGTTAACGGGGAATTCATGAATCAGAGCTTTCTTCAGATACCGGAACAGTTGGGTTTGCGAACCAATAATGCAGTTTTTGTTCAAGTTCAGGCAGGCCGCTTTTATTTAACGAAGAAAATAAAATCACCGAAACATCGCCACCGAACCCTGGAATCGCCTCTTGAATTTGCATCAGCGCTTCTTTTCTCTGCCCGCTTCTTAATTTATCAATTTTGGTTAACACCACCAAAACTGGTAAATCACTAGCCACCGCCCAGTGAATAAGCTCTTGATCGAGATCTTTCATCGGATGGCGAACATCCATCAAAACAACCAGACCACGCAAACATTTCCGTTTTTCGAGATACTCGGAAAGCGCTTCTTGCCATTTTAATTTCATGGCTAATGGCACTTGCGCAAACCCATAGCCGGGCAAATCAATTAAACGCCGGTGATCATCTAACGCAAATACATTTATTTGCTGTGTGCGCCCAGGTGTTTTACTCGTTCGCGCAAGGCTTTTTTGCCGAGTAAGTACATTAAGCGCGCTTGATTTTCCCGCATTCGATCGGCCAGCAAACGCTACCTCCATGCCCTCATCGGGCGGCAGATGACGTATATCTGGAGCACTGATGGTAAAATGTGCTTTTTGGAAATGCAGGGTGTCAGTACTCACTATAAACCTCGATAAATCTTGAATGTTGCCTATTATGACGCATGAAAGCTGTTGAGCCAACCACAGAACAACGATTCAAACGTTTCATCGTGGCGAGATTCGTGTAAAATAGGAAACTGAATTTTTCCCCGGGCTTTTGCCCAGCCGAAAACGAAGAAAAGACAGAGAAGAGAGCTCATGAAAAAACTCGCGATTCTATGTAGTTTGGTGCTGTTCGCCAGCGGAGCAGCAATGGCTTCAGGCTCAGAAAGCCTTAATGGTGATGCAGAAGCCGGGCAAGAAAAATCGGTTACTTGTGCAGCGTGCCATGGCCAAACTGGTAACAGCCCAACTGGCGATTTCCCAAATATTGCTGGCCAAGGTTACAAATATTTAGTTAAACAGCTAATGGATTACCGCACCGGCGTTGAGAGCAATGGCGAACGTGGCCGTTACAATATGCTGATGGCTGGCCAAGTTGCTAATCTTAGCGATCAAGATATGCATGATTTGGCCGCATTCTATAGTACCCAAGAGCACGATATTGGTTCGGTTGATGAAGATATCGTTGCCGAAGCACAACGCCTATTCTTAGGTGGTGATACCGATCGCGGCATCACCGCTTGTGCAGCATGCCATGGCCCCGGCGGCGCTGGTATGGGGTTAGCCGCATTTCCAATGCTTAGCGGCCAACACGCACAATACACGAAAGCGCAACTAGAAATGTTCCGCTCTGGCGATCGTGCAAACGATCCAAACGCAATGATGCGTGATATTGCTACTCGCCTTACTGATCGTGATATCGAAATCTTATCGCAATATATTAATGGCCTTTACTAGATTTTAAATGAGTTATAGCGCACGTTAATAACAGCGCGGTAGCCATTCAAGTAAAGTATTCAATTGCGAAAAAAGCCCAGCACTTTAAACTGCTGGGCTTTTTTATGGGTATAAGGTAATAATTAGTTTTGTGCTAAGGCACTAAAATAAACGGGTTAGCGCACATAAAAAACCCCGGCTAAATTAGCCGGGGTAAGAGATGTCCAGGGAAAACATCTTGGGAGAGCAATACGCTCACTTACTATGAGTCGCTATATCCCAAAAAGTTTCCTATTAAAACTTCAATGAAATCAGTGGGCTTCATCCCAGTTATCACCAACGCCAGCTTCCGCTATTAATGGAACATCAAGCTTTACCGCTTGTTCCATAACATTGGTGAGTAGCTTCACGTAGGTATCTACTTTCTCTTCGCGAATCTCAAAAACCAATTCATCGTGTACCTGCATAGTAAGAAATACATCTCCCTCAGCAACGTTTTCAGGGTTCTTTAACCATGCAGCTACATCAAGCATAGCTTTTTTAATAATATCCGCTGCAGAACCCTGCATAGGCGCATTGATTGCAGCACGTTCAGCTGCTTTTCGGCGCATGCCATTACCCGCGTTGATTTCCGGCAGATATAACCGGCGGCCGCAAATAGTTTCTACATAACCATGCTTGGCCGCACTCTCACGTGTGCGTTCCATATATTCCTGCACACCCGGAAAGCGTTCGAAATAAACATTCATATAATGTTGCGCATCTTTTTGTGGAACGTTTAGTTGCCGCGCTAAACCAAATGCGGACATACCATAAATTAAACCAAAGTTTACCGCTTTCGCGCGCCGGCGCTGTTCGCTCGTTACATCATCCAAAGCAACACCAAATACTTCCGCAGCGGTTGCTTTATGAATATCTCGGCCTCGCGCAAAAGCCTCAACCAACCCAGATGATTGAGAAATATGCGCCATAATACGTAATTCAATTTGGCTGTAATCGATGGCTACTATTTTGTAACCATCCGGCGCCACAAATGCTTTACGAACCCGGCGGCCAGCTTCATTTCGAATCGGAATATTCTGTAAGTTCGGATCAGTAGAAGAAAGCCGCCCTGTTGCCGTAACTGCTTGGTGATATGAAGTATGAATGCGCCCAGTGGCCGCCTTAATCATGCGCGGTAGCTTATCGGTGTAGGTAGATTTTAGCTTTGCCATGCCACGGTGCCGCAAAATTAGTTCTGGTAATGGATAATCAAGCGCCAGCTCTTGCAGCACTTCTTCTGCAGTAGAGGGTGCACCTTTCGGTGTTTTCTTTTTTACCGGCAAACCAAGCTGTTCAAACAAAATAACCTGCAGTTGCTTAGTAGAGTTTAAATTAAAAGGATCGCCCGCAATCTCAAAGGCTTCTTTTTCAATTTCAGCTAGCTCTTTAGTGATTTCTGCGCTTTGCTTGGCAAGCTGATCAGGGTCAATTTTTACACCTCGGCGCTCCATCATCGCTAATACTGGAATAAGCGGTAGTTCAATTTCTTTCAATACTTCTTGCAGGCGCCCTTCTGCTTTCACGCGCGGCCAAAGCACTTCATGCAACCGCAATGTAATATCCGCATCTTCCGCTGCATAAGGAGCCGCCTGACTAATAGGAACCTCATCAAAGCGTTTTTGCTTCGCGCCCTTGCCAGCTACATCGGTATAAGCAATGGTTTTATGGCCCAAGTGAGTGAGTGATAGTGTATCCATATCATGCCGAGAACTAGTGCTATTCAATACATAAGATGCCAGCATGGTATCGTTCAGCACGCCGCGTAAATGAATATCGTAACGGCGAAAAACATGCATATCGTATTTAATATTTTGGCCTATTTTCTTCGGCGAGGTATCCTCGAGTAGCGGCTTTAGCTCTGCCAAAACCCAATCACGCTCTAACTGTTGAGGCCCATCTAAATCTTGATGCATAAGAGGTATATACGCAGCTTCGCCCGGAGCCACGGCAAAGGAAATACCAACTAATTCCGCTTCCATGTAATCAAGGCTCGTGGTTTCGGTATCAATAGCAAAATATTCAGCCGCGTTTAGCCTATCAAGCCACTGTGAAAAAACTTCTTGGTCCGTGATCGTTGCATAATTATTGGTATCTATTTGGCTTGTACTGATATCAACAGCCTCTGCAGCCGAATCTTGGCTAATTTGCTTACCGCCCTCGAACAACTCGGCTTGCCCACCCGAATGCTTCACTTTGCCTTTATGTTCCGGCGCCTCTTCACCTCGCTCCAACAACTCTGATAACCAACGGCGGAATTCACATTCTTTATAAAGTTTGGCTAATTCTTCATCATTCGGTTCGTTCAAGGTAAGCTGTTCCGGCAGGAGCTCCATTTCAACATCAAGCTTTATTGTCGCCAGCGCCTGAGAAAGCAACAAAATATCCTTATGCTCCCGAACTTTATCGGGCATCGATTTCGCACCACGGAAACTTAATTCAGCCAGTTTATCTGGGTTCTCAATCATAGCGGCAATACTGCCCATACCTTCGAGCATTTTCAGTGCAGTTTTCTCGCCCACTCCCGGCAAACCCGGAATGTTATCTGAGCTATCGCCCATCAGTGCCAGAAAATCAATCATTTGATCTGGCCGTACACCATATTTTTCAGGAACAGCCGCCTCATCAAGCACTGTACTTGTCATAGTGTTGATCAAAATTACATGCTCGTTCACCAATTGCGCCATATCTTTATCGCCGGTACTAATTAAGCATGTGCGCCCTTCTTCGGCAGCTTGCTGGGCTAAAGTGCCAATAACATCATCGGCTTCTACACCCTCGATAGAAATCAGCGGCAAGCCCATAGCACGAATAATATTGTGCAGCGGTTCAATTTGCGATCGTAAATCATCTGGCATCGGCGGGCGATTCGCCTTGTATTCGGCATACATCTCATTTCGAAATGTTCCGCCCTTGGCATCAAATACTACCGCCATGTGTGTGGGTTCAAATTGCTTTAACAGGCTGCGCAGCATGTTTACTACGCCATAAATGGCACCGGTAGGCTCACCTGCTGAATTGGTTAAATGGGGTGGCGCGTAAAACGCGCGAAAAAGATAAGAGGAGCCATCAACCAGGATAAAAGGTTGCTTTGGAATGCGTTGCATATGGGTAAACCTATTCTTAATTAAAGCGCAAAGTTGCTAGAGGTTAAGCATGCCACAGGGGCACTGATCTAGCCAATTTTAGTATGAAAAAACGAAATCGATTATTAAGAAAGTGCGGCTAACAACCTGTGGATAACTCTGTGGGGAACGACACGTCCTGCCGTAAGTTCGACGAACGAACATCAGCATGAGAAAGTATGTAAGTGTTTGATATAACGCGAGAAAAGCACGTTCTCGGACAGCTTATATTTGTATTTATCGCTTTAACTCGATTGTGGAAAGTTACTTTTCGTGCATTTACTAAGGCGTAGTATTGAAGCCTAACTGCTGATGCACATTTTGTAAGCGATCTCGTAAACCGGTTGAACAGATTAGCACATTGATTAAGCAATACCAGATCATTTTTCGATCTTTCTTAACATTTTTCGATCTGAAAAATTACTTGGTTATTCCGCTCTCCGTAAGCTGTTATTTTAACGGTAGAAAAGATCAAAAAGAAAAAGGCGAGCCTGTGCTCGCCTTACAAAATACTTAACTAGAGCTTTTATTGCAGTTCATTCAAATCAAGAAGTTCATCATTCAGATAAATTTCGCCGTTGCTGTATTTAAGATTCCAAGGCAACTCATCAGTTGTGAAAGCCATCATCATCATTTGCAGCATGCCAGGCATTTCTTCAATCACAAAATCGATATCAAAATGCTGGAAAATCTCAGCGTTTTCAATTAAATCTGCGGCTTGTTGATTTTCCACACCGGAAAAATCCATTGCAACAGTGCCATGGCTGCGTAAATTACCCCAACCCTCGCCAACAACAAGTAATTCATTTAACCGAAAGAGCATATTGTCATTGGCAATAATGGCTGCAAATATGCGGTTCAATGTTTCTTCTTCATTTAATTGTTGATTTTGTAATGCGTCATTTAGATCCATAAATTCTTGATAATTAAGCCCCTCAACTGCCCAATCAACGCGAGCGTTCCCTTTCACTGTTGGCCCAGCATCTAAGCTTTCAAGTACAAACAAACCATTCATTCTTAGTTCTTCATCAGCCCGCAGAGTATTCAGGGTAGAGTTCAGGCCTTCAACAACAATTGGGGCACCAAGAGCTTTTGCGTTTACTTCCATTTTCCCCAACGACATCTGCATAGCACTAGAAAACACTTCGCCTTCTAACATGCGAGTATCGCTATTCATCATTATCGCGTTTAACGTAATGCCCTCATTACCTTCACCAAAAAACTCTACAACCGGCGCAGAGAAGTTAAACCGGCGCTCCTCACCTGCCATTACAAAATGCATCTGCATAGGCTCAGCAGCAATAGCAATATCATCCTCTATCATGCTTAGGGTTGGAAAATCATAAGTTACACGAAGGCCACCACGGCTAACAACTCCAGAAGAAGTAACTTTATGCCCCGCATAAAGGAATTCGCTCATCGTTTCATCACCAGAGATAACATCGCCAATGCCTGCCCATTTTGTGTTTAGAAATCCATAGCTTAATTCAATCGTTTCTTCATAATACAATGGGAGGCCTAATTCGGGCATGTCTGGCATATCCGCCATTGCAACTTTTACTACCACGATATCGGTACGTGAGCCTTGCTCTTGCCAATCTACTTGTACATCAAACTGGGGTTTGCGCTCTAATTCCTCTACCATTGCCTCAACGGCCTGATAAGTAGCTTTTTTCGTAGTTACAACACCTGCAACATATCCAACTACCACTACAATGATCACGATGATTGCTATTAATCCCTTACGCATGCTTTTTCCTCTTTAAATAAATCTGCAAAATTATGTTCAAATTGTAACAACTACAGCGGCCAAAAGTACAACAACGCTGGTATCGATACCGCAAATACAATAAGTGTGAGTGGCAAGCCCATTTGCCAATAATCGCCAAATTTAAAGCCGCCAGGACTCAATATGAGGGTGTTATTTTGGTGGGCAATTGGCGTTAAGAACGCGCACGAAGCCCCAACTGCAATCGCCATTAAGAAAGCATCTGGGTTCACATTTAGCTGGTTAGCAATACTCACAGCTACCGGGCACATTACCGCCGCTGTAGCCGCATTATTCATCACGCTTGATAGCAAGGTAGTAATAATGAGTAATAGCGCAAGCACCACAGCTGGGCTGCCATCAGCAACGTAATACAGCATCAGATTAACGATACTATCGGCTGCACCGGTTTGCTCCATCGCTAAAGCAATCGGTATAAGCGCTGCAAGCAACACCACAACCGACCAATCAATATTTTCATATACCTGGCGTAGCGGTATAACACGCAATGCCATTACCGCAAACATACCCGCGGCAAAGGCTACTGCCGCCGAAGCAATGCCTGAAGCAGCTAATGCTACTGCCCCAATCATAATACCCGAGGCATACATAGCACGGCGTTTACTTGGAACTCGAACCGTTCGCTCAGCAAGGGGAACGCATTTATACATAGAAGCAAATTGGGCTAACCCCTCAGCTCCACCTTGCATTAATAAAACACTACCCGATTGAATTGGCGTTTGCCGAAGGCGATTAATTTTCTGGTTACCTTCATGCGATATTGCCAACAAATTTAACCCCAACCGGCTACGCAAACGTAATTCCGCCGCAGTATTGCCAATCAAAGCAGAATCAGGCATTACCACCATTTCCACTAACACAACTTCGCTATCGTCCGAAGCTCTCGGAACCGTATCGGCATCAGCGCGGCTAGTAAGGCCGCCGCGCAGTGTGTAAGTTCCATAGGCCGTTACTTTCCGATCAACCCATGCTGTTCGTGCATCGTTCTCTTTCGTAAGTTTTTGGATATCACTGAAATTGGATGCTGCTGATTCATCGTCTTCTACTAGCTCAGAGCCTTCCTCTCCCGGCTCAGCTTCGGGAGGTTTTACGTTATCAACCAAACGCAAACCCAAAACATTCAAAGCTTGGCTTAATGTTTCCGGCTCGGCTTTAATAATTAGTAAATCGCCTTTGCTCAAGCGTTGGTAGCCATAAGGATGAACCACCTTCACCTTTTCCCGAACCATACCTACAATCTCTGCATCGGAATCTTGTAGCTTTAAATCCAAATCCCGCAACAACATGCCGTTCGCTTGCCCATCTTCCGATACTCTTACCTCAGTGAGATATTTGCCAGTATCGAAACCTTCGGCATCAGTGCGTTCTCGTTTTGGCACCAAGCGCCAACCGCCTAAAGCAATAAAGATTACACCTACAATCGCTACAACAATACCTACAGGTGCGAAATCAAACATTTGATAGCCGCCGCCCAACGATTCTGCACGATAGCCGGAAACAATAAGGTTTGGCGGGGTGCCAATTAAGGTTGTCATGCCGCCCAAGATTGAGCCAAACGCTACCGGCATCAACACCCGGCCCGCTGGAATATTCAGTTTTACGGCCAATTGAATAGCTATCGGCATTAGCAAAGCCATTGCACCAACGTTATTCATAAACGCCGATAGCACAGTTGCCAAGCCTGTTAGCGAAGCTATAGTGGTAAGGGCACCACCCGAGGTTGGCGTGAGCTTGTGCGCAACTACATCAATCGCACCAGTGCTTTGTAAAGATGCGCTGAGCACCAACACACACGCTACCGTTATAACGGCCGGGTGGCCAAAACCCGCAAATGCATCCGCTGCAGGTACCAAACCGAATGCCACACAGGCGAGCAAAGCACCGAGTGCAACGATATCGTGGCGCCAGCGCCCCCAAATAAAAAAGATAAGCGTACACAACAAAATGCCAAGAATTGTGATTTCGGGTAAGGTCATGCAATGTTCTCTTCTATTGATACCATAGGAACTCACATTCCCGGATAACAGCAACGGTGCCGCATATTTATAACTGTGAACGCACTGAATCTAGCACTACTTTAGTATCGGGTATATCCCCTGCCCATTGAAAATAACTCAAAGCGGCTTGTTCTATTAACATCCCTAAGCCATCGGCAACTGCGCACCCGTGGTTCTCAGCCCACAGCATAAATGGCGTGGGTTGATTGCCATAAACCATATCGTAACAAAATGGCTTATTTGCTAGGCTTGCATCAGGAATATCTGGGCGCTCTTGCGTTAACCCGGTGGAAGTAGCATTAATAATGATGTCCCATTGCCCATTACCAGAGCTCCCGGCCGCTGAATTTAAATCACCCGCAGTTAGTAATGTATAAAACACCTTTGGTGTGATCTCGAGTTCGCCAGCTAAACGTTGTTGCCATTCAACAAGCAGTTTTTGGGCTTTTACCTCGGTGCGATTAGCTATGTGCAGGTGCGCCACCTCAGCATCAAGCATAGGGCCGATAATGCCTCGCACCGCGCCACCCGCCCCAAGAACAAGTACCCGAGCGCCGCGAAGCTTTACGCCAAGGCGCAGAAGATCAGCTACTAACCCATCACCATCCGTATTATGGCCAAGCCATTCATTATTTCGATGAATTAACGTGTTCACCGCCTGTGCTTGCTCGGCTCTAGGGCTTAACTTTGCACAAAATGATAACGCGTGTTCTTTTAAAGGCACGGTAACGTTAGCACCAACCCCACCGCTTGCAACAAACTCAGCGAAACGCTCTGAAAGTTGCTCAGGTGATGCTAAAATTCGCTGGTATTCGATCGTTCTACCAAACTGTGCCGCAAATGCTTGGTGTATTTCTGGTGAACGGCTATGAGCAATAGGGCTTCCAAAAACAGCGAGTTTCATGAACCTTCCTTCCTTAATAAAACGGCTTTTTGGCCAAACCAGTGAAAGCACAACATACACTAACCTTTACGATGAACTTGGCGGTGAACCAGCTGTGCGCGCAATCGCCAACCGCTTCTACGATATTATGGCCACCGATGCGGCAGCAAAAGAACTCCTCGCTATGCACCCGCAACCGATGGATGCTATTGCCTTAAAATTCTTTGAATTTCTTTCCGGCTGGCTTGGCGGGCCACAACTGTATATCGAAAAATATGGCCATCCTATGTTACGCGCCCGGCATTTGCCGTTTCGAATTGATACCAAAATGCGTGATCAATGGCTTTACTGTATGTATCAAGTGATCGATGAGCAAGTAACAACAGCTACTTTACATAACGAGTTGCGCGTTCGCTTTACCCGTTTAGCCCATCATATGATTAACACTGAAGCCTAATTTATCAAATTAGGCTTACTTGTGTGAGCTGAGCTCTTAAATTTGAAATAAAAAAGCCCCAGCGCCTAAAGGCAACTGGGGCTCTTAATCTATCGATTATTTTGCAGCTTTTTCCTGCTGTTTACGAATACGATCTAAACGGCCTTCAAAGCCTGTTTTGGTTTTATCATCTAAACCAAACTCCAGAGCTTTTTCACAAACCGCAATCGCTTCACTATATTGCCCATCTTCAGCAAGCAATGTTGCGTAATTTTGAAAGGTAAGCACTTGCGGCAATGAACCACCATTGGCTTTCTTCAACGGCTTAACAATATCGGCGAACTCACCAATATGTTGCTTAGAAAAGGTTTTGCTAATTTGTCGCCAACCAGCATCATTGCGGTTTTTATAGCTGTTTTCAGTAATCTGTTGATACATGCGGTGCCGAGTTAAAGGATCTTTCGTTTTTTCTAGCTCCGCCACTGGTTGCGATAGTTCATCGGGAATTTCAGCGCCAAGTGGTGATGGCTGCGATTTATTGCCACTATCGATAATAGGATCGACATCTTTAGACGGGGCTTTTTTAGCCGCAGGCGCTTTTTTAACGGTAGATGCTTTCTTCGGCGCTGCCGATTTTTTCGCCGCAGGCTTCTTGGCAGTCGGTTTTTTAGCAGCCGTTTTTGTTGCTACGGCTTCTTTCCCGGTTTCCACCGCTTCTTTGGTTGCTGCTTTTGTATTTTTAACTAACCGTGCCGCATCTTCCTTCAGTTCGGCCTCTTTCTCGCTAGCTTCAGCTTGTACTTTGGCCGCCGATGCGTCTGATTCTGCATGCCCAGAAGCATTCATTTTCAGTAAGCGCCGTGCAAGAAACACGATTACAATTACAACAATAATAAGAAAAAAAAGATTTTGTGCCATGAATGCCCCTAGATTCGATTATTTTTTATTCGAATTTCAGCATAATATCAAAACTCTGTGCTGACAAGTGTTCGCTGATAATTGATCATCCTATTCAGGGATTAACGGGCTAATGTTCACTATTCAGAACCGTGTTAATAGCTACAACCATTCCCGAGGCTTTAAAAATTCTTGTAACCGCGCTTCTTCGCTGCCCTCGGGCGCTTCGTACATATATTCCCAACGCGCCAACGGCGGCATCGACATCAAAATCGATTCTGTACGCCCGCCGGTTTGTAAGCCAAACAAAGTGCCGCGATCGTAAACAAGGTTAAACTCTACATAGCGGCCACGGCGATATAACTGAAATTGCCGCTGTTGTTCAGTAAATGGCGTATCTTTTCGGCGTTCAATAATCGGCACGTATGCAGGTATAAAATGATTTCCAATCGATTGCATAAGGCCAAATGCGTGTTCAAAATCAAGTTCGCCATTGGTATTTGTATTTAAATCATCAAAGAATAGCCCACCCACGCCCCGGGTTTCATTTCGATGCGGTAAAAAGAAATATTTATCACACCATTCTTTATATTCTTGATAATAGTGCTCACCAAACGGAGCGCAAGCAGCACGCGCCGTTTTGTGCCAATGCTCTACATCTTCTTCTGCCGGATAAAACGGTGTGAGATCAAAGCCGCCACCAAACCACCAAACAGGGTCTTCACCCGGCTTTTCAGCAATAAAAAAACGCACGTTAGCATGTGATGTAGGAATATTTGGATTATGTGGATGTATCACCAAGGAAACACCACAGGCATTGAAGCTACGGCCTGCTAATTCCGGGCGATGTGCAGTAGCAGAGGCTGGCATAGCTTCACCAAAAACATGCGAATAATTCACGCCACCCTGCTCGATTACTGCACCATTTTTCATTACCCGAGAACGGCCACCGCCACCCTGTTCACGTACCCAGCTATCTTCCATAAACCGAGCTTCGCCATCAGCACCTTCAAGGCTTCCACAAATACTATTTTGAAGCTGCTGGAGATAGGTTTTTACCTGTTCTAGATAATGATGTTCCTTCACCGCAATACCTCTTGCGTTAATGGATTAAGAATTTTACTTGGGGTTTCGCGGCCACCTGTTGCACCGGCCATGATCCAATCAATTTCACCGCCAAATTCTTGATAAACCGCCTCAGCGGTAACGAATGGTTCTTGGCCAGATCGATTCGCACTGGTGGATACCAAAGGCGTTCCCAGTGCTTTGCATAACTGCCGGGCAGGCTCGAAGGCTGTAACGCGCACTGCTATGGTATCGAAATCACCTTTCAAATAACGAGGAACTTCCGGCCGCGCAGGTAGCACCAATGTAATGGGGCCCGGCCAATGCTGCAACACGGTAAACCGCTTATCTTGGGGTATTTTTTTATCATCTACATAATCGAGTAGTTGGCTGTAATCAGCAGCGATTAAAATCAGGCCTTTATGCTCAGGCCGTTGTTTTAAAGCCAACAACTTACGCACTGCTACCTCATCGTATGGCGCGCAGCCTAATCCGAATACCGCTTCTGTTGGGTAAGCTAACAAACCGTGATTTGCCAATGCAGCTTTCGCACCGACAAAAGGATCGGCAATATTTTTCGATTCTTCGTTCAAAGCAGTTATTCCGTAACCATGAATTTAATTTTCCGCATTATATCGGCTCTGATTTGTATTCGCATTGTTTTTGCGGGCAACGCAGGCGCACGCCTGCGGCGGAATCTCGCTTCACCAAAATACTCCAGCCACAATCGGGGCAAGCTTCGGCTACCGGTTCTTCATTCAATGCATATTTACATTTTGGGTACCGATCACAGGCATGAAACTGCTTACCGTAACGATTGGTTCGTGTTTGCAGATGGCCTTTTTTACATTCTGGGCAGGTGATACTCTCGTTACTCGGCGTTTTATCTGCCGTTGGATCGAGCATGAAATGACATGTAGGAAAGGCACTACAACCAATAAACAAGCCATAGCGGCCTTTTTTTAATAATAAGCCAGCACCACAATCGGGGCACTCTTCACCGGGTAGTGATTGCGGTTCAAAATCACCGGCTTCATGCAACGATTGCGTGTAATCACATTGAGGGTAACTGCTGCAGCCCCAAAACGAGTTGGTGCCGATATGTTTGAGCTTTACCGCGCTATTACAGCGCGGACAAGGCTCTGCTCGCACATCGCTTCGCTCTGGCGAGTTAAAAAGTTCGGATGATGTCATTCTCGCCTCAATGGTTTCTATGCATTCTTAATGCATTAGCCCCTGCGGCTCCTCGAACAACAACTCTTCCATTTGGCTATAGGCATCTTCGTGGCCAGGAACGTTAAACAACACCATCAAAATAACCCACTTCAAATCTTCCAGTAGGAATTGCGGCGTATCAAGTTCCATAACCCGATCTATCACCATTTCACGAGTGGTAAAATCGAGAACCCCAATTTGTTCTAAGTAGAGTAGAAAGCCACGCGATTGCATATCCAAGCGTGCTTGCTCTTCCGGCGTATACGCACGGAAAGATGCCGCAGGCGCAGATTGCACTAAGTACGGGTGGTCTTTACTATCCTGCAAGTCGGCCAAACGTTCTAACCAAGCGAGTGCCTTGCCGATTTCCTGTTCATGGAAACCCGCGCGGGTAAGCTCGTCAGTCAGTTCATCGTGGTCCACTACCACTTCCATTTCCGAATGGACGTAGTTCTCAAACAAGTACATGAGGATATCAAACACGGCTCTTACCTCCTCACCCTGACGTAACCGCCAGGTACTGTCTTAATCCATCCATCCAACTCTAGACTGATGAGCTGGTTCACAACTACTGAAACAGAATCTTCACTCTGGCTTAATAACCAATCAAATGAAGTTGTTTCAAATCCCACGTTAGCCAATAAACGTTCGTTTGCCAATACGTTTAATGGAATTTTCGTAGAATTCTTTCCAGCAATTCCCGAAGTTAATCCAGAATTGCTTATTTTATTCGGCTCTTCATGTTTAAAAGCAATCTCTGCCGGTTTCGCTTTTCTGCTCTCTATAGCTTTATCGGCCGCGAATAAATCCGCTTGAGCTGGCAGCTCCGCCAGAATATCTTCGCTGCGGGTTACTAGCTTTGCACCTTGCTGAATCAACAAGTGGCAGCCTTCGCTGCCTGGGTGCGGCACTGGCCCGGGAATAGCAAAAACTTCTCGGCCCTGTTCTACTGCATAACGCGCTGTAATCAACGATCCGCTTTTCAAAGTAGCTTCAGCTACTAAAACGCCTAAGCTAATACCACTAATTATACGGTTTCTAGCCGGAAAATGTTCAGTTTTCGCCGGTGTGCCGGGTGCATACTCGCTCAACACGATTCCTGCAGCCGCAATATCATTGCGCAATTGCCGATTTCGCGGCGGATACACTAAATCGATACCACAACCTAAAACTGCAATGGTTGGCATACCTTGTGCGAGCGCGGTTCGGTGCGCTAAGCCATCAATACCCAATGCCATACCGCTAACAATGCCCCAGCCTTGTTGGCAAAGTTCAACAACCATTTGTTCCGTTAAACTTAACGCCAAAGGCGACGCTTTGCGGCTTCCAATCACAGCTAGCAACGGGTACTGCAAAAGTGTTTTATCACCAATTCCAAAAAGTAATATGGGGGCTCGATATATCTCTTTCAAGGCTTCTGGAAACTCGCTATCTAAACAGTGCAACAGGAAGTGTTTACGATCCGAATGCAGCCACTGATAAGTTCGCTCTACAAGGCCACGAGGCAATTCTGGGAGTTGTTTTTCAATTTGCGCTGGTATTTCAAACTCCCCGCTGGTTTGCCAAAACTCGCGTAATTCTCGCTTTAATTTTTCGGGGGCGCGCTGCACAGCCAACCAAAGGGTTAATTCTCGATGATTCCAATCGCTTGTTTGCATCTATTCATCCTTGTTTTCAGCAAATTTAATCTCCATATTGGCAATATAGAAAGAGAACAGAATGAAGCAACACAAACCCTGTCAATTCAGCGATCTTCCCGTTAAAATTAGTAATATCACTGAATTCAACTGCAAAAGAGTTTTACCTATGGCAGAAATGACAATATTAAAGTACCCAGATGAACGTTTACGCACGGTAGCGAAACCGATAGAAAGCGTAGATGATGCATTGCGCCAAGTAATCGATGATATGTTCGAAACCATGTATAGCTCGGAAGGCGTAGGTTTAGCCGCCACACAAGTGAATGTACACAAACGGTTATTCATTGCTGATTGCAGCGAAAAAGGCAACGAACCACTGGTATTTATTAATCCGGTAATCACTGAACGCGATGGCATTTACGAAAATGAAGAAGGCTGTTTAAGTTTTCCAAATGTATACGCAAAAGTTGAACGTGCTGGCAAAATCAAGGTTCGCGCGCTAGATCGCGAAGGCGAAATTTTTGAGCGTGAAGCTGAAGGCCTTTTAGCCATCTGCATCCAGCATGAAATTGATCACTTGAACGGTAAACTGTTTGTTGATTACCTTTCGCCTCTTAAACGCGATCGCATTCGGAAAAAATTGGAAAAAGAAGCACGTTTAGAAGCAAAACAAGCCTAAGGAACACCTGAGTGCGGATAATTTTTGCAGGAACTCCGGATTTCGCAGCTCGCCATTTACAGGCGTTGCTAGAAGCCCATGATTTAGATGTTGTAGCGGTATACACACAACCCGACCGCCCCGCTGGCCGAGGTAAAAAACTACAGGCTAGTGCGGTTAAACAGCTTGCCGTGGAACATAATTTGCCGGTTGCTCAACCGAGCAGTTTGAAAACTGCTGAGGCGCAAGCTGAACTGGCATCCTGGCAAGCTGATGTAATGGTGGTAGTGGCTTATGGCCTTATTTTACCGCCAGCCGCGTTAGCTATTCCGCGCTTAGGTTGTGTTAATGTTCACGGTTCGCTATTACCTCGCTGGCGTGGTGCAGCTCCTATTCAACGGGCAATTTGGGCGGGCGATAATGAAACCGGCGTTACCATTATGCAAATGGATGTAGGCTTGGATACCGGCCCAATGCTTGCGAAATCGTGGTTACAAATAGAGCCTACCGATACCTCTGCGTCCCTATACGAAAAGCTTGCAAAGCTTGGCCCGTTAGCTTTAGTTGAAACCTTACGCAACATGAACACTGGCGATGCTCGCGCGGTACCACAAGAATCAGTGAAAGCAACTTATGCGGCGAAACTAAGCAAAGAAGAGGGCGAAATTGATTGGCATCAGCCTGCGGCCTTTATTGAGCGCTGTGTACGGGCGTTTAACCCTTGGCCTGGCAGTGTTTTCCACCACCCACAGCATCCTGATCAACCAATAAAAGTATGGCGTGCCCAAGTTATTAAAGGCGCACCGGCAAAGGCTCCTGGCAGCATTATTCAAGCCGATAAAACCGGTATTGATATCGCCTGCGGTGAAGATACCCTGCGGTTATTAGAATTGCAGCTCGCCGGTAAAAAACCAATGCTCATAGCCGATTTACTTAATGCTCGGCGTGATTGGTTTCTGCCCGGAACGCAACTTGCTGGCGCGAGCCATGATCGGAGCAATTCGTGAATAGTGCGGCCGCTTCGCGCGCGGCTGCAGCGAAAATATTGCAGCAAGTATTGCAACACGGCCGCTCATTAAGCCAAGCAATTCCGAATGAAACCGAACATTTAGAAGCCAACACTCGTGCTTTTGCACAAGCTATCTGCTATCAAGTACTACGCCAGTTACCAAGCTATGAGTGGCTTATTGCTCAACTGATTGAAAAGCCGCTAAAAAGCAAAGTTCGTATCGTTCATTACCTATTATTAGTTGGCTTGTGTCAGCTTCGCGATATGCGCGTTCCTGCTCACGCCGCTATTGCTGAAACCGTAGAAGCCTGCATTGCGGTTCGGCAGAAGAACCTGAAGGGCATGGTAAATGCCGTTCTACGATCTTATCAGCGCCAGCAAGAAGCTCTGGAAACACAACTTGCCCAGCTTAGCGCGCAAACGCCGGCATTAGCTTATAACCATCCGGGTTGGCTTTTAAAGCGATTACAAAACGCCTACCCCCAGCTGTGGCCAGCCATTTGCGAAGCGAATAATATAGCGCCGCCTTTGTGGCTTCGAGTAAACACACAGCACCATTCTCCCGCTGAGTATCTGGCAAAACTCAAAGCCGCAGGCATCGAAGCATATGCCGATAAATATTCCGCCATTCAGCTCGCTCAAGGCATAGATGTAACTCAACTTCCGGGCTTTGCTGAAGGCCACGTTTCGGTGCAGGATCGTTCGGCACAATTTGCCGCCCATATCTTAGCCGCAGAACCGGGCATGCGTGTACTAGATGCATGCGCAGCTCCCGGCGGAAAAACCGTACATTTGCTCGAACACACCGCCGATATACAAGTAACCGCAATTGATTTCGATGCTAGCCGCCTGCAACGAGTGCATGAAAATCTTACACGTATGCGCGTGCGAGCAGAGGTTATTTGCGGTGATGCTGCCAATCCAGAAGAATGGTGGGATGGCCAATTATTCGATCGTATTCTACTCGATGCCCCCTGCTCCGCAACTGGGGTTATTCGCCGTCATCCAGATATAAAATGGCTGCGCCGAGCAGATGATATTGATGCCCTCGTTGAGCTTCAAAGCCGCATTCTTAGCGCTCAATGGCAGCTATTGAAACCCGGCGGCCGTTTACTATACGCAACCTGTTCAGTGCTGCCAGAAGAAAACATACTGCAAATTCAATCATTTCTAGCTACAGTTGATGATGCAGAGGCGATTGCAATCCCGATTGAAAAAGATACAGTGGGCGGTGCGGAGGCCCTAGATAACTCAGCAAGTGCTGGTTGGCAGCTATTGCCAGGCGCTGCAGATACTAAAAGCACTGGAAGCACTGGGAGCACTGAAGGTGGCGATGGCTTTTTCTATTTCTTACTCCAAAAGCGCAAATAATTAGGCCAAGAACATGAAAAAAGTAATTATTGTGGGAGCGGGCCGCGTTGGGGCCACACTTGCCGAAAGCTTGGTGAGCGAACGCAATGAAGTTACCGTGGTAGATCAAAATCGGGTGCTGTTAGAGCAACTGCAAGATAAGCATGATTTACGCGTAATTCAGGGCAATGGCGCACACCCCGATGTGTTGCGCTCCGCCGGTGCTGATGATGCCGATATGCTCATTGCGGTAAGTAGCCTAGATGAAGTAAACATGCTCTCGTGCCAAGTAGCGCATAGTATTTTTAATACCCCAATGAAAATCGCGCGAGTGCGCTCCGAGCAATATACTAAATACCATGATCAACTGTTTCGCAAAGAGCAACTCCCGGTAGACCACATCATATCGCCAGAACAGTTAGTAACCACTTACATAAAACGCCTAATTGATTATCCCGGCGCGTTACAGGTGATTGAGTTTGCCGAAGGTAAAGTAAGTTTAGTAGCGGTAAAGGCCTCATATGGCGGTAAGCTTGTAGGCCATGCCATTGCTGCTTTGCGAAAACATATACCAAATATCGATACTCGTGTAGCAGCAATATTCCGGCAAAATCGTGCCATTCGTCCACTCGGCAGCACCATTATCGAAGCCGACGATGAAGTGTTTTTTGTAGCCGATACCAAAGATATTCGAGCTGTTATGCAAGAGCTACAACCTTTAGAAGCCCGTTACAAAAACATTATGATTATGGGTGGTGGCCACATTGGTTCGGGTTTAGCTCGGCAACTTGAAGAAAGCCACAAAATTAAAATTATTGAACTTGGCCTAGCGCGAGCTGAACAACTCAGTGCCGAATTGAGCTCGAAAACCTTAGTGTTGCATGGTGATGCCACCGATCAGGTAATGCTCAGTGAAGAACGTATCGAAGAAATTGATGCCTTTATTGCGGTAACCAATGATGATGAAGCCAATATCATGGCCGCGCTATTAGCGAAGCGTATGGGCGCCAAGAAAACCATGGTGTTGATTCAACGCAGCGCTTACGTTGATTTAGTGCAAGGTGGCGAGATTGATGTTGCGATATCGCCGCAGCAAGCCACTATATCGGCTCTACTTAAGCATATACATCGTTCTGATTTTGCCAGTGCCTACTCCCTTCGCCGTGGCGCAGCCGAAGCTATTGAAGCCGTTGCTCGTGGCGATGAAAAAACCTCGCAAGTAGTAGGCCGTGAAGTGGGTGAATTAAAACTGCCGCCGGGCACTACCATTGGTGCCGTAGTGCGTGGTTCCGAGGTATTAATTGCCCACGATGACACACTAATTCAAGCCGATGATCACGTTATTTTATTCTTGGTTGATAAGAAATATGTGAGTGAAATTGAACGGTTATTTGCGCCTGGCGCGCTATATTTTTAGATACTTAATTCTTGCAACTCCGTGGAAACACTAATCCAAACCCATTAGTGTTTCCAAAATGCCGGGGTGAATAACACCAGTAGCGTGAAAATCTCCAATCGCCCGAACAGCATGGAAAGAATAGCTATCCATTTGCCTGCATCGGATACGGTGGTGAAATTAGATGCTACCTCGCCAAGGCCTGGGCCTAAGTTATTTAATGTAGCTGCCGTAGCGCCAAAGGCGGAGTAATCATCAAGGCCAGTAGCTATAAATAAAAGCATAATGATTACAAACAACAAAGCATAGGTTGCAAAGAACCCCCACACCGCCTGCACCACCCGATCTGGCAAGGCTTTATCGCCCCACTTTACGGTAAACACCCCTTTCGGATGTATCAATCTATCAATTTCACGCTTACCTTGGCGGTATAGCAATAGCACCCGAATTACTTTTAAACCACCACCCGTTGAGCCCGCGCTGCCGCCAATGAAGCTGGCGAAAATCAACAACACAGGCAAAAACAATGGCCAGGTTATATAGCTTTCGGTAGTAAAACCTGCCGTAGTCGCAATAGATACTGCTTGAAAAATACCGTGGAATAGTGAATCTGTCCAATCCGCGTGCCAGCGCTGGCTTAATAGCGTGATAACAACGATTGCCATTAAAACAAACTGAATTCCCATCAAGGCTCGAAATTCTGGATCTTTACTATAAGTAAGTAATGAACCTCTAGTCCAATCTCGGCGGTTCTTACCATCTACTCGGCGGCTATACATGCGCGGAAAAGCCGCGAAATGAAGGGCGAAATTAACCGCAGCAATGAGCAAAAACAACACACAGATCATATGAATTACCGGGTTATCGTAGTAACCCATACTGGCATCGTGTGTTGAAAAGCCGCCGATAGCTACGGTAGAAAACGCATGGCCAATAGCATTAAACGGAGTCATGCCTGCTGCCCAATATGCAAGCGCACAGGCAATGGTGATTCCTAGATAGATAAACCATAACTGCTTGGCTGTATCAGCAATGCGCGGGGTCATTTTGGAATCTTTCATTGGCCCTGGCATTTCAGCGCGATAGAGCTGAATGCCACCAATACCCAACAAAGGCAATATTGCCACCGCTAATACGATAATCCCCATACCACCTAGCCATTGCAGTTGTTGGCGGTAAAAACGATATGCGTGGGGTAATTCATCGATACCGGTAAGTACCGTTGCGCCTGTAGTGGTTAATGCGGAGAACGATTCAAACATTGAATCGGTGAAGCTTAACGAATAGGCATCTGGCATCCAGAATGGAATTGCACCTACCGAGCCCAAAACCACCCAAAACATAACAACAATAACAAAGCCTTCACGGGTTTTCAGTTCCTGCCGTTTATCACGGTTTGGGTACCAAACTAATATGCCAATTGTGAGGCTTAATAGAAAAGCGAGCAAAAACGCCCAGCCGCCACCATCTTCATAGAAATAGGCTAACGCTGCCGGAGGCAATAAAGTAACGCTAAAAATAGCGATAAGTAGGCCAAGGATCCGCAGAATTGTGCGTACTTGCATGAAAAGCCCTTTCTTCGGCTGAAGTTATTATTAGTTTTGATGTTAGCTTTAGCCGCTAGTGCTTACCTGCATGCGCACTAAAGGCCGTAATACATTAGCATTATTTCCCAGCAACATGGCATAAATTTGCTGATACGCAAGCACCGCTTTTACATAATCGCGCGTTTCTTGGTACGGAATCAATTCTATCCATAAATCAGCAGGCATTGGCTCTCCGGGTATCCATTCTCGAACTCGGTTGCTACCTGCGTTGTAAGCTGCCGTTGCGAGTAGCCAATTACCATCGAAACGATGATGCAATTCAGCTAAATACTGCGTACCCATTCTTACGTTATCTTCGGGCACATCAAGCCTAAAGCGGCCGCCTCTGGAACTAGCAGAAGATGGGCTTCGCCGATTAATATAATCAGCGGTTGCTGGCATTACTTGCATCAAGCCTCGCGCGCCCACAGGAGAAACCGCATCGGGCTGAAACGAGCTTTCTCGGCGCGCAATAGCAAACGCCCATGCTGGATCGATATTTGCTGATTCCGATTGCCCAAGTAACAAGGGTGCAAAAGCAAGTGGAAACCTACGCATTACATCATTCACACCAGAAGTGCCGGCTAAGCCGAAAATAGCTTGATCGTGCCAACCCCATTCCGAAGCTAACACAGCAATTAATACTTGTTCATCAGCAGGTGCGCGAGCACGCAAAACATTCCATTCTCGCCGCGCATCCAGCAGCCGCCCATGATGTAATAGTTCCCGAGCTCGCATAGCCTCGCCCCGCAGGCTTATTTCGCGTAATTTTGCCACCACTAACGTAGTGCTTTCATTCTGCAAGTTCGCCGGTAACGACATTCTCGCGCTCGCCATAAAACCATAATAATTGCGGCTTTGTGCTGCATTTACCAATAACTCAGTAGAATCTTCCAACAGGCCTAATTCAGCTAAGGCTCTTCCTCGCCAATACAACCACTGTGGCTCTTGTTGTGCAGCACTTGGTAAAGCTAATACAAATTCATTAATCAAATCAAAACGCTTTTGCTGCAATAAGCTGGCTAAATACCACTGCCGAACAGAATTCGACATCGCCGCAATAGGCAGCCGCTGGAACCATTCTATAGCCTCGGGTTCACCCCGTAATGCGAGCGTAACAGCAATATCAGCATTCATTGCTTGAGTTTGAGCGGCGCTAAATGAATGTATGGTTTGATAATGTTCCCAAGCGTTTATCGTGCCCCAGTGATCATTCCAACGCAGGCGCGAAAGTGCATCGAGCACCATACTTTGAATAAGCTCATGCTGTTCACTAAACTCATGAAAGCGCTGTATTACTCGTGCATTTGCGCGAACTCTGCGCTGCAAACTGAGCAAATCTTGTTTTTCTTCCGATAAAAAACGGCTCAGATAGCGCACTAATGAGTTTTGCTGCGCATTCTGCGCCATTTGAATACGCTGCCACACTACCTCTTCCGTTCTATAGCCTGCATCGGCCCAAATTCTAAAAAGACTATCACAAGCCGAAGGCAAGCTCTCACCGTGGGTCCAAAAGCGAGTAACATCTTGCCAAAATAGGCTTTGTTCATCTAACGATTGTGTTTCCAATTGGCGATACCGATAGCGCAGTGCTTGGCATTGCAAAACTAACGAGGATTGCGGTTGGTAATCACGTAAAAAACGCTCGGCATCATTGTTGCCACGCAATAATTGCAGCCAGTTAGTGCGCAGTGAACGCGCAACAGGTAATCCTCCATGCTCCGCAAGGAATTCAGTAATAACCGCTTCGTTCGCCATGCGAATATTGTTTTCGAGTAATGCGCCTTCAAGATAAGGGAATAACGGGTAATCAGTAATTTCGAGCATCGCCTCTTGCGCTTTTGTGAACTCCCGCCGGTTTATCATCGCGTCGATATCAAGAAATGCTTGGCGTTGCGCTTCGAGCTTCGCATCCACTAAAATACCCCAAGGTTTCACCAATAGCTGCATACCCGATTCTAGCTCAGCCGAATTAACTTCCGGATTGTCTTGTTCTTGCACTAAGCCCAACAGTGCTGATACCGGCCCTGTTCGCAAACTTGGAAACTTCGGTTCGGCATTATCTTTTTGTACTTGCTCAAGCGGAATCCAAGGCAAGCCTTCATCCACGGCAATTTCAAAGGCGCTTGCCGAAGCAGCTTGCATCGCAAAAACACTGGCTGTAAAGACGCCAAAAAGTGATGCGCCCTTCCATTTCCTCTCTATAAAGCTTCTGTTTGCCATTACTTCCTAATTTACTCGCAGGTTACTTTCAAACGGGTGTTTAATTTTCGTTGCGGTTGTGGGATGATTAGTCGCGAATTTTTTACCATACTCTTGTGTACGTTCATTGTAACCATCGCAGATATAATATTTACGTGTAATAGTTAATCTAAGGTGAAAACCTTTCGTTTGGAACGAAAGCTGATTAATTTTGCCAAAGAAACTATGCAATACACTACATAAGAATTGTAGCACGCAAGTAGCCACTTGAGTGTTAGTAGAGATTTACTCTGCTCACTAGTCGGGAGACCAAAGATGATCTACAAAGGTGATAACCTTCACGTTGATTTTATCGAACCAGGCATTGCCGAAATTACCTTCGATGCCCCGGGTTCAGTCAACAAATTTGATGAAAAAACATTAACCGAATTCAGCGAAGCGCTCGATGCGCTAACCGGCAACAATGATTTGCGTGGTGTATTGGTGCGTAGTGCCAAGCCAACATTTATTGTTGGTGCCGATATCACCGAATTCCTCACCCTATTTGCTGATTTAGAAAAAACTAAAACATGGGTTCATAAGGCTTCCCGCGTATTTGATAAGCTCGAAGATTTACCGGTACCAAGTATTGCGGCAGTAAATGGTTTTGCATTAGGCGGTGGCTGTGAAGCTATTTTAGCCTGTGATTACCGTATTGTTGATGAAACTGCAGTTATTGGTTTACCGGAAGTAAAACTCGGATTAATTCCGGGTTTTGGCGGTACTGTGCGTTTACCGAGAGTTATTGGCCCTGATAACGCATTAGAAGCCATTACTACCGGTATGAACCATAAGCCTGAAAAAGCGCTTGCGGTAGGTTTAGTTGATGCAGTAACGAGTAGTGATCGCTTAAAAGAAGGTGCATTAAGCATGTTGCGTGATGCCATCGCCGGCGAGCTCGATTGGAAAGCGAAGCGTCAACCGAAACTTGAAGCATTGAAAGCAAATGATACCGAAAAATTAATGTCGTTTAGCACCGCTAAAGGCATGATTTGGGCGAAAGCTGGTAAGCATTACCCTTCACCACATGCTGCTTTAGAAGTTGTTGAGCGTGGTGCTGGTGAAGGCCGTGAAGCTGCGCTTAACATTGAGAATGAGTTATTCGTTAAGTTAACGCAAACCGATGCTGCCCGAGCTCAAGTTGGTATTTTCCTTGCTGATCAGCTCGTTAAAGGTAAGAGCAAGAAAGTAGCAAAATCAGCCACGAAGAAAATTAGCCGTGCCGGTGTTTTAGGCGCCGGTATCATGGGTGGCGGTATTGCTTACCAATCAGCCTCGCGTGGCGTTCCGGTAGTAATGAAAGATATTCGCCGTGATGCGCTTGATTTAGGCTTGAACGAAGCCTCAAAGATTCTTGGTAAAGCGCTTGAGCGTGGCAAGATTAGCCAGAAACTTGTTGCAAAAACCCTCACCTCAATCACCCCTACACTGAACAACAGCGAACTGGCTGATGTAGATATTATTGTAGAAGCGGTTGTAGAGAATCCAAAAATTAAAGCTTCGGTGCTCGCTGAAGTAGAAAAAGTAGTGGCTAAAGATGCAATTATCACATCGAACACTTCTACCATTTCTATCGATAAGTTAGCCGAAAGCCTAGAAGATCCAAGCCGCTTCTGTGGCATGCACTTCTTTAACCCAGTGCACAAAATGCCGTTGGTAGAAATCATTCGTGGTAAGCACACTTCTGATGAAACCATTGCAGCCGTAACGGCTTATGCATTGCAAATGGGCAAAACCGCAATTGTGGTAAACGATTGCCCGGGCTTCTTAGTTAACCGCGTATTATTCCCTTACTTTGCTGGCTTCAGTAAATTGCTCGACGACGATATCGATTTCACAGGTATCGATAAAGTAATGGAAAAAGAATTTGGCTGGCCAATGGGCCCTGCATATTTATGTGATGTTGTGGGTATGGATACTGCCGATCACGCCACCAACGTAATGGCTGAAGGCTTCCCAACACGTATGGCTCGCGATGATAACGGTGCGATTGCGAAATTGGCAGCTGCAGAGCGTTATGGCCAGAAAAATGGCAAAGGCTTCTACGAGTACAGCGTAGATAAACGTGGGCGCCCACAGAAAGTGGTAAACCCAGATGTATACGACATCATTGGCAAGAAATCGGCTAGTGCCGAGAAAGAAGAAATTATTGCACGCTGCATGATTCCAATGGTTAACGAAATGGTGCGCTGCGTAGAAGAAGGCATTGTTGATTCTGCGGAAGAAGCAGATATCGCTTTAATCTACGGTTTAGGTTTCCCTCCATTCCGCGGTGGTGCGTTCCGTTATTTAGAAACACTAGGTTTAGAGAAATTTGTTGAGTTAGCCGATAAGTACGCAGATCTCGGTGAAATTTATCAAGTAACTGATGGTTTACGCGAGAAAGCGAAAACCGGCGGCACTTATTTTAAAAGCTAACCACGAACGGAGAATGTTATGAAAGACGTCGTTATTGTAGATGCAATTCGTACCCCAATGGGCCGTTCAAAAGGCGGTGCATTCCGCAATGTGCGGGCTGAAGATTTATCAGCAGAATTGATGAAAGGTTTATTAGCACGCAACCCAAATGTTGATCCAAACGAATTGGAAGATATTTACTGGGGCTGTGTACAACAAACTCTAGAACAAGGCTTCAACGTAGCGCGCAACAGCGCCCTGCTTGCTGGCATTCCACATCAGGTAGGTGCGGTTACCGTAAACCGCTTGTGTGGCTCTTCTATGCAGGCTATTCACGATGCAACGCGTGCCATTCAAACTGGCAATGGTGATATCTTTATCGCCGGTGGCGTTGAGCACATGGGCCACGTGCCCATGATGCACGGTGTTGATTTCCACCCAGGCTTGAATATGTCGGTAGCAAAAGCAGCTGGCTCTATGGGCTTAACCGCTGAGCTTTTGGGTAAGAAGTTTGGCATTACTCGTGAACAACAAGATTCCTTTGGTGCCCGCTCACATCGTTTAGCTCATGAAGCAACCTTGAATGGTGAGTTTGATAACGAAATATATGCTATCAACGGCCACGATGAGCATGGTGTATTGAAACGCTTTAAGCACGATGAAGTAATTCGCCCAGAAACAACTGAAGAAGCCCTTGCTGGCTTACGCCCAGTGTTTGATCCGGCAAATGGTACGGTAACAGCTGGTACTTCATCTGCTATTTCAGATGGTGCGGCGGCAACCTTGATTATGTCAGCAGAGCGTGCGAAGCAGCTCGGTTTAACCCCGCGCGTTCGTATTCGTTCCATGGCAATTGCCGGCTGCGATCCTTCTATCATGGGTTACGGCCCAGTTCCTGCTACTGAAAAAGCGCTTAAACGCGCTGGCTTAAGCTTAGCAGATATCGATTTATTCGAGCTGAACGAAGCCTTTGCTGCACAAGCACTTGCAGTAATGCGTGGCTTGAAGATGGAAGATAAGATGGATACACAGGTTAACTTGCACGGTGGTGCTATTGCACTTGGCCATCCTCTAGGGTGTTCGGGCGCACGCATCAGCACAAGCTTAATTAACCTGATGGAACAAAAAGATGCAACGCTTGGTTTAGCTACCATGTGTATCGGCTTGGGCCAAGGTATCGCTACCATTTACGAGCGTGTTTAACGCTTATATAGCGAGCTGAAAATCTGTATATCGATAAACGATATACATAATAAAAATCCCGCCATGCTTTTTGCCCTGGCGGGATTTTTTTATGGGTTGCTTAAGCCTATACTACCCATATTGTTGTTCGTTTCGGGTTTTGAATTATAGAGGTAGATCATGGCGCCGTTCAGTAACGCTGATTATCAGCTGGATACACAAGGCTTACGTTGCCCAGAGCCAGTGATGTTGATTCGCGGCAAGATTCGGCAGATGGAAAACGGTGAAACACTTCTAGTTTTAGCCGATGATCCTGCAACAACTCGCGATATACCATCGTTCTGTCGTTTTATGGATCATCAGTTGTTAGCCCAACAAATTGATGAAATGCCCTACCGATATCTAGTTCAGAAAGGCTTGTGATCTTATGTTCCATGTGGAACACCTATGTTCTATGTGGAACAAATAGCGGCCGGTTGAACCGGCTCTTACCTTAGCGAGAGCTTGATCTTAACTTAAAGCTTAAACTCCCAAAATTCAGCTTGGCCCATTTCAGGATCCAGCTGATAAGGTTTAAAACCAAACTTCAAATAGGCTAAGCGAGCTGGTTCGTTGCCGCTAAGTACTTCTAGGGTTAACTTCACACAACCCCGCTGCTTTGCTTTTTCGGCTGCAGCAGCAATAAGCTTCTGGCCAATATTCTGCCCCCGATAGCCATCACGAACCGCAATATCATGCAAGTTGCATACTGGCTTCGCAGCAAAGGTTGAAAAACCCTCAACACAATTGATTAAACCCACAGGTCCATCTGTTTCGTGCCAAGCAATAAAGCTATACACGGTCGGCCGAGCGGCCATCTCAGAAATAAGCTGCGCTTTAGTGGCTGCCGGAAGTGCTTCACCACCCCCCATCGGGTCTTGAGCATAATGATCCAACAGCTCAATTAATGCCGCCGCATGTTCCGAGTTTTCGTAATTAACTGCTTCTATTCGTAACATTTCTTATATATTCCCTTTTATTCATCTTCTTATGCCACAATGCATGAAGAAGAATACCCTCACCGCAATGGAAATCGGGCTGCACAACCGATGCGGATAATATTAATAATATGAGGATAACAAAATGACTCTCGGAGAACGACTAAAACAACGGCGAAATGAGCTTGAATTAGCCAAACGTTCATAGTGCATAGGCCGATCAATGGCCTATTACAAGGCTTCGGTCTCGCCTTCGCTGTGTTTGGGATACTCGGGCTCTGGCGCGAACGTAAGCTCTACGTGCGTAGATAGCCATTCTTGTAAGGGCGTTCTTAGAGCCCGCAACAATAGATACATACCTACATGATTGAGGCGCGGCACCGTTATAAGCTGCGCCTCAATATCGGTGAAAGGCTCAAGCGAAACAAGAAATTCTGGATGATCTGGATATGGCGAAAGCTGCACCCGTTCCTCTTCCTTCAGATTGAAGCCTGCTCGGAGTTTTTCATAATCTACAATATCATCTACTTCTGAAGCCGCTATAACCATAGGCGTTGAAGCCTCGGATATGCGTTTATAAAAATCGAGTGCTTGCTCATTTACTTCGCTTGCTACAATAACTCGTTCCAGCGCAGTTGAAAATCGCTCATCAGAAATAAACCAACGTACACGCCAATCTTGTGCTTTCACCTGCGAAAAAACACTTGTGGCATGTTCACGAAAGTTATTCATCGGTGCTACAAGCATCAAAGCCGCCGGCTGAATATCGGCTTCTATGAGTTCTCTTTCGATTTCCGTTGCTGATAACACCCCCATGGAAAAGCCCAACAAAATAATGGGCCGATCAGGATATTCAGATTTCAATAATTCGGCAACAATAGCGGCATGATTCAAGCCAAATTGCATTGGCTGGTATTCTGTAGGGCCCGGCAACACAATTGGTTGAATCCCCATGTGGCGGAACCATGTTGCCCAAGGTGAAATGGTCTGCGTTGCTTGCAATCCATACCCCGGTGAAATAACCGCAATAGGCGCATTATCTGCAAGCTCTGGGAACTTAAATTCTATGCGCTCATTTAGGGAAAAATTGGCTTTGTTTTTGCTAGTTAGCTCTTCTTCGTTGTTGGTTTGATTGCCCACATTACTTGCAGAATCAGTTTGGCTACTTGTGTTCGTAAAGGTAAAATTTTGCTCGGTAATATTTATGAGTTCACCGTCATGCTCCACTTTGAAATCGGCTAAATCATAGTAGGTTAAACATCCTTGTGGCTTTGCGCTATTCACTGAACTGAAGCTCGTTGAGCAAAATTCAAATCGGTTTGCTGAATAATATGCATTTAAATCGCCCAATCCTGTTACTACAGGGGTGGTGGTCAAAATACGTTTTTCAACTATACCAGTGCATCCGCTTAATAGTATTACCGTTATTACCAGCGTTAACGCTCGATCTATAGAACCATATTTTTTCATTACGAATGTTCCCTATTCAAATTGTTAATCTCCCATAATCGAAACTAACATATTGAGCATGTTCCACATGGAACACTATTTCACATTACGGAAATCACAATCAACCAGATGGTCGTTAACCATCCCAACCGCCTGCATAAATGCATACACTATCGTGGGCCCAACAAAATTAAATCCCGCTTTCTTTAGTGCCTTCGACATCGCTTCTGATTCTGTTGTGCTGGTTGGTACATCGGTAAATTTTTCCGGAGAATTTATAATCGGTTCACCGCCGACAAAACTCCAGAGAAACTCGCTGAAGTCCTTTTCTTGATCCACCAAACTCATATATCCATCAGCGTTGCGGAATATTGATTCAATTTTTAGTCGGTTACGAACAATATCTTTGTTCTGCATTTGGGTTTCGATAAAGCGCAGCCGTTTATCGCCTTTTATGTCACTTAATGCTTCTGGATTAAGATTGAGGAACGCTTGCTCGTAGCCTGCCTGCTTCCGTAAAATGGTAATCCAACTCAACCCGGCTTGTTGGCCATCAAGGCAAAGCTTGGCAAAGAGTTCATGGCTGTTGTATACAGGCTTACCCCACACTTTATCGTGGTATTCTTGGTAATCTTCGGCATTACCACACCAAGGGCAGCGATTAATTTGCGATTTGCTTCGATCCATAGCGTTTCTCCCTATAAATTGGTGGTTTGCTCAGGGTATAATCACATAAACCCACATCGCTAGAAATAGAGTTAGCGTACATTCGGCCGAATTAAGTGGAAATCCCATGGAAAAATTTGATGTAAAAACGTTTCAAGGCCTTATTCTTGCCTTGCAAGATTATTGGGCCCAACAAGGTTGCGCTATTGTGCAGCCACTCGATATGGAAGTTGGCGCTGGCACATTCCACCCAATGACATTCTTGCGTTCGCTTGGCCCAGAGCCAGCAAGCTTTGCTTATGTACAACCGTGCCGCCGCCCTACTGATGGCCGCTACGGTGAGAATCCAAATCGCTTGCAACACTATTATCAATTCCAAGTGATCATGAAGCCTTCGCCCTCCGATATTCAAGAGCTTTACTTAGGGTCGTTAAAGCTACTGGGCTTCGATCCGTTAGTACATGATATTCGCTTCGTAGAAGATAACTGGGAATCGCCAACACTTGGTGCTTGGGGTTTAGGTTGGGAAGTTTGGCTTAACGGAATGGAAGTAACCCAATTCACGTATTTCCAGCAAGTGGGTGGCATTGAATGCAAGCCGGTTTCCGGTGAAATCACTTATGGGCTCGAACGGCTCGCAATGTACATTCAGGGTGTTGATAGCATTTACGATCTCGTTTGGACAACCGGCCCGCGCGGAACCATATACTATCGCGATGTATTTCATCAAAACGAAGTTGAGCAATCGACTTACAACTTCCAATATGCAGACGTACAGGTGCTATTTAGCCGCTTTGATTCTTGCGAAAAAGAATGCGAGTTGTTAATTGCAAATGGCTTAGCGCTTCCCGCATACGAACAAGTAATGCGCGCCTCGCATGCGTTCAACTTGTTAGATGCACGCCAAGCAATATCGGTAACTGAACGCCAGCGCTATATCTTGCGGGTGCGCACAATGGCCAAAGCATGTGCCGAAGTTTACTACGCTACTCGCGCAGAACTGGGCTTTCCACTGGCTGAGCCAGAGCTTGCTAAAGCAGCGATAGCACAATACCAAAGCAGCAAAAAAGGAACATAGCATGCATCAGAAAAACGATTTACTGATCGAGCTTGGCACCGAAGAGCTGCCACCAAAATCATTGAAGAGCTTGAGTGAAAGCTTCAGCAACAGCATTGTTAGCCAATTGGAAGAAGCGCGTTTAAGCTTCGCTACCGTGCGTTCGTTTGCTTCTCCGCGCCGCCTTGCCGTTCTGGTAAGCAATGTTGAAACGGCTCAAGCCGACGAGGTTGTGGAAAAACGCGGCCCGGCAGTTGCAGCCGCGTTTGATGCCGAAGGCAACGCCACAAAAGCAGCGCAGGGCTGGGCGCGTGGTATGGGCATTACCGTAGACCAAGCCGATCGCCTGAAAACAGATAAGGGCGAATGGTTGATGTATAACGCCACTGTGCCAGGCAAGCAATTAAGCGAATTAGTACAAGGCATGTTGGAAGTGGCCGCGAAACAACTTCCGATTCCGAAAACCATGCGTTGGGGCTCAGGTGATTATCACTTTATACGCCCTCTTCATCGCCTTACAGTTTTGCTCGGCGGCGATGTTTTGCCTGCAAACCTGTTTGGTATTACAAGCAACAATAAGGTGACCGGGCATCGTTTTCATCACCCAGACGATTTAACCGTTAACCACGCCAGTGAATATGCCGAAACCTTAAGAGAAGGCTGGGTAATTGCAGATTTCGCGGAACGGCGCGAAACGATACAACAGGCAGTTATCGATCTTGCAGCTGCGGAAAATGGCATTCCAGTGTGGGATGAAGATCTTATCGATGAAGTAGCCTCATTAGTTGAATTTCCGGTGGCTCTCGTAGCGGGCTTTAGTGAAGCCTTTTTATCAGTTCCTAAAGAAGCTTTGATATACACCATGAAAGATGACCAACGCTATTTTCCGCTTATCGATAGCAACGGTAACTTACTTCCGCGCTTTATTTTTATCACGAACATTCAAAGCAAAGATTCAGCTCAAGTGGTTTCCGGGAATGAAAAAGTTATTCGCCCTCGCCTCGCTGATGCCCAGTTCTTCTTTGATACTGATAAGAAAACTAAATTAGCGGACCGTTTAGCTAAACTCGATTCTGTTTTGTTCCAAAAAGAGCTCGGTAGTGTAGGTGATAAAGCCCGGCGTATTGAAGCAAATGCTGGCTCCATCGCTGATGCCTTAGGTGCGGATTCAAAATCAGCGGCTCGCGCCGGGTTATTGGCTAAAGCCGATTTAGTTTCCGGAATGGTTATGGAGTTCCCGGAAGTTCAGGGCGTAATGGGAATGCATTACGCGCGCAACGACGGTGAATCTGAAGTTACCGCACAAGCCATCGAGGCGCATTACCGCCCGCGCTTTGCAGGTGATGAATTGCCTAATTCACCTGAAGGTTGTGCAGTTGCCTTGGCGGATAAGCTCGATACCTTAGTTGGCATATTTGGAATTGGCCAAACACCAAAAGGCGATCGTGACCCATTCGGTTTACGCCGTGCTGCAATCGGCATGATTCGTATCTTGGTTGAGAAGAAACTCGCACTCGATTTAGTAAGTTTAGTGGATATCGCAGTTAAGAGTTACGGTTCAATTATCAAGAACCCGAGTGAAGTTAACGAGCAAGTTGTTGATTTCCTCCTCGGCCGTTTTCGCGCCTGGTATCAAGAACAGAACATAAGTGTTGATGTTATTCAGGCCGTGTTGGCTCGCCGCCCTACTATTGCACTCGATTTTGATAACCGCGTAAAAGCAGTGGCCGAGTTCCGTGCGAACCCGCAAGCCGAAGCACTGGCAGCAGCCAACAAACGCGTGAGTAACATTCTTGCAAAAGCCGAAGGGGATATTGGCTCAGTAGATAAAACCTTACTCGCCGAAGATGCCGAAATAGCGCTCTACGCCGCTTTAACTGATATCCGTGATACGGTTAGCTTGGCAGCTACAAACGGCGATTACAGCGCTGCTTTGAGTGCTTTAGCAACACTTCGCGAGCCTGTGGATACGTTCTTTGATTCAGTGATGGTAAATGCTGATGATATGAAAGTGCGTAATAACCGTTTGGCGCTTTTAAACGAGTTACGTAACGAGTTCTTAAAGGTGGCTGATATTTCGTTGCTTCAATAGAAGAAGGCTTAAGAGCCTTATTCAGAGAAACGGCAGGCCAGAAGAAACAGAAGAACTAGAAGAACCAGAAAGAAGAATGCAGTTAGTTATTTCGCTAACTGCACTTTTTTTATATCCTTTATTCATACCAGTAACGTATAAATTCCGAAGCGTTCACTACAGATCAATCACTGAGGTACACCAACTATGGCCTTTCTTGTTTATATTTTTGCTTTTTCTGTGTGTATTTGGGTGGGTGTTAACGCCGGAGAATTAAAACATTACGCGCTAGGTTTGCTCACCGCAGGGCTTGCGCCGTTCTTACTAGTATTCATTTTCAATTTGATCTATCAGCTATTTTTTTCCAGCCAACCAGAGCCAGAAATACATACTGATTCAGCATCTTTGGCTACCGTGTTATATGCCTTCTTAGCTGCGCCCGGTTCCATTATTTCATTAGTCGTTTTTCACATGGCTCGCAATCAACAGAAAAATAGCACGCACAAAAAAGCCTGAGCTAGCTTTCGCTTTAATCAGGCTTTTATTTACTATTTCATTATTAGCAATTACCCATGCAACTCATTCTTGCAAAGTCCTTTCAAGGCTCGCTAATCGCGAGCCTTGGTATTACCTTTTACGCAAGTACCTATTACACATCTAAGTTCGCTACTTTTAGTGCATTACTTTCGATAAATGCACGGCGCGGTTCAACATCATCACCCATCAGTGTTGAGAATAACTGATCTGCACCAATCGCATCTTCAATCGTTACCTGCAACATACGGCGTGATTCTGGGTCCATTGTAGTTTCCCACAATTGCGAAGGGTTCATTTCTCCGAGCCCTTTGTAGCGTTGCACATAAAGGCCGCGTTTAGATTCGCTAATTAACCATTCAATTGCTTCAACGAAATCCTCAACAGGCTGAACTTTATCGCCCCGTTGAACATACCCGCCATCTTCAACTAAACCATTAATATCAGTACCTACATTAGCTAGGCGATCATAATCACGTGAAACCAAGAACTCATAAGTTAACGGGTAATCCGTAAACACACCATGGCGGCGCAAGCGAATTGTTGGTAAATAAACACCACGGTCCTCATTATGAGTAACTAACACTTCATAAGAGGCCGAATCTTTTTCTTTATCCATCAAATCATTTGTGAAGTTCTCTGCCCATGTTTTCACATAAGCTTCATCTTTCATGTTTTCTGGAGTAAGGCGTTCGGCATATACCAAGCGCGCGAGCATGTGCTTCGGTAATAAACGGCTCAGGCGCTGAATAGTATCCATAGCGAACTGATAATCTCGAACCATCTTTTCAAGCGCCACGCCGGCGATACCTGGAGCTTCTGCATTTACATGCAATGAAGCGCGGTCGAGTGCCAACGTAGTTAAATACTGAATTAAACCTGGATCATCTTTAATATAGTTCTCTTGCTTACCTTTCTTCACTTTATAAAGCGGTGGCTGGGCAATATAGATATACCCACGCTCTATCAATTCCGGCATTTGGCGGTAGAAGAACGTAAGTAGCAAGGTACGAATGTGCGAACCATCCACGTCGGCATCTGTCATGATAATTATGCGGTGATACCGAGTTTTATCCGGATTGTATTCATCACGGCCGATACCACAACCCATTGCTGTAATCAGCGTTGCTACTTCTTGTGAAGAAAGCATTTTATCGAAGCGCGCTTTCTCCACGTTAAGAATCTTACCTTTTAGTGGAAGAATTGCTTGGTTCTTACGGTTACGCCCCTGTTTCGCAGAACCGCCCGCAGAATCTCCCTCCACAATATAAAGTTCTGAAAGTGCAGGATCTTTCTCTTGGCAATCTGCAAGCTTACCGGGCAAGCCGGCTAAATCAAGAGCGCCTTTACGACGAGTCATATCCCGAGCTTTCCGCGCAGCTTCACGAGCACGCGCTGCATCAATAATTTTTTGAACAATCACTTTAGCATCCGTTGGGTTTTCCAACAGGTAGTTCGCTAAGTGCTCATTCATTGCTTGCTCTACCGCAGTTTTCACTTCTGAAGAAACTAATTTATCTTTGGTTTGCGAAGAAAACTTAGGATCAGGAACTTTAACCGAGATAACGGCGGTTAAACCTTCTCGAGCATCATCACCAATTGCGCTTGTTTTTGCCTTCTTGGTATAACCCTCTTGCTCCATATAGGTATTCAGCGTGCGCGTGAGCGCGGAGCGGAAGCCAGCCATGTGCGTACCACCATCACGCTGAGGAATCGTGTTGGTGAAGCAGTAAATGTGCTCTTGGAATGAATCATTCCACTGCAAACCCACTTCTACGCAAATACCATCTTCACGCTCAATAGAAAACTGAAACACTTTTGGGTGAATCGGTAATTTTTTATCATTTAGGTAGCTTACAAAGGCAGCTATACCACCATCATATTTGTAGTGGTCGCGGCGGCCAGAACTTTCATCAATAAGGTGAATCGAAACCCCGGAGTTCAAGAACGATAACTCACGAACGCGCTTCGCTAAAATATCGTAATGAAATTCTGTTTGCGTAAAGGTTTCATGGCTTGGCCAGAAACGAATTTCTGTACCGGTTTTATCAGTATCGCCTACCGCTGCAATATCAGCATCTGGGTTGCCATGAGTATAGGTTTGTTTCCAGATTTTGCCGGTACGTTGAATAGTAAGCTGCAATTTTTGCGATAACGCGTTTACAACCGAAACACCTACACCGTGCAAGCCACCAGAAACTTTATAAGAGTTATCATCAAACTTACCACCCGCATGAAGAACGGTCATGATTACCTGAGCAGCAGAAACGCCCTCTTCTTCGTGCATATCAACAGGAATACCACGGCCATCATCTCGCACAGAAACCGAACCATCTGTATGCATGGTTACATAGATCTCGTTGCAGTGGCCCGCTAGCGCTTCATCGATTGAGTTATCCACCACCTCGAATACCATGTGGTGTAGGCCTGTACCATCATCGGTATCACCGATATACATTCCCGGACGCTTACGAACGGCGTCTAAACCTTTTAAAACTTTAATATTCGACTGATCGTAGTTACTAGCTGACATAAATTATTCCTGTTTAATCATTTTTGATTGTTCCCTGTTCCACGTGGAACAATCGGGCTTCGGTGCTCTGAAAACGGCTTTTAAGTTCTTCTTGATGTATTGCCGTAACAAACACCTGACTTCCACTCTGCACTAATGCATCACAGAATTTCTGTTGATTTTCGCTATCGAGCTCAGCTGGAAGGTCATCCACTAAGATGACACAAGGCTCACCACGATGCGAGAAGTAATCAGCACTTTGCACTAAGCGAAGTGCTGCTACCAATAACTTTAGTTGCCCTCGTGATAATCGCTCACGAGCATCTATTCCATCAGCCCGAATTTGCCATTCCGCTTTATTTGGGCCTACACTGGTAAAACCTTGGCGCTTATCTAGCTCTAACTTATCGCTCAGTGCTTCTAACAAACTCAGTTCATCAGACCAACCCTGCAGCAACTTAAATTCAAATTCATACTGCGGCAAAAATGTTTGGCAGTAGCTATTCAGTTGGCTATTCAACCCGTTTAAGTAACTCCGCCTCGCAGTAGTTACCGCTTCACCTGCCTCAGCTAATTGCTTATCCCAAAGTGCGCCGCCTTGGCTTTCATAAACACGTTGTTTTAATAACGCATTACGCTGCTTTAATAATCGAGAAAACGTAAGCCAGTTAGGATAATACGATTGTTCCACATGGAACAAACCCCAATCCATAAACTGCCGCCTAAGCTTGGGCCCTTCGGTAACTAAAGCTACACCCTCTGGTGTTATCAATTGTACCGGCATCAACCTAGCAAGCGCGCTAAATTTACGTTCGTTTTCACCGTTGATACGTATTTCCGTATCGCCATTACGCTGCCTACGAAAGCCAACTTTTAGCTGTTCATCCTTTGCTGCTGAAGAAGATTGTACTCTTGCAAACAATGTAAACGCATCTTTCTCATCTTGCACTACTTGGCGAGATTGATGGGTTCGAAACGAACGCCCAAAACCCAAGCTATATATCGCCTCTAAAATACTAGTTTTACCGCTGCCGTTCTCGCCACCAATAATATTAATACCAGCCGCCGGCTCTAGCGCTATCGTTTCAAGATTACGAAAATGCGAAATCGAAAGCTGGGTTAATTGCATATACTTCGCAACGCGCCCTACAGGCGCATTGGCATAACAACATAAAGGGCACCATCATCGGCATTATCTTCAACAATGGCACTACTATTTGGGTCGCTCAACGTGAGCTTCACCTGCTCGCCTTGAATTGCATTAAGCACATCTTGCAAGTAAGTAACGTTAAACCCAATTTCAAACGATTCTCCCGAGTAATCAACTTCCAAGCGTTCTTCTGCTTGTTCTTGCTCTGGGTTGTTGGCCGTAAGCACAACTTCGTTTGGCGAGAGCGCCATACGCACACCGCGGAATTTTTCGTTCGATAGAATTGAAGCACGCACACAGGATTGGCGCAGTAAATCACGATCCGCAACTACGATACGATCACCGCCTTGTGGCAGCACTCGGCGATAATCGGGGAAGCGCCCATCTAACAACTTACTGGTGAATGTCATGTTTCCGGTAGTTACACGAATATGGTTCTGGCCTAGCGAGAGTGATACCGGAGCATCATCATCGCCTAACAAGCGAAGAAGCTCAGAAACCCCTTTACGCGGAACAATCACTTGCTTGTGCGGCAACGCGCTTTGCTCTAACGAAACGGCCGAAAGCGCTAAACGGTGGCCATCGGTAGCAACCGTGCGCAGCACATCATCGTTCACTTCAAACAGCATGCCGTTCAAATAATAACGAACATCTTGGTTCGCCATCGAAAAATGCGTTTTTTCCATTAAATCTTTCAAATCGCCTTGCGCCATTTGAATTTGAATTTCACTTTCCCATTCGTCAATATTCGGGAAATCGCTAGCTGGCAAGCTACTTAGTGTAAATCTGCTTCGGGAAGCCCGCACTACCACTTTATCGTCGGAAGCCTCAAATTTAACATCCGCGCCTTCAGATAACGAACGCACAATATCCAATAGCTTTTTCGCTGGCACCGTAACTTCGCCAGGCGTTGCGCCTTCCAATTCAATTTCAGAAACCAATTCAACTTCTAAATCGGTTCCTGTCATGCGCAGGCTATCTTCAGTAACTTGAATTAATACATTACTTAAAATTGGCAACGTATTCCGGCGCTCTACTGCTCCGCTAACGACCTGTAACGGCTTGAGCAAGGCATCACGACTAATAGTGAATTTCATGCGGCTAACTCCCCTTATTATTATTTCGTTAACTGCAGCATCAAACCGATAACGTTCGGTTCAAGTTGCGATAATCTTCTTGGATTTCGTGATCCGATTCAATTAGCTCTTTTACTTTACGGCATGCGTGCAGCACCGTAGTGTGATCGCGGCCACCAAAGGCATCGCCAATTTCCGGCAAACTATGGCTAGTTAACTCTTTCGCTAACGCCATTGCAACTTGCCTGGGCCTTGCCACCGAGCGAGTACGCCGTTTTGAGGTTAAATCCGATACCTTTATATTGTAATACTCGGCCACGGTGCGCTGAATATTATCGATGGTTACTAAGCGCTCTTGCGCCGCAATTAAATCGCGCAGTGCTTCTTTCACAAAATCGATAGTGATATCGCGGCCGGTTAAAGTAACGTTGGCAATAACACGGTTCAGTGCGCCTTCAAGTTCACGAACATTTGAGCGTAAACGCTTGGCGATAAAAAAGGCCACTTCATGTGGTAATTTTGTTTTCCGCTCTTCCGCTTTACGCTCAAGAATAGCAACACGTGTAGGTAACTCTGGCGGCTCAATGGCTACGGTTAACCCCCAACCAAAGCGTGATTTCAAACGCTCATCCACACCCTCAATTTCCTTCGGGTAAACATCGCTGGTTAATATAACCTGTTGATTCCCTTCAAGAAGCCAGTTGAACGTATGGAAAAATTCATCTTGAAAATGATCTTTTTTAGCAAAGAATTGCACATCATCAATTAGCAGCGCATCAACACTGCGGTAACTTTCTTTGAAGCTATCAATTTTATTGTGCTTCATGGCATACACCATATCTTGCACAAAACGTTCAGCTCGCAAATAAAATACCTTCGCATCAGGCTTATTCGCCAAAATACCATTACCAATCGAATGCAATAAATGGGTTTTACCTAAACCTGTGCCGCCATATATAAACAACGGGTTGTAAGCCTTACCCGGGTTTTCAGCTACCTGCGATGCCGCGGCACGCGCTAACTGATTCGAGCGGCCTTCCACGAAGTTATCGAACGTGTACGTAGGTTGTAAATTACTGTGCTGTAACGAAATGGGCCGATCAATGGGATTAGTTAATACTTGCGGCGTATATTGTTGGCGGCCATTGCTATTGCCGTTCGCAGCCGCAGAATTTTCGTTAGGTTTATTGGTATCTTGCGAAGCGTTCGAGGCGGTGCCTGTACCATTCGCAGCTGCCGGTGTTGATGCACCACCATTTATAGGCGCTGGCTTGCGCGAACCACCCACTCGCAATTCAACGTTCGGAGCTTGCTCTCCAGATGAACTGCGTAAAAAGGTAATGATTTGCTTGAGATATTTATCTTTTACCCATTCCACCACGTAAGTGTTAGGCGCATACAGGAATAGCGTGTTCTGCTCTAGATCAGCCTGCAATGGGCGAATCCAAGTGTTGAACTGTTGTGCCGGCAGCTCGTTTTGTAAACGCGCCGCGCAATCGTTCCACAGTGAATTACTCACAGATCACCCCATCTACTCCTGTATTTTATTGAATTAGTTCTTATTATTCGTGCGCTTAAAACGCACGAATCCTGCGCACCGTTCGTGATCATATACAATGCGCTGATCCCGTTACAGATCAAGGCCCTGATCGTTCTTCCAGACGACCTCAAACCCGACTCTTCATTCTACGTAAAATACCCGTAGTACGCCAGTATTTTGACCCCGAAAATGTAAAGTTATCCACAGGCCTTTTTTAGCGATTATATTTGACAGCGATCCTTTTTATGGGTAGAATCCGCGCTCATTTTGAACTCAGATCAGCTACGGAAGAACAGCTATGAAAAGAACATTTCAACCAAGTGTATTAAAACGCAAGCGTACTCATGGCTTCCGTGCACGTATGGCAACTAAAAATGGGCGTCAAGTCCTTGCTCGTCGTCGTGCAAAAGGACGTAAGCAACTAGCTGCTTAAACGAATCGCTTCGTTAAGCAAAGCTCAGGTTGCTGAGTGAGTCGGTATACATACCCTCGGGAGTTACGTCTGTTAACTCCCGCAGACTTTCAAAACGTCTTCAATAATCCTCCTGTTAAAGCTGTAAGCAACGAATTCACGTTTCTTGCCAAGCCTAATCAACGGGAACACCCGCGCATGGGTGTTACTGTTAGCAAAAAAAATGCTAAGCGCGCCGTTGATCGTAACCGCATAAAAAGAATCATTCGTGAAACCTACCGTTTAAAGCAGCATAAACTGGCTGGCTTTGATATCATCGTCATCGCTAAACCTGGGGTGATGAAATTAGATAACCAAGCCCTCAGAGAGTTATTGGATTATTTATGGCGAAAATTGGGCAAGCGCTGCAATCAATACTTATTAAAGTAATGGTAGCATTAATTCGAGTTTACCAGTTGGTGATAAGCCCGCTGTTGGGCCCGCGTTGCCGGTTTTATCCAACTTGCTCCGAATACACCAAAGAAGCCCTAAAGCTGCATGGTGTAGGTAAAGGTAGCTGGCTCGCCATAAAACGAATTAGTAAGTGTCATCCGGGATATCCCGGTGGTTTTGATCCGGTTCCCGGTTCGCCTAGCGATACCGAACACCAAGAAACGCAACGAGAGAAGAAGTAACTATGGATTCGCAACGTACAATTCTGGTTATTGCCCTTTTGGTTCTATCATTTTTTATGTTCCAACAATGGCAACTCAAAGGTGGCAACACCCCAGGTATCGATGCTACTACCGCTCCACAAGTAGCAGAACCTGCAGCTAACAACGATGTACCGCAAGCAACAGGTGATATTCCTGTAGCTGGCAATAACAATGCTTCACCCACTACTGAAACTACCGCAGTTGAAGGCGATACGATTATCGTATCTACCGATGTATTGCGCGTAGAAATAAGTTTACGCGGTGGTGATTTAATAAAATCAGAATTACTCGAACACGCTGAAACTTTAGGTGAAGAAGGCCGCTACACTATTCTTTATCAGCGCCCAGGCAACTTACACATCGCGCAAAGTGGTTTAATTGGCCCTGATGGCGTTGATAGTGCCGATTCACGCCCAGTTTATTCGGCGCAACGGCGTAGCTATGAACTTAATGGTGATACTTTAGTAGTGCCATTAGTATATACGCAAGAAGATGGCACCGAAATCACGAAAACCTACAGTTTCGAACGTGGCGATTATGCCGTTCACGTTGATTATACGGTAACGAACAACAGCGAACGTGCAAAAACCATGAGCATGTACGGCCAGCTCAAGCAAACCATGCTTGGTGGCGGCCGCGATAGTATGTTCATGCCTACTTACCGTGGTGCAGCCTACTCGGCTGAAAGCAATCGCTACAAAAAGTATAGCTTTAGCGATATTCAAGATAGTGCATTAAGCAACAACACCCCTGCAGGTTGGGTTGCGATGCTTGAACATTACTTTGTAACCGCTTGGGTTCCCGATCAAGAAGTAACAAACCGCCTTTATACCAACAATAATGCGCTTGGCGAAGGTATGATTGGTTTTATTGGCCCTGCGCACACAGTTGCACCTGGCGAACGCTTAGAACTCAGCAGTGCACTATATATGGGCCCGAAAGATCAGGCGCGTTTAAAAGAGCTTGCTGAACACCTCAACCTAACTGTTGATTACGGCTTTTTATGGTGGCTCGCACAGCCTATTTATTGGTTACTATCATTGCTACAAAGCTTTGTTATTAACTGGGGCTTAGCCATTATCTTAGTTACTGTGATTATTAAATCACTGCTTTATCCGCTTACTAAAGCGCAATATGTTTCCATGGCGAAAATGCGGAAAATCGCGCCGAAAATGAAAGAAATGCGTGAGCGAATTGGTGATGATCGGCAGAAGATGTCGGCCGCCATGATGAAGATGTATAAAGAGGAAAAAGTGAATCCTCTTGGTGGTTGTTTGCCTATGTTACTGCAATTACCAATCTTCTTAGCGCTTTACTGGGTGCTATTAGAAAGCCCAGAAATTCGCCATGCCGATTTCATGCTATGGATTAACGATTTATCGAGCCGCGACCCTTACTTCATCCTGCCATTATTAATGGGTGCGAGTATGTGGCTAATGCAGCGTTTACAGCCAACGCCTGTAACCGACCCAATGCAGCAGAAGATTCTACAGTTTATGCCGATTATCTTTACGGTGTTCTTCCTGTTCTTCCCTGCCGGCTTAGTACTTTACTGGTTAGTGAGTAACTTGATTTCAATTACGCAAATGACATGGATTTACCGCCAAATTGAAAAACAAGATGAAAAGAAGAGTAAAGCAAAAGCTCGTTAATTAATTCGATATCCTAAACGTCTTTTCGGGGGCGTTTAAAAACCACCATGCTGCTGTAAAAAAGCCATGGTGGTTTTTTATTAATCATGTGGCATGTATGCGCCTACATGAATACTCTGATTTTGTCGGCTTTTTGCTCTATTATATGCCCATACGTTCTGCTTTTACCTGTTCGAGGCTAACATGACCAATTCGGCTCCTGATTCAAGCGCCAGCAATAACCTTGACGAAGCAACATTAAACCATGATACCGATACTATAGTGGCGCAAGCCACCCCGCCGGGTAAAGGTGGTGTAGGTATTGTGCGGGTAAGTGGCCCAGCAGCGAAAGATATTGCCCTCATCATTCTTGGCCATTGCCCAAAAGCACGGTATGCCGATTACACCGCGTTTAAGAACACTGCCGGCGAACTTCTTGATCAAGGCATAGCGCTGTTTTTCCAAGGGCCGAATTCGTTTACCGGTGAAGATATTCTAGAACTACAAGGCCACGGCGGCCCGGTGGTTATTGATATGCTCATTAAAGCAATTCTTGCTACGAATCACGCACGCTTAGCGCGCCCTGGTGAATTTAGCGAACGCGCGTTTATGAACGATAAGCTCGATTTAGCGCAAGCAGAGGCTATTGCTGATTTAATCGATACTACATCGGAACAAGCTGCACGAATGGCACTGCAGAGCTTACAGGGCGAATTCTCGCACAAAATCGACCAACTGGTAGATGCGGTTATTCACCTGCGCATGTATGTAGAGGCCGCGATTGATTTTCCGGAAGAGGAAGTAGATTTTCTTAGCGATGGCAAAGTAGCGGGCGATTTGAATGAAATCATTAGTTCGTTAGCCAAAGTTGAAACGCAAGCAAAGCAAGGTTCGTTGCTACGCGAAGGTATGCGGGTGGTAATTGCTGGCCGCCCAAATGCTGGGAAATCGAGCTTGTTAAATGAGCTCGCAGGCCGTGAATCGGCGATAGTTACCGATATAGCAGGCACCACGCGCGATGTTTTGCGCGAGCACATTCAAATCGATGGCATGCCATTACATATTATCGATACCGCAGGCCTACGCGAAAGCCCCGATAAAGTAGAACAAATAGGCATCGAGCGCGCATGGGCCGAAATAGAACAAGCCGATCGCGTATTATTTATGGTGGATAGCACCGAAACTAACGCGGTGCACCCCGATGATATTTGGCCCGAATTTTTTGCTCGGTTACCGGAAAACCTGCCCTTCAGTGTGATTCGAAACAAGGTTGATTTAACCGCCGAGCAGCCAGGTTTTCGCGAGATCAATGGCATTCCCGTTGTTTCACTATGCGCCTCTACTGGCGAAGGCATTGAGTTTTTGCGCGAACATTTAAAATCGTGTATGGGCTTCAACGAAAACATGGAAGGCGGCTTTATGGCACGCCGCCGCCACCTCGATGCAATCGCCCGCGCAAAAGCACATCTACTTTCCGGACAAGAACAACTCGAAGTTTACCAAGCCGGTGAGCTTCTAGCTGAAGAGCTTCGCCTAGTGCAACACCACCTAAACGAAATCACCGGCGCATTCACCTCCGATGATTTACTCGGCAAGATATTTAGTAGTTTTTGTATCGGGAAATAGCGAATGCAACATAACAGTTTTGATGCAGTTCACGATTCCGAGCACCACACCCTTGTAGTTGAAGGCGGTGCTATGCGCGGTATTTTTGCTTCCGGTGTGCTCGATGCCTTTATTAGGGAAGAATTTTATCCGTTCGATTCAGCCATTGGTGTTTCGGCCGGTTCCACAAACTTAATTGGCTATCTTGCTGGTAATCACAAGCGTTCTTATGAAGTAATTACCGATTACGCCCGCCGTGAAGAATTTATGAATATTCGCCGCTATCTGAAAGGCGGTCATTTTTGTGATGTAAGTTGGCTTTGGCATACTTCCTTTGAAGAAGTGCCATTGAATATTCAACAGTTTCTAAATCGAGGTATTCCACTTACGGTAGTAACCACTAGCGTTGTTACTGGAAAGGCATGTTATTACCTAGTAAATGAACACAATATGAATATATTGTTTCCAGCTTCGTGTGCCATGCCGGTGGTATTTCGGGAATTCCCGCCAGTTGATGAAGAGCCCATGACAGATGGTGGTTTAGCTGATTCAATTCCGGTTATTCGGGCTTACGAGCAAGGCGCTCGAAATATAACAGTATTGTTATCGCAACCTTTAGGTTTTAAAAAGAAGCGGGCGCGCTTTCCTAACTTATTAAAGCCGTTATTTGCCGATCACCCAGCGCTTTTTGCTGCTGTTACCGCCCGTAACGATCAATACAATCTAGCACTAGATTTCATTGCCAATCCTCCGGTAGATTTGCAACTCAATATCATATCGCCGCCCTCAAATTTTCCGGTGAGCCGCTTTACCATGGATATTGATGCCTTAAATATGGGCTACAACCAGGGCATAAACGCTGGTGCGCGTTTTGTTGCGGAATCTCTAGTTAAACAGCGAACTCGTTAGCCAACGCTGCACCAACCTCTACACTTTTCTTTTTGTGCTATGCTCTTGCTCGCGTTAAAGTATCAGCATAAAACAAACAGGCGCCTTGGCGCCCCCACTAAAAACAACAACGAGAACAGATTATGGGCCTTATCTTTAAACTCATCGCCGGTATTGTGGTTGGTAGCTTTATCGGGCTATACGCACCACATTGGTTTACGCAATTACTGCTAACATTCAAAGTAATGTTTGGGCAATTGCTTTTCTTTACCATTCCTCTTCTGATTCTATTCTTTATCACCAGCGGTATTGCAAGCTTACCCAACAATTCCGGTAAGTTACTCGGCAGAACGTTGGGGATAGCCTATTTATCAACGATAATCGCCGGTGTAGTGGCCTTTTTCGCGGCAGCTTTAGTTGTGCCCATGTTAGCTACCGAAAATACCGATGTTGTTGGGCTTACGGGGGTTATCCTTGAACCCTTTATTACCCTTGATATCCCGCCGGTATTTAGCGTAATGACAGCACTCACCTTAGCCTTTATCTTAGGCTTAGGTATTGCCGCTACTGGTGCAAAAACGCTGAAATCATTATCCGATCAGGGCCGCGATATTATCGAGCTACTACTAGTGAAGATAATTATTCCATTACTACCGTTTTACATTGCCGGTGTATTTGCGGAAATGGCCGCTGCGGGCACTGTATTTGAAACCCTGAAAACCTTCGGTGTGATTCTAATTCTGGCGGTATCCCTGCATTGGGTTTACATCGTTACAATGTTTGTGATTGCCGGAATCAAAGCAGGCGCTTCACCCTTAAAGCTGATTAAAAACATGTTGCCTGCTTACTTCACGGCTTTGGGCACCATGTCGAGCGCCGCCACTATTCCTGTAACGCTACAGTGTGCAAAAAATAATAATGTTGATGATGATATAGCTAATTTCACGGTGCCTCTTTGCGCTACCACGCACTTAGCGGGCTCTACCATTACTATCGTAAGCTGCACCGTAGCCGTTATGGTGTTGCATGGTTCACTAGCGGTACCATCGTTCATCACTATTTTGCCGTTCATTTTGATGCTCGGTATCGTAATGTTGGCTGCGCCCGGTGTGCCTGGCGGTGCGGTGATGTCGGCTGTAGGTTTACTTGGCTCAATGCTTGGCTTTGGTGAAACTGCGGTAGCACTAATGATTGCTCTTTATATGGCACAAGATAGCTTTGGTACTGCGTGTAACGTTACCGGCGATGGTGCAATTGCTCTATTAGTTGATGATGCCAACAAAAGCGCTAACAAACACGAAGGTTAGGTAATCTTATAAGTAATCAGAGAAGAGCTTGTTAGCCAAGCTCTTCTCGTTCATTGTTTGTGTAACCAACAAAAAAGGCCAATAGTATGCCCTTCGAAATTCGCCAACTGAGTTGGCATAAGCGACGCAAACCCGGAAATGAACCAAAACCTGTGGCTGTGGAAGTTCCCGATTTTAAAAAAGAAGCTAACCACATGTGTGAAATCAAGGTTACCTTTGATTCTGGCGAAGTAATGCAGATGACAGGCCGGGTATTACAAAACCCAATTACTGGGGCATGGTCGGTGAACGGTTTGAACACTACTGGGCAATCAGTGTTTGCCAGTTATGTTGATTAACAATCTTGCTTTTAAACTCTATGGTTAAGGTGTTGGTAAGCACTAACTTTTCGGCTTTTTCACCTTTTCTGGCGCTTCTATTTTTGGCTTATCATACCGTTTTCGGATCCAGTTAATGCTTCGCAATACTCCTTTGCGCCTCAACAACCATCGCTCAAAGGTAAATTTACCCGGAAAATCAGAAACCACGGCTGCAATAATTAGGGTAAGCAAGCCCTGGCCCGGCAATACCAACATGAGCAACCCGGCAACAAATAAAATAAACGCTAGCGTATTTCGAAGCACATAAATGAGAACATGCGAAAAGGTCCAATTGCGCTTTCGCCGCCTATCCATAAAGTAATCAGCAGGCATTTTTACAATTAAGAATGGAATAATAATTACAGAAGCCAGGAACATAACAATGCTTACACCTGCGATGAGCGGTAAATAAGGCTCCATCGTACTCATAATCGGCGCAAAAAATTGGTTTACTCTTTCTACGAGTGCTTCCATCAGTTTCCTCGGTTTTTAAGCTATCGTCCGCTTGGCCAGTTTATACCCTCATACCGAAGAGGCCTAACCATTACGGGTGCTTTTCAAGTTCTTGCATGCATTGAATGCACATTGCGGTTGTTGGATCGATTTCCAAGCGTTTTTCATTAATTTCATCACCGCATTCAATACAATAACCAAAATCATCATTATCAATGCGCACAAGAGCAGCAGTAATAGCACGTAATATTTTTTCCCGGCGGCGTTTATTAGCTTGCGCCATTTGCTGGCCTTGCATGGCGTCCATCCGCGAAAGCCGGCCAATACTTTGTTGATCGAGCTCAACGGGTTGCTCTGAATCTTGTGAGCTCTCGTTCAAAGCTATGATTTCCGCGCGCAACTGCTCAAGTTTATTTCGATAAAAATCTACATCGTGGGCCATTTTACGCTTCCTATTTTTGATTCCTGAATATTTTTAACTTATCTTAAAAACCGAACCTTTGTAAGTGCACGTAATGCCAAGCTTATTGCTTATAAACTTTATTTACTTCATCTGTTCAAGCCCAACACATAAAACAAAAAAAACCGCTGCATTTTACTGCAACGGCCTTTCCTCTCACACGCTTTACACAATGCTTAAACCCAAAGGTTTCGGCATCTCCTTACCGTAATAGCAACAATGGAACCTTAGTGCTGCTCAGTAATTTATTGGTATGGCTTCCTACAAAGAATTCGCGAATTCGTGAATGCCCATAAGCGCCCATCACAATAACATCTATCTTTTTCTCATCGGCATAGTGCAACAAGCTTTCTTCTACATCGCCTGCAACCAATGCTGTGGTTACTTTGAAGCCTTCATCGCTAAGTTTCGTAGCTGCGTTATCAAGCTGCGCTTGGTGATCATTGGTTTCTGCAGCAACCATTACCACGTGCACAGGAATACCTTTAAACAGTGGGCTTCCGGCTACCATTTCAACCGCTTTTTTCGCCGTAGCGCTATGATCATAAGCAATCATAATTTGCTTCGGTTCACGGAACTCACCGGTAACTACCCACGTAGGCTTATGCATAGCACGAATAACACGTTCTACTTGGTGGCCAATATGTTGGCCAATGCCATCACCGCGCTTACCTTGGCGGCCAATTACTAATAAACGAACTTCTTCTTGAATTTCTACCAAGGTATCAACCAAATCACCGTGGCGTTGGCGCAACAACGGTTCGATATCCATAGCCGAAAGGTGCTTTTGTGCGGCATCCAAAAAAGCTTGGCCTTGTTGGCGTGAAAGCTTTGCCCGCTTTTCTTCCAATTCTGTGATTTCAGCGAGCAAGCGTTGGCGTTCATCCATACCTATGTTACCGCTGAAATCCGCTTCATCAGATTTGCGAATATCATCAAGTACATTTAAAAGCACTAATGAATTATTCAAACGTTTCGCCGACCACGCAGCGTAATCGGCAACCGTATCACTAAGTGCTGAGCCATCGATACAAGCAACTGTATGTGTTGTCATTTCATTATCCTCTTGTTCTTAATGGCCCATTAGGCGATCAATAGCATCTGGTTTATCTGATACACCAAACTTATCTACAACCGTTGCCGTAGCTTTATTCATGCCTTCTACATTTACTTCGGCACCTTCGCGGCGGAACTTCAAGATAACTTTATCTAGCGCTGCTACCGAAGTGATATCCCAAAAATGAGCACGATCCAAATCGATGGTTACCTTATCAAGAGATTCATGGAAATCAAAGGATTCCACAAATTTCTCAGATGAGGTAAAGAACACCTGCCCAACCACTTGATAAGTGCGGTGATTACCATCTTTCGAAATGTTAGAAGAAATATGCATGTAGTTACCCACTTTCGCCGCAAAGAAAATAGCAGCGAGTAACACACCCACAAACACACCAATGGCTAAGTTATGAGTGGCAACCACCACAATAACCGTTGCAAGCATTACAATATTAGTACTCATTGGGTGCTGCTTCATATCTTTAATGGAAGACCAACTAAAGGTACCAATTGCTACCATGATCATTACCGCAACTAGCGCAGCCATTGGAATAGCTGAAACCCAATCTGCTAGAAACACCACCATTACTATTAACGCAACACCGGCAAATATAGACGAGAGGCGGCCTCGGCCACCTGATTTAATGTTGATAATTGATTGGCCAATCATGGCACAACCCGCCATACCGCCCATTAAACCTGAACCAATGTTGGCAATACCTTGGCCACGGCATTCTCTATTACGATCTGATTTGGTATCGGTTAAATCATCGACGATCGTTTGTGTCATCATTGATTCCAACAAACCTACAATCGCAAGTGGTAACGCATATGGCAACACAATAAGTAATGTTTCAAGGTTTAACGGAACATCTGGCCACAAGAAAACTGGCAAGCTATCGGGCAGTTGCCCCATATCGCCTACGGTACGAACATCAACACCGGTATACATAACAAAGCCAGTAATCAACACAATAGCAATCAACGGCGATGGAATAGCTTTAGTGATATAAGGAAGCCCATAAATAATTGCTAACCCAGCGGCTGTAAGTGCATACACATGCCACGTTACATCGGTAAGTTCTGGTAGCTGCGCCAATAAAATAAGAATGGCTAGAGCATTCACGAAACCGGTTACTACCGAGCGCGAGACGAACCGCATTAAGCTTCCCAGTTTCAACGCCCCAAAAACAAACTGAATAACACCGGTGAGCAAAGTAGCTACCAATAAATATTCCAACCCATGATCTCTAACAAGCGTTACCATTAAAAGTGCCATAGCGCCGGTAGCGGCTGATATTTGCCCTGGTCGGCCACCTACAAAGGCGATAATTACACAGATACAAAATGATGCGTATAAGCCAACTTTAGGATCTACACCCGCAATAATTGAGAATGCAATGGCTTCTGGGATCAAGGCGAGTGCCACCACTAATCCAGCGAGGAAATCGCCTTTGATATTCCCAAACCAGTTCTTTTGCCATGTTTGATGCATGTTAATTTTCCCATACCAAATGTAGAATAAAGCCAATGCAACCGCTTGCACAGGCACTTGCCAGCAACGAACCTAATCCGAATAACTTCGGTATAGGCACAAATATAGTAGTTGTTGTTTTTTTGTTCAACAACGCGCTCGGCGCTAACCCTTTTCGAGGCTGATTTTCAGCTTCGTTTTTAGGTACCGCCAAGTTCTTTTATTTCAAAAACAGGTATTTTAGGTTCTAGTTGTAAACAAATAGCTATAATTCACTATGTAATAACAACGAAATAGCTATTTAGAACCATTATCTCCAAGAGTTGGAGCAAAATGAGGCGGCATGATAAGTACAATTTGGTTAGTATTCAAGCATTTTTATATGAACATTTTGTTGAGTTTCAAGCATTATGCGCATTTTTTCTGATGAACTATGCCTTTTATCCTAAATTACAAAAGGTTTTGCACTTAAATTAAGGATCACTTTATGCATTTCCACATTCTCGTTGGCACTACATCTGGGAACACTGAATACCTTGCCGATGCACTTAATCAACGGTTAACTGAACTTGGCCACACGGCCACTTTACACGACCAGCCAACTCTTGCTGAAGTAATGGCCCATCGAGAGGAAACTGGCTATTGGCTTTTATGTGTTGCTACCCATGGTGCTGGCGAATATGCAGAAAGCATTATTGATTTTATGGAAGCGCTTGTGAGCGAAAAACCTAATTTACAAAAGATAAAAGCTGCAATAGTTGCCATTGGTGATTCTAGTTACGATACTTTTTGTAAAGCTGGCGATGATGGCGAAGCTCTCATTTTAGAGTTAAACGCTAGCTTGATCGCACCCACATTACAGATCGATATGTTCAATGAGCTAGATCCAGAAGGCACTGCCATTTTATGGCTTGATCAATGGATATCTAAGCTCAGTGAATAACTCTTATTTTTTTATCCCCGCTGTTAACCTAGAGTACACTGGAGAATAAAAATGTTATTCAGATCATATCCACAACATATTCCGATCATTATACAAAAATTTCAAAAGCTGGGGATAACCTATGATCTTTCTTGTGATCGGATCCGGGGATAGATCTGGGGATAACTTCCATTGTGCATAAGCCTTGTTTTATCCCACTGGTTACCCTCAGATTAGATCGCTGTTTATGCACACCCAACCATTTCCCCTAAGCAGCTGATCTATAAAAGCTAAACAGTGATACCCACAGATTTTCGCCGAGCTAATAATAAGAATAATAAAAAAGATCTAAAAGAATATAGATCTATATATTACAAAATCACCCCTACCCACGATCTATAAACCCATTCATCAAAACCCCACTTCTCCGATACAAAAATCGAGCTGTTTACCATTACCTTCTAAGCTTCGAAACAAAGTAAAATCTACTTAAAGACAACGTGTAAAAGCGTTTTTACAAACCAGTAAAAGTGCTACACTATTCGGCTCAGTGATCGTTTTAATGATCTAAATTCACGATCGTTATTGATATCACACACTAATTTTTTGATCCGAGGTTAAGATCTACATGGCAACAGAAGCGCATTACGATGTAATCGTTATTGGTGGTGGACACGCAGGAACCGAGGCAGCACTTGCTGCAGCTCGAATGCAAAAGCGTACCCTATTGATCACCCATAACATTGATACGCTTGGGCAAATGTCGTGTAACCCTGCCATTGGCGGTATTGGTAAAGGCCACTTAGTAAAAGAAATTGATGCTCTAGGCGGAATTATGGGCCGTGCAGCTGATCATGCTGGTATTCAATTTAGAACACTGAATGGTTCGAAAGGGCCAGCAGTAAGAGCTACACGCGCACAGGCTGATCGCGCACTTTATAAAGCCTATATTCGCCACGCTTTAGAAGAACAACCAAATCTGCAAATATTCCAACAAGCCGCTGATGATTTAATTGTTACTGAAACTGGTTTAGGCCCGAAAGTTACTGGTGTTGTTACCCAAATGGGGCTTAAGTTTCATGCAAAAACTGTGGTATTAACCACAGGAACATTTTTAGGTGGCCAAATTCATATTGGTTTATCCAACTACAGCGGCGGCCGCGCAGGTGATCCACCTTCGAATGCATTAGCAAAGCGGTTACGTGAATTACCATTACGGGTTGATCGTTTAAAAACTGGCACACCACCACGAATCGATACAAAAACTGTTGATTTCTCAGTGATGCAAGAACAACCAGGTGATGATCCGCGCCCGGTAATATCTTATATCGGTAGCCGTGATGATCACCCAAAACAAATTAGCTGCTACATCACCCATACCAATTTAGAAACTCACGATATTATCAAAAGCGGGTTAGATCGATCACCAATGTATTCAGGCATAATTGAAGGCGTTGGCCCACGTTATTGCCCATCAATTGAAGATAAAGTAGTTCGGTTTGCAGATAAAAATTCCCATCAAATATTCGTTGAGCCAGAAGGCTTGAATACCAACGAGCTTTACCCAAATGGTATTTCTACTAGCCTGCCATTCGATTTACAGCAAGCGTTAGTGCATTCCATACGTGGTTTTGAAAACGCCCATATTACCCGCCCTGGGTATGCCATTGAATATGATTTTTTTGATCCACGCGATCTCAAACAATCATTAGAAACTAAGTATATTCAAGGCTTATATTTTGCTGGCCAAATTAACGGTACAACCGGTTATGAAGAAGCGGCGGCGCAAGGCTTAATTGCTGGCGTTAACGCAGCATTGGCAGTAGATGGTATAGATTCATGGTGTCCGCGCCGTGATGAAGCTTATACCGGCGTTCTTATCGATGATTTGGCCACCTTAGGCACAAAAGAACCCTATCGTATGTTTACTTCCCGTGCCGAATATCGATTATTGCTCCGCGAAGATAACGCTGATTTACGATTAACGGCAAAAGGCCGGGAATTAGGTTTGGTAGATGATCACCGCTGGGAATTATTTAATACCAAACTAGAATCAGTAGAGCTTGAGAAACAACGTTTACGTTCAACGTGGTTACATAAAGATCATGTTGCGGTAGATGCGGTAAACCCGTTGTTGAAAACACCGATTAGCAAAGAAGCGAGCTTAGAAGAATTATTGCGCCGCCCTGAAGTTACTTATCAGGCATTAACAAGTATTCCGAGCCTAGGCCCGGGTTTAACCGACCCGCTCGCCGCTGATCAGGTTGAAATACAGGTAAAATATGCCGGTTATATTAAGCGCCAAGAAGAAGAAATTGCTAAAACTTTGCGCCATGAAAACACCAAGCTTCCACCTGAATTTGATTACAGCACCATTTCTGGGCTTTCAAATGAAGTAATTGCAAAGCTTACTGAACATCGGCCAGAAACTATTGGCCAAGCTATGCGTATTTCGGGAATTACTCCTGCAGCGGTTTCTATGTTGCTCGTTCATTTGAAAAAACAGGGGCTATTGCGCAAATCTGCGTAGGCCAAGTACAAGGATTGCACGTTCATGAGTAAGGCTGCCCCGTTCCCAGAAGCACAATTAACAAAGCGTTTGCACGAATTATTAGCCACTACAGAATTAACGGTTACTTCAAGCCAAGAGCAGCAGCTCATGCAACTATTGGAACTGCTTCATAAATGGAATAAGGCTTATAATCTTACGTCGGTGCGAGATCCGGCCGAAATGTTAATCAGGCATATTCTCGATAGTGTAGTGATTAGCCCCTATTTACATGGAAAACATATTATTGATGTGGGCACTGGCCCTGGGTTACCTGGTTTGCCGTTGGCAATTTGTAACCCCGATAAGCATTTTGTGTTGCTTGATAGCTTAGGTAAGCGCGTTACCTTTATTCGCCAAATTATTCATGAATTAAAATTAACCAACGTAACGCCGGTGTTAGCGCGGGTACAAGATTATCAGCCACCTGCTGAAATCGGCGGTTTTGATACGGTTGTAAGCCGAGCATTCGCATCACTTGCAGATATGTTGAGCTGGTGTCATCATTTGCCTTCAGCTTCGGGCCGTTTTATCGCCCTGAAAGGCCAACCTACAGAAGAAGAATTATCAACGGTTGTGGCACCATACAAGATTCATGGCATTCATAAGTTATTCGTTCCTGAATTAGATGCCGCACGCCACGTAGTTGATATTCGCCAAGAATAATAAAATAAGCCGAGGAAAATTCGTGGGTAAAGTTATTGCAATTGCTAATCAAAAAGGTGGCGTAGGAAAAACTACCACAGCTGTGAACTTAGCGGCATCAATGGCGGCTACCCGGCGTAAAGTATTGCTGATAGATCTCGATCCGCAAGGCAATGCCACCATGGCAAGCGGTGTTGATAAATACGATGTACCGGCAACCATGTATGATTTATTGGTTGATGAAAAAACCGCTGCAAATGTAATTCAAACCGAAACCAGCGGTGGTTATCACTTGTTGGCAGCAAATGGCGATTTAACCGCCGCCGAAATTAAATTAATGGAAGTATTTGCCCGTGAAACTAGGTTGCGCCGAGCGCTAGAACCAGTTCGCGATTACTACGATTTCATTTTCATCGATTGCCCACCTTCACTGAATTTACTTACCGTTAACGCAATGGCTGCTGCTGATTCAGTGTTAGTACCCATGCAGTGCGAATACTATGCGCTTGAAGGGTTAACCGCGCTAATGGATACCATTGAGCAATTGGCATCCGTAGTTAACCCGGGGTTATATATCGAAGGTTTGTTGCGCACCATGTACACCTCCCATATTAGGCTTTCAATCGATGTTTCTGAGCAATTAAAAAGCCATTTTGGTGAGAAAGTGTACCGTACCGTGATTCCAAGAAACGTGCGATTGGCAGAAGCCCCAAGTTTTGGCACCCCGATTATGTATTATGATAAATCGTCTACCGGCTCAAAAGCCTATTTAGCACTTGCGGGAGAAGTAATTCGCCGGGCTGAGTTAGCGGCGAAAGCGCAGAAGGAAGCATAACCATGTCAGCAAAGAAACGTGGATTAGGACGCGGCTTAGATGCCCTACTCACCAACAGTGCAAATGCGGCAGCAAGGCACCAAGCGCAAACTGAAGAAACTCAACTCAGCTTAGATAAAGGTGAGTTACGTAAGTTACCGGTGGAATTTTTGCGCCCAGGTAAATATCAGCCACGTAAAGATATGGCACCAGAAGCGTTGGAAGATCTCGCCAACTCAGTAAAAGCACAAGGCATTATTCAGCCAATAGTGGTGCGGCCTCTAGGTGAAAATAGCTTCGAAATTATTGCTGGTGAGCGCCGCTGGCGCGCAGCCCAACTTGCGCAGCTCGATACGGTACCGTGCATTATCAAAGATGTACCCGATGAAGCAGCCGTTGCCATTGCTCTGATTGAAAATATTCAACGTGAAGATCTCAATGCTATGGAAGAAGCCATGGCGCTATTCCGCTTGCAGGAAGAGTTTGAGCTTACCCAGCAAAACGTGGCCGATGCGGTAGGTAAATCACGCACAACTGTTGCCAATTTACTGCGCTTAATGCAGTTGAATGGCGATGTGAAAATTCTACTCGAGCGCGGCGATATTGAGCTTGGCCACGCAAAGGTGTTGCTTGGTGTAGAAGGCGAACTGCAAAGCGAGCTTGCTCGTATTATTAGTGCAAAAGCAATGACAGTTCGGGAATCTGAGCGTTTAGTGAATAAAGCCCTAAACCCCAGCAAGCCGGAAGAGAAAAAGCCTGATGCCGATGTGCAACAACTTGAAAATTCGTTAAGTGAACGCCTAGGCGCGAAGGTTGCGATAAGCCACAATCGCAAAGGCAAAGGAAAGCTGGTGATCAATTATTCATCGCTTGACGAGCTCGATGGTATTTTAGCCCACATTAAGTGAAAGGCTGTAAATAAAAGGTTGTTGCAGCAGCAAAAGCTCTGATGCAGTTTTATAACTAGAGTGTCGTTATTTAACATATGTACTAGCAAGATGTACTTCAGTTGCATTTTCATCCGAAAACTTTATAATCTGCGCAGCATTTATCGGGTATCGGTTTAAATGCTTTTTTTGTCGAAAAAATATACAAATTAGGTGTGAATATAACATCTAAGCTACAAAACATAGTTACTGATGTCTTTGATTGGCACAGTAAGAACAAAAAAATTCGACTAATAGGTAACTAACATGGCCAGCCGTAATAGCAGAAGTATGATGCATGGTGGCCGCCGATTAGCAGTTCGATTACTACAGTTGCAGGCGCTTATTGCCGCCATTTTAATCGTGCTTTTCGGCCTATTTATGGGAATTCAAGCGTTGCCAACAGCAATTGCTGGCGCAGTTATCGGCTTGGTTCCAAATATAGCATTCGCCGCGATCGCTTTCCGACACGGAGGCGCCCGCGCAGCACCACAAGTGGTGAATAATTTTTATGCCGGTGAGGCAGCAAAAATGGCCCTCACTTTATGTTTGTTTGTGATTGCATTTGTTTTTTTAAACGGCCCTTGGTTTCCTCTTTTTGCCGTATTTATAGCTATCACTATCACGCACTGGCTAGCACCGATTTTACATTTTAAATCTAACTAAATTGGGTTATTAATCATGGCTGCAAACGGAAATATGACTCCTACCGAGTACATTTCGCACCATTTAGATCCTCTACAAGTAGGCTCCGGTTTTTGGACCTTCAACGTAGATTCTCTAGGTGTTGCTATTGTTTTAGGTATATTTTTTATTAGCCTTTTTGCTTATGTTGGCAAAAAAGCAACATCGGGCGTGCCGGGTAAACTTCAGTGTTTCATTGAAATGATTATTGAGTTTGTCGATACCTCAGTGAAAGAAACTTTTCATGCGAAAAGCCGCCTTATTGCTCCTTTAGCATTAACGATTTTCGTTTGGGTATTCTTAATGAATGCCATGAAACTGATTCCGGTAGATTTCATTCCTGTAGCGGCTGGTTTAATCGGCCTAACCTTTGCAGGTAGTGCAGCTAAAGGCTACGTAGGCGAAGATGCAGGTATTTTTGAGCGTGCCATGGACCATCCATGGAGCTACATGAAGGCTGCTCCTACTACCGATTTAAACACCACATTAGCATTAGCGATTGGTGTGTTCTTACTTATTATCTTCTATTCAGTGAAGCACAAAGGGCTTGGCGGCTTTATTAAAGAGCTGACCATGAACCCGTTCAATCACTGGGCACTGATTCCATTCAACTTAGTGTTGGAATTAGTAACCTTGATTGCAAAACCAATTTCGTTGTCGTTACGTTTGTTCGGTAACCTCTATGCAGGTGAGCTGATATTCATTCTGATTGCGATGATTGGGTTGTGGCAGTTGCCGCTTCACTTTGCATGGGCAGTGTTCCACATACTCGTTATCGTGTTGCAAGCATTCATCTTTATGATGCTTACCATCGTTTACCTGAGCATGGCGAGTGAGAAGCACTAACAGAATTCGGGCCTAAGGATTAGGCTCATTTAAAACTTGGTTTGTTTACACTTTTATTTTTACTTTACTTTTAACTTTAACTATCTGAAAAACTGGAGAACACAATGGAAACTGTAGTTTCGTTTACAATCTTAGCCGTAGCTATCATCATCGGTTTAGCAGCTCTTGGTACTGCGATTGGTTTCGCAATCATGGGTGGTAAATTCCTAGAAGCAACAGCGCGTCAGCCTGAAATGGCTTCACAGTTACAAACGAAGATGTTTATTTTGGCAGGTCTTATCGATGCGATCTCTATGATCGGCGTTGGTGTTTCTCTGTTCTTCGTATTTGCAAACCCATTTGTTGGCTTATTAGGCTAATTGAAACTCGACGGTCACCAACTTAGAGGAGATCCGTTGTGGATATCAACGCAACTCTACTAGGCCTTTTGATCGCGTTCGTGGTTTTCGTACTTTTCTGTATGAAGTACGTGTGGCCACCTCTGATTAATGCTATCGAAGAACGTCAGCAGAAAATTGCTTCCGGTCTAGAGGCATCAGAGCTCGCAGAGAAAGATCTAGAGCAAGCGCGCTCGCAAGCCGATGAAGAGTTAAAAGCCGCGAAAATTAAAGCAGCTGAACTTATCGACCAAGCCAAGAAACGGGCTACTCAATTGGTTGAAGAAGAAACTCAACGTGGGCATGCAGAGCGTGAGAAAATTATCGCTTCTGGTCATACCGAAGTGGAAACTGAGCGTAACCGCGTTCGTGAAGAGCTTCGTAAGCAACTAGCCATCTTAGCGATTGCTGGTGCCGAGAAAATTCTTGAGCGGGAAATCGACGCGCAGAAGCAAAGCGACATTGTTGAAAAACTTGTCGCTGAATTGTAATCAAGGGGGTTGAGCACATGTCCGAATTTACTACGGTTGCTCGCCCCTATGCTAAAGCAGCTTTTAATTTTGCTGTTGAGCAGGGTGCGATTCAGAACTGGCACGAAATGTTGGAGTTTGCTGCTGCGGTAGCAACTCAAGAGGACATCCGCACTTTTCTGAAAAGTGCTAACAGCCGCGAACACGTAACTACAGTATTTGTTGGTGTTTGTGGTGAACAGCTCAATGAGAATGGCCAAAACCTTATTAAGGTAATGGCAGATAACGAACGCTTATCGGCGCTTCCTGAAGTAGCTCGGCTTTTTGCTGAGTTACGTGCAGAGCACGAAAAAGAGATAACGGTAGAAGTTACTTCTGCTGTAGCTCTAAACGATGCTGAAAAGGCAAAGTTAAGCGCAACGTTGGAAAAACGTCTCGCACGTAAAATTAAGCTCAATTGCAGTGTAGACCCGTCTGTTGTGGGCGGTCTGTTGATTCAAGCCGGTGATCTGGTTATCGACGGAACACTGAAGAGCAAGCTTTCACGGCTTGCACAATCACTGCAATCATAATCGGGGACGAGAGCATGCAACTGAATTCAAATGAAATTGCTGAACTTATCAAGAAACGAATTGAGAAGTTCGAAGTTGTTAGTGAAGCTCGTAATGAAGGTACTATTACCTCTGTAACAGACGGCATCATCCGGGTAACTGGTTTGGCTGATTGTATGCAGGGCGAAATGATCGAGCTACCTGGCAATCGCTTTGCTATCGCATTGAACCTTGAGCGCGACTCAGTAGGTGCGGTAGTTATGGGTCCTTACGAGGACTTACAAGAAGGCACTAAAGTTAAATCTACCGGACGTATTTTGGAAGTACCTGTTGGCCGCGCCCTTTTAGGCCGTGTTGTTAACACGCTAGGTATGCCAATAGACGGTAAAGGCGCAATCGACGCTGATGGCTATGAGCCAGTAGAGAAAATTGCACCAGGCGTAATTGAACGCCAATCAGTTGATCAACCAGTTCAAACTGGTTACAAATCAATTGATGCTATGATCCCAATCGGCCGTGGCCAGCGTGAGCTAGTTATCGGTGATCGCCAAACTGGTAAAACAGCAATGGCGATTGATGCGATCATCAATCAAAAAAATACCGGCATTAAATGTGTGTATGTAGCTATCGGTCAGAAAGCTTCTACCATTGCGAACGTAGTTCGTAAATTAGAAGAACATGATGCGCTTGCTCATACCATCATTGTTGCGGCATCTGCTTCAGAATCTGCGGCGTTACAGTACTTATCAGCATACGCTGGTTGTACTATGGGTGAATACTTCCGCGATCGCGGTGAAGATGCGCTTATCGTATATGATGATCTTTCTAAGCAAGCAGTTGCTTATCGCCAGATCTCATTGTTGCTTCGTCGTCCGCCAGGCCGTGAAGCGTTCCCTGGTGACGTTTTCTATTTGCACTCGCGCTTACTAGAGCGTGCTGCTCGCGTAAACGCTGATTACGTAGAGAAGTTCACCAACGGTGAAGTGAAAGGCAAAACCGGTTCACTAACCGCATTGCCAATCATTGAAACCCAAGCTGGTGACGTTTCTGCTTTCGTACCAACCAACGTAATCTCGATTACTGATGGTCAGATCTTCCTTGAAACTGATTTGTTTAACGCGGGTATTCGCCCAGCGGTTAACGCAGGTATCTCAGTATCTCGGGTAGGTGGTGCAGCGCAAACTAAAATCATCAAGAAACTTGGTGGTGGTATCCGTTTAGCATTGGCTCAGTATCGTGAATTGGCAGCATTTGCTCAGTTCGCATCTGATCTCGATGAAGCTACGCGCTCGCAGTTAGAGCACGGCCAGGCGGTAACCGAGTTAATGAAACAAGATCAATACGCGCCAATGAGTGTTGCGGATATGGGTGTATCTATCTTCGCAGCTGAAAAGGGCTTCTTGAAAGGTGTTGCAATCGATAAGATTCAAGACTTTGAAAAAGCACTGCTTTCTTACTTCAACAGTGAGCATGCAGACCTTATGGCGAAAATTAATGAAACAGGCGACTACAACGGCGATATCGAAGCTGAGCTTAAATCAGGCCTCGAAACGTTTAAATCAACTCAAAGTTGGTAATTCATAGGCCGCAGGTAACTGCGGCCTTCAGTCGTTGTAACGCGGGAGATTAATCATGGCCGTTGGTAAAGAGATTAAAACTCAGATCGGGAGTATTAATAATACTCAGAAGATCACCAGCGCAATGGAGATGGTCGCTGCGTCGAAGATGAAACGGGCGCAGGAACAGATGGCATTAAGCCGTCCGTACGCTGAGTCCATTCGCAAAGTGATCGGCCATATTGCCCAAGGTAACCTCGAATACCGCCATAACTGGTTGGAAGATCGTGAGGTTAAGCGCGTTGGTTACATCATCGTTTCTACCGACCGTGGTTTGTGTGGCGGTTTGAACAGTAACGAATTCCGTAAGGTTGTTCGTGATGTTCAAGAGTGGCAAGAAAAAGATGTTGAAGTCAGCTTCGCTGCTGTGGGCAGTAAAGCGTCAAGCTTTTTTAAACGGTTATCGGGAAGCATTCTGTCTCAATCATCAGGGCTTGGCGATCGGCCTAAAGTTGCTGATGTAATAGGTACAGTTTCTGTCATGCTTAAAGCCTTCGAAGAAGGTGAGCTTGATCGAATCTACTTGGTGTACAACAAGTTTGTAAACACCATGACCCAAGAGCCAGTGATCAACCAATTGTTGCCGTTGCCAAAATCAGAGACTGCCAAGCGCGAACACGCATGGGACTATCTGTATGAACCGGATGCCAAGTCTATTCTGGACACGTTGTTGCGTCGGTTTATTGAAAGCCAGGTGTATCAAGGCGTTGTTGAAAACCTCGCCAGCGAGCAGGCAGCCCGAATGGTCGCTATGAAAGCGGCAACGGATAACGCAGGTGATCTTATTGATGAGCTTCAGTTGGTATACAACAAAGCGCGTCAAGCAGCGATCACTCAAGAGATTTCCGAAATTGTTTCGGGTGCCGGTGCCGTTTAAGGCAACAGGTCAGAAAGATTTTGCAGAGTTAGAGGATAAGTCATGAGTCAAGGTAAGGTCGTCCAAATCATTGGCGCAGTTGTGGATATCGAATTTCCACAAACTGACGTTCCAAAGATCTACGACGCACTCCGCATCGCTGAAGGCGATCTGAAAGGGTTAACCCTGGAAGTTCAGCAACAGCTTGGTGGTGGTGTTGTTCGTACGATTGCACTCGGTACTACCGACGGTTTACGTCGCGGCTTGAGTGTTGAAAATACAGGTGAATCAATAATGGTTCCAGTTGGTAAGGCAACACTAGGGCGTATTATGAACGTTCTTGGTGAGCCTATCGACGAAGCAGGTGATATCGGTGAAGAAGAGCGTATGTCTATTCACCGTGAAGCGCCTTCTTACGAAGACCAATCAAGCTCTGTTGAATTGCTTGAAACCGGTATCAAAGTAATCGATCTAATTTGTCCATTCGCGAAAGGTGGTAAAGTAGGTTTGTTCGGTGGTGCGGGTGTTGGCAAAACAGTTAACATGATGGAGCTCATCCGGAATATCGCAATCGAGCACAGCGGCTACTCAGTATTCGCAGGTGTTGGTGAGCGTACTCGTGAAGGTAACGATTTCTACCACGAGATGAAGGATTCTAACGTACTTGATAAAGTAGCGTTGGTTTACGGCCAGATGAACGAGCCTCCTGGAAACCGTTTACGTGTAGCACTAACGGGCTTAACTATCGCTGAGAAATTCCGTGATGAAGGCCGTGATGTACTATTCTTCGTAGATAACATCTATCGTTATACCCTAGCCGGTACCGAAGTATCAGCACTTCTAGGCCGTATGCCATCAGCAGTAGGTTATCAGCCTACTCTTGCTGAAGAGATGGGTGTACTGCAAGAGCGTATTACTTCAACTAAGAACGGTTCAATTACATCAATTCAAGCGGTATACGTACCTGCGGATGACTTAACCGATCCATCACCAGCAACTACCTTTGCTCACTTAGATGCAACGGTTGTATTGTCGCGTGATATCGCGTCATTGGGTATTTACCCTGCGGTTGATCCATTGGATTCAACATCGCGCCAGTTAGACCCGCAAGTAATTGGTCATGAGCATTATGATACTGCACGTGGTGTACAATCAGTTCTTCAGCGTTACAAAGAATTGAAAGATATCATTGCAATCTTGGGTATGGACGAATTATCTGAAGAAGATAAGCGTGTTGTTGCCCGTGCTCGTAAAATTCAGCGTTTCTTATCACAGCCGTTCTTCGTAGCGGAAGTATTTACCGGTGCGCCTGGTAAGTATGTATCGTTGAAAGATACCATTGCTGGATTTAAAGGCATCCTGGAAGGCGATTACGATAGCTTGCCTGAGCAGGCGTTCTACATGGTTGGTACTATCGACGAAGCGGTCGAGAAAGCCAACAAAATGTAATCGAACGGGAGGTTTGTAATGGCGGTATCCACAGTACATCTGGACGTAGTAAGCGCTGAAGATCGTTTGTTCTCCGGCAATATTCGCTCTATCCAGGTGACAGGTAGTGAGGGTGAGCTTGGTATTTTGCCTGGCCACACTCCATTGCTGACCGCCTTGAAACCTGGCATGGTTCGCGTAGTTACTGAAGAAGGTGAGGAAGAGCTTTTTTACATCGCAGGCGGTGTAATGGAAGTTCAGCCAGAAACCATTACTGTGTTATCAGACACAGCAGTGCGTGGTGGCGATTTGGATGAAGCAGCAACAGAGAAAGCGATCAAAGATGCACGTGAAGCTCTGGCGCATTCTTCTCCAGATTTATCTTACGCTGAAGCAGCTGCCGAACTATCTCGTGCAATTGCCCAGTTGCGAGTATTGCAACAATTGCGGAAACGCAAAGGCAAGTAACAGGTTCGCAAAGGCGATCAACTGATCAGAAAAACCCGGCTTCTGCCGGGTTTTTTATTGCCAGTAAGATGATGATTTAAGCATGATGAAAACACTGATAGAATAACCGCTACATTGATGTAAGAAACCAAATAAATAGCAAGGAAAGGCCAAATGCCCTCACCTGTTCTTAATGTTGTAGTGCTTGCCGCCGGAAAAGGCACAAGAATGCGCTCTAATTTACCGAAGGTGCTGCATCCCGTTGCGCAAAAGCCAATGGTGCAACATGTTCTCGATACCGCTCTGCTGGTTGGTGCGCAGCAGTTACAGCTTGTTTATGGCCACGGGGCCGAACAGCTACAGGCGCACTTGGCTGAATTTTCCGAACAACAAGGTGTTACTTGGGTTGAGCAGGCTGAACAACTAGGCACAGGCCATGCAGTGCAACAAACGATTCCGAATATTAGCGATAACGATACCGTACTTATTCTTTACGGCGATGTACCCCTTACCCGCCCGGAAACCTTACAGAATTTACTTGCTGCCAAAGCGGATAACGCGCTTGCGTTGCTTACGGTTACTTTGCCGGATCCAAGCGGATATGGCCGAATCGTGCGCGATAACCAAGGCAAAATTACCGGCATTGTTGAGCATAAAGATGCCAATGAACACCAGCGCGCAATTACCGAAGTAAATACCGGCATGATGGCCGCCGATGGCAAAGCGCTAAAACGTTGGTTAAGCCAACTTGATAACAACAATGTGCAAGGCGAATATTACCTCACCGATATCGTTGCAATGGCCGCTTCCGAAGGCGTGCATATTGCCAGCAGCCAGCCCACTGAAATCGCTGAAGTTGAAGGCGCAAATAACCGAGTGCAATTAGCCGCCCTCGAACGCGCTTATCAGCAACGTAAAGCAGAAGAATTAATGATTGCTGGTGCTACCCTGCTCGATCCAGCCCGCATTGATGTGCGCGGCAATGTGAGTGTAGGTGAAGATGTAGTAATCGATATAAACGTGGTGCTTGAAGGCAATGTGAGCATTGGCGATGGCGCGGTAATTGAACCGAATTGTGTGATTCGTGATAGCCAAATTGGCGCCGGTGCGCGCATTAAAGCAAATTCCGTATTAGAAGGCGCGCGGGTAGGTGAAAATGCCCAAGTTGGGCCGTTTGCGCGGTTACGCCCTGGCACTGAACTTGCTAAAGGTGCCGCAGTTGGGAACTTTGTAGAAATCAAAAAATCATATCTTGGCGAAGGCGCGAAAGCTGGCCACTTAAGTTATATCGGCGATACCAGTGTAGGTGCAAATGCCAATATTGGCGCGGGCACCATTACTTGTAATTACGATGGTGTGAATAAGCACAAAACAGAAATTGGTGCGGGTGCATTTATCGGTTCAAACAGCTCACTGGTAGCGCCAGTTAGCATTGGCGAGAATGCCACCACAGGTGCAGGCTCAGTGGTTACCGTAAACGTTGCTGATGGCGAACTTGCCGTTGGCCGAGCAAAACAACGAAATATATCAGGTTGGAAACGCCCAACCAAAAAGGGAGTAGAATAAGCATGTGTGGAATCGTTGGAGCAACAGCGGAGCGCCGCGTAGCGGGTATTTTATTAGAAGGGTTACGGCGCTTAGAGTACCGTGGTTATGATTCTGCAGGAATGGCCTTATTAAACGATAGCGGCCTGCATCAAGTGCGCCGCGTAGGTAAAGTACAAGCACTTGCCGATGCGTTGGAAGAAACCGGCATTAACGGATTTAGCGGTATTGCGCACACACGCTGGGCTACCCACGGTGGCGTTACCGAAGCCAATGCGCACCCGCATTTTTCCAATGGTACTTTGGCGGTTGTGCACAATGGCATTATTGAAAACCATGAAGAGTTACGCAAAAAGCTACAAGATTTAGGCTATGTGTTCACCTCCCAAACTGATACCGAAGTGATTTGCCATCTGATGCACCATGAGCTTAAGCAAGGCGCTAGCTTATTAGCAGCTCTACAAGCAACGGTGAAGCAACTCGATGGAGCTTATGGCACCGTGGTTATGGATAAACGCAACCCAGGTGAATTAGTGGTGGCAAGATCAGGTAGCCCATTAGTGATTGGCCTTGGTATTGGCGAAAACTTTATTGCCTCAGATCAACTTGCGCTACTGCCAGTAACGCGAAACTTTATTTACCTCGAAGAAGGTGATGTTGCCGCGATAGATCGTGATTCTGTGCGCATATTTGATAGTGCGGGCGAGCCGGTAGAGCGAGAACAAGTAACCTCAGATCTGCAATACGATGCAGGCGGTAAAGGTGAATATCGCCATTACATGCTAAAAGAAATTCATGAGCAGCCGATTTCTGTACGCAATACCTTGGAAGGCCGCGTTACCGCCGATCAGGTATTGGTTGAAGCCTTTGGTGAAAATGCTGCAGAAATTTTTAAAGATATTCGCCACGTTCAAATTATTGCTTGTGGAACCAGTTATCACGCGGGAATGGTGGCGCGTTATTGGTTGGAAGAATATGCCGGTGTTTCGTGTAACGTAGAAATTGCCTCAGAGTTTCGTTACCGCAAATCGCACGTATTCCCTGGCAGTTTATTGCTAACTATTTCGCAATCAGGTGAAACTGCCGATACCTTGGCGGCATTGCGCTTAGCGAAAACGTTGGGTTATCGCTCAAGCCTAACTATTTGTAATGTGGCCACATCATCAATGGTGCGCGAATCTGATTTAGCATTCCAAACCCGTGCGGGTGCAGAGATTGGCGTGGCGTCCACCAAGGCGTTCACTACACAGCTCGTGGGCCTACTTATGCTAGTAGCTGCGTTAGGCCGCTACAATGGCATGGATAAAGCGGTAGAAGCGCGTATTGCCCATGCGTTGGCTACATTGCCAACCAAGCTTGAGCAAGCGTTGAAAATAACCGATGAAATTGAAGAGTTGGCAGAAGAATTTGCCGATAAAGATCATAGTTTGTTCCTTGGCCGTGGCGATCAATATCCAATCGCAATGGAAGGCGCGTTAAAGCTAAAAGAAATCAGCTATATTCATGCCGAAGCATACGCCGCGGGTGAATTGAAACATGGCCCATTAGCGTTGATTGATGCGGAAATGCCAGTAATTGTTGTGGCTCCGAATAACGAGCTACTCGAGAAACTGAAATCAAACGTAGAAGAAGTGCGGGCACGCGGCGGTATTATGTATGTATTCGCCGATAAAGATGCCCACTTCAAAAGCGATGAAACTATGCGCGTAATCAACCTCGATCACGTAGATGCCATCGTAGCGCCCATCGTATACACCCTGCCGCTCCAGCTATTGAGCTACTACGTTGCCATAATCAAAGGCACCGATGTGGATCAGCCGCGGAACTTGGCAAAGAGCGTTACAGTGGAATGATATGAAAGGGCCGCAAGGCCATTTTTGTGGGCGAACATTAAAGATCTTAACAAACATTAAAGTCTTTAAAATTACATTAAACTTATAAAATTGTTGCTCACTGCTTCATATTCCGCAGAACGGGTTGGTTAACTGGTCAACCCGTTCTTAATCGCCCAATACTAATTTTCAATAACCTCGATACCTTTCCCTTCTACAGCACCTTTAAGGGATAGAGTTGCTGAAAAGCGTTTGAAAAAGCCAAAAAACTCGCCGAGTGATAGTTCGAGTTCTATATGTCTAGCTTCTATTTGCTGTTGCTTGCTTATATCTGAAGGTTCATTTACGTAGAAAGAAACATAAATGTTTTTGTCAAAAGACGGCTTGTCGATTTCTGGAATTGACCTTTCCCCTGAAATAACACCACATTTTCAATGGGATTTCAGTTTTTATGCCACCTGTTTTGCGTACTCAGCTGGCGGTAAATAATTCAGTGAACTGTGAGGTCTTTCCTTTATCGAGAAGGAAAAAATTCAGCTGACAGATAACAGTTAAAGTATGAAATTTAATGTCTTGAGCTATTTATTAGTAATATCACCGACAATGTAAAAGTGAGACTCTATTAATTATAAGATTACCAGAGTAAGTCAGTGGCGACTCAGTTTTGTGTCCCAAAGAACACATGGAATCGATTGTCAATCACCACAATAAGTGCTAACAAGGTACTTTGAACGAATTATACTGTATGTACTACAAGCAGGTGCTTTAAGAGCATCAATGCTGGAGAATCATGTTACTAAGTAAATATCAGTGACATCTTTCAATTCAAGCGTTTTCGGAACTGATGGAGGAGTTACCTCAAATAATTAAAATACCACTTTGTTCGTTAGTATCTGAGTTTAAATACATTGCTCAGGAATTATATATAGATCATCAAATCCATTAAATTATTACATCTTTTATTAGATATCCTTGCGGGATTTCCTCAAAGAACCTCATCAGCTACCGGACCGCATTTTTCACATTAAGGTACCAATAGCTAAAAAATGTCTACGAGCTATCGGGCTTCTCAGTTTGCCTTGTTAACTTTACAAGTTGTTAATTTTTTCGAAGTACGTTATAAATTTATTAACATTACTAAGTCGAGTAACGTTTATCCAGAATTTGGATATTGAACCAAAGCTCAAAAGGAATTTATCAATGCTTAAATCGACAGTAAGATTGGTCTCACTCGCAATTTTTTCATGCTTTATTAGCTTTAACGGGATAGCTGAGACTGAGCCAACAGGAATAAACCCAATTTATGAAGTAGTGCGGTCTTCCGGGCATGTCCTAAGAATGGACAGCACTGAATTGAATAGCTCTATTCTCACTATACACAGATATCAAGCTGGGATTCTCACTCTTCCCGAATTGGATGCTTTATCTGATAAACAAATTTTAAGGGAAATTGATTTTTATGCTAAACCCTATTCAGAGATGACCGATCAATCCATGATGATTACATGGAAGCGGTACGAAATGGAGACAGCGATGCTGGCCAACGAAGCCAATGTCGACTTAGCCAAATTTGCACCTTTCTATCGATCGTTTAATAGAACCATGCACCTTGGTAAAAGGCTTCTAGATAATCAATTGTCTCTGCGTAACGCAAATTCGTCTAGTTCATATTCCACGTTTAGTTATAGCTTTAACGATAATGAAGTAGAATGCAACGCCTCATGTCAGGCTCTCCGAGATGAGGATGTGGAAAGCAATAGAGCTCTATTTGATATTCTGAATGATATGCTCACGTGGGAAAATGCTAATGGCTCACAACCGTATGGTTCAACCGTGCGTATTGTTGATAGTGTAAGTGGTAATTCAGTAGAAGTGGAAAAATATTTAGGTTCTTTTACCTGGGGTCCTGTTGGAGAGGTAAACAACTGTGGGGCTGCGGCTTGTATATGATTACTGCTTAATTATGTAATCGTGAACTAGGGCTCAAGTTTGAGAGTGTAATTTTGCTGGAATCTTTCGACATACCCACAATTGAGCCCTTTTCATCTCACCAAACAATAATTTTATCCAACTTTTGGTCAAGACAAAAACTCACTAGTTGTGAGATACAGAAATGTTAAATCACAGAATAAAGTAATACTAAAGGCCTTTCTTGATAGCTGTCTTACGCTGTATCTAAAAGTGGTTCTGCATCGATTCTATTCTCTTTTTTCGCAATATTTAGAGCAATGTAGCGTTGACTTAGGGCCTCCTGTGGAAGTTACGGATAGCATGGGCGGATGGTGGGCTGAGGTGGAGAGAGGACGAAGAGAAATCGAAGTCTAACAGCTACACTTTAAGAGCGATTAAGTAGTTCGCTCTCTATTTCATTTATTGTTTGGGACGGTCATGAATACAAAACATCTTTCTATCATCGGCATAATGCTATTTGTAGCTGCGCTAGTATATTTTGCTTTCGGCAAATCAGGGCAATTGACAAACGTCGATAGTGATTCCACCTACGGATCTGGAAGTACACAATCTCAGCAAGGTAGGTCGGATAACATCATCGATACAAACGGTCAACATGCGGAGAATACAATTAATTCGATCAGTGGCGCAGAACAAGATTCCGATTTGGCCTACACGGATTCTTCAGTCGACAGTCCAGCGCAGGCGGTAATTAGTGACCAAATAGAGGTTGAATTTGCACGATTATCTCTCCCGCAAGGTTTAAGCAGTAAAACAGCAGAGAGATTTATGACGAGTCGAGAATTCGATAAACTTTTTGAATTCGCAAGAGAAATTGAGAGGAATTCTGATTCGCATGAAATCGAAGCGAAATATCAAGATATATTCAAAGAGTCTGAGCAGTTAAATCAAAACGATGTGTATTTGGAAGACTTTACGTGTAACAACCGGGTGTGTTTTGCTAAGTTAGGATACCATAACAGGGATGATATCGAGCTTTTTATGAACGATGTGTTCTTTAGTGAGGGCCGGGGTGCTGTAGGGGTAATCGCACGGGCTGTAAGCATAGATGGCGTAAAGCAAATGCGTATAATCTTCGATTATACCAATGGGTCGCTCATCTTAGATTAGGCTTTATCGTTACAGAAATGCAGCTGCAACCTCTAAAATGAAGAGTTTAAAAGTCTGATACTCTCTCGGTGAGATCTGGTAAGGCTTAAATCCCGTGTGCACTTTATAGGCTTGTTTATGCTCCCAAAGGGAGCGGGGTTTTAACTATAAACGATGTCGATAAATCTCAGGCTGTACCACTAGGAGTTAGGGAAAAGCTGCGGGGACTATCTTTTGTGAAGTATCTAACGGCACTAACGAAACCATTGATTCGATCTTCAGTAGTAGTGGGTATTCCGTTCACTCGCATTACGACGGAGGACCTATGCAACTCCATGTCGTGGTTCTCTTGTGCGGCGGTTGAAGTTGCTAATTCGGTGGCATCAAACGAGATGTGATAATTACCGTTTGTATCCACAGAAAGCTGAATTACTTCATCGCTATGAGAATTAGTATCTTCATTTAAAGTAAACGCATTCGTTGTGAAAGGCGATGCTGCTAACCCAAAGGCTAGGATAAGAGAGTTGATACTTGCTAACTTCATGTCATCTTCCTTGTTTTTTATATGTTTGTAGTCCTTTAATTATTTAAATCACTTTTTCTCTACGAGTACAAGGTAAAAAATTAATCTATCGTTACGAATTATCGTCGGCCTTCAGTGCCAAATCTTGGCATTAAACAATCAATGGTTTACTCAGCGCTTAGTATGACACTTTATTACTACCCGGCACTTTTTGTGGCATAGTAATAAAATCTCATACTAAAAACCCCTTTCTCGATCTGCCCTCGAGCTTGATGCTCAGAATAATGAGCACTGACCATTCGGTGATAGGCTAACGAATGAATACTTAGCGCAGTTAATGGAAGTGGATGTTTTTAGAAGAATCACGGAGTTAGCGTGGTACACATATGATGAATTGGTGGAGAAAAAAGACCGATTCCCGATTTACATAAAAGATATTATGGAAACCCTCGGTGGTAAGGATAGCGAAGAATTTTTCATTTCTCTTCTAAGTCATTGCTCAAGTGCCGATGTTGAAAAGAGAGTTCAATAAATCAAAATAAATTACTCAGGACGTTATTAGTATGAAGCTTTATTCTTACGCCAAAGGGCTTTTGTTTTTAGTAACCATTGGCGTTGCTGTTACGTTGTTTTTCGCGCTGTTCTTTTGGCTACCCTCATATCTGCTAATACTCGGTATTTTAAAGCTGGTGAACTGGCTTATCATCGATGTTAACTTCGCCTCGCTTGGAATAAAAATATTCCTGCACGGCACCGCGTTTATCTTAATGCTGCTGTTTTTTGCACTCGCCGCTCTCGATTCGGTGCTGAGCGGCGATGTGAATATTAAGCGTTAATATAATCTTGTATCTCCATACACTTCCTACGCAATAACCGGTCTAATTTGTGCCTTAATACGTAATAACATGATTATTATTCACATTGAGGCATAGCTTGTGAAAAAACTTTCGTTATTTAGTATTTTGGCTGCTCTAATCGTGTGTAATTCGGGGGTGGCGATGGCTACAGAAGAACCGAAATATGATGTCCTTGATCGGCACGGCAATATCGAATTGCGCTTATATCAGCCGATGCTAGTTGCGGAAACGTGGGTAGATGGCTCTATGAATGAAGCTTCTGGCAGAGGCTTCCGGGTGCTGGCTGATTTTATTTTTGGTAATAATAGAGCGGCTACGGGCGTTGGCCAAGAAATAGCCATGACGGCACCGGTAACTATGCAACCTCCCGCAGAAGAAATAGCCATGACTTCGCCGGTAACGATGGAACAGAAAGATAACCGCTGGCGAGTGCACTTTGTTATGCCGAGCGAATACACATATGAAACACTGCCGAAGCCAAACAACCCGCAAGTAAATATTCGACAAGTTCCTGCCACAAACTACGCTGTAGTATCGTTTTCAGGCCTTGCCGGAGAGAGTAAAACTGCACAAATTGCTGCGGAATTAATCACTTGGATGGAAGCCAATGGGCTAACCCCGATAGCAAGCCCGCATGTGGCTCGGTATGACCCGCCATGGCGCTTACCATTTATGCGCCGCAATGAAGTAATGGTAGCTTACCAACCGGATTGAAGTGACACGGGTTTAGTGATTGCGCAATAACTTCCCATGCTGGGTTAGATATTGCGCATAATAATTGGAAACAACCCTATAAGCTTATTGGCGTTACGCTAACTTATCCTCGGTGCGTAGCTCAAAATCACTGGCATCGTGGCGTTCATGTAACTGCTCGTGTGCTTCACCCCAAGCGCGGTTCACTATGCGGCCGCGCTTTACTGCTGGGCGTGCGGCAATTTCATCGGCCCAACGCAGCACATTTTTATAGGTGTGCGCTTCAATAAATTCCGCCGCTTCATACACTTCGTTCTTAACTAAGGCGCCATACCAAGGCCAAATGGCCATATCGGCGATGGTGTATTCGTTACCAGCGATAAAACGGTTATTGGCTAACTGTTTATCGAGCACATCTAACTGGCGCTTAACTTCCATGGTGTATCGATCAATTGCGTATTCAAACTTTTCTGGAGCGTAGGCGTAGAAATGGCCAAAACCGCCCCCTAACAAGGGCGCGCTGCCCATTTGCCAGAATAACCAATTCATACACTCTGTGCGTTGAGCAGGTGCTGCTGGAATAAACTTACCGAATTTCTCGGCCAAATAAAGCAAGATTGAACCCGATTCAAATAAGCGTGTTGGTGGCGTGGTGGTGTTATCGAGTAGCGCTGGAATTTTAGAATTTGGGTTTACTTCAACAAAGCCAGAGCTAAATTGCTCGCCGTCCATAATGTTTACCAACCAGGCATCGTATTCAGCTTCACTAAAACCAGCCTCGAGCAGCTCCTCGAGCAGAATCGTTACTTTCACTCCATTCGGGGTAGCGAGTGAATAGAGTTGAAACGGATGCTTACCCTGCTGTAAATCTTCTTCAAACGTAGCGCCGGCAATGGGGCGGTTAATATTGGCGAACTTACCACCGCTTTCTTGGTTCCACTGCCATACTTTTTGGGGGGTGTAGGGCTTATTCGGCATAGTGAACCTCGCTTATGTTAAACTAAAAACAATCATTACATAGTTCGTTATATAGTTCATTACATAGCTCACTACGTAACTCACTACGTAACGAGCTATGTAACTCACTACGTAAGCAACCATTACGCACCTTTTGGGAAATTAGTTGTATTTGTATGGCAAAACCACGGAAAAAACTACCCGCTCGCGCTGTGGACATCTTTTGCGCCAACTGCAAAACCAAACTATTCAAATATCGTAAGGGTGGGAAAGGCGCGCTCATTAAATGCTTTGTTGAACGCATCACTGAAGATTTCACAACAACACCCTGCCATTGTCCCCATTGTGAACAAGAATTTGCTCGCGAAACCATGATTCGAGGCACCCCCGCGTACAAAATTATCGGTGGTAAAGTTACCCATAAGTAAGCAACATTTAGAAACAAAAAATTCGTGGCATTAGTATGGTTAGCGAGGTTTAATAGCGGCCGAAAATAATAGCGTACCTGCTCGATTGATGTTGCTGTAGAGGTAAAACAGTATGATTAGCCGCATAAAAAGATTCCCGCGCCGTTACCGTGCTCTCGTATTATTACTTTTAGTTATCCTTACCTACCTTTTGCTCGGTAGCGAAATGCTGCGCTATTTAGGTATGTGGACACTGATCCTCTTTTTGTTATTTCCAGAAATGATGAGCCACAAAATACCTGCCGATAAAACCAAAGATATGCTGGGCTTACTCTCCCGCGAAGAAGATCGGCTGCGAGTGGGTATGGAGCAGGTAGCTATCAGCATAGTTAGAAAAGTAGCGATTGATGAATACGATAATCGCTACGGTATCATTTCATTCCCCTATACCAACAAAATCAGCGCCAGCTATTACTTTCCTATTGAACAGCTTCCGGCAGTGTGTGCTTGGTTTAAAGAAAATGCACCAGAGCTAGAGATAGTTCGTTAACGTTTAATCAGAGTGGAAGCGCCATTAGTCTATTTCTATAGTTTGAGTTGTGGCGTTCGAGAAGCGCATTCATTTCGTTCATCGCGGTTTCGGGATCAATATCGAATAGCTCTACAGCAAGCGCAAGCGGTGTGTTGCCTGCTTCGAGCTGAGCGCGCCAATCATAATCATCAGGCGAATACTCGTTTAATATGTCTACAAGAAAAGCGCCCGTAGCGTAAGCCGACGTGCGAACATGGTTGCTGTTTTCAAATCGAGCCTGAAAATGGCGAAGAAAATCGCCCAGCTGGTTACGAGAATGTTCAGCGTAAGCGGCCTGAATACCAACCCAATGCGCGGTACCCTCAAGATGCTCGAAACTCGCCAATAACTCGCCAATTTCGGGGGCTATGGCATGCTGAAACGCAACTCGAAAGGTAAGCCAATCTCTCACCAGCTCTTCACCCTGCTCTGCATGCGCTTTTTGCGCTAAAGAAAACTGAAAGCGCAGCAAACCTCGAACCGTAGGCTCACTAAAGTAACTGGGCTCTAAAAATGAAGAGGCATGTAAATTATTAAAATGCAGGCTTTGATAACCATGAAATGCTTCGTGCAGCAACGTATCTATTACCTCGCTGTTCAAATCATGAATGCGCACGGCAGTAGCTAATTGATTATTAGGTAATGGGTAATTAATAAAGTATGCAAAGTCGGTAGTATTCGGTAGGCGCTCGGTATAGTAGTAATAATTGCTATGCTTAGCCTCGTAGCCGGGAAGCGGTTCATCGGTGGTAAACAGCAACGTTTCACCAACAGTATTGAATACTATGAAGGGCTGATTTTCCGGCCAAAAGCCCGGCCATATTTGCGCCAGCCACGGCGATTTACTCCGAATTTTTTCCGCTTCTTGGCGCAGCTCTTCCGCTTGCTTGGGCAGTTCAACGGCGAATAGAGAACCATGAAATAAAAGCATAGCGGCCGCTAAAGAGGAAAATAGGATTGATTTCAAAGCGAGGCCCCAAAAGTTAATGGCAACGAGTTATAAAGCTTAATGTAGCTTGGGTTTTCGAACACTTCATGTAGGAAATTGTAAGGAAATGTATGCGCAATGTTTACGCAAAGGACATAATGCACCCTTCCATTAACAGTTGCTAATATAACTGAGTACGTTATGCTTTCAGTAACGGAACAAACGAGGTATGACAATGAAAAACGCATTAGATTTAGTGGCGGAAGCTAAAAGTAAAATCAATGAAGTATCGGTAACCGATGCGCCAAGCGAGATACAAAAAGCAGATGTGTTGATTGATGTGCGCGAGCCGGATGAATTTCGCGCTGGGCATATTGCTGGGGCAATAAATATTCCGCGCGGTATGCTTGAATTTAAACTGAGTGGAACGCCGGAGCTGCAAGATCGCGATAAACATATTGTGCTGTATTGCAAAACGAGTGGCCGCGGTGCTTTATCTACAGTGGCGCTTCAGGATATGGGATACATAAAGGTAAGCTCAATCGCAGGTGGCTTAGATGCGTGGATAGAGGCTGGCAAGCCCACAGTAAAAGCAGACCTGCCAGATTTTGGTTAAGTAGAACATTAGAAATCGATAACTTGCTGCACAACGCTCTTGATTTGTTTAATGTGCGCATCTTCTTTTAATGCGCCATTATCATCGAAGGCCTCGTGGGCTTTCCCAAGTGCAAACTGCGCTGGCGCCACCCACAGGCTTAGTTTTGCCAGTTCATCGCGTAGCTGCAGCAATGAGCGTAAGCCGCCTAATGCGCCCGGTGAAGCGGAAACAATACCCACCACTTTGCCTTTAAATAGTTCAATACCAGAATCACCACTGGCTTGCTCACGGGTGAGCCAATCAAGGGTGTTTTTTACCAGCGCAGGAACGGCACCGTTGTATTCCGGTGTGCTGATTAGCAAGCCATCGTGGCGCGCTAGAATGTTTTGTAGCTCACGTACTTTCGCAGGCATACCTTCTTCTTCAATATCGCCATTGTAGATTGGCAATGGAAAATCATTTAAATCAAGTAAGGTAACTTCCGCGCCAGCCTTCTCGGCTTCTTTTACAACACAGGTAATGAGCTTCTTGTTGAACGAACCGGCTCTTAGGCTGCCAGCAAAGGCTAAAAGCTTTTTGGGTTGTTTATTCGAATGCTTATCTGCCATGAATTACTCCTTCGGTTACTTAAAACGAATGCTGTTCTGATCTACGCAAAGCGTGTGGTTATTGTTCATAATTTGATTAGCGCCAAGGCACCTCCGGCCCGAGCATACGCGGTGCATTGGGGGTTTCTATACCCCCAAAACGTTCAGCTTCAGCGTGCCAATCTTGTTGCGCTTTGCTGATGTATTCTTTGCTGTGGCCCACGTAGTTCCACCAAATAGTAACGTTTTCCGCAAAGGGTTCCCCACCGATGAGGAGTATCCGTGAGCCTTTTTTGGCATTAAGCGTAAGATTGGTGTAGCCGCAACACAGAACGCAAAGCTCATCTTGCTCATAGTATTGATCACCAAGTTCAAAGCCACCTTCGAGCGCCAGCACGCCATATTCAAAGCCACGTTCCAGCTCTAAAGTTAAGCTCGCATTCTCAATAAATTGAAAATCTACCCCTACGATCGGCGAGAAGCATAGAGTTGGCGCTTCATGCCCTGCATAGGTGCCAATCAAAACGGTGCCAGACACCGATTTCTGGGTGAAGGTTGGGAGGTTTGGGTAGTGATCAAAGCGTGGGGCAATATCGGCCTTATCTTCCGGCAGGGCTATCCAAAGTTGCGCGGCGTGTAATTCTCGCGCTTCCCCTTTGGTAAACTGAGAAGATTCGGTGTGGCTAATGCCGTGGCCGGCCGTCATTAAATTTACTTGCCCCGGCTTTATGATTTGCTCTGAGCCTACGCTATCGCGGTGCAATATTGTTCCGGCCAACATCCAAGTAAAGGTTTGCAAGCAGGTATGGGGGTGCGGCCCTACTTGCATACCAGCAGAATCTTCGCTGAATTGCACCGGCCCTGCATGATCGAGAAAACACCAGGGGCCTATCATGCGTTGTGCTTTCGTGGGCAACGCACGGGTTACCGGAATACCGCCTACATCTGATATACGCGATTGAATTCGCTTACTTTTGCTTGCCGCTCCGGTGGTTGTGTAGCTTTGATTATCGTTTTCATGATTGCTCATAACGTTAACCTTCTTGTGCTTGTTTCTTTGCTTTAGGGCTATGTGGCGATAGTTGCTCGGATTTCGAGAGCACTTTGTAAACGCCCTGCATACTTGGAATATGGCTCACGATTACCATGATCACCGTCATCAACGGTACCGCAATAAACACACCTATGGGGCCCCATAACCAACCCCAAAAGAATATGGAGACAAAAATAATCACCGGGTTTACCGCTAAGCGCATGCCATGGATATAAGGTTCAAGGAAGAAGCCCACCAAGGTGCTAATAATCATGAAGCTTGCAGGCACGATGGCAATCATCCAAAGCTCATCGAAGCTCGCTACCGAAACAATAGTGAGCATGGTAAAGGCAATCATTACGCCAAGGTATGGAATAAAGCGCGTAAGCGCCACTACAACACCCCACACAAACGGAGTGGGCAAGCCCACCAACCAAGCAATTAAACCAATAGCGGCACCGATTGCCGTATTGGTGAGGGTAATTACACCCAAGTAGCGCGCTATTTGTTCTTGGCCGCTGCGAACAATGCGCATCATAATCGCCTTTTTGCGGCGCGATAGTTGCGCAGCTAGGTTTAGCAGCATGCGATCGCCACTGACAAGCAGAAAATAGGTGAGCGCCAATGCCAAAGTTACACCGGCAATCGTTTGATAGGCCCCTTCCGCTAACTGGCTGCGCCAAGATTCCGTTTGCAACACAACCGTTTGCGTTGTTTCTCCCTCCTCGTCGCCCATTTCTCTATTTAACTGTTCTTCTAACTGCTTGGCGGTGCTGGTGAGTTGTTCGATACGTTGCTGAACTTCGCTTTCGCCGACAAAGAGCTCTGATACCGTAGCCGGGGCACGCTCAGCCCATTGCAGTATGGGCCCGCTCATGGCCGCGCCAATACCAATAATGCCGCCAATCAGGCCAAGCAATAAAACTAATGCAGAAATGGCTTTAGGAATTCCGAACCGCTTAAACATACCTTCAACTGCGGGCGAAAATAACAAGGTTACCAATAGCGCCAAAACGATAGGTAAAACCACTTCATGCGCCAGATAAAAGGTATATAAAATGGCAAGAATAAATAGGCCATATATCGGTGTTGAAAGGTCGGCAATATTGCTTTTTCGTTCCTTACTCATGCAATGGCTCCATTCATATATGAGCGAATTCGGTAATATATAAACTATAGAGCATTGAAAACCTCGGTAAAGCCTTTATTTTAGACGCTTTTAGCGCGTGGCGGCTTTCTGGCATATGCCAGTTTGCTGCCTGGCAGGTGTTTGTCGGCGTATTTTGCGCGATATAGCGTTGTAATGGGTGCATGGTGATTGGCACCAGAAACAACTTGAATATCGTTAAATTTATGGAGAACATGATGAACACTAATGATAAACACAATGCTGAACAGCAAAATACGCAAAAGGAAACCCGCATAATGCCAGGTAGTTCATTTGAATTACGTAAAGGAGGCAACTTCTACTTTGATGTAAACGGGTGTCAAGTGCGCGTTTGGTTTGCCAGTTTTTCAGGCAAGCAAGAAGTTTACGTTGAGGATACCTTAGTTTCGAGTAGTCGATCTTGGCGCAAGATGGTTACTCATAATTTTGAAGTTGCAGGCCAGCCTTATAAATTGCTCGTTGGTATTCATAATTGGAGTGATGCTTCTAAAGGATTTTATCTCGCTGAGCTTTATCATAATGAAAAATTAATTGATAAAGATGAAATATTGATGTTTGAGGATGCAAGGAACGGAGCACCGTTTAGTTGGCGTAAATTTGCGATTGGCATTGCTCCTTGGCTCATCGGTGGGTTCATTTTTGGTTTTTTCACAACCAAGTTTATTTTTTCTCTATTTTCGTGAGGAGGCACCATGATTATTGATGCTTCCAAAATTCGTGAAGCCCGCCTTGCTAAAGGCTGGACCCAGCAACAATTAGGTGATGTAAGTACACTGAGCTTGCGCACGATTCAGCGCATCGAAAGCCAGGGGCAAGGCTCTATGGAAACTTGTAATGCATTATGTGCTGTTCTGGAATTAGAACGTGCCGAGGTAATGGTTGCTTCCCGAGCCCAAGGGAATGTGAAGAGCTCGATAAAGGTGTGGGTGATTACAGGAACTTTGTTGGGCGGCTTCCTTGCTGGCGTAGTGTTCACCCTAATCATTACTTATTTTTCGTAAGCTTTTACTCGCACCTAGTAGAGAGCTCTTTGGCAAAAAAACATGGGCTATCATTTTCGCTTGCTAAACACACCAGAACCAATGCGTGGCCGCGGTTCGCCGGCCACTGTAGTTCGGCGCCGCCATTGTTGCACCAGCAAGCCAAAGATAATCAGGAGTAAGCCGAAAATAGTGGCGGGGTAAATGGTTTCGCCGATAATAAAGGCCAGCAGCATTAGCGAAATAAACGGTGAAATAAAGATAAGGTTGCTGATCTTCGCGGTGTTGGTGGCTAGCTTCATGGCATTAAGCCACAACACAAAAGTAAGGCCCATTTCGAATAGCCCCACGTAAGTTACTGCGGCCCAGCCCTGCCAGGGAATACCACTCCAATCGGTGAAAATAAAGCTGGCGCCCAGCGAAAATGGCAGCGAAACCAAAAAGCAGATTAACAGCGTAAGCACCGCATCGGTTTGATGGCGGGTGTTTAGAATCCAGTAGCCAGCCCATAAGAATGTAGAGATCAGTGCAAGCGCTACCCCTGGGCCGCTCGTGAACTCCAGCGCCAGCAAATTGCCTTGAGTTGCTATCACTAACACCCCTAAATAACCAAATGCGCAGGCTACCCAATCACGCTTGCGAATTTTTTGCCCAAGAAATATCGCCGCCATTAACGTGAGCGCAATAGCCCACGTGTAATTCAGGGGCTGGGCTTGCGAGGCGGGTAGCAAGGTATAGGCTTGAAACAATACCAAGTAATACACTAAGGGGTTAAGCAGGCCGAGGCACAGATAATACAGCGGGTATTTTTTAAGTTCGGGTAGTATTTCTGGCAAACGCCCTTGGTAGAGCATTACCGCAAATAAAAACAGAAAGGAAACACAGCTCGCCGCCGCCACCATTTGGAGTGGGGTGAGATATTGCAGAGTGATTTTGAATGCGCTGGCCACGGTAGACCAAAGCAATACCGCCGCAAGTGCATACCCTAGTGCTTTTTTATCGTTTTGTGCGTTCGCCATTACCCGCTCTTTGGTTCCGAAAGCGGCTTGCTTAAGCCGCTGGTGGCGCAGTTGCAATAAACGAAGGTTGTTTCGCGGCTTCGGCCAAAAACTTCAATAGGTTCGGATAGCCGGAGAAATCGAGGCGGTTCCGATAAATAGCCCAATCTAAAAAGCACGCTAAACGAATATGGCCATCATCCCACTGAATTTCAGAAGGCCAGTGCCGCGCTTCTAACGTTTTTAATGTGCTTTGAATGCGCGCTGCTTGCCGCTGTAGATATGAATTAGAATTGCTACTCAAACCTTCGCGCTCAAGCAAAAATAAATTAATTGCGGTATCTAAGCAGGTGTTGGCCAAGCAATAGAGCTCTAGATTATCGGTATCGGCAAAAACCGGCTGCCCGGCTTTATCGCGTAAGTGCTTTAAAATCGAGGTGGAATCGGTAAGTTGTACATCGCCATCTTGTAAAAAAGGCACGCGCTGCGCTGGTGATTTAGCTGCACTTTGGGCGTAATCGGTTTCTACAAATTCGAAATCTAGGCCGGTTTCTTCGAGCACTACGCGAAGATGGCGCACGAACGGAGAGGTAAAACTGCCGAATAATTGCATTGGCACTGCTTTTGGCGTGGTAGTCATTTGAGCTTCCTTAATCAGAGGGTATTCAGTTAGATCTGAAACTAGGCAAAGGCCCGTTTGTACAAGGCCTGCATCATGCCACTTCCGCAAGCTTCTCAGCAAGTATTTCTGGATCCATAGAGTGTTGAATAATTAACCGAATCATCACCCCGCTGTAACAAAAGTGTCATTGTATGCGCCTACACTTCATTCACGTTCGCTAATGAGGAAAGCTAATGAAATGGCTTATGCAACTACCCTTGCAACTACAGCGCGTTGATGAAATTTCGTTCTTCTGGCTTAGTCGGCATTTACGCCGCCCATCGGGGGGCTCTTTAGCGCGCTGGATTTCGAAAAGTGGCGATGGCTATGGCTACCTGATCTTCTGCCTTTTAGCGTTTGCCGTGGGTGATGCCGATGCCGGCACGCTATTAGCCCTACTCTTATTAGCTTTTTTAATTGAATTGCCGGTTTACTGGTTATTAAAAAACACCTTGCGCAGAACGCGGCCTTACGAGCGTTCAGCGAAGTTTACCTCATTGATCAAAGCCAGTGATAAGTTCAGTTTTCCTTCTGGCCACACCACCGCAGCTTTTATGTTCGCCAGCCTCTGCGCCACGCTAATGCCAAGCCTAACATTACTCGTGTTTGCTTGGGCCAGCTTAATTGGCCTTTCACGAATTGCCCTTGGTGTGCATTACCCCACCGATATTCTTGCGGGTGCTGCATTGGGCTCAGGCCTTGCTTCACTAACGCTTATTGTGGCAACTGGCTGGTTAATTGGATGATTAACGGCCGCGCATTTAGCAGAACTAACGGTTTGAAATAAAGTTTATGGCTCCGTATTCAATAGAGATACAGATATGAAAATTTTAGTTGGCGTTCAAGGTACAGGAAATGGCCACATTAGCCGTTGCCATGCATTATCCGAAGCTTTTTCTGCGCACCCTGAAGTTGAGGTTGATTATTTAGTATCAGGCCGGGCGCGTGAAAAGCTTTTTGATATGGATGCATTTGGTGATTTCCAATGGCGCCAAGGCTTAAGTTTTCAGGTGCGCGAAGGCAGAATTTCGGTTCTCGATACCTTGAGCCAAAATCCATGGGGCCAGTTCTGGCAAGATGTGCGCGATCTCGATTTAAGCAGCTACGATTTGGTGGTAACTGATTTTGAACCGGTTACCGCGTGGGCTGCTCGTCGGCAAGGTGTGCGTTGTATTGGCCTTGGCCGGCAATATGCCTTCTTCAAGCAAACTTCGGCATTACCTACGAATATTTTGCAACGCGCGATGATGCGCCAGTTTGCGCCGTGCGATACCGTGGTTGGTATGCACTGGGAAGATATTGGCACGCACGTATTACCACCGTTGATTCACCACGCACCAAATGCAGAGCCGACGCTGGCACGAGAAATCTTGGTGTATTTACCATTTGAACCACTCGATCAAGTGTTGGCGTTATTGCAAGATTTCCCTGAATACCAGTTTTCGGTTTATCACCCGGAAACAAGCCGCGCCGATCTCGGCCATATTCAGTGTTACCCGCCCTCTCGAAAAGGCTTCGCGGAATCTTTTGCGCGTGCCGAGGGCGTAATCGCCAATGCCGGTTTTGAAACAAGTAGTGAGGCGCTTGCTTACGGCAAAAAACTGCTAGTAAAACCCCTTTCAGGGCAATTCGAACAGCTCGCCAATGCGCACTGTTTGGAACATCGCCAACTCGCTTCAGTAATGGAATCACTGAATGCCAACTACGTAGAAAGTTGGCTCGAAAACGCATTAGCGGTGCGCATGGATTGGCCCGATGTTGGCCCAGAGCTTGCTACTTGGTTGGCTAATGGCGCGAAAGAATCGGTACTTAGCCTGCATGAACGCCTTTGGCAAAGCAGCCAAAGAATCGCGCTCTCGGCTTAGGGTTACTAGTAATGGCTCGCTAGCATCAGCGCAGCGAGTGTGATGCCGCAGCTTAAGCGGCCGTTGGCGATATAGTGGGCGAGCTGTTTTGGGCTTGCCAGTTCAACTTTAGATACTTCGTTAAAATCGCTAGCTGCAGAGGTATGCTGAATGGGCTGGGTGTTCGCTGGTAAATGGCAGCGAAACACATTCACATTGGTAGTGAGTATCGCAGTGTTTGGCTTTACTACGCCGAGGAATTCAAGTTCACTGGCTTGATATCCGGTTTCTTCAAAGAGTTCCCGTGCGGCGGCTTCTACCGCTTTTTCTCCGGGCTCACCATATCCGCGAGGCGCTTCTAATAGCTCGGCTCCATGGGCTGCCCGTGGCACTTCAACGAGCACCAAATCGTCACCTACATAACAAAGTATCATAGCCCCGTTATCTGAGTTTTTTTCCTGTACATAGTGCCATTGCCCATCTTGCTCCACTTGGAACCAAGGGTTTTCGTATACTGTTTTTTTCATTATTTTTTAATTTCCAAACCAATGTAGTTCCGCATTTTCGGGTATAGCCCAAACCAATTCTTGCGAGTAGCAAAATCGTAGCCACGATCGGTAGCCTGAGTTTCGGCATAATCGATTCCTGATTCCACCAAAAACTTTAGCACTTCACCCGCGCCTAATGCAGAAACAAACTGAAATAACTTATAGGGAATCGCTAATAGTGAAAGCTCGCGTTGTAGCCCTTTTATTGAAAGCCCAACATCTAAAAGCCTGTGAGGAATCTGGGTAAGGTGTTTAATTTGATCTTGTAAAAAGCCTTCGCCAGAACTAATAAATAACGAATGATAAGCCGGATCTATTACTTCGAGGCGGAAACGTGCCGAGGCATCGATCGTATAGCGAGTTTGCTCAGCAAAATAAGATTGGGTGAAGTGATACCATTCAGAGCGGCTCACTACATCGCGCGCTGCATGCAAAAACAACTGGCGTTCGCCATCGCTTTGAAAGAAATGGTTAAACACATCAGCATCATCTAAGCGTAGGGTTATTTCTTGCTGCAAACTGGTGGGCATTAACTGCACGCTTTCGTAACTTGGATTGAGCGCTGTAAGCACTTGCTGAGTTTGATTCAAACGTGCAATCAGCGCCCGCGCTTGTACTCCGGTAAGCTGCTCTTTGCTAGGTGAGCCATCAATACTGGATACAATATAACTGCCGGGCAAAGCCTCGAAATAATCGTTCAGGGTAATATCTTGCTCAAGATTAAAACCGCGCAATACCAGCCTGCCGCGGCCTTCTTCATTGAGATACTTGAGCACATTGGCTTTGGCCAAGGTATCGCTAATATCGCGGTTATCGAGCACGGTGTTAGGCGATAGCACCACGCCATTTGCGAGTGTGAGGCCAAGTAAGAATCGCTTATGGAGCTCTTCAGAGGTGAGCGCACGTACCGAATCGCAATTCGATAAAAACATTTTTTCTTTTAGTAACATAAATGCAGCTCCAGGATAGATACTGCATCCTAACCAACAGCCTATATTCCGGCAAGCACCGAATGCGCTTTGTTTGCCTCTGGGATGTGAATAAACATGTTTTCTGGATTTCAGGAGCTCTTGGTTTCAGGTAATAAAAAGCCGGAGCAACATGAGCTGCCCCGGCTTATGCATCAAATTACGAATTTATTAGTTACGTTGCGCTTCGCTTTCTAAACGCACTGCCTCAAATTCGTTGCCTTCAGCCCACTGTGGCCATACGCGGCTGTTTGCCAGTTCGTTACCAACCCGGAAAAACACCCACATATCTTGGTGAATACCGCGTAAATCCCACTCTGGGTTAAATTTATCTGCTACTTTGTGGTAACGATTCGCTAAGAAATCGCTGGCTTCACGTTGGCCGTATTCAGGGCCTTCGAAGAAGTGATCAACACCACCTTTCGCATACATAACCGGCACGCCTTGCTTGGCTAAACTAAAGTGATCTGAGCGATAGAAAATGCCTGCTTCAGGGTTCGCTTCTGGCGCCAAATAACGGTTCTGTGCAATTACATGGGGCTCAGCAAAATTTTGCATATTGGAGTTGTTCCAACCCACAACAACAAAATCTTTTACTGGGCCGTGCGCATAGAGCATATCGATATTAATGCCGGCTACGGTTTTTTCTAGTGGTAGCAATGGGTTTTCGCCATACCAAGCCGAGCCCAATAGGCCGCGTTCCTCTGCGCCTACAAAAGCAAATACAATTGAGCGCTCGGGTGTTTCACCGGCTGCGAACTTCTCAGCCATGGCAAGTAAACCTGCGGTACCTGTGGCGTTATCTTGCGCGCCGTTAAATATTTCACCGCTGATTGGGTCAACACCCATGTGATCCCAGTGCGCCATATAAATAATATGCTCTTCTGGGTATTTGCTACCTTCAATCATGCCCACAATGTTGTAGGTATCGAGATCAGAGAACTCGTTTTCTACAATCATAGAAAGTTCGGTATTCAACGATACTGGAGCAAAATCGCTGCTCAGTGCCAACTCATGAGCTTCTGATAAGCTCATGCCGGCATTGGCAAATAATTTTTCTGCTGCATCGGCGTTTACCCAACCTTCGAGTTTTGCGCGGTGCATGTTGCGGTTTTCAGTTTTCATGGTGAAGCGAACTGGCGAACCACCAGCGATAACGCCCCAGCCATAACCTGCTGGGCCATCTTCATGAATAACAATAGCGCCGGTAGCACCTTGGCGTGCTGCTTCTTCGAATTTGTATGTCCAACGGCCGTAATATGTCATGGCGTTGCCATTAAATACGGCTGGATCTTGCGTGGCATAACCTGGGTCGTTTACAAACATCACCACGGTTTTACCTTCAACATCGAGGCCTTCATAATCATTCCAGCCGAACTCTGGCGCTACAATGCCGTAACCCACGAATACCATTTCGCTGTTCTCAACGCTTACGGAATCAACTACGCGGTTGGTCCAGCCCATCATTTCAGTACGATATTCGAGGCTGCTTTCTTCACCATTGTGGCTTAACGCCATATCCGTTACTCGGCTCGGAGCAATGCGTACAAGTGGTACAGCTTGGGTGTAATCACTGTTGGTTAGCGATTTAACACCTAAATCACGGAAGATATCGGTAATGTATTCAATAGTGAGTTCTTCACCGCGGGTGCCTGGCGCGCGGCCCTCAAACTCATCTGATGAAATCGTTTCTAAATGCGTGCGGTAGGTATCGGTAAAATGGCTATCAACTAAGCCATCGGCATCAGTTTGCGGTGGGTAAGGTTGTGTATCAGTTTCTGGAGCTGGTGCGCAAGCGGTTACCAACAACAAAGCCGATGCACACAGAGTTAAATGGCGCATGAATAATTCCTCTTTTATTGTGTAGCTTATATTTGTAGCACAATAATAGCGCACTTAGAGAAAAATTGAGAGTGGCAATTGGGGGAGTGAAAAGCACAAAAAAGAGGCTGCAGAGCAGCCCCTTCTACTTTAGCTTGCGCTTTCGTGCGGATGAACACGATTCGTTAGTTCAGCGCTCGCTTTGTAGTCACTTTCTTTGTAAGCATAAGCTTAGTAAGCATTGCGGTCGTCATCTTCCCGCATCTCTTCAACTTTACGCTGAATTTCTGGATCGTTCTGGAGGCGATACGCCATAGCGTTGTATTCTTCTACCGTAAGGCCTGAACCTTCAACCGATTCTACCATCTCACGCTGAGCATTCATTTGTAGCTCTTGCGCTTCTTCCTGTGTTTCCACTTCTTCAAGCGCTTCTACAAATTCATTATTGATACGCTCAATGTGATCAATAGCCACAACAAACATTTCTAACTGCTCATCGGTGATAGGCTGGCTAGCCATCTCTTCCATTTGCTGCTGTGCATATGCTTGTGCATCTTGATCTTGCGCAACTGCTGGCATTGAAAACATGGCTGCTGCTAAGGCTGAAAGTGCAAATGTGCGTTTTAACATAGTGTCCTCCTTCAAGAACTCTTTGGTTTAAAATGTTGTCACTTAGATATAAAGCGAAAACCGTGCCAACTTTTGTTAATGGCTCATAAGGTCATGATTTTAATCTAATAAATAATTAAGATAGAGGGCAAGCTCAACCATGCAGGTGTCAACGAAGCAATAAAAGTGTATATTAATGTCACATGTGACACCTTTGGTTGTGCCAAAAATGACACTTTCGGCCTAGTTTGTGGGTAGTAGTGCATTAAATACGAACTTTGTGAATAGTATTGCTCTGATTAAAAGGTAAACGTAGATCTCAAAAAAGGTGAGTAAATGACAAACTCTAAAGCACCGGCGATATGGCGATTATCAGGAATTCAGCGGGCCTTGCTGATTTATGTTGTGGTGCCGATTCTGGTGATTGTAGGCTTCGGTATTGGCATTGGCCTTGATCGTATAAACGTGCAGGAGCAAGAACGGTTAAAAGATGATTTAGAGCTTCTTGGCCGAGCTATAAGAGTGCCTGTGGGTGAGGCTTTAGCCGCAAACGATGAAGCCGCGGTGCAACGAGCGTTAGATTCAGTATTCGAAATTGGCCGGATTTACGGTGCTTCGGTTTTTGATGTGAATGGTAATCGAATCGCGGTGGCGGGCATTGCTGAGCGAGATTTATCGCGTAGCCGAGTTGCGCAAGAGTTGGTGATGACCGGGGAACAACAAGAGCGGGTTCGGCAGATTTCTGGAGTGCGAATGTTCTCGCATTTCTTACCGGTATTTGATGATTTACGCCAAGCTAACGGTTTTATTCAAATTAACCGCCAAGCTAGCGATTTCGATGCCACCTTTGCGCGGTTAAGCGCATGGGCTTGGGGAATATGGGTAGCCATGGCATTACTTACCCTTACCATTGTTATTTTTGGCCATTACCGCGGGGTTGGCCGTTATGTAAACGTACTTACCCAGAGCATGCACAGAGTAGAGGCAGGTGAACGTGATTACCGAGCGCCTGAAAATGGCCCGGGTGAGCTAGCGGATATTGCGCATGGCTTAAATAGTATGCTCGATAGTATGCAGCGTGGTGAAGTGGAGCTTGAGGCTCACCGCCAGCATGAGCAAGAAATGGAACGCAAGCTGCAGTATCAAGAGAAAATGGCGGCAATTGGTGGTGTGGCCTCTGGGGTGGCGCATGAACTTGGTGCACCACTTACCATTATTGATGGCCGGGCACGGCGATTACTAAAAAATAGCAATGATGCCGAATCTGAGCGCCAGCTAACCGCAATTCGTGGCCAAGTGGCAAGGCTCACACGCATTGTGCAGCAGCTCCTTAATTACTGCCGGCCAGCAGCCGAGCAGGAAACTCTCATTTTACCTGTGGCGATTACCAAGTTGTTGCCAGAGATTATCGATAATGTGCGCCATGAACAGCCAGAAAATGGGCCTGAGTTTATTGTTGCAGCTACGCCTGTTCCGGCAGAGCTCGAACTAATAGCCGATGAAGCACGGTTGGAACTGGCGTTGGTAAATCTGGTGCGTAATGCTGCACAAGTAGCGAAAAAGCAGGTGCAGCTTGGCAATGAAGTAGTTCAAAAGCCAGCGCTGGAAGGCAGTGATGAAATTAGCCACTGGCTGCAACTAGATGTGCTTGATGATGGCCCGGGGTTAACACAAGGCACTACAACCGAAGAATTGGTTACGCCTTTTTTCACCACAAAAGGGCAAGGCGAAGGTACCGGGCTGGGCCTCGCTATTGTGGATAATGTGGTGCGTGAACATCGAGGCTCGTTGGTGATAGAAAACCGAACTGATATTGCAAGCGGTTGCCGAGTGCGCATTCAATTACCATTACAATTAGTAGATAAGGATTAACTATGGCGCGCGAGCGAATATACGTTGTGGAAGACGACCCTGGCCTTGCCGAACTATTGGTAGAGGAGCTCGATAGCGAGGGCTTTAGTGTGCGCCACGCCGAATCGGTAGAAGCTGCTTGGCCGGAAATTGAGAGCTGGCAACCGGCGTTGGTGATTAGTGATTTGCGCTTACCCGGTGCCGATGGCATGTCGTTGATTCCGAAGATTAAGGCCATGCCAGATGCGCCAGCGATGCTACTAATTACTGCGTTTGGTACGGTAAACCAAGCGGTAGCTGCATTGAAACAAGGAGCGGATGATTTTCTTACTAAGCCGTTGGATATGGAATATCTTCTGCATACCGTAACGAAACTTTTAAAACATCGGCGCCTTACTTCAGTGGTGGCGGCGATTCGTACTAATAAGGCCGTAGAAACCTACCATGGCATGCTGGGCAAAAGCCGCGTAATGCGGGTGCTTTATCAGCAAATTGAGCAAGTGGCGAACGCCGATACGCCGGTACTTATTCTAGGCGAAAGCGGTACCGGTAAAGAGCTAGTGGCGCGGGCCATTCATACCGAAAGTGAGCGCCGTAAAGCCCCTTTTATTGCCGTTAATTGCGCGGGTATTCCTTCTGAGTTAATGGAATCTGAATTTTTTGGCCATGCAGCCGGTGCTTTTACCGGTGCGCAAAAGGCTCGTTCTGGTTTATTGAAAGAAGCTCAGGGCGGTACTCTATTACTTGATGAAATTGGCGAAATGCCCTTGGAGTTGCAGGCTAAGTTGCTGAGGGTATTGCAAGAAGGAACCATGCGGCCCGTGGGCACCGATCAAGAAGTTACGGTTGATGTACGAATTATTGCGGCTACGCATCGAGATTTAGAGGCGCGGGTGCAAGCAGGTTCATTCCGTGAAGATTTATTTTATCGTTTAGAAACACTGGCGCTTTCGGTGCCGGCTTTGCGTGAGCGTGGTGATGATCGTGAGCTGTTGGCGCAGAATTTCTTAGCAGAACTCACGGCTGAGAGCGAGCAACAACCGGTGTTTAGCCCACAAGCAATGGATTGTTTGTACCAATATCCGTTTCCGGGCAATGTGCGTGAACTGCACAATGCAGTGGAGCGCGCGGTAACGTTTTGTAATGGCGAAGTAATTGAACGCAGCCATTTGCCAGAGCGGGTGCAGAACAATTTAGCCGCTTCGGTGGCGGAATTAAGTAGTGATTCTAAATCATCAAACGATTCGGAAGCAGCAGCGCCGGAATTGAAACCGCTAAGTGAGGTACAACAAGATTATGTGCAATATGTACTGCGTGAAACTGGCGGCAACAAACGCAAAGCGGCAGAAATTTTGGGCGTTACGCGCCGCACGCTATACCGGTGGTTAGCCGAGGAAGCCTAAATGTAGGCTTCCTCCGGCCTCTCTAAAATATGCGTGCGGCTCGTTTTAAAACTCAAAGTGCGCTAATAACTAAGGGTGATACCAGCCATCCAAATACGGCCTGGAGCCGGTTCAAACGAGCGGCCGTTGCCTTGGTTTACTACTACCGAACCCACGTGCGCTTTATCAGCGATGTTTTCAATACGGAACCATGGTTGTAGTAACCAAGAGCCGTAATTAACTTCGCCTCTTATTGCGAAATCCCATAGGGCATAACTTGGGGCAAAGCTATCGTTGGCATCGCTGGTAGCAACGCGTGAACGGAAACGCTGTGTGAGCATTAATTGTAAACGTTGATCGCCATGCGGGCGCCATTCCAATTGTTGAAATACATTACTGCGGGCTAACCCAGGTAAGCGTTTGCCGCTAGCGTTATCACCAGGTATCTGGCCATAGCGTGCATTTAACCAAGTGTAACTGGCTTGCCAAGAGGCATTGGGGTGGAAATCCCAATGGCCACCTAGCTCAAAACCTTCGCGTTCGGTTTCCGCTGCATTACGATAAGTAGTGCGGCCATCGTTGTTCTGGTCCACTACCAAATCGTTTCGGCTATCGATCACAAACAAGCTGCTTTGTAAGCGTAGATTTTGTTGTTGCAGCTTAAGGCCTATTTCATGTTGACGAATGCGGGCTGAGCGCAAATCTGTATTCAACCCAGAGCCCTCGTTTCGGTATGCCATTTCGGTAAGTGTAGGGGTTTCAAAACCTTCCCCACTAGCCACAAAAACACTTAGTTCTGAGGTTAATTGATAGTTCAGGCCACTACTCCAAGCGTTTTCACGGTAATCTACCGCGCCACTATCATCGGGATTGCCCGGAACAATAAAGCGATCATCAACGGTGAAATCTATTTGGCTGGTGCGCACACCAGCAACCCAAACCCAACGCTCAGCAAATTGCCAATCGCTAATGATCGAAAAATCAGTGCTTTCTACACGGCCCGTTTCATCGCGGCGTAAATCACCACGGTTACCAAAATCATTTACAAAGCCTAAGCGTTCATCTTTTTGGTATTCGTGATCTACGGCAACGGTGAGTTGCCAAGGAGTTGCAACAAGGGGGTTAACGCTAGCGCTGGCATTTACACCAGTGAAACTGCGCTGCAAATCAATGACAGCGCCAGAGGCGGTAATTGCTGAACCAGGAAACCCTAAATATTGTTCAATATCGCGTTGGCCATTCCACACTGAAGCTTGCCAGTTTAGGCGCTGATCGCTTGCAAGCTGGCGCAAGGTGATCGATTGCTGTTGGTGGCGAATAGTTTTTCGTGTATTAAAAGTAAGCGCTTGGCTGGCGGTTTGCGTTGGATCTTCGCGCCATTGCGCTGGGCTTAACGCCGATGGATCTTGCAACAGCGGTGCGTTGTTATCATCGATACGAACAATCATTTCTATCGTATCAGTAATATCGCGATACCAGCGTAATGCCCACTGATCACGCTCAACATTCCCTTGCTCTCTATCACCATCGGTACGAAAGCGAGCGTAATCGGCACTAATGCTTTGTTGATCATCTACATACACACCCCGCAGATGCTGGCGCTCACGGTTAGCACTGCCGGCACTTAGATTCGCCGAAACATAGCTTTGCCATGGGCGCTCGCTTTGTAGATCAATAACACCACCGGCCGAATTACCATGAATAGCTGCGAGCGGGCCACGAAGTACTTCTACTGAACGCGGTTCATCTAGCAAAATGCTCGATGTTTGCGCTTGGCCATCGGGCATTGAGAGCGGAATACCATCGAGGCGTAAGCGCACACCACGCACACCAAAGGCAGCGCGAGCACCAAAACCACGTAAAGTAATGCGGGTATCTTGGGCGAAATTAAAGCGCGTATCTACCTGTAAGCCAGCAATACCTTCGAGCAACTCCGCCGCATCGGTACGCATACCAGGAGCTTGTTGGCTGATATCTACTCGCTCAACTGATGCGGGGGTGGAAAGCCACGGCCGCGCTGAACGAGTAGCGGTGATCACAATGCGCTCTTCCACTTCAACATTGGTATCTTCTTCGGCTTCTTGGGCCAATACTGCGGCGCCTAACGGAGCATTGAAAAAAAAGCCCGCGAGGATCGCGAGCTTTGTATATTTACTACAAGTTAACAACATGAAAAACCTTATTTAGCTGGGCGTAAACGTAAGATTTTGGCGTTATCGCGTTCATCAGTAAGTAGGTAAATATAGCCATCTGGCCCTACGCGTACTTCCCGAATGCGGTAATCCATTTTCATTACTTCTTGGTGAATAACTCGATCACCATCTACTTCTAACCGGGCTACTTGTTGGCCGCGTAAGCCGCCAGCCAAGATATTACCCTGCCATGCTGGAAACTTATCGCCGGAATAGAAGTTCATGCCCGATACGGCAATAGAAGGTGTCCAATGCCAAACTGGCTGCTCCATGCCTTCATTTTTGAAACCAACGGCCTCAGCTAATTCACCGCCGCCATATTGCTCACCGTGGGTGATTACTGGCCAGCCATAGTTTTTACCGGGCTCTGGCGAATTTACTTCATCACCACCTTGTGGGCCATGCTCAACCGACCAAAGCTTATTAGTACCCGGTTGTAAATCGATACCTTGAATGTTGCGGTGGCCATACGAATAAATTTCTGGCAATGCGCCTTCATGATTCACGTAAGGGTTATCACTTGGCACTGAGCCATCTGGGTGAATACGAATTAACGTACCTGTATGGCTATCAAGTTCTTGTGATTGCTGCATTTGATGGCCGCGATCACCCAAACCAACAAACAAGTGTTCGCCATCGGCACTAAATACCATGCGGCCACCGTAATGTCGGCCACCATCTACTTTCGGGTAACCACTAAACACACGGGTAAAATCGTGCAATGCACCATCTTCTAAGCGAGCATGAGCAACCGCTGTACTGGTTACATTGCTACCTGCACTTTCTGGTTCTGACCAGCTAATATAAATGCGTTTTGATTCAGCATAATCAGGTGCCAAGGTAACATCGAGCAGCCCGCCTTGGTTGCGCACACGAACTTCGGGTAGGCCGGTGATAGGCTGGCCTAATGTGCCATCGGCTTCAACGATACGTAGGCGGCCTGGTAGCTCACTTACTAACATGCGGCCTTCACCAATAAAGGCGATACCCCACGGGCGCTCTAATCCTTCGGCTACGGTTTCTATTTCAACATCAACCCAGCGGGTTTTAATTGGTTCGGCGTTGGCCGTGGTGATACCTGCACTGCCAAGTGCGATAATTGCGGCGATACTTACACTCGATAATTTCATCTGCGGTAATCTCCTGCATTTAAATACTCATAAGTATTATTTTAAAGTGGATTCAGGTAATAACTCAGCCAGCGTTTCTGCAAGTTTGCGGAACGTTTGCCTGCGGCTGGTGGTGGGCCTAAACACTAACCCAATTTCACGATAGGCTTCACCATCACTTGGATCCGTTATGATTAAATCTGTGCCATCTAAAATGCCTGCGTTTATCGCTAATTGCGGCACAAAAGTGGCGCCATTTAAAGATTCAGCCATTTGAATCAAACTGTGCAAGCTAGAAGCAGTAAATGGATTAATTTTTTCTTTGTTACCAAGCCTGCAGGCAGTAACTGCATGCCCGCTCATGCAATGCTCTTTTTCTAGTAAAAAAATGCTTTTGTTAGGTAATTTATCATAGGCTACAGGGCTTCCTGCCGCCACTGAGAGGCTCGGTGAAAGCGCCATCTTGAAATGATCTTTACCTACAGTCCATTGTTGATTGCCTTGTAAATCAATAGGTAATGCAAGAATAAGTACATCAAGCTCGCCATCGCGCAAAAGGTTCATTAACTGCTGTGTAGTATCTTCACGAATTAATAGCTCTAGTTTTGGATACTGCTGTTGCAGAGATTTGCTAAGAATACCGAGTAAGAATGGGCCAATAGTAGGTATGCAACCAATTCGCAGCGGGCCTTCCATTACGTTGCCTTGGCTTTGTGCGTAATTTGTTAACTCTTCCGTGTACGTAAGAATTAACCGTGCCCGATCAACTATTTCTTCACCCATGGCAGTAAACAAAAACGATTTATGATCACGTTCTATTAACTGGCAACCAAGTTGATCTTCTAGATTTTGAATACCGCTACTCAGCGTAGATTGGCTCACAAAACAGGCTTGTGCGGCGCGATTAAAGTTCTGATGCTGATGTAGCGCCAGCAAATAGCTTAAGTTTTTCAAGCTGGGAAGTTTGCTCATTCAATCCTCGTTACTTGTTTGGTCATCTTATCCAATCATCTTATTCGATTATATTAATAGCTTTTATTCGCTTTAATCAATAGTAGCACGCCGCTACCATACAGCTCGAATTTAACGGCACTCGCGTTTAAAAGCATTCTTTGAAAGCCTTTCATTTTGCTTTTGGTATGCTTCGAAGCGCGGGAACAAACTTAGTATTTAGGAGAAGTAATGTTAACAATCGGCGATAAATTACCTGAGTTTTCAGTAGTAGCAGCTAAGCCTGGCTTCAATATGCCAGAAGAAAACGGCGAAAGCGCGTTTGAAACTATCACGCAAGATAGCTTCGAAGGTAAATGGAAAGTAATTTTCTTCTACCCTAAAGATTTCACGTTTGTATGCCCAACTGAAATCGTTGAGTTTGCAAAATTAAACGATGAATTTGCGGATCGTGATGCAGTTGTTCTTGGTGGCAGTACCGACAATGAATTCGTGAAATTAGCATGGCGCCGTGAGCATCCAGATCTAAACGGTTTGAACCAATACTCATTTGCTGATACTTCAGGCCAGTTGGTAGATGGCTTAGGTGTACGCGATAAAACTGGAAGCGTAGCGCTTCGTGCAACTTTCATTGTAGATCCACACAATGTAATTCAACACGTTTCTGTAAACGCATTGAACGTTGGCCGCAACCCAAATGAAATCGTACGTATTTTAGACGGTTTGCAAACTGACGAATTGTGCCCATGTAACCGTCCATTAGGTGGCGATACTTTATAAGCCGAAAGCTTATGGCACATTAAGTATTTGAAGGGCAGCAATGGCGCTGCCCTTTTCTTAGCAGATAATGGGTATGAGAGGCATTATGAGTATTGCAGATTATAAACAGTTGCTTGGCGATCACGGTAAAGATACTAAGTTAAACTTATCAAACTTATTTAGTAACGTTGATTCTTCAGGCTTAACTGCAGACCAGTTTTACGGCACTGCGCTTTCTCTAGTTTATAGCATGGAAGAGAAAGAACTTATTGCAGCGGTAGAAGCTGAAGCTGAAGGAAAGGTAGAAGCGAACGTATTTAGTGCGGCAAAATTAGCAGCTACGTTGATGTCGATGAACAACATTTATTATCGCTTTTTGCACCTTTGTTCAGATAGCCAATTTTCAAAACTTCCGGCAGGCCTGCGCATGAACGGCATGGCGAACCCGGGCGTAGATAAAGCTGATTTTGAGCTCTATTCGTTAGCAGTTTCAGCGTTGAACGGTTGCGGAATGTGTATTGATTCGCACGTAGGTGTATTGCTCAAGCACAACATTTCGGCGCAAGCGATTCAAACCTCGATTAAATTAGCGGCAGTATTGAACGCAGCGAAAACTGCGCGTGCACTATCTTAAAAAAAGCTGAGTGTTTTTTCAGCGAGTGTCATAAATCTGACACCTCAGGGAGCTAATATCTCTCCTAGTTTCCCTGGGGTTTAAGTGAACCACGGTTGTTCCCCCATAAAACCGTACCTTTGGCCCGCCATCCCCATGGCGGGCTTTTTTTATTCCTAATCTTGCCACACCAGCACAATGCGTTGTTCTTCTCCAGAGCCCACCAAGTGCAAGCTGCTAGCGCCAAAGTGGCTTTCGCCCTGCTCCATCATCACTCGGTTTAATCGCATAAGTTCAGCAATCGGCTGAGTTTCCTTATCGATACTGAGTTGGCAGCCATAACTGCTGCATGCCTCAACCTGAATGCCTAAACCACGCGCATGTTCGCTGGCGATCAAGAAATCGCGGAGTGCGAGTTCTGTATCTGGGCGAGGTTCACTGGTTTCGAACTCGGTAATATCGGTGTGATTGATAATGCGTATGCTCTCTGCAAACGCCTGTATAGCCTGATCTCTGCGCATTTCTTCGAGTGTGAGGTTAGTTTCGTTGCTTTCATTTAATTCGTTTATTTCAGATTTAACGCGGGCAATGTTGGCGTTGAGTTCGGCAATTTGCTGCTGATTATCATCTTGCGCATACGCGTTTTCTGTTCGGTTGAACGTTGCAGTATCAATTTTATCTACCGATGCGTTACTTTGATGAAAGCTCTCACTCGCCGCTGATTCAGCGGCTAAAGCGCTTGGTTCAAGCGTATAGTTCAAAGCAACGGGTGATTCGCTCACTTTACTGAAATAGCTCCAAGCAAAAAGTAAGCCCGCGATGATTGGAATAAAGATAATATGGATGAGTGTTTTATTCATTTTTTGCGCCCAACCGATAATTTAATTAATCGCGTGGAGGGCGAAAACCGTATGCTGATACTCAAGGTAGGGTGATTACGTAATCGCTCGTTAGATTCTAGGAAAAACTCGGACTGCATTTTTGCATATACGTCCTCTGGTAGATCAGTAAAACTTGCATCACAACTGCTACTGGTGCAGGTGAAGTTATCAAAATACTCTTGAAATTCTGATTCGTCATAACCGAGCCGAGCATAAAACGCATCGAAAAATTCCTGTTCTTCGATAAATTGCCAATCATCAGGGCGAATCGCAAAAGATTCCTGAAGTGGGATTACGCCCATAGCAAACTTCAGTAATGCCGAATCTAGTTCAGGCGTTTTTTCCTCTTTCGGTATGGCGTTCAACCAATCGAGTTGGCGTTGCACATTTTCCATAGGTTCAAGGTCATTGGGCGATGTATTGCGCGCGAGGCGATCGCGCTCATCCAGTAAGGCTTCATATTCTTCTGTAAGCGCTTGTAGTTGCGCCGCGGCTTCTTCATCGGTTAACCGCGTGCTTGCCTGTACGGTTTCACTCGCGGTGTTCGTGGATGAAGGCGCTATGTTGGCGGTTGCAGTGGGTGCAACTTGCTGAGTTTGATATGTACCCACTTGCCAGCGGTTATACACACCAATCAGTAATAGAGTGCTCACACATAGGTATATGAACAGAATTTGGCGCTTGCTGAGGCCTTTATCACGAGGCCCAGTTTCAGTGTTTGGCTGCATACAAATCCTTTTGCGCTCGCGTTTGGTGCGAGCTATTTATTGAGTAGGCTCTGTTCCATTTTTAAACAATTTTTCCAGTTGAAGCAAGCCTCGAATTACCAAGGCACCGATAATAAACGCTAGAACAGCATAACCGAGTTGGCTGGAACCAAAATTTTCACTGTAGGCCGTAGGGCTTACCAATTGATTCTCAATTTGCCACGGCCAAATTCGAAAAAGCGCACCCAGTACAATGCCTGATAGTAATGCTAGCATGGCATCATGAGCGCGCTTTAACGCAAAGGTGAGCACCCGCGCGAAAATCATTAAGCCGGTAACGCAGCCCAACGCAAAGAGAATGAGCACACCGAACTGCAATCCACTTACGGCCGTTGTCATGGGCGCGTACATACCCATAATCAATAACAAAAAGCTGCCTGAGATGCCGGGCAAAATCATGGCGCAAATGGCGATAAAGCCGGCAATGAAGAACAACCATGCTGATGGGTTTGTTTGCATTGGCGTTAAGGTGGTAATTAGCATGGCAAATACTGCCCCGAGAACAAACAGTATGCCGCGCAACACGTTCCATTGGATATTGCGAACGAGTAGGGGCAGCGAAGCGATGATCAAACCATTAAAAAAGGCCCATAGCGGCACCGGATGAAATTCGAGTAGGTATACAATAAGGTTCGCAAGGCTGAAAATGGCGAACAGAATGCCGCCAAATAAACAGAGCAAAAATGCGCCATCGATATGCTGCCAAAGCGCTTTGATTTGCCCTCGGAACAACAGGCGAATTGCGGCTACGTTGAACGACGTAAGTGCTTTTAAAAGCCGTTCGTAAATACCTAAAATGAAAGCTAAGGTGCCACCAGAAACACCAGGAACAATATCTGCGGTGCCCATGGCAAGGCCTTTAATCACCCACTGTACATAGTTTTTCATTATTACTTTCTTCCACTGAAACTTTATTTAAGAAGTGTACCTGATTGGTGATTGAGTGTCTTTCTCTGCTACAATCGCGGCTGAATTTTAATGTGTTTTATCAGTGTTTAGCAAAACAGCCTTTATTGAAACGGAATCAGCATGGATTACATCACCGCTTTTTGGCTTGCATTAGTGCAGGGAATTACTGAGTTCTTACCGGTTTCAAGCCAAGCGCATTTAGTGCTGGCGGGGCAATGGTTGGGTGATATTTACCAAGGCCTAGAGTTTGATGTCATTCTGCATGCTGGATCGTTAGTGGCAGTAGTGGCTTATTTTCGCAAAGAAGTGTTTTCGATGGGCCGAGATTGGTGTGGCGCATTAGTAGGCGGCGAGAAAACCAAAGATTCAAAACTGGCGTGGTGGGTGATCATCGGTACAATTCCTGCTGGGATATTGGGCATTTTGCTCAAAGATGCTGCCGAGGTGATATTACGCAGCGAAGTGGTAATGGGCTTTGCACTGATCGTTTTTGGCCTACTCTTAGGCCTCGCCGATTGGAAAGGCCGTGGTAGCCGCGATGAATATTCGTTGGGGCTAAAAGATGTATTAATTATTGGTTTTGCTCAAGCGCTGGCGCTTATTCCGGGTACGTCACGTTCCGGTATCACCATGACAGCGGCTCTGTTTTTAGGCTTGAACCGCGAATCAGCCGCTCGTTTCTCTTTTTTACTCTCAATTCCGATTATTGCGGCTGCAGGTTTGCTGCTTACACTCGATCTTGTGCAGAATGGCACCAGTATGGGATGGGATGTTTTATTGGTGGGTTTCGTGGTTGCAGTGATTAGCACCTATGCTTGTATTCATTATTTCTTAGCCTTTATTAAACGAATTGGTATGCAACCGTTTGTGATTTATCGGATTGCACTCGGCGGCCTACTTTTATGGTATTTCTTGTAACTAATTTTGGAGCGATTGCTATGTTGAAAAAGTTATCATTGATTCTGGTTGTTCTCTTTTTAGCAAGCTGCGCCCGAAATTCAGAGCCGCAGCCAGAAGTGTTAGAAGGGCGCATTTTTGGTACTTTTTTTGAAGTAAGCATTGGCACTCAGCACCAATTTGAACGAACAGAGATCGAAGCTGGGGTGATGGATATTTTGAATGAGATTGATCGTCAGATGTCTACCTATCGCCAAGATTCGGTATTAATTGCGGTAAATAATGCGCCGTTAGGTGAGCCTGTGACTGTGCCTGATGAGCTCTTTTACGTGCTGGCATTAGGTTACGATATTGCGGAAGTTTCTTCTGGTGCGTTTGATTACACCATTGGTGGGTTAGTAAATTTGTGGGGATTTGGCCCAGAAGCAAGCATTACCAAAGCACCTTCAGAAGCTGAACTGCAGCAGCGTTTACAAGAGGTTGGTTATCAAAACGTAGTACTCGATGCAGAAAGTAAAACGGTAACTCGCTTAACCGATGTATTTATCGATCTCTCTGGCATTGCCAAAGGTTATGCGGTTGATGAAGTGAGTGATTACTTACATGCTATGGGGCTATCGAACCATTTAATTAATATTGGTGGTGATTTGATTGCTCAAGGTAAGCGCAGCGAGAATAGAGAATGGCGTATTGGTATTGAAGCGCCAAACGATAGCATGCAAGTAGTTCGGCATATTTTGCCATTACACGATATAGCTATGTTGGGCTCTGGTGATTATCGTAACTATTTTGAGCACGAAGGTGTGCGTTATTCCCATACAATTAATCCAATTAATGGTCGGCCAATTACTCACAAACTCGCCGCAGTGAATGTACTGGGCACTAACGCTGCTGAGGCAGATGCATTGGCTACCGTGTTGCTGGTGTTAGGTGAGGAGCTCGGGTTAACGTTCGCTAATCAGCATGATATTGCCGCCTTGTTCATATATCGTGATGGTGAAGAATTTAACAGTGTGATGTCGGAGCGTTTTCTGAGCGAACACGCTGACAACATGGAAATACCAACAGTTCATTAAGGCGAGTTGCTAGGATAACGGTTGTTAGAATTAGTAAATGAGCTTATAAGTTCTTGGATTTCGTTTATTTTTTCACCGTGGGGTTGACCAATCGTCAGCCCTTTTCTAAAATTACTGCGTTAATTGTAGCGCGGAGAGAGTAAATCTTGGATAGTTCACGACGAATATGCCGTTCAGGTACGTTGAAGTCCCAGTCGCTCTGATTCAGTGTTACTGCGACTTTGCCGAGCTTGAGCGCTTAAGGTAGAGTTGCAGCCCATCCCCTGCTAAAAATAGCAGAACCTGCACAACCACCCCAATCCGTGTGTTCTTTTGAGGATACTCTCAACGGCGATGTACGCTGGAAGAGGAGTTTGCCCATGAATCAAAGTTTATTGTTGCTGCACATTTGCGGATTACGTGGGCTCATGACCAAGGAGATATTGGCATGACATACGAAGGTTATGAACATTTAATTGATTTGGTTGCACAAGGTGATGAGCAAGCGTTGAGTGCTGCGTTGGCTGAAATTCCAGCGGCTGACGTTGCCGAATATATTGATCAAAACTTTGAAGTGTATAGCACGCTGGCATTACTCGATAAAATGCCAAGCGAGCAGCAAGCCGAAGTTTTTGGGTATTTACGCCCGAACAACCAAGAAGATTTAGCAAGCCACATGGAAGTAGGCGTGTTAGCGCAGTTATTCCGGGATATGTCGTCGGATGAACGGGCCGATGTGTACGCTTTGCTCGATGTAAAACTGCAAGATGCGGTAATGCGCCGCTTAGCAAAGAAAGAACGCGAAGATTTGTTGCGCTTAGCGAGCTATGAAGAAGGCACCGTAGGCTCGGTAATGACTTCAGATTACGCGGTAATTCCAGTTTCTGGCACGGTTGATGATGCACTGAAGCGTTTACGCCAGAGCGCTCCAGAAAAAGAAACGATTTATCAAACTTACGTGGTAGATCGTGAACATAAGTTGCAAGGTGTGGTATCACTGCGCCAGCTGATTACTATGGCGCCGAGTGAAAAAATTGAAGATATCATGACCCGTGATGTTGTGGTGTTGCGCCCAGAAATGCCGCAATCGGAAGCCGCGCGGATTATCAGCCGCTACGATTTAATCGCTATTCCAGTGGTTTCAGATGACGATGTGTTGATTGGTATGGTTACCTTCGATGACGCGATGGACGTTGTTGAGGAAGAAGATACCGATACCATGCACAAATCAGCAACGGTTGGTAAATTAGAAGGCGGTATTAAAGATGCTAGCCCATTTCTTATTTATCGGAGCCGAATTAACTGGTTGGTGTTGTTAGTATTCGCTAACATTTTCTCTGGTATGGGCATGATTTACTTCGAAGATCTGATTGCTACCAACATTGCGTTGCTATTCTTCTTGCCGTTGCTTATCGCTTCGGGCGGTAACACCGGAGCGCAGGCGGCTACGCTTATCGTGCGGGGTATGGCCACCAACGATGTAGAGAAAAAAGATTGGCTGTATATGTTGGGTAAGGAATTAATCGTTTCGGTGGGGCTTGGCGTTACTATGGCCGTTGCCATTTCAACGGTGGCGTTTTTCCGAGTTGATCCGGTGATTATTCCTATTGTTGCACTCAGCATGATTAGTATTGTGTTGGTGGGTAGCTTTGTGGGTATTTTATTACCGTTTTTGCTCAAGCGTTTGGGTTGGGACCCGGCGGTTGCAAGTGCTCCTCTTGTAACCACGATTGCGGATGCCGGCGGTGTGCTTATCTACTTTGGCATTGCGGCAACCTTTTTAACCATGAGTGCACCCGTGTAAACCTTGATCCAGATCAGCGAAATCCCCTGATATTTATGGGGAATGGGCGTATAATTTGCCCACTCCCCTTGGTTTCATTAAATGGCAGGATATATCGTGGTTGATCAACCTTTTGAAAACTCAAAACGATCAGATAGTAGCCAAGCCCAAGCGCAGCCTATAACCGTGCAACCGGCACCGCCGAGAAAGAATGTTTCAATTCAAAAGCCTGATTCTAGTTCAGGTGGTAAAAAGCCAGGAAAAAATCATATTTACGTGCGTGAAACTGAGGGTAAGGTAGAAACTACTCGGCGCGTTCTTGGTTTTGTGCTTATGGCGCTTTTTGCTGCTTTACCATGGCTTACCTGGAATGGTGAGCAAGCGATTTTATTCAATATTATTGACCAACGATTCCGCATTTTTGGCATGACGCTGTGGCCACAAGATCTCACGATTCTGGCATGGATTTTTATGATTTCTGCCTTCGCTCTCTTCCTCGTTACTACTTTATTTGGCCGTGTTTGGTGCGGTTTCACCTGCCCGCAAACCACATGGACGTTCATTTTCATGTGGTTTGAGAGGAAGATTGAAGGTAGCCGACATCAGCGTATGAAACTTGATGAGCGCAAAATGGACGCCGATAAATTTTGGCGTAAGTTTGCTAAGCATGCGGCATGGATTATTGTAGCGCTGCTCACAGCGATGACATTTGTGGGCTACTTCACCGATATTCGCACCCTGTTTACTGATTTTTGGTTTTTACAATCAAGCGCTTGGGCTACGGGTAGCGTGCTGTTTTTTACTTTCGCTACGTATGGTAATGCCGGCTGGATGCGAGAAATCATGTGCACGCACATGTGCCCTTATGCGCGTTTTCAAGCCGCGATGTTTGATAAAGATACGTATATCGTAGCCTATGATGTGGAACGCGGGGAGCCTCGTGGCCCGCGGAAACGAAAAGTAGATCCGGCCACCATTGGTAAAGGTGATTGCATTGATTGTAACCTTTGCGTGCAGGTATGCCCTACCGGAATCGATATTCGTAATGGCCTGCAATATGAGTGTATTAATTGTGGTGCCTGTATAGATGCCTGCGATGATGTAATGGAGAAGATGGGGTATCCGAAGAAACTTATTAGCTTCACTACTCAAAGCCGCTTAGAGGGTGGGGAAACCAAGGTATTCCGCTTTAAGAGTGTAGGCTATGGATTGGCATTATTAGCGCTTACAGCATTGTTGGTAGCTGATATTCTGCTGCGGGTTCCACTTGAGTTTGATGTTATTCGTGATCGCAATACGTTATATCGAGAGAACCAAGAAGGTTGGATAGAAAATGTATATACCTTGCGGGTGATTAATAAAACTCAAGAAGTTCAAACGTATCGAGTAAATGTTCAGGGTATTGAAGATATGCAGTTACAAGGCATTACTGAAATTCAGCTCGCGCCGGAAATGACAGAGACAATACCTGTTACTATAGCGGTAGACCCTTATTTCTTAGAGCAACCGTTAGTTGAAATTAACTTCACGATTGAAGCTATTGATGATGGGCGGATTCGTAAAACAGTAAAAACGAACTTTATCTATCAATAACAATTCACCCACACTGCTGGAGTGCCTTTGGCTGCTTTTAGTTTTCAAGATTTAACGCCTGATTTTATTCTCGATGCGATAGAGGCCACTGGCCTCTATCCTACTTCTGGCTTATTGGCTTTGAATAGCTATGAGAACCGGGTTTATCAATTTATTGCCGAAGATGGTAAGCGCTATGTGGTGAAATTTTATCGCCCGAATCGCTGGAGTGATGAACAAATACAAGAAGAGCATGATTTTACTTTTGCTTTGTATGATGCCGAGATTCCGGTGGTATGCCCGCTAAAGATGCCCACCAGCTTGCTGCATTATAAAGGTTATCGCTTTGCATTATTTCCAAGCATCGGTGGCCGAGCGTTAGAGCCTGAGCAGCTTGATCAATTAGAGAACTTAGGCCGCCACTTGGGCCGTTTACATATGGTTGGCAAAGCGAAGCCGTTTGCACACCGGCCGGTGTTAATTGATTTAGAGCTGCTGAATAAGCATCAAGAGCGCTTACTCACCTGCTCATTATTACCTGATTCGTTGCGAGAATCGTTCGCGGCGATTATTAAGCCTGTAGTGAAACGTTTGCAACAAGTTCCGTGGCATGAGCATGAGCAAATTAGGCTGCATGGCGATTGCCATATTGGTAACTTACTTTGGCGCCCAGATGGCCTTACCTTGGTAGATTTTGATGATTGCCGGCAAGGCCCAGCTATTCAAGATTTATGGATGATGCTTTCGGGCGAGCGTATGGAGCAACAAATTCAACTGGAAACGCTGATTGAAGGGTATGAAGAGTTTGCGGAATTTAACCTTGCACAACTTCGCTTAATTGAACCTTTACGCGCATTTCGAATCATTCAATACATGGCATGGCTTGCTGAACGTTGGAGTGACCCAGCTTTTGAACGTAGTTTTAGTTGGTTTGCTGAGCCTCGTTATTGGGAACAGCAAATATTAGCGCTGAAAGAGCAGTTGGCCGCGTTCGATGATGAACCGTTACGCTTGCAGCCAGGTTTTAACTAACGGCATAATGGCCGTAATATTTCGATATTTCACAGGAAAATATAATGAAAAATTTAGCAGTAGCATTATTTGCCCTTGTATTGGTAGCCCTAGCACCAGCTCAGGCGCAGAATTTTGAAGAAGGTGTGCATTATCGTGTGGTGGGTGATACGGCCAGCCGTAACCCAGAAATTATTGATTTCTTTTCTTTTTATTGTAACGGCTGTTACCAGTACGCACCGTTCAGCGATATGTTAAAAGCCGAATTTGGCGATGCTTTTCAAAAATATCACGTGAACTTGGTTGTTCCGAATGCCGCAATTCGCGATAACATTCAGGCAATTTGGGCTACAGCGATTATGTTGGGTGTTGATGAGCAATTTAAAGAGCGTATGTTCCAGAAGCACTTTGTACGCAATAACTTTACCAATAGCGTAGCTGAAGCAAAGCAAGTAATGCTTGATTTAGGTGTTGAAGAACAAATGTATGATCGCGCATTTGCTAGTATGCAGGTACGTGGTTTAAGTAATCGTATGAGCTCATTGCAGCGCCAATTTGCCATTAGCCGTACACCAACCTACATTGTGAATCGTAAGTATGAAATGTTGCCAGGTGGCTTTAATAACTCGGCGAACTTTTTCGAAGATTACTTGAAGCTTGCGCGTTACCTAATGGAAAAAGGGTAACCAGCACTTTTATGTACTTAAGCGAAGCTTAGTACCGGAGTTATTTGCATGGAAGAAATGATCGCCTTATATAATCAGGGCCTTGCTTGGCTTGAACAGTATCCGCAGCTCAATTTAGCTGCGGGCTTGTTTGTGCTTTTCATTATTGCTTGGTTGAGCAACGCGGTAGTAAAACGGCTCTTGGTTAGTGGCTTGATGCGTGCTTTGCGAGCAACCCCTTTAGGGCAAGATGATACGCTCTCCAACTCAACAGTTATTGCCCGGCTTGCGAATGTAATTCCGGCATTGGTGCTTTCAGCGGGTATTGTTCTGGTACCTGGAATTCCCGAAATCGTAGTTGCGATAGTACAAAACGTTGCGAATGCCTTTGTAATACTTACCGTAGCATTGGCGATAAATGGTGCGTTAACGCTAATTAACACGATTTATGAGCGGCGCCCCGATTCGCACATGAAGCCTATTAAAGGCTACATCCAAGTTATCAAAATTGTTATCTATGTTATTTCAGCAATTCTGATTATTGCTACGTTAATTGATCGCTCGCCAGTAATTTTACTTTCAGGTATTGGTGCAATGGCGGCGGTAGTTATCTTGGTATTTCAAGATACGCTGCTTTCGCTTGTTGCTAGCATGCAAATCTCATCTAACGATATTGTTCGTGTGGGTGATTGGGTAGAAATGCCTACCCTGAATGCCGATGGAGATGTAATTGATATCGCCCTGCATACGGTGAAAGTGCAGAACTGGGATAAAACCATTACAACTATTCCTACTCGCCGTTTTATTACCGATTCGTTTAAGAATTGGCGTGGTATGCAGGAATCGGGTGGCCGGCGCATAATGCGAAACATTTTACTGGATCAGCAAAGCGTAGGCTTTTTAAGCTCAGAAGAAAAAGAGCGCCTGAGCCGCTTCCGTTTATTACGCGATTACTTGCCGGAGAAACAAAAAGAAATTGATGAGTGGAATCAATCTTTAAAAGATGAAGGTAAAGAGCCGGCGAATACTCGGCGAATTACTAATATCGGAACATTCCGCGCATATGTGCTGAACTATTTGAAGAGCCATCAGGGAATTCATCAAAAAATGACCATGATGGTACGCCAGCTTTCGCCAAGCTCAGATGGTTTGCCTTTGCAGGTGTATGCCTTCACCAATACAACTGAATGGGTGAAATACGAAGGGATTCAATCGGATTTATTCGATCACTTGCTTTCTATCTTGCCAGAGTTTGGCTTGCGGGTTTATCAGCATCCAAGTGGCGTAGATTTGCGTTCATTGCGTGATTTTGGTGTAAAAGATTCAGAGAAAAAAGATGAATCTAAGGAAACCTCGTTGGGAGAAGAGGTTCCTAAAAATCAAACCGCGGATCATGAAGAAGCAAGAATCGAAAAAGAAGAGAAAACCAACAAAGATTAATTAAGTTAACGTAGAAATCCAGCTATCGTTTACCGATGGCTGGATTTTTTATTAGCGGTTTAAAACTTCCTCAATACGTTTATCTTTCAGTTCCCAGCGGCTGTTCAGCCAGCCTTGAAAGTGATCGCGAAACTCTGGATCGTTAAAGTAATCGCCGCGTAAATCATCGGTTACCGGAATACGATCAATATATACATAAACACTCTGCAAGCGGCCAGCGAGTAAATCGAGCACTATCGATTTATCAGTTTGCCGATCTGGGTACACTAAAGTGATATCAAGAATTTCTTGGAATTGGTTACCCATGGCTTGTAGCGTAAATGATGTGCCCCCGGCTTTAGGGGTAAGCAAATGCTTATACGGGCTGCCTTTTTGCTTATGTTTTATTGGCGTGAAACGAGTGCCTTCGCAGAAATTAATAACGGTAGTAGGTATGTGCCGAAATTTCTCACACTTCTCACGCGTTGTTTCAATATCTTTGCCTTTCAACTCTGGGTTTTTCGCGATTTGCTCTTTGCTGTAACGCTTCATGAAAGGCATATCGAGAACCCAACAGCCCATACCAATAACGGGAACCCACAAGAGCTGATGTTTTAAAAAGAAACGTGGCATGGGTAGATTTTTTCGTGAAAGGTGCATGAGCGCAACAATATCAACCCAGCTTTGATGGTTACATAAAATCATAAACCAACCATCACGATCATCGGGAATATCACCTTCAATGTACCATTTCACTGGGTAACTAATACGGAACATGGCGGAAACTGAATAAGCCCAACCGCGAAATGCAGCATTCGCTATGCGTGAAACAAAGCGCTGAATGGCAGGAATGGGAAGAATAAATTTAATAATACCTAATAAAATGATGGTGATGCCGATCACTGTAGTAGCTAAAGCTCCCCAAAGGAAGTTCACTAAAATTCGAAATGGAGCTGGTAAAAAGCGCAGCATAATCAAGCGTTCCCTGTTTATTCTTATTTTTGTAATGATACCTGAAGTTTTACAGAACAGTAGAACCCCTTGCAAACAAAATAGATTAGCCTAATATATACTGTATAAATATACAGTATATTATCGAGGTGTTTTTATATGCAGGCTAATCTTCAGCAATTGATGGATAAAGGCGCACTTTGGCGAGGTGGTGAATGGAAGAATAGTGGCCAGAATAGTGGCAAGAACGGAGAGTTTGGTGCTTTTGGTAAAGCCGCAGCAACCGATTATGTTTCTACTGGCCAGCCTTTGCTTGATCAAGCGCTTGGTGGCGGTTGGCGTTGCCAGCGTGTGCATGAATTACAGTGTGAATATGCCTTTAGTGGTGAATTAAGCTTGCTTGCCCCGGCGGTTATAGCCGCAGCATCAGCAGCGCGGCCGGTTTTTTGGTTAGCGCCCCCTGCTCTCCCTTATGCTCCTGCGATAGCTGGAATGCTGCAACAAGCGGGTTTAACAAACCCAGAAAGCGCGCAGCATATAGTGCTTACGCCAGCGAGTGAGGCTGATACTTTATGGGCCGCTGAAAGTATTTTGCATAGCGGGCAAGCAGGTGTGTTGTTGCTCTGGGCTGATAGTTTGAGTGCTACCGCAGTGCGCCGTTTACATTTGGCGGCGGCAGAAACCGATGCTTGGGTGTTTGTGCTTACCGGTATACAAAACGAAGAGGCGCGTAGTTATGCCACTCGCTTACGGGTATTGCTTACTCCTGATAAAACCCATGCTATGGCGGCAAATGCGCCGCGTGGCCAGGTGCAGTGGCAGCTATTAAAGCGCCATGGCGGTTGGCCCATTCGCTTGCCTCGGCAGCCTCTTCCGCGCTGGCCAGCTTAACTTTTAAAGGTAATTGAGTATGTGGGTATATGTGCAGTTACCCTCGCTGCAGCTTGATCGAATGTTGGCATTGCAGCCGGAACTGGCTGAGCGGGCGCTGGTGCTGTATTGCGAGCAACAGCAACGAGTAATTCAATGCAACGATATTGCCGCTAACATGGGTATTCGCCCTAGTAGCTCGCTTTCTGATGCTTGGCTTTTGGCTGAAGATCTTGTCCCGTACCGTTATCGTGAAGCGCAACAACGGCATTTATTGCAGCACTTGGCGGCCGATTTATACCAAGTGTTTGCCGTTATCAGTTTAGATCCACCCAATGGTTTGTGGTTAGATTTAAAGCCCATGCAAAAGCTCTACCCAGATATTCGGCAAAGCCAAGAGCAACTACAATTGCAACTGGCGCCTTGGCAAGTTCGTTATCATTGTGGTGTGGGGAATACTCCGCCGGTAGCGAAGATGCTGGCGCAGTCGGGGGTAGAAACGGTGGGTGATATACCGATTCAATATTTGCCCTGCGATGCCAAACTGCAAGCACAATTAATACGCATGGGTTTGAATACGCTGGGGGCGCTGCAAGCTATTCCGCGCGCACTTGCGGGGCAACGCTTGGGGAAAGAGTTAGTGCATTTACTGGCGCGCATTCAGGGTGAGCAACATGAATCACTGCGCTACTTTCAACCTCCGCTTTGGTTTTACCAACGCTTAACCTTATTGGCCGAAACTTCCGGGTGGCAAGCCTTGCGCTTCCCGTTAAAGCGCTTATTGCAGGAATTAGAGCATTATTTAGAAGGGCGGCAACAAGAAACGCGTTATTTGTTATTAACCTTTTATCATCGTGATATTGAACCTACTAAATTAGAAATTGGCCTTGCCCATGGCGGCTATTTGGCTGCTGAGCTCGCGGTATTTTGCCAGTTAAAAATGGAATCATTGAAGCTGCCGGCGGCGGTTTTAGAGATGAGCATTCAGGCAAAGCGTTTGCAACCGCGTAGTAAAGAGCATGGTGATTTACTTAATGGTGGGAAGAAACAACGAAAATCATTACCGCGTTTATTAAATGAACTGCAACTACGGCTGGGTTATTCGCGGGTATTTGGCGTACAGAATCGCCATGATTGGTTACCTGAAAGAGCTTGGCAACGCTCAGCTGCGGGCTCAGCGATACACACTACGCATGTTCTAGGGCGGCCATTATGGTTGTTACCAACACCAAAGCCTGTGCAAATACAACAATGGTGTTTATTGCGGGGCCCTGAGCGTTATCAACCACCGTGGTGGCAACTTGCGGCAGGTGATACGCCCTACTTGTCTGCGCCAAATGCTATGCAGAATTGTATGAATAGTTCTATGCGGAGATCCATGAAAGAATCCACACAAGAGCCTATGGCAAATTCGTGGGGCGAATACACATCAGCTGTTATTCAAGGTTTGGGGCATCGTGATTATTGGGTAGCTCGAAATCAACGCGGCCAGCCCGGTTGGTTATTTTATGATTACCAGCAGGAATGTTGGTGGTTACATGGCTGGTTTAGCTAATGGCCTACGCTGAATTACATTGCTTGAGCCATTATAGTTTTCTACGTGCAGCTTCTGCTCCAGGTGAATTAGTAGAACGCGCTGCTAAACTTGGCTATCAAAGTATCGCTATTACCGATGAATGCTCATTTGCCGGTTTAGTAAAAGCATGGAAAGTCGCAAAAGCTCTGCCTGCTAATAGCTCGGAAGCACAACACTTTCATTTAATTTCTGGTAGCGAGTTTCGTTGTAAAGAATTCGGTATCTTTGTGCTACTTGTGCAAAATCGGCAAGGCTATGCTGAGCTAGGTAAGTTTATTAGCCAGTGTCGGCGAGCGGCTGCAAAAGGTAGCTATGCCTTTCATGCCAAAGATTTATTGAAAAGTGAACTGGCAAATTGTTTATTACTTTGGAAACCGCCGGAAGAAGGTTTTTATGCTGAAGTTGCCGCTGATGGGGCTGAGAGTTCTTCACTTAGAGCTGAAAGCAATAAGCTGTTGGTTTTAGCGAGCGAACTTAAGAATCATTTTATCGGCCGAAGCTGGTTAATGTATCAGCGTTATCTACAAGCTCATGATCGTCAACATATGCGCACTTTTCGGCAACTTAGTGAGCAAATGAATTGGCCGGTGGTAGCTACTGGCGGTGTTTTAATGCACCACAGCCAACGGTTGCCATTACTACATGTATTACAAAGTATTCATAGCCATGAAACGGTTGCTAATCTGGGTGATAAACTGGTGCCTAATGCCGAGGCTTGCCTGCGAGATCTCAATTCGTTGCAACAGATATTTCCGGCCGCTTGGCTAAAAGAAACGGTTCGGGTTAGCGAACGCTGTAATTTCAACTTATCAGAATTACGCTATGAATACCCAGCCGAAGTAGTACCAGAAGGGTTTACACCTAACGGCTATTTACAGCAATTAGGGCAGCAAGGGTTACGTTGGCGCTATCCAAACGGTGTGCCTGAAAAAATACGTGCGCAATTAAATAAAGAACTTGAGCTAGTAGCCGAGCTTGGCTATGCGCATTTTTTTCTTACCATACATGATGTGGTGGTATTTGCTCGCCAGCAAGGTATTTTGCATCAAGGCCGCGGCTCGGCTGCTAACTCGGTGCTCTGTTATTGTTTGGGCATTACGGCAGTAAACCCAGCACAATCCGATTTGCTATTTGAGCGCTTTATTTCCCGTGAGCGTAACGAGCCACCCGATATTGATGTTGATTTCGAGCATGAGCGCCGCGAAGAAGTAATTCAATATATTTATAATAAATACGGCCGGCATCGAGCGGCCTTAGCGGCAACGGTAATTACCTATCGGCTGCGTAGTGCCTTACGTGATGTTGGTAAAGCACTTGGTTTTCCGGAAGCGCAATTGCAGCAATTACTGCATCGTTTAGATAGGCGCGATAGCGAAGAAGATTGGCGGCAGCAATTGCAAAGTATGGGGGTTATGAATCACCCGCAAGGGGCACACCTGCTGGCGCTAACTAGCGAGTTGCTCGGTTTTCCGCGGCACCTTTCTCAGCATGTTGGTGGCTTTGTTATTGCTGCTGGCGAGCTTTCTGATTTAGTGCCGGTAGAGAATGCGGCGATGCCAGATCGCACAGTTATTCAGTGGGATAAAGATGATATTGAAGCGCTCTGTTTATTAAAAGTAGATGTGCTGGCGCTAGGTATGTTAACCGCCATTCGTAAGAGCCTACATTTACTTCCTGAGTTTTATCAACAGCAATATACCCTTGCGAGTATTCCGCTAGATGATCCGGAAGTATATAGAATGCTGCAAAAGGCAGATTCAGTGGGGGTATTCCAAATTGAATCGCGGGCGCAAATGAATATGTTGCCACGCTTAAAACCAAAGTGTTTTTACGATTTAGTGATTCAGATTGCAATTGTGCGGCCAGGCCCTATTCAAGGCGATATGGTGCACCCTTACCTGCGCCGCCGTGCGGGCTTAGAAGCCGTGAGTTATCCCAGTGCTGAAGTTGAAAGCGTGCTGCATCGAACGCTCGGCGTACCCATATTTCAAGAGCAAGTGATAAAGTTAGCTATGGTAGCGGCCGGTTTTACCGGTGGCGAAGCTGATTCCTTACGCCGAGCCATGGCTAGCTGGCGCAGCAAAGGCAAGCTTATGGGGTTTGAAGAAAAACTAATTCAAGGCATGTTGGCGCGTGGTTACAGCCAAGAATTTGCCGAGCGTTTGTTTGCGCAAATTTGTGGATTTGGCGAATATGGTTTTCCTGAATCACACTCGGCAAGCTTTGCCAACTTAGCTTATGTTTCTGCTTGGTTAAAACGCCACTGCGCGGGGGCATTTTATGTTGGTTTACTAAATAGCCAGCCAATGGGTTTCTATACCGCTTCGCAGTTAGTGCAAGATGCTCGTAGGCACCGAGTTGAAATACTGCCTATATCGATTAACGCTAGCAACTGGGATCATCAGTTACAAAAAAGTAATGGCGAACCAGCTATTCGTTTAGGTTTTCGTTTAATTAAAGGGTTAGCGAAGAAAGATATGGTGGCGTTACTTGCGAACCGCCCTACTTCTGGCTTTAACGATATGGCCGAATTTGAACGTTATGCTACAGAAAATTCATTAAGCGGTAATGCGCAGGAGCACTTAGCTAGCGCCAATGCGTTTGCTGAGCTTTCCGGTAACCGCTATCAAACGCGCTGGGATACCACCAAGCTAGGTGAGCAATTACCATTATTAGCAGGCGCCGAAACTCAAGCGGGTGATTATGCGCTTGCGGCACCTAGTGAATTAGCGGATATGCAAGAAGATTACAGTACTACTGGGTTAACTTTGGGCCGGCACCCATTGGCCATCTTAAATGACCATGATGTATTGCCGAAGCACCGTAAGGCATCAGAGCTAGCGGGTTTACGGGCGGGGCAATTAGTTACCGTAATAGGTTTGGTAACCAATCGGCAGCGGCCGGGTACGGCAAGCGGCGTTACTTTTATGACACTAGAAGATGAGAGCGGCACAATAAACATAGTGCTTTGGCAAGATCTAGCAAGGCGGCAGCGGCGGCAATGGATGAAAGCTCGGCTGCTACAAGTGAAAGGTATTTTAGAAATGGAAGGCGATGTAATTCATATTGTTGCGGGTGATATGCGAGATCTCAGTGGCCAACTACCTATTGCTCAGCTGAAATCTCGCGATTTTCATTAGTTATAATAAGGCGGTTATTTTATTCGTTTTCAGCAAGATATTCATTTTTCAGCCAGACGTAATTTTCTGCTGATTTTGTTAAGAAGGCTTGCTCATCGGCGTTAAGTGGCCGCGCTTTCTTCACCGGGCTACCTACGTAAAGAAAGCCACTTTCTAAACGCTTACCCGGAGGCACCAAAGAACCCGCACCGATAATAACATCATCTTCCACTACAGCACCGTCCATAACAATCGCCGACATTCCTACTAAAATGCGATTACCAAGTTGGCAGCCGTGCAACATTACTTGATGGCCAACGGTTACATCGTTACCAATTAATAATGGATAACCTTCAGGGTCGTTTGGGCTGGTGCGAGTAACATGCAAAATAGCACCATCTTGTATGTTAGTGCGGGCACCAATTCGAATATGATTCACATCACCACGCCCAGCAACTAAAGGCCAAATACTGCTATCCGTACCAATTTCGATATCACCAACTAAAACAGCTGAAGAATCGATATAACAACCTTCCGCGATTTTTGGGTATTTACCTTTATAAGGACGGCCAATTTCGATACGTGTAGACATAGTTACCTCTGCTATTGCGTGCGCTGCTATTGTGTTAGGGAATGCTTTGCTTAGAAAACATTCATGATATGGGTGATCTTACGCCAACCTGAGTGATTTTTCTGCGGTTAACACAAAAAAAGCAGAAAACTTGCAAAAAGTACTTGCTGGATTCGTTCAGGTCTATATAATTCGCCCCACTTCGACGGCATACACGACAAGCACTTAGCGAATCGAGCCAACGAAAACGGGAATTAAGTAATAGAGTAAAGTTGTGAAAACAACCACTTCTTACGAAAAAGAAAGTTAAAAGCCTATAACAGGATGTTAACTTTCCAATAACAACCCCGAAAGCTCGATATTAGCATGAGAAAATGAAAAAACTTTTCGAAAGCGATTGACAGCAAAAATGAGGTGTGTAGAATACGCCCCTCGCTACGAGCTCCACTGAGCCGAGCAAACGTTCTTTAACAATATATCAAGCCAAGTAATCTGTGTGGGCACTTGCGCAAGAAAAGCATCAACCAAACGCCATTTCGGTGGCCGTTATGAAAGTTTACTTTTATAACAAGGTTCAGCTTTCGAGTG
>NZ_AFPO01000006.1 GCF_000218785.1 Idiomarina sp. A28L
CCTATTAACGATGTCGATAAATCTCAGGCCTTACCAGTGTGCAAGCACCGAGAAGAGTACGACCTTACCTGTATTTAGTGCTGTCCTAGCGTCGTTTGTAAATCATCTAAGTAAGTGAAAATCAGATCGGTGGCTGTAGCACTTAAAGGGTCGTCGTCATCAAAGTGATTCTGTGCTTCCTCGAGCATTAAATCAGAATCCGGATGAGTCGCCAGAAAATCTTGGACTGCTGAAAAATCTAAGTTTTCAGGTATCCTCCGTCCAATAGTTGCTTCGCCGCTACTCCATAGCTGGTAATGGTCTTGAATGTAGTCAAGGTTAAAAATATCTTTAAATAACTCTCGATTCATATCGGTTTCCTTACGTTAATGTTCGTCTGAGGCTTGTCCATTTCAGTTTTGATTAATTATCAATATCAATGCTACTTGGAGCTTTCTAAAATATTGGCGAATGCTATAAAAACAGAGGGTGGGGCGTTATCAACGCTCACCCTGTCCAAGTACTCGTTCAATCCACGCGTCGACTTCCGATTTTGCCCACGCAATGTTACGCCCCGAAATCTGAATGCTTTTTGGAAATTCATTGGCGTTTATCATTTTATAAATCGTTGACCGTGATAAGCCTGTTATGTGACAAACTTCTTTGAGCCTCAGAAATTGTTTTTCCGGCATTCTCGATTGCGAGTCGAGGTTACTTTGCGGCTCGTGTACCACGGCTTTATTGTCCGTCACATGGTGTCGCAACCTATCTTCTTTTGAGATCTCGAAGCGAAGCTGGCTTAGGTGTTGTCGCAATAATTGCAGCTGTTGCTCAATGGATACAACTTGTTGTTCAACACTTTGTATGTAAGTTGCTAAGCTTTTGTCTTTAGACATAGCGCATCGTCACCCGCTTTGTTTCTAGTTGGTAACCCATGAGGTCTGGATGTTCGTCACTGATAAAGCCGAACATACATTGAAACCTAGATAGTTCATCAATGTGGGATAGATTTTTACCGGCAGATATTATTTTGAATGCTTCTTATCGTTTGTCGAATCTCTTCAGCGAAATCGTACAAAATAAGGATGCGAAGATATCTTGTGACATATTGGCAATGAAACGCTTCATTTGGCGGAAGCCATTCATCTGGGCCTTTCGCGCCTTTGCTTCGGTTGGCGGACGCCGACACAATAAAGAGATTTCTCGAATCATTAGCAAAGCGTTCCCGTTTGTCATCATTCCATGTATTCGCTCCATTGAACCATGCCCATTGAAGGGGAACGAGATGGTCGACGTCAACATGGTGACTTTCTAAAAATATTTCACCCGTGTATGGATCATTCCAGCGACCATGAATGACGCGACATCCTGATTCGTCTTTTACGATTGGTCCGGTTGATTGTGATTTGAGTAACTCATGACGAGTGTTGAGACAATTTCTATTGTCATCAATCCAATGACGGAAGCGACTGCGATCATAATCCTTGTCAGAATCCTGACTTTCAGTTTGAGCATTATGCCCAGCGGGTAGCCTGCCGCCATTTTGTATGCACGCCTCTAGACTCGCGTATCGAGTATAGTTTTTTGTTCGCTCATAGTAAGCACTATACGGGTCGTGACAGATACCGCTATTACTTTGCTTTATATAATCGGCATAGGTATTACTTGAAGCGAGCAGTAAGCTGGTCGCGATGATAATAAAAAGAATACGGTACACGGGGCCTCTCAAAAACGTAATGTGAAAACTTAACATGGGCGTAACTATGCCAAGAGAGTAGACGTCGTTACGAGGCCGCCAGTTTTAATAGTAGACGCTAAACACGTTTCATTTTTTCAATGTGTTCAGTCAAGGTCTCAAAGCAGGCTTCGCATAAGTCAAAATGTACTTTTTCGCCGTCTCGACTCGAGCCATAACCAAAAGAAGCATGAAGCACGGCGAAATCTTGGAATTCGCTTACATCATTTTGCAGTGCGCGATACGCATCAGGCACCACACTTGTCTCGCATATATCGCAGACAATATCTACGGTCGTTTCTTTGGCAATCTTAGCAGTTTTCTTCATAGGAAGGTCTATCCATAAATAGGTGCGCTTTAAATCACGACTCGTTAAGCTTCAACATCTTGTTGCCGTGTTTGCTTAATCTGTTGTCGATCATAATCGTTCTGCCACGAAATCCAAAAGTTAGCCGATACGTGGGTTAACGTCTCTAATTTCGATGCCAGTTCTTTTGATACGGGCGCATTGCCATTCAAAAAACGCGTCAGACTTTCGCGACGAATGTTGAGCTTTGTTGCAGCATCTTGAACACTTATGTTGTGGCGCTCTAAGTATCGGCGACGAAAAAGCTCACCCGGGTGTGTCATGCCTAATTTGCTAACCAATCGCTCTTTCATATCGACCTCACTGAACATTTAATAGTTTGCATCTTTCTTCGTTCTAGAAGACTGAGTTTTATTTCAAATTCAGCATGACTATTATGATAATGATTATGTAACGGTGTGAGTCACTTTGCCACCCTGGAACAATCATACGATCAAAAAATTATGAGTATTTGAAGGAGCAGCTTCTCATCTCACAGTAGCGTTATTTTTGCTCCCACTGTAAACCTTTCTCATCACGCTTTACACAGACGGTAATCAAATCTGGTTATATCGCACTACGAGCCCGTAGCGCGTTTTCGCTTCATTCGATATACAGATAGCGGATGACGATGTGGACTCAAGGCCAAATATAAAGGCCACTTCGTCCAATGCTAAAAAGTTGATGGCTTCCACTAATAGTTGGTGCGGCACGGCTATCTTTTGCGGTATTGCTGAAAAATCATAGTTCACTTTAAACGCACTTTCCGCGCTTGTAGCTTTTTCGGTTAAAAGCGCAATGCTAAGTTCATCATCACTGACGGGCATGATAACGAGTCTGTTATCGTTTGACGTTTCGCAAATATCAACATCATCGAGTGCCTGCAACGCGCCCTTTGGAGAAAATGCGACAGCGCCATACTGTAAATGCTTAGGGGGCATCATTTGAGGTGCTTGACCCATGTCCATGGTTTGCAGTTTGACGACAAAATGCCCTAAGCGTAATAGTACCCATTTATTGCTTATCACGAGTTCGGGTTCAGCATCGTCTCGCTGTGTAAACCGGCCAGCCAAAATGCTGAGAACATTGAATGATTCATAGTTAAATACGGCAAGGGCTTTTGAATCATCAATTGCGTTCGATAACGCTGAATAGAAATAGGCTGAATAGATGGCGTTTGCTTGGACTGCAATAGTAGCGGTTCGAACAAGAGTCAGTGCGTTTAAGATTTTGATCGCACCCCCCATCGCGAGCGCGTCTTGTCTGTTGATTTTTCGGCTATATCCGACCACTGAATCATAATCCAAATCGTATGGCGCCGTATTGTCGAGTAACGTAAATCGTTGGTTGTATCTAGCTTTACGTTTGATGCGTTCAAACAACTGCGCTTCGGTGATTAAATCCGGTGCGATAGAAGTTGCGCCAAAGAGGTGTAGCGTGGTCTTATTAAAATCGATTTCGATATCAAGAAAATCAGCATCAGACAGTTTCTTTGCGGCGATATAAAGTGATAGCGCGGATAACTCAATTGAAAAGTTTTTAGATACACGAGTGGGTGTATAAACGAACTCAACAAACTGAGCTTGGGCCGGTTTGGCGAGAATATGAGTAGAGCACGTAACGGATTTTTCCACCGAATTAAATTGAAAGGCGATTTTGTGATCGATGTCTGTTTTGCTTTCTGAAAACTTGCTAGCGCACTTCATGAGAAGCTCAAGTTTTTGGACAATGTTCTTGTTTTTAAGCACGATGTTCATGGTGCACCTCACCCTCTTCACAAAGGTTAATGTATTGAAGGACAATCGGTAGGAGGTCATTTAAATGATCCCATGGTCTCCAACGCAAATGACGCGGCCGCAGCTGGATAAACGTTTGCGAGGAGTCTTTATCTACTAGCGTTACGGTATGGCCGGATGAGGTGATGAGCTCTACCCAATCACGTACTTGTGCGTCGTTATGTTTACCACGGATGATATTGATTTTTTGTCTACGAAGACCGAGTAAAGAGAGGGCGCGTAGATAACGATTCGCGGTTCGCTTATCGGTAATCTTCCCTGTTATCAACGCATCATGAAGTGCCTCTAAGGCATGACGATTTATTCGAGTCCAATCAATATGAGAAAAGCGTTCATATAGCCGTTGCCAAACGGCAAAATCATGCGCCTGTATTGAGGTGGCGAAATCGATATTTAGGGCATGTGCTACCTTCTCAAAGTGCGGCCTCAGCAAAGAGTTTCCTCCCTCCCGATGTGAACGATATTTATAGTCAGAAAGTGCTCGGATGTAGTCACTAAACGCGATCCTGTTCAAGGTAGGAGCAGGCAATACCCCCCGTTTTTTGTGCGCGATTTGAGTTTTTACTTTTAAGCCGTGCGTAGCTGCTTTGAATCGCAATGCCTCACGTGCAACGTCGTCCAATTTCCCAACGTTGCGTTGATATATTTTTTTAAGAGAATACCGGTAGTTATTTGAAGACATCAGTTGTGATAGCGAGTCAGCGGAAAACGTCGCTTGCCGCCCTGAGCCTAGTTCAAACATGAGCACGTCGGATAAATGAAGGTAGCTTGCGGCAGTGACGGTTGGGCTAACATGGCCGAGAAGGTTGGCAAGCGTATCGAGAACGGGGAAAAACTCACCTGTGGATCTGCCACACGCATCTAATGCCGAGGTTATGTATTGAATTTGTGTGGCTGAAAAAATAGGGTGCTGTAAAAATGAGTAGCGTTCCTGCAGGGATGATAAACGAGCAGAGCAGGCGATGCTCAGTTGAAATAGCAAATTATTTGCTGCGCTATGTCGTAATGAATGCAGAACGAGCGTGTCATCATCGAGCACTTCTCGCAGGGTGCGAATGAACGAGGGAAGTGTTGATGCGATGACTGGCGCGTCGAATACTGTTGTAAGCCCATGCGATTCCCGGTCGGCGATATAATCCTCAAGCGTGTTGATGTGTTGAGGGTGAGAAAAGCAAAGGGGTACGCGACGTATTGCTGTTTTTGTTTTTCGCTTGAAATGTTTTGTGATGTACGCGCTATTCGTCGAAAAATCGATATCGTCGATTTCAAGTTGCGCCGCTTCTTTATCGCGAAATCCGAGCGCGTAACATAAGCGAACAAAATGAATGCATTGACGCCTTTCTGCTGAATTCACGTCATTGAGAAAGCGATGGCATGCCGTATCAAAATCATGAGGTGCGATGTAGTGCGCACGAACATTTATAAGCCCCGCACCTTGGTATTCAAGCTCATCCTCGTCGAATAAAACGATAGCGGATGTTTGACTGACATACTGGAGAAAGTTCAGAACAGTGCTTTGTTTGTCCGGTGCATCAGTCGCGCTAATGACATCCGCAACGAGCTCTGTAAGCTCTATTTGAGCTTCCAAGTCATATTGAGCGGATTGCAGTAAAGCTTCATCACCCCAGGCGCTAGATGCAAATGTCGTTAACGTAGAAAGGTACGTCAATATCGTGTTAACGGCGAGTTTTTGCTTCCAGGCTGAGCCATACAAAAATAAATCGATGCAGTAAGTTGCGATGAGTTGTGCCACAGCGCTGATATTATTTTTATCATGATTAAAGTCATTTATTTGCTGAAGTAGTTGTTGTCTTAATGCCTTAAAGTGAACGGTATTTCGGTTTGCGTTCGTTTGCTTGTTAGAAAATTCGGTCAGGGCATTTCTAATGCGCTGCATTGCATCTTTGTCATGACGCATTACCGAGGATTGGAACGCAATATTTGTATAATCTTGTGCGGATTTTTCTTTAATCTGCGTTTGCAGTTTTTCAAAGGAGCGGCGGCGTCGACTTTTGGGTTTTTCTGTAGCCTCAATGAAGTCGAAGTTGTGATGCCCACTCAAGGTCAACATCAATTTGCTGGCGTTGAGAGGCGTCGGAAGGGTGCCTATAGACTCATTGGCAGGGACTCGAGTGATAAAACTTAGGGCATCAAGAGTGTCTGCTAACGTGATATTTGTTAAAAGAGCGCTTTGGGTGGATTGAAAGCAATGGCTAGCCCACATGTGAAAAACAGACTCTATGCGCTTAACGTAACGCGCATGACTCGCCTCGGATTGAAGCTTGCGTAGATAGAGCAGCCCAATCGCATCAAGATAAACGACGTTATCTTTTTCGAGAAGCACGACAGCACGCTTCGCATCTGACAGAATAATGTAACTCTCAAGGGGCGTCGCTATCAGCGCTTTTAATCGCTGAGTTTGTCGGATATCGAGGTGCTGAGCGAGCGATAATACCAGCATCATCCAGCGTATCTCAGATGCAAGCTTGTGCGCCTTCGGTAGCTGCTTTTGAAGCATATCGACCAGCAGTTCTTGTCGCTCAAGTTTTGGCATGTGCTCTGAAATCAGCGGGAGTTGTCTCTTTACCGGGAAAAAGCGTTTGGGTGAGAGCAACTTTGGGTGCTGCTTCGCGTGCGTTTCGTAGGCATAAAACCAACACTCGCATAACGCTTCAAGCTCTCCTTCGGTGGTTGCTTGCTCATATAGCGCGCGGGCATTCCTTTCAAAGAAGTTTTGCGGGAGTGACGTTTGCGACGAAAGCGCTCGAGGACATAACCGAGCAATTGTATCGACTACGAATGATACGTGTTGACGGATATGTTTATCGTGCCCGCAGAGCGCGCGAGTGAAGTCATCAATCCTAAGCTGCATCATGTGTTCCCGAAAGTTTATGAAGTACTTTAAGAATTGCCATATCGGATGCGTCGTAGATGCTGTCGTACGCTTCAATACGTTTTTGGATAATCGATACATTATCGGCAACGCTCGTCAGACTCCGTGCATTTAATGCGGACACGCCGGCGCGTGAATGATTCATTAATACATTGAGTGCGGCTTGGGAGAATGTTTTCGCATCAACGTGATGCGTTAGGAAACGTCGAGCAGCACTATGACGAAAGCTGTGATTGATAAAAGGCTTGTCGGTGATTTCTAGAAAAAGCGTATTCACAAGTGCCCTTGAGAAGTGTTCGAAACGGCGTGTTTCGCCATTCAAATGCATGACTAAATAGGGGGGCTTGCTGATGTTTAGCTTCTCACTGATACAATCCGCGGCACTTTGATAGGCGCAGATAATGCGACAAAGCATCGGTGGCAGGATAATGAGGCGTCGCTCATCAGCATGATGAGAACGCTTGTCCGCGACGCTAAAAGCACCTAGGGAAGCATGAAAATGCTCACGCAATGGAAAAGGCTTTCGGACGGGACGCAGAGCAGATGTGGTTGCGACTCTCATATAAAGATAAAATGCACAGTGGTTCAACGCACTGATGTGGTCGGCTATGTTTGTGAGCGCGGTGGTGGATAGACTATGGCTTAAACGCTCAAGGATGAAATCGATTAATTCTTGGCGGATGGTTATCTTTGAGCCTACGTCATCGTGAAAGGCAAATCGATTCCCAAGTAAACTCGCATTTTCAGTGGTGTTCAATCGAGTATGATGAAAGCCAGCGACTCGAATGAAGCGAAGCCATTCACTCGTAATTATTTCTTGTAACGAAGCCCGCTCTGCCGAAACATAGTGATTTTGCACGCTCGCATTTTGAGTTAGAAAGCTCAGGAAAACTTCCGGTACCGAGTCAGCTGCAAAATAATGAAAAGCCTTTTCAATCGCCCCTCGGGTGACCCCTCTTGCTTTCAGTTTCGAAGCCTTGAGCGCATCATTTATCTTTTTATTGTAAATCGTCGGATCAAGTGTAAACGCGTTGGCTATGGTGTACTTGTGCCGCGCTTGGATATTTGTATTTCGAAGCGCAATATTCAAAAGGGCTGGTAGTGGGTGCGGTAGCACATAATTGAGTGTTGGATTATGGGTGTAGTGTCCGGCGGTAAACTCGGGCACGTCCGTACTAAGTAATGAGGCATTGATGATGATACGGGCCTGAATATACTTGGTTTTCCGATCAAGTTCGTACTCTAACCGTGGTGTGTCCGATGATGTCGCGTCGTTGCGAGCGCCCAGATTGATTAG
>NZ_AFPO01000005.1 GCF_000218785.1 Idiomarina sp. A28L
TGTAGTGGTCAAGAAAAACTGGCCACCGGTTTATAGTCATTCCAGTATTTTTGCTCTGCGTTATTTGGGCTCATACCGCCGTTATGCTGATGAGGCCTGAGCTGGCTGTAATACCCAATTAAATATTTAACGATATGATGCTGTGCATGTAAAAACGATCGATATCCATACGTTGGCACCCACTCAATTTTCAGGCTCCTAAAAAAGCGTTCCATTGGCGCATTGTCCCAGCAGTTTCCTCGCCGGCTCAAGCTCTGTTTAATTTGGCATTTCCATAGCATTTGACGAAATTTCCGACTTGTATAGTGGCTTCCTTGGTCGCTATGAAACATGACCCCTTTGGGGCGTCCTCGACTTTCATAGGCCATTCTTAAGGCGTTGCCAGTAAGCTCACTATCCGGCGAAAGCGACATCGCCCAGCCAACTGGTTTACGCGCAAATAAATCAATCACAACGGCTAAATATGCCCAACGATTACCCGTCCAAATGTAGGTAACATCACCACACCACACGCGGTTTGGTGCTTCAACATTAAACTGGCGTTCTAAATGATTCGGTATCTCAACATGTTCATCACCTGTTTTCTTGTATGTGTGATTCGGTATTTGACAGCTGATAAGCCCCAGCTTTTGCATCAAACGACCGGCACGGTAACGACTAAGCGGCACATCTTGGTCCGTTGCCATCTGGGCTATACTTCGTGCACCTGCTGAATATTCACTGATACGGAATAGTTCTTTAACTTTAGCGATTTCTTTCGCTTTCGTTGCACATAATGGCTTCATTGAACGTTGTTCCCAGTATTTGAAGCTGCTTCGGTGAACATTAAATACTTCACACAGCGATTTAACTGGATAGCTCGTCTTAAGTTTCTCAATTATCGAGAATTGTTCAGGGAGTCCGACATCAAGAGAGCTGAAGCCTTTTTTAATATGTCTTTTTCCATTTCAATTTGCTTAATGCGTTTTTCTAACTCGCGAATCTTAAGCTGGTCAGGCGTCATCGGAGTCGCCTTTACGGGCACCCCGTTAAGCTCTTTACGAAGCTGCCGAACCCAACTTTCCATAGTTGATTTCGCAACGTTCATCGCTTTTGCCGCTTCTCGGATTGAATAACCTTTTTCAACGACTAATTGAGCGGCTTCTAAGCGAAACTCCGGGCTAAATGTTGGTCTTGTTCTATTCGTCATTACGTCACCTAATTGTCTATGTGGTGTATGATAACACCTCTAATTAGGTGGCCAAATTAACTATGCCACTACA
>NZ_AFPO01000004.1 GCF_000218785.1 Idiomarina sp. A28L
GATTGGTAAGGCCTGAGATTTATAGACACCTTTTATGGTAAAAATGTCACTATGACCATAAGAGGAAAATCATGAGTAAAGGTATTCGTTATTCCACCGAGTTTAAACAAGAAGCTGTGAACCAAGTGAAGATTCACGGCTATTCAACCGCTGAAGTGGCTGATCGTCTAGGTGTGAGCACAAAAGCAATCTATCGCTGGATTAAAGAGCTTTCAAAACCAGTGGAAATAAGAGCGGAAGAATCGGATCTTCGCGCTGAGATTGCGCGGTTAAAACGTGAACTCAAACGCACTGAACAAGAACGAAATATATTAAAGGAAGCCGCGGTGTTCTTTGCAGGCGAGTCAAAGAACGGTACCGGTTCATAAAATCTCGTCGTGCCTGTTACCCCATCAGAGTAATGTGTAAAACGCTTGGTGTGCATCCAAGTGGTTTCTACACGTGGTTGAAAGAGCCCGTGAGTAAACGTGCCGAGGCCGATAAAAAACTGACCGCCCAGATTAAGCAATGCTGGATTGAAAGCGGTGGTTTTCACGGGTATCGGAATATCTACCTTGATATGCGTGATGCCAACCAGTTTTGTGGCCGTGACCGCGTTTTACGGTTAATGCGCCAAGCGGCCATCAAAGCACAACGGGGATATGACGTACCGCGAGGCTACTATGGTGGTAAGCCCGACAGTGTTGCTGAGAACGAACTAAATCGCGGCTTTGATGTAGAAGCACCAAACACGTGGTGGGTTACCGATATCACGTATATAAAAACACACGAAGGCTTTTTATTTTTGGCCGTTGTAATCGATTTGTTTGCTCGCAATGTCGTGGGCTGGTCGATGAGCGACCGTATGACCGAAGATATCGCCATGCAGGCCCTCACATCGGCGTACTGGCGTCGAAAGCCAACGGGTGAGGTTAAGATACACTCAGACCAAGGCTCTCAATATGCGAGTCGGCAGTTCAGAAAGTTACTTGAGAGTTACAATATTAAACCGAGTATGAGCCGTAGAGGAAATTGCCATGACAATGCGGTTGCGGAAAGCTTCTTTAGCAATTTAAAGAAAGATAAAATCCGACGTCGTATTTACCAAACGCGAGCAGAAGCAAAGCAGGCGGTGTTTCATTACATCGAGATGGTTTACAATCCGAAACGGCGACATACGAATAACCAACGTGTGTCACCAAACAACTTTGAACGTGAGTATTTTAAGCAACTAGAAGGTGTCTAGAATACTCAGGCCTTACCAGAT
>NZ_AFPO01000003.1 GCF_000218785.1 Idiomarina sp. A28L
ATCATACTGGTAACTATGCGAGAACAAGGCTTGCACATCGCTAATGGTGCGAAGCTCAGGGCGGCGTTGGCTATCCAAGGTTTGGTTAAAGCTCAAGCCATTGGCGTAATCAAAGCTCTCCACTTGGCCACTCGGTGCGTAGCTCACGTTATTCGCATAACCCCCACTTTGCCTGGCTTCACCATACCCATTCGGGGCGTAATTCACCACTCGGCCTGAAGGGTATACATGCGTTGTTAGATGACCCAAGGTATTGTAGTGAGAGGCGAAATTAAATTGCTGGCCATCTACACTCAACGCTTCGCTCATAACTTGCCCAAGCGTGTTGTAAGTGTATGCCCACGTGCTATTTCCCGAGGCCAACGTGAGCAAGTTCCCTTGCGCATCATAGGTGTGCGTAATGGTGCCGCTTGCATCAGGGTAACTAATGGTTCGAACACTGCCCACGTTATCATAGGTAATGTGGGATTTTTGTGCCGCCGTTACGCTGGCTAAATCACAATCAGTACCACTCCCAGAGGCGCCTTTCGCTTCCCACGTAACTTCACCTAATGCGTTATAATCGTACACCGCGTGGCCAACATCGTTACGCACTACCCGGCAGAGATTTTGCTGAGCGTTATAGCGGCGCACTTCCGTTTCACCGCCCTGAGTAATTTGCGTAGGGTTCCCAAACAGGTTGTAGGTTATATTCGTGGTTACACCCTCGGGCTGCACAATGCGTTCAACCTGCTCATAACTTGGCGAGCCCAGCGCACGGAACGTGGTGGTTGTGCTGTAATTTCGGGCGTTTGTGCTACGCACGCGATTCCCGGATAAATACTCCCGAGTTTCACCACTAAAGCTTACATTCGAGTACTGCGCCTTTAACCGCTGCAGGCCATCATACTCATACACAGTGCCATCGCTTTCACCCGAACTTATGCTTGGATATGAAACGAAAACGGGGTTGTTGTAGGCATCGAATTGCTGCTCTATCACACGATTATCGGCGCCCGAGGCTGACTCTTCAATGTGGACCGGGCGAAGTAGACCATCCATTCTCGTGGTTTTTGTATAGCTGCTTCCGCGTGTGATGGTTTGCACGAAGTAATCATCAACGGTGTTTTGATACGTAATATCCGTTGCCACAAAGGTGCCTTGTGGAACAATGCGCGTCACGCGCCCCATCACATCGTATTCGTACCCTGTGGTAACCCCATTGAAATTCTCTATCGCCGCTACCCATCCACGCGTATTCACCGTTTGTACCGCTTGCTCATACCCAGACGTGGTATACCGGCTCGGCACACGAATATCCGTGGGAATGCCAAATTCATAGCCGCGCAATTCGATATAACGATTCGGTGCATTGTATGTTTGCCGCAGCAGGTTGCCATCAGCATGATAGGTTTGTGCGCTAATCACCGTTTGCCCAAAACGCTTTTCTAGATTTGGCAACAATGACGTTGCGTGATAGGTTCGCTCCGAAACCGTTGTCCACTGGCTATTATTACTCGATAGTTCGGTTTCTATAGGGAGATTCAATACCCATTGTTGTGTATTGTGTTGATAGGTTGTACGCGTATATTGCGTGCCAAAGGTACTCCCTTCTTTAACAACCAACGGCTTACCATACGCATTATATTGGCTGTATTCCGTCGTAAATACCGTAGAGCCGCCGCTACCATAATCGGTTGTTTTAATGACGCTTGGATAGATATGGTTTTCATGCTGCGCTGGGTTATCAAATACTTTGCTGTACATCGACGGTGAATCGCATATACCAATACTAATCACAGGGTATTGCGGTGGTTTACATGATTCGAACCCCGCTGAACCATTATTGGAGACAAGCGTGTAATCGCGTTCAATAGCGCGCAATAGTGTCGAGTTATCCGTATCATAATACAGCGTCAGTACTTCTTTGCCTTCTAAAGCCCCGAACTCTCGATTAAAAACATGAGTGGTGCGACTACCATCCGGATTACTTACGGACGAGGAGCGTAAATGCATATCCGTGTAACCACTAGGGATAAACGGCAATCCTGGCAATGCTTCAGGGGGTGGCGCACTTCCTGCCGTTTGCTTCGGTGAACCCGCGTTTTGTGAGTATGAGTAATCCCAACGCAAAACCTCATTGTTAAAGTCCAGTTCCTTTTCAACAATGGCCATCGAGGTAAAGCAGCGCGGAACATTCTGATGAAAACCACTACCATCGGACGTGTAGGGCACGTTTGTACGACCAAAGCTTGTTGCTTGCTGGGTTAAAGTAAACTTAGCACCGTTCGGGTGCGTCATTTCTGACACTTTGGTTAACGGATATGGGGCGGCACAATCTAAAACGCCCGCGCCATTGTTTTCGTACCCACCATACAAATCAAATTGCAGGTCAAAATTCCAAAGCCGTCCATCAGGGCGCTTCACCGTTTTAAGTACATCTTTACTTACTTGTAAACGCGCATCGTAAGCCTCTTCGTAGGTGTACTCCCACATACGACCATCATGCGTTACGCTGGCTATTCGATCGGTATTAAAGCCTTGTTCATAATTAATCTGTATCGATCGATTATCCGACGCGGTAATGCTGGTTAACTTATTCGAATAGGTAAAATAATTAGCGTTCCCATTGTGCGCGACAGTGCTTGCGTTACCATAATTATAGTTGACCCAGTTGCCGTGCCTATCTTCCACACGACTCACCTGCACATTCATCGTGTATGTAGGGCGAAGCGGTGCATCAGCTATGCTTGTAATGCGAGGCTCTATTTCTTGTTGAATAGGTATCTGGCCGGCAGGTATTAATCGCACTACATCGAATGTATATATGGTCCCTTCGGGCGAGATAGCCTCAAAGCCATATCTGTCAGTTAGCGGAAAAACTTTCCAATTTTCCGCAAAGAATTGTGAATGCGCCGTGGCATTTTCTTTCTCTTGTAAAATACGTTGATTCATCACCCCTGGGATATGCAGAAAATCCCCACTCCAATACTGAGAGCGCTCTATCGTGGCATAGCCGGTATCCAAATAACTTTCTTGCGGAACATTACACAACGGAGTGTGCGAAAGGTCATTATCCACATACCGAAGTGTTGTCGTTGTGATGCTTGGCACTTCTAACGTCCAATCACCAAAGCTCGCGCTGTTAAATCGGTTACTCTTAGATCCTTTGTACACTCGACGTATTTCGACCGGAAGAGCGAAATTCCCCTGCAGCGCTACATCAACATGTTCAAAGCTGACAATACCCGTATTCATATCCACTTTATCACCGAAAAGTGCAGTGGTCTCAGGTGTAATTTCCTCACTGACTTCCATGCGTGACAGCGCAAGCTCCGTCATGTGGCGTATACCATTGTCTACCGCACTTGTTGTCGACATAGACGACATTTGCATCTGCTGTAATGGCGCAGGGGAATACAACGGATCGATAGCGTGTAACGCTAACGAGCTCGCAGGACACGTCGCGTTCGCATTGAGGGCATGTACCGGACCCGATAAACTTAACATTGATAGGCTTGCTACGGACATAACGATACGTAATTTCATGATTATTGCTCCTCCTTGCGCTCGCCAAATGGCTTGTATTCCTTCACGCGAATTAACTTGCCTTCGCTATCTGTTTCCCCAATTACGCTGCCTAGTATGTCTACGTGGATAAAGATAACCGTTGAATCTGGGTCACCACTCAACGAAAGTACAACCCGCCGTTCGTCACTTGCCACCCAATCTTCATGATATGCTTTCGCCCTGATTATCCCGGTTCTTATCATCAAGGGGTGCGTATACACCGCTGATGCTGCTGTAACAGGGCTATCGTCAAGGGTGTATCGAATAACGGCACCATTTGTCCCGCTGGATAAAGAAACCAAACGAGCTCCGCCACCGCTGGTATCTTCAGAAGCGACAGTTGGAGGCGATAGCTGTGAAATCGTTATTGTACCACTTTCAGAAAACGCAGAGCACGTTGGCGTATCACAGGCCCTAACACGAAACTTGTAACTGGTTCCAACGGCTCCTTCGAATGCATAATTTCGATTTGCGCTTCGATTAATCACACTGCCCCAGCTTCCACCACTATGAATTTGAATTTCATACCGCTCAGCGTCAACCACAGCTCCCCAACTTAGCTCAACATTCAACTCACTCGATATTATTGTCAGTGCCGCTGGTCCCGCTAAGTCTGGTGGCGTTACTCCATTGCTCACTGGAGAATATGCGGTACAACCATAGCTATCACATGCCATTACTCTGTATGTATAGGTACTTCCACGCGCGCCAGTTATACTGTGACTTCGTGTTGTTCCCGTATTGATTGGGTCCGCCCACGTGCCGTTTGTACCGACTTGAATTTCATAACGACTTGCCCCCGACACCACTCCCCAAGATGCCGTCAGTGACAACCCTGACACTACGACAGTTGGTGTTGATGGTACGGCAAGTGTGGGAACGCTCAATGCGTTACTTACAGTCGAATAATTAGAGCAACCAAAACTATCACAGGCTCTCACACGGAAAGCATAAGCACTCCCTCGCGCAGCCGTAATCGTATGGGTTCGGGTTATACCTGTGTTGATGGCTTGCGCCCAAGTACCATTCGTACTGACTTGAATATCATAATAATTAGCGCCCGCTACTGGTCCCCACGATGCTGTAAGTGCAAGATCCGACGATGTAACGGTCGGCTTCGGCGCAACCGCAAGCGTCGGCACGCTTTGCACATTACTTACAGTCGAATAATTAGAGCAGCCAAAACTATCACAGGCTCTCACGCGGTAAGCATAAGTACTTCCGCGTACGCCGGAGATTTTGTATGTTGGTGTCGCACCGGTATTGATAGGTTCTCCCCATGTTCCATTAGTGCTTACTTGGATTTCGTATTCGCTAGCACCCGAGACTGCGCCCCAAGAAGCCGTTAATTCTAATCCCGAGGAAGAAACTGCTGGTCGAGGTGCAGCTCCTAGCGTTGGTAAATTAATTGCGGTACTTACTGTAGAATAATTAGTACAATCAAAACTATCACAAGCTCTAACTCGATACGCATATATGTTTCCACGCACTCCTGTAATCGTGTGTGTTCGAGTCGTACCTTTATTGACCGCAGCAGACCAAACACCATTCGTGCTTACTTGAATTTCGTATTTGCTAGCCCCAGACACTGGCCCCCAAGACGTTGTAAGCGAAAGCCCTGATGACACAACCGTCGGTTTCGGTGCAACCGCCAGTGTTGGGACACTAAATGCGATACTTGCAGTTGAATAACTGGTGCAACCAAAGCCATCGCAAGCACTCACACGGAAAATATAAGTGCTGCCCCGCACACCTGTGATTTCAAATATTGGAGTCAGACCCGTGCTAACAGCGGTCGCCCAAGTGCCATTGGTACTAACTTGAACCTCGTATTGACTAGCTCCGGCTATCGCTCCCCAAGAAGCCGTTAAATCAAAGCCCGAAGCAGAAACAGTTGGTCTAGGAGCAACGGCTAGAGAAGGTATAGCAAGTGCTGTGCTTGCAGAAGAGTAATTAGTGCAACCAAAACCATCACAAGCTCTTACACGATAGGCGTAAGTTCGCCCACGTGTGCCCAAATTCGTATGGTTTGTTGTTACACCTTTACTGATGGCAGTACCCCAAGAGCCATTGGTGCTTACTTGGACATCATAATTGTTAGCCCCCGTTACGGTGCCCCATGTTGCAGTCAATGAAAGGTTTGAATTGGTAACCGAAGGTCTCGACGGGGTGGCTAACGAAGGTATCCCAAAGGCGGAACTTGCAGCCGAGTATCCGGTACAACCGAAGCTATCACAAGCCCTCACCCTAAATGAGTAACTATTTCCACGTACCCCCGTTACACTATGATTAAGGTCTACGTTTTTATTAATTGTACCACTCCATGTCCCGCTGTTAGTGCGAACCTGGACATCATAACGAGCCGCTCCAGAAATGCTGGTCCAATTTGCTGTTACAGTAAAGACGGAATTGCTTATCGTTGGTGCTTGCGGAGTGGCGAGTGTTAAAATCACAACCTCTGAACTTATTGAAGAGAAAGGAGAGCAGCCTGAGCTATCACACGCCCTGACTCGAAACGCATATCGTGAGCCTCGAATACCTGCAAGGCTATAATTACGAGTAGTTCCTCTATTGATAATCGAGCCCCATGAACCATTAGTTCGAGCCTGCACTTCATAACGAGTGGCCTCAGCCGAACTTCCCCAATTCGCGGTAAGGGTTAGGCCTGAATTGCTCACAGAAGTAATGGCTGGTGCTGTAAGTAAAGGGACTTGGATGGTATTTGTGTGGGTGTAAGAGCCACACCCATGCATGTAACTACAAGCGGCTAGCCGAAATGCATAACTATTTCCACGCTGAACCGATACCGATGTCGAAAGATAAACAACCGATTGATCTGCCTCCCAACTTCCATTTACTGATTTACCAAAAAGAAAGTAGTCGTAACTCGAATTGGCTTGCCATTGTAAGTTAATCGACGTTCCGGAGCGCTCAACTTGAGAAATGCTGGGCATCAAGGGGGCACAAGGGCCTCCTATCGACATTGCATCGCACTCTGGAAAACCTTGCATGGCAGACATTGCAGGTAAGCTGAACGTGGATAATAAAAGTGCAAGTAGTAACAGCCCTGTTTTTGGGGT
>NZ_AFPO01000002.1 GCF_000218785.1 Idiomarina sp. A28L
TTATTACAAAACAAAGCTGCTCAACTTTATGAATTTCTGGTTACTTATATATAAGCAACTTGTCACTCGAAAGCTGAACCTTGTTATAAAAGTAAACTTTCATAACTGCCACCGAAGTGGCGTTTGGTTGATGCTTTTCTTGCGCAAGTGCCCACACAGATTACTTGGCTTGATATATTGTTAAAGAACGTTTGCTCGGCTCAGTGGAGCTCGTAGCAGGGAAGCGAATTTTACGCGACCCGGTGAAGAAGTCAAGCACCATTTGATCTTTTTCGATCTGCCTAATGGCCGGTGTTTATCTTGCTCTTCGCGTTGCAAGGTTTGCCTGTCAACGGAGGCGCATTATAGAGATCCCGTTCACTTGATCAAGATCTTTTTTCAATAAAGTGCGTGTTCGCACACTTTTTAATCTGATCGCTGTAAATTCATTCTAAAATAAGTATTTATTCTACGGTTCTTGCTCTAACCTTGTACCCATGAATCTAATAACTCACTACGAAAATACGTCACAGAAACGATATAAACTTCCGAATTCTAGGTTTTAATCCCTAAAGTTTTCGAATTGTAGCGGTAGTTCAATCTCAGATTTCTTTAATAACGCAATTGCTTCTTGTAAATCATCGCGCTTTTTACCAGTAACTCGAACCTTTTCACCTTGAATCGACGCTTGCACTTTAATTTTGCTTTCTTTTAAAAGCTTAATAATGTCTTTAGCCAAAGGTTGATCTATACCTTGTTTAAATGTGACTAAAAAACTAAATGTCTTTCCACTATGAATAGGTGTGTCCGAAACATCTGCACCGGCCATCGAAATCCCACGTTTTGTACATTGATTTCGTAAAATATCTAATAATTGGCGAGCCTGAAAGTCAGATTCGGATTTTAGCGTTACTGTTAGTTCTTTCAACTCGATGTCTGCTTCTACACCACGAAAATCAAATCGAGTTGTAAGTTCTCGGTTGGCATTGTCAACGGTATTACGCAATTCAACCTTGTCGATTTCCGATACTATGTCAAAACTTGGCATGATGTTTATCCTTTACTATATGGCTAACTCGAAACATAAGTGAAAGTGAGTATGTATTCGTAAGCTGCAGAATATTACCACAACAAAAAAACGTTGAGCACCGATTAAGAATTTCAAATTTCCAAATAAAAACGGGACCCTAAGGTCCCGTTTCTAAATATTGAAGGATTACCACTTATTCTTCAGTAGCAAATTCTTCAACTTTTTCTTCTGCATTTACAGGTCGATCAATCAACTCGATGTATGCCATTGGTGCGTTATCACCAGCGCGGAAACCACATTTAAGAATCCGGGTGTATCCACCTGGACGCTCTGAAAAACGTGGACCAAGCTCGTTAAATAGCTTACCAACGACTTCTTTATCACGAGTGCGTGCAAACGCTAAACGACGGTTTGCAACGCTATCCTCTTTAGCCAAAGTAATCAAAGGTTCGATTACCCGGCGCAGCTCTTTCGCTTTTGGTACAGTGGTTTTGATCACTTCGTGACGAACCAATGAACTAGCCATGTTACGGAACATAGCCTGACGATGGCTGCTGTTACGGTTAAGTTGACGACCACTCTTACGATGGCGCATACCAATACCCTTCTCAGTAAATCTTCTACTCAGGCGACCTTAGTCGTTATCCATCAAGCTTGCTGGAGGCCAGTTTTCTAGGCGCATACCCAGAGACAAGCCACGTGATGCGAGAACGTCTTTAATTTCGGTCAGTGATTTTTTACCGAGGTTAGGAGTTTTCAATAACTCAACCTCAGTACGCTGAACGAGATCGCCAATATACTGAATCGCTTCTGCTTTCAAACAGTTTGCAGAACGGACAGTCAGCTCAAGATCATCCACTGGACGAAGAAGAATCGGATCAAATTCCGGTTTTTCTTCTTTCTCTTCTGGTTCGCTTACATCACGTAATTCAACAAACGCTTCTAACTGTTCAGCTAGAATAGTTGCTGCGCGACGAATTGCTTCTTCTGGGTCGATAGTACCATTGGTTTCCATATCGATAACCAGTTTGTCCAAGTCAGTGCGCTGTTCTACACGCGCCGCATCAACTGTATAAGCAATGCGTTCAACTGGACTGAAAGAAGCGTCTACCAAAAGACGTCCAATCACACGATCTTCATCTTCGTTCTGCTGACGAACATTTGCAGGGACGTAACCACGACCACGTTCAACTTTAATGCGCATTGAAAAATCAATGTCACCAGTCAAAGTACAGATTAGGTGGTCTGGATTGCATATTTCAACATCACCATCGGTGGTGATATCTCCTGCAACTACCGGGCCTGCACCCGACTTACTTAAAGTTAATGTAGCTTCGTCTTTGCCGTTCAGTTTGACAGCCAGACCTTTCAAGTTGAGCAAGATTTCAATGATATCTTCCTGCACACCTTCTTTCGTGCTGTATTCATGCTGCACGCCATCAATTTCTGCTTCAGTTACGGCACAACCCGGCATTGAAGACAGAAGGATACGACGCAGTGCATTACCCAGCGTATGACCAAATCCACGCTCCAACGGCTCAAGTGTAACCTTGGTGCGATTGGTGCTGATTTGCTCGATATCAACGAGCCGCGGTTTCAGAAATTCGGTTACAGAACCCTGCATTGTGTCCTCTCTTTATGCTGAGGCCTTACTTAGAGTAAAGCTCTACGATCAACTGTTCGTTAATTTCTGCAGACAGATCAGTCCGTTCTGGGAGACGTTTAAAGGTGCCTTGTAATTCTTTGGCATCTACTTCTACCCATAATGGTTTTTCGCGCTGTTCTGCAAGCTCTAGTGCAGCACCAATACGTGCTTGCTTTTTAGCTTTTTCACGAATGCTGACCACGTCTTCAGGCTTAACCTGAAATGATGGGATGTTCACAACACGACCGTTTACAACAATCGCCTTATGACTTACCAACTGACGCGCCTCAGCACGAGTTGACGCAAAGCCCATCCGGTAAACTACGTTGTCAAGGCGAGCCTCAAGCAACTGCAATAAGTTTTCACCGGTGTTGCCTTTTAACCGCGCAGCTTCTTTGTAATAGTTGCGGAATTGCTTTTCAAGAATGCCGAATATACGGCGAACTTTTTGCTTTTCACGCAGCTGCAGACCGTAATCAGATAAACGACCGCGACGAGCGCCGTGTTGACCTGGTGCGTTCTCCAACTTACATTTTGAATCTATCGCCCGAACGCCACTCTTTAGAAAGAGGTCTGTTCCTTCGCGACGACTCAGTTTGAGTTTTGGACCCAAATATCTAGCCATGTTCTTTCTCCAACTATCGTTTCACGCCAATTAAACGCGACGTTTTTTAGGCGGACGACAACCGTTGTGAGGAATCGGTGTCACATCGGTAATGTTTGTGATTTTGTAACCGACCGCATTCAGAGCGCGAATCGAAGATTCACGACCTGGACCAGGTCCTTTCACGAACACTTCCAGATTTTTCAACCCATATTCCTTCGCCATTTCACCAGCTCGTTCTGCCGCTACCTGAGCTGCGAACGGAGTGGATTTACGTGAGCCACGAAAACCTGAACCACCTGCGGTGGCCCAAGACAATGCGTTGCCTTGGCGATCGGTGATTGTCACGATCGTGTTGTTGAAAGACGCATGAATGTGCGCCATCCCATCGGTCACTTGCTTTTTAACGCGTTTCCGAGCGCGAGTAGGTGTTTTAGCCATTAGCCTGTCTCCTTACTTCTTGATCGGTTTACGCGGACCTTTACGAGTACGCGCATTAGTTTTAGTGCGCTGTCCACGTAGAGGTAAGCTGCGACGATGGCGTAGTCCACGGTAACAACCGAGGTCCATCAAACGCTTAATGTTCATTGATACTTCACGACGCAAATCACCTTCTACAGTGTATTTGGCAACTTGCTCACGAATTACGTCGATTTGTTCCTCTGACAACGAGCTGAGCTTTGTATCTTCAGCGAGACCACAGGCAGCCAAAATCGCTTGAGAGCGAGTAAGGCCAACACCGTAGATCGATGTTAATGCAATAACAGCATGTTTATTGTCAGGGACGTTAATGCCAGCTATACGGGCCACTAACATATCTCCTATAGTTTAATGGGCACCAGTTGAAAAGCCCGTTAGGATACTCAACCGGTATACTATTTGCAAATAGCAAATACCACAGCCCGGGAACATCCCGGACTGCGAATCTTTCTTAACCCTGCCGCTGCTTATGCTTAGGGTCAGTACAAATCACCCGGACTACTCCGTGGCGTTTGATGACCTTGCAGTTGCGGCAGATCTTCTTAACGGAAGCACGTACTTTCATTGCTAATCTCCGTAACCAACGGCCTTATCGGCCGTAGCCTTTAAGGTTCGCCTTTTTAAGTACAGACTCATATTGATGAGACATCAAGTGGGTCTGTACCTGAGCCATGAAATCCATGATCACGATGACGATAATCAATAACGATGTACCGCCGAAGTAGAACTGAACGTTCCAAGCGATCATCATGAATTCAGGAACCAAACAGATAAATGTTATATACAGAGCACCAGCTAAAGTCAGCCGTGTCATTACCTTGTCAATGTAGCGAGAGGTTTGTTCACCTGGACGAATACCAGGAATGAACGCACCAGACTTCTTCAAGTTATCTGCTGTATCGCGAGGATTAAAAACCAACGCGGTATAGAAGAAACAGAAAAAGATAATCGCTGTTGCATATAGCATAACATATAAAGGTTGCCCTGGTGAAAGGGTCAACGCTACGTTTTGCAATACTTCTGCAACACCGCCTTCACCTTGTCCAAACCAAGTAGCAATTGTACCTGGGAACAAAATGATACTCGACGCAAATATAGGTGGAATTACACCTGCCATATTAACTTTCAATGGCAAATGCGAACTCTGTGCAGCAAATACCTTACGCCCTTGTTGGCGTTTGGCATAGTTTACCACAATCCTACGTTGTCCGCGCTCTACAAATACAACAAAATAAGTAACAGCAAAAACAATGACCGCGATTAACAACAGAAGCAGCATTGGCAAGTTGCCCTGACGTGCTTGTTCTGCTGTTTGACCGACCGCTGAAGGCAAGCCTGCAACAATCCCGGCGAAGATGATTATTGAAATACCATTACCGATTCCACGTTCAGTGATTTGTTCACCTAGCCACATGAGGAACATTGTCCCCGTAACCAAACTCACAACTGCAGTGAAATAGAATGCAAACCCTGGGTTTTCTACCAAACCTGGTATCAGGTTAGGTAGGCCCGTTGCAATACCAATGGATTGCATGGTTGCCAGCACTAGGGTACCCCAACGCGTATATTGACTTATCTTGCGTCGCCCTGCTTCACCTTCTTTCTTAAGCTCTGCTAACTTTGGATGAACCACAGATAACAGCTGCATAATAATCGATGAGGTAATATAAGGCATAATACCTAACGCAAGAATCGAAGCTCGCTCCAAAGCACCACCACTAAACATGTTAAACATGGAAACAATGGTGCCCTGTTGCTGTTCGAACAACTGAGCCAATACGCTTGCATCTATCCCAGGAATCGGCACAAAAGACGCGGCACGAAACACAATGATCGCACCGAGAACGAAAAGCAAACGAGCCTTAAGTTCTGAGAGTCCGCCTTTCGCACTGTTTTTTTCCAATCCTGGTCTAGCCATGGGTCAATTATCCTTCGACTTTGCCGCCAGCGGCTTCGAGTAACTCGAGCGCGCCTTTAGTAACTTTAATGCCCTGTACAGTAATGGCACGATTGATCTCGCCAGATTTGATCACTTTCACGAACAAAATGTTCTTCTTGATCAAACCTGCTTCTTTCAACGTGTCTACAGTCGCGGTGTCACCAGCTAATTTAGCTAGTTCACTCAACGTAACTTCTGCTGTTTGCATAGCTTTACGCGAAGTAAAACCAAACTTAGGCAGACGACGTTGAAGTGGCATTTGACCACCTTCGAAACCAGGTCTGACGCTTCCGCCTGAACGAGATTTCTGACCTTTATGACCACGACCACCTGTTTTGCCTAGACCAGAACCAATACCACGTCCGCGACGCTTCTTGTCTGTCTTTGCACCAGGAGCAGGAGAGAGAGAATTCAAAAACATGTCTTACTCCTCTACCTTAACCATGTAGTTAACCCGGTTAACCATACCGCGAACTGAAGGAGTATCTTCCAGTTCAACTGTGTGGTTAATCCGGCGCAGACCCAAACCTACTAATGTTGCACGGTGCTTTGGTAAGCGGCCAATTGCACTTTTGGTTTGAGTTACTTTAATTGTCTTTTTAGCCATTGTTCACTACCCCGCAATTTCAGCAACAGATAGACCGCGCTTAGCTGCAATTTGCTCTGGTGAGTTCATAGACTCAAGAGCTTTAATTGTTGCACGAACTACGTTGATTGGGTTGGTTGAACCGTAAGCTTTTGACAGAACGTTATGAACGCCAGCTACTTCCAATACTGCACGCATCGCACCACCGGCGATGATACCAGTACCTTCAGAGGCAGGTTTCATAAATACGTTCGAGCCAGAGTGACGACCTTTAACAGGGTGTTGCAACGTGCCATGAGTTAACTCTACAGTTACCATATTGCGACGTGCTTTTTCCATCGCTTTCTGGATAGCAGCAGGCACTTCACGTGCTTTACCGTAACCAAAACCGATTTTACCTTGGCCATCACCTACCACAGTTAGCGCCGTGAAGCTAAAGATACGACCACCTTTAACAACTTTAGAGACGCGGTTTACTGTGATGAGCTTTTCCATCATTTCACCGTTTTGAGCTTCATGATTTGCCATTTTCGTCTCCTAGAACTGCAGTCCTGCTTCACGAGCAGCATCTGCCAGTGCAGCAACACGACCATGGTATTTGAAGCCGCTACGATCGAAAGAAACGGTTTCAACACCTTTTTCTTTACCACGTTCAGCAATCAATTTACCGACGAATTTAGCGGCTTCCACGTTACCCGTGTTTTTCACCTGCTCACGAATCGAACTTTCAGCTGTAGAAGCTGTAGCTAGCACTTGCGCGCCGCCAGTTGCGATCAGTTGAGCATAGATGTGCCGCGGGGTACGGTGGACCACCAGACGGGTTCCACCCAACTCTTCAATTTTCTTACGTGCGCGAGTAGCACGACGTAAGCGAGCTGCTTTCTTGTCCATCGTATTACCCTATTTTTTCTTGGCTTCTTTACGGCGCACTTGCTCGTCGCTGTAACGTACACCTTTACCTTTATAAGGTTCTGGTTTCCGATACGCACGAATATTAGCAGCAACCTGACCTACTAGTTGCTTATCAGCGCCCTTCACTACAACCTCAGTTTGAGTTGGAGTTTCAACAGAAATACCTGCTGGAACATCGAACACTACTGGGTGTGAGAAGCCTAGGCTTAGATTCAGTTTGCTACCTTGAGCTTGTGCACGGTAACCAACACCAACGAGTGTTAGTTTACGTACGAAACCTTCGGTAACCCCGACTACCATGTTATTTAACAGGGCACGTGCGGTACCAGCTTGTGCAAGAGCATTAGCTATACCTTCACGAGGAACTGTGCGCAATTCTTGATCTGCAGAAGTAATCTCTACAGCATCGTTGAAAGTGCGTACTAAAGTTCCTTGAGTACCCTTAATTGTTACTTCCTGGCCGTTTAATGCAACATCAACGCCGGCAGGGATTGCAACTGGTGCCTTAGCAACGCGTGACATATCCTACCCTCCGTTACGCTACGTACCCGATGATTTCGCCACCAAGGCCAGCACTACGTGCAGCTCGGTCGGTCATCAGGCCTTTCGACGTGGAAACAACTGCGATTCCGAGTCCGCCCATTACTTTAGGCAGTTCGTTACGCTTCTTATAAATCCGCAGACCTGGACGGCTCACGCGTTGAATAGATTCGATGACAGGTTTGCCTTCGAAATATTTCAAGGTGATTTCCAGCTCTGGTTTAACGCCAGATTCTGTTTTAAACCCGCTGATGTAACCTTCGTCTTGCAGAACTTTAGCTATCGCTTGTTTCTGCTTAGAACCCGGCATTACCACAGCAACTTTATTCGCAGACTGAGCGTTGCGAATGCGAGTAAACATATCCGCAATTGGATCTTGCATGCTCATTTTTGCTTTCTCCCGTGATTGGTGGCTTACCAGCTAGCTTTTTTCAAGCCAGGAATTTCACCGCGCATAGCTTTTTCACGAACCTTAATACGGCTCATGCCAAACTTACGCAGCACACCATGTGGACGACCAGTCACTCGGCAGCGGTTACGCTGACGTGAACGACTGGAATCACGAGGAAGCTTCTGCAATTCCAGAACTGCTTCCCAGCGCTGTTCATCACTGGACGCTGGATTGCTAATAGTAGCTTTAAGTGCGCGGCGTTTCTCAGCGAATTTAGCAGCAAGCTGCTGACGCTTGAGTTCGCGCATTTTCATAGAAACTTTTGCCATAACTCTACACCTTACTTTTTAAACGGGAAGTTAAAGGCAGACAACAGCGCGCGAGCTTCATCATCGCTCTTTGCACTGGTAGTGATCGTGATATCCAAGCCACGTACCCGATCAACTTTGTCATAGTCAATTTCTGGGAAAATGATTTGTTCACGAACGCCCATGCTGTAGTTCCCACGACCGTCAAAAGACTTCGGGTTTAAACCACGAAAGTCGCGAATCCGAGGAATCGCAATAGAGATCAGTCTCTGCAGGAAGTCCCACATGTGCTCACCGCGTAAAGTTACTTTGCAACCAATCGGGAAGCCTTCACGGATCTTGAAGCCTGCAACAGATTTTCGAGCATTAGTGCGGATAACTTTTTGACCAGAAATTGCTTCCAAGTCAGCTACCGCATTGTCGAGAATCTTTTTGTCAGTTAACGCTTCACCAACACCCATATTGAGTGTGATTTTTTCAATCCGAGGGACTTGCATGACACTGGTGTAGCTGAACTGTTTCATCAGTTCAGGAACTACAGTCTCTTTGTAAAAATCATGCAGTTTCGCCATCGTATTCTCCAAATTTCAATTAGATGATTTCATTATTTGATTTAAAGACACGTACTTTCTTGCCTTCTTCAAACTTGAAACCAACTCGATCTGCTGTGCCAGTCGCAGAGTTGAAGATTGCTACGTTAGAAACATGAATAGAGGCTTCTTTTTCAATAATGCCACCTGGTTCATTCAGAGACGGATTAGGCTTCTGATGTTTCTTAATTACGTTAACGCCTTCTACAACTACACGATTATTGTCAGTCAGGACAGAGAGCACTTTACCGCGCTTACCTTTGTCTTTACCTGCTAACACAACCACTTCGTCATCACGTCTGATTTTTGCCGCCATTGTGGACTCCTTATAGTACTTCTGGCGCCAGTGAAATAATCTTCATAAATTGCTCACCGCGCAATTCACGAGTCACTGGTCCAAAGATACGGGTGCCAATTGGCTGTGAGTTGTTGTTCAAAATCACAGCTGCATTGCGGTCAAAACGGATAACAGAGCCGTCTTGCCGACGGACGCCTTTCCGGGTGCGAACGACCACCGCATTGTAAACATCGCCTTTCTTCACCTTGCCGCGAGGAATTGCTTCCTTCACTGACACTTTGATGATGTCACCGATGTTTGCGTAACGGCGGTGCGAACCACCTAGAACCTTAATACATTGTACGCTGCGTGCGCCGGAGTTGTCGGCCACGTCCAGCATAGTTTGCATCTGGATCATCTCAGTGCTCCGCTTGAGTTAGTAAACCAGACTCTCCCGAGTCCAAATAACTTCTTTCGAATATAAGAAAGAAGACCCCATATTAAAAGGGCGCGAAATTGTAACAGATAGATTTGGTAAATGATAGGGGAATTTAGATTAAATAGAGGGTGTAGGCTGCTTAGAGAAAAGGCTTAAGCAGCCTACTGGCTTCTTTAAAAATAATAACCAAAGTTTATATTAAAACGGGTGTTAGTACTACCCCCGTCAGCGCCAGTTGACCCGCCCACGAATGGTTGATTCTGTGCTGTCACTAAATCAACATAGGTGTACATCCCTCCGGCAGTTACCGCCATTCCGAGTACGTTCATTACGGTATCATCGTTTAGGCTGCGCTTATTCGTCATAACGCTCAGGTTATTATAGAACGTTAGGTTGCTGATTGGCCCAATTTCTACAGGCATACTATACGCAATATTGGCAGTATAGAGATCTGCCTTCGACGGCATGGTATCGAAATAAGCATAAGCGCCAACTACTACACCAGCATTTTCGATATCGAAGTCATAATCGTAAGTGCTGTACTGAGCCTGAAATTGCCAAGGGCCAGTATTATATAATGCGTGGATACCGATGTTCTTTCGTTCTCCAACGTTACTTATCCCGTCATTAAATTTACCAAACTGGCCGGAAAAACCAACTTCTACGAGACGATCGTTGCCTAAATCCCATTTATGAGCGATACGCGTCATGAGAGTGTTGTTTTCACCCGCAAGCGCCGTAGGGTCATCATAAATACCTTCCCCAGGTAAACGAATTCCTACCACATCGTAATTATAACGATCTGCGGAACTCCGCACTGAGCCAGTAGCACCTCCTAGCTCGTCGTTCATAATAAATGCGAAATCGAAATCCCAAGTATCCGTTCGTTTTAAAAAGCGTAGCCCAGCGCCCGGATTATCTTCTAGCCCTACGTAAAAATTTGTACTGAAAAAATAACTTTGCGAGTTGTATGGCATTATTCCGAATGGTTGGATAACGATACCAACCTGCCCTTGCCACTCATCTGTGAAGTTGTAACCAAAATACGCATGGCGCAGCGCATCCATGTATTCAAACCACCGATACTGGGCAGAAAGAATTACATCGCCCATCTTGCCATTGAAATCCAAGCGGAAAATATCAAAATCTAAATCGCCACCACGGTTGCGTTGTTCACTATCGTAATCAGTTACCACATATTGAAATCTAACTGCACCACCAAGTGTTATACCATCTTCGCTGGCTTCGTCCGTATCAATGTCAGCCTCAGCCTCTGATATTTCATTTAACGCTTGGTTTTCTCGTTTAACAACTCTGATTTCCTCTTCCAGAGCTGCAATTCTCTCCTCTAACGACTTATCCTGATTTTCACCTTCTTGGGCATATGCCAAACCAATGTTGGACAAACCTAGAATGGCGATTGAAAGTACGCTCAGTGATTGTTTTAAATGCATAAATACTCCTGTAAGAAAAGAAATCGTGAAGATTCATATATATAACTATAGTAACACATCGGCTATTGAGCAAAAACCATGAAAAATCGGAAAAAAAAACGGCCCCTAAGGGCCGTTTTTTATGACGTTTCCGCCTACGGATTAAATTTCTGAGCTACGTTCAAGAACCTCAACCAAAGCCCATGATTTAGTTTTAGATACCGGACGAGTTTCCCGGATAGATACTAAATCACCTTCTTTGCTTGTGTTTTCTTCATCGTGAGCATGAACTTTAGTAGTCCGCTTGATGTACTTACCGTATAACGGATGCTTAACCTTACGTTCGATAGCAACAACAATAGATTTATCCATTTTGTCGCTAACTACGCGGCCTTGCAAAGTACGGATAGTATTTGCTTCACTCATTACGCATCTGCCTTCTCATTAAGCACTGTTTTCACACGTGCGATATCTTTGCGCACTTGTCTCAACAGGTGAGTCTGATTCATTTGGCCTGTAGCTGATTGCATGCGCAAATTAAATTGCTCACGCAACAAGCCCAACAACTCCTGATTCAGCTCTTCAACGCTTTTTGCTTTCAGTTCGCTTGCTTTCATCACATCACCGTCCGAATAACAAAGGTTGTTTTGAATGGCAGTTTGGCAGCCGCTAATTTGAATGCCTCCCGTGCCAGCTCTTCTGATACACCATCAATCTCGTATAAAACGCGACCTGGCTGAACCAGAGCAACCCAGTACTCAACGTTACCCTTACCTTTACCCATCCGCACTTCTAGAGGCTTCTTAGTAATTGGCTTATCAGGGAAAACGCGAATCCAGATTTTACCTTGACGTTTAACATGACGTGTCATCGCACGACGGGCAGCTTCGATCTGACGCGCGGTCATACGACCACGTTCAGTAGCCTTAAGGCCATAAGTACCGAAGCTAACTTTGTTACCCGATTGCGCTAGACCGCGGTTACGGCCTGTATGTACCTTACGAAATTTCGTACGCTTAGGTTGTAACATGGTGCTTCTCCTTACTTACGACCTTTGCCGCGCTTGTTAGCCGCCGGCTTTTCTTCAGCTACAACTGGCATACCGCCCAGTACTTCACCTTTGAAAACCCAAACCTTCACGCCAATGATACCGTAAGTAGTTGCTGCTTCTGCAGTAGCATAATCGATATCGGCACGTAATGTGTGCAATGGCACACGGCCTTCACGATACCACTCGGTACGTGCGATTTCTGCACCACCAAGACGGCCGCTAACTTCTACTTTGATACCTTTGGCACCTAGGCGCATTGCGTTTTGTACTGCGCGCTTCATAGCACGACGGAACATTACACGACGCTCCAGCTGACCTGCGATGTTTTCAGCAACTAGCTGAGCATCAAGCTCAGGCTTACGCACTTCAGAAATGTTAATCTGAGCAGGAACACCTGTCAGCTTAGCTATTTCTTGACGCAGCTTCTCAACATCTTCGCCTTTCTTACCGATCACCACGCCTGGACGAGCTGTGTGAATCGTCACACGCACACTTTTGGCTGGTCGCTCGATAACGATACGTGATACTGACGCACCTTTCAGTTTCTCTTTAAGGAACAAACGTACCTTGTGATCACTGTGTAGGTTGTCAGCGAAATCCTTGGACTCCGCGAACCAGGTAGCATTATATGGCTTGGTGATACCTAGGCGAATACCATTAGGATGTACTTTCTGACCCATAACTTATCTCCTAGCTATCCGAAACAACCACGGTAATGTGGCTGGTGCGCTTCAAGATACGATCCGCACGGCCTTTGGCCCGCGGCTTGATTCGCTTCATCGTTGGACCTTCGTCGATCATGATAGCTGAAACTTTCAACTCATCAATATCGGCACCTTCGTTGTGCTCTGCATTTGCAATTGCTGACTCAAGAACTTTCTTGATCAGCGTAGCAGCTTTCTTCGGGCTATAAGCCAGAGTTTCAAGCGCTTTTGCAACAGACTCGCCACGAATCTGGTCAGCAACCAGACGACCTTTCTGTGGAGAAAGGCGGGCAAATTTATGTTTAGCAATAGCTTCCATTGTATTCACCTCTTACCGTTTTTTCGTTTTCTTATCAGCAGCATGGCCGCGATAAGTGCGAGTTGGAGCGAATTCGCCAAGCTTGTGTCCGATCATTTCTTCTGAAACGAATACTGGAACATGCTGACGACCGTTATGAACAGCGATGGTCAAACCAATCATATCTGGAATGATCATTGAACGACGGGACCAAGTCTTAATTGGTTTCTTTTCCCCGCTTTCCATCGCTTTCTCCACCTTCTTGAGTAGGTGAAGGTCAATAAATGGACCTTTTTTAAGAGAACGTGGCATTTTAAAACCCCTTGCCTATTACTTAGTGCGACGACGCACGATGTACTTGCTAGTACGCTTATTCTTACGAGTTTTGTAACCTTTCGTAGGAACACCCCATGGAGTAACCGGATGACGGCCTCCTGAAGTCCGGCCTTCACCACCACCATGTGGGTGATCAACCGGGTTCATTGCAACACCACGAACTGTTGGACGAACACCACGCCACCGAGTAGCACCGGCTTTACCGAGCTGCTTAAGCATGTGTTCAGCGTTACCAACTTCGCCGATGGTTGCGCGACATTCTGCAAGTATCTTACGTACTTCACCTGAGCGAAGACGAACAGTTACGTACATGCCATCACGCGCTAGAAGCTGAACAGAAGCACCTGCTGAACGAGCCAGCTGAGCGCCTTTACCAGGCTTCATTTCGATTGCATGAATCACAGAACCTACTGGAATGTTGCGTAATGGTAATGTGTTACCTGGTTTAATCGGAGCATCAGAACCTGAAGCTACTTTATCACCAGCAGTTAGGCCTTTAGGGGCCAAGATGTAACGACGTTCACCATCTGCATACAAAACTAAAGCAATATTGGCAGACCGGTTAGGATCGTATTCAATACGCTCTACAGTTGCTGGAATACCGTCTTTGGTGCGTTTGAAATCAACCAAACGATAGTGATGCTTATGACCACCACCAATGTGACGAACGGTAATCCGGCCATTATTGTTACGGCCACCATTCTTGCTGTTTTTTTCCAGCAAAGGGGCATAAGGCTTGCCTTTGTACAGGTCTTGGCCAACGACTTTTACGACGTGACGACGACCCGGGGACGTAGGCTTACATTTAACAACAGCCATCTTGATAATCCTCCTGTTTACTCAGCGCCGCCGACGAAATCGATGTCAGCACCTTCACCCAAGGACACGTAAGCTTTTTTCCAATCGCTCCGTTTACCTGTGCGCGCACCGAAACGCTTAGTTTTACCCTTCACGTTAAGAGTACGTACGCCGGTTACTTCGACTTCGAACAGTTTTTCAACTGCAGCTTTAATTTCTGATTTAGTTGCGTCTGTAGCTACTTTGAAAACCACTGTGTTTTGGTTTTCAGCTGCCATAGTTGCTTTCTCAGAAACGTGAGGTGCCAGAATTACTTTCAGCAAACGTTCTTCGCGCATCATAATAATGTCTCCTCAAGCTGCTTAACTGCGTCCGCAGTGAACAGAACTTTATCAAACGCGATCAAACTGACCGGATCGATACCCTGTACATCACGAACATCAACTTTATGCAGGTTGCGTGAAGCTAGAAACAAATTCTCATCAAGATCTTTAGTGATGATAAGAACGTCGTTCAACTCCATGTCTTTCAACTTAGCAACCAACTGCTTGGTTTTTGGCGAATCAATACCGAAACTTTCAACCACGATCAAACGATCTTGGCGAACTAGTTCAGAAAGGATGCTCTTAAGCGCTCCACGGTACATCTTCTTGTTAACTTTTTGTGCATGGTCCTGTGGCTTCGCTGCGAAAGTTACACCACCAGAACGCCAGATTGGGCTACGAATCGTACCCGCACGAGCACGGCCAGTACCCTTCTGGCGCCATGGCTTTTTGCCACCACCAGAAACTTCTGAACGTGTTTTCTGCGCTTTACTACCTTGACGTGCGCCTGCTGCATAGGCAACTACTACCTGATGCACCAAAGCTTCATTGTATTCACGTCCAAAGGTAGCTTCGGAAACTTCAAGAGCGCCTTTCGCGTCTTTTAATGCTAATTCCATCACTAATCTCCTCAGACGTTACGCTTTGACCGCAGGCTTAACGATTACGTTGCCACCGGAAGCTCCAGGGACAGCACCTTTAACCAGAATCAAGTTGCGCTCAGCGTCAACACGGACGACTTCCAGGGACTGAACAGTAATCTGTTTGTTACCCATTTGGCCGGCCATTTTCTTGCCTTTAAATACTTTACCAGGTGACTGGTTTTGACCGATAGAACCTGGAGCACGATGCGACAAAGAGTTACCATGCGTCGCGTCTTGCATGCTGAAATTCCAGCGTTTTACGGTACCAGCGAAACCTTTACCTTTTGACGTGCCAGTGACGTCAACGAGTTTTGTGTCCGCGAAGATATCTACAGTCAGCTCAGATCCAACCCCAAATTCAGCGCCTTCATTTTCATTCAGACGGAATTCCCATACACCGCGACCGGCTTCTACGCCAGCTTTAGCGAAGTGACCAGCCATAGGCTTGGTTACACGGTTGGTTTTCTTGCTGCCAGTAGTCACTTGAAGTGCTTGGTAACCATCTGTGTCTAAAGTTTTCACTTGAGTAACACGGTTTGCCAACACTTCGATCACAGTCACAGGAACTGAAGCGCCATCTTCTTGAAAGATGCGAGTCATTCCTACTTTCCGACCGACTAGACCAATAGCCATTGTTAAAACCTCTTATCTAGAATCTTGTTTCTCACTTAGCCCAGGCTGATTTGTACGTCAACACCAGCAGCCAAGTCCAAACGCATCAAAGCATCAACAGTTTTTTCTGTTGGCTCGATAATATCGATAAGACGCTTGTGGGTGCGGATCTCGTACTGATCACGGGCGTCTTTGTTCACGTGCGGAGAAATAAGCACGGTGAAACGTTCTTTGCGCGTAGGTAGTGGAATTGGACCACGAACCTGTGCACCGGTACGTTTCGCTGTATCTACGATTTCCGCTGTAGACTGATCGATCAATCGGTGATCGAAAGCTTTTAAGCGAATTCGAATTCTTTGACCAGACATAAATCAAAGCCTCATATAAAGAGCATTTAAAAAAGAGCATAAAAAAACTCGCCTCTTGAACAACCCTTGGGTTGAAAGAGGAAGTGATTTTAACCACCATTCGGCCCCCAATCGGGACCGCTGTTGAAGTGCCTTAAACTATCTACTTAGTTCCTAAAACAAACTAAGCTTCCCGCTTAAGATACTTAATCGCACTAACTACGTACTGCGCCCAAAAAGACGTGTGCAAGATTATACGGATTTATTAGGGAGAGTCAACTAGAACGAGCGATAAGTAATAACTACACTCGTTGTTTTTAGTACTAGTACAGATTGAACAGAAGTTCGATATAGATATTAAAAAGTGTATCAGCACCCAAACAAAACGCCTTTGTAGATTCTTTAGTTTAAAAACATTAACTTAAAGGATGCTCTACAAAAGCGTTTATACAATTGTTATGGTTTAACTACTGTTATGGTTTAACTACTGTTATGGTTTAACTACTGTTATCGCTAACTAATTAAATTTAATTGGCCTGCGCTGCAAATGCCTCCGCTGCACGCCATACGCGAATAGTATTGCCAAAAAGAATTTTATCGATATCTTCTTCTGAATAGTTTCGGTCGAGCAAGCCTTGAATCAAGTTCGGAAAGGTTCGAACATCTTTCAAGCCAACGGGTAAAGTATCGCCTACACCATCGTAATCAGAACCAATACCCACGTGATTTATTCCTACCAAGTCAACGATATGGTCGATGTGGTCAAGAACATCTTTCAACGTGGCAAATGGATATGGGTTTTCTTCACGTATTTTTGCAATTTCAGCTTGAGCTCGTGTTGTACCCTCACCTAAACGCTCGTTAATTTCACGCACTAAACGCTGAATACGAGCCCGATGCTGATTAGCACGCGTGGTTACGAAAGTTGAGCCGAATGTCACTTGAATCACGCCATCATTTTCGGCTAAAGCCTTAATCATGTCGTCGTTCATATTCCGCTGCCAACCTGGCGTAAATTTACGCGCCGAAGAATGGGTGGCTATTACTGGAACCTCGGTAATTTCTAAAACATCATAGAATGCTTTATCAGAGATATGTGATACATCCACCATCATGCCTACACGGTTCATCTCTACAACTAATTCTTTACCGAAAGGGCTTAAGCCACCCCAGGTGCCGCGAATATCATACGAGGAATCGGAAATATGGTTATCTTCCGAATGCGCTAACGTGATGTAGCGCACACCGCGCTCGAAGAAGTGATGCAAATTATCTATTTCACCTTCGATAGGCGCGCCGTTCTCCATACCCATCGCCAACGACATCAAACCCGCTTCTTTGTGCGCGAATAGATCATCTGCTGAATGCGGAATAGCAAACTTTTCCGGAGCCCGATAAACCAAAGCCTCCATGAAATCGATTAGGTGGTTAGCAAGCGTATAAGCACCGTTATCTTCGTAGCTAGAAGGAATATAAATAGCCATAAAAGGCGCATTCAAGCCACCCGAGACAGCACGTTCGTAATCGAAATCGCCGCGTTCGGTTGCTTTACTTACATCTTCCCAATCATTAATTAAGCGGTAAGGCACATCAATATGTGTATCGATAATCATCGATTCTTGAGCTATACGAATAGCCCGATCGCTTGCAGTTATTTCTGTAGCTTGAGCGCTTAAGCCCAAACTGAACATGGCTAACGTTAAAGCCGTAAACGAAAAACGTGTTACTTTTTTCATGATACCTAATCCGTATGTAATTATTGTTCGAGTATTCAATCGACAATAGCAAAGAAGCATTTATGGTGCTAGTTAGTTACTGCGGCTTCAGCTGATTTGCCATACTGTTGGCCGAAAGCGCCCTGTTACTTAAAGAATCACCAACTACCTGTGTTCTCCATTGATGCCCATGGCTCACTTGGCTTTAGAGCATCACCTTTTTGCAGCAGCTCGATTGAAATACCATCTGGTGAACGAACAAATGCCATATAGCCATCACGAGGAGGCCTATTGATAGTAACGCCCATATCCTGCAAGTGAGCACAAGCCTGATAAATATCATCCACTCGAAAGGCTAAATGACCAAAATTTCTGCCGCCAGCGTAGGTTTCAGGATCCCAATTATAGGTAAGCTCAAGTTCGGCTTCTGGGCTTTCCGGCGCAGCCAGAAACACCAGAGTGAATCTGCCTTGGGGCACCTCTTTTCGGCGAACTTCTTTTAAGCCTAAACCATCGCAGTAAAAGCGTAACGAATCATCTAAATCATTTACACGAACCATAGTATGTAGATATTTCATTACCAAGCCTTCCTTTTAAGATGCCGCTATTCATATACTTACAGCGAATAAATTAATTAATAACTCTATACAAGCTGTTCTCGTTCAGCTGCCCGTACCTTTTCCGAATCAATAATGCCCTTCGCAATTAAAAGCGGTGAACAATCATTCGCTCGTGGGCCAAGCTCACTTAGCGTTCTACGCCACTGCCGTGCGCCTGGGCAATTCTGATATAAACCCAGCATGTGTCGAGCTACATGCCAAAAGCGGCCACCCGCTTCTATATGCTGTTCAATGTAGGCGATCATTTGCTGGATAACCTGCTCTTTCACCGGCGCAGTTTCAGCCGCGCCAAACAAGGTATCAACTTCCGCTAAGAGCCACGGGTTAGAGTATGCAGCTCTACCGAGCATTACACCATCTACTAACTGCAAGTGTTCTTGCGCTTCCGCTAAAGAATTCACGCCACCATTTAAGTGCACCTGAAGAGCAGGATAATCACGCTTAACCTGATAAACACGTTCATAGTTTAATGGTGGTACTTCGCGGTTCTCTTTTGGGCTCAAACCGTTAAGCCAAGCTTTGCGAGCATGCAAAATAACCCGTGGGCAATCAATAGCAATCAATGGTTCTATTAACGCTTGAAGGAATTCGTAGCTATCAAAGTCATCAATACCTAAACGTGTTTTTACCGTAACTGGAATATTTGGCGCTGCATCTTGCATAGCTTTGATACAATCAGCCACTAATAGCGGCTCGGCCATTAAACATGCACCAAAACTACCATTTTGCACTCTATCTGAAGGGCAACCAACATTCAGATTTACCTCATCATAACCCCGTTCTGCAGCCAGTTTGGCACACGCGGCCAGATCGCTTGGGTTACTACCACCGAGTTGCAATGCCACTGGATGTTCAGCTTCGTTGTACGCCAAAAAATCTTGTTTGCCATGAATAATGGCGCCGGTTGTAACCATTTCGGTATACAGCAACGCTTGTTGAGATATTTGCCGATGAAAAAATCGACAATGCCGATCGGTCCAATCCAGCATTGGGGCAACAGATATCATGGTGTACTCCTAAAATTTGAGCTTGCATTTTACGTTAATTAAGGGAAAAACTACAGCGAGCCGATATCAAAAAGCGAGTTACGCTTCCCTGTTTGAAAAAGAAAACGTATGCTCTACTTATAAGTAGTTTTTAACCCTGAAATATTTTCCGGTTTCAATGAAACTATCGGGGTGTAATTGATAGGTAACACAATGCATAAACAAGCAACGGAACAATTACTGAAACGAGCAGAAATAATGTGTCAACGGCGTGGTGTTCGAATGACACCAACGCGTCGTGAAGTGTTCGCAATACTTACCGAGCAAGAGGGTGCCGTTGGTGCCTATGATCTGCTCGATCTTTTGAAGGCCGAGGTGCCAAACGCGAAGCCCCCTACGATTTATCGAGCGCTCGAATTTTTACAAAGCCAAGGCTTCGTGCATAAGGTTTCTTCATCGAACAGCTACGTTTTGTGCTCGCATTTTGAGAAACAGCATCCGGTACAAATGCTAATTTGCACCCATTGTGGCAATGTTCAAGAAATTCACTCTTCCGGCGTGCATCAAGCATTTGTTGAGCAGGCAGAAAACCAAGGGTTTACAGTACAACAACAAACGGTTGAGGCACTTGGTATTTGTAGCAACTGCCAACATAGCCAGTAGTTCGAGCAACAACGCAAAAAAACAAAGGCTCAGTATAGGTTTTCTATACTGAGCCTTTTACGTTCTTAAACTCTGCACATTAATCGAGGTAATCGAGCTGCACCCTGCGAGCCACGTTACATAACAACTCGTATGGAATAGTACCAACCGCTGCAGCTACTTTTTCAACCGGCAGCTCTCTACCCCAAAGCTGGGCTGTATCGCCTAACTCAACGTTCAGCTGCGCTCCTAAATCAACCGTAATCATATCCATAGCCACTCGCCCTACTAATGGGTAGCAGCGCCCGCCAATCCAAACTGGCGTACCCTGTGGTGCATGCCGTGGATAACCATCACCATACCCAATAGCCACAATACCGATATAAGTATCTTCAGCCGGCGCCCAAGCTGCACCATAACCTACCGGCTCTCCGGCTTTAATTTTGCGCACCGATATCATGCTCGCCTGCAAATTCATAACCGCTTGCAGCGCATAATCGCTGCCTACAGTGCCGGCGAATGGGCTCACACCATACAATGATAATCCAGGCCGCACCCAATCATATTCGCTGCCAATACCAGCAAACAGAGCGGCACTGTTCGCCATCGAGGTTACTGAATCTTGATAAGGGTGAACCAACTCGGCGAACTTATTAAGCTGCTTAACATTTTGTGCGTGCTCGGGTTCATCAGCGCAAGCAAGGTGAGTCATTAAAATCGGTGGGCCATTCACCTGCGGCATATTTGCTAACTGTTGGTAGCAAGCACTTACTTGCGAAGGCTCAATACCAAGGCGATGCATACCAGTATCTATTTTCAGCCACACACGCATTGGGTCTGAAACATGCTCCGCAGCAGCAAGCTGTTCTAATTGATGCAAATTGTGAATCACAGGTTGAATGTTACTTGCAGCTAAAATAGGAATTTGTTCCGCTGCAAAAAAGCCTTCGAGTAAAACAATCGGCCGAGTGATGCCAAAATTACGAAGCTGCAAGGCTTCATCTACCCGAGCCACGCCAATTGCATCAATATCGGCAAGTGCTTGAGCAATGCGCGTAAGGCCGTGGCCATAAGCATTGGCTTTTAAAATGCCAAGAATACGGCGATTGCCCGCCAGTTTACGAATAACTTGCGTATTGTGTTGTAATGCTTGCAGATCTATTGCTGCCCAAGCCGGACGCATCGCATTAGCCATTTATGTCTACCACAGCGTTTCCGCCTAGAGCTTTAATAATCATCATCTAATTGCTCACCAGTATAATTATCAAAACGTGAGTACTGGCCATGAAACATAAGTTTCAGGCGGCCAATTGGCCCGTTCCGTTGTTTACCGATAATGATTTCACCGAGGCCCTGGTCGTTCGAATCAGGGTGATAAACTTCATCGCGATAAATAAACATAATCAAATCGGCATCCTGCTCAATTGAACCTGATTCACGTAAATCTGAATTCACTGGCCGTTTATCAGAGCGTTGCTCTAGTGAGCGGTTTAACTGTGAGAGAGCAACAACAGGAACTTTTAATTCTTTTGCGAGCGCTTTTAGTGAACGGGAAATTTCCGCAATTTCTAATGTTCTATTTTCCGATAAGCCAGGCACCGTCATTAACTGTAAATAATCCACCATAATCATGCTAATACCATCGTGCTCCCGCGCAATGCGCCGGGCTCTTGAACGCACTTCAGTAGGCGTTAACCCTGAGCTATCATCAACAAATAATTTAGCCCGTTCTTTTAGCACGATCATGGTTGAGGTAATACGATCCCAATCTTTATCATCAAGCTGGCCTGTTCGTACTTTGGTTTGATCTACCCGGCTTAGTGAAGCGAGCATCCGCATCATAATTTGCTCGGCAGGCATCTCGAGGCTGAATACCACAACCGGCTTTTCTTCATGCATCATGGCATGCTCAACCAAATTCATAGCGAAGGTGGTTTTACCCATTGAAGGCCGTGCGGCTACTATAATCAAATCTGAAGGCTGTAAACCGGCTGTTTTTTTATCTAAATCGTGAAACCCGGTAGATACGCCAGTAACACCACTGAAATTCGCTTGTTTACTTAGATACTCGATGCGATCGAGTGTTTTATCTAATATACCAATTAAACCTTGCGGGCCTTCATCGCTGCTACTGCGCTTTTCAGCAATTTGGAATACATGTTGCTCAGCAAAATCTAGCAGCTCTTTGCTATCTCGGCCTTGCGGATCAAAACCTGCTTCTGCGATTTTATTGGCAACGCCAATCATTTCCCGCACCAATGCGCGTTCACGAACGATATCGGCATAAGCTAATATATTCGCAGAGCTAGGAGTGTTTTTCTGAATTTCTAATAGGTAAGCTGCGCCGCCAGAACGTTCAAGCTCGTCATTTTGCTCTAAGCGCTCTGAGAGCGTTACAAAATCAACCGGCTTCCCTTCTTCACTTAAGCGAGCCATGGCACCAAAAATAAAGCGATGAGAAAGCAAATAGAAATCGTCTTGAATTACGCGCTCAGAAACATTATCCCACGCTTGGTTATCAAGCATTAAGCCGCCCAAAACTGATTGTTCCGCTTCAATAGAATGCGGGGGTGTTTTTAGCGCATCGAGCTTTGCATCAGATGATTTTTTATTATTAGTTGCCACAGTATTCCATCAGCATTATTGGTAATAAGAATCTTTGATGATACACAGACCATAAAAAAAAAGCAGCACCTAAGGTGCTGCTTTTCATTTAAAGAGATTGTAATCCCTTACTCGCCAGCTTCTACCTTCAAGGTAATAGCTGCAAGTACGTCTGCATGTAATTGCAGTTCGATTTCAAATTCGCCAACTTCACGAATAGTGCCATGTGGCATTAAAATCTCGCTCTTTTGAACAGCAGCGCCAGCAGCAGTAACTGCATCAGCGATATCGCGAGTACCAATTGAACCGAACAATTTACCTTCATCACCTGCTTTAGAGGTAATAACGATAGCGTCCAGTGCATTGATAGCTTCTGCACGTTCTTCAGCAGCTTTCAGATCTGACGCTAATTTAGCTTCAAGTTCTGCACGGCGCTGTTCGAACATTTCGATATTTACTTTGTTCGCTGGAACGGCTTTGCCTTTAGGGAACAAGAAGTTCCGAGCATAGCCAGATTTCACGTTTACCTGGTCGCCCAGGCTGCCCAAATTTGCAACTTTATCTAGTAAGATAATATTCATCGTTCAAGTCTCCTTTACTTGTGGCCATCAGTGTATGGCAGCAAGCTCAGGTAACGGGCACGCTTAATTGCGCGAGCCAGCTGACGCTGATACTTTGCTGAAGTACCGGTAATACGGCTTGGAACAATCTTACCAGTTTCAGTAATATAATTTTTCAGCGTAGCGATATCTTTGTAATCGATCTCTTTTACGCCTTCTGCCTTAAAGCGGCAGAACTTACGACGACGGAAAAAACGAGCCATGGTGTTCTCCTGTTAAACCTGTTTTATGTTCTGAGCGTGAAGTACTAAGCGTGGAATTCCATTTGCGTTTTCATGACGCTGAATAAAACCCGATACTTCAATTTCACTACCCAGAGAAAGTTTCGTTGACCAAGATTCTGCCCAATCACCGCTAACCACTACCTGAATTCTTACATAACACTGCCGTGTTAAATCTGCTTCTTGCTGCAAAGAACGATGTTCTAACGCTAGAAGGAGATGAGAAATGCCGGCTGGGCTGCGTTTCATTCGTGGCGGCTTAACTATGCTACCGCGAATAATTAACTGGTTAATGGCAGAGCCTTGAGCTGTTGTAGCCGACATCACTCAGCAGATTCGGTCTCTTCAGCTCGCGAATCACGACGTTCTTCACGCTCTTTTGGCTTACCAAAAGGTGAAGGTTCGCTGATCGCTTCGTCTTTACGCATAACCAGGCTGCGTAGAACCGCATCGTTGTAGCGGAAAGTAGTTTCTAACTCATCAATCACTTCTGTTGTAGCTTCTACGTTCAAAAGAACATAGTGAGCTTTATGCAGCTTGTTGATTGGATAAGCTAGTTGGCGACGGCCCCAATCTTCTACACGGTTAATAGTGCCACCGTTAGAAGTAATAGTTTCGCTGTAACGCTCAACCATACCTGGAACCTGTTCACTCTGGTCCGGATGAACCATAAATACGATTTCATAATGACGCATAATTGCTCCTTATGGATTAAAGCCTAAGTTCAGCTCAGCCCGGCTGACATGTAAGCAAGGAACTTGAAATTAACTTTAAATAGTTAGTTGGGCTGATTCAAGCCGGCGAATTGTACGCGAACTAACCAGCGATAACAAGCTCTGAAAGTGCATTATTCACGAGGGAAAACATTTTTGCGGAAAGGCTTAAAGCAACTTCAGCCGGGCCTTCTACTATAATAGGTTGGCCATTCACATTAGCAGTGATTTTAATTTCATCATTCCCTAAGCGCTCAATATTGATCTGCACACTTGCTACCGGATCACCGGTTTGTGATGTTGCCAAGCGGTATTCATGGTGCGTTTGCATACGATACAAAATATCGTCCGCCACCCGCTTCTGCATACGATCATTCTCGGTGTATTCCATTTCTAACCCGATAGGCGGGCGAAACTGGTTCACCGTTGAATCCGATGAACCGAGCCATGACATTACTGCAAAAAGCATTACCGCCACACCAATTAACAATAGCGGTAATATTTTTTTCATCATTTACCGGCACTCCGCTGCCGCACTACTTCAAATAAACATACACCCGCAGCTACAGAAACGTTCAAGCTACTTACGGAACCCGCTAACGGAATCGAAATTAAATCATCGCAAAGCTCACGAGTAAGCCGACGCATGCCCGCTCCCTCAGCGCCCATAACAAGTGCAACTGGGCCAACAAATTTATTCTGATATAGGGTTGCATCAGCTTCGCCAGCAGTGCCGGTAACCCACACGCCTTCATCTTTTAGTATGCGAATTGCACGTGCTAAGTTTGTAGCGGTAACTAAAGGCACTATTTCAGCTGCCCCACTTGCTACCTTACGAACCGTTGCGTTCAAGCCAGCCGCTTTATCTTTCGGCACAATAACCGCAGTAACAGCGGCCGCATCGGCGGTACGCAAACACGCACCTAAATTGTGCGGGTCGGTTACTTGATCAAGAATCAGAAACAACGCCTTTTGCCCAGCGTTTTGCGCAAGCTCTGGCAGATCATTTTCTTGATATACACGCCCTGGCGTTACGATAAGCAATACACCTTGGTGGTTGCCCTCTTGCACTCTATCATCGAGCGTTTTGCGTTGGCAAAACTGTGGGCGAACACCGGCAATACGAGCTGCTTTCACAATCTCTTGAATTGCGGGATCATCTCTATCTTTCTGTACAAATAATTCTAATGCTCTCTCGGGAGCATGTTGCAATAGCGCGCTAACCGAATGAATGCCAAATACTGTTTCACTTTTACTCATCGCGAACGTTTCTTCCTAGTTGAATTTTTCTTGCCTGCCTTTGCAGCGCCTGGGGATGCAGCTTTAGGTTTCGTACCTGAGGTTTTTTTATCACCCCTAGCTTTACTTGAGCCTTTGCCTCTTCCCTTGCTTGGTCCGCGCTTTTCTGAATGCTTCTGCTTAACTCTGCGCTTCGGTGCCAATGCATCCGAGGTTTGTTCTACATGCAATAGTTCAAAATCAATTTTGCGCTCATCTAAGTTAACCGCAGCTACTTTTACGCGAGCCTTATCACCAAGCCGGTATACACTGCCACTCGATTCACCGATTAATAAGTGGCGTTCCGCATCAAAGTGGTAATACTCACTTTTCAGGTTCGATATGTGCACTAAGCCATCAATCATGTAATCGGTTAACCGCACGAACAAACCAAAGTTCGTAACCGCTGAAATTACGCCTTCAAATTCATCACCAACGTGATCTTGCATGAACTCACACTTCAGCCATTCATCAACCTGGCGGGTGGCATCATCTGCACGGCGCTCAGTTTGTGAGCAATGCGGGCCAAGCTCTGCAAGTTGTTTAGGCTCATAATGATGTGCGCCTTCCAAACCCGGCATACCACGATGCTGTTCAGCAAGAATGCGCTTAATTTCTCGATGTAAAACCAAATCTGGATAACGGCGAATTGGCGATGTGAAATGCGCGTAGGCTTTCAACGCCAAGCCAAAGTGCCCACGATTTTCAACCGTGTAAATGGCTTGCTGCAATGAACGCAACAGCATGGTTTGAATCAGTTCCCGATCTGGCCGATCTGCTACTTGTTTTAACACTTCGCCAAAATCAGCTGGGGCTGGTTCATCACGAAGCGGCATAGTTAAGCCCATTTCGCCCAACACCATACGGAACGCCATCAGGCGATCTTCATCAGGTAAATCATGCACACGGAACAGTGCTGCGCCTTTGTTCTTTTCAACAAAATTAGCAGCGGCCACGTTGGCCATAATCATACATTCTTCAATCAGCATGTGCGCTTGATTGCGGTGCACCGGTTCTATACGCTCAATTTTGCGTTCTGCATTGAAAATAAAGCGTGTTTCCACAGTATCAAAATCAATAGCGCCACGGCGTTCGCGGCTTCCGCGTAAAATTTTATACAATCCCTGCAAATTCTCGATGTGTGGAACCACCGCCTGATATTGGCTACGGAGTTCTTTATCACCATCTAAAATAGCCGCCACCTTGGTATAGGTTAACCGCGCATGAGAGTTCATCAATGCCGGGTAAAAGCTCGATTCCAGTAGCTTGCCGCGCGGCCCAATTACCATTTCGGCAACCATACACAAACGATCTACTTGCGGGTTTAATGAACACAGGCCATTTGATAATGCCTCTGGGAGCATTGGAATTACATGATTTGGAAAATATACCGAATTACCACGGCTGAGCGCTTCTTTATCGAGGCCGTTTCCCGGGCGAACATAATGGCTTACATCAGCAATGGCTACCCATAACCGAAATCCTTTATCGTCTGGCTGGCAGAAAACCGCATCATCGAAATCTCGCGCATCTTCACCATCAATCGTTACCAACGGCAAACGGCGCAGATCTACTCGGCCTTTTTTATCTGAATCAGGCACTTCTGCTGGAATTGATTTCGATTCTTGCTCTACTGCCGCTGGCCATTCGTGTGGAATATTGTGTTCGCGAATCGCTACTTCAATTTCCATACCCGGCGCCATATGATCGCCGATAATTTCAACTACTTTAGCCAATGGCGATGAACGCCGGCTTGGCCGCGACATAATTTCCGCAACTACAATTTGGCCATGCCGAGCACCATTAGTGTGCTCTGGTTGGATAATTAAATCTTGGCTTACGCGGGTATCATCTGGCACCACTAAAGCAATACCATCTTCGAAGAAATAGCGGCCTACTATCTGCCGAACCTCATCATTTAGTGTTCGTACTATTCGGCCTTCTTTGCGCCCTTTGGCATCGGCGGCGCCAGCTTTCACTAACACTCGATCGCCGTGCATAACGGTTTGCATTTGATGAAACGGTAAAAATAAATCAGGCCCGCCTTCATCTAAACGCACAAACCCGAAGCCATCTCGGTGGCCAATTACAACGCCTTTCTGCAAATCCATGCGCTCAGGCATGCCATAGGAATCATTGCGTGTATAAACCAGTTGGCCATCGCGCTCCATAGCGCGCAAACGCCTCTTCACCCCAATATGCTGGCGCTCATCGGTTAACTTAAAATGGCTCAAGATATCTTGGTAAGCTACCGGCTTGAGCGCATTTTTCACCACCTCTAACATGGCCTCCCGCGAAGGGATTTCCACATCATGCTGCGGTTGTTCTGGAGTTGTTTTGTCATTCATATCGATAATAACTTTTTCTCTTGTTTTGCTGGCTTTAAAGCCGTTTAGGTATGGCTGTAGTATATCACTGTGTTGTAATTTTAGATAATAGCGGTATTTGATCTTTATTTGGCTAATATCACTGACTAACTCGAGCCGTAGTCAGCATGTAAAAACGTGCTAGGATATTATTTAGTAAACCACCAATATTTTTGTGCGCCGTTCTGGCAACGTAGTTTCGCCCCGGCATATTTCAATTGAATGATAGAGGTTATCTCCAATGCGTAAATTACTATTTGCTGGGGCGCTTATAGCCCTACTCAGCGCGTGCAGCGATGCACCACCTTCGCAGCCTGACGCCGAGTTAACGGAATCAGAGCGCTTAAACCTATGGCTTGATGAGAAGTTTGAAGAACGGCTGCAGATGACACCCATGCAACTCACGATGCTGGGGCGTAAAGAGCAATATGATCGCTTAAACGATGTAAGCGAAGCAGGCCAACGGGAAATGGTAGATTGGTCTCAGGCCACTGTTACTGAGATGGAACAGAATTTCGATTATGGCAGCCTTGATCAAGAAGCAAAAACTTCCTACGACCTTTGGGCTTACCAAGTAGAACGCGATACTCGGGCTTTTGAGTATCGTGATATGGCATACATCTTCCACCAAATGTCGAGTATTCACTCTGCTCTTCCGCAATTCTTAATTTCATTTCATGCGGTAGATAATGAAGATGATATGCGCGCTTATATTGCACGTTTACAACACCTCGAAGTATCTATTGATACGCTCTTACAGATGGCGCAAGAGCGTGCTGAGAATGGTATTCGTGTACCTGATTTTGGCTACCGCGGCGCTTTACGGCAAGCACGCGCATTAATCGATGGCACCCCCTTCACTGAAGGCAATGAATCAGCACCCTTATTTGAAGATGCAGGAAATAAGATTGCTGAATTATTAGAATCAAATGCTATCGATAGCCAGATAGCTGAATCGCTTGAGAATGAAGTTCGTAGTGCGCTCATCAATCATGTTGGCCCCGCTTACCAGCGCTTAGTGGATTGGTTAGAAGAGGATATGGTGAATGCGGATAGCAATCCTACCGGTGTAGCCAAATATGAAGGTGGGCGTGATTACTACAACTTTATGCTGTGGTTCCATACCACCACCGATTTAACAGCGGAAGAAGTTCACCAAATTGGTGTTGATGAAGTAGCTCGAATTCAAGAAGAAATGCGCGTAATTCAGGAGCGTGTTGGTTTTGCTGGTACCTTGCAAGAATTCTTTGATTTTGTGCGTACTGATGAGCAATTCCTATACCCCAATACTGATGAAGGCCGCCAAGCTTACATAGATGATTCAACGGCTTATCTTGATGGTATTGCCGATCGCCTTCCTGATTTCTTTGGTATTTTGCCAAAAGCTGATTTAGTGGTGCGCCGCGTTGAAGCCTTTCGCGAAGAAGATGGCGCACCGCAACATTACTTTCCTGGCACTCCCGATGGTTCGCGCCCAGGTATCTATTACGCACACCTTTCCGATATGAGTTCGATGCCAAAAGTAGATATGGAAGCCGTTGCTTATCATGAAGGTAATCCTGGCCATCACATGCAAATATCAATTGCTCAAGAATTGGAAAACATTCCACAGTTTCGCACTCAAGATCGGCATACGGTATATGTAGAGGGCTGGGCGCTGTATTCTGAGTTACTTGCCAAAGAAATGGGTGGTTATCGCGATGATTATTCTGATTTTGGCCGTTTAACCGCTGAGATTTGGCGTGCAGTTCGCTTGGTAGTTGATACGGGCATGCATGCCCTTGGCTGGAATGAAGATGAAGCCGTAGCTTATTTCCTTGAAAACACCCCGATTACTGAAGGTTCAGTTCGCGCCGAGGTTCAGCGCTATTTAGTTTGGCCTGGCCAGGCTACCGCATACAAAATTGGTATGCTACGCATTCAAGAATTGCGCGCACAAGCTGAAGAAGAGCTCGGTGATCGCTTTGATATTCGCGGCTTCCACGATACGGTTTTAGGCGGAGGTTCATTGCCTTTACCGATATTAGAACAACGTGTGCAGCAATGGATTGAAACCGTAAATAATGGATTCACAAACTAGTTCGAAGTAAATTAGCTTTTAACTAAGAAAATAAGCACCGCTCGGATTCTAGAAATAAAATTGAGCGGTGCGATGAAAAATTCTTATTAATGAACATCCATGCTAAATGGCGCTCTTGCTCGTCAATCAAGATCACTTCTTGCTGTAACTCGGTTTCGCCCGTTGTTTTTGCTACTGTAGAGCGCTTCATCTGCAGCTTCGATTAATTCAGACAAATCACTATCCGCGAATAAGGAAGATTCCACGCATCCTGCGGACAGAGAACAACTAAATTGTACGTCCTGATATCTAAATTGCATCTCATTAAACGCAAGGCGAACTTCATTAATAATTTCGCAAGCTGAACGTTCCGTTGTTTGAGGGAGGATAACGAGAAACTCCTCTCCTCCATATCGTCCAATCAAATCGGTTTGCCGAAGTCGATGGCGTAAGAGTGTAGCCAACGAAGAAATAACCACATCACCAGTTGAGTGACCATATGTATCGTTAACCTTCTTAAAATGATCAATGTCGAGCATAACAATAGATACAGGGTACGATTCTCTTCTTCCCCTTTGTAATTCACGGGCTCCTGAATCTTTGATTGAGCCGTGCTTCAGCAAGCCGGTTAAGCTATCTTTACTAATTAATTTGTCTAGCGATCTTGCTCTTTGGACCCTTGAACGAATTGACGATATCAATCTTGGTTTTGATATCGGTTTAGTTAAGAAGTCATCAGCGTCAAACGACAACGCTTCTGATTGCTTACCTAAATCTTGTTCGGCAGATAAATATACAATTGGAATACTCTCAAATTGAGGGTGCTGCCGAATTAAAACCGCTATATCTATGCCAGAGTAATCAGGCATCTCCATATCGAGTAATATTAACTCTGGTCGAAAATCATTCATTACATCTACAATTTCATTAATCTGAGTTAATACTTTTACTTCAATTCCTTCTGATTTCAACATGATCTCAAGAAATGCTCGCAACTCGTGGTCATCGTCCACCAACAGCACCCGCTCATAGCTAGCCTGCGCACTTTCTAGATATTTTTCAATATGATGAATGAGAGTCGGAATATTTATCGGCTTGGATACAAAGGCAGTAGCGCGGAGCTTTGCCGCATATGCCCGTTTCTCAAAGCTGTCGTCATTTGATAGTGCGATTAGTCGCCGAGGCCTATAATCCCCAGCGGTTAAAGTCAAACGCATATTATTCTTTCTGCCTAACTCTCCTCCATCTAAATCAATCATAGTTACCGGTGGCCATCCACTTGTATTTGCGATAGCCAATGCATCACTTAAATTTAAGGTGCGAATATGAAAATTAAAGTTACTGATATGTTCAGAGAGCTGATTGGCTAATTCTTCGTCCTCTTCAATCAACCAAACTTCTGTCGTACTTCCAGTTTCTTCTGATTTATCAATAATTGGTGCCAGTAAGTCTTCAGGATGCCGCTCCGATAGAGCCTTTAAATCACTATTTTGAAACATCTCATCTAAAAAGTTACAAAACGCAATAACTGAAGTTCGCAGATGAATATTGCTAAAATCTTTGCTCTCTTGTTCAAGCGCATTAAAAGATGAAATAACAATCTCATCAGCTTTTTGTGCTTCCTCACTAGCTTGGTGAAGCCCGAACGTTCCCGCGGAGCCAATAATAGAGTGCAAAATCCGGTGAATATCCTCAATAACTGTTTTATCAATCCGGGAGGCTAGATCTGAAACAAGCCTACGTAACTTTGATTCATCACTTCTTAGGCGCAGTAAATACTGTGCGCGTATTTGCGCAATTTCTGTATCAAGATTCATATCCAACGCTTTATTGCTCATTGGCTTCTTCTCCAGATATCTTCAAGTATCGACGGTAACTTCATTGGATCAAAAGGCTTAGAGATAACATCGAAAGCTCCACAGCTATGTAACTCCTCAATTTCTTTATCAAGCACTTTTGCCGTAAAAAAAACTACAGGAATGTTGGTTACTAACCCCTTCTCTTTCAATATGCTTAGTGTTGCGGGTCCATCTAGGCCTGGCATCATAACGTCGAGTAAGATAATGTTCGGAGCAAATACCTGCACTTTATCAATTGCCTCTCTACCAGATGAACATATCAAGGTTTCTAATCCCCCAACACGCTCCAATGATAGCTTTGCGATAGCTTGAATATCTTGTTCATCATCAACCACAAGCACTCGTTCTAATTTTGTCATGTAAATTTCCCTGCGCTCATTTTTTTAGCACATTAAGCTCTGAATCAAATCTATAAGCTTCTTTTGAGTAAATTGTGCTTTACCTAATACAGCATCAACTCGAGGAAAGTCGACGTTTGAAAAATCGTAATCCGAAACTACGATAATTTTGATGTTAGAGTTCAACAACTTCACTTCGTTTAAAACCTCCAAGCCAGAACCATCAGGCAAGGCGATATCTAGCACCATCAGTTCATATTGAGTCTTTTCCAATTTGGCTCTTGCTTCGTGAACTGTTGAGGCACAGTCAATCCGATATTTATTTTTCAAGCTGGTAGAAACGATCGTAGCAAAATCAGCGTTATCCTCGACATGAAGAATCTTCGGCTTTCGCTCTAGCTTTTTGTCTTCGTTTTTATCACCCGCCAGTAACTCCTCTGGTTCTGCAACTTGTTTAGGGGCAACCACAATAGGAAATGAAAACCAGAATATAGTTCCTTCATCTGATTCGCTATCAAACCCGATCTCCCCATTCATTTGCTGAACGATAGCTCGGGTAATTGACAATCCTAGCCCAGTACCACCTTTCTGTTTGCTATCCGAAGAATCAGCCTGAGCAAAGGGTTGAAAGATTCGATTCTTGAATGTTTCCGGTATTCCTGCGCCTTGGTCTATAACTTTAATGACAACAATTGAATCTCGGACTTCAACTGCTACCTGAATAGATGTTCCATGAGGAGCATATTTTGCAGCATTCGAGAGCAAGTTACTCATAATTTGCATGAAACGAAGTTCATCAACACTTATTAATGTTCTCTCGTCTATCGAGCACTTAAGTGTAATACCAACATTATATTTCTTTGCATAATTTGAGTTGTCAGCGATAGCTTTCTCAATAAGTTCACTAACAACGAAATTCTTCATATTTAGCGATAGGCTTCCGGAAGTAGTCTTTTCCATATCTAACAAGTCATTAATAAGTAGCGTTAACCGCTGGCTATTTCGAGTCGCTAAATTTAGAACACTTTTCGTATCGTCAGAAAAATCAGTTTGATCTAGCGATATTAGAGAGAGTGCACCCGAAATAACAGAAAGCGGAGTTCTCAGCTCATGGCTTACGGTAGATAAAAACTCAGATTTTAGCTTTTCAGCTTTCTCAGCTGCCTCACGCGCAAATACTAAACCTGAAATATCAATCATAGTCCCTAGCATTGATACTGGAACTCCTATTTCATCACACTTAATAATTGCGTGACCTTTCATCCATCTTAATTCACCACTGTTCTCTTTTATAATCTGGAATGTGGTTTTTAATGGAACGGGAGGGTTTTCTATTGGCAGATGTTGATTCGTTTTCTCAATTAATTTGTACAAATACAAATTAAAGGGTTCAAGATAATCAGAAGTTAATAAGCGCTCGATGTTTTCATAGCTGCCAGTAAAATCAGAGCTTGAAACGCCGGTTAACTCAAACATTTGCTCATTCCAGAGCATTTTCTTGCTAGACAGATCAAGCTCCCAAACCCCTACCTGAGCTACTGCAGTGGCCGCTTCTAATCGTTCTTTTAATTCGCGAGTTATATTTTGATTGTGCAAACGCTCACTAACATCTGCCGCCAAAGCTAAATAGCCACTGGCATTTCCATTGCTATCAAATTCTTTAGTTACAGTTAATTCTACAGGGATACGAGCTCCTGATTTGGTGATATACGTCCATACACGCTTTTCTGAACCCTTCAAATCTGGAATAACTGTAAAAACAGAAAAACCGGACACATTTCGCGATAATGCTCGGCTTAGCTCTTCGGCTCTTTCATCAATTTCACTTGCCTCATGAAAGAGACCAGGACTCTCGTTACCAATCAAATCAGCCGCGCTATAGCCCAACATTCGTTCAGCGCCTTTATTGAAAACGTTTATAATACCCTGATTGTCGGTTGCAATAATTGCCGTTTCACTTGCTGCTTGTAAAACATTATCGAGCTTTCGAAAGGCTTTTAGTGATTCGTTCGTTTTTTCTTCAACTTCACTTGCAAGTACTGCCACTAACTTATTTTGATACAGATATCGAGTCACGTAAGAAAGCCCTGAAACACCCAGCAAAATTAATACCCAGGCTACTATTCTAGCTGGCCAAACATTAGCAACCTCAAACTCTGCAGCTACAGCAAGTTCCCACTGCCCCCCAGGAATATTAACAAGAGCGAGAGTGCTTCCTGGCGCAAAAGCCGAAGGCGCTCCAAAAAACGCCTCTCCATACTCCGAGTTTTCTTCTATTTTTCTGAGTCCCACAGATAGCCTCTGCCCAGCTAAATTTGCTTCTTGTTCTATAGACGAGAATAAACTTTCTGCATCGATAACAGCACTTACCATTCCCCAATAGAGATCATCAATGTATAACGGAGAGCGGTAAATTAAGCCCATATTGCCTTGAACTAACTCTACAGGCCCGATTAACTTAGCTGCGCGTGAATCTATTACTGTTTTAATATCAGCCCACTGCCCGGGTAGCTCCTCATAACGAATACCTATTGCTAATTCGTTACCTTCTAGAGGGAAAACCCAACGCAACTCATTTCCCGGAGCAATTCCAATATTCCGAAAATAAGCACTAAATGTATAAACTTGATTCAGTATTGATTTGATCTCGCTTGGGACAACCTCCCCATTACGCGCTAACACATACGCTTCAATGCCGTGAGTTAGAAAAATAAGGCCATTCAACTCAGATTCTAATTGCGACTTTGTTCTTGTCACGTACTCCGTTACGGTTTGTTCAGCTTGGTATTTTTCATATCGTTGGTAATCCCAAATCAAATATTCGGCAACGGCAACAAAAAAAACAAAAACAAGAGCAGCAATCCACTTCAAGTGCTGCCCTGATGCACTATAATACTCTGACCTATCCATTATTTTCCCCTAAAGTTTTGTTTCTGTAGGGGAAAGTAATATTAAATACCGTACCGCCGGGATTCGATTCGAAATCAATAGTTCCACCTAATTGTTCAACGATTTCCTTGCAGATTGATAAACCAAGGCCAGTACCACCCGTTTTTCTAGTGTTGCTGGCATTTGCCTGAGCAAACTTTTCAAAAACGCGCGGGTGAAATTCTTCGGGAATACCCTCACCTCGATCGATAATCGAGATCCGAACCCCTAACTCTTCTTTTTTAGCATTTAGCGTGACAATATCTCCTGAAGAAGAAAATTTCACAGCATTTGAGAGTAGGTTAGTAATTACTTGCTCAAATCGTTGAGCATCAACATCAATCTCCAGAGCAGGATCTATATCCTCCACGCTAAGGGTTACATTATGCCGTTTCGCAAACGGTTCATTTCTCTCAATAATATCTTTAAACAATGAGTGTACGGATAACGTTTCTATGCTCCACTCAATTCTACCCGCTAATAGTTTTTCCAAATCTAAAATATCATCGATTAATAAGCTTAAACGACTACTATTCTTGAGTGCTATGGCTATCATCTCAACGGCTGATTTTGGCAGCTCTCCGGTAGCGCCACCTAACAAAAGCTGAAGTGAGCCAGTAATAGAGCTAATGGGAGTTCGCAATTCATGGCTTACGGTTGAAACAAATTGATTCTTGATCTCGTCATTCCGTTTACGTTCAGAAATATCCTCAATAATCGACCAAATAAGCTTACGACCTGAATTGTCTTCAACAAGCATCCCATGTAAACAAACAGGATATCTACTGCCGTCTTTTCGTATGTACTCCTTTTCAAAAGGCCCATACCTCGATGTCGTATCCAACATCTTAAGTTGCTTAAACTCCTCAGCTTCATATTCTCGCGGGGTAACATCCCAATAACTTAGGGATATAAATTCATCTCTTGTGTATCCGGTGGATAAAAGGAGCGCCGCATTCAGATCAACAAACGCCCCTGTTTCATAATCATTCAACGCTATTCCGATCGGAGATAGCTCAAACAAACCTCGAAGCCTCTGCTCGCTTCTTTCAAGGGTGGCCTGTTGGTTTTTCAATTCAAGCGTTGTAGATACCCACCGAGCCATCAATCGTATAAATTGCTTCTCAGTTTCTCTGAACGAATTCTCTCGCGACGTTGTTGAAGAGAAGCTTAATGTTCCGAAGCGCTTACCCTCAACATATAAAGGAACACCGATGTAAGACTCTAAAGTAAACGACTGATAACAAGGGTGTCCTCGATATTCTGAACTTTTCATTTCATCGATAGTAATAACATCGTTAGCGTTTAGGGTGATATCACAGTAGGTATTGCTAAGCGCAAAAGTTTGTCCATTTTTCAATTCAGCATTTTCGGGGGCGGTAAAAGCAACTACTTTGTATTCAGATTCTTGGATTTGACTCACTATACCTAATTCTAATCCAAGATATGATGAGCCCAAAGCCAGAGCTAAGTTCAAGCGCTCCAAAGTTTCGGTTCCCGCTATTGATGAGATATCGTTTAAAGCTTTAAAAGCTGACAACTGGTTTTCAAGTTCAATTCGATTAGATTTATCATCAGTAACGTTTAGGATAAATCCATCAAGATGCTCAACGTCACCATTCTTATCGTAAACTGGCCGCCCCTTTTCTTTTGCCCATTGAACTGAGCCATCACGGTGAAGTACTCTGTATTCTATGAGCCAATCCGTGTGTTCCTCAATCGCTTTTTCTACTGCAATACTCGCCATTTTTTTGTCGTCAGGATGAATTACGCTATCGTAAGATCTAACTTTATTTTGGATAAAATCAGATGCTGGATAACCTGAAAGTGGGTCAACCTTGTCACTGAGGTAGAGCATTGTCCATTCCTCATCATATCGGCATCGATAAGTCACTCCCGGCATATTATCAACCAACGAACGAAATTGAGCCTCGCTCTCTCGTAATGCTTCTTCCAGTAAAACCTGCTGAGTAATATCTCGTACGGCAAATACATACTCCGTTTCACCAAATGCGTTAAGTAGCGGAGCACCATTAACCGAAAGCGCCTTCCACTCCCCATCTGGCCAGCGAATAGCGTGCTTAATATCTTTTACGGGCTGCTTTGTCCTACTAACAACTGCAAAAGGAAGCTTGTCGTTTGGGAACTCACTACCGTCAATATTCGTTATGTGCCACCTTGGGTCATCAAAAGTTGCTTCATTATCTTTCGGCGAATCATTTAGTTGTAACCCAAGAACTCGAATTGCTTCATTATTCGCATAAGTAAAGCGGCCATCCTCATTAATAACAATAAAGGCTGATACATCACTATTAAATATGTTTTCTAGAAAAAGGCGTTGTGATTCAAGTTCCTGTTTAGCTTGCATTTGTAGCGTAATATCAGCATGAGTTCCAGAAACAATAAGTGGCTCACCATCATCTGTTCGAGAAACAACGCGTCCTCGATCGTGAACCCAAATCCAAGAACCATTTTTATGCCGCATTCGAGCTTTACAATCATAAAACTCCAACTCACCAGAGAAATGCTTATTTAGTAACTCCCCGGAATGCTCTAGATCATCGGGATGAGCTAGAGACATCCAAGTGTCAATGGATATGGGCTCAAGCTCACTTAAGGTGTAACCAACGATTTCAGCCCAACGTTCATTAAATACCGTATCCCCAGTTTGAACATTCCATTCCCACGTTCCTATATTGGTTCCTTCGAGAATAGAGAGCAGTCGCTGTTCATTGCTTTGCACTTCCAACGACAGTGACGTTTGCACTTCACTCGAAATTGACTCTGCTAAAAAATCTAATAACTCTCTTTCATTAGCGAGCAAAACACGGGGGCTTTTATTTAGAACCCAAAAAAAACCAAGTCTCCGTTGGTTTTGGCCAATTAGAGGTATTGCACTATAAGAGCGAATATAGGAGTGATTCTTAATAGCTGGGTAATCAGTTAATCGAACGTCTGATTCCGTATCGTTAACCTCAAGTATATTGTTCTCGAGTATTGTGCGGGAAAAAGAATCAAAAGAACTTAAAAATTGAGGAATGTCAGGCCCCGAATAATACTGAATGTATTCCCTACCTTCTTGTACTAGAGAAATAAAGGCAATGGGTACATTAAGAGTGTCCTGTGCTATTCGCGTTAATCTAGCAAATACAGCTTTCGATACTGGGGCTAACTTATTGAGCTTGGCAGATTCGTTAAGTATTTTGTTTACACTAGAGTTTTTCGGATTCATTAAGGGAGTACTCTTTACAGATGAGTTATAAATCATCATAGACATCAGCCACTGTATACTCAAGCTCCTAAAAGAGCTAAGTTCGAACACTTACTTGATTTCTCCATATTTACAGCTAAAAACAAACTATTGGAACGATGGTGACAATTACTATTTGAAAACAAATACCTTAAACATAAAGAGTGCCTCATGAACCATGCTCACCCTTATCGAACCCAACAAAGCAACAGATGCGTTGAAGAAGTAATTCAGCGGGTAGGTAAAAAAATAACATTGGGGCTTCCCCTTGGCCTAGGGAAGCCTATTCATTTCGTTAATGCGTTATACCAATACGCCAAAGAAAATCCTGAAATTGAACTCCACATAGTTACAGCACTTTCACTGTTACCACCCGTTCCTACAAAGGGCCTTGAACAACGTTTTATGGGCCCTTTTTTAGAGCGCATGTATGGTGATATACCGGAACTCGAATACGCAAGAGATGTGCTCGATCATAAGCTTCCAAGCAATGTAAAAGTATCTGAGTTTTTCTTCCAAGCGGGTAATTTTTTGCATCACAATGAACAGCAACGGCGTTATATCTGCACTAATTACACCCATGCCATGCGCGATCTATTGGCGCTCGGTGTGAATGTTATTGGCCAGCTTGTGGCTCCAGATACCAATCCTAATTACCCAGAGCAATTTAGCCTGAGCTGTAATCCAGATTTATCATTAGATTTATTTGTAAATTTACGGGCCGCCGAAACGGCAGAAAACCCTGTTGCACTGGTAGCTGAATGTAACAACAATCTGCCATTTTTTGGCCGCGATGCGGCTGTGCCTATTTCTACTTTCGATGTAATACTGGAAAATAAAGAAGCTGAATACCCACTCTTTTCAGCCCCTCATTCTCCTATTAGTGCACAAGACCACATCATTGGTTTTTACGCCAGCACACTGTTGAAAGATGGCGGCACCTTGCAGGTGGGCATCGGTTCGTTAGGTGCAGCGTTAATTTATGGCACGCGCTTACGCCATGAGCACAACGATGATTGGCAACAGCTCTACCGAGATTTGGAGGTTGCCAAGCGATTTCCTGTCGCTGAAAAATATGGCGGCGTTAAGCCTTTTAAAAAAGGTTTATATGGTTGTAGCGAAATGATGGTTGATGGGTTTATCTACCTTCTAGAAGCGGGAATATTAGCTCGAAAAGTTTACCCTGATGTTGATTTGCAAGAAGCAATCAACAAGGGTGAACTAGACCCAGCGCAAACTGATGATGTTCGTTTGCAAGGTGGCGTTGTGATGCACGGCGGCTTTTATTTGGGCCCGCGTAACTTCTATAAAAAATTAGAACAGCTAAGTGATGAACAACGCGAACTTATTTGCATGAGCAGCGTGAATTATATTAATGATCTTAACGATCACCGCTTTGGTAACCAACGCCTTAAGGTTGCACAGCGAGTTTCTAGCCGTTTTATTAACTCCGCAATGCAATGCACTCTAGATGGCGCGGTAGTTTCCGATGGGCTAGAAGATGGCCGCGTGTTAAGCGGTGTTGGCGGGCAATATGATTTTGTTTCCATGGCTCACGATCTCAAAGGGGCCCGCTCTATTTTAACCATTCGCAGTACTCGCATGTCCGGCAAGAAAGTTCATTCGAATATATTGTTCTCCTATGGCCATTGCACTATTCCCCGGCACTTACGCGATATTATTATCACCGAATACGGTATCGCTGATCTTCGTGGCCGCGCTGATGAGCAGGTTTATTTAGCGTTGATTCGAATCGCCGATTCTAGATTTCAAGCAAAGCTTTTAAAACAAGCTCAACAAGCGGGTAAAGTAGATTCGAACTTTTCACTGCCCGCAGAATGGCAGAATAATACACCTGAATATGTAACCAGCAGCCTCGATAATTTCCAGAAAAAAGGTTTATTTCCCGCCTTTCCTTTCGGTACCGATTTCAGTAAAGATGAATTAAAAATTGGCAAAGCTCTAAATCGTTTGAAAGTAGATACTTCTACCCATTTAGGAAAAGCCAATATTTTGTTGCAAGCTCTGCTACTTGGCAATGCTAGTGAGCAATACAAACCCCTATTAAAACGCATGCAATTTACTGAGGTGAGAGGATTTAAAGATTGGCTAGATCGTCGTTTGTTCGTTTTGGCTTTAAAAAGAGCTGAATCTGCATCGCGAAAATGACCGTGAACTCCTTTGTTGGAACACAAAGATTCAGCCTTAGATAAACTTAATGTATCCTCGATACCATTTTACAAGTAAACCTTAAGGAAACACTGATGGCAGCATTCGGAACTCAGTTCATGCCAAATATGGCTGTGGCCACTTTTAAAGATAACGCGTGGAGCAACCCGCAAATAGTTAGTAGCAACAGCATATCACTACATCCCGGTGCCCACGTATTACATTACGCCAGCACCTGTTTTGAAGGGCTAAAAGCATTTAAGCATGAAGATGGCTCGGTGTATGTTTTTCGCATGGATAGAAATATCGCACGCATGCAGCAAAGCACCGAACTGTTGCATTTACCAAAGTTTCCAGCCGAGCTTCTTGAAGGCATGATTCTAAGCAGTTTAGCCGATGTGGTTAACGATATTCCGGCACCGCCAAGCTCAATGTATATTCGGCCAACACATATAGGCACCGAGGCTGCTATTGGTAAAGCGGCATCGCCTTCAAATAGCTCAATGTTATATGTGCTGTTATCGCAAGTGGGCGCCTATTTTTCGGGTGGCGACGTTGCTTTACGTTTGCTCATTGAAGAAGATAGCATGCGCTGTGCAGCGCACATGGGCATGATTAAAAGCGGCGGCAACTATGCGAGCGCAATGGGCCCGATTCTTCGTGCAAAGGAAAAATATCAGGCAGATCAGGTGCTCTTCTGCCCACAAGGTGATGTGCAGGAAACTGGTGCAGCTAACTTTATCTTAATCGACGGCAACGAAGTGATTACCAAATCTCTTGATTCATCGTTTCTGCATGGCGTAACGCGTGATTCTATTCTCACCATTGCCCGCGATCTTGGCATGGATGTGCAAGAACGCGCTCTGAGTGTAGAAGAGCTGTTAGACCGCGCCAGCAAACCCGGATGTGAAGCTGCGTTATCGGGCACAGCTGCGGTGTTAGCACCTGTTGGAACATTAATCCATGAAGGCAAAGAACATGTTATTGGTAACGGTAAACCTGGGCCGACAACGTTAAAGTTGCGTGCAACATTGAACGAAATTCAATGGGGCAAACGCGAAGATAGCCACGGCTGGTTGCGCCAAGTAATAAAGGCGTGAGTTTCCGCAAGTAGGAAATGAGCGCGAAAAAGATGGTGATGATTATGCTGCTCGCATTTATGTAGTGCGTGAGCATTCCATTCTTCGCTGGCGTACGCGCGCTGTAAACTATGTATGGAGCCAACAAAGCGAGGTAGGTGCAAACTGGCCCAACCCTTTTGCTAAGCAAGCACATATGCTAGCAACGCGCTCTGGTAAACAAGAAAGTGACCAATGGCAAACTGAAACTCGAGATCTACAAGCTGATTTCGAGAACTTTCATGGGCAAGCACCTGATAAAATTAATGCGATTGCGATTATGACGGATTGCGACAACAGCAATTCATCGGCATCCGCTTCGTACCGCAGAATTCGTTTACACGCTCGTGATACTGATTAATTTTGCTCTAATCGAAACTACCTTGAGCCACTTTAGGCCTATAAGATAAGTGCGTTTGAGCAACAGAGAACTTCTTAGCTTGCGGAAATGATCACATCATTAAAAGTTGTGGTGCCCGGGGCCGGACTCGAACCGGCACACCATTTCTGGCGGCGGATTTTGAATCCGCTGCGTCTACCAATTTCGCCACCCGGGCATTTCTTCGGAGGCTGCATCTGAATCAATCAGACGCAGCGCATTATACCCATGCCGGCGCTTCTTGCAAGCATGTATGATAAAAAAGAATACTTCGTGATATGATCTTGCAATCGTTCGTTCAGGATTTATACAAAAATGGCAAACTCCCCTTCTTCTAGCGCTCAGAATAGCGCCAATATTTCAACCGAGAACCTCGAGTACGCTCCCGTTCCAAGAGCCGGCTTCGGCCGCAGAATATTAGCTATCGTTTATGATTCTCTGGTTGTGGCTGCAGTAATTATGTTTGCGTTCGCGGTTTTACTAGCGGCACTCGGCCTCTTAACTAAAACCGGTGTGATAACCCTCGCTGAAGGTGAGGATCATGCTGCTCTATTGCAAGGTAACCCACTTACCAGTATTTATTTAGTTGCGGTTTTACTCTGGTTTTACGTAGGGTTTTGGGTGCGTGGGGGGCAAACGCTCGGCATGCGCACCTGGCGGTTACGAGTTCGTAATACCGATAATTCACGAATCACTAAGAAACAAGCGCTGATTCGAGCAGTAACTGCGTTATTCGGTTTGGGGAATATTTGGGTGTTGTTTGGCAATGAAAAATTGGCGCTGCAAGATCGCATCGCCAAATGCGAAGTTGTTGTGCTAAGCAAAGAAGCAAACCAATTTATTAACTGGAAGTAGCTAGATTCGGTTTCGGCTCAATATATAAAGCGCTGCAGCCGCAAAGAGCATTCCAGGCAATACCGCACCTAACAACGGTGGTAAGTTATAAACCTGCGATATCGGCGCAAAAACCTCATTGAATACATGGAAGGTAAATCCGGTTATTACGCCTAGCAGTACACGAGCTCCCATCGTAGTTGAGCGCAAAGGCCCAAAGATAAACGAGAGCGCCACGAGCAACATAACCGTTACCGTAAACGGTACTACCACTTTACGCCAAAAGGCGAGCTCGTAGCGGCTCGCATCTTGACGGTTAGATTTTAAATAGTTTACGTATTCTTTCAAACCAGTGATAGAAAGTGATTCAGGCCGCACGGTTACTGCACCAAGCTTGTCGGGTGTTAACGTGGAACGCCACGACCAGCTCGCAAGTTGGTAGTTAGCAACACGCTCTGGGGTTACTTCCGTATACTGAGCATCATGAACAAACCAATCAGGCCCCACATAGGTTGCCCTTCCTCCATGCACCACTTTTTCCAGTTCGCGGCCGTTAAATTCATATATGGTTACGTTCTCTAAAGTACCGGTATCGAGTACCTCACCAATATGAATAAAACGATTGCCATCTTTGGCCCATATGCCCTGTTCACCTGAAATTAAACTGCCTCCAGATATCGCTTGAGCGCGCAATTGCCTTGCTTGTGCCTCAGTGTTCGGCGCCACCCATTCGCCAATAGCGAGTACTGCAAACATCATAACAATGGCCGATTTCATAACTGAGCCGATAATATTTAGGCGCGAGAGGCCTGCGGCCATCATTACCGTGAGCTCGCTGCTACTGGCGAGCAGCCCCATACCAATTAGGCCGCCTAGCAAGGCAGCCATGGGGAAGAACATTTCTACATCACGAGGAATGCTGAGTAACACAAACACCAGAACATCAGACATTTCATAGGTGCCACGGCCAATTGCGCGAATTTGCTCAACAAACCGAATCAAACTGCTTAACCCGGTTAATACCGAAAGGCTTAAAAGCGTGGTGAGCAATACTGTTTTGCCAATGTAGCGATCGAGAATACTGAACATTATCTTCGCCCTCGCAACGCAGCCCGCATTCGATAGCCAGCTGGGCGTTCTTTCAGCAACAAAGAAATGCCGATTACGGCTAAACTAAGGTGTATCCACCAGAGCCCAAGTTCAATCGGCAATGAGCCATCGGCTAGCGCCCGCTTGGTTGCCATTAAGACCATAAAATAACCAAGATAAATCAGTAATGCCGGTGCAATTCGCGCAAATTTACCTTGTCGCGGGTTTACTCGGCTTAACGGTACAGCAATGAGAATTAGTAAAGGCATCGCCAACGGAATAGCAAGGCGCCATTGTAATTCGGCAGCGGCAGCATAGCTTGAATCGCCCCAGAGTTCGCGTGTTGGAATGGCTTCTTCGCGGCGGCCAGTACTATCTACTTCCTGCTCACGAATTTGAATTTGATACTGATCGAATTCCATCACTTGATGATCAAGGTTGGTAAGCGATTGTGAATAGCGCCTCCCTTCATCGAGTACCATTTGCTGGGCGCCATTTGGCAAAGTTTCAATGCGCCCGCGAGCTGCCATTACTACACTGGCCCGAACATCTCCGGAAGCCATTTCACCGCGCGCTGGCAATTGAGCAACGAAAACTTCTTCAAGCTCACCACTTTCAGATTGGCTTTCAATAAAAATAACCGCGCGTTGCTGGGCTGCTTGTTGAAAACGGCCTGATTGTAAAACCGAAACGCCCGCTTCGGCTCTTAATCGATCGGCTATGGTTTGCTCCTGCGCCAACGCCCATGGGCTAAGCCAGAGCGTGAGCAAGGCGGTAATTACGGCAAGAACACCGGCAAAAGCGAGAGAAACACGGGTGATATACCATTCACTCACGCCACAGGCGTGAAACACGGCCATTTCATGATCCGCATACAGACGCCCTTGGGCCATTAAAACCCCAAGGAAAAGGCTTATAGGAAGCAGCAATGAAGCTAACCCAGGTAACTGTAACCCAAGCACTAACAAAATGAGTTGCGCAGGAATTTGCCCTTCTGAAGCTTCCGTGAGAATCTGGACAAATTGCTGGCTAACGAAAATGGTTAGCAAAACCACAAAGATAGCCATTTGTGCTTTGAATGTTTCACGAATGATGTAACGAAATATGAGCACAGGCCCAACCCTTAACTTCGCTTTTTACTGGAAATCACTGAATATTTCAGTAAACTTTGTGTTTTGACAAGTTTGATCTGCGATTCTAAGGCTATATCATCGAATTTGCTTCCTTTTTTCCAAGGAATCTTTCGATTCAAGGCGATTAACTACGGCCTGCCGCCTTAGATTATTGCTAATAATGCCACGACCGGCATCAATAAACCAGAAATGGGAGTACCTATGGAATTTAGCGTAAAAAGCGGTAGCCCAGAAAAGCAACGTTCAGCATGTATTGTAGTGGGTGTTTTTGAACCTCGCCGTTTATCTCCGGCGGCTGAGCAGATTGATAAAATAAGCGATGGGTACTTAAGCAATATTCTACGCCGTGGCGATATCGAAGGAAAGCCAGGGCAAGTGCTGCTCCTCCACAATGTTCCAAATCTTCTGAGTGAACGAATTTTGTTAGTTGGGTGTGGTAAAGAGCGTGAACTGGATGAACGCCAATATCGCCAGATTATCAGCAAAACCATTGCTACCCTAAATGATACTGGCGCCATGGAAGCCGTTTGCTTCTTAAGCGAGCTGCATGTGAAAGGCCGAGATACCTATTGGAAAGTGCGCCACGCAATTGAAGCGGCACAAGGTAGCCTTTATGTATTCGATCAACTTAAAACCCATCGTGAAGAACCCCGCCGGCCGTTGCGGAAGCTTATTTTTAACGTGCCTTCTCGGCGTGAGTTACCTGTAGGTGAGCGAGCGGTAAGCCACGGTTTAGCAGTAGCTAAAGGCGTAAAGCTGTGCCGCGATGCAGCAAACATGCCGCCAAATATCTGCACCCCAATCTGGCTCGCAGAACAAGCGGAAGCACTAGCCGAGAATTATAGTAATTTAACCGTAGAGCGGGTAACTGAAACCGATATGGCTGAGCTTGGTATGAATGCATATCTTGCAGTGAGCCGTGGTTCAGATAACCCTGCGGTAATGACACTCATGCACTACCAAGGCGTGGATGATAATCGGGCACCTATCGTTTTAGTGGGCAAAGGCTTAACCTTTGATTCCGGCGGTATTTCGATTAAACCATCAGAAGCGATGGATGAAATGAAATACGATATGGGGGGTGCTGCAGGTGTTCTCGGAACCATGCAGGCACTAGCGGAATTGAAACTGCCCATCAACGTAATTGGCATTTTAGCTGGCTGTGAAAATATGCCAGATGGCCGTGCCTATCGCCCTGGTGATGTGATTAAAACGATGTCGGGGCAAACCGTAGAAGTACTCAACACAGATGCCGAAGGCCGTTTAGTATTATGCGATACCCTCACCTATGTTGAGCGTTTTAACCCTGAAACGGTTGTGGATATTGCTACCTTAACTGGCGCATGTGTTATTGCCTTGGGCGCGCATGCAACCGGCATGATGAGCAACCATAATCCATTGGCGCATGAGCTGCTTGGCGTTTCTAAACAAAGTGGTGATCGTGCTTGGCAACTGCCGTTATGGGATGAATACCAAGATATGCTGGATAGCCCATTTGCAGATATGACCAACCTTGGTGGTCGTCCTGCAGGTACTATTACAGCCGCTTGCTTCTTATCGCGCTTCACCAAAAAATATCATTGGGCACATTTAGATATTGCCGGTACCGCTTGGAAAGGTGGCAAAGATAAAGGCGCTACTGGTCGGCCTGTGCCTATGCTCACACAATTCCTCTTAGCGCGCTCAGGCGCTGCACAGAGCGAATAGGCTGTGGCTAGAGTAACTTTTTATGTTGTGAATAATGCGGCTCCGGCCGCATTGCTTAATGCTGTTTGTAAATTAATTGCACAGCAGTTTAATCAGCGCCGCCGTATTGTTATTTTCGGCCAAGATCAGGCACAAGCGGAAGCGGTTGATGAGCTACTCTGGCAAATTCCAGCTGAACGCTTTATTCCCCACAATTTAGTGGGAGAAGGCCCAATTGCTGGAACACCAGTATTAATTGGCTGGGATCAACCAGCAGGTGAATTAAGCAAACAACGAAATGTAGTATTTAATTTGCGCCACGAAGTGCCCGAATTAACTCGCCACATTCAAGAAATTATTGATTTCGTTCCTGCCGATGAAGCAGGCAAGGAACTTGCGCGTGAGCGCTATCGTCATTATCGGCAGCTGGGTATGCAAATGGCTACCCTACCTGCTCCGGAATAATTGAAGGACACCATGGATAAAACCTACTCCCCACAAAATATTGAGCAACGCCTTTACGAGAACTGGGAACAGGCGGGTTATTTCCGTCCATCTGGGCAAGGCGAATCTTATTGTATTATGATTCCGCCACCGAACGTGACCGGCAGTTTGCATATGGGCCACGCTTTTCAACACACACTTATGGATACTCTCACTCGTTATAAACGAATGGATGGGTATAACACGCTTTGGCAAGTGGGTTCTGATCACGCAGGTATTGCCACGCAAATGGTGGTAGAACGCAAATTAGCAGCCGAAAACTTAGATCGCCATAGCCTAGGCCGTGAAGCCTTTATTGATAAAGTTTGGGATTGGAAAGCTGAATCTGGCGGCACCATTACCCGACAAATGCGCCGCTTAGGTGATTCAGTAGATTGGGAACGTGAACGTTTCACTATGGATGAAGGCTTATCGAAAGCGGTGCAAGAAGTATTTGTGCGCTTGCATGAAGATAACCTTATTTACCGTGGTAAGCGCTTAGTAAACTGGGATCCGAAACTAAAAACAGCTATTTCTGATTTAGAAGTTGAGAACAAAGATACCAAAGGCAAAATTTGGCATTTGCGTTACCCCCTTGCCGATGGCGCTACAACTGCTGATGGTAAAGATTATGTGATTGTAGCCACTACTCGGCCAGAAACTATGCTTGGCGATTCTTGTGTTGCAGTGCACCCAGAAGATGAGCGCTACCAAACGCTACAAGGTAAATTCATTGAATTGCCACTTACCGGCCGCAAGATCCCGATTATTGCTGATGATTATGTAGATCAAGAATTCGGCTCTGGCTGTGTAAAAATAACGCCGGCACACGATTTTAATGATTACGAAATTGGTAAACGCCACAATCTGCCATTAATTAATATTCTGAGCGATTCTGCGCACGTTCTTGCCGAAGCTGAAGTGTTCGATATCAAAGGCCTTCCGCGCACCGACGTTGATACTAGTTTACCCGCTGAGTTTGCAAGCCTTGAGCGCTTTGCTGCGCGTAAAGCCGTTGTTGCTGCTATGGAAGCCCTAGGCTTGTTAGAAAAAGTTGCTGAGCACGATAACAAGGTGCCGTATGGCGATCGCTCTGGTGTAGTTATAGAACCGTTCTTAACTGATCAGTGGTATGTACGTGTAGCACCATTGGCCGAAACGGCAACGAAAGCTGTGGAAGATGGCGAAATCGAATTTGTGCCGAAGCAATACGAGAATATGTATTTCAGTTGGATGCGCGATATTCAAGATTGGTGTATTTCCCGCCAACTTTGGTGGGGCCACCGAATTCCCGCTTGGTACGATGATGAAGGCAATGTTTATGTTGGCCGCAGTGAAGCCGAAGTTCGTGAAAAGCATGGGCTCGGCGAACGCGCTTTACAGCAAGATAACGATGTATTGGATACTTGGTTTTCTTCAGCGTTATGGACATTCTCAACCTTGGGTTGGCCAGAGAATACCGAAGCCTTAAAAACCTTCCACCCAACCAATGTTTTGGTTACTGGCTTTGATATTATTTTCTTCTGGGTAGCACGCATGATCATGATGACCATGCACTTCCTGAAAGATGAAGATGGTAAACCTCAGGTGCCATTTAAAACAGTATATGTAACCGGCTTAATTCGGGATGAGCAAGGCGATAAGATGTCGAAATCGAAGGGGAATGTTATTGATCCTCTGGATATGATCGATGGTATCGGCCTCGAAGAGCTACTCGAAAAACGCACCAGCAATTTGATGCAAGAAAAACTCGCAACACAAATTGCCAAACGCACGAAAAAAGAGTTCCCTGAAGGTATTACCGCCCACGGCACCGATGCGTTGCGTTTTACCCTTGCGGCGCTCGCCTCAACCGGGCGCGATATCAACTGGGATATGAAACGCCTTGAAGGTTATCGTAACTTCTGCAATAAACTTTGGAACGCCAGCCGCTATGTGCTGATGAACACCGAAGAAAAAGATTGCGGATTGAACGGCGGCGAAATGCAGCTTTCATTGGCTGATCAATGGATTATTGAACGCTTTAACGATACCACCAAGCAGTTTCGCCATGCACTCGATACCTACCGTTTCGATCAGGCTGCGGCAATTGCCTATGAGTTTACCTGGAACCAATTCTGCGATTGGTATTTAGAGCTTACCAAACCAGTATTGTTTAGTGGCAGCGAAGCCCAGCAACGTGCCACACGCCATACCTTGGTAACGGTTCTCGAACAACTTCTGCGCCTATTGCACCCGTTGCTGCCGTTCATAACCGAAGAGATCTGGCAGCGCGTAGCACCGTTAGCAGGAGCCCAAGGCGATACCATTATGCTACAAGCGTATCCACAAGTTCAGCCGGTAAAGTTTGCTGAAGCGCAAGCGGATATGGAATGGCTGAAGCAAGTTATTGTTGCAGTGCGTAATATCCGCGGTGAAATGGATTTATCGCCAAGCAAAGCATTGCCGGTATTGATTGTTAATGCCGATACAACTGCTACACGCCGTTTAAATGAGAACGCAAGCTTCCTAAGCGCGCTTGCTAAGCTTGAATCCCTTACCTTTATAGCAACGGATGAAGAAGCACCTGCAAGTGCTACAGCGCTTGTTGGCCGCATGGAAATTCATATTCCTATGGCAGGCTTAATCGATAAAGAAGCAGAACTTGCTCGTTTAGATAAAGCGATTGATAAAGCCCAAAAAGAGTTACAGCGGGTTTCTGGAAAGTTATCGAATGAGAAGTTTGTGAGTAACGCACCGGCCGATGTCATTGCCAAAGAGCGTGAAAAACAAGCTGAAGCCGAAGAGCTAGTAAAGCAGCTCGAGCAACAGCGCCAGCGTATCGCAACGCTGTAGTTGTTCTGAAAGCTAATATTAAAAAACCCGATTCCTGTGAATCGGGTTTTTTCTTAGCTTTTATTAAAGCTACATTCCTTTTCCGCTAACGAGGCTGTTGCAGCGAAAAAATCCCACTAATGCGCTGGTAAACGCTGTGGTGGCTTTCAATCATCTAGATCGGAATCGTCGTAATCATCCCAATCTACTTCTTCAAGTTCGTCTTCATCGAGTTCACCTTCCTCGTCATCACCAAGGTAGGTACCCCAGCCATCGTATTCAACACCACAGGCATCCGCCACTTTAGTTATTTCTTTAGTTTGCGTAGCCAGCAATGCTTTATCGAGCGCACATTCAACAACGGCGGCAAAGTAAAAACATGGCTTACCATCATCAAGCTCAAACTCTTCAGCTTCATCAACGTGATAACCTAGCTTAACAAGCTCTACGGCCGCTTTTTCCAAGCGGCTAAAATCACTACTCACCAAGTGATGTTCGATATCAATTTCATCTTCAGCGCTTAAACCAGCTTCAAGAATGGCATCAATCGTTTCATCGCTTTGCGCTAATAACGCTTCTAAATCGTTCACGAGAATAATTCTCCTTCGGCCTGCTTTAGGCTTAACTTTAGGCTAAATTTTGGGCGTGCGCATCGTTATTTACTTCCTCATCGATCGCCGCGATTTTCCCGAGCATTTGCCCGTAAACATCAGCAATCAATGGCCGAACACTTTCACGGGTATAGGCATCAGTAGCAACCGGTGGCAGCATTTCAATAATAATTTTACCATTATTCCAACGGTTCAGCTTAATCTTTTCGTGAGTGGTGCTCATACAAACTGGAACAATAGGCACTTTAGCTTGAATAGCCGTATGAAAAGCACCCGTTTTAAAAGGTAGTAAGCCACGGCCATAACTGCGCGTTCCTTCCGGAAACATCCAAATTGATAAAGAATCTTTTTTAATTGCTGATACCGCCGAACCAATAGTACCGTGTGCACGGGAGCTGTTTTTTCTATCAATCAAAATGTTTCCCGAAAGCCAATAAAGTTGGCCGAAAAATGGCACCCACTTCAAGCTTTTTTTACCGATTGTTACCGTACCTGGCAATAATGAACCACTCATGGTGAAAATATCCCAGCTATTTTGATGGTTCGCCACATACACAAATGGGCCTCCGGCTTTTACACTTTCCGGTACACGGATTTCTATACGCGTTCCTAAAATTCTGTGCATGCTACCAAATACATGGCCTGCAAGTGCCGTATTATTGCGGTGAAATGGGCGTAACAAACAAAATAACGAGCCAAAAAAACCGGCTATGATTACAAATACACCTAGAATGAAAATACGAATTACAGCTAACATGTGTTCACTCAAAATTAAAAAATGAGCGCATAGTATAACCCGCTAGCGGCCTAATTTTCCAAAAAAATAAGGCCTCGCTGGTATAACCAGCAAGGCCTTTGAGCGTACAGTTGTTTTTAAAGCTTATTCAGCGCTATCGTCGGCAACGCTACCTTGATGATTCTCTTGCGCTTCTGCTGAATTTTGCTCCACTAGAAGCGCATCAACACGCTGTAAACCTCGCGGTAATTTATTACCTCGCCGCCCACGCTCACCCCGATAATGCTCTAAATCAGAGGCCTTTAATTGCAATTTCCGTTTACCGGCAATTACCGTTAGCGCACTATTCGGAGGCATAACTGCCAACACTTGCACGTATTCTTCTCGAAGTTTTGCCCGGCTACCCGGAATACTTAAAATTTTATTCCCTTTGCCTTTGCCTAATTGCGGTAGATCTTTAACCGGGAATACTAACAAACGCCCCTCGTTAGATACGGCAACCAACAAATCTTCCTCCAAGTTAGTAATTCGCTGTGGTGGTAACACTTTCGCGGAACTAGGTAAGCTAATTAGCGCTTTACCGTTCTTAACCCGACTCTGCATTTCACTAAATTTAGTGATAAAGCCATAACCCGCATCCGAGGCCATTAACCACAGCTGTTCCTCTTTACTCATTAAAACTTGGCTAATACTTTCGCCAGCCACTAAGCTAAATCGGCCCGTTAATGGTTCGCCATGGGTTCGTGCTGAGGGTAGCGTGTGTGCTTCACAACTAAAGCTACGGCCCGAGCTATCAATAAATACTACGGGCTGATTGCTCCGCCCAGAAGCTTGCCCAAGGAACGCATCTCCAGCTTTATAACTTAAACTCGTGCCTTCCACATCATGGCCTTTGGCACAACGCACCCAGCCTTTTTGCGAGAGCACAACCGTAACTGGTTCAGAAGGCGTTAAATCACGATCGGATAATGCCCGCGCTTCTTTCCGTTCAATCAATGGCGAACGGCGTGCATCACCATATTTTTCTGCATCGGCCATTAACTCTTTGCGCACCATAGTTTTTAATCGGCGCTCCGAATTCAAAACTAAGTTTAATGCATCACGTTCTTTAGCCAACTCATCTTGCTCACCGCGCAACTTCATTTCTTCAAGTTTCGCTAAATGGCGTAATTTCAAATCAAGAATAGCTTCGGCTTGGATTTCCGATAAGTTGAAGCGCTTAATCAATTCAAGTTTTGGCTCATCTTCTTGGCGGATAATCTCGATTACTTCATCGAGATTTAAATACGCAATGAGCAAGCCATCAAGAATATGCAGGCGGCGTTCTACTTTATCTAAACGATACTGCAAACGACGCGTTACCGTTTGTAGGCGATATTGAATCCACTCTTTTAAAATACTTAAAAGCGGTTTTACTTGCGGCCGGCCATCGAGCCCAAGCATATTCAAATTTACTCGGTAACTTTTTTCTAAATCGGTAGTGGCAAATAAATGTGCCATCAACTGCTCGGTATCTACTCGATTAGAACGCGGAACCACTACCAAACGCGTTGGATTTTCATGATCTGATTCATCGCGCAAATCAGAAACCATTGGCAATTTCTTTGCCTGCATTTGCGCAGCGATTTGCTCCAGAATACGGTTACCTGATGCCTGATGAGGTAGCGCATCAATGATTATTTCACCATCATCAAGAACATAACGGGCACGCATACGAATACTGCCACGCCCAGTTTCATAGATTTTTTCAATATCTTCTGCTGGGGTAATTATTTCAGCATCGGTTGGATAATCCGGGCCTTTCACGTGCTCCAACACATCACTGAGTGTTGAACTTGGGCTATCCAATAACATGGCGCAGGCATTGGTTATTTCCCGAACGTTATGCGGGGGAATATCGGTAGCCATACCTACGGCAATACCCGTAACCCCATTCAACAAAATGTGAGGCAAACGGGCTGGTAATATTTTCGGCTCTTCCATGGTGCCATCAAAGTTTGGCACCCAATCCGAAGTGCCCTGCCCGAGCTCACTTAGCAGCACTTCACTAAAGCGCGATAACCTAGCCTCGGTGTAACGCATAGCAGCAAATGATTTCGGGTCGTCTGCCGAGCCCCAGTTTCCTTGGCCATCAACTAACGGATAGCGATAGGAGAACGGTTGCGCCATTAACACCATAGCTTCATAACAAGCAGAATCGCCGTGCGGATGGAATTTACCCAACACATCACCCACGGTACGAGCCGATTTTTTGTATTTTGCGAGTGCCGATAAGCCTAGCTCTGACATGGCGTAAATAATTCGCCGCTGTACAGGCTTTAAGCCATCACCAATATGCGGCAATGCACGATCCATGATCACGTACATTGAATAATTTAAATACGCATCTTCGGTAAATTTATGCAGGGGCTGCTGCTCGATATTCTCGATAGGTACACTCATGAACTATCCCGTTCCTTTCTTCTTATTTATCGATTTGATCTGCTAGCAATTACGCAAGCTCTACCAAATTACCCTTACTTTCTAACCATTCGCGGCGATCTGATGAACGCTTTTTCGCCAGCAACATATCCATCAAGAGTTCGGTATCTTGAGTATCATCTACTGTTAGCTGCACTAGCCGGCGCGTGTTCGGGTCCATTGTTGTTTCGCGCAGTTGCAATGGATTCATTTCACCCAAACCTTTAAAGCGCTGTACATTCACTTTGCCTTTGCGTTTCTCAGCCTCAATGCGATCTAAAATACCTTGCTTTTCGCTTTCATCGAGCGCGTAAAACACTTCTTTACCCACATCAATTCGATATAAAGGTGGCATAGCCACAAAGATATGCCCCGCTTCTACTAACGGCCGGAAATGCTTTACGAATAATGCACAAAGCAATGTAGCAATGTGTAAACCATCAGAATCAGCATCCGCTAAAATACATAACTTGCCATAACGCAGTGCCGTTAAATCTAAGGCTCCTGGATCAACCCCCAGAGCTACTGAAATATCATGAATTTCTTGCGAACCTAAAATTTGATCAGGATCTACTTCCCAAGTGTTCAAAATCTTTCCACGCAGTGGCATAACGGCTTGAAATTGGCGATCACGGGCCTGTTTAGCTGAACCACCCGCAGAATCACCCTCTACCAAAAATAATTCACTACGTTCTGGATCTTGGCTGGCACAATCGGCAAGCTTGCCCGGCAGAGCCGGCCCTTGAGTAACACGTTTACGAATTACTTTTTTAGCCGCTTTCATGCGCCGTTGTGCACTTGATATACAAAGATCAGCAATTTGCTCAGCTAAATCTGTGTGTTCATTGAGCCACAAACTAAACGCATCTTTCACCACACCAGACACAAACGCCGACATTTGCCGGGAGCTCAAACGCTCTTTTGTTTGCCCTGAAAATTGTGGGTCATCCATTTTTACGGAAAGAATATAACTACAGCGATCCCAAACATCTTCCGGCGTTAACCGAATGCCCCTTGGTAATAAATTACGGAATTCACAGAATTCTCGCAGGGCTTCAAGCATACCTTGACGCAAACCATTTACGTGGGTTCCGCCTTGTGCGGTAGGAATTAAGTTTACATAGCTTTCGCCAATCCCTTCACCGCCTTCCGGTATCCAAGTTACCGCCCATTGCGCCGCTTCTTCAGTTGCATTAAATTCGCCAATGAACGGTTCTTCCGGCAAGCGCGGTAAATCGTTTAGGCCTTCAACCAAGTAATCGCGTAAACCGCCCTCATATAACCAAGTAACACTCTCGTTGTTTACGTGGTCTTTAAAAATAATCGTAAGGCCTGGGCACAGAACTGCTTTGGCGCGTAGCTGATAACGTAACCGGGTTACCGAAAATTTTGGGGAATCGAAATATTTTGGATCTGGCCAAAAGCGCAGCCGAGTGCCGGTATTTCGTTTACCAACCGTGCCAGTTACTGTGAGATCAGAAACTTTATCACCATTCTCGAAAGCCATTTCAAATACTTGCGCATCGCGCCTTACACTCACATCTACTCGAGTAGAAAGCGCATTTACCACGCTAATACCAACACCATGCAAACCACCAGAAAACTGATAGTTTTTGTTTGAAAACTTACCGCCTGCGTGCAACTTCGTCATGATCAATTCAACCCCAGGAATACCTTCTTCCGGGTGAATATCAACGGGCATACCACGGCCATCATCAATAACTTCCAGTGATTGGTCGGCATGCAAAATAACTTCAATGGTTTGTGCGTGCCCCGCCAATGCTTCATCAACACTATTATCAATAACTTCCTGGCCGAGGTGATTTGGCCTCGTAGTGTCTGTATACATACCTGGCCGGCGCTTTACCGGTTCTAGGCCGTTAAGAACCTCTATCGAATCCGCTTTATAATCTGTCATAGCTAGCAATACCCGCGATGTTTTTGTTCTTTTCGCTATCCTGAAATGTTCCCTTAAAAAAGGCAAGCTCGATTATCCGATTATCCGGAATTTGCTGCATTTATCTTTAAGGAAAATCGAAACTAGTTGTGTGCGTATGTATTTAGTTGCGCCTGCAATCACCGGTGCTAATTCACGAACTGCAATTGCAAAGGAACTCGGCCTTGCCGAAAGCAGAGCCGCAACCACTCGGCCAAATGCCGGTTTAATTGAAATTTTTCATCTTTTTGATGGCGCGCTTGTTCAAGGTTTGCAGGATGCAACGCCGTTAATCGCTCTTGGCCCTGATAATCAATAATCTCAGCCATTTTCGCATCATGGTACAAACGCACTAGGAACCGCGCTTGTAAATAATCAGCTACGTCGGGTGCCACTTGGGTTATCACCAAATCGGTGGTGTAGCGTGCTTCCGCTTTTCTAACCACCGTAAACGCTAATTGCTCGCCAACATGAATATGCTTTGCTAGCTCGGGCTGCATGTTTTCAGCTGTTGAACGTTCACCCAAGAGCCGCGCAAACGCCGCATAATTGCGTTCAGCCAAGCTATGAATCTCTTGTAAATTTGGCACATAACGCTTCTTCATTTAATACCCTCAAAACCCCACTCTTGGCGGAATCGATTTAGGTGTAAACCCAACCATTGCAAACCAATTACTGTTGCTGCGTTATCTACCTTACCCTGTTCAAGCATTTCCATCACCTTCTTCCGAGGCAACGCTTCAACCTTTATATCTTCATTTTCGCTACTTAAGCCACCAAATTTACTTGCTTTGGTGCCATCAACTCGCGCTAGATAAATATAAATACGCTCGGTCATACCGCCGGGGCTGGATAAATAACTCAACGCATAATGCAAAGATTCAGCTTGAAGCCCTGATTCTTCTTCAAGTTCTCGGTGCGCCACGGTTTCAACCTCTTCACCGTTTTCAACCATGCCTGCCACTAGCTCGCGCAACCATGGCGTTTCACCAGTAGCCATAGCTCCCACTCGGAATTGCTCAAGCATTACAATCTTATCGGTGGCTGGATCGTAGGGTAACACAACTACTGCGTGCCCTCTGTCCATGATCTCGCGCCGCAGGTTGGCACTCCAGCCACCCGCGAATAAACGATGCCGCAGATTAACTACCTCTACATGAAAAAAACCTTCGTAAACTCGTTCCGTACTAAGGATTTCAACGTCTTTTTGGGTAAATTGTGACAAAATTTCTCCCTGTTTATGCTCTAAAACGGCAATGTGTGCGTAACCATCGGAGTTCATTGAATATACACGCATCGCAGGAATGCGGCATGTTAACGACTTCAGATAAACTCTGGCAAATATTCTGTTACACTTCGTATCAATACAAATGCAGCTGCGGGCTTACTTATGCGCGTTTCTCAGGCTAGAATAGCAGCAGTTTAATATCGAAGTTAGCTGTACCTTTTACAATAAAGGAAAAAGATACTCATGAAGATTAAATTTTTGGCCGTTGCGCTCTCTATGGGGCTAGGCTTAAGTGCCCTTCCAGCTCAGGCAACCGACCTTACCGATATCTACCGCCTAGCGCTGGAGAACGATCCACGCTTGTTGCGTGCTGCAGCAGAACGTGATTCAGCTAAATCTGGCGTTGATATTTCGCGTGCTGATTGGTTCCCACAAATCAATTTTGGCATGAGCTACAGTGACAGCCGTTCTGATAACGTAACAACTACCGAATCTGGATTTATAACCGGCACAACAAATTCTTCTTCTTTCAGCCAAGAAGTATCCTTGTCGCAAACGGTATTTAATCTCGGCACATGGAAAGCAACTGCAATCACTGAAAAACAAGCTTATCAAGCCGAAGTAAATTATCTACTGGCGCGCCAACAATTGATGCTCCGAGTAACCGATGCTTATTTTGCGGTTTTACAAGCACAAGATAGCCTAGAATTTGTGCAAGCAGAAAAACGTGCTATCGAGCGTCAATTAGAGCAAACCAAACATCGCTTTTCGGTTGGCTTAACGGCCATTACAGATGTACACGAAGCGCAAGCGCAATTCGATAATGCCGTTGCTCGAGAAATTCAAGCCGAAAACGCTGTAGAAATTGCCCTAGAAGGGTTACGCGAAATTACTGGCCGCCAGCATGCAGGTATAGCTCGCTTAAACACTAATCGTTTCGATCCAGTTCGGCCTAATCCGCGTGGCGTTGAGCAATGGATTCAGTTAGCTCACGATCGCAACTTACAACTGTTGATTAGCCGCAGCGGCTTAGAAATCGCAGATCAACGCATTGAATTAGCACGCACCGGCCATTACCCGCGAGTTAGCTTAAGTGCAAGTTATTCAAATCGTGATCAAGATACCAGCCGTGGCAGCACATCAACGAACCTTAATGGCTTAAACAGCCGCAGCGTTGGTTTACAGCTTACTCTTCCTTTGTATTCCGGTGGCCGTACTATTGCTAGCACGGAACAGGCACGCAACGATTATATTGCCGTAAGCCAAACTCTTGAAGAGAACCGCCGCTTAGTTGAACGCACTGTACGTAGTTCGTATTTCGATGTGGTAGCGAGTATTTCAAGTATTCGCGCTTTTGAACAAGCCGTAGTTTCAGCAGAAAGTGCATTGAATGCTACCCAAGTAGGTTTAGAGGTAGGTACACGTACTATCGTAGATGTGCTTGATAGTACACGTAACCTTTTCAACGCCCGCCGTAACCTATCGGAAGCACGCTACACGTACGTAAACCGTATCCTAGCGCTTTATCAGGCTTCGGGTATTATCTCTGAAAGCGATTTGATCACCATCAACGATGGTTTATCACTGGAAACAGAATAAGTTTTAATAGCCCGACACCACGGCTTGCTACCTACTAGCAAGCCGTTACCGTAAAAGCCGACCCTGTGGTCGGCTTTGCTTTTTCTAGCGCCTCTCAGTTACAATCAAGCCAAATTCAAAAAGGTAATTTCAGTGACAAAGCCTACCTCAGATCAAGCAAACGCAGCCGAACATTCAGTAGAACTCCCTCGTTTTCGCGCCTACTTTTTACACCCAAAATTTTGGGCTACTTGGCTTATGGTGAGCGTTCTATACTTGATTTCGTGGCTACCCTTTCGCCTGCAACTACTAATGGGCCGCGGCTTGGGGAAGATATTGTTCAAACTTATGCCGAAACGAGTAAAAGTTGCGCGCAGAAATCTTGAGCTGGTATTTCCTGAACGTTCTGCAGCCGAAAGAGAACAAATGTTGCATGAAAACTTTGCTAATAACGGCATTGCACTATTTGAAACAGGAATGGCGTGGTGGTGGCCAGATTGGCGCATGAACCGCAAACTTTCAGTTGAGGGGCTAGAATTTTTAGAACAAGCTGATGCCGAAGGCAAAGGTGTGTTTCTAGTGCTCTTCCATTTCCTTAGCCTGGAAGTACATGCCCGTATGTTTGGGCTTGTGCGGCCATCGGTAGGCCTTTATCGCCCGCATAATAATGCTCTAATGGAATACCTACAAACCAAAGGCCGTAACCGCAGTAATAAATATATGATTCGTAAGAAAGATGTTCGCGGCATGCTAAATGCCCTGAATGCCGGCGAAGTATGTGGTTACTTGCCGGATCAAGATTATGGCCGAAATCGTTCAGTGTATGTGCCCTTGTTTGCAGTTCCCGATGCGGCAACCACTACCGGCACAACAATTTTTGCTGCTGGTGCTAACTGCACAACATTAATCAGCACAATTGAACGCTTGCCCGGAGCGAAAGGTTACAAGTTAAAGATAATGCCGCCGCAGCAACCTATTCCAAGTGGTGATGAAACTGAAGATGCACGGCGTGTTAATAAAGAAGTAGAGCGCGCGGTAAACCAATTCCCAGCCGCTTACATGTGGGTGCACCGCCGTTTCAAAACTCGGCCAGACGAAACCATGCCTAGCTACTACAAATAAGTTTCTACTGCTCCTCGTGGCGGTGTTAAGCCTAAACTTCCGTAAACAGCCGTTGCCAAACTTCAGTTACGTTAGCGATATCTGCTTGAAAATCACGCTCACTTAAACGCCCTGCTTCGGCGAGTGCTAGCCGATGAATTTCAGCACGATAATCTTGATACGATGAAATGAGGCCTTGTGCCTCTTTATCGCTTAACAATTTTAGCCGAGCAGCAATTTCTAGAATGCGAATATTATCCGTCCAAATTGCTAGATCTGGATATTTCTGGGCACTTTTGAGCACCAAATACTGCGTAATAAACTCAATATCGGTAATGCCACCTGGCATCTGTTTTACATCATATTTTTCAGGCTGATTTTGCCACAAGTGTTCACGCATTTTCTCGCGCATCTGCAAAATATCGTGACGTAGCTCATCATCTTCGCGCTGATAACAAAGAGTATTTGTGCGAATACTTGCAAACCGATCACGAAGATAAACTGCACCATATACCATCCGCGCCCGCACCAATGCTTGCAGCTCCCATGTCCAGGCATCATTCTGCAGATATTCCTCATAAGTGCTCATTCGCACTACCATCAACCCTGCTTGCCCAGAAGGACGCAGGCGCATATCAACATCGAACAGCACACCACTCATGGTTCTAGTGGTAAATAGGTGCAATACACGCTGTGCTAACCGCAAATAGAATTGCTGTACCGCAAGCGGCTTTTCGCCATCTGTTTCACCATTAATATCATCATCACAAAGAAATACTAAATCGAGGTCGGAGCCATAACCAAGTTCATAACCACCCAATTTCCCGTAGGCTACTACCGAAAAGCCAGTATCATTTTCATCACGGCCCGGTGGTGCTCCATGGCGCTCGCATAATTGCCGCCAAGCTAAGCTAACAACTTGCTCAATCATAGCTTCCGCTAGATAAGTAAGATGATCACTCACCCGCATTAAGTGCACACCAGCATTTAAATCAGCAGCGGCTACTTTCATCTGAAAAATCTGTTTTACTTGCCGTAAGGCATCCATTTGCGCTTCGGCATCATCGTTCGGTAACCGCATTAAATACTCTGATACTCGCGAGCGGTAAGATTCCACATCAGGGAGTTCATAAAGTTGCACGGGATCAATAAGCTCATCGAGTAGCAGAGGGAATTTAGCAATTAGATGAGCAATCCACGGGCTTGCACCGCAAAGAAACAGTAGTTGTTCTCGTGCATCAGAATTTTGGCAAAGTAACTCTAGATAGGTGGTGCGTGAGCTTATCTGTGCAAGCACTTCAAAACTACGTTGCAAAATGAGGTGAGCATTCGGCTCTTGCAAAGCCGATTCAATTAAAGCCGGAATAAGTAACGCTTGTAACTCTCTTCCCCGCGGGCCACTTGGGCGTTTGCGCAATAACATACGAAAATCCTGAATCACTTGCCAGCATGCTTCCGGCTCTTCAGCATTCGCCTCGCGTAAAATATCGAGAGCCGTATCATCGGCTAATAGATCTTGCCACAAAATGGCATATTCACTATCTTCGCCCGCCAACATATCTTCTTCACCACCGATAACATCTAAAAATTCGCGATGAATACCGGCCATAGCCGCTTGCGTAACTTCCTGAAACACCTGCCAACCCTGTTCCGATTGGGCATGCCCTGAAGCCGCTAAGATGCGCATGCGCGTTAGCCTATCTTGGGGTAATTGCTGGGTTTGTTCATCGTTGATTTCTTGCAAGATATGCTCAAGCTTGCGTAAGTAAGCATAGCCTTCGAGTAGCTTAGTAATTGCAGGCTCTGATAAAGTGCTATGGCGGCCACAAGCATTCAAAGCAGATAACAAAGAATGCGTTTGAAACTCCTGCTCCCTGCCACCTCGAATCAATTGGAACACCTGCGCCACAAACTCTACTTCGCGAATACCACCAAGCCCCAGTTTAATATTTTCAGCAACACCTTGGCGGCGCGCTTCTTGATTAATCAATAGTTTCATTTTACGCAATGCATCAATTGCACTGTAATCAAGATATCGCCGGTAAATAAACGGCCGTAACATTTTTTGCACGTACTGCGCTAGTTCATAATCAGTATTCAGAACTCGCGCCTTGATCATGGCGTAACGTTCCCACATTCGCCCCTGCTCATGGTAATAATCTTCCAGCGCCGATAAGCTTGAAACTAATGCGCCCGATTGGCCAAAAGGCCGCAAACGCATATCGATTCGAAAAGCACGGCCATCAACCGTTGGCTGATCTAGAAGCTTGATCAGCCCCTGCCCAAGCTTGTTGTAATACATTGAAAAATCGATACTCTGCCGGCCACCACGGGTTTCCCCTGAAGTTGGATAAGCAAAGATTAAATCAATATCAGAAGAAAAGTTAAGTTCGCTCCCACCCAATTTTCCCATTGCTAAAACAATAAGCGGTAACACGTTATCGGAATCATCTAATGCATGGCCATAACGCGGAGCTAGCTGGCCACAGATATACGCAATGCCAGCCTCAATTAGCATATCAGCGAGCGCAGAGTTTTCTTGCAACATTCTTCCTAACGGCATATCACCTAATAAATCTTGGCTGGCAATACGTGCCATTTCGATATGTCGAAATTTACGCACGATAATCATCGCATGGTTTTCATCGCGCGCCTGCGCAAGTTCAGTGTTGATAACTTCTGGCACCGCGGCCATGGGGGTAAACATTCGCTGAATAGCTGTTTCACCATAACGGCAAACCACGCGGCCGATAAACGGGCTCACCTGCACCAACCAATACAGCTGAAGCTTTTGCTCTTCAGTTATATGGAAGCCTGCGCTATCACTGAATATTTCATTAAGTTGCTGAATCACATCAAGGCTATCGTTTTCAATAGCAGAATGAAGCTTGTAATCCTGAGGTTTTTGCGGCGGCAACGGTAGTTGAAACATTAAAAATCCTTTCGCTAATGGTGCGCGTTTTCTTTGCAAACTATAGCTTTGTAGCCAACAGGTTTATTAACAACCGAAATACCAAAAGCGATTTATCCATCTATTTTTTCCGCCAACATAAAGCCTCGTTGCGCTTTACTTAACGGGCCCGGCTCTAAGGTAAATTCTTTTGTTAATATCTCAGAAAACTGTAGAAGATCAGTGATGCTGCCGCTGATCAACTCCGCTTCTAATTCGCAAATAGGTTCCTGCCAAACTTGTTTGGAGTTAATCTTTTTTGCCTCGGCGAAAATAGCACCCTGATCAATTGCCACTTCAATAGTGCTGGAACCGATATCAATTAGCCAACGTTGACGCTGAAAATCAATTCTAAACTGTTCCCGCAGCTCTCCTTGCAACGCTTCGGTGTTAATTGTTTGCGGCCAAATATCGCTCGGAAACAAATCAAGTTTAGGAATCATGCCCGCATAATTAACATTATATTCTGGCCGCTGGCTCATTGCGCCAATTTGCGTTCCTGCCATTTTTACCGTTTGCTCCGACTGGTCATTCCAGCGCCTAATACGCAAACCAATCTTATGCTGATGAAGATCTTTATTCGCAGTATCAAAATAATAATTCGCAATTTGTATACACTCAGTAGGTTTTCCTAAGCGCTCAAGGAAGCCTGCAATATCTTCAGAATCTTTTTTATTTATCAGGAACTTAAGCTCAACTTCTTGGGTTTGTTTATTTGCCACTTTGGGCCCCTTTTCGCAAATTGCTTTTCACTATTCTGACCACTTAACGCTACTACGGTCAACTCTCAGATTACATTGAGTAATAGTTAACCGTTCAGCCATGTAGATAAAGTTCAAAAATCGGATCGACAAAGCTTTACGCGGCGCAAAATAACCCTACAATGGCGACGATATCCTATTCGGATTGCGGTATCGGTTTTCGAACCGAATTTTGGTTACAGGAGACGCAATGTTCAAAGCCAGCACAGTGTTAACACAACACTATCAGGCGAGCCAGCTTCAAGAGCTTAAGCAAGCTATCACGAATAATTATTCTGTAGATGAGAACGCTTACCTTGAAGAACTGATCAAACTGGTTCCAGAAGATAAAGAAGCCGTAGAAACGCTTACTCAATCAGCACATGATCTTGTTCATCGCGTACGCGATAAAACGCAAGGTGGTGATGGTGTTGATGCCTTTTTACAGCAATATAGTTTGGATACAGCTGAAGGCATTATTTTAATGTGTTTAGCTGAAGCACTGTTACGAATCCCTGATAGCTTCACAGCAGGTGCCTTAATTCAAGATAAACTTGGCAAAGGTGCTTGGAACGATTACATGAAGAAAAGTGAATCGTTGCTGGTGAACACCGGTACGTGGGGTTTAAACCTTGCGAATAACGTAATCAACCCGAAAGGCCGCAGCAGCGATGCCGCAGTTCCCCGTTTCCGCCGTTTGGTAAAACGCTTAGGCGAACCCGTAGTTCGAAAGGCAACCTATCAAGCAATGCAACTGATGGGAAAACAGTTTGTACTCGGCCGCAATATTGAAGAAGCGCTAAAAAATAGCCGCGATAAACGCGAAATTGGCTATACCCACTCATACGATATGTTGGGTGAAGCGGCATTAACTAGCAAAGATGCTGAACGCTATAAGCAAGCTTACGTAAACTCAATTCAGCGTGTGGGCAAAGAAGATTTTGTGAATCCAGAGGTGCCACGCCCGAGTATTTCAATTAAGCTTTCGGCTTTGCACCCGCGCTATGAAGTTTCTAATCGTGAGCGCGTTCTTACCGAACTTGCAGCCACTCTAACTGATCTAATAACGCTTGCGAAGCAAGCCAATGTTGGGATTAGTATTGATGCTGAAGAAATGGACCGCTTAGAATTATCGCTGGAATTGTTTGAAAAAGTGTACCGCAGTGGTGTCTGTAAAGATTGGCCATATTTCGGGCTTGTTGTACAAGCCTACTCGAAACGTGCACTGCCAGTACTTTGCTGGATCAACGCTCTGGCTAAAGATGGTGGCGATGAAATTCCAGTACGCTTGGTAAAAGGTGCATATTGGGATACCGAAATTAAACATTGTCAGCAATTTGGCACATCGGGTTACCCAGTGTTTACCCGCAAAGCAAGCACCGATGTTTCTTATATGGCATGTACTCGTTACTTGCTCAGTGACGACACCAACGGGAATATCTACCCGCAGTTCGCTACGCATAACGCGCAAACTATTGTAACCGTGCAAAGTTTGGCGGGCGATCGCCGCTATGAGTTCCAACGCTTACATGGCATGGGCAAAGATCTTTACGATGAGTTTTTAGTGAAGAACCCAGGCCGCACAGTGCGCATTTACGCTCCTGTTGGCGCACACAAAGAATTATTACCATATCTGGTTCGCCGCTTACTCGAAAATGGCGCAAATAGCTCCTTTGTTCACAAGCTACTCGATCCGAAAGTACCGATTGAAAGCTTAGTAGAGCACCCGCTAGTAAATCTGCGGAAGAAGCCAAGCTTGGCGAACGATAAAATTCCTCTCCCGGGTGATATCTTCGGGAAACGTAAGAATTCTATGGGGTTAAACATGAATATTGAATCTCAAAGCGCAGAGTTTTTTGAAAAAGTGCGCAGCTTCCAAAATAACCAATGGCAAGGTGGCCCAATTGTTAACGGCAAACTTGTAGAAACCGGCCAGCGCGTGGGTGTTACCTCTCCACAGCAGAGCACACATCAAATTGGTACTATCGGTTGGGGCGATGCTGATCTTGCCGCTGAAGCTTTAGCATTAGCTAACAGCGCACAAACACGCTGGAGCGATACCGATGTAAACATTCGGGCTGAAGCATTAGAAAAGCTTGCTGATTTACTTGAAGAAAATTTACATGAGCTAATTGCTTTGTGTACCTTAGAAGCTGGTAAAACCCTGCAAGATGGTATCGACGAAGTACGTGAAGCTGTCGATTTTTGCCGCTACTACGCATTACAAGCACGTAAGCTTATGGGTAAAGGCGAGAAGATGCCTGGCCCTACCGGTGAAACCAACGAACTGTTTGCTCAAGGCCGCGGAACCTTTATTTGTATTAGCCCATGGAACTTCCCACTTGCAATCTTCCTTGGCCAAATCAGTGCTGCACTAGCTACCGGCAATAGCGTTATCGCTAAACCTGCCGAACAAACTGGATTGATCGCTTATCGAGCGGTACAGTTGGCGTTAGAGGCAGGGATTCCAGGTGATGTGTTGCAATTTTTGCCAGGCAAAGGCGCTGAAGTTGGTGCTTACTTGGTGAGCCAAGATGAAATTGGTGGTGTTTGCTTTACCGGCTCAACCAACACGGCACAAGCGATTAACCGCGCATTAGCTGCCCGTACCGGAGCACTGGTTCCATTGATTGCGGAAACTGGCGGCCAGAATGCCATGCTAATCGATTCTACGGCGCTTCCTGAGCAAGCAGTAACCGATATTGCTGATAGCGCGTTCAAGAGCGCTGGACAGCGTTGTTCAGCCTTGCGAGTGCTATATGTACAAGATGATATTGCTGATCGCATTATTGAGTTGCTCAAAGGCGCTATGCAAGAGCTATTGGTTGGCGATCCAATCGAGTACAAAACCGATGTGGGCCCAGTTATTGATGGCATTGCGAAAACCAACCTTGAACAGCACATCATTGATATTCAGCACGTGGGTAAGTTAATTGCAGAAGCGCCAATGCCTGATTTCACAAGCAACGGTACCTTCGTTACACCTACAGCTATTGAAATTGATTCAATCAGCCAGCTTGTGCGCGAGAACTTTGGCCCAATTCTGCACATTATTCGCTTTAAACGTGAAAATTTAGATGCCGTAATTGAAGATATAAACAATACCGGGTTTGGTTTAACTTTTGGTATTCATAGCCGTAACGAGAGTTTCGCTTATGATGTAGCAAAGCGTATCAAAGCAGGTAATGTGTATATAAACCGCAACCAAGTTGGCGCTGTTGTTGGTGTGCAACCATTTGGTGGCAGAGGTTTATCAGGTACCGGCCCGAAAGCAGGCGGCCCACATTACTTGTATGCTTTTATGACCGAGAAAACATTCACTGATAACATTACCGCTGTAGGCGGCAACGCTACATTGTTATCACTTGGTGATTAATCCAACACGAGCATGAAAAGGGAGGCTATAAAGCCTCCCTTTTCAATTATTCTTAGCGAATAGATTCTAGCTAGCCTTTCGGCCCTAACAAGAACCACAATACAAAACCGATTACAGGCATAAGAAGTATAATCACAATCCAAAGTACTTTGTTACCGGTACTCGCACCGCTTTGAACTGTGCCAACAATCGCGTAGATATCTAATATAAGTACAATTAAACCTAAAAGTCCTGTCACATCCACCCCCACTGTTTGCTTCTTTAATAACCAAATTAATTATCAATAACTTAGCTTCCAGTATTAAAAGTAGCACAACCCAAGCGATTAGATAGTTAATTTAAGGTAAACTAGTGATTGCCCCTTAAATTTTACGGAATGTATTAGCACTTATGGCTTCATTGTTCGATCGTTATCAGAAAGAAAAGCGCTTAAAGAAAAACGCGCAAAACGTAAAAGCCAAAAAGCAGGAAGTTCCTGAGCAGCCTGCTCCTAAAAGCGATCTCAATGTTAGCAATGGCCTTACCATTATTCGTTTAAGCCATGAAGGTAGGGGCGTTGCCCGCGATGCTCAAGGTAAAACTATGTTCATTAGTGGTGCTTTACCGGGAGAAGAAGTAACCGCTCAGGTAACTCAGAGCCGCAGCAAATACAACAACGCTGTAATCAGCACCTTACATAGCGCTAGTGAAGATCGTGTAGAGCCACCTTGCCCGCATTACGAGCAGTGTGGCGGATGTAACTTGCAGCATTTTGAGCATTCGGCACAGATAGCTTTCAAACAAAGTGTGATTACTGAACACTTAAAACGCGCTGATGTATTTACCGATTCAACTCAGGTATTCCCGGCAATTGATTCAGCACCCTATGGCTATCGGCGAAAAGCACGATTAGGGGTTACGCGCACCAAATCACAAGGGTTAGTGCTGGGCTTTCGCGAGCGCAACAGCAAGCGTTTAACCGCTATCCAACAGTGCCCAATATTAGTGCCACAATTGCAGCCACTTATTAGTGAATTACAGAATTTATTACCTCGCCTGCGTGGCCAAGGCCACATTGGTCACATCGAGCTCATAGCCGAAGCACAGCAAGCTAATATTATCGTACGCATTACTCAGCCTTTGCACGAAGGCGATCAACGAACTTGGTTTGATTGGGCTGAACAACTAGGTGTTCGCCTTATCGTTGCTAGCACTGCTTCCTCAGCTAACACTCCAGTTGATAACGAGCAATTCAGCATTGATGGACAAAGCGAACAGCCAGAGCGTTTACACTATGAACAGTTACACCCAACAAATACCGAAACTCCGCATTTTAGTTATGCACTAAATGATCTAACCATCGATTTTAGCGCCAGCGATTTTCTGCAGGTTAACTCAAAGGTAAACGAACAGATGGTTAGCCAAGCAATCGAATGGCTTAATCTTAACGGCAACGAGCAAGTGCTTGATTTGTTCTGTGGCTTCGGGAATTTCACTCTGCCATTAGCGCAACAAGCAAAACGAGTAACCGGTATTGAAGGTGTCGCTAGCCAAGTAGCTCAAGGCACCGCAAATGCTGAAAAAAATCAGCTAAATAATGTAGCTTTTCTCTGCACCGATCTTAACAAGCCAATAGCGAACTTTAGTTGGTCGAAAGAAACCTTCGATGTGGTGTTGCTCGATCCACCAAGAGCTGGCGCTGAAGAAATTTGCGCGCAGCTGAATCATTTGGGCGCACAGAAAATATTGTATGTTTCTTGTAACCCAATAACGCTGGCTAGAGATGCGGCCATACTCAAAGAGCAAGGCTATCAATTAACACGCTATGGCATGCTTGATATGTTCCCGCAAACAGCTCATATGGAAACTATGGCACTGTTTACGAAGTTACACGCTTAGGCATTGCGAGCTAAAATTCTATCTAGATGATCGGCGAAATTTTTTCGATCGGTTTGGCTTAGTGGTGGTGGCCCACCACTTTGCACACCGCTGGCACGCATGGTATCCATAAAATCACGAATATTTAAACGAGCACCAATGTTTTCTTTGGTGAATAGCTCACCTCTTGGGCTTAGAGCTTGTCCGCCTTTCGCAATAATATCAGCGGCTAACGGAATATCACTGGTGATTACTAAATCACCGGGCGAAACCAAACGAACAATTTCATTATCAGCCACATCAAATCCAGCACCCACCACCAAAACTTTTATCCACGGCGAAGGTGGTATTTTTATCCGTTGGTTTGCAACCAAGGTTAGTTGCATTTTTTTCCGTGTAGCCGCTCGAAACATCACATCGCGAATTTGTACGGGGCATGCATCGGCATCAATCCATAAATTCATTAATTTACTCGCGCTTCAAGTTCAGTAATACGAAGCTCACCCTGAACCCAAACTGATTCTTGGTAACTACCTACCCAAATATCATACACTCCGTTACGTGCACTGTTGAATTTTATGCTTGGATTGCGTGTGTTGCTGTTAGCATCATCATTGCAATACCAGCTTCCATCAGGAGCGTTTACAACCAATACCGGGTCTAAAGCGCTATCTTCAGCAATAAAATAAAACTGCAATAAGCTACTAGCACCCTCCCAACGCAAGCGGAAATCAGGCTTTTCACTCACATAACCCACGCAGTTTTCGATATTCGTCTGAGCTATATTTATTGAGCCACCGCCCATAATATCAACTCTATGAGGGTCTGGTGTAAAGCCTCTTACCAGGCTGGCTTCACCGTAGTATGGCACTCCGCTTATATCTAAGCTTGCTGTTAAATTTGCTGCCGTTAGTACGGTAACATTCGATAACCCTAAAGTGCCGGTAATAAAACGATCGGCTAGATAACTACCTACCCAAATATCATACTGGCCAACGGCAGCATTCTCGATAACAACCCCCGGATTCAAAGAGGTATTTTCGTAGTCATCGTTGCAATGCCAATCGCCATTCGGTGCGTTTACTAAAAGCGAGGTATCATCTGATGCTTCATTGCTTACAAAGCTAATGAACAGGTTCGCTTGTGCTTCCGTAAGCATCATTCGGTAATCAGGTGCAGATGCAACGTAGCCCAAGCACTCGCCACCTAAATATCGCGAGTTAATATCGCCTCCCGAGATAACTTCATGCTGGTGCATAGCAGCCAAAGCAGCACTATCCAAAGAAACGGAACCAAACCCTGGCTCCTTACTGAAATTCAAGCGTTCATCATCGCTTCTTGTCGCTAGCGCCCAATCGCTTAGCAAATCTGCTTCGTTGTCGATTATGGCTAGGGCAAATTCAGCCGCAAACAGAGAACCTAAGCGGCTTCCTGTTACTTCCTGATTAGCAACATAGGTTGGGATTCCAATAAACTCACCACGGCTGTTTACAACGGTTCCTCCGCTGTTGCCCGGGGATATTTCCGCATTAGTTCGATACCATAACGGCAAACGTTCACCTTTATATTCACCATACTGCACAGCCGAAATTATTCCGGTGGTATACACCATTTCATTTTCAACGGCTCCAGGGTAACCAAATACACCAACGTGCTCGCCTCTGCGCGCGGTTGCCTCAGAAGCTGCCATTGTTAATTCACTAAATGGAAATCCATATTGTCCCCGTAATAACTTTTCTGCAGTTACCAAATTTCCTTCCAAATCACTTACGATGCGCAGAACAGCGATATCGTACTCATCAGAAAAACCTTTCAACTCAGCCTTGAATTTCAGTTCAGCTGGTGCGTTTAAATCAGAAAGAACAGCAATGTTAACTTCAGTAAAACCCTCAACCACATGCTTATTGGTTATTACCAAAATCTCGTTATTGCGAATAAGAATGCTGCCCGAGCCGGTTCCGTCATCTACCTTCACCTGCACCACAGCACGAGAAATTTTATCAATATCATAATCTTGGGCAAGCGCGAGAGGCACAACATTCAACCAGAAAAACAATAGAGCAAATACGCCCATAGCAATGGCTTTGTATCGCCGTTGCAAAACTACAAAGCTCTTCCCCGGGAAAGTGCGAAGATTCATAAATTTAAGATTGTTAGCCATACTGATTCCAAGGAAGCGAATAATTCTGCTATTGTTATATTGCCAGCAAGAAAAAACAACAATTTCCACACGCAGTGATAATAAAAGTATAGATTGTCTTTTCAACTGGAAATATCAGGTTTTCTTATTACCTTAGGTATATGTATATTTTGCGCAATTTAATGCCTAAGCTGCTTACCTGGCGCAATTACAATAAAGTTCTCAGTAAAAAAGTGAGCCCAGTGAAGCTAGAAAAGCATAGTACACAATTGAGCTTCTACAAAATGATGGCGTCGATATCGGCACAGTTTGTGGCAGCCAAAAATGAACACATTGATGCGGCTATTAATAACGCACTCACCCAAATCGGCGAGTTTTTTAACGCCGATCGAAGTTATGTATTTTCTTTTAGTGAAAATCACCACGTGGCTGATAATACCCATGAATGGTGTGCAGCCAAGGTAACACCCCAACTTAATGAGTTAAAAAATATTCCGCTTGATGCCTACGGCGGTTGGTACACTTCATGGCAAGCAGGAGAGATAACCTGCATTAGTGATATTGCCGTTCTTCCCAGCGAATCACTAGAGCGAAAATTGCTAGAGCCACAGGGCATTAAAAGCGTGATTATGATTCCCTTGCGCACGGAAGATAAATTGTTGGGAATGTTTGGTTTAGATATTGTAAAAAGCTATGCGGAATGGACTGAAGAGCACATATCGCTGCTGAGCATTATTGCAGAAACAATTGCCAACTCATTATTGCGAAAGCGTTCAACGCTATCCATACACCTACAGCAAACAGTGGGGCAAATTACTGTTCGTTTCATTAATTTACCGGTAGCCTTGATTGATAACACTATAAATAATGCGCTTACTCAGCTGCGAGAGTTTTTCGATTTTTCCCATGCATTACTCCTTGAAGCAGAATCCGTACCGGCAAACTATGGCGAACCTAACTCTCGAAAGCCCAACAGCAAGAAAACCATTTACGGTTTCGCTAACGATTTTCTTCCAAACTTAAAGCCCGAGTATTATTACCACACCTGTGTATTATTTCCGATCGTGCATGGTAAGAAGCACTATGGATATTTAACTATGGTGCACGAAAATAAACTGATTTTTGATAATGATCAGCATATCGAATCATTGTCATTAATCGCGGAGGTTATCGCGGGTACTTATGCGCGCAGAGATACCGAAAAGCAAAATGAGTATTTGGCGTTTTATCATCCGGTTAGTGGCTTACCCAACCGAAGGTTCCTAGATAAACAAATAGAGCAGGTTGTGGCTGGCTGTGATCGCGAGCAAACCTGCTGTGCTATTGTTTTTATCGATATCGATCATTTCAAACATACCAACGATACTCTCGGTAGAGAGCTATCCGATAAACTACTACAGCATATTGGCCAGCGTGTTCAGCAGTTTATTGAAGCTGGCGATACTGCCGCTCATCTTGGGGCAGATCAGTTTGTTTTAATTATAGAGCAACTAGGTACTGATATTGATTCAGCTCTACGAAAACTGCAACGCGCGAGTGTGGAATTCAAAAATAATCTCGAGCAGCCTTTCCAATTAGAAAATAAATCTATCACAGTTTCTGCATGTATCGGCGTGAGCTTCTATTGTGGGGCAGATCCTCATGAACTCGATATTCTCAATCAAGCCGAGCTGGCTATGTTCAAAGCAAAAAGTTTTGGCCGGGGAAGCTTGCGCTACTTCGATCCGCAGATGCAAGAAAGTGCTAGCAAGCGCGCCTTGTTATACGACGATCTAAAAGTTGCGATTACCGAGAACCAATTTGAAATGTATTACCAATTACAGGTAAATCGGAAAGGCAAAGCAATCGCTGCAGAGGCGCTAGTTCGTTGGCATCATCCGGAGCGCGGAATGGTTTCTCCAAATGAATTCATAGATTTTGCCGAAGAAACTAATCTCATTGAAGATATTAGCGAACAAGTGATTGCACTTTCCTGCAAACAGCTCGCCGATTGGGGTGGGCACCCTGTTATGAACGACCTTGAACTGTCTATAAATATCAGCGCTCAACACATGTTAAAAAGTGATTTTATGGACACTTTGCAGGCTATATTGCAGATGACCAAGGCTCCCACTGAGAAGTTAAAGTTTGAGATAACCGAAAGTGCTTTAATCGCCGATACCACAGCAATTGTGAAGCTCATGAAAGAGCTTAACCAACTTGGTATTCGTTTCTCCCTTGATGATTTTGGTACCGGTTACTCTTCACTCTCTTACTTAAAAGCATTCCCTATAACTGAACTCAAACTCGATTTGCGTTTCGTTCACGATATGGTAACGAACAACCGCGATTACGCGATTGCAGCCGCTGTTATCATTTTAGCGAAAGAGCTCGATTTAATTGTGGTTGCAGAAGGTGTTGAAACCAATGAGCAGCGAGATTTGCTACTTGAGCTTGGCTGCGATTCTCTACAAGGCTACCTGTATTCTCGCCCGCTCCCTGCAGAACAAGTTGTGGCCTTAACGGAAGAAATCAACGCAAAGTTCTAGAATAGATATTTTCTTTTGCTTTTTTTTGATGCAACGATTCAGATACCCGCTGCACTGCATTATCTACCGATTCGTTCGGCTTGATTTCAATTACCGAATACTTAACGTTCAGCGGTTCTTTTAACCGTTCAATATTGATATAACTCAGTTTTAACAGCATTTGCTCGGCAAATCGCTTCGCCGAATCTAGTGGCAGTGCAGGCATTAGTAACATAAATGAATTACTACTTACCCGGCCAATAATATCTGATTGCCGCAGCTCTGTTTGCAAACATTTCGATACCTGAACCAACACCTCATCGCCAACCATATGACCATAGTTATTGTTAATCGCCCGAAAATGACAAATATCGAAAACCAAAAGGCAAACGGGAAATTCGTTACGGTAACTGCGCTCAAATTCTTCCTCGGCTGAATCTAAAAAGTAACTGCGATTGGCAACACCGGTTAAATGATCATTTTGCGTCTGATATTGTAAGTTCTGTGATTGCGAGAGCATCAAGGGAACCGCAAGGCCGTAGTAAACGGTAATGGCAATAACTGAAACCGCAAACTGATAAATAATGGCGCTCTCATCAAGAGAGAATAAAGCCACGCCTAAAGCAATCGCAACACAAAAAATCGTAAGGCTTAAAACAGCCCGCAACGCGTTTTCCGTGTATGCAATCCACATTTGCGGAATCACTAAAAAGAAAACACCAAAGGCTACATCTGGATTTTCAAACCACCAAGAAAGCACAATAAAACACAGCAGTAGTGTTAAGTTCACTGTCACTTTCATCGCGTAACGATATATTGGTGCCGGTTGGGTACTAATGCGTAACCGCCGCAACCAAGCTGAGTACATCGGTGTTTTCCAAACTAATAGAGCGAGGAAAAGTGGCGTAAGTACTAATACACCCACCATATCTCCAACCCACCGTAGCAGCCAATCATTGTAGAGATTGAAAATGGACAATGTTCCGGCGCTGATCAGCACCTGAATTCCGAAGAATGATGCTAACAAGGAAGTGATAAACCCGAGGGCTAAAAATCCTAAAATAATTGCTGGCAGGGTTCGAATAACATGCATGCGAATAAACTGACGCAAAAATAGCGCGCCAACCGCATAGGAGAAAACGTGCGCCAGGGTAGACGATGTACTGTTAAAGAACCATGCGAGCAAATCAGAATCTAGGCCATACATAGCGTCTATCCAGAACGCAGTGATGTAACTGGCAACTATAACCGGCACCATACCTCGCCAACCATACAGAACAATAGCGGCAAAGCTTAACCCGGCGGGAGGATACCAAATACTCGTAAATGGCGCATATTCAAGCACGAACGAAACTCGCCAAAGTAAAACCCAAGCGATACAAATAACAATTCCGCGCAACCAGCTCAATTGTTGTTCCACTGGTTCCGGGGGCTGTAAGTTACGCAATTTACTAAAGGGAGAATCGATCATAAGTGTGTAGTATGAGTATCCTTAATAACAACAAAGTTAAAATACGCTATCCACTTCGCTCTGGCAACTTTGTTGTATGGCAAGTTAAACACCAACTTGGGGGTACAAAAAACCCCCGAAACATCGCTTCAGATGTCCGAGGGTTTTCGCTTACTAAAACTCTAAAACAGTTCTAAAATAGCGAGCCCAGTTAAAACTCACTGGTATTTAAATCAAACAAACTTTGCGAACCTGCATCGATCGAAGCAACAATTCCGTGAATGCGTGGCAGAAGTTTAGCAAAATAGAACTTTGCAGTTTTAACTTTACTGGTGGCAAAATCACCAAGTTCATTGTTTGCCTCTGCAACTTGCGCCATGCGTAACCACAAGTAACCATAAGCAACATAACCAACAAGATTTAGGTAATCAACCGCCACACTGTTGATAAGGTTTTCATCATCACGGAAATTAGTTAACACATCTTTTGAAACACGCTCAAGCTCAATTACCGCCGAATTTAGCTGCTTGAATTCAGCAGACCACTGGCCTGGCTCTTGCGCTAAAAAGGTTCTAATCTCTTGTGCTAGCGGCTGCAATAGCGCACCACCTGAACCTACAATTTTACGGCCAAGCAAATCAAGCGCTTGAATGCCGTTAGTACCTTCATAGATTTGCGCAATACGGCAATCGCGAACCCACTGCTCTTGGCCCCACTCGCGAACAAAACCATGGCCACCCAATACTTGTTGGCCAGCAATCGTAGCCTCTAAGCCGGTATCTGTCATGAATGCCTTGGCTACAGGTGTTAACAACTGCACCAAAGCTTCAGCTGCTTCACGCGCCTCGGCGGTTTCAGCATATTTAGCGCGATCGAGCTGCTGGCCTACATAACTAGAAAACGCCCGGCCACCTTCAACAAAAGCTTTCATCGTTAACAGCATGCGGCGAACATCGCCATGCACGATTAGCGGGTCGGCTTCTGCATTACTCTCTTGAGTTGCTTTCGCACCTCGCCCTTGGCGGCGATCTAACGCGTAATCTAGTGCTGTTCCATAAGAGCGAGCCGCAGCACCTAAACCTTGAATACCAACACCTAGGCGCTCGTAATTCATCATTGTGAACATAGCCGCCAATCCACGGTGTGGTTCGCCTACCAACCAGCCTTGAGCGCCATCAAAGTTCATCACACAGGTAGCCGAAGCATGGATACCCATTTTATGTTCCACAGAACCGGCCTTTGCTGCGTTCCGTTCGCCCAGTGAACCATCTTCATTAACCAAAAATTTTGGTACTACAAACAGAGAAATACCTTTGGTTCCCGCCGGTGCATCGGGTAACTTCGCGAGCACTAAGTGAATAATGTTTTCGGTAAGATCGTGCTCACCACCGGTGATAAATATCTTCGTGCCGGTAATGCTATAGCTATCGTCATTGTTTGGAACGGCTTTAGTGCGGATAATGCCTAGGTCAGTACCTGCATGAGGTTCCGTTAGGCACATAGTTCCTGTCCATTCTCCCGCTACTAGGCGAGGCAGATAAGTATCTTTCAGTTCGTCACTGGCGTGCAAATCAAGCGACATAATCGCGCCAGCTGTTAATCCAGAATAAAGAGAAAATGAAATATCGGCAGCGCACATCATTTCTTCATACTGCGCAGAAAGCACTTTCGGCATGCCCATACCACCAAAATCAGGATTAGCAGTTACGCCCACCCAACCGCCTTCGGCAAGTTGCCGAAATTGTTCTTTGTAACCTTGCGGTGTCGTTACTACGCCATCGGCAAACGAAATACCTTCTTCATCGGCAGCGCGGGCATTTGGTGCGATAAGGGTAGAGGTTAACTTCGCCGCTTCATCAAGAATAGCGCGAGCGGTATCAGGATCGATAACTTCGCTCATCTTTGGCATTGCAGCCCAATCATCACCTACTTTTAAAACATCATGCAGTACAAAATTCATATCTTGTAATGCCACGCGATAATCACTCATAACAAACTCCCGTTGATTGTGCCTGAAACTCCGAAGAACAGGCTATCTGCGTCTATATCGCCTATACACTTAGCTAAAAGCTTCATCTTAGGCTATTTTCAAACGCTTGTTTAATTTGAGTGTATCATCGCAAAGGTACAACCAGTTCGCAAGTGTTTCTAATCAGTTAAATCCTCAAGTGCTTCAACACGAAATAAAATTTCTCGAAAGCCAAATATCGTGTGTGCCGCTTCTATCTGTACCACGCGCAAATCACCAAGCCGATCGCCTTCGCGGAGCATTCTATCGTTGATCCGAATCCATCGTTCCTGAGTGCGGCCGCTAAACATGTGCGAGTTATATTGAAAGCGCGGTAAACTTCTGCGTTCTGCTGCCGTTAGCTCATGCAACTGCCGCAATGCTTGAGTATTTGTTTGTGAACGCTGAGCATCTTGAATGCCTACTTCCGCAACGGCCTCATCAAAAAGTGCTCGAATTCGTGGTGAAACATCATCAAGGTTGTTGCTCTCCGATACATTCACTTGCTGCGTAGGCAAACGTTCGCCTTCTTCATTCATGCCTGGTTGCGTAGCTGCAACCTCAATTTCATTCTGCCCAAAACGTGCGGGTTTTCCTTCATTAGCTTCAGCCAACAGCTGCCGTGGAATCGCTAGGCCTTGCTGAGGAATAATTAATTGTTCCAAAGTATCCGCGGCCCCTAGGTAGGTTACCCGTGGCTGCGTTACCTTGTTAAACTCGGAAACGCGTATATCAGAATCACGTAACCGTGGCCGCTGCTGATAGTGAGCACTGCTTAACAAAGCTAACTCTACGGCAGTAAGTTTGTTTGATTCTGGCGTTTCTAGTTCAATTTCCTGAATGCGCGCAGCTTGGCTTTGCCGCAACCATTGCAGTTGCCGTTCCACCGAGCGGTTTTGCAATGAATATGGCACACGATCGGCCAAACCATTTCTGATTACTTCGGCAAGATCATCATAAGTAGGCACTTGCCAAAGCAGTAAGGCCTCTCCTGAATAAAGCGTATTGAATTGATTATCAGAAAGGTTATGCAGGCGTTTACCATTCCAAACTTGCCAAGGGTTGGAATCATGTGTGTAACCCAGTAAAAGGTAGAATTGGCCAACCCGCTCAGCAGCACCTTCAAATATCATTGGCGTATCGAGTTGAGCTACTTCTGGAATGCTAAATTTAGCGCGTAAACAAGCAAGGTCAACATCGAGTAGCTGCTGGCACGGCTCACTTGCATTAGCGAAGCTGGCAACATCCCACCTTTCCGCCAATGCCTCTATTGCTGGCAAAAGAGGCATGCCAAGCCCAACATCTGCCTTTACTGTTGTTCCTGAGCTCCGCGTTTGCTGAGTATTAGTTTCAGCACTGGAATCATTATCCCCAACAAAATATTGAGAGCCTGCCCAGCCAAGGAAAGCCAGAGTAACCGCAAATATTACAGTTGCTGCAATAGAGGATAGTTTCAAACTAGCGCTGCGCTGGCGATTTTGCACTGATGGCGCGAAACTTAATGAGCTCGCCGCCTCAGATACGTGTTTACCGGTTACTTGCCGCTGCTCTTCCCGTGCGGCAATTTGTAGCGCGCGATCGCATACCAAGTTAATTAAACGCGGTGTTCCTTTCGAAAAATGCCAAATTGCTTTTAGTGCTGCCGTATTAAAAATATTTTCAGTTGCTTCCACCCGATTCAGACGATGTTGAATATATTCGTTTGTTTCAGCAATGGTGAGGGGTAATAAATGGTAGCGAGCAACGATACGCTGTGCCACTTGCCGCAGTTCTCGACGCTGCAGCAGCTCTTGTAACTCGGGTTGACCAATTAACACTACGCTTAGAAGTTTGCGAGAATCAGTTTCTAGGTTTGTAAGCAAGCGAAGTTGCTCTAAAACAGAAGGTAAAAGGTGTTGCGCTTCATCAATTAACACAACAGGGTTTCGCCCTTGCTCTCCTGCTTCCTGAAGAAATCGGCTCAAATGATCTGTTAAACGCTTCAGTGAGGCTTTTTCATGGCGGCCTGGGATATTAAATTGATCACATATAGTGGCCAACAACTCTCGTTCGCTTAACATTGGATTCAGCACGAAGGCAACATCGAGTGAATCACCTAGTTCAGCTAAAATAGCTCGTGATAGTGTAGTTTTACCCGTGCCCACTTCGCCGGTAAGTAATAAAAACCCACCGCTCCCCGTAAGGCCGTTGCGCAAATGAGCCAAACCTTCGCGATGCCGGGGCCCGAGAAACAAAAAATCAGGATCTGGCGCGATAGAGAATGGCACTTGCGTAAAGCCAAAAAAATCATGGTACATAGTGTTAGGAACCTACACATAAAAATGCAAACAGGAGTACAGCAAGGTAGCAGCCTGCTACAATCCTTGCAATCACCACGAAGATTGGCAATGATTCTGAGTAATAATTTTGCCTGATAATGGTACGCGCTAGTGCTCCGTGTTAGTGCTCCATGCTAGGGGCTCGATAAATTGAGTAATGATCATCTAGGAACTTTATGAAGGTTTTTGTTGTTGGCGGCGCCGTGCGCGATGAATTACTTGGATTACCCGTTGCTGATTACGATTATGTAGTAGTGGGCGCTACCCCTGAGCAGCTTATTGCCGAGGGTTATACCGCCGTTGGTAATGATTTCCCAGTTTTCCTGCATCCACATACTCATGCTGAATATGCCCTTGCTCGAACAGAGCGTAAATCAGGCCCCGGTTACACTGGATTCACCTGCTATGCGGCACCCGATGTTACCTTAGAAGAAGATTTGCTGCGCCGCGATTTAACAATCAATGCCATTGCAAAAGATGAGCATGGTAACTTTTACGATCCTTACAACGGTGTTGCCGACATCAAAGCCCGTAAGCTACGCCATGTATCTGATGCATTTCACGAAGACCCGCTACGTGTGCTCCGCGTTGCTCGTTTTTTAGCGCGCTTTCACGAAATGGGTTTCAATATTGCCGAAGAAACCATGGCGCTGATGCAAAAAATGGTGGCTTCTGGAGAACTTCAAGCGTTAACCGCAGAGCGTGTTTGGCAAGAAACGTATAAAGCTCTGTTAACTGCGAACCCTGAAGTTTACTTGCAAACACTACATAAAGTTGGAGCGCTCAGTGTTCTCCTATCTAAAGATGCTGATGCCGATAGCAAGCAAAATGCTAATAACCCTTCGAGCATGAACCTCACGGCCACAAGCCTATTGCTAGCACAATTACAAAAGCTAAGTGGCAAATCGCTTCAAGATTTGCCGGCAGAAGCCCGAGAAGAGAAGGTATTACAGCGCTACGTTATGCTTTGTATCGATTTGCATACAGAGCTTTCCGAGAACATAGATATAGCAAGTGCTTTTAAAGTACCACAGCGTTTTCAACGTACTGCAAAGGAAACTGAATTGCTCGTTTCTCAGTTACAAGGTACTGAGTTGCAAGGTACTGAGTTACAAGGTACTGAGCCAGAAAAGCCTGCGCTAAACGCGAAGCAATTACTTACTATTTTTCAGAGAAACGATAGCTGGCGGCGGCCCGAGCAATTCAATTCAGTACTGCAATGTTTACAGATTATCTTTGGTGGCAGCGATATTCGGCAGCGGCCTGATTTCCGGGCGCTTGAAAACGGCCTTGCGGCAATGGCCAATATTGATGTGCAAAAAATCATGGCAGCAGGCTTCCAAAATCAAGAAATAAGCCAGCAACTTAATTTGCAACGTGAGCAAGTTCTCGAGCAGTTGTTAACTTCTTTTACCAGCGAAACGAAACAACCGTAAGCGCTTGCTGTTGGCCTTCATCGCTGTGCAGGAACAACTTCCACAATTCCTGAAAGCTTTGTTTTTTGGTGGGGTGCCTGTGCAATGGATGAAGATCCGCAAGCGGCTTTAACACAAATGCGCTGGTTAAAATCTCTGAACGTGGCAAATCAGGTTCACCGTTAGCGGAATTTTCTTGCACTCGATCACCAAACATTAAAATATCCAAATCGAGCGTTCTTGAGCTGTACTTTTCAGTTTCTGCCGGGCGCCCAAAACTTTCTTCGATATCTTTACACTGCTGTTGAACTTCCAAAAGCGTATTGCTGGTAAAAAAACTCACTACCAAATTATAAAACGGTGGCCCGGTGAAGCCCAAAGCTTCCGATTCGTATACAGGTGAAACTTGCAACAGCGGGTAATGCCTAGAAAGATGTAAAACAGCCCCGCGAATATTTGCTTCACGATTGATGTTACTACCTATACCGATACTAATTAGCTTTTCAGTAGCCATGTTGTTCATCAGCCCTTGTTATCATTCTTCACGTTTACGGAAAATGGTTACCGCAACCGTCTTCGCCGCAGCAACTGCGGTTGGCTTTGCTACTCGAACTTCAAGTTCAGTAACGCTAAATTCTTCCATAATGCGCGCCGCAAGCATTTCTGCTACTTCTTCAATTAGCCCCCAAGGCTTTGCAGAAATCCAGCTAGTAGCTGCTTTTCGCACAGCATCGTAATCAAGGGCATCTTCAATAGCACCACTTTTTGCAGCTGGGCGATTATCCCAGGCCATTTTTAAATCAATGATTAGCGGCTGGGTTATTTCTTGTTCCCATTCAAAAATCCCAATCACTGCCAAAACTTCTAAGCCTTCAACACTCACAAAATCTCGCACGCGCAATTCCTACTCTTAAAACATTGTTACAATTTAGTTTCTATATTAAGCCACTTTTCGCGCGTTGATGCTCGCTTCGATTAGCTTTTACGGAAAAAAAACTTTATTCTGCTGATATTCTGTTCTGCAGAACAACTTTAATCTTAACGCAACAGGAACGCGCAAAAAAGCTAATGTCTGCCCTCGCCCTTCTTATGATCGTGTTTGCTTATCTACTTGGTTCTTTAAGTAGTGCGATTATTGTGTGTAAAGCATTTCGTCTCGACGACCCACGCTTACGCGGGTCGGGTAACCCCGGAACCACCAATGTATATCGCCTCGGCGGCCCTGTTCCCGCAGGTTTAACACTACTTGGCGATATTCTAAAGGGCATGATTCCTGTTTGGGCGGCATATTATCTTGATTTGAGCCCCATTTTCTTGGGCTTGGTTGCAATTGCTGCCTGCTTAGGCCACATCTATCCCCTATATTTCAAATTTCAGGGTGGAAAGGCCGTTGCTACTGCGCTTGGTGCGATGTTCCCAGTAGCTTCAGAAATGGCGATTTTACTCATTGTTACTTGGATAATGGTATTTTGGGCAAGCCGAGTATCGTCACTAGCAGCCCTCATTACAGTTGCCCTTTCGCCAGTTTATGCATGGCTCATCAAACCCCAGTACACCATTCCAGCGCTCATGTTGGCAGCTCTTATCATCTGGCGGCATCGCACTAACATCGTGCGTTTATGGCGAGGAACCGAAGTGAGCTTTCAGAAAAAAACGAAGAAAAAACCACCCACAAATAACAAATCTTCGGAGTAGCCTTTTGTTCGTCTATTAGTTGTTGGTTAAGGCAACTGATAAACGTTAAGAATGGGATTAAGGTAAAACTAGAGCGGAGCTAATTCTGTAAGTGGCCAGCGCGGCCGAACCTTCACCTCTAAATCGGCTGTTTGCTGAGCTACTAAGCGCTGCGCTCCGGCGAACGCAATCATCGCACCGTTATCTGTACAAAACTCTGAGCGCGGATAGAACACTTCGCCACCGCGTTTATGCATAGTTTCTTCTAGCATGGCGCGTAAACGCACATTCGCACTTACACCACCAGCCACTACTAAACGGTTTAAGCCCGTTTGTTTGAGCGCTCGCTGACATTTAATAATTAACGTATCTACAACTGCATCTTGAAATGCTCGAGCGATATCTGCTTGCGTTTGCGCATCTTTGCCATTCTTTGCAATCGCCTGCGCCGCCGCAGTTTTTAAACCACTAAATGAAAAATTCAGGCCCGGTTTATCGGTCATTGGCCTTGGAAATACAAAGCGGTCGGCAACGCCTTTATCGGCCATTGCCGCAAGCCGAGGCCCGCCTGGATAATCAAGGCCAAGTAACTTTGCGGTTTTATCAAACGCTTCACCAGCTGCATCATCCACTGATTCACCCAACAAGATATATTCACCAATACCATCCACTTGCACCAATTGAGTATGGCCGCCAGAAACCAAAAGCGCGATAAATGGGAATTCAGGTTGTTTTTCTTCTAACATTGGCGCCAGTAAATGCCCTTCCATATGGTGCACGCCCACAGCAGGAACGTTCCAACCAAATGCTAAGCTACGCCCAATAGTTGCACCTACAAGTAAAGCCCCAATTAAACCCGGCCCGGCAGTATAAGCAACACCATCAATATCTGCAGCGGTTAGGTTAGCATCAGCTAACGCTTTACGAATCAATGGTAGGGTTTTGCGCACGTGATCGCGCGAGGCCAGCTCAGGCACTACACCACCATAATCAGCATGTAGTTTTACTTGGCTATATAAAGCATGGGATAACAACCCTTGCTCGGTATCATAAATCGCAATACCGGTCTCATCACAAGAGGTTTCAATTCCCAAAACACGCATATTATTTTTGCCTCAAAATTTACCGCAGAACTCGCAATAGTAACCACGGAAGCACTTATGCGGCAATGAAATTAGATCGTTATTTAAGGCCCGTATTCTAACGAAAAACTAAGCTAGCGGCACTAGCTGTTTTAACATAAGTTGAGTGCCCTAAGTAATTTGCCCCAACTTACCTTTCACTTGATCTTGATTAATTTCACCATTTTCCGCTAACCGATTCAGCGCTTGCTCCATGGTTTGCATACCAATTGCGGCACCAGTTTGAATCGAAGAATACATTTGCGCCACTTTATCTTCGCGGATTAAGTTTTTAATCGCTGGAGTAGCCAACATTATTTCATGAGCAGCAACGCGGCCACCGTTGGGCTTTTTAATCAAAATTTGCGAAACCACAGCGCGCAACGATTCAGAGAGCATCGAACGCACCATTGATTTTTCATCACCCGGAAATACATCGATAATTCGATCAATAGTTTTTGGTGCTGAGGTGGTATGTAAAGTACCAAACACTAAATGGCCTGTTTCTGCGGCTGTAAGAGCCAAACGAATGGTTTCTAAATCACGCAATTCGCCAACAAGAATAACATCCGGATCTTCGCGCAAAGAAACGCGTAAAGCATTACTAAAGCTGTGCGTATCTCGATGCACTTCGCGCTGATTAATCAAACTCATCTTATTTTCGTGCACAAATTCTATTGGATCTTCAATAGTGAGCACATGAAACGGATATCTGCGATTAATATAATCAACCATGGCGGCGAGTGTGGTTGATTTACCCGACCCTGTTGGCCCAGTAACTAAAACAAGGCCACGCGGGTATTCGGAAATACGGCCCAATATTTCTGGTGCGTTAAGCTCTTCAAGGCTGAGCACTCGATCAGGAATGGTGCGGAAAACTGCAGCGGGGCCATGTTGCTGCATAAATACATTAGCCCGAAAACGCGCCAGCCCTGGCACCGAAAACGAGAAATCGACTTCCAGATCTTCTTTGAATTGGGCTAACTGCCGCTCATTCATTACCGACGTAACCATTGCTTCGATTTGTCGAGAGTCGAGCAGGTCTGTGTTAATCTTACTGATATCGCCATCGATACGGCACATAGCCGGTGCATTTGCCGAAAGGTGCAAATCAGATGCTTTATTATTCACGCTGTGTTCAAGTAATTGTTTGATATCCATATAAAACTCTTATTCAAAATTAACTGGAAGAAGACAACTTAAGCCAATGCCAACATCAACAGAAATATCACACTCTGCATTGCACACGCATTTCGCCGAGGTAAAACAACAAATTAAGCATGCCGCCGAGGCTGCAAACCGCAGCATTGACAGTATCGCACTTCTTGCGGTCAGTAAAACGAAACCAGCATCCGCTATCGCCGAACTCTACGGTGCCGGCCAGCGCCAGTTCGGTGAGAATTATGTGCAAGAGGCTCTTGATAAAATCACCGAACTCCATGAGCTCACTGATATTATCTGGCACTTTATTGGCCCGTTACAATCAAATAAAACAAAAGATGTAGCCGAGAATTTCGATTGGGTACACAGCATAGATCGCGAAAAACTCGTTCGTCGGTTAAATGATCAACGGCCAGCTAAGCGCGGCCCTTTAAATATTTTAATTCAGGTCAATATAGATAATGAGGCCAGTAAAGCTGGTGTTGGTTTGCATGATATTAATGCTCTAGCTGCCAGCATTGCATCGGCAGACAGGTTACAATTGCGCGGAATTATGGCTATACCTAATCCTGAGGCCACTGCAAAAGAGCAAGAGCATAGTTTTCAGCAACTTCAAAAAGCGTACCGGCAACTGCAGGAACAGCATTCTGAAGTTGATACTTTATCCTTGGGTATGAGTAATGATTTAGAGTTGGCAATAAAGTATGGCTCAACCATGGTAAGAGTTGGAACAGCCCTATTCGGAGCAAGAAATAAATAGTTAGCTTCAGCGAAAAACAAATAATTTGCTAAAATTTATCGAAAAGAAGGAAATAATTATTATGAGCAACAATACACGTACCATTGGTTTTATCGGTGCAGGTAATATGCCGCAAAGTATTCTGGGTGGCATGATTAAAGGTGGGTATCCCGCCAGCTCAATAATTGTTAGTAACCCCAGCCGGCCAAAACTAGATATGCTGGAAGAAAAGTATGGCATTGTCACTAGCCAAGATAACCATGAAATAGCGGCCAAAGCCGATGTTATTGTGCTCTCGGTTAAGCCCCAGTTAATGCGCGATGTATGTGAAGATTTGCAACAAAACGTTCCTAACTTGGATAAAAAATTAATTATCACCATTGCGGCAGGTTTGCGCATGGATAGCTACTACGAGTATTTCAGCAAAGATATCGCCTTGGTTCGTGTGATGCCAAACACCCCATCGTTGGTAGGTGAGGGTGTTTCCGGTTTAGTTGCCGATACAAATACAACTAACGCAGACCGCGATTTTGTTACCCAAGTATTCGATTATGTGGGTATCACTATTTGGCTAGAAGATGAAGATGCTATTGATGTGCTTGGCGCTGTTGCCGGAAGTGGCCCTGCTTACTTCTTTGAGTTCATGCATAGCTTACAAAGAGCCGCAGAAGATCTTGGTTTTGATAGTGAGCAAGCCAGAGCAATGGTGCAACAAACATGCTTGGGAGCTGCAAAAATGGCGAGCGAAAGTGAGCTTTCGCTGGTAGATTTACGCAAGCAAGTTACCAGTAAAGGTGGCTCAACCGCCAAAGGCGTTGAGGTGTACCAACAGGCTGAATTAAATAAAATTTCCAAGCGCGCCGTGGAAGCAGCTGTTGCTCGCAACCAAGAAATGGCAAAGCTTTTTTAAGCAGAGTTTTTGTAAACTTAGCTACTCTATATTTAGCTACGTTAATTTATGAAAGGAAGAAACAATGGGTAATGGCGCGCAATTTTTAATTACAACCGCATTTGATATATACATTATGGCGGTGATTTTACGCCTATGGATGCAGCTCGCGCAGGTTGATTATTTTAATCCTGTATCGCAATTTATAGTAAAAATAACAGCGCCAATATTAAACCCGTTGCGCCGTGTGTTTCCTACTATCGGCCGTTTTGATATTGCCGCAGCGTTCTTAGTCTGTGCCCTTGCTGCATTGAAAATCTTCATTTTAATTCATCTGCAACTGGGTAGTTTCCCATACACTGTGCTGAATTTGGTGTTAGCCGCATTACATAGCGTAGCACTCACCACATTAACCCTTATTTTCTGGGTACTTTTAGTACGCGCTATAATGAGTTGGTTTAGCCAAGGCCGCCACCCTATGGAATTTGTTTTGGCTCAGCTTACCGAACCAATGCTCTCACCCATTCGGAGAATTATCCCACCGATCGGCGGGCTCGATCTTTCCGTACTAGTATTAATTATTATTGTGCAGTTTATCCGTGTGAGTATTAGTTAGTTTCGTTTTAGCTAGCTGCATACGGTTTCCCATTAGGCCTGCATCACTTGCGCGCCTTACCATTGGAGAAAGTGAAATGAACATCTTAAAAGGTTTAGCTTTAACCGTTATCTGTGCAGGAACGATGTTGCTTTCAACATCAACTTCAGCACAAGAAACGGGGCAAGAACAAGTGCAGGGTGGGCAGTATCAAAATTTCGGTAACTGGCAGGTGCATTACAGCGCATTTCCAAGCACTATGCTGCAACCTGAAGTTGCAACGCGCTACAACATTCGCCGTAGTAACGCTCGTGGGCTTGTTAATATTTCAGTATTAGATACGGCTCGAGAAGATAATCCGGCACAACGGGTGGCAATTCAGGGCTACGCGCTTAACAGTTTAGGCCAACGTATTAACCTGCAGTTTCGCCGTTTTGTAGAAGAGCCTGCTATTTATTATATTAGCGAAGTTGGCCACGACAACGATGATCGCCTGCGCTTTTTTATCACGATAACTCAAGGTGATAGAAACGAAGAGCTTCGCTTCACGCACACATTTTATCGTTAAGTGGATTAGGCCCGATTTAATCAAGCGCAAGCCGTAACTAACTTGTTGCGGCTTTCACGCCTACTTTCAAAATCGTGCCATCATCTGCAATTTCTCGGGCAGTAAACACTAGATTACCCAAAACAACATGATCACCTATAACCACTCTTCTGTGGAAGCGGCGCACAAATATATCACTAATTTTAGTATCTAATTCCTCACCGCCCTCTTCCGGTAACACGTAGAAACCAGCTAAATCCGCTAGTGTTATATCCGCATTCAACACGAAATCACCAAAGAACGATTTACGGTTAATTCGCTTACTGGTTCCGGTTGAAGCCAACACTTCACTGATCTTGCTAACATCATCAGAAGCGGCCATAACCATTAACGAATCACCCGCTTTCAATGTTGGATCTGAAGCACTTCGTACCCACACACCATCACGAATTAAACCGATAAAATCAGCATCTCTAGGTAAGTTTATTTCACCCCAGTGGTGCTCTGCAGCAGCCGAATCGTCGGTAATTTCATACACTACAACTTCCAACACATCTTTAGAGTGAATACTATCGAGCGGCATTCTGTATTCAGGCTCTGGCTCGGCTGGTATTTCTAAACCTAGTTTGCGGGCTATCCAACTAATACTCCAACCCTGAACTACTAAGGAAACAAGCACTACAACAAAGGCGATTTCAAAATACAGCTGCTGGTTTTCAAGCCCCGCTATCCAAGGGAATAGGGCTAATACGATAGGAACCGCCCCGCGCAAACCAACCCAGCTTATAAACAGCTGATCGCGCCACGGGAATCGAAACGGCGCCAAACTTATAAACACCGCAAGCGGGCGAGCTACAAAGATAAGCACTACCGCTAAAATAAGTGCAGGAACAAGAATATCCAGTATCGAAGACGGCGTCATAAGCAAGCCGAGCATTAAGAACATCACAATCTGCGATAACCAAGCCAACCCATCGTGCACCCGAAGAATATGAATAACTTGTGGAAGCCGCGCGTTGCCAACGATATAACCCATTAAATAAACGGCAAGGAAGCCGCTACCCCCAAACTGAGCCGTTAAACCGAATACGGTAACTGCGCCTGCTACCGCAAGTAGCGGAAAAAACGAAACGTGCAAATCGAGCTTCTTACAACCGTATACAAAAACCTTGCCGCTTAAGTAGCCTACCAAAGCCCCCACCACAGCCTGCTGCAGAAAAGTTAACACTACCCAAGCATCAAGAGGCACATCAGGCTGAGCCAGAACTGCAACTAAAGTTACGGTAAGCATAACCGCCATTGGGTCGTTACTTCCCGATTCAATCTCAAGCGTTGAGCCTACGCGTTCTTTAATCCTCAGTTTTTGCGATTGGAAAATTGAGAACACGGCCGCGGCATCGGTAGAACCTAAAATAGCGCCAAGCAGCAATCCTTCTATCCAGGAAAAACCGAACAGCCATGCTGCCGCCAAGCCAGTAATTAAACAAGTAATGAGCACGCCTAACGACGCTAAGGTTGCTGCAGGCCGCAGAGCAACACGAAAACGCTCGGGATGCGTGCGCAAGCCACCATCGAAGAGAATGATAACCAACGCTACCGAACCTATAAGTAAAGCTACATCTGGATTATGGAATTGCAGCCCAAGTACCCCTTCCTCGCCGGCAAGCATACCTACACTTAAGAAAACTAAAAGCAGCGGCGCACCAACCCGCACAGAAAACTGCACAGCTAAAATGCTCACAACTAGTAATGCACCCGCAATCAGAATAAGTAGGTTTACAGCTTCCATTAGAGATTCAGGCTTCCTTCTTTGGCTAATTCATTCTTTAGAAATTTTCTTTTCGGAATGGTGTAACCATTAATTATTTAACAATAACGATTCAGCTTTCGATAATAACACAGCCATCGAAGTGCGCTATAATCGCCGCGAACTTAATTCTAGGATGTTAGCTGAGGTGATAAATGCAGGGTAAACAATCATTAGAGCTCGTGCTCGCTACAGGCAACAAGGGGAAGGTAGCTGAACTTTCCGAGCTGCTGGCACCCCTTGGATGGCAAGTAACACCACAAACAGAGCTTAATGTTAGCGATGCCGATGAAACCGGTTTAACCTTCATTGAAAACGCCATCATTAAAGCTCGGCACGCTTGTGAAAGCACAGGTTTACCTGCGCTCGCCGATGATTCCGGGCTAGCGGTAAGGGCGCTTGGTGGCGCCCCAGGTATCTACTCTGCGCGCTACGCTGGCGAAAATGCCACTGATAACGATAATGTTGAGAAACTTTTAGCCGCTATGCAGGGTGTTCCCGCCGAACAGCGGCAAGCTGAATTTCATTGTGTATTAGTATTCATGCAAAGCGCCAGCGATCCAACTCCCATCGTTTGCCATGGCCGCTGGGAAGGAATGTTAACTGAAAAGCCAGCAGGCGCAGGTGGATTTGGTTACGACCCAATATTCTGGGTGCCTGAGCGTAATTGTACTTCTGCCGAACTTAGCAAAAGCGAAAAACAAGTGCTTAGCCATCGCGCCAAAGCATTAAAATTACTAGTGAAGCAGCTAACGTAAACTAACCAAATCGATTACACATTTTTCAACTGGAAAACTTCATGATAGTAAGCGAAATGCAACTTCCACCTCTGAGTTTATATGTTCACATTCCGTGGTGTGTGCAAAAGTGCCCCTATTGTGATTTTAACTCCCATGCGCAACCAGAAGTAATTCCTGAGGTGCAATATATAGCCTGCTTGCTTGATGATCTTGATGCTGATTTACACTATGCGCAAGGGCGTGAGCTACAATCTATTTTCATTGGTGGCGGTACACCCAGTTTATTCTCCGCTGAAGGAATTCAGCGTTTACTAACAGGTATTCAAGCGCGCATCCCCTTCAGCGCGAACATCGAAATTACCTTAGAAGCCAACCCTGGCACTTTTGAAACCGAGCGTTTTGCTGGTTTTGCCAACGCCGGGGTAACACGCTTATCTATTGGTGTACAGAGTTTGCAGCATCAGCAACTAAAGCGTTTAGGAAGGATTCATAATCCAGAACAAGCCGAAACAGCGGCGAAGCATGCTAGCTCATTGCCACTAAAAAGCTTTAACCTTGATTTAATGCATGGGCTGCCAGAGCAAACCTTAGCTACGGCAATGGCTGATTTAGATGGCATTATTGCGCTTAACCCGCCGCACATATCTTGGTATCAACTTACCATTGAGCCCAACACTATGTTTGCCAGTAAACCACCCGTGTTACCAAGCGATGATGTGCTTTGGGAAATCTATGAACAAGGCCACATTCGCCTCGCGGCGGCAGGTTATGAGCAATACGAAGTGAGTGCTTATGGCAAGCCCGGCCATCGTGGCCAACACAACCTCAACTATTGGCGCTTTGGTGATTACCTAGGAATAGGTTGCGGTGCTCATGGGAAAATTACGCTTCCAAACGAGCAGAAAATTATACGTACCGAGAAGGTAAAGCACCCGCGCGGTTATCTGGATTTAACCCGCAATTTTACCTTTAAACAATGGCAAGTGGAGCCCGATGAACGCGTTTTCGAATACTTTATGAATCGCTTGCGCTTGCTTGCAGCTGTGCCAAAAGCTGAGTTCACTGCGTTTACAGGTTTACCGTTAGAAATGGCCGAAAAAGCACTCGCCGATTCAATAAATAAAGGTTTTATCGAAAGTACAGCTGATACATGGCAAACCACTGAAACCGGGCGTTTGTACTTAAACCAGGTGCTCAGTGATTTGCTCACTGAAGATTCTTAAATAGCAGTATATTTCATATCCCAAACACCATGCCCAAGGCGCTGGCCACGTTGTTCAAACTTAGTTAATGGCCGCTCTTCTGGGCGAGGAATATAAGTGCCGTCCGTTGATTGGTTGCTATAGCTGGGTGCTTCGTTCATCACTTCGAGCATGTGCTCAGCATAGTTTTCCCAATCAGTAGCCAAATGCAACACACCGCCTTTTTTCAACTTTTTGCGCAGTAACGCTACAAAATCAAGTTGAATTAAACGGCGCTTATGGTGGCGCTTTTTATGCCACGGATCAGGGAAGAATATTTGCACGCCATCGAGGCTGTTATCCGCAACCCATTCTTTTAGAACTACTACGGCATCGTGCTCTATTACTCGCAGGTTACTCACCTCTTGTAATTCAGCTTCGAGTAAACAAGCCCCCACACCCGGAGTATGCACTTCTACACCAATAAAGTTCTTTTCTGGCGCAGCTTTTGCCATGGTCACCAAAGATTTGCCCATACCAAAGCCAATTTCGAGTATCACCGGATTACTATTGCCAAAAATAGCGTCGAAGTTGAGTAGTTCGCCTTTGAAATCAATACCCATTTTCGGCCATTGCCGTTCCATGGCACCCGCTTGGCCCTTGGTTAACCGCCCTTCGCGAAGAACAAAACTACGCACTTGGCGCATGTAGCGGCCACTTTCAGTTTTTTCTGGCGTTTCTCCACTACTTTTATGCTGTTCTGGTGTTTTGCTCATATCTACCTCTGTGATTCAAAATTCTTCGGCTAACCGCATGGCGTGCTTATTAACGAACCTGCTACACTCAACGGGCCGTTATTATCCAACCTCTTGAAGGAAAAACAAGCAAACTCGCATGCAAGAATCAAATAAAAGTAAAAACCACCTGAATCTGAGCGAATTCGCTGATACCGTTCTAACTTGGCAAAAAAACCATGGCCGCCACGATTTGCCATGGCAAAAGCCGGCCACGCCCTACCGCGTATTAGTTAGCGAGATTATGCTGCAACAAACTCAGGTTGCCACAGTTATCCCCTATTTTCAGCGCTGGATGCAGGCCTTCCCAACCCTCGATAGTTTAGCAAACGCTAGCGAAGATGAGGTTATGGCGCTTTGGCAAGGTTTGGGCTATTACTCGCGCGCTCGAAACTTGCAAAAAGCTGCGCGCTACATAGTTACCGAGCTTAATGGTGAGTTTCCAAACGAGTTAACGGCTATCGAGAAGATCCCTGGCGTTGGCCGTTACACTGCTGGTGCTATTCGCTCTTTTGCCTACGATGCCTATGGCCCAATTGTTGATGGCAATGTGCGCCGATTATTTTGCCGCCTTTTTGGTATTGAGGGGCAAGCTACATCAAGTGCGGTAAATAAAGCATTGTGGCAACGTGCTGAAGAATTAACACCACAAACGGATAACCGTAGGTTTGCTCAAGGGCTTCTCGATCTCGGTGCAACCCTTTGTAAGAAGCGCAATCCAGATTGCTACAGTTGCCCATTTTCTAATGCCTGCACAGCCTATCAAGAAAATAGAATAGAAGAACTCCCTACCCCAAAAGCGAAAAAACTAACGCCCACTAAACAGGGCCACTTTATTTGGCTTGAAGATGATGCTCTAGTTCTCGAAAAACGTCCTAGTAAGGGTATTTGGGCTTCATTATGGAGTTTGCCAGAAGTTTTGGTAGCGCCAAAAGGTGCCAAATTAAAAGGAAAGTTCAAACATGTATTTAGCCATTACAAACTCGAAGCCATGGTTTGGCAGCTCCCCGTGCCTGGCGGCGCAGAAAAGCTGTTTGAAGCGTTAGGCGAAGAGCAGGCGCGGTATGAAAGCTCGAATCAACAAATAACCCGCATTACCAGCCGAGAGGAGTTTTTAGCGTTGGGTTTACCAGCGCCGATTCGGGTGTTTATTGAAGAGAATTGGCTCGGCACAAGCAAGCCTAGCGAGTAAACTAGGGGCTGTGCTAATATTCAGCGTGAACATTCGATATTTTTAGCACTGGTATTTAAGTTGGCAGTTCAACTGGCACTCGAGCTAAAAACAACATTTAAAAACTGGAGTAGAAAATGGCCCGCACCGTATTTTGTGAATACCTCAAGAAAGAAGCTGAAGGCCTTGATTTCCAGCTATATCCCGGTGAGCTTGGTGAAAAAATATTTTCCAGTATTTCCAAAGAAGCTTGGGCTGAATGGCAAAAGAAACAAACCATGCTAATCAATGAAAAACGATTAAACATGATGGATGCCGATGCTCGAGTATTTTTGGAGCAACAAATGGAAGCGTTTTTGTTTCAAGGAAAGGAAGTTGATGTCGAAGGATACACTCCGCCGGAAGCAAAATAAGCAAATTCTCGGTAAAAACAACAAATTCATTATATTAAAAAACTCAGTTTTTAGTGCTTATTCAAACCGCCAGAAATGGAGTTTATTGCGCTTTAATTGAATAATTATGCTGATATCCAACTAGCCATAACATACCTACCTCATTCGCTTTATAAATACATTTAATACCTCCCATTCATGATGGAAATGGCTTATCTAGGCCTTTCAGAATGGGCTCGGTGGAGGTTAACCCCCGTTTATGTTAGTATGTACGCTTCGTTAGTTCAGTATGGAGTTCATATGAAAATCCCAGCCTGGCGAAGAGCAGTGATAAAAGTCGGCAGTGCTCTAATCGCGCCAGATGGTAACGGATGCAGTTCAAAATATCTTCTCGCCATCGCTCGCTTCATTAATGAATGCCGTGAGCGCGGACAAGAAATTGTCCTGGTGTCATCAGGATCCGTTGCAGCAGGCCGACATCATTTTAAAGTAGAAAGTACACAAGTTCCGGTTGTTCTTAAAAAAGCCATGGCGGCTGTAGGACAAACCCAAGTTATGGAAAGCTGGTCACGCTTTTTTGATTTCCCCTGTGCCCAAGTTCTCATGACTCACGACGATCTTCGTGATCGCGAACGCTACATAAGCATTCGTAACACCGTAAATGCGCTTCTCGAAAATGGCATTATGCCAATAGCAAACGAGAACGATGCATTAGCTACCGATGATTTGAAAGTAGGCGATAACGATAACTTAGCGGCCATGGTTGCTACCGTTGTTGATGCTGATGCTCTCTTCATTTGTTCTGATATCGATGGTTTATTCGATAAAGATCCAAACAAAAACAAAGATGCCACCCTACTTCCGGTAGTTGAAGAAATTGATCAGAGTATTTATGCCCTGGCCGGGGGTTCTGCAAGTGCCGTAGGCACAGGCGGAATGCGTACTAAGGTAGAGGCTGCCGAGAAGGCAACCGCTCACGGCATAGACACTTACATATTAAACGGCCGTAAGGGCAGTAAGTTCGAAGTGTTACTTCGAAACGAAAACCCGGGCACGCTATTTAAAGCAAAAGAAAACCCGTTAAGTAATAAGAAGCATTGGTTACGCCATACGCTAATTGCACAAGGCGAAATCTTAGTCGATTCCGCTGCTGTAGATGTAATTCGCAACGAAGGCGAATCATTACTCACCTCGGGTATCGTCGGTATAGAAGGTAATTTCGATCGCGGCGATGCAGTGCTCGTTCGGAGCGCAGAAAACATGGAAACGATCGCTAAGGGTATTTGCCGCTACAGCTCCCATGAATTAATTCATATTAAAGGGCAATCGGGCAGTGCCATCGCTGAAGCATACGGGTATAGCCCTATCAGCGAAGTCATTCATCGCGACGATTTAATGTTATGGAGAAAAAATGAGTAACCAAATTAGTAATACAGAGTTAGCTACTGAGATTTCGAAACGTGCTGCAAAAGCGGCTCGTTCAATTGCAACTTTATCTACCGAAGATAAAAATGCAGCCTTACAACGCATGGCCGATAGCATTCGCTCTCATCAAGAACAAATCTTATTGGCTAACGCCAAAGATTTACGCGAAGGTGAAGAGAAAGGCTTAGATGCAGCCATGATGGATCGTTTAGCTCTTGATGCCGATCGCATTGAAGATATGGCAAAAGCGATTGAAGAAATTATCGCTCTGCCCGATCCAGTTGGTGAAAGCTACCTATTGGAAGAGCGCCCAAACGGTATGCGCATCGATAAAATGCGTATTCCATTAGGTGTGATTTGCATGATTTATGAGGCTCGCCCAAATGTAACGGCCGATGCAGGTGCTTTATGCTTTAAATCAGGCAACGCTGTAATTCTGCGTTGTGGCCGTGAAGCCATTGGTACTAGTAAAGTAATTGCTGAAGCAATGCACAGTGCTATTGAAGCCAGCGGCTTGCCAAAAGATGTGGTAACTGTTGTGCCCTCGCCTGATCGTGATTTGATGGGTGAACTGTTAAAGCAAAGCGATTACATTGATTTAGTAATTCCACGCGGCGGCGAAGGCCTAATTCACTATGTAAGTGATAACAGCAAGATTCCAGTGATTCAGCATTACAAAGGTGTATGCCACTTATATGTTGATAAAGATGCAGATCTGGATAAAGCATTAGCGTTGCTGCTGAACGGCAAAACCCAACGTACAGGTGTGTGTAACGCCCTTGAAGCGGTGTTGGTGCATAGCGAAGTAGCCGATAAGTTCTTGCCAATGGCAGCTAAAGCACTAGCTGAAAAGAAGGTTAAGATTCACGCCTGCTCGGGCTCACTAGAATATTTTGAAGGTGCTGAACACATTGCCGATGATGCCTTCGGTGAAGAATACCTAGCCTTAGAGCTGGCGGTTCGGAAAGTGAATGATTACAACCATGCGGTTGAACATTTACATCAGTTCTCGAGCGGCCACACCGATGTTATTTGCACTGAGAACGAGCAAACTGCGCGCAAATTCATTGGCGATATCGATTCAGCTGTAACCATGTGGAATACCTCTTCACGGTTCTCTGATGGCGGCCAGCTAGGTTTAGGTGCAGAAATTGGTATCTCTACCTCTAAGCTCCATGCGTATGGCCCTATGGGCTTACAATCGCTAACTACCGAGAAGTTTGTAGTTACCGGTAATGGGCAAGTTCGCCCTTAAAATTTAACTCGTTTCGCAAACAGTGCGTTTCATAAGCGCTGCCTAGTATTAAAAAGGCTTCTAGTAATAGAAGTTTCAATAAAATACCACCGCAGCCTTGACACCTAACCGCAAAACGAGTTTAATACCCGCCGCATTGAGATGTTGCTGCAACAAAGCAACGAAATAGGCACAATGCGCGGTTTGCCCGGATAGCTCAGTCGGTAGAGCAGGGGATTGAAAATCCCCGTGTCGGTGGTTCGATTCCGCCTCCGGGCACCATTATTTGAAAGGCCCTGCTAGCAATAGCGGGGCTTTTTGTTTTCTGGCTTTGTACCAAGTAATTCATTAATTATCATTGGTTTTTTCTGTCATAGCGAGGTGAGATTACCGTCCGATCCAGTCAAACTCAGCAAAGTTATCTTATTTTTCACGAAAACCTCTTTGTTTAAATTTATACCCAGCGGCGAACTTGTTGCATGTAATCTGCATAGGGCTTGCCAAAATTATCGAGCAAAATCCGTTCTTCTGGGATAATTTGGAAACGCGTTAAAAACCACAAATAAACGGGCAACATTACAAATGCAACCAAGTTCCCTAACCATAGCGCAAAGCCAAGCAACAGGAAGAAAAAACCAAGATACATTGGGTTGCGGGTAAACCGGTAAACACCGCTCTTTACAACAGCAACACTTTCTTTGGGCTGCATGGGGTTTACCGTTGTTTTATGCTTACGAAACTCAAGCACACCCAGTACCGGCAATAGAACACCAAAAGCGATACTCAGCCACAAGAGCACTGCGGGTGTTAGAAATAGCCACCCCAGCTCTAACCAACTGCCAAATATCCAACTTAATAGCCACATATCGGTGGCAATAATCAATACTAGAACGAGTGGTGGAATTTTTAACTCTAAACTATTCATTTCCTGTGCCTTCTCTATTTATATTTCTGCGCACCTTTCTGCACACCTTTCTGCACATGTGTAACCTTGATGTTCATTTAGCTATTTCAACAAATAAGGTATAGTTTAAGCATCATAGCTTAGATTCTTAGAGGGTGGTATGAGCCAGGTTATTCAAGCGCCAATTACCAAACTTTCCTGTGCCGGCTGTGTGAGCCGAGCCACGAAAGCCATACAAGAGAGCGAAGGCATAATCGCTGCCTCGGTAAACCTTGCCAACGAAAAAGCTGATATTGAATATAACGATTCTGAGGCGCTAGCCAATGCAGTAAGTAATTTGCAAAAGGCTGGTTACCCTGCCCGTATTGAACGCATAGAGCTTGATTTAATAGGTATGCACTGCGCTTCGTGCGTGGGCAAGGTTGAAAAAGCACTCCAAAATGTAGCGGGCGTTTATAAAGCACAAGTTAACTTAGCCAGTGAAACAGCTGTTGTCGAATTTATTAGCGGCAGCGTTGAACCAAAGCAGCTTCAAAGCACAGTAAAGGCTGCTGGCTACCAAGCCGAAATTAAATCGGATGATCATGATGCTACGCACGCTACTAATGCCACAGCAAAAGACCACAAAGCCATTGAATTAAGATCGTTGCAGCAAAGTTTTTGGTTTGCTGCACTGCTTACCTTGCCGGTTTTTATTCTAGAGATGGGCAGCCATTTTATTCCCAGCATTCATCATTGGGTAGAGCAAAACCTTGGGCAAAGCCTTAATTGGCAACTGCAATTCGTGCTCACTACCTTAGTTTTGGCTATACCCGGCCGGCGTTTTTACAAAGTAGGGTTCCCTGCTTTAGTAAAAGGCTCGCCAGATATGAATTCTTTAGTAGCACTGGGCACTAGTGCGGCTTGGCTATTTTCGGTAGTGGCTACATTTAGCCCCGGCATTTTACCCGCTGGTACCACAAACGTTTACTACGAAGCGGCCGCAGTAATAGTTACCTTAATTTTGCTCGGCCGCTTACTAGAAGCGCGAGCAAAAGGCCACACAGGCGATGCCATTAAACGTTTAATTGGGTTACAAGCGAAAACGGCACGGGTAAAAAGAAACAATGAATGGCAAGAGCTTGCCATTGCTGATATTGAATTAGGTGATTTAATTCAAGCCAAACCCGGCGAACGCATTGCTGTAGATGGCGAAGTAACTAGCGGTGATTCATATGTGGATGAATCGATGCTCACGGGTGAACCTATTCCGGTAGCAAAAAATATCGGCGATATGGTATCGGCCGGAACGGTAAATAGTAATGGCTCACTTACCTTTAAAGCTACGAAAATTGGTGCCGATACTCTGCTTGCGCAAATTATTAAAATGGTGGAACAAGCACAGGGAGCAAGATTACCAGTACAAGCTTTGGTCGATAAAGTAACTGCAATATTTGTCCCTATCGTAATGGCCATTGCAGTGCTTACAGTAATTGTATGGCTTTTCTTTGGGCCAAGCCCTGCCCTCACCTTTGCGCTTGTGAATGGCGTAGCGGTTTTGATTATTGCATGCCCCTGCGCAATGGGTTTAGCTACTCCCGTATCCATTATGGTGGGTACCGGCCGTGCGGCTGAGCGCGGTGTGTTATTCCGCCAAGGCCAAGCGCTGCAAACCCTGCGCGATAGTAAAGTAATAGCCCTGGATAAAACAGGAACTCTCACTGAAGGTAAACCAAAGCTAACCGATTTCGAGGTGGTTGAAGGCTTTACAGAAATTGAAGTATTAGCTTTAGTTGCTGCGGTAGAGCAACAATCAGAACATCCAATTGCCAATGCGATTGTTGTTGCTGCACTCGATAAAGGTATCGAAATTGCTGAATGCATCGATTTTCAATCAGTTTCTGGTATGGGAGCTGTTGCAAAAGTTACCGCTAATACAAAACATAACACTCAAGTACACATTGGTGCCGATCGCTATATGCAGAAGCTGGATATCTCGGTTGCTATTTTTAGCGACACCGCTAAGCGCCTAGCGAACGAGGGTAAAACTCCGCTTTATGCGGCTGTAGATGGCAAACTCGCTGCTATTATTGCTGTGGCGGATACCATTCGCGAAAGTACTCCTGAAGCTATCAAGGCCTTTCATTCTCTTGGCCTACAAGTAGCAATGATTACTGGTGATAACCAAGCAACAGCGAATGCAATCGCGGCTAAGCTCGGTATCGATAAAGTAATTGCCGAAGTTCTACCCGATGGCAAGGTTACCGCCGTTCAGCAATTACGTGATGAATTTGGCCCCGTGGCATTCGTGGGTGATGGTATTAACGATGCGCCCGCACTTGCTGAGGCTAATACCGGCATAGCGGTAGGCAGCGGCACTGATATTGCCATTGAATCGGCTGATGTGGTGTTAATGCGTGGTGATTTACGCGCTGTGGTGGCGGCGATAGAAATTAGCCAAAAAACCTTACGCAACATAAAGCAAAACTTATTTTGGGCATTTGCTTACAATGCAAGCTTGCTGCCGGTTGCGGCGGGCATTTTATATCCGGTATTTGGCATTTTACTATCGCCAATATTAGCGGCTGGTGCCATGGCCTTATCGAGCATTTTTGTTCTTACAAATGCGTTAAGATTAAAGCGCGCCTAAAGCGGATTTTGTTGAGCGATTATCAGGCGCTATCGTGAGGGTTCCAAACAACCTCCCACAGATGGCCATCAGGATCTTGAAACACGGCGCCATAGCCACCCCAACCAAAGCTCTTCGCGGGCCTTACAATAGTGGCGCCAGCATTAATAACCTGCTGCACAATGGCATCTACCGCAGCTTCATTGGCTACATTATGCGCCAGCATGAAGCCAGCCGAATCAGGTGTACCTAGAGGCACACCACATTCCTCGCTAATACTTTTACGCGGCCACAAGGCAAGCTTTAGGCCTGGCTGAAAATCAAAGAAAACTACCGCACCGTTATTGAATTCTTCGCCAAAAATCCCCTTCGTAGCTAAACCTAAGCCATCGCGATAAAACGCTAATGAGCGCTCTAAGCTATCAACTCCAAGCGTGATATAGCTAATCGAATTTGAAAACTTAACCATGAGTATCCTCTATCTTGCGCACTATTGCCTGCGCCCATAGCTTATAGCCGATAGAGCCCGGATGGAAACCATCGCTGGCAATTACATCCTCATCCATAGGAAAGCTTACATCGAGTACTTCGCAGCCATGATTCACAGCCGCTACAGTATCTAGCTCATGCGTTAGCCTGCGTGCTTGTTGGCCAAGAAACCAACGTAGTGGTTGCGGCAAAGCTGGAAATAGATGCATGGGCGGTAATGCCGTTAAAATGATTTGCGATGCATGAAATTTTTCCTGCAGCAATTGCACAATTGCTTGTTGGCAATCGCGAAACTGTGCTGTTGGCACATTTCCGGTTACATCATTAACGCCCAGGGAAGTAACCACCACATCAAACTGCTGCGCGGCTTTCAAATGCAGCTTAGTTAGCGCAACAGCACTGTTATCGCCATTTTTCGCCCACAAATGCCATTCTATATGCCGCAAAGGGAAACGCCGCTGTAACTCAGCCACCAATTGCCCCGACAGGGCTTGATGCTGTGCGGCAACCCCTACTCCGGCAGCCGCTGAATCTCCACAAATCAATACTCGCAACGCTGGTTTTTCGCCACAAATCACACCACTGCGTTCGCCCTCAGGCTCGGGCAAGCGCGGTGTATTTAAACGCACTCGCTTGCCTTGCATTAGCAGCATAGGAGCAAGCGCAATCTTGCTAACAGTTATCAACATAATTGCCTTAATAAAACGATTGTTTCTGTGTTTAAGCCGCTATTCTCTATCACGCCACGAATTGAATGGTTTTAGTTTTAGCGCGGAAAATGTATAAAATTCGTTAACGATATCTGGTAAGTTTACTGCTATTCGATAGTTTTTACATGGTGTAATCAATGAATTCTTCCGAGGCACAGATTTATCGCGCCGATACTCTCGTTATTGGCGGGGGGTTAGCCGGCATAGTGAGCTCACTGGAACTGCTCGATTCGGGCAAATCGGTGATATTAGTTGATGCCGAACCCGAAGCTAATTTTGGTGGCCAAGCAAATGATGCCTTTGGCGGTATGCTATTAATTAACACCAACGAGCAACGGAAAAATGGAATCAAGGATTCACCCGAGCTATTACTCGCCGATTGGCTTAGAGCCGCAGAGTTTAACGCAAATGATATGTGGGGCCAGCGCTGGGCAAAAGAGTATGCATATGCCTGTAAAACTGATGTTTATGATTGGCTGCAACAACACGGCATTCGCTTTTTCCCTGCCGTTCAATGGGTTGAGCGGGGCAATGTTGGCAACGGCAACTCATTACCCCGCTATCATATTGCGTGGGGTTGTGGCCGCGGGGTTGTGCAAACATTGATTGCGAAATTGCGCACGCATCGGCATATCGATAAGTTAAAAATATACCATAAACATCGCGTGAACAGTTTCATTCGCGATGTGCAAAGCGGTGCTATTGGAGGATGTATAGGAACCGGAACTTCCGATAGCTCAACATCTTTTGATTTTCAGGTTCAAGCCAAGGCCACTATCGTTTGTAGTGGCGGCATTAACGGCAACCTTGATCGTGTTCGCGAACATTGGGATTCCATTTATGGGCCATTTCCTGAAAACATTCTGAACGGGGTTTCGCCAGCCGCCGATGGTGCTCTGCATGATGAAGTTCGAAACGTAGGCGGGCAAGTGGTTAACCTCGGGCAAATGTGGAATTACGCGGCGGGTATCGCTCACCCTAAACCAAAATTTCCGCGCCATGGATTAAGTTTAATTCCACCCAGATCGGCGCTTTGGCTAAACGCAAAAGGCGAGCGCATTGGCCCCGCCCCCATGGTAACCGGCTTTGATACCCACGATTTGTGCAAACGCACTGGCCATTCGCCGGGGCAATATACTTGGCAAGTAATGAATTGGAAAATTGCTGCCAAAGAAATGGCGGTATCTGGCACCGATGAAAACCCATTGTTCCGCGATAAAAAGCTCTTGAAAATCATCTGGCAAACCTTACGGGGTAACCATGCGCTGGTAGAATGGATGGTGAATGAATGTGAAGATGTAGTATGCGCAGATACCCTGCCTGAGTTAGCCGAAAAAATGCAAAAACTGGCTAATGATGATCAGTTAGACATAGACGCCATGCAACGCGATGTTGCCAATTATGATAACAACATTCGCCGCGGGCCAAATTTATGGAACGATGATCAACTTAGAAAGATTCAGCAGTTACGGCAATGGCGTAGTGATAAATTAAGAACTTGCGCGTTTCAGCCGATAGTAGATAGGAAAGCAGGGCCGCTGATTGCGATACGTGAGCGCATTGTGAGCCGCAAAAGTATGGGTGGCATGTTAACCAACCTCGATTCTTCAGTGCTCGATCTGCAAGGAAAGCCTATTCCTGGCCTTTATGCGGCAGGCGAAGCCGCGGGCTTTGGCGGCGGTGGCATTAGCGGTATTCGCTCCCTTGAAGGCACTTTTTTATCTAATTGTATTTTGAATGGCCGCCGGGCCGCGCAGGCGATAGCACGGCAAGAGGAAATAAAATGAACAAATCAGGTGCAGCATTAGCGCGTTATGCGCTAGAGCAACTCGGTGTGAAACATACTTTTGGTATTCCTGGAGTACACAACACCGAGCTTTACGATGAACTAAATGCCTCGGATAGCATACAACCTATTTTAGTAGGCCATGAAGGTGCAGGTGCGTTTATGGCCGATGCGGTGAGCCGCATGGGCGAGAGCATTGGTACTATGGTTATAGTTCCCGCGGCTGGTGTAACCCATGCAGCGAGTGGTATAGGCGAAGCCGGCCTCGATGGTATTCCAATGCTGGTGATATCGGGTGGTATTCACACTGAGAGCGGGCATAAATACCAATTGCACGATATGGATCAACACACCTTGCTTTCACCCATTACCAAGGCAACCTTTCGCATCGAATCGCATGCCGAAGTAATACCAACGATTTATGAAGCCTATCGTATAGCTACTTCTGGTGAACCTGGGCCGGTATTCGTTGAGCTGCCTTACAACATTGGTAACTTTCTCGGCCAGGTTGAGGGAATGCAGGCATTTGATGCCGATTCCGCGGCACAGCAGGTAGATAAAACACTGCTTAAACAAGCCGCTGAAATGTTAGCTAACGCTAAAAAACCCGGCCTATTTGTGGGCTGGGGAGCGCTCGGCGCGAGTGCTAAATTAATTGAGCTTGCTGAGCATTTGGGCGCGCCCGTATGCACTACATTGCAGGGATTAAGTGTATTTCCTGGAAATCACCCGTTACACACCGGAATGGGCTTCGGCGAATACGCGGTGCCAGCTTCCGAACATGCGTTTACCGATTGCGATTGCTTACTAGCCATTGGTGTTCGTTTTGCGGAAATTCCAACGGGCAGCTACAGCATGCCTGTACCAGAAAACTTAATTCATCTAGATATCAACCCAGAAGTGTTTAGTGCTAATTTTCCAGCCAAAATAGCGATTACCGGTGATTCGGCTCGTTCGGTGCCACTATTATTAGAATACCTACAAACACAGAGTAAACCTCGCGATAGCGCTGCCCTTGTGAGCACGATAAAAGAGTGGAAGCACAAATACAACGAAGAGTGGTTAGCCCACAAAAGCGGCGATCGGGTTAATCCAGCAGTGTTTTTTAACGCCTTACGCTCTGAGCTAGATGATGATGCCGTTTTAGTAGCCGATGATGGCAACCATACTTTTCTAATGGCCGAATTAATGCCTATTCACGGGCCGCGAAAGTTTATTTCGCCTAGCGATTTCAACGCTATGGGTTACTGCATTCCGGGCGTGATTGGGGCCAAGCTAGCGAAACCTGATACCCAAGTTGTGGGTGTGGTAGGTGATGGTGCATTACGCATGACCGGGCTAGAAATGGCCACGGCCAGCGAATTAAACTTAGGTGTGCCGGTGTTCGTGTTTAACGATGGCGAGCTTTCTCAAATCTCCCAAGCTCAGCAAATTCCCTATAACCGAAAAACATGCACCGTTTTGAAGCCGTTAAACATTAAAGCCCTAGCTGAAGCTACCCACTGCACTTTCATTTCTATCACCAACAACGCAGAGTGCGCAAAAAAAGTAGCTCAAGCCATTAACGCAGCAAAAAGTGGTGAAACTGTATTAGTAGATGTTCGCATTGATTATTCGAAGCGCACTCGGTTTACTAGTGGCGTAGTGAAGAGCACCTTAAAACGCTTCTCTTCGCGCGATAAAATGCGGGTTATAAGCCGCGCTCTGCTGCGTAAAGTAACAGGGTAGATATAGTGAGCACGCACAAAAAAGCCGGCTGCACATGCAACCGGCTTCATTTGTACTAGCTGTTATCTTAACGATTGCTAATCGGCGTAACGTTCAGCTGCTAGAGCAAGCCTGCGGGCCGCCTCGGCGCGTAACTGCTCTGGCGCCAACACTTCAACAAGCTCCGCATATGAGAGTAACCACCATCGCACTTGCCATGAATCTTTAACATTGGCAATTAGCACAGCACCCTCTTCATCCGCTCTAATTTCTTGTTCATCACTAATCGGGCTTTCCGTTAATGATCGCACAACATCGTCTGAAAACAGCCTCACTTTCAATACTATATCTTTACCTGAATCGAACTTCAGAGCACTTGAATCAAGATAGTTTTGTAATGAAAAGCCATCGGGCGCAATAGCCTTACTATCAGTTAATTTTGCTTTTTCTATACGTTGCAGCGCAAATAGGCGCGGTTGTTCATAGGGCTCTGCTGAAGCTACCAAATAAGTAACTGCGGCACGTTGCACTAACCCAAGAGGGTGCAGCCGTAAGTTACTCATATCTTGCTTACGCATAGATTGGTATTTTACTTCTAACACATTTTCATGGACCAACCCATTTTGTACGATTTCCAGCACCTGTGGTTTAATAACCGGAGGCTGCTGCAAATTTGCCGGCACATGCGCTACCTTTTCCGTCCAGCATGAGAGTTTTTGCGGATTCTTCAACCCATTCAACGTTTTCTTTGCTTGCCGGAAACGGGGCTGCACTGAATCCATCACCGATTTCGGTATCAATGGCTTCATTATTTGCTCAATTAATGAGAGCGATAACGCTTCCGCAACCGAGATCCCCGGCATGTCAATGCTTGCATCTTTTGCCCAATACCAGCCGTAAGGTTTCCCTTTGGCGTTGCAGATAATTGGAAACAAGCGGCTCAATTCCGATAAATCTCGCTCAACGGTGCGTTTGCTCACTTCAAAGCCTTCGCCAGAAAGTGTTTGCTCCAAATCACGCGAGGTAGCCCCCGGCGGGCGATTTGGTAGCAACTTTAACAGCTCCCACTGTCTGGTGATGGTCATTCGAGCGCTGTTAGTAGTCATGCAAACTCCTTTTTTTTTCCGCATTCCTAAGCTAACTTTACCGACAGACGAACCAATGAGCAACAAAGATATAAGCCCTCAAGATAGAATATTTTAGTTGATTTTTATTTATCACCCAATACTGCGACAGCCCGTGTCGCAGCTAGCTTTTTTAAGTTTTTAATGGCTAACTAAAATAGAAAAAACAGGGCTAATAAAACAGCTAAGCGAACTACATTTTAACCTGCCGAATCCTCTCAAAAATCAACTAAGTGTTGCCGAGAGTTGCTCCCGAACCCAAATCATTCGAGGGTCGTTGTGGTAACGCTCATGCCAATATAGATAAAACCGCACAGAACTCGCTTTTAGTGGTGCCGGTAGTGGCCGAATTACTAATCTTCGTCCCTCTGCAATTCGTTCCGCCAATCGTTCAGGTAGAGTGAAGATTAAATCACTATCTTCGAGGAAATCAGCTACCGATGTGAAACCCGATAGGCGTAACGCAACTCTGCGTTGTAAGCCATGCTGCGCAAGTACATTCTCCATCGTGCCTGGCCCACGGCCAGTAATAGAAACTAAGCCGTGAGGGTTGTTTGCGTACTGTTCAGCTGTCATGGGGCAATGCGCTAAAGGGTGGTTTTCAGCCATTAAGCAAACAACCTTCATCTCTTGCAGCATTTTCCGATGCAAACTGTGCTCCGCGCTCATAGGAGCTAACCCACTTAAACTAAAATGTACATCGTCACGCTCTAACATTGGAAAACTATCATGCTCTTGGCGCACTACTTCAAAGCGCATTAGCGGCGCCAATTTCCGTAGCCGCTTTACTAAAGCTGGAAAATACAAACCAATTTCCATATCTAAACCAGTTAAGCGAATTAAACTATCATCAGTGCTAGGGTTGAAGTTTGGTGGTTCAATAACGCGTTCAATATCTCGCAATGCGATATCCAGCTCACCTCGCAGCAGTACAGCTCGAGAACTCAGCGTGAAACCCGATGCAGTACGAATCAATAGCGGGTCGTTCAGTGTTTCTCGCAAGCGCCCAAGCGCCCTGCTCACCGCGGGCTGACTCATATTCAGCCGCTCCGCGGTGCGAGATACATGTTGCTCGGCAAGCAATACATCCAAAACAACCAACAAATTCAAATCGATATTTCTAAGTTTTAAGCTTCTCATTATGCACCTTGCGCATAGCTTTTATTTAAATCATGCATTTGCTGAATAAGGGTTAGTAGGCTAACCTTTATTCAAGTTAAAACAAAGCGAAAATTTAGAATATTGCAGGAAGCACTAATGGCGTTTACCCACAGAATCAGAAATAGCAAAACCCAGTACGGGTGGCCAAGTATTGTTATGCATTGGTTGGTGGCACTAACCGTTTTAGCTATGTATCCGCTTGGCCTATATATAGTTTCGTTGGGTTACTACGATCCGGGTTACAGAATTTATCCGAATATTCACCGCAGTATCGGCCTTATACTTGCTGCTTTAGTTGCGTTTCGGCTCACTTGGAAGTTTTTAAACCCATCGCCAAAAATGCTTGCGCAAAAGCCAATTGAGCGCTTTGCCGCGCACGCAGGCCACATAGCGCTGTATATACTGCTAGCTGTAGTATTTAGTAGCGGCTATCTATTATCTACTGCCGATGGCCGAGGAATAGCCGTGTTTGATTGGTTCACAGTGCCAGCAATTCAAGCGCTGGCAAACCGGCAGGAAGATTTCTGGGGTACGGTTCACTTCTATGCAGCTACAACCATGATGGTGTTGACCGCAATTCACATTCTTGCAGCGTTGAAGCACCATTTTATAAATAAAGATGCCACTTTGAAACGGATGGCTGGTGTTATTGATAAGAACACGAACGATTAATAAAAGTTAGATAGCGAAAACTAAACAAAAATTTCCGAATACATTTATCACTACTCTCTTCAAGGAGAATTACTATGAAATTATTCAACCTTAAAAACATTGCTCTTGCCTCGATCATCGCTGGTTCTGCTACTTTAAGTACCTCAGCAATCGCCGCTGATTATGTTATCGATACCGAAGGAGCGCATGCATCAATCAACTTCAAAATAGACCACTTGGGTGTTAGTTATGTTGTTGGCCGTTTTAATGATTTCTCAGGCACTTTCACTTATGATGAAGCTGACCCAAGTAAGAACAAAGTTGAAGTGACGGTGAATACAGCATCTGTTGATTCCAACCACGCAGAGCGCGACCGTCATGTACGCAGCAGTGATTTCCTAGATGTAGATAAATATAACCAAGCGAAGTTCATAAGCACTAGCTATGCCGACCACGGTGATGGCAAAGGGGCGATAACCGGCCATTTAACTTTGTTTGGTGAAACACGTGAAATCACGATTGATGTTGAAAAGTATGGCCAAGGTGACGATCCTTGGGGTGGATACCGCGCGGGCTTTACCGGCACCGTAGCATTAAACATCTCTGATTTTGGTATGGAATTCAATCTAGGTCCGGCAGCGCAAACTGTTTACATGGATTTAGTAGTAGAAGGCATTCGCCAGTAAATTAACTAGGAAACGAATGAATATACGTTTTGCAAAAGCCGCTGATATGCCAGCATTAACAGCTCTGGAATATCAGCATTATGAGGCCGAGGGATATCCCTCGGCTTTTCTATTTCAAGCTTACAGGCAGTGGCCTCGTATGTTTTGGGTGGCACAAACAAACAGGGAAATCTGCGGCTATGTTCTGGCCGCGCCGGGTGAAGCTAAAAACGAAGCGTGGATCATGTCTGCACTTATTGGCGCCGATTACCGAGGCCAAGGGGTAGGTTCTATATTGTTGCAGCATGCCCTCGAAGAATTAGTTTCTCAGGGCTTTAAGAGCATTCAGCTCAGTGTTGCACCAGAAAACACTAATGCCCTCAAGCTGTATGAGAAACTTGGCTTTGTCATCGCAGAGCGAAAAGACAACTACCTTGGTATTGGTGAGCATCGGGTGATTATGTGCTTTAACGCAAGCTTTAGCACTTGCTCAAACAACGCATAGCCACGTAACATAAACACTCAATTTTCAGCTTTGCGAGTTTTCATGGAAACTATTTGGCAGCAACGACGTTCGGGAGCAGCACCTGCTCGCCCCGGTGATTTACGAAACCCCTGGCAGCGAGATCGAGCGCGAATTCTTCACTCAGCTGCATTCCGCCGTTTGCAATCGAAAACACAAATCATGAATATCGGCGAGAATGATTTTTACCGCACTCGCCTCACTCACTCTCTTGAAGCTTCGCAAATTGGTTCATCATTAATAAACCAGCTCGCGCATGCAGGTTCCGATTCAGTGCGTGCTCTTTTGCCTGATGAGAACCTAATGGAAGCTTTGTGCTTAGCCCATGATATTGGCCACCCACCATTTGGCCATGGCGGCGAAACCGCTCTTAATTACAAAATGCTAGGTTCTGGCGGTTTTGAAGGGAACGGCCAAACATTCCGTATAGTGGGCCGGCTTGAAGCCTACCATCAAGATCACGGCATGGATCTTACCCGCCGCACTTTACTCGGATTATTAAAGTATCCGGTACTTACTCCGGATTCTCCAAGGCCAACGGAAGAACACCCAAAGAGCCTATCTCAGTGGAAGCCCACTAAAGCCGTATTTACCGCAGATGCCGATTTACTTGATTGGGTTTTAGAACCCTTGAGCAAAGATGACCGCGAAATATTCCAAGCCGTGAATGTTCTGGATAAAGCCCCGTGGCAACGTTCAAAGCACAAATCTTTTGATGCCTCATTGATGGAGCTAGCCGACGATATAGCATATGGCGTCCATGATTTAGAAGATGCAGTAGTAACCGGGAATTTGAACCGCCAGCAGTGGGATGCACATATTCCAGCAGTACTGCAAAATCTTAACTCAGATTTGCGTGCATTAATGCAACAATTAGAACATGAGTTATTTTCCGATACCCACCATCAGCGAAAAAACGCGATTGGTGCGATGGTAAATATTTTCGTTACGGCAGTAAGAGTAAGAGAAGTATTGCCCGATGCGGAAGAAGCTTTGGTAAAAATGAATGCCATTTTGCCAGATGATGAGCGAGTTTTACTAGATGGTTTGAAAGCTGTAGTTTTTGAGCACGTTATTAATCAGCCCGCTATTCAACAATTACGGTATCGAAGCCAGAATATGCTGCTTAATCTTTTTTCAGCATTTCATGCAGAACCACAGCGCTTGCTTCCGCGCAATACTCGCGGTCGCTGGCTGCAAGCGTATGAGCAAGATGGGCAAGTAGCCGCTGATCGCGTTTTATGCGATTACATTGCCGGCATGACAGACGATTACGCAGAACACATGTATAAGCGTTTATTTATTTAATCAAACCTCACAAACAAAAAATCGCGCTTTCAATCTGATTACAACTTCAAATTGAAAGCGCGAGATCATCTAAAACCATACTGCAACTAATTATCGTAAACGTGCAGCAACACCATCTAACGTTTTGCTAAGTTCACTCATACGCTGCCGATCAAGGCCTTCGTGTTTACGAGCCGCTTCGCTGAAATCGCTAGCCAAGCCACTCAAGCTTCTCGCAAGGCGACGATTTTTAGTACCAGAATCAAGAGCTTGTTCAGCCCGCTCCAATAAACTGTTCATCTGTGTTATCTGGTCGCTGCTTAACTTGTTATCACGTTCGAGCTGGTCCTGAAAAGCACGGGCGACAACAGGATCTGTTGGCCAGCTTAAAAAAGATTGAAGCTGAGGGTTAAACGCTTCACCTTTATCCACCAGCATAGCTGCTGCCAATTCATTTTCGCTTAAATATTCGCTTGGCAGTAACGAGAGCACATCAAGGCCGCGCACGATTTCAGTGCCATAAACAGCGCCACGATACCAATAAGCAGACCAGTAGCCACCGGTAACTAGCGCTTTTTCGTCAATTGGCCCACGATCAAAGTAAGCGATTTCCATCGGGTTGCTTGAATCGGTAAAATCAAACACAGAAATACCACCCTGATACCAAGCTTGCACCATAATATCGCGCCCTGGCACTGGCAGTAACGAACCGTTATGCGCTACACAGTTCTCAGTTTCAGTTTGCGGCGCAGGCATTTTGTAATAGCTTTGGAACACTAGCTTCTGATCAACAATATCGTAAATCGCATTCGCACCCCAAGTTAGCGGATCTGAAGCTTTACAACGTGGCCGCGTACCGCCACCCCATTCATCAGTGAAAATCACTTTGCTACCATCATTGCTAAAGGTAGCTGAATGCCAATATGCAAAGCCAGGATCAACAACAGCATCGATACGTACAGGATTTACTGGATCTGAAATATCAAAAAGGATCCCGTTTCCTGAACAAGCGCCAGCCGCAATGTTGGCTTCGGGATACACTGTAATATCATGGCAGTGGTTTGTTTCACTCGTAGTTTGCGTGCCTGGGCCGTGATCTCCACGTTCCCAAAGGCCTGCAAGATTTCCACTTTCTGGGTCTGCGAATACAGCAGGGCTGTGAATAATCCGTGAATCTTGCGGGCTATCAACCGGAATTTCAATTACATCAATACGGAAAAGCGCCGTACGCTCATCTCGATAAGGGTTTTCATTCAAGCAACCTTCGAGTTCCTCGCCCTCACGCACAAAGCTGGTAGCCGAGTTGTAAACAATAAGGCGATTCTCTTCATCGGGCCCCGAAACCACAGTATGCGTATGTGAACCACGGCAAGTTTGCACCGCGCCTACTTGCATAGGCATCGCTAAATCGCTGATATCAAAAATACGCAAACCACGGAACCGCTCCTCACTAACCGTTCCTGCTACACCGGTTAAACCACAATCAAGCCGGCCTTGGCCTTGCTCTACCGACATAATGAGCAAATCGCCCACAACCGACACATCACCTTGCCCACCAGGGCAAACAACAGCACTAATTAATTCTGGCTGCCCTTGCTTGGCGATATCGTATATTTTGAAGCCATGATAGCTTCCTACCACTAGCGTGTTACCCGAAAAGGCCATATCAGTATTGGCAAAATCAAGCAGCCCTGGGCGGTTTGTTGATGCTTCGCTGTTACCTTCAGCTTCGGCATCAGTGCTTTCGCCATCTGCAGCTTCTTTTGCAAGCTCGCGCAAGCGGCTTTCAGGTAATCCTGCAGGGTTATCAATATCAAAGAAACCCGCAGGTTTTGGTAAGGCTGCCAACAATTCCATATTCCAGATTGCTTCCTCAGCATCACGGAAGCCAGCGGCAAGGCCCGCACGAGGATCGGGTGAATAGCCCGCTAACATCACTAACATTCGCTCGATTTCGGCTTTCTGGTCGTTATTGATGTCATTTACAAACTCAAACATTTCCGGCACTTGTGCTGAACCCCGTTGCCGGAGCAGATCGTTAACCATGCTTAATGCACCCTCGTGGTGCTTAATCATGAATTCAAGAAACATGCGATCAAAATCAGGGCCACTTGCGGCTTCTAGCTCTGCCATTTGCTCAGGCGTCGCCATACCCTTCATGTTTTGATGATTGTGATGGCCGTGATGCCCCTCGTGTTCGCCACCTCGCCAATCAGTGCTTGGTACATCTTCACCCCGTTCCTGCAACCATTGCTGCATAAACTCAATCTCATCCTTTTGAGTTCGCTCGATACGGTCTGCAAGTTCAATCATTTCATTGCTGCTAGTGCGCTGCGCCAGCAATACTGTCATATCTAACGCTTGCTGATGGTGCGGCAGCATGCCCTGCATAAATTTAACATCAGCATCTGAGTAGCGAGCACTTACTAGTTGTATAGCTTCATCAGAACTAATTTGACGGCTAGGCTGACCTGGCGCTCCGGGCTGAATTATTGGAACATCAGCGAGCGCAACAGAAAAACAAGACGCTGCAGCAATAGCAATTAGCAGCGGTGACGGGCGGAGAAGACGGCGGGCTTGAGACATAACACTCTGTTCCTTTGTGTAAAAGCAAATAACCAATATACAGGTTACAAGTTCTACCACCAGAAAGCTTGCGTTAAAGCGCTAAAAGTTCAGGACGAACTCATTTATAAAACATGCAAGTAGCGGCTAAATTCTGAACAGTATCTTTACAGATCTTGCTCAGAATTCAGCCCATAAAACACGTTAACGTTAACTCGTACCAATAGTTATGAGAACAAATAAAGAGAGAATATAATCATGACAGATTAAAACAAAGCCACTTCTTCAGCGGTTAGTTCACGAAATTCACCCGATTTTAAATCACCCAAAGCGAGTTCGCCGATTTGCTCACGATGTAAGGTTTCAACTTTATTACCAATAGCAGCAAACATTCTGCGCACTTGGTGATAACGCCCTTCTGATACGGTAACTAAAGCTTCGCGCTCAGAAATAATCTCTAGCTCTGCAGGCTCAGTTAACTTTGGTTCATCGTGTAATTTCAAGCCACGTTTAAAAGATTCAATGTTCTTTTCTTCTAACGGATCGGCCACTACAGCTCGATATACTTTTTTACAGCCATGTTTGGGCGAGGTAATGCGGTGTGTCCATTTACCATCATTGGTTATTAACAGCAGCCCCGAGGTATCTAAATCAAGCCTGCCCACAGTATGGAATTTATCTGGGTTGGGTAAATCTAAATAAGAAAACACTGTCATGTGGTGCGGATCATCGTTGGCACAAATACAGCCAACTGGCTTATGGAACATCAAATAGGTGGGGCCTAGAAGCTGTAAATGCACACCATTAAAACGCACTTCAGCACCTTCTGGAACATGGTTAGCGCCTTTCTTTTCAACCTCGCCAGCTACGGTAACTTCGCCACGATGTAATGTGCGGGTTGCTTCTTTTCGGCTCATGCCTGTTGTTTCTGATAAAAATCGATCTAATCGCATAGCTTTACAAACCAGTTTAGGTATTTCCGCGTATTCTACACTACCGTGATAGTAGATGTGATCTCTTCTCGCACAGCATATTCATTAAATGGAGTTTTATCGATGGCGCTTTGGTTAAACCTAAAGGATATCCCGAGCAATAAGCTGCAAGGCTTTCGCGAAATACGTTTAATTCTTGGCGATCAACTCAACGCCAAGCACTCTTGGTTCCAGAACAATGATAACGTACTTTACGTTATTCTTGAGATGCAGCAAGAAACCAATTATGTGCGCCACCACAAACAAAAAGTACTCGCCTTTTTTGCCGCTATGCGTGCGTTTTCCAAAGCTTTGGCAAGCCGAGCTGATGTTCTATACTGGCAACTTGATAATGCCGAAAACCTGCATTCGCTCACCGATAATCTTAACTTTATTTTTAAGCACACCGAAGTACAAAAGTTCAGCTATCAGGAGCCTGATGAATATCGCTTAATGAAGCAGCTAGAAACCTTTGAGGTACCGGAAAACATTGCCATTGAATGTTGCTCAACCGAGCATTTTTTGATTTCTCGGCAACAGGTAAATGATTACTTACCATCCAGCAAAGCGCCACTGATGGAAACGTTTTATCGCCGTGTGCGCAAAGAAACTGGCTACTTAATGGAGGGTGATAAACCCACTGGCGGGAAGTGGAATTACGATCACGATAACCGCAATAAGTTACCTGATAAAGTTTCTGTGCCAGAGCCTATGTATTTCGATAATGATGCTACCGAAATCGATACTATGCTGCAAAACGCTGATATCAAAACAATGGGTTCTGCTGTGCCTGAGAAGCTTGATTGGCCGGTTAATCGGCAACAATCGTTGCAGCTATTAGAAGCCTTTATGAAAGAGCGCCTACCCTATTTTGGCCAATATCAAGATGCCATGAGCCGGCGCTGCTATCTGCTTTTCCATTCGCGCCTTTCATTTAGTTTAAATACTAAAATGCTCAGCCCAAAAGAGGTAGTGGAGGCTGCGTTAGCGGCTTATGAAGAAAACCCCACGCTGATTTCACTAGCACAAGTTGAAGGTTTTATCCGGCAAATTATTGGTTGGCGTGAGTTTGTGCGCCTGATTTATTGGCGAGAAATGCCAAGCTATAAAACACTGAACCACTTTCAACACGAAAACCCGCTACCGGAATTCTATTGGAATGCCGATACGAAAATGAACTGCGTGAAACATGCGGTAGAGCAATCACTCGAAACCGCTTACGCCCATCATATTCAGCGTTTAATGATCACTGGTAATTTCGGTTTATTGGCCGGTGTTCACCCCGATGCTATGGACGAATGGTATCTCGGTATCTACATCGATGCTATTGAGTGGGTAGAGCTTCCTAACACACGTGGCATGAGCCAATTTGCTGATGGCGGCCTACTTGCAACAAAGCCTTATATTTCTTCAGGTAACTACATCAACAAAATGAGTAGTTACTGCAAAGATTGCTACTACAAGGTATCGGCAAAAACCGGCCCACGTAGCTGCCCATTCAACAGTTTGTATTGGCATTTTTTGGATAAGCACAGGGGTAAATTAGCGAACAACCCACGCATGGGCATGATGTATCGACAATGGGAGAAACAAGATACTGCTGCGCAAGAAGCTATTTTAGCCCAAGCTAAGCATTATCTAGCCAATATTGATTCACTGTAACGGCTTGGCTTATCGGTAATTAAACAGCGCTAGACATTCACTGATAAAAGTTAGATGCTGAATGTCTTGAATGGATACTCTTAAGGGCTCGCGCATGAAAAAGCTTCTATTGTTAATAATCGTAATTGTTGCCGCTGGTTGGGCTTATGTTTACTATTCTAGCCAACCCGATCCTGCCGTTAAACCAATAGAAAACCTCGACCCTGAACGCTACATGGGTACCTGGTATTCAATTTTGCGCCTCCCCCATCGCTTTGAAAAGGATTTAGACAACGTTACCGCTGAATATCGCCTTAATGAAGATGGAACTATTCACGTAACCAATAAAGGCTACAATCGTTCTAGCGGAGAATGGAAAACAGCTACAGCTACGGCAAAGCCGGTGCCGGGTATGAACGCAGGTTTTCGAGTTACCTTTTTCTGGCCGTTCAATGGCGGTTATTACGTGGCAGAATTGGGGAGTAATTACGAGTACGCGGTAGTAGTGAGTGATAGCAAAGATTATTTCTGGCTGTTATCGCGCTCGCCGCGCCCAAGCCAAGGCTTAATTGATGAAGTAACCGCACGCGCCTATGCGTGGGGCTACGACATCGACCAATTTTATCGCGTAAAACATGGCCCGGTTGATGAATAAAACCGAGCAAGTTCCCAGTTATGAATCGCCGTTGAAGTAACCTTGATTACCTCTATCGTCCATCGCTTTAGTGATACGCCGTAAACCCAGCATATAGGCGGCGGTGCGCAAATCAATATCTTCTTCCTCAGCAAGTTCAAAACAAGCATTGGCTTCATCGCCAATGCGTTTGTTCATGCGCTCTTGAACTTGTTCAGCTGTCCAGTAATCACCCGTGCGGTTCTGAATCCATTCGAAGTAGCTCACAATCACACCGCCGGTGTTTACCAACACATCAGGAAGCACTGGAATTTTGCGTTTGTTCAGAAGTTTATCAGCTTTGCTGGTTACCGGCCCGTTCGCCAGCTCTAATATCAGGCCGGCTTTCACATCATTGGCATTATCTTCGGTGATTACGTTTTCTAGCGCCGCCAACGCTAAAATATCCACATCTAAGCTGAGTAGCTCGGCATTGGTAAGCTTTTCAACATCCTTTTCATCACCCACTGATGATTCGGAATAAATAATCCCTTTCAATTCACGGGTTTTATTCTTGTGGTGAAAAATAGCATCCACATCAAGGCCTTTGTTAGCATAAACAGCGCCCTTTGAATCAGAAACAGCCACAACACGAAAGCCCAAACGTTGAGCGGCACAAGCAAAATAATAGCCCGCATTACCGAAACCTTGCACGGCTACCGTGAGATCTTCAGGTTTCTTACCTTGCTTCTCTACCCAAATCCTTAGTACTTCCAATGCGCCCTCGCCGGTTGCAGCTACGCGCCCAACCGAGCCACCTAAACCTAGCGGCTTGCCGGTAATTACAGCAGGCGTTTGCGCACGAGCGATATTAGAGTATTCATCAGCCATCCAACCCATAATCGTTTCATTGGTATTTACATCTGGTGCCGGAATATCTAGATCAGGGCCAATAACATCGAACATGGCACGAATATAACCACGTGAAAGGCGCTCTAACTCCATTCTTGAGAGTTTTTTTGGGTTAACACAAACACCCCCTTTGGCGCCACCATACGGCAAATCAACCACAGCACATTTGATCGCCATCCAAAAGCTAAGAGCCGTTACTTCATCAGCGTTAACATCGGGGTGAAAACGAATGCCCCCTTTTCCTGGGCCACGTGTTAAATCGTATTGCACCCGCCAAGCTGGAAATATCTGTAAGGAGCCATCATCCATTCTTACCGGTATAGCAGCTTCAATAACTTGCTGTGGCCGCGATAAACGGATTCGAGCATCATCAGAAACATCAAGGCGATTGTAGATATCTTCTAATCGCCCACGCGCATCGTCTAAAACTTTCGGTGCTGCTTTCGTATCTGTCATTCATGCTTCTCCTTTCGCGTATTTCTATTTCAACAACTATAACTGTGCTGCAACTTCTGCGCCTTGGCGAATTGCTCTTTTCGCATCAAGCTCTGCAGCTACATCGGCGCCACCTATTAGGTGCACTTTAATGCCAGCTTGTTGCAGGGGCTCTTGTAGAGTGCGCAACGGAACTTGCCCCGCACAGATAATAATATGATCAACTTCTAATAATTCTGTTTCACCGTTACGTTCGATTTCTAATCCTTGATCAGTAATCTGTTTGTAGGTAACGCCATTCAGCATGCTAACACCTTTATTTTTTAGGGTATTACGGTGAACCCAACCTGAAGTTTTACCTAAACCACCACCCACTTTGCTCTCTTTGCGTTGCAACAAGAATACTTTTCGCGGTGAAGGATCCGGCAGCGGTTGCATGAGTGCACCGCGGTTCTCATATGCTTGATCTATACCCCAAATTCCATGCCATTCATCACTATTCAACGTTGGCGAATGCTCTGTTGTTAAATATTCAGAAACATCAAAGCCAATACCACCGGCACCGATTACCGCAACCCTATTCCCAACCGGTTTATGATCGCGAAGCACATCTAAATACCCCAACACTTTTTCTGATTCGATGCCTGGAATTTGTACATCGCGAGGTTTAACCCCAGTAGCCAAAATAACTTCATCGAAGCCTGCGCCCTTTAAGCTCTCTGCTGTTTGCGGGCTTTCTAAATGCTGAACTACGCCGGCATCCACCAAGCGGTTGGCGAAATACCGAATAGTTTCATAAAACTCTTCTTTACCCGGTATCTGCTTAGCGAAATTAAACTGGCCACCAATTTCTTTCGCGGCATCAAACAAATGCACCTCATGGCCTCGCTCCGCCGCAAAACATGCCGCCGAAAGCCCGGCTGGGCCCGCGCCAATCACCGCCACTTTCTTCTTTTCAGTAACCGGACGCATTACCAACTCAGTTTCAAATGCAGCTAATGGGTTCACCAAACAGCTCGCGCGTTTGTTTTCAAACACATGATCCAAGCAGGCTTGGTTACACGCAATACAGGTATTAATGCGATCGGCTTTACCCGCCGCAGCTTTATTCACAAAATCAGGGTCAGCTAAAAATGGGCGCGCCATAGAAACCATATCAGCTTCTTCATTGGCTAAAATATCTTCGGCTATCTCGGGCGTATTAATTCGGTTAGTAGCCACTACTGGCACATTCAATTCTTGCTTCAAGCGTGCCGTAATCCAGCGAAACGCGCCACGCGGCACCGAGGTTACAATGGTAGGCACACGAGCTTCATGCCAGCCGATGCCGGTATTTATAATGGTTGCGCCTGCTTTCTCCACGCCTTTACCGAGCTCTATTACTTCTTCTAGCGTGTTGCCACCCTCTACCAAATCGAGCATCGATAGGCGATAAATAATAATGAAATCATCGCCAACAGCCGCGCGCACAGCTTTCATAATTTCTAACGGGAAACGCGCTCTGTTTTCAAAACTACCACCCCAACGATCGGTTCGCTTATTGGTGCGCTGACAAATAAACTGGTTAATCAAATAACCTTCCGAACCCATTACTTCAACGCCATCATACCCGGCTTTTTTGGCGAGTTTTGCGGCTCGCGCATAGTGTTTGATGGTTTTTAGAATTTGGCTCTCGCGCAAAGCTTTTGGCTTGAATGGCGTTATCGGTGCTTTTATCGCACTCGGTGCAGCACTGAAAGGGTGATAAGAATAGCGCCCGGCATGCAATATTTGCATCGCAATCTTACCGCCAGCAGCATGCACTGCATCGGTTACTTTTTTATGTTTAGCTACATGCCAGCTATTCGTTAACTGGCTGGCAAACGGTGCCAATCGGCCGCGATAATTCGGGCTAATCCCGCCAGTAACAATAAGGCCAACGCCCCCTCGAGCACGGGCTGCATAAAATTCAGCGAGTTTGGCAAAGCCACCTTTCTCTTCTTCAAGGTTAGTATGCATCGAACCCATTAATACACGGTTCTTCAATGTAGTGAAGCCTAAATCAAGTGGCTTTAACATGTGCGGGTATGGCTGACTCATCTTTATCCTTTTCCTCTGGTCTAACCTGTAATAAGCCCACTCTATCTGCTTCTGAAAAATCGAGCAAGCACAGCTGTACGCTGAAATACATAAGAAAGCGTGGTTGGCTATAGCTAAATTATTGTAAATTAGTTAAGTTAACTACCCATACAAATTGTTCGCTAAACAGCAATCAAGGTTGTTGCGCATGAAACACAAATCACATTGGCTCAGTTATATCCTCGCTTTTCTTCCGGCCGTATTCGTTGCCGGCTTACTTGGCTCTGTGATTCAAACTCAGTTTAATATCCTCAGCATTAGTAGTATTGGCCCTAGCATCACCCATAGCCAACGATTGGCAGCAACTTGGTACGATCTATTGCACTTTGCACCGTTGCTAATGATTGTAGTGGCTGTAGCATTTATCGTAGCGCTACCAGTGGCGCATATTATTGTTCGTGTGCAACGCCGACAATTTATCGCTTGGTGCGCCGTAGCTGGCGCGATTGGTTTATGGGTTGCGTTTTTAGTTGCCGATCATTTTGCCCCTATGCCAACCCTGATCGCCGCAACACGCACCAACATTGGCACTTTTTTCATGATATTAAGCGGTTTCGTTGGTGGCGTAGTTTATGCCTGGTTAAGCCGATATTTTCGGCAACAACTAATGAAAAAAATTCGTGCCAAGCATCATGCTGCTAAATCGTCCATGAGCACACCCAAACGTGCTCCCACAACTGAACCAGTTGATACGCAAACTAATTCTAAGAGTAAGCCCGAATGAAACGATTTGCTATTTCACCTAACACGTATTCGAAGAAAGTGCTTTTCCAGCACTGGAACATTCTGCTTTGCTTGCTTATGTGTTTTATGGTGTTTGCCTCTCAGCCTATTTTTGCTTCTCAGAACCCAGAACAATTCCTGGAACAATCTCAAGCGCAAGACAATGAACCTGAAGTGCACGATAATGAAAACTCTGAGCTAGCAACAGAAACTTCGCCCTATCGCTTTGAAGTGTTAACTACCGATCTTTCCTTTCCGTGGAGTTTAGTATTTTTAACCGATAACACGATGCTCATCACTGAACGCAGTGGCACCGTGCGCCATGTTGATAGTGAAGGTTTTGAAATAAGCCATATTACGCCTCCACTTCACGATCTTTGGGTATCTGGCCAAGCTGGCTTATTTGATATCGCGCTGAGCCCTCAGTTCTCGCGCAACAAAGCAGTATTTCTTAGCTATGCCTGCGGAACAGCGAATGCGAACAACACGTGCTTAGCTCGATTAACGTGGAATGGTGAAACGCTAGAGGATAGCCAAGTAATATTCCGTGCCGCACCGGCTAAACGGGGCAGCGCCCATTACGGTGGCCGCATTGCATTTATGCCAGATAACACGCTACTACTTACTCTTGGCGATGGATTTGATTATCGCGAAGATGCGCAACGCGTTGCGAATCACCTCGGCAGCGTTGTGCGTATTGAGCAAGATGGCAGTATTCCCGCTGATAACCCAATGTTGGCAAGCTCTACCGCGAAGCCAGAAATTTTTACCTATGGCCATCGTAATGTGCAAGGTATTGCTTGGCATCCAGAACAACGCCGCATGTTTATCAGCGAACATGGCCCGCGCGGAGGGGATGAAATTAATCGCTTACGCAGTGGCGCAAATTACGGCTGGCCATTGATCACCGAGGGAGTTGATTACACCGGTGCCTTGATTAGCCCCTATAAACAATTACCAGGGCTTACCGCCGCTGAATTTGGATGGACACCTTCTATTGCACCTGCGGGGCTCACAATATATTACGGCGATATGTTTAACGAATGGAACGGGGATTTATTAGTTCCTGCGCTTGCCGGCAAACACGTTGCGCGCTTGCGTTTTCGCACCCGCTCAGAAACTGTGCTTTCGTTATCAGAGCATGCAGCAAATTTAGATAACCCAAGCGCACATAAACCACTGCAATTAGAAGAAAAATTATTCACGGAGCTGAACCAACGTATTCGTGATATTCGCGTTCACCCGCAAACCGGGGCGCTATATTTGCTTACCGATAGCGCGGCTGGTACTTTAATTAAAGTGACAGCAAGTGATAAATAATTACGAATCAATATAACTGCCTAGAACCTATCACTTGCTCTAGGCAGTTTGTAGTTTGGATAAGGAAGTTGTACCCATGGAAGCACCCTCAAATAAATATTTACCCATTAAAACTAAAATGAATATAAAGCTCGCACTAGCCTCTTCTTTTGTAATCGGAATGCTCGGATTCTCAACCGCCGCCTCAGCTCAGAGCAGCGATGATTGGTTAATTACCGTGGGGTTTGCTTCAGGCTCACCTCTGCTAAGCGATAACTCGGAGCGCGGCAATTATGTACCTTTATGGTTAGCCAAACCTGAGGTGTTTGATCGGCAAGTTGGTGGTTATATTAGCGTTGGTATTCCAGAAACCGATTTCGCTGGGAACAATAGTTCTGATCGCCACACTGTTCGGGTTTTGAACGCGGGTTTTACCTTCAAGCCAGATAACAACATTGTGCTCTATGCGGGCCCTGGTTACTCGTATCAACGCGAGCACGGGTTTAATGTGGAAACACGAAGTAAGCACCGTTTGAATGCAAACCTAGGTGTAGCTTTTATTGGCCGCAACTTCGGCATTAACTTTGGCTATGATTCTGGGCCTAATGCTTTTGGTATTGGCTTTGTAGTAACCAGCTACTGGTTTGGTGGCGGCTTCTAGCGCCAACAAACGTAAACCTACAACACATATATTTCCAAATAAAAACCCGATTCATTTCTGAATCGGGTTTTTATTTTTCTGCGTTTTAACCATTACTTTAGTAAGCGCTTACTCAACGTTAAGCTTCAAACCACGGCGAATCAATAACGCATCGGTGGTTGGCTCTTGGCCACGGAATTCGATATACGATTCCATTGTTGGCCGTGAGTTACCTACTTCTAGGATATTACGACGGTAATGGTTACCGTTTTCGCGGGTTAAACCACCTTGGCTTTGCACATAAGCGAATGCATCAGCCGCTAAGATCTCACTCCACATGTAAGCATAGTAGCTAGCAGAATAACCACCGCCCATTGAATGCGAGAAGAAGGTAGTTTTGTAGCGCGGCGGAACCGCTTCTAAATCAACACCATATTTCGCTAAAGCTGCCGCTTCAAATTCATTCACATCTTGCAACTCATCATCAGCTGTAAGTGAATGCCATTCCATATCGAGCAACGAAGCCGAGATATATTCTAGGGTATCGAAGCCTTGGTTAAAGCTACGTGAACGAATAACACGCTCAAGTAACTCTTCTGGAATTGGCTCACCCGTTTCGTAATGCTTAGCGTAGTTAGCAATTACTTCTGGGTGTGCAGCCCAATCTTCTTCAAAAGTAGATGGGAACTCAACGAAATCACGCGATACTGAGGTACCCGCTAATGTTGGATAAGTTACGTTTGAGAACATGCCGTGAATACCATGGCCCAACTCGTGGAAAATAGTAGTTACGTGATCGTAGCTCACTAACGTAGGTTCACCCTCTGGCCCTTTCGGAATGTTCATCACATTCACAACCACAGGTTTAGTATCTAGCAAGTGTGATTGGCCCACAAATGAGCTCATCCAAGCTCCACCACGTTTACCTTCACGGGCAAAATAATCGGCATAGAAGATAGCAAGGCTGGTGCCATCGGCATCAAACACTTCATACACTTCTACATCTTCGTGATAGGTTGGTAAATCAGGGCGCGGTTCAAAAGTGATACCGTAGAAACGGTTCATCAGATAGAAAACGCCATCATGCAATACGCGATTAAACTCAAAATATTCGCGCACTTCACTCTCATCAAGATCGTAAAGCTCTTGGCGAACAAATTCAGCGTAGTATTCCCAATCCCAAGGTTTTACTTCGAAATCACCGCCTTTCTTCTCGATCATTTCTTGGATAGCTGCTTGCTCAGCTTTTGTGTTCGCAACAACTGCTGGCAGCATGCTACCAAGCATTTCAAACACAGCTTCTGGTTTTTCTGCCATTTGCGGTTCAAGGTTGTAATCAGCCCAGCTATCGTAGCCAAGTAATGCTGCACGCTGTGCACGAATTTGCGCTAAGCGAGCAGAAATACCGGTGTTATCGAATTCACCAGATTGCGCACGGTTTGCAGAAGCTTCCCAAACCCGCTGGCGCAACTCACGGTTATTTAATGAAGTAAGAATCGGTTGGCGAGTAGTATTCGTAATGCTTAGTAAATACTTACCTTCCATATCACGATCTGCGGCAGCATTAGCTGCCGAGCGAATTTGTGCAGGTGATAAGCCATCAAGCTCTTCTACATCATCAACAACCACTGCAATGTTGCGGGTTTCCGCTAACAAATTTTGTGCGAACTGGTTGGTAAGGTTTGAATGTTCTTCGTTTAATGCACGAATTTCATCTTTCTGGCTTTCAGTAAGCAACGCACCGGCACGCACGAAACGCTGATGGTAAACTTCAACTAAACGCTGTTGTTCGCTATTCAAGCCTAGGCTTTCACGTTGCTCGTAAATCGTTTTGATTCGTTCAAAAAGCTCAGCATTTAGATTAATGTTATCTGAATGTGCGGCATTTTTTGGCGCTAGTTCAGATTGAATTTCACGGCGTTGCTCGTTGCTATCGGTACCCGTTAAATTATAAAAAACGCGAGAAACACGGGTTAACAACTCACCGCTGCGTTCCATAACAATAATCGTATTTTCGAACGTAGGCGCTTCTGGGTTGTTGGCGATAGCTTCAACTTCAGCCATGTGTTCTTGCATACCGCGTTCAAACGCCGGTAGGAAATGGTCATCGTTAATTACGCGAAAATCAGGTGCCTGATACTGCAAAGTGCTTGCTTGAAAGAATGGGTTCTCAACTGCCATTTCTGCGCTTGCTGCAGCGCTTTCATTTACTGATGCAGTTTCTGTGGTTTGCGAAGGCACTTGTTCAGAACAGCCTGTGATGGCTAATGATGCACCGATTAACGATGCTAGAATTGTTTTTTTCATGGTAATCACTTGAATTCCCCTTTTCTAATTTTAATGTGCTTGCCTTACGTTTTCACTGGCTGTTTTTGCTTCGTTGAAAACGTATACCGATAAGTAACAGTAAAAATTCGGCTGACTTTCAGTATGCACCAAATTAGCTAAAAACATAAGCCGTTTGGTACTGCAAATCATACGCTCGGCCTCATTCTGCCGCGTTTTTATGAATAAACACTCTTAATAGAATGCCTACTAGTGGGCATGCGGCCATAACAGCAACCATTGTAATTGGCTGGCCATCACTCATTATCGCCGCTAAACCGCCTACTAAAGCACCCATGGTAAAGCCGCTTGAGCTCACTAATGCCGATGCCGTAGCTGAGTTATGTGGAAAGAAATCGGCTACCCGCGACATACCATTTGCCACTATAAAGCCTTGCATCCCCACGAATATCATTATCTGTGGAACCAGCAACCAAATGGGTAAATTAAACAATAGAATTGAAGCCACCATTATTGCCCCAACGGCAAGCTGAAGCTTTTGGCCCGTTCGCAACACCTGCTCAGGTTCAAAATGCTGAAGTACCCGAATATTTATCTGATTAGATAGGCTTAAAGCCACAATATTTACGGCAAAAAGAATCGGATAAACACTTTCACTTACTCCATAGTAGCCCATGTATACGCCTGGCGATGTAGTAATAAACGTGAACATACCTGCATTACTGAAAGCTACCGCAAACAAAATACCAAGTGCGCGCTGGTGCTTTAATACTGATATGTACCGCGAGATCGCAGATTGCTTCGGCGCTTCGGTTATCTGCCTGGTTTCCGGCAGGAAGCGGCGTAAGAGAAACAGTAACAACACAGCGTAAGCTGCTAAAAACCAAAAAATACTCCGCCAATCACTAATCAGTAAGAAAAAAGCGCCAATGAAAGGCGCTAATAGCGGCGCAGCCATCATGATAGTAACAATCTTCGATAGAATCTTGGCGCTATCTCTTCCCGAATAGCGATCGCGAACCACAGCCATGGTATTAACTACGCCCATTCCGCCGCCAAAGGCTTGCAAGATACGGCCAAACCATAGCAATTCAATAGAAGAACCTAGAGCAATAAAAACACTTCCGAAGGTGAATAAGCTAAGGCCTACCAGAATCGTAAGCCGCCTGCCAAAATGATCAGAAATAGGCCCGCCAATTAATTGGCCTGCAGCAAAACCAATAAGAAAAACACTTAATGTGATTTCAATATTATGCAGCGAGGTATCAAGATCGGCAGCCATGATCGGCATTGCTGGCAGGTATGCATCAATCGCCAAAGGCCCCAGCGCAACGAGCCCGGCAAGAAGCCAAGCGAAGCCTTTGATGTAAGTTGTAGGGTTTGAATTAGGCACAGTGATACCACGTAGCAAGATAGGCTTGATTGAGGCATTATAGGCTAATTCGATGATCAAGAGGTGAAATGAATGAGTGATTTACCAAATTGTCCGCAGTGTAATTCTGAATATACCTACGCTGACGGAATCATGTATGTTTGCCCAGAGTGTGCCCATGAATGGCCACAAGTGGCGGAAGATACAAGCGATAACGGTAACGTTAAGCGCGATGCCAATGGCAATGAATTACAAGATGGCGATACGGTTACCGTAATCAAAGATTTGAAGGTTAAAGGTTCCTCTTTGGTGGTGAAAGTAGGCACCAAAGTGAAGAATATTCGATTAGTAGATGGCGATCATGATATCGATTGCAAAATCGATGGCATTGGCCCCATGAAGCTAAAAACTGAGTTTGTGAAGAAGGTTTAGTGCATGCATGCAACTGTTGCTGTAATCGGTGCGGGCCCTAGTGGTTTAACCGCGGCAAAGAACTGTTTGGAAGCGGGCTTGGCTGTTGAAGTGTTTGAAAAAAACAACCAAGTAGGTGGGAACTGGGTATTTAATTCACGCACAGGGCATTCCAGTGTGTACGAAAACACCCACATTATTAGTTCCAAAGCTTGGTCGGAATACGAAGATTTCCCAATGCCTGCTGAATATCCCGATTACCCCAATCACCGGCAGTTGCAAGCCTATTTCGAAAAGTATGCCAAACATTTTGGTGTATATGAAACCATTCGTTTTCAAACCACTGTAGAGCACGTGGAGCGCCAGCCTGATGGCCAATTTCTAGTAACTTGGAGCGACAACCAAGGCAAAGAGCGCAGTAAGATTTTCAGCCATTTAATGGTTGCGAACGGCCATCACTGGAACCCTAAACATCCAGAATTGCCTGACGAATTCACTGGCCGCTACCTACATTCTCATGATTTCAAAGGTGTAGATGATACTTGGCGTGGCAAACGTGTATTGGTTATTGGTGCTGGGAATTCAGCATGCGATGTTGCTGTAGAATCAGCTCGCATTGCAGAAACTGTGCACCTGAGCATGCGCAGCCCGCAATGGTTTTTACCTAAATTTATGTTCGGAAAACCTTCCGATGTGCTGGGAAGCAGAATTCCGCTGTGGGTTCCGAATCGAATAAGGCAGTGGGTTCTAACTAGGCTAGTAAAGTTAATGCAGGGTAGCTACAAAGCCGAATATAACCTTCCCGAACCACAATCTTTATTGCTCAGCCATCACCCTACAGTAAATTCTGATTTACTTGATTTTATTCGCCACGGCCGCATTCATCCCCGCGCTGATATTACCTCGGTTAATGACCAAATGGTTGGATTCAGTGATGGTAAAAATGGTATTTACGATATTTTAGTGGCCTGCACCGGCTTTCGTATTAGTTTTCCATTCTTTGCCAAGAGTTTTATCGATTTTGAAAATTCCGAAAAAGTGCCTCTGTATTTAAAAATGATGCACGAAAAATACGAAAATTTGTATTTTATAGGTTTATTTCAACCACTCGGCTGCATTTGGCCCTTGGCAGATTACCAAGCAAAGATTGCTGTGCAAGAAATTATTGGCCGTTACAAGCGCCCCAAAAACATGCAAGCGGCTATTCAACACGAAATTGAACACCCGCATTTACCATTCGAAAGCGGTAGTAGGCACTCTACGCAGGTTGATTATCATAAATTTCGCCGTGATTTGAAGGCGGCTTTAAAAGGTACTGGCATTGATATCGGCAATGCCCCTGAGGGAAAAGCAGGCGCTTATAAATCTTTTTTACGTGTACAGAACACAAAAAAAGCAGGGTAAAAAAAAGAGCCAACAGATAAACTGTTGGCCCAAGCTCGTTGCTAGCGAACAGCAGGCCGGCAAACCTGCTGTCAGGGTTATAAACGCACCTAATTAAAAATAAGATCACACTTTTTCACCATTTAAATTGAGAGCCATACATGGAATCAAATTATCTATTAGCGCTTTATGCAAGAACCTTACGCCTGCCGTTTGGCCGCATAATATTCTCGCGCCTATTTGCCAGTAAAGCCCCCTACTTCAAAACGATTCAGCCGCTCATTACCCAGTTACGCCCCAATTACTGCGAACTTACCTTCAAAAAGCGCAAGGCGGTGGCCAATCATATCGGTACCGTACATGCTATTGCCTTGTGCAATGGTTTAGAAATGGCTATGGGAGCAGTAGCAGAGGCTTCGATTCCGAAAAACTTGCGCTGGATTCCAAAAGGTATGCAAGTTGAATACACAGCAAAAGCCGATTCAGATATTAGGATAACGGCTGAAATACCCGACGATGCTTGGCAAGTAGGCGATGTTAACGTTGCGGTAAACGGTTTCCGTGCCGATAACGTTAAAGTGATTACGGGATACATTACTATTTACGTTTCAGCCAAGCCAAAAAAATAACGGTATTGCGGTTTCGAGTTTTAAATTATGCGTTTTATCGCATTTGCTGCTCCAACCAGCGCCAGCGCCTAGCTTTGGTGTTTGCCGAACGTGGGTAAAACCTGCTATAACGCCTAGCTATTAATAAAACTATAACAAAAATAGGATTTTAATTATGGAAACGCCTCGCGAACATTTTAGTTCCCGCCTTGGCTTCATTCTTGCCGCCGCAGGTTCCGCTGTGGGTATCGGCAACATGGTTGGTTTTCCGGTTGCTGCTACTAAAAATGGTGGTGGTGCATTTTTGATTATTTATGCGATTTTCGTTGTTTTTGTGTGTTTGCCGATTATGCTCACAGAAATGGGTTTAGGCCGCAAAACGCAATCAGACCCGCATGGTGCCTATATATCGCTTGCTGGGAGTAAGAGCCCATGGCGATTCGCCGGTTGGCTAGCGGTAATTACACCATTTATGATTGGTGTGTTCTATATGGTTATCACCGTTTGGATATTAGGCTACCTAGTGCAAACGGTAATCGGCAATCTCGATGTAATAGCAAATCCTGATTATTTTGGCGTATTTATTAATAATTGGATGGTGTTCGTGTACCTTGCGGTTGTTGCCGCCATTGTTTATTTCGTATTGGTAAGCGGCGTTCGCGATGGTATCGAAAAAGCAGCACGCATTATGATGCCAGCGCTTTTCGTGATGCTGTTGGTGCTCGTAGGCTTCGTTCTTACTCTCGATAATGCCTTCGCCGGTGTGCAATTTTACTTAGTGCCTGATTTCAGCAAAATCGATGGCGGTGTGATTAGCGGAGCACTTTCCCAAGCATTTTTCTCATTGTCATTGGGTATGGGTATCTTAATCACCTACGGTTCATACTTGCGCCAGCGCGATAACGTAGTGGGTGCTGGTAAAATGGTATTACTAACCGATACCGCGGTAGCCTTCACTGCTGGTTTAATGGTGTTACCCGCTATTTTTGCCATTAACCCGGATACCAATCCTGCTGAATTAAGTGAATCTTCGGTAGCGATGATCTTCACGTTCTTACCACAGATATTCCTCGCACTCTCGGCTAATATTGGTTACATCGGCGCGAGTATCGTGGCGGTTATATTCTTCTTATTGGTATTCGTAGCTGCAATCACTTCTTTGGTATCTATCATCGAAGTGCCTACGGCCACTATCGTTCGTAAATATTCATTCTCACGTTCGAAAGCGCTAATGGTATTGGCTGCAACTATGGGTATCTTAACGCTCATCGCAACCGCTTCATTTGGAATGGTGAACTTCTTCACTGATTTTGTAAGCTACGGTGGCGGTTCACGTTCTGTATTCGATGTTATCTATGATGTGTTCTACGATACTGTATTGCCATTGAACGGCTTGCTTATCTGTTTATTCGTAGTTTGGCATTGGCGCACTAAGAACTTACACGATGAATTGGCAATCGGTGCGGTAGGTTACAAGAATGGTATTTTCCAAAAATACATTAGCTTCTCGCTAACAACCTTTATCCCTGTCATTCTTGCCATTGTGTTTATAAATACTGTATTGGATATCTTCTTCGGTATCCCGCTATTTTAAACCGATGCCTTAACTGATAACGCTTTTGAAAATCCCGGCCCTGCCGGGATTTTTTTCAGAGTTTGCATAAAGTTCGAGATATACTGCAACGTATGAATTCAATATCGACAACAAATACAAACTACCGGCATCTGCTACTCATTGCGGCGGATACTGAGTTTCCAAATTTTGCCGCGCCTGTGTTGAAATTAACTGCAAATAACCTCAATCAATATCGGCAATATTTAGGCACTGAACATTACTGTATTTTTTTCGATGCGAGTGCCCAGTTTCATGCCGATGCTTTACTTGCGGTAAGCGGCACACTGGCTGGCGGTGGCCTACTGGTGATAAGGCTTCCAAATCAGCCCAGCCCAAGCTTGCAACGTTTAATTGATACTTTCGAAGCCTCAGGTATTGATACCACAATTACCAGTGCTGAAGCACTCAACAATAAGCTTGCTAGCCATGCTTGCGAGCCGATTAACTCTGGTTTTCAAGCATGCTCAGCAACCCCTGAGCAGGCTTCTGCACTGGAAAAGGTGGAGCATTTTAATAGCGGCGCAGTAATTTTAAACGCGCCTCGAGGCCGTGGTAAATCAAGTTTGCTAGGCCTATGGATACAAGCCCAACATACAAAATATAAGTTCACCCTCTGCGCGCCTTCCAAACGGCAAGCAAATCGAATATTTGCGATGGCTGATTCAGCGAATTTTGAGTTTCTAGCGCCCGATCAATTACCCGGTTATGAACAGGGTGAAAATGAGTGGCTATTGATTGATGAAGCCGCATCGTTACCCAGCCACGTGTTAACCGATTTAGCGAAACACTGTTCCCGGCTCGCTATCGCCACCACTACCGAGGGCTACGAAAGTTCCGGCCGTGGTTTTGCCCTTAGATTTCAGCAAACCTTACCGCAGCACTTTGCTAATATTCTCACGCTAGAATTAAGCACGCCGGTTCGTTGGGGCTCTGGCGACCCGCTTGAAGAAGCTCTAACTCGTTGTTTTTGTGTTTATTCGAATGCCGCAGAAGCAGCCTTATCTGGGCAACCTAACTATCAATATATTCATGCTTCAGCATTGCCTCCTGAGCAGCTGGAACAAGCCTTTATGCTGTTAACCTCAGCTCATTATCAAACCAGCCCAAATGATTTACGCCTACTTCTCGATGATCAAAAGCAGCGCCTGTTTTTGCAATGGCACAACGGTAACCTTACTGGAATTTGCTGGGTTGCTGAAGAAGGGCCAATACCCGAAGAACTTATTATTCCAATTTACCAAGGTAAGCGTCGTCCAGCTGGGCAGTTACTTCCGCAAAGTATGTGCTTTCATTTACGCAGCCAAACAGCGGCACGGCTATCGATGCAACGTATTGTAAGAATTGCCGTTGCACCCAATATCCAGCAGCGTGGAGCAGGAACCGCGCTTTTGCAATACGTATTAGATGCTCTGAAATCCAGTTATGATCTTATTGGTAGTAGTTTTGGCGTAAGTGAACACTTACATCATTTTTGGATAAACAATGGCTTTGTTCCTCTCCGAATTGGCCAGCATATAGATGCTGCTTCGGGAATGTATTCGGCTTTGTATGCACGGCCCTTGGCAAACGAGAACCAAGTTGGCTCGAATCAGGCAAGCGCGCTAGTAGCCGAATTGTTTAGCCGTTTTTGTAGTTACTTCCCATTCCAATTTCTAAAGTTGAACCAAGCCCAGCAATTACAATGGCTTAATGATTGGGTAACTGAAAAGCAACTTACGCGGCCCCACGATCAGCAATTGTTTACCGAATACCTAGCTGATTTTGCTGCCGGCTATATCCCATTTGAGTTACTGCAACCCATACTCGCAAAAGCTATTACGCAAAATAGCTTAGATTATGGGTTATTAAGCTCCAGTGCCGTTAATACGTTGAGCTTAGTGGAGATAGCTGCGGCTTCAGAGTTTCACGGCAAAGCTGCTCTGATCGAGCATTTGCGCGCACTTGCCGATATAGCACTAAGTGATGGGTGTTAACCAAGAGTATTACCAACATAACACTAAGTATTTTCAGCTATCGGCGCTGTAGATTTTAGTATTTCACTGAAATTTAGCTAAATTAAGGTATGCTTAAGTGTAATGCTTATTTGTTTCCGTGCACTAGTTCAACCTATTATTTCAAGGCATTAAACGTTGCTACTAGCTTGCATCAATAAAACTAAAAATAATTATTAACCCAGCACCATCAGAAGAGGTTATTTATGTCACTTCGTCATTTCAAATATTTTACCGCAGCAAGTGTTTTGCTGCTTGCTGGTTGCAGCATCCCTTCTCCCATCTCTGAACCTGAGGAACGTATGGCGTATCCAGAATCCGTGCAAAGCTCGCAAGTGGATACCTATCATGGTGTACAAGTAGCCGATCCATATCGCTGGCTAGAAGATATGGATAGCCCTGCAGTAAAAGCCTGGGTTGCAGCACAAAACAACTTAACACTTCCTCACCTAGCTGAGCTATCAAGCCGAGAAATGCTAAAAGAGCGCTTAACTACTTTGTGGAATTACGAACGCTTAAGCACGCCGTTTCGCATTGCTGACCGGTATTTTTATTACCGCAACGATGGCTTACAAAACCAATCGGTTTTATATGTAACCAATAGCCTATCGAGCCCAGCCCGGGTGCTTATCGATCCAAACAACTTCAGCACCGATGGCACGGTATCACTTTCGCGCACTTACATAAGCCCAGAAGCAAACTACATTGTGTATGGGGTTTCTGATGGTGGCTCGGATTGGGTTGAATTCCGAGTTCGAGATGTACGCACCGGGGAATCACTACCAGATCATATTACCGGTACCAAGTTCACTAACGTAAGCTGGCTGCCCGATGAATCGGCATTCTATTATAGCCGATACCCTGAAGGCGATAATGGCCAAGCCGACGATCAACAAACGGTGCAAATCTATAAACATACACTTGGGCAAGATCAAAGTGCCGATGAGCTTGTTTATAAAATTGATCACGAGCGCCCGATTAATCCATACCCACAAGTAGCCAGTAATGGCCGTTACTTGCTTGCTAATCTTTCGGAAGGGTTCCGTGCTAATGGCATACACGTATTAAACTTGATGGACGATAACGCTGAGTGGCAACCCCTATTTGATGAATGGGATGCCCGCTACAGCCTAATCGAAGCCGATGGCAACATGTTTTATTTCTACACCACGAATAATGCGCCGAATGGCCGCGTTATCGGCGTAGATATTAACCGCCCGCAAGCCGAACATTGGCAAGAGATTATTGCCGAGAAAAATGAAACGCTCGATAGCGTGAATTACGTAGGTGGCCAGTTTTTTGCTAGCTATTTGAAAGATGCCCAATCGGTTGTTGAAATCTACTCAGCCCACGGTAACCACGTTAAGCAATTAGAACTCCCAGAGATCGGCTCAGTTTCCGGCTTTACCGGTGATTCAGACCATCTGGAAACGTTCTTCCGCTTAACTAGTTTCACGCAACCGGGCGCTGTGTATCACTACGATATCGCGAACGATGAAATTAAACTTCACCAACAAACACGAGTGAACGCTGATTTAGAAAGCTACATTACTGAGCAGGTATTTTACGAAAGTAAAGATGGTACGAAAGTGCCGATGTTTATCGTACGCCATAAAGATTCCGTTTTAGATGGTGAAAATCCTGTGCTGTTATATGGTTACGGCGGCTTTAATGTATCGCTTACCCCAGGGTTCAGTGTTGGCCGTATGGTTTGGCTTGAGCAAGGCGGTATTCTTGCCGTACCTAACTTACGCGGTGGTGGCGAATATGGTGATGCATGGCATCAAGCCGGTACCAAACTAGATAAACAGAACGTGTTCGATGATTTCATTGCTGCGGCGGAGTATTTAGTGGCAGAAAACTACTCTTCAGCAGAAAAAATCGCTATTCAAGGTGGTTCGAATGGTGGTTTGTTAGTTGCCGCTGCTATCACTCAACGGCCTGAATTGTTTGGCGCTGCGCTTCCGGCGGTAGGTGTACTTGATATGCTTCGTTATCATACGCCAAGTGCTAATGCCCGTGCGTGGAGCAGTGATTATGGCTTAAGTGAAAATGCTAAAGAATTCGAAGCCCTGTATGCCTACTCGCCTATTCATAATACAGAAGCCGGTGCTTGTTATCCGCCAACGCTTATCACCACAGGCGATCACGACGACCGTGTGGTACCATGGCATAGTTATAAGTTTGCTGCGGTTCTACAACGAGATCAAGGTTGTGCTGCGCCAGTAATGTTGCGAGTTGAAACACGTGCTGGCCATGGTGCTGGCACCCCAACTTGGATGGCCATTGAACAAATTGCCGACCAATGGGCATTTTTAATTGAACATTTAGGCATGGCTAGCGAAAACGCAGAATAATGATTGCATTTGTAAGCGGGCGTAGGCAAAATCGCGCCCGTTTTCTATACAGAATCTCATCAAGATAAAGGGATGAATACAATGTCTCGAGTTTTAATTATCGGCGCCGGCGGTGTAAGCGGCGTTGTAGTAAAAAAATGTGCAATGTTGCCAGAATATTTCAGCGAAATTCACTTGGCTTCACGCACCGTTTCAAAGTGTGAAAAATTACAAGCCGAAGTAGGCAAAGACCGTGTTGTTGGCGTTTATTCAGTAGATGCCGATAATGTGGATGAGTTGGTTACCTTAATTGAAAAAGTAAAACCAGCATTGGTTATCAACGTTGCTCTGCCGTATCAAGATTTGCCAATTATGGATGCGTGTTTAGCAACTAACGTGCATTACCTTGACACCGCGAACTACGAGCCGAAAGATGAAGCTAAATTCGAATATAGCTGGCAATGGGCATACCACGAGCGCTTTAAAGAAGCGGGCTTGATGGCATTGCTTGGTTCTGGTTTTGATCCGGGTGTTACCAACGTATTTACTGCTTATGCAGCGAAGCATTACTTTGATGAAATTCACTATTTGGATATCGTTGATTGTAACGGTGGTGATCATGGCCAAGCCTTTGCAACCAACTTCAACCCAGAAATCAATATTCGTGAAATCACCCAACGTGGTAAATACTGGGAAAATGGTGAGTGGATTGAAACCGACCCGATTAGTGTTCGCAAAGATCTAGATTATCCGGGCGTTGGTGTTCGTGCTTCATACTTATTGTTCCATGAAGAGCTGGAATCAATTGTTAAGCATTTTCCAACGATTAAGCGCGCGCGCTTTTGGATGACCTTCGGTGAAGCCTACTTGAACCATTTGCGTGTTCTTGAAGGTATTGGCATGACCTCAATTAAACCAATTGATTACAATGGCCAGCAAATTGCACCGTTAGAATTTCTGAAAGCTGTGTTGCCGAATCCGGGTTCTTTGGCCGAGGGCTATGAAGGTTTAACCTGTATCGGCACTTACATCACTGGTTTAAAAGATGGCAAAGAAAAAACTATCTTCATTTACAACAACTGTGATCACGCAGCTTGTAACATTGAAGTAGGCGCGCAAGCGGTTTCTTATACCACGGGTGTTCCAGCAATGATTGGCGCTTCGCTTATGTTAGAAGGCACTTGGATGAAACCGGGTGTTTATAATATGGAGCAGTTCGATCCAGATCCATTTATGGAACGTTTGAATAAGTATGGCCTGCCATGGCAGGTAGTTGAAGTTGACCAAAACCCTCTTCGGGATTAATTGGTTCAAACGGTTCGATATAGCCGGCTCTTCGGAGCCGGTTTTGCTTATTTTGGAGATGCAATAACCATGAACAATCCTTTTCTATCGCCAACAATTCCCTCTCCCTGCTATGTGTTGGAAGAACAAAAGCTAATTAACAATTTAAAGTTAATGCAACGCGTACAAGAGCAAAGTGGTGCAAGTATTATTTTGGCGCTGAAAGGGTTCTCGATGTGGAGTTCTTTTCCAATTGTGCGACAGTATTTGAAAGGCTGTACAGCAAGCTCGGCATGGGAAGCTGAGCTCGCCGCCGATACTTTCGGCACTGAAGTTCATGCCTATTCCCCAGCTTACAAAGATTACGATATCGAAGTATTGTTACGTCACTGCACCCATATTTCGTTTAACAGTATTAACCAATGGCACCGCTACCGTGATCAAGTTGCAGCCAAAGGTGTTTCAATGGGGCTCAGAATCAACCCTGAGCATCAGGAAGCTAATACAGAACTTTACGACCCATCGGCTCCGGGATCACGTTTGGGTGTATTAGCGGCGCATTTAGAAGGTGTAGATCTAACCGGTATTGACGGTTTCCACGTGCACAATTTATGTGAGTGTGATTCGTTTGCCCTTGAGCGCACTTTAGCAGCAGTAGAAAAACGTTTTGCCAAATGGTTACCGCAAATGAAATGGTTGAACCTTGGCGGTGGGCATTTAATGACGCGCGAAGGTTATGACACTGAGCATTTAATAGCTCAGCTAAAGCGCTTGCGGGAAACCTACGATTTAGAGATTATTTTGGAACCAGGATCCGCTGTTGCGTGGCAAACTGGGCCTTTGGTATCTGAAGTTGTGGATATCGTTGAGAATCAGGGGAAGATTGCTATTCTCGATATTTCCGCCACCGGCCACATGCCCGACGTATTAGAAATGCCTTATCGCCCAGCTATTACTGGTGCTGATTTACCATCAGTAAAGGCACATACCTATAAGCTTGGCGGCAATAGCTGCTTGGCAGGTGATGTTATTGGTGAATACAGCTTTGAGCAGGAGTTACAGATAGGCGATCGTGTAATCTTTGAAGATATGATGCATTACACGATGGTAAAAACCACTTTCTTTAATGGCGTAGAGCATCCTTCGATTGGCATACTGCGAAGTAACGGTGATTTTGAATTAGTGCGAAAATTTAACTATGCCGATTTTAAAGCACGGCTTTCGTGAGTATTAGAGCCTGAGTAACAGAATAAATTGACATATTTAAGCGGGTTAATACAACAGTTAACCCGCTTTTCTTTTGCTCTCAAGCTGATACCAAATAGCCAAACCTTCAAGTACTAAATCTGGCCTTTGTTCAGCCGTTTCTAATTCATTTAAAGGATAGCTGCGGCTGCTTGCCGTTTCATCCAGCAAAGCATTACCAAAATATTGGCTATCACCACCCGTAAGCCAAATTTTGATTGCCTTTTTATCACCAATTTCTGTTTTTGATAGTTGCGCTTTCGCAGCCGTTAGAGCTTGTTCAACAAAACCATTCAACGAAGCTTTGCAGCCCAAATGAATAGCCCGCTCAGTTGAGGTTCCCAGTAGCTCATTCGGTGTATCATTAGAAACTCTTAACCGTGAGCTTTTATTCACTAGCGCTTCTTGCATTAGCTTCATACCTGGTGCTATCCATCCACCCAAATGGCCTCCATGAGTATCAATAACATCAAGAGTTATGGCGGTACCGGCATCAATAATAATTGCCGCGGTGTGCTCAGATTTTGCCAATAACAACGTTAACCAGCGATCCACTCCCAAAGTTTCTACTTCAGCATAACAATGTTGAATACCGAACCCTGCGGTTGTTCGTGCTTGGTGAAGAACTTTATTACTAGTTTCAGCAAAGATTTTTATACGCTCAATTTGCTCTTCAGCACCAACACTTGCGAACACTAGCTCATCGTATTCGTAAGCCTCAAGTGCACTAAATAACGCGTCAAGCCCATACCCCTTTTCTAGAAATTCAGGCTTCTGATATTCATAAAAGCGAGCTGCTTTCCATGCTGTATTGCCGATTTCAAGAAGTAGCGTTGCGGACACTAATCTCTCCTCCAAAGTAACGTTTTAGGCCATCTTCTTGCTGCACAAGCAGCGCACCAAATTCATCAATACCTTGGCATATACCTTCTTGCTCATGCTTTCCAAGTATTAATTTAACAGGCTTTTGATAAAAATGATCATAACGGCGCCAAACTTCCAATAACCCTTTTAAGTTATCTTCATCATGAACCGAAAGCATTCTCATACAATGCGTAATTAGCTCTCCCGCCCACCAGTTTCTATTTATCGGTTCACTTAAGTGCGCGGCTACCGAAGTGTAAGGTTGATCAATGGTGCTCTGTGCTTCATCCATTTCTAAATTAAGCCCAATACCAATTATAGCTTGGCCTTCACCACCAGCTTGCCCCTCAAGCTCTACTAATATTCCTGCAACTTTTTTGCGCTCGATATACACATCGTTTGGCCACTTCACACTAACGTTCTCTATACCTGCAGAACTCAGCGCCTCGGCAATTGCCAAGCCAAGCGCTACACTCAAGCCCATAGCTGCATTTAAGCCCTGCGATAATGGCCAGTAAATAGATAAATAAAGGTTGTTACCAAACGGTGAATGCCATTGCTTGCCTCTGCGCCCTCGGCCATGAGTTTGCATTTCTGCAAGTACACAACTTCCTGGCGTGGCGCCACTAGCAATGATAAACCTTATATCATCGTTGGTTGAGCTGGTTACGTGATGTAAATAGATAGGAAGATTTTCAAGCACCGGAGGTAGGTTACTTCTAACGCCCCGCTCATTTAATAATTGTAACGGTTTTGCTAACCGATAGCCCTTTCCCGAAACCCGAAATATATCTAGGCCCAAAGCGGTTAGCTTTTCAATATGGTTGTGCACTGCGGCACGGCTAACGTTAAGTGTTGCACCCAATCGTTCACCGGAATGAAATTCACCATCAGCTAAAAGTTGTAGCAAACGGGAATCAAGCTCTTGTCCGTTCATAGTTGCGCCAACAATCCATTTTCTCCCAGTAAACGAACTTCCGGTTCTAGCTCTACACCGTATTTTTCCTTCACCGTATTACAAATATTGCGCGCCAAAGTAAGCAGATCAGCCCCGCTAGCTTGGCCCTTATTAATAAGAACTAGCGCTTGGCGCTGGTGCACTGCCGCATCACCTACCCGCAAAGGCTTTAATCCAGCTCTATCAATTAACCAGCCAGCTGCTAATTTAACTTTATTCTTATCCAACACAAATGCTGGCATATCTGGAAAATTCGATAACAAGCTTTGATATTGTGCAGAAGAAATAACCGGATTCTTAAAAAAACTGCCCGCGTTAGGAATCTCATCCGGATCAGGTAGCTTAGCCTTACGTACTTGAATTACATGCTGCATGATCATCTCTGCAGTTGCATCGTTGGGGAGCGATTGTAAATCTGGGTATTCCAACACCGGCAGCCAATGTTTCGGTAGCTTAAATTGCACCGATGTTATTAAGAGATGGGAATTTTCAGGTTGCTTAAAAACACTATCACGATATTCAAAGTTACAATCTGAGTTATTCATCTTAACGAATTCATGGCTTTTGAAATTATAAACCTGAACTGATTCTATATATCGGCTAATTTCAACACCATAGGCACCAATATTCTGAACTGGCGCCGCACCCACACTACCGGGAATCAATGCTAAATTTTCGAGCCCCGGAATGCCTTCGTTAATTAATTTTTCAACCAGCGAATGCCAGTTCTCTCCAGCCGCCACGTCTATTAACCAATCAGTATCGCTTTCGGTGATTGTTAAGCTTTTAAGCTGGTTGATCAGAACTGAACCGGAATAATTGCTGGTAAATATGGTGTTGGTGCCGGCACCAAGTATCCAAGTGTCATTCGTCCATTCAATCTTAGACAATTGATCCAATGATTCAATAAACACTATACTTTGTGCCGAGCTTTGCAACGAAAAGCTGTGATAGGGTGCTAGTGAGTTCAATTTATATGGTCCGCCAGAATCGCTAAAGTCGATGTATATATTGCTAAACTCTAAAGGTTTATTCTAACAGCTGCGGTTCAAAAAGCTTATGTTTTACACCCACTTAATAATGGCGCCTTTTGTTACTATAAATTTTTTGTGCGAAAACACTACCTGGTTTCAGCGTTGCAGTCTTTCAAGTTCGATAACGGTTTGCTCATTGCCGTGACTTATATAAATAACGCCATCAGTAACCATAAAGCCCCAATGGGAATTTCTGGCCACTGCTTTTACTAATTCATCAAGAGGTTCGATTGGTAACTGTAAGATACTAACATTACTAAGGTTTGTCGTTAATGGAAGCATTTTCTCAAGCCAAACTCGGGCGCTTCCATAAACCAGTAAACTGTATTTATCCCCTTTTCTACTACCTTTTGTTATGCGATCCAAATCTGGCTGGCCAACATCAATCCAGTGTTCGATATCACCATGCAGCGCTTTTTGCCATAAGGCAGGTTCTTCGGTTTCAGAAAGGCCTCTGCCAAACTCTAAACGCTCATGATAGAACAAACCGAAAGCTATAATTCTAGATACTAAGCGTAACTCAGTTTCCGATGGGTGGCGTGCGATAGTGAACTTCACTTGTTCATAACACCCACGATCTGTGTCAGAAATATCGAGCACTATTTTATAAGGCGTTGCTTGCAGAGCCATAACCGTTCCTTTTCCGTTTAGGAAGAACATTGTAGGCG
>NZ_AFPO01000001.1 GCF_000218785.1 Idiomarina sp. A28L
CATGTCGGAGTGCTCTAGTTTTGGTTAGATCACTGCAGGCTCTGGGTGAAGCCAGCTTTTTTCAAATTGTAGAATAGCAAATCTAGGTTTAAGAACGCTCAGACATCTATTGGGGTCTCACTCCACTAAAAGATTAACTATCGAATAAACTTTGCTGATCCGTTAGGATTCATGAATAGATTTCTTTGTGGATAAAATTGATGTTTAAATCATTTATGCGGCTCGGAGTCGTGATTATCTTTCTCCTTTCGGGTTGCCAATCAACGGAAGTTCAAAACTCAAATGCCGAACGTGCTGACGTCTATGAGATGTCGGAGGATGCGATTATATACTTATCTACAGGTTTTGAATTTATTCAAAACTCAGCATTAGAGAGAGAAAACGTAGATTGGAATGTTTTACGTGAGGAAGTATTTCGTGAGGCCTATGGAGCTATAGAGGTAGCCGATACATATCCAGCTCTTAGAATGACTATAGCTCGACTCGACGACCAGCATAGTTACTTACATACTAGTCGTGATATTCGGCGAAACCAAGAAACAGTAAATTTACCGAGAGGCGAGCAATTAAGTAGAGGTATATCGTTATTAGCGATTCCAACTCATGTTGATCAAAGCTACGCGGCGTCACGTAATTATATCTTAGTTTCGCATCGTATAATTCGTGAAGAAAAAGCATCTTGTGGCTGGGTTATCGACTTGCGTGGGAATCGAGGAGGTAATCAAGATCCGATGATCGTTAGCTTAGCGCCATTTCTACCAAAGGAGCTCGATAGTTATGTTTGGTCACCTTCCAATGGTGTTGGCAATCTTTACAATAGTTCTTTTGCAGCCAATGGTCCGTTTTCAAATTTATTTCGCACATCGAAACGGCTTCCTCACTATCTTAAAGATAAGCCAGTCGCGGTTTTAATTGATGGAGATACAGGGAGCTCAGGTGAGTCAACATTGCTTCAATTCTTGGGCAGACCAAATACTAAAGTTATAGGTTCAAGAACTAGCGGGGCGAGTACAAATATTCGAGTACTGCACATGAGTGATGGGGCAATTCTCGGGGTGGCTGATAGCTACTTTGTGGATCGGAGGGGCGAAGTTTATAGACGCGGTATTGAACCAGATATAGAACAAGGTGACCGCGATGCTGTTGATGTTGCAATTGCTTGGTTAGGGGAATTTCATCAATGCTTATGAGTGCGTAATAGATTTACTTAATTTTATATTGTTTTGGGTGAATTGATAAATACGAATTTTAAGACCTGGCAACGTAATATATGGATGCAAGAATTTGAAAATACCTCTCAATGATGCAGAAGTTGAATATATATCGGAATTCTTTAGCAAGAACGAAGCAGATCGCATCCAATCCGCATTGTTAGAGGAACTATCTTGGCATCAAGGTGATGTTTATGTGTTTGGCAGATGGCACAAAACACCTCGTTTGCAAGCCTGGCATGGTGAGAAGGAGCTAGTTTATCGGTATTCAGGAAAATCACTTACCGCTGAACCGTGGTCGCCTACGTTGAATGAAATACGAAATAGGCTAATGGAGTATGGCTTTAAGCCTAATGCTGTTCTTGCGAACCAATATCGAAATGGCAGCGATAAAATGGGTTGGCACAGTGATGATGAACCTGAGCTTGGGGTTAATCCAATAATTCTTAGTTTGAGCTTCGGTGCTCAAAGGGATTTTGATTTTCGCCACAAAAAAACTAAAGAAACATACCGTATTCCATTAGAACACGGCAGTTTGTTAATTATGAAAGGCTCTACGCAGCGTTTTTGGCAGCATCAACTTCCGGCAAGAAAACGCGAGAATGCCACGCGTATAAACTTAACTTTTCGGTCGATATTCTCTTAATGTTATTCTGCGTTTGCGCTAAGAATTATTTTTATTTAATCATAAGGTATCCACCCGCAGGTATATGTAAAATCACTAACCTAATCGAAATAATCACGCCGAACAAGGGGTATAGCATCATGGTAACAGTGCAGGCTGTAATTGAATCTAAGCTTCAAGAAGCGCTCAACCCTTCTTATTTATTGGTAGAAAATGAGAGCCACATGCATGGTGGCAGCGCTTTGGAATCCCACTTTAAGGTAACTGTTGTGGCTGATGCTTTTAATGGCCAACGGCTGTTACAACGCCATCGCATAATCAATCAATTATTAGCTGAGGAATTGAAGAGCTACATTCATGCATTGGCTATGCATACTTACACGCCTACAGAGTGGGATAACGTGGAGCAGCCACGTTCTTCTCCCGATTGCCGCGGCGGCAGCAAGCACATCTGATGTGTGATGCGGCTTCTAATCGGTTAGAATAGATTTAATTTCTCAGTAACAACGAATAGGAACGTGGTTCATGGTTATTCATCCAAAGATTCGAGGCTTTATTTGTACTAATGCTCATCCTATAGGATGTGCCGAAAATGTGCGTCAGCAGATCGCTTACATTAAAAAGCAAGCTCCAGTTACCAATGGACCTAAACGGGTTTTAGTTATTGGTAGCTCTACCGGCTATGGTTTAGCTTCTCGCATTGCTGCGGCATACGGTAGTGGCGCAAAAACGCTAGGCGTTTGTTTTGAAAAAGAGCCTACAGAACGGAAAACTGGCACAGCAGGCTGGTATAATACCGCTGCATTTCATAATTTCGCAAAAACGGATGGCCTCTACTGTCACACTATCAATGGCGATGCTTTTTCCGATGAAATAAAAGCGCAAACCATTGCCCAAATAAAAGAAGATTTGGGACAAATTGATTTGGTTATTTATAGCTTAGCGTCACCGAAGCGAAAAGATCCAGAGACAGGTGAAGTATACAGCTCGACGTTAAAGCCAGTAGGCGGTTCTTATACAACTAAAACATATGATACCGATAAAGATTCGGTGCACGAAATTAGCTTAGATCCTGCTAACGACGATGAAATTGCCCAAACCATTAAAGTAATGGGTGGACAAGATTGGGAGCGTTGGATTGACCAACTTCACGCTGCTGGTGTTCTTGCTCAAGATTGCCAAACTACAGCTTACACTTATATTGGTAAAAAGCTCACTTGGCCCATTTATGGTCACGCAACAATTGGTCGAGCGAAGGAAGATTTAGATCGGGCAGCGGCTAATTTGCGTAGTAGTTATAGTGATGTAAATTTAAGTGCATGGGTATCTTCGTTAAAAGCGCTCGTTACCCAAGCAAGTTCTGCGATTCCAGTAATGCCCCTTTATATCTCATTAATTTATGGCGTAATGAAAGAAGAAGGCACTCACGAGGGCTGTATTGAACAAATTTATCGTTTGTTCACCGAAGGCCTTTATACTGATTCGCCAAGGTTAGACGAAGCTAATCGATTGCGCATGGATGGTTTGGAAACTAACGAAGCAACGCAAGCGAAAATTGAGGCTTTGTGGAATCAGGTAACGCAAGAGAATTTTCATGAGCTTGCTGATTACAAAGGTTACCACTCTGAGTTTTTACGGTTGTTTGGGTTTGGCATTGAAGGTGTTGATTATGATGCAGATGTTGAACCGCAGGTAAGTTGGTAGTAGGGCATTACAGAGTTACCTAGTTTCAACGGAAGCCAATTAAATTTATCGATTGGCGTGGCCTGTATTAACAAAAAACTGTACAATATGGCGCTGGAAGTTACTAGGTAACTTAGTAGGAACCGGGTAAATGCCGGGATACACTGCGTATTGAGCTATTAATTCCTTATAAATCAGGTGTTTACAGCCGCTATGCCGTTATCAAAAACGAATTGAGCTTTCAATCTTCCCTAAATTGGTAGTGCAAACGCGTATGATTACGATAAAGAAAGGTTTGGATATCCCTATTGCGGGAGCTCCGCAGCAAAGCATTGAAGATGGCCCAGCCATTAAACACGTTGCTATCCTTGGCGAAGAGTATGTGGGTATGCGCCCAACCATGTCTGTCCAGGTCGATGACCGGGTTAAGAAAGGTCAGGTTCTTTTTGAAGATAAAAAGAACCCGGGTGTAAAATTCACTGCTCCAGCCGCTGGTGTAGTTAAAGAAATTAATCGTGGTGCAAGACGAGTTCTGCAATCAGTTGTTATCGAAATTGATGGTAATGAGCAAGAAACGTTTGCGAAATACGATGAAGGTAAATTACTGCAATTAAGCCGTGAAAACGTTCAACAAAACCTAGTAGATTCAGGTTTATGGACAGCCTTCCGTACACGCCCATATTCAAAATCTCCTGCACTTGATTCTGAGCCCAAAGCGATTTTCGTTAATGCTATGGATACAAATCCATTAGCAGGCGATCCGCTTTTAGCTATTCAAGAGCATGCCAAAGATTTCAGTAACGGTTTAAAAGTTATTAGCCGGTTAACTGAAGGCAAACTGTATGTTTGCACCGCGGCTAATGCAGATATAGATTTCGATTCTGCGCCAGTATCCCACGAAACATTCTCTGGTGTTCACCCAGCTGGTAATGTTGGCACTCACATTCACTTCCTCGAAGGCGTGAATATGAGCTACCAGGTGTGGCATTTGAACCCACAAGACGTGATTGCTATTGGTAAACTATTCACAACTGGTGAGCTGTTTACGGACCGCGTTGTAGCCCTTGCAGGCCCGGGTGTAAAAAACCCTCGTTTATTGCGCACTCGCCTTGGTGCCAATCTTGATGAACTCAGCTCTGGCGAGTTGATTTCGGGCAAACAACGTATTGTTTCCGGTTCAGTATTGAACGGCCATAAAGCATCAGGGCCACATGCGTTTCTTGGTCGGTTTCATAATCAAGTGTCTGTTATTGAAGAAGGTGATGAAAAACTTCTATTTGGTTGGATTTGGCCAGGTAAAGAAATGCATTCAATCACCCGAGCTTATACTGGGCATCTACGTCCTAAGAAGTTATTCAATATGAATGCTTCAACAAATGGTTCAGATCGTGCCATGGTACCAACAGGTAACTATGAACGCGTAGTGCCATTGGATGTTATCCCAACTCTGTTGTTACGTGATTTGTGTTCAGGCGATATTGAAAGTGCACAAGCTTTAGGTTGCTTAGAATTGGACGAAGAAGATTTAGCTCTGTGTACCTATGTGTGCCCTGGCAAATACGATTTCGGCCCATTGCTACGTAGTTGCCTAACCACGATTGAGAAAGAGGGCTAAACATGAGCTTAAAAAATTACATTGAGCGTCTAGAGCCAGAGTTTGAACCGGGTGGTAAACACGAAAAATGGTATGCGCTTTACGAAGCGGTAGCCACAATTCTATATACACCGGGTAAAACCAACAAAGGCACTACTCACGTTCGCGATAACATCGATTTGAAGCGCATCATGATCTTCGTTTGGATGATGACCTTCCCAGCGATGTTTTATGGCATGTACAACGTTGGTTTTCAGGCTTCTTTAGCTGTAGCTGAAGGCTATCAACTAGCCGATATCTGGCAAGTTGGGTTGTTCCAAATGCTCGGTGGGGAATTAGGCGCTGATGCCGGTTGGGGTAGTATGATGTGGTACGGAGCTTGCTTCTTCTTACCTATTTATGCAGTTACCTTTGCGGTTGGTGGTTTCTGGGAAGTATTGTTTGCTTCTATCCGTAAACATGAAGTTAATGAAGGCTTCTTTGTAACATCAGTTTTATTTGCGTTAACGTTGCCAGCAACTATACCGTTGTGGCAAGTAGCTTTAGGTATCACCTTTGGTATCGTGATTGGTAAAGAAATATTCGGTGGAACAGGCCGTAATTTCTTAAACCCAGCACTTACCGGCCGCGCGTTCTTATACTTCTCATTCCCAGCAGCGATTTCTGGTGATCAAGTGTGGACAGCGGTAGATGGTTATTCAGGTGCTACTCGTTTAACCGACGCGTTTAATGGTGCTCTTGATTATGCCGATATGGGCGCATGGATGGATGCATTTATTGGCCGTATTCCTGGTTCAGTAGGTGAGGTGTCTACTCTAGCTATCTTAATTGGTGGTTTAGCGTTGATTTACTTCCGAATTGCATCATGGCGGATTGTTGGCGGGGTGCTCATCGGTATGATCGCATTCTCAAGCCTTCTTAACCTGATCGGTAGCGATAGCAATGCAATGTTTGCCATGCCTTGGTACTGGCACTTAGTTGTAGGTGGTTTAGCTTTCGGTATGATGTTCATGGCAACAGATCCGGTTTCTGCCTCGTTCACCAACCAAGGTAAATGGGCTTACGGTATTTTGATTGGCTTTATGACCATAATGATTCGTGTGATCAACCCCGCTTTCCCAGAAGGGATCATGCTTGCGATTTTGTTCGCGAACGTGTTTGCGCCATTGTTTGACCACTTTGTTGTACAGGCCAACGTGAAGCGGAGGGCGTTACGTCATGGCAACTAAAAATGATACGATCGGCAAAACATTTACGGTAATAATATTGCTGTGTTTAGTATGCTCTATCGTTGTTTCAGGTGCAGCTGTTGGTTTAAAAGAACGCCAACAAGCGAATGCAGCGTTAGCTAAGCAAGGCAATATTCTCTCTTCAGCTGGTATTAACTTTTCCGGTCGTGGAGCTGAGGTAGTGTTCGCCGAGCGGGTAAAAGTATTAAGTTACAATCATCAATCAGGTGAAGTTACTTCTTATGCTTCGTTACCAGCAATGGAAACTGCTTTAGTAGAATCTAGTGCAACTTCTGTTCAAAACAGCGCTGGTGTTCGCGATATGCGTGCAGAGCTTCCTGTATTTGCTATCCAGGGCGAAGATAATGACGATGTTCAATCGTATGTTATTGACGTTCGTGGTGCTGGTCTTTGGGGCATGATGTACGGTTTTGTTGCTCTTTCTTCTGATGGCCAAACTATTCAGGGTCTCAATTTCTACGACCACTCGGAAACTCCGGGATTAGGTGGTGAAATTCAGAACCCTCGTTGGGCTGGTCGCTTTGAAGGTAAGAAAGCGGTTGACGAAGACGGTAACGTAGCAATTCGTGTTGTGAAGGGTGCTAATGCAGACAACAATGAAGTAGATGCACTTTCTGGTGCAACCATTACGAGTAACGGTGTTGATAACACGTTTCAGTTTTGGTTGAGCGAAAAAGCTTACGGTTCGTTTTTAACGAAGCTGCGTGAAGAGGGAGCAATTTAATGGCTAGCGCAAAAGAAATGAAATCGGTGCTATTTGGGCCAATCTTAGCCAATAACCCCATTGCACTGCAGATTTTAGGTGTATGTTCTGCTCTAGCAGTTACATCTAAACTCGAAAATACCTTAGTAATGTGTATCGCACTTACGTTTGTATTGGTTCTTTCGAACGTATCGATTTCGATTATTCGAAATCATATTCCTTCGAGTGTTCGGATTATTGTGCAAATGACTATTATTGCCAGTTTGGTAATCGTGGTTGATCAGTTGTTACAGGCTTACGCTTATAACATCGCACAAGAGCTATCGGTATTCGTTGGTTTGATTATCACTAACTGTATCGTAATGGGCCGGGCTGAAGCATTTGCTATGAAAGAAAAACCAGGAATGGCTTTACTTGATGGCTTAGGAAATGGCTTAGGTTACTCTGTGGTGTTGTTAACAGTAGCATTCTTCCGGGAACTTTTTGGTTCTGGTAGCTTATTTGGTTTACAAATAATGCCACTCGTTACTGAAGGTGGTTGGTACACGCCAGTTGGTTTGTTGGTGTTACCACCAAGTGCATTCTTTATCATTGGCGGATTTATTTGGGTACTTCGTACTTTCCGCCCTGAACAAGTAGAAGCGAAGGAGTAAGGTTATGGAACACTATATAAGCATGTTCGTCCGTGCAGTGTTCATTGAGAACCTTGCATTATCATTCTTCTTGGGGATGTGTACATTCCTCGCGGTTTCTAAGAAAGTTACTACGGCTATCGGCCTTGGTGTTGCAGTAATTGTTGTGCTTGGTATCTCGGTACCTATCAGTAACCTTGTTAACACCTTCGTACTTTCGCCTGGCTCGCTTCATTGGGCTGGCTTTCCAGACGCTGACTTGAGCTTCTTGAGATTCCTTACTTTTATCGGGATCATTGCAGCCTTAGTTCAGATTTTGGAAATGGCTTTAGATAAGTACTTACCGTCGCTTTACAACGCGCTCGGCATTTTCTTGCCATTGATTACAGTGAACTGCGCAATCTTTGGTGGCGTGTTGTTCATGGTAGAACGTGATTACAACTTCACTGAGAGTATCGTATACGGTATAGGCAGCGGTGTAGGCTGGGCTCTAGCGATAACATTGTTAGCAGCGGTACGTGAGAAGCTGAAATATGCGGATATTCCTGATGGCCTTCGTGGCTTGGGAATTACCTTTATCAGCACTGGTTTGATTGGTTTGGGCTTTATGTCGTTCTCTGGCGTATCCCTGTAACCCTCAGTTCACAGAAGTAGTGGGAATATAAGGAACTAGTCGATGCAAGAAATATATCTCGGCGTGGGCATGTTCACCGTTATTGTACTTATTTTGGTTGTTGTAATTATTTTTGCAAAATCAAAGCTTGTACCATCAGGTGATGTCCAGATCGTTATTAATGACGACGAAGATAAAACGATTACAACCCAACCAGGTACTAAGTTACTCGGGGCCTTAGCAAATGCGGGTATCTTTGTATCTTCAGCGTGTGGTGGTGGTGGTTCGTGTGGCCAATGTATCGTTCACATCAAAGAGGGTGGTGGTGATATTCTACCAACCGAGCGCGATCATATTTCACGTGGTGAAGCTCGCAAAGGAGCGCGTTTATCTTGCCAAGTGAATGTTAAACAGAACATGAAAATTGAACTCGAAGACGAAGTTTTCGGGATCAAGAAATGGGATTGTGCCGTACGCTCTAACGATAACGTAGCTACCTTCATTAAAGAATTAGTACTTGAGATTCCAGATGGCGAATCGGTGCCGTTCCGTGCAGGTGGTTATATCCAAATCGAAGCACCAGCGCATCATGTGAAGTTTAAAGACTTCGAAGTTGATGAAGAATATCGCGGTGATTGGGAACGTTTTGGCTTCTTTAACTTAGAATCAAAAGTTGATGAAGAAGTTATCCGTGCTTACTCAATGGCTAACTACCCAGAAGAGTTCGGTATCATTATGCTGAACGTGCGAATTGCTACGCCGCCACCAAATGATATGACGTTGCCACCAGGCCAAATGTCTTCATATATCTTCAGCTTGAAGAAGGGTGATAAGGCAACAATTTCTGGCCCATTCGGTGAATTCTTTGCGAAAGAAACCGAAGCAGAGATGGTATTTGTTGGCGGTGGTGCTGGTATGGCGCCAATGCGTTCACATATCTTCGATCAGTTACGTAGATTGAACACGAAGCGTAAAATGTCGTTCTGGTATGGCGCACGATCAAGACGCGAAATGTTCTATGTTGAAGATTTCGATATGCTAGCTGATGAAAATGAGAACTTTGATTGGCATGTAGCGTTATCAGATCCAACTCCTGAAGATAATTGGACTGGCGATACTGGTTTCATTCACAACGTTTTATTTGAACGTTACTTGAAAGATCACCCAGCTCCAGAAGATTGCGAGTTTTACATGTGTGGTCCACCGGTAATGAACGCAGCCGTTATCAACATGCTCAAAGAGCTGGGCGTGGAAGATGAAAACATCATGCTTGATGATTTCGGCGGCTAAATCTGTATTTGCTTACTAACTTGCGTTAGCGCAAAGATGTGAAAAAACAGACGCGAAAGGACAAAAAGCTAGCCTAATAATGGCTAGCTTTTTTTTTGCTAACTCGCAAGAGCAAGCAGGGAGATAATGAACGGTGAAAAAATTTCTTTAACGCGGTATAATAATGAGTATTCGCAAAGTATTTGCTGAGAGGTGGTAAAAATGGAAACCTTGATTTTAGCGTTCGTTCTGATGCTTATTATTGTTGCTGGAATGGCTATTGGGTTCTTGATACAGCGCAAAACCATTTCCGGTAGCTGCGGTGGTATTGGTGCTTTGGGTATGGAAAAGGCCTGTGATTGCGATGATCCATGTGATGATAAAAAAGAACGTATTGCCGCCGAAGAAGAGCGCAAAGCCAAAGAAGAAAGTTGGCAACAAAATAGAATTCACTAATTTTTATGATAAAAGAGGCGCTTGGCGCCTTTTTTATTGTCCGTAACTCTATATAATTAATTCGTATAAGTTATTCTTTTCTGGAGTATTGAAGTGCTTTACATGTGCGTGCCTGAAATTTTTCTTGATGCCAATGCAACTACACCTGTTCTACCTGAGATTTCTCAAATAATGCAGCGTTTGTGTTGTAATCAGTTCGGTAATCCGAGTAGCTCACATTTAGCCGGCGCAATGCCTAAGCGAATCATCGCCGATGCGCGCAAGGCCGCTGCGCAAGTGTTCAATGTGGTAGATGGACGCTTTATCTTCAACAGTGGTGCAACCGAGGGAATTAACACTGCCGTGTTATCCGTGTTGGCGGAATATACAGGGCAAAATAGAAAAAATGCTATTCTATTATATGGTGCTACTGAGCATAAAGCAGTGCCAGAGGCATTGAAACACTGGAATCATGTGTTAGGTGTTAACGCTGAACTGTTGGCTATTCCAGTTTTGGCTGATGGAGCTCTGGATATCCAATTTATTGCTAAACATGCTCCGAATGCTCTCATTCTTTGCACTATGGGTGCGAATAATGAAACTGGAGTTATTCAAGATTTACAGGCAATCGCTCGGGCGATTGGTGGCAAAGATAAGCAACTACCTTGGTTAGTCGATAGTGTTCAGGTGCTGGGTAAAGTTCCGTTAGATTTAGGTGCGTTGCCTATCGATTACGCTACCTTTTCTGCCCACAAACTCTATGGTCCGAAAGGAACGGGCTGTTTATTCATCCGTGAAGGAGCACCTTATACGCCATTGCAGCATGGTGGTGGGCAAGAGCATGGAGAGCGCGGTGGTACTGAAAACGTAGCTGGGATAGCCGCATTAGCACGTATTTTCGATTGGTTGCTTGATCCGCAGCAAAGCCCTTTACAAGCCATGGATACATTAGCGGGTTATCGAGAAGAATTATTGCTTGCGCTAAAAAACCTTTTCCCTAATTTAGTTTTGAACCAACCCTACCCAGAAAGCTTACCAACGACTATTAATTTCTCAGTACCTGGGTTTGAATCCGGAAAGATTATAGCCATCTTTGATTCAGCTGGCATTCGTGTAAGTGCGGGTTCAGCGTGCAGCAAGGGAAAGCCGCAAAGCTTTGTATTGAAAGCAATGGGCCTGCCTGATTGGCAGTGCGAAGGCGCTATTCGTTTGTCGTTTGGGCCAGCATCGAGTGCTGAATTTATTCAAATGGCAGCTGCGCGGATTAATGCTATGGCAGATAGATTAAAAAACTTAGATGAAGCAGAAAGGTCGGGCCTGTGGGTTCCAGACCCATTAAACGTTGGTTTTGCTGTGTACGCAGATGAAACTTCGAAAAGCTTATATTATGTTGGTAATCGAGATAGGGTAAAAACTTGGTTAAATTCTTATTTTTCAACGGATGAGTGGAAACAGCAATTACTTTCCGAGGGAGAGCACAAGTTTGCAGATTTCACTCTAAAGATTAGCGAAACCGGGGATTTTTGCATCTCCCACGAAAAGTTAGGGCGTGCATTGTCATTTAATGACAGCGGCGTAATTTTATCTAGTGAGTATTTAGAAAACGTAGAAACGATCGCGCCGGAAATCGTAAGTTCTGGTGAATATAGTTTTTTAGATGTACGCGAACCATTGGAAACTTGCATGCAAGAGGCTCCAAAGTTTGGTGCTGGCGGTTGGGTAAGCCAACGTGCAGATTGGTGCCGTTTAGCCTTAGAGTTTGAAGGGAACACAGCAAACCAACCCGTGGTAGCTATTTGCCGCTCAGGAGGCCGCAGCCTCTCGGTTGCAGCACTTGTTCGAGCAGCTGGTGGGCCTAATGTTCTATCTTGTGAAGGCGGTGTAACTGACGTTGTTCATTTTCTAGCAGCAAAAGAATCGGTGATTTAAAAAACCAGCTTTAGCGTTCAGATTTCAAATTTCATTAGTTCATGGTTTGGCGTTACCAATCAGCAATTTGAGCTCTCAGTGCAAGCAATTGCGAGCGCGCCGCTCTCAGCTGCTAATGCCCAGCTTTGCCCGAAATTAGCGGATTTATAAATACCGGAAGTATTTCCAGTGATAAGCCACTTATCTGTTTTAATTAATAACGTTAATGGCCCCGTTACCGGCGGGGCTGCAAGTTCAGTAAAAGAACCTTGTTCATACCGATATAATTCTGCGGGGCCATCTTCCGGCCCACCAGACATAACAAAATCACGCGCGCCAACTACCGCTACCGCATGAATGCCACTCCCTGCTCCAGCGGTTAATGGCGTGTTCTCCACTTGAAACCGTAATGACGGAGCCGATTTGTATATAAGTCGGGCTTGTGTTGCATCTTTTGTACCCATAACCCAGTAATTTTCCGAATACTTTACGCAATTGCCAATCTCACTTGCACTTTCTCCGATCATCGAGCGCTCAGTAAAACCGCTACGTGTGCTCATCCAATTACTATTATTTGAGCTGCGAATAACATGCCAATTTTCTTGAATAGATTCACCAAGAATCCAGCCTTCTCCATTAGGAATCATATCGAAACAATGAAGGTACTCATCGCCATTAGCACGATACAGAGTGCTCCAACTAAAGCCTGCGTTGCGGCTTTGTAATAATCGGCTACGTTCACCGCGGCCGCTAGAAAGCACAAACGCATGGCGCTCATCATGGGCAATAATTTGGCGGATATTTAAATTTGTGCTACGCCCACCGGGCGTAGAAGTACTCCAGTTTGCACCAGCATCGGCGGTAACAGCCACTTTCCCGTCGCTACTCCCAACCCAGATGGTGTCTGCATCTACCACATAGATGCTACTCCAAGGCGCCGTTGGCAATTCGCTGCCTTCGGTAGCGAAAACGGAAGTGTTGTAGGCAATTAGAGCCAATGGTAAGAGAAAATATTTTCGTTTTAAAATAGCCATAGTTGCTTTTAATTCCTGTTACAGAGACAAACCCCGCCTGTGTTATAGTAGCGCTAACATACCATATAAAACCGTTTGATACTTTTTAACTAACGGAACGAATAAGGCTGTATTGTGAATCCAAACATTATTAAATCTTCGTTAATTCTTTTATTTTTTTCACTGAACTTTACTTCGCTATCAGCTATCAGTGCTGATTCCCCTGAGGAACTCGCCACACCAGCGCCAAGTGCTTCCGCGAAAAATACCAGCGTTGTGCAGTTATCAACAGAAGAGCAAAAGGATAAACTCGTTAATTGGCTTACAGCCGAGTTTTCAAACTTACGATACGTATTCCAATTTGGACCAATTGGCGGATACCCTCCGGTTTTAATGCGCCAAGAGCAAGTTGAGTTGTTCGATAATGAAACAGCATTGGTAGTTGCTCAAAGTTGGCTAGCGGCTCCAAACCAGGTATATCGCAAACATTTATATCGGTTTCGAATTCCCCGCCGAAGTAATGAAATTGTTCAGGATATTTATTCAGTTCCTCTTGATTTTGCCGGAGCGCTAGCCAGTGAGGATGGCCTTTCACAAGAGCTTGAGTTGTTGATTGGTTGTAGTATTCGTTGGCAAGCCACGGAAACTGGTTTTGAAGGATATAGAGATGGCAATCGATGTTCGTTTCGCAATGAGGATAATCAAGTAGTTTCTTGGACAACACATTTAACCCTAAACCCCCTTGAATATAGCGTAGCGGATACTGCATTTACTGATGATGGTGAGCAATTACTTGGTGATATCGATGGTAAAGCTCTGGTGGTTAATCGTATCCGCTTTTTTCAAGCTGAAATTGGCTATTTACCAGCTGGAGCGAATGCTGATGATTTGCAGCAATGGATGGTAGCGGCACCACAAAGGCCTTTGCATGACCACGAACAGCGGATTCCGTTATTGAGCTCTGAGGACGGCCTGTTTCTTGGTCATGAAGTGCAGTTAATAAGTGATTTAAACGATTCAGAGAAGTTACAGCTGAGGCTTTATCGGCAAACGGAAGACGAGCCTATGTTCCAAGTTGAAATGGAATATATGGGTGAAGGGAAGTGGAGCGCAACCGGTGAGCGATTGCGCATCCAAATATCGAAGGTGGATTCAGTTACTGAGCTGCTGCCGCAGCATTGATAATCATAGCCATGCGCTGTGCAGAACGAATTAGTTGTTGTTCCACGATTGGCCGTGCTTGGTTGAAGTAAGTTTCTCCAAGTTCGGCGTTATCTTCAAGATCAGCATAGGCGTATGTACGAGCTAGTTCATTCGATTCGCTCGCCCAATCAATTAAAGCGGCATCCCAATCAGTGTTGCTAGGGTGCGCAAGTGGGTTGAGGCTTGCTTGTTCAACTGGCCCAGGCATCAAATCCATACCTCGAATCATAATGCTATCCCAAAGCCGATGTAGGTTCATTTCTGCACCAAAGAAAGTAACGCGAATATCATTTCCCCCACGATCTTTCTGATAGCCAAGATGTAGCGGCTGATGCATATCGGTGATCCAGTGCGAAAAGGTACGCAACGCTTCCCCTTGAGCTTGAACAGTTTGGCTGCTATCAAACATAACTTCGATATCATCCATAGCGGCACCTACAATACAGCGGCGGTTAGGACAATCACGTTGCATATCAAATTTAGATTCTGTTGGCGGAATGTTTGCGTAATGTAAAGGCCCCAGCCAACGCCCTTCTTCAGAGCCTCGAACTCGATCTGCCCAAGTGGTTACTTTTGAAAGTGATTCCTCATCAACCACTTGTAAGCGCTCGCTTACCCACTCTTTTGCTTCAGGCGTGAGGTATTCCCAAGCTAGGGCGCCGATATACTCATGGCCTTGAAATCCCCAACTCATCACGCGAGCGGGGATAGCGATTAATAGGCCAATAAAAATTATACTAACGAGTTTGCGCATCAACTGATTCTCCTGTGGTGCCGATACTGTCATCACACATAAAATACAAATAGGTGGGCATTAAATCAGCTGGTGTTTTCAATTTCGTGACATCTTCCGCAGGGTACGCACGAGAACGCATGGCTGTTCTGGTTGCCCCTGGATTGATAACGTTTACTCGCAAGGTGGATTTCTCGTACTCATCAGCAAGCACTTGTGCCATACCCTCGGTGGCAAACTTCGATACCGCATATGGCCCCCAATGAGCCCGGCCGGTTCTACCTACACCAGAAGATGTAAACACCACCGAGCCAGATGGAGCGGCAAGTAATGCGGGTAATAGAGCTTTGGTCATCATGAATTGTGCGGTTACGTTTACTTGCAAAATATCGTTCCAGGTTGGTAAATCGATATGTGCGAAGGGCGAGAGTACCCCAAGCATTGACGCGTTATGCAGCAAGCCATCGAGTTTACCAAATTGATCTATAATTGTGGCAGCCATATCACGGTAATGGCTTTCGGTGGCGCCCTTCATGTCGAGAGGAATAATTGCAGGCTCGGGGTTACCGGCAGCTACGATTTCATCGTAAACTGCTTCGAGTTTTTTCGTGGTGCGGCCCAAGAGGATAACAGTGGCGCCGTATTTGGCATAGGTTAATGCAGCTTCGCGGCCAATGCCATCGCCAGCACCCGTAACTAAAATAACTTTTCCAGCGAGCGTATTATCGGAAGCCTGAAAATCTTGATAATTCAACATAATTGCAACTTTAAGTAGGTTGGTATGTTCACTAAGTTTACCTGTTATTGTAAATTAACTCAGCAGAAGATCTAAATCTCAACGAAAATTCTTTAATTATCATTAGCAGAAGTGTATAACTTTCTGTTAACGTCTTGTGAACCATCGGTTAAACTCTAGCTTCCGCGAAGAGTAGCCTAGAATTAGAACAACAAGGATTGGGGAAACCTCATGAAAAAACTGTTTCTGACATTAGCAATTACTTCAGCGCTGGGCCTTACTGCCTGTATGCCTGACGGTGAAGATGCTCAAGTAACTCAAGAAGAAGTACAAATTCCTTTCGCGCGGGTTGCTTTTGATCCGGGCGCCGGCAACTTACCAGTACCAAGTGATATTCTGCTTGGCGGTACTACCGATGGTACTTTGAACATTCCAGTGCCAGATGCTACCGATTTTGGTAATCCTCAGAACGCTATAAACGCATTAGATGGTTGGTCAACGGCCATGCCATTAACATTTGGTTTCACATTGCCAGATGATGTAAGCATTGATGGTGCATCAGTTGCAGCAGCAGGTTCGGTGCGCGTATTTAAAGTAGTAATGGGTGCTGACACTCGTGATGCCGATTGCATCACTGCTCCCGCGGGTACTGCGTGTAAGTTCGTAGGTGAATTACAGCATGGTGAAGATTTCACGGTTGCATTTAGCGGCGGCCAGGTACAAGTAATTCCATTAACGCCTTATGAACCAAAAACAGGTTATATTGCCGTTCTTACCGATCGTATAAGTGATAACTTGGGCCGCTCAGTGCGTCCATCATCAACTTATTACCTTTTGAGTAAGCCATTGGCTACAGATCCAATTGGCGGCGCTCAAGAACAGCAGCTCCAAGGTATTATTAACAGCCACTTGGGTGTTCTTGCGCAAGGTGGGGTAAATACAGAAAACGTAATTTATAGCTCTGGTTTTACTACACAATCGATTGGCGATGTACTTGATGTAACCAAACAGATGTTGCTTAGCGAAGCATTGCGTCCATCAATGACTTCAATGCCTACTGGCCGAACTGCAGCTGATCTATTACAAATACCTCCACAAGCAGGGCAATCGTTCTTTGTTGCCAGCGCGGCTCAAATTCATGTAGGGCAGGTTACCTTACCTTACTACAGTGGTATTCCTTCAGCGGAAAACCCAACAGCACCATTATCTGAGAGTTGGAATGCAGGCTTTGTAAGCCCCATTTCTATAATCTTAGGCGTGCGGTCAGGTGATGTTACTGTTGAAGATTTGGTGGCTCTTGGTATCGATCCAGCCGATTTGGCGAACCCAGCAAGCCTAGCAGGACAAGTTACTTATGAAGCAGCTGAAGGCACTGCGTTAGCGCAAATGGATCGCTTCCGCCACTTAACCAAATATAATCCGATTCCACGCCCTACAACAGTTAATGAAGTACCATTAATGATGTCGGTGCCAGATGTCGCCACAGTTAATGCTGTGCGCGCGCAACTCGGGTTAGATCCAATTACGATGCCAGCTGATGGTTGGCCTGTAGTTATCTTCCAACATGGTATTACCGGAGAGAAAACTAACTTCCTTCCAATCGCTGGTACATTAGCGATTTCTGGGCATGCGGTTGTAGCCATCGATCATCCGCTTCATGGTGACCGTGGATTTGAAATTGAAAATGCCAGCGGCGATGTGGTTCGTGTGATCAACGCTACTACCGGTAAAGGTGGCTCGGCAACTGATTACTTGAACTTAGCGAGCTTACTAACCGCGCGTGATAATTTACGCCAATCAGTGGCTGATTTGTTGGGCTTACGCGTTGGTTTGAACTTCTCTTCAGCCGCGGCTGGCGGTTTGATTAACCCAGCTGACGTGAAATTTGTTGGCCATTCATTAGGTGCCATTGCTGGTACAAATTTTGTGGCGGTAGCAAATAGCCCGTTATCTGGTGATTTAGCGCAGGCGCAAGGTTTATTCCAAGTGCAACAAGCGGCTCTTGGTATGCCGGGTGGTGGTATTGCTCCATTCCTAGTTGCTTCTGAGCGCTTCGGGCCGGTAATTGGTGGGCAGATTGCATTCCAAGCATTCCCTGTGTTCCAACAGTTCGCCGTACAAGAAGCAACTTCAGAAGGTATTAATCCACAATCACAGGCGTTTCTTGATTTCTTGCCTGAAGCTTACACCCGCTTTTATGCTGGTGGCGTAGCATCAGCAGCAGATCAAGCAGCACTGCAGGCTACGTTGGCGCAGTTCCAATTTGCAGCTCAAACAGTTGTAGATTCGGGTGACCCGATTAACTTCGCGGCACGTGTACGTGCTACTGAAACGCCTGTTTACCTGATTCAGGCAAATGGCGATAAAGTTGTGCCAAATAGCACACCGCATCCACTTGGCGGCACAGCTCCGCTTATTCGCGAGCTGGGTTTACCAATTGCAACTGCGGCGATGATGTCGGAAGATCCTATCAGTGCAGCAGCTCGCTACGTTGGTGCTGGTCATTCATCGTTGTTGAATCCAGCCGATGCTGATGCCAACCCAGAAACAGCTGGCGCTATTACTCAGAACATGCAGCAATCAATTGGCTTCTGGTTCGAAAGCCATGGTCGTGTTTTGAATATTTCAGCTGATTTAGTAAATTAAGCTTAAATACCTTTCGGGGTGTAACGTTACTCCGCTACCTTAGTGGCGTAACAAATATAAAAGGCCAGCTTTTAAAGCTGGCCTTTTGCTTTACAATATATAGCTTGAACCATACAAAATAGGTTAAAACATCATGCTAGAACTTCTCGGTGAATATGGAATTTTTCTTTTAAAAGTGGCCACGATTGTTATAGGGATTATGCTGATACTAGGTATGATTATCAATTCTGCATCACGGCAAAAGAAACACTCAGGTGAGTTAAAGATTGAAAATTTGAGTGAGAGCTTAAAAAAGATCTGTGAGCAAATGAAGTTAGAAATGCTCAGTGACAAAGAACGTAAAAAAGCAAAAAAGGCAACGAAGAAAGCAAAGGCTAAAGAAGTATTTGATAAACGTGTATTCGTAATTGATTTTAAGGGCTCAATGGATGCTCATGAAACTGAATCGTTACGGCGTGAAGTAACGGCTATTTTAGCCATCGCTGATGTGGATAAAGATGAAGTGCTATTGCGCTTGGAAAGCCCAGGCGGTGTTGTGCATGGTTATGGTTTAGCAGCGGCGCAACTTAAGCGATTACGTGATAAAGGTTTAAAGCTCACTATATCTGTAGACAAAGTAGCGGCTAGCGGCGGCTATATGATGGCATGTATTGGTGATCGGATAGTTGCAGCTCCGTTTGCCGTTTTAGGTTCGATAGGCGTTCTGGCACAAATACCTAACTTCCATCGTCTGTTAAAAAAGAATGATATTGATTTTGAACAAATTACGGCTGGTGAATATAAGAGAACGCTTACTTTGTTTGGTAAAAACACTGATAAAGGCCGAGAGAAATTTCAGGATGACATTGAAAGCATTCACGGATTGTTTAAGGATTTCGTGCAAGAACACAGAACTGGTTTAAATATCGATGATGTTGCTACCGGTGAAGTTTGGTATGGCCAAGCTGCTTTGGATAAAGGCTTAATTGATGACATAAAAACGAGTGATGATTTGCTGCTTGAAGCGATTGATCGAGCGCAGGTGTTTAAAGTTACCTATAAAGAAAAAGCCAAATTATCGGAACGCTTCACCCAAGGGGCTCAAAGCTCTATTGATCGCTTAATTATGGACTGGGTGCAAAGAAGTAAGTTGTGGCGCTGGTGAGCTTTATAGAAGCCAATAGAGGCATTAAAAACGCGAGTGAACAATGCTCCTGATTATAATAATGTTGAATTGGTAATAATTAACAAGAAAAAAGCCCAGCATTTTTTAATGCTGGGCTTTTTATTCGCCAAGGTGTTAAATCTTATTACTTGGCTCTATCTGATTCGCCGCCCTGCAAGGTGCCATCGGCGTTCAACCCGGCGTCTGGGTCGTTGTAAACATCAATATCGAATTGATCTTCTGATTTACCAACAATGGTGGTTACCATTGCATCACCGGTAATATTGACCGCGGTTCGGGTCATATCTAGCAATCTATCTACACCGATAATCAAACCAATAGCTTCTACTGGCAAACCAACTTGTTGCAGCACCATCGCGAGCATAATTAACCCAACACCTGGCACACCGGCAGTGCCTATAGAAGCTAAGGTGGCTGTTAGGATAACCATTAAGTATTGCTGCATGGTTAAATCGATACCATAGAGTTGCGCAATAAATACCGTTGCAACACCTTGCATGATCGCCGTGCCATCCATATTAATGGTTGCGCCTAGTGGAACAGTGAACGAGGCTATTTTATTATCAACACCTAGGCGCTTGGTTGCAGTACGTAATGTAACTGGAATTGCGGCATTACTGCTGGATATACTAAATGCAAATATCTGGTTACTTAGCATTTTGCGGATAAATATAACTGGGCTTAAGCGGGTAAGTGCACTCAGAATTGCTGGGTAAACAATGAAGCCGTGCACCAGCAAAATAACGAGTACAGTAACAAAATAAACTGCAAGGTCGCCAAGCAATTCGCCTAACCCCAAATCAGCAAAGGTGCGAGCAAGAAGCGCGAATACACCATATGGAGCTACTTGCATCAAGATCATTACTAATTTCATGATCACGGCGTTGATATCTTCAAAGAAATCTTTTAAGCGTTCGCCGGGCTTACCTACTAACGCCATAGAAATACCGAACAGTAGGGCGAATACAATAATTTGCAGCATATTGCCTTCGGCTAAGGCATTAATGGGGTTGCGCGGCACCATATCGATAAGTACATCAACGAAACTTGGTGCCTGCTGAGCCTCGAAGGTAACATCTTGGTCGGCCATTGAACCGCCACTACCTGGCTTTACGATTGATGCTACTGCTAGCGCTATACTTACCGCAATACCGGTTGTGAATAGGTATAGCAGCAGTGCTTTACCTCCAATCCGCCCAAGTTTGCTCGGGTCACTCATTGAGCACGTACCTACCACTAGTGATACAAATACCAATGGCACTACTAACATCATTAAGCTGGTAATAAAGAATTCGCCAACTAGGCGTAAAATGCCATCAACTAGAATCAACTTGATCCAAGAATCGGGCGCACCGCTGATTAGGGTATTGAGGATTAGGCCAAATAAGATACCGGCAAACATACCGATTACAATTTTACCGGTGAGGCCAATTTTTTTAAGCTTCATAGGAATGTCCTGAAAGTTATTTTTATATCGGCGTAGCCTACCAGAGAAGCATGCAATGCCAAAGCTCGACACGGTAAAAGGCATGGATTAAAAGAGGAGCATCAGCTCCTCTTTGGTGTTGTTTCATGCTTTTTTACTAAATGGGCGCTAAAAAAAACACGTGCCACTATGTTAAATTATTTATGGTTAGCCAACAAAGGTTGGGAAGAAACCGTTGGTCCAGGCTATAGCGGTACCTGCCATGAGCACTACCATTAAAATTAATCCAGCAGTAACTACAGAGCTTGCGTAAATGAACCCGCGTTCTTCAGGAATGTGCATCAAAATAGGTACACCTGAGTAGAGGAGGTAAACTGAATAAGCAACGCCGGCTAAGAACACCATAGAAACAAACCACAATTCAGGATAAAACGCAGCAACGCCTGCCATCAGTACAGGTGTTGATGTGTAAGCTGCGAGCTCTAATGATTGAGTAAGTGTAGGCTCGGCACCAAAGGTTTTTGCCATCCAGTGAATTAAATAGGATAGTGCAAAAACGCCAGCAATGATGCCAACATACATTGCAATAGCCATTGCAATGGCGCTATTTTGAGTAAGGTAAATACTTTCGCGAGCACCTATACTCCAGCCTAAATGCGCGGAGGCGTAGTAGGCTACTAGGCAAGGTATTAGTGCAACGAGTAAAATATGCGTGAGTGAAAAGCGTAAGCTTTCGTGGCGTTGATCAATGGTTTTCCATTCTTCTACAGGATGAGCGTAGAGACCCCAGATATGATTTAGTATCATTTTTATTTCTCCTTGGAAGCCGCAGCTCCGGATGCCTTTAAAAACCACAATGGTTATAATGCATTATACGTGCGGAATTCGTATTTAAATCAAGAATGAAAGGTTCTGAACAATATCTGCTCAGATTCTTTTGTTATAAAGTAGTTATGTGGTGAATGTGAAATTACTAAACAATTATCAGGATTTGTTGAATCCAATACACAATTTTTTACTGTGCAAAACACCGAACAAATGGATTGAGCAAGCCTCTGATCCACAAAAACTTCCGTTACTTCTTACCGATCATCTGCATTGTGAGCTGAAAGCCGCGCAAAGTGCAGGATTATTATTGCGCCGTTATGTTGTTGATGATGAAACATCTCAGCAAATTTTACAGTGGTTAGAACCTTATGAAACCCGAGTGTATCGCGGTCACTTATTGAGCAGTGATGATGTAAATATAAATGCAAATAATAAAAAAAATCAGCAAGTACCGCGGCTACAAATTAAAAAAGGTGAAGTTTGGCAGCATGAATTGCTCAGCAGAATGGTTTTACTGATGAAAGAAGAGCTTCATCACTTTGATCAGGTGTTTAGTATTATTGAAACGAATCAAATTGAATTGCAGCCCACTACAGCCGCGCGCTATGCAGCCGGCATGCTGCGTCATATTAGGGGCTCTGAGAAGGGTGGCTTAGTAGATAAGTTGATTATCGGTGGTATCATAGAGGCACGCTCTTGTGAACGTTTTGCTGCCTTAGTTCCCCATTTGCCGGAATCGATAGCACGTTTTTATGTTTCTTTATTACGCTCCGAAGCCCGGCATTTTGAAGATTATCTCACGCTGGCGCAAATGGTAGCGGGCGAAGATATTGAAGTTCGAACTCAGGAATTTTTGCAGATCGAAAGGGAGCTCATTGAAAGCCCTGATAAAGTACTGCGTTTTCACAGTGGCCCAGTTATGTAGGACTGTATTTGTGATGAACTCGGTTATGTGGGTATCGGGTTGCAAGTGGGCACTCACTGCTGAGTAATATTAGCGTTGAACGAGAGGCTGGCTTTTTAGCTCGAAATCGCCCGCACTAATTTCTAGGATAGAACCTTGCTCATACCAATCACCCAATACTATTCGAGTTTTCTCGATACCGTTTACAGTATGCGAATGAATAGCAGGTTGATGTGTATGGCCATGAATCATTAAATCTGCAGAGGTTTCTTTCATCAACGCTATTACGGCATCATCTTTAGCATCGTATTTTGTAAGCTGCTCGGCACTCAATTGCTTGTTTCCAGAGCTGTTATCACGCAGCTTAATTGCCAGCCAACGGCGCCAAGAAAGCGGCAAATTTCGAGCGAGTGCAAGCAGCCATGGGTGGCGAATCACTTTTCTAAATCGTTGGTAGCTAACATCATCTGTACACAGCGTATCACCATGTAAAATAACGGTGCGGCGGCCATACAAATCAATTACTGAGGGTTCAGGCAGAATTTCTACCCCGGTTTTCTCAGCAAATTGCTTACCGATTAAAAAATCACGGTTGCCATGAATGAAATAGCAGGGGATTCCGCTATCGGTAAGCGCTTTTAATTCAATTTGAATTTGGCGATGAAACAGAGTGTCATCATCATCGCCAATCCAATACTCGAGTAGATCGCCGAGAATGTATACTACATCACTTTGGCGTGCCTCCGTCTGCAAAAAATTAATGAACAAACCAGTAATGTCTGGGCGTTCGGCGCTTAAATGCAAATCGGAAATAAATCGAGTAGTCATTGAAAGCTTATTTGTTCACAGTTGTTTTAGTGATCACAACATCTTCAACAGGCACGTCTTGGTGAAAGCCCGCAGAACCGGTTTTAACCGTGCGAATTGCATCTACAACATCAAGCCCAGAAGTTACTTCGCCGAACACACAGTAACCCCACCCGTAGGAATTTTCGCCAGTGAAATCTAAACCATCGTTATCACGCACGTTAATAAAGAACTGTGCAGTAGCAGAATGCGGGTCGTTAGTACGAGCCATGGCAAGTGTGCCTCGCTTGTTCGATACACCATTATTCGCTTCATTCTTAATAGGTGCTTTTACTTCTTTCTGCTGCATGCCAGGCTCAAAACCGCCGCCTTGGATCATGAAACCATCAATAACGCGATGGAAAATGGTGTTTGCATAAAAACCATCTTCCACATAAGAAATAAAGTTTGCCACTGTTTCTGGGGCTTTATCAGCAAAAAGAGTGATTTCAATATCACCCATGGTGGTGTGAAAAGTTACGTTCATAATGTATTCCAATTTAATCCGTGAATGAGCCGCTTAAAATTGATTAAGCGGCGATATTGTAACGGAAATCCGTGATATTAGGTACTTTGCATTCCCTAAGCGGGTGTTTCTTGATGAAGTGAAAGCAAGATAGGCTTAATTTCGTTCCACGCTTCATCTACTGAATCAACTAAATGATAAAGCGCTAAATCTTCAGCATCGATTAAATTATGCTCTGCTAGTAACTCTAGGTTAATAAGGCCATTCCAAAAGTTTTTGCCATACAGGAAAACTGGAATGCGCGGCATTTTTCCAGTTTGGATAAGCGTAAGCGTTTCGAACAATTCATCTAGGGTACCAAAACCGCCGGGGAAAACGATAAGGGCTTTTGCTCTTTTTAAAAAGTGCATTTTGCGCAAAGCAAAATACTGAAAGTTGATACTATGTTTTGCCGCAATAAATGGGTTCAAACGTTGTTCATGAGGCAGCGCAATATTGAGCCCAATACTCGGATGGCCAGCGTCATGTGCACCGCGGCTGCTTGCTTCCATAATGCCCGGGCCGCCCCCCGTTATCAGCCGAGTTTGAGTTAGCCCGTTACTCTCAATATATTTACCAATTTGAAAAGATAACGCGCGAGCTTGTTGGTAGTAGGGCGACATTGATTCACATGGATTTTGTTTATCACATTGTTCGGGTTCAGGAATTCGGGCGCTGCCAAAAATGGAGATAGTGTGCATTACATCTTCTCCATTAAAGGTTTCTTCAGCAAGCATCCATTCGGTTGCTAAATGCTCGGCACGTTGCATTTCTAGTTGCTGTGCTTGCTCACTGATAGTGATATCGGGTTCGTTCGCTTCTTTCACTCGATTAAATACATTCGTTGCCATGAAACTGTCCTTATCCACTGCATGATTCTGTGTTGCGTTCTATACGGAATTCTAAGCTTAATTCTCTGCTGAAAATATGGCTTGATACTGGTAGTATAAGCCCTTTCTAATCTACCGTAACGTATGAATCACAGCGAGAATTTAAAATAATGCTAAAGCTTTATAATTCCCTAACCCAGAGAAAAGAAGAATTTAAACCAATTCAAGCGGGTGAAGTGAAGCTCTATGTCTGTGGCGTTACTATTTATGATTTATGCCACATCGGCCATGCTCGTACTTATGTAGCTTTCGATGTAATAGTTCGCTATCTGCGATATCTCGGTTATCAGGTTACCTTCGTGCGTAATGTTACCGATGTTGATGATAAGATTATTCGCCGTGCGGCTGAAAACAACGAAAGTATTGATTCAATAACCGAACGCTTTTTGGGTTACATGCATGACGATTTCCGAGCGTTAAACCTCGTAGAGCCAGATATCGAACCGCGCGTAACTACGCACATGCAAGAAATTATTGATTTGGTAGCCCAGCTAGTTGAGAAAAAGCATGCCTATGTAGCTTCCTCAGGCGATGTGTTGTTTGATGTATCAAGCTTTCCTGAATATGGCCGTTTGAGCGGGCAAAATCTTGAACAATTGCAGGCTGGCGCTCGCGTGGCGGTAACCGAAGGCAAACAAGATCAAATGGATTTCGTGCTTTGGAAGCGTGCGAAAGCTGATGAACCGAGCTGGGAATCGCCGTGGGGCGCTGGCCGGCCAGGTTGGCATATTGAGTGTTCAGCAATGAATGGTAAGCACCTTGGTAAACACTTTGATATACATGGTGGTGGCTCAGATTTAATGTTTCCACACCACGAAAACGAAATTGCCCAATCGTGCTGCGCCCATGATACCCCGTATGTAAATTACTGGATGCACACGGGAATGGTGCAGGTAAACCAAGAGAAAATGTCGAAATCACTTGGCAACTTCTTCACTATTCGTGATGTATTGGCGAGTTATGCGGCTGAAACGGTTCGTTTTTTCTTATTATCAGGGCACTACCGCAGCCAGCTAAACTACTCTGAAGCGCATTTAGACCAAGCCCATGCAAGTTTAGAGCGTATTTACACAGCAATGCGCGGAATAAACGCAGAAACGGCTTCTGCCTCTGTTAGAGAGAGCTATGAAGCCCGGATTCGGGAAGCGTTGAACGATGATTTCAATGTTCCAGAAGCAATGTCAGTTATTTTTGAAATTACCCGGGAAGTGAATCGTCAGCGTAGTGAAAACAAATCATTGGCAGCTGAGCTGGTTTTCCTGTTGCAAGAATACGGTGCGATTTTAGGCATTCTCCAACAGCAACCGGATGAGTTTTTAAAAGGTTCAGAAGATGATTCAGAAGTTGCGAAAATCGAAGCGTTAATCGAGCAACGTAATTCGGCCCGTGAGGCCAAGGATTGGGCTGGTGCAGACGCTGCGCGAGATGAATTACAAGCGCTCGGAATCGTTCTTGAAGATACTGCCGAAGGTACGCTCTGGCGTCGTCAATAAGTAGCAGTAAAAGCATAAAATGAGGAATTTATAGTTATGGCAACACCTAAGTTAACAATAGTTTCATCGATACAAGAGTTACCAAGTTCAGGGTGTGATGCGCTCGTGGTATTGAGCCACGATTTAACGGCAATCCCAGCACCATTTGCAGAAGCGGTGCAAAATGCTCAGCAATTAGATGCTCAAATAATCAATAAAACATCAGTTTTGCGTTGTGAAGCGGCACCGGCACAGCGTTTGATTGTTGCCGCAACTGGCCCTTTAAATCGTGATTACGACGATGTTCGCCGTTTCTTTGATGCTGCGCGTAATGCCGCCATAGTAGTGCGTGATTCAGGGGCTATTGCCCCTGTTCTTTGGCTGCCGGAAATTCCTAACACTGCAAACTATGAAAACGCTGTAGAAGCGGCATGGTTTGGCTTTTGCCAAGGTTTATACGAACCATTAGAAGCGCGAGAGCATTTTGGTGAAAGCGTAGAGCCTGTATCGGCGGTTACTTTGATAGCCGAACATTCTCAAAGTGCCAACAGCGTACAAAGTGCAGATTGGTTGTACGCGGTAGAAGAAGGCCGCCGGGTTGCTCGCGATCTTTGTGGCACTGAACCAGAACGTATGGCACCAATGAAGTTTGCTGAATACTGCCAACAGGCGTTTGCAGGCACTTCGGTAAAAGTACAAATTATTGATGATAAACCAGAGCTCGAACATGAATATCCACTGCTATCTGCAGTGGGGCGAGCATCGTTTGGCACCAGCCAGCGCCCGTGTGTTATCCGCCTAGAATATACTCCCGAAGGTAGTGTTGATGAAACCCTCATGATTGTAGGTAAAGGGATTACCTATGATACCGGTGGTGCCGATGTTAAAACCGGTGGCCACATGGCAGGTATGAGCCGTGATAAAGGTGGCGCTGCTGGTGTTGCTGGGTTTGTAAAAGCGGTTGCAGGTGTAAAACCACAAGGATTAAAAGTAATTGCAGAGCTTGCGGCGGTGCGAAACAATATCGATGCATTAGCGTTTGTAGCCGATGAAATCATTACAGGCCGTTCCGGTAAGCGCGTACGTATCGGTAACACCGATGCAGAAGGCCGTTTGGTAATGGCTGATTGTTTGGCGCATCTTACTGAACTGGCTAAAAATGAGGTAAATCCAAGCTTGTATACGGTAGCCACGTTAACCGGGCATGCGGCGCTTGCAAAAGGCCCTTACTCAGCGTTTGTTCCGAATGGTCCGGCGGTAAAAACAGGCTTGGTAAATGATTTACTATCGGCTAGTGAAGCTTGGGCAGATCCGGCTGAATTATCTCCGAGCCGCCGAGAAGATTACGATTTTGTTCGTGGGCGCACTAAGGCCGATGATTTACTGTCGTCGAATAATGGCCCTTCAGCAACAACAAAACGTGGACATCAATTTCCAATGGCATTTTTAACTGAAGTTGCGCTCTTGAACGAACATGGCAATAACAGTGAAAAGCCATTACCATACATTCACATTGATATTGCCGGAAGTGGTGTTGAAGGTGGGGATTGGCAGCACGGTAAACCAACCGCTACACCGGTATTGGCATTTGCTGGGAAGTTTTTAATACGCTAAAAGCAGCTGTTAAATAAAAAGGCAGGATTACTTCAATCCTGCCTTTTTAAATTTGTTAGGGTAATAATTTCAAGCACTGCTAATCGATACCTTTACTGCGCTTGTCTACTACTCTGCGCGCGGCGAATATAACATAAATATGCTTTTCTTCTGTTCCCCACCTGCATTCGTTTGGTCGTTCGAAGTTATCACACCAAGTGGGTTCGCCAATCATGTTCTTCACTTCACTAAAATGCATTCCCATATCAATATAATTGAAATTAGTACGGGTTATTTTTGAATCAGAACATGCGGTGAGTACTACAAGTGCGCCTACGCATGCTAACAAAGTAATTAATGATTTTTTAGTGTTCATGATGCTCCTAAAACCTTGTGTTTAAGCGGGAGGCTCAATAGTAAGCAAATCGAGCTGTGCTTTTGTTTTGCCATGAGGTTGAGGTTTGCGTGAAACGCCATCGATGTGTACAAATACGATATCATCGGCTACGCAAATATTCTGTTTCGTGCCTTTATTACGAACTACACAACTTACTGTTAACGATGTTCGGCCAACGTGTTTTGTTTCTAAACCAAACTCAACAACATCGCCTTGAAAGGCTGAAGCTTCAAAGGTTATGGCCCCCATATGTTTGGTTACCAAACTTTTTTGGTCGAGCTGGCAGCTGGCGTAAATATAAGCTTCTTCATCAATCCATTCGAGAATTCGGCCGCCAAAAAGCGAGCCCGCGAAGTTTAAATCATTTGGCATAACAAGACGTCGAGATAAAAAGCGCATTGGCTCTCCTTCAGAAAAACTATCCATTGGGTTTATTTAGTAAAGCATTGTAGAAGTATAGCGTAAGGCGAACATAACATCTAAAGCATGCACTTAAAGTTTGTATTCATAGCATAGTAACGATGGCCAATAGCTAGCCTAGTTCAGAAATGTGAATAGTAGAAACTACAGATAAAAAAAGGCCACTTTAAAAAGTGGCCTGCAAAACATTTAAACAGCTTCAGCTAACTTAGAAGCTTGCCCGAATACCAAGGCTAAAGCCTCGGCCCGGAAGTGGCGCATAGTTTTTGATAAATGAGCTGTGTGCGTAGCCTAATTCGTTAGTAAGATTCTCAGCTTTTAAATATACCGCTACATCTTGGCCAGCAAAGTAGCCTGGGTAATAATTTAACTGCAAATTAACTAACCCAAAGCTATCCGTTGCGGCTTCATCTTCGGCTGTACGGTTTTGCGCAAAATAGTAAGTGTAACCAATGGTTGCATCCCATTTTTCTTGCGTGTAGGTGCCGCTTAAACCAAAGCGTTGAGCTGGAATACGCGGAACATTACCACCGCTGCTGAATACGGCACGAGTATAATCAGAGAAGCCATTTAAACTCCAAGTTTGATTAAACACGTAACGGCCAGAAAGCTCATAACCATAAAGCTCAGCGCTTTGTTGCGCATATTGATAAACCGGGAGCTCTCCGAAATCGTGGTCGTGTTCTTCTTCGTGAGCCTGATCTTCGTGGTCACTATGGAACAAATCAGCATCTAACAATTCGCTAGCAAAGCCAAGATTATCTAAATAAATAAAATCATGAATTTTATTTAAGAACAGGTTTGCATCTAAGTGCCATTTATCGCCTTCAAAGTGCATGCCAAAATCAATGTTCATTGAGCGCTCTTTTGCCAGCGCAAAACCCGCTAGCTCTAGCTCATATGCATATTCATCGTGGCCATGATCATCATGGTTTCCGGTATCAGATTCGTGCTCATTATGTTCATCTAGATGATGAACTTCATATACACCACCCACTTCAAATGTACGCGTAGCGAAATGTGCGCCATTGGCAAATAGCTCATTGGCACTCGGAGCGCGTTCACTGTAACTCACGCTAGTTGAAAGCTTTAAACCATCGCTTACTTTCCAGTTCATTCCGGTAGAAGCACTCAAGGGCGTGTAATCGAGAGTATTGAAATTTTCGCTATCCAGCTCAACTTGTTCAACGCGTGCGCCAAGTTCCCAGGTAATATCTCCGAAAGCTCGTTCTCCAATCCAGAAAACCCCAGCTGTATTTGTATCCGTTGCTGGTGTGTAAGCTTCTGCACCAAAAGAGCTGTATTCTTGACGAGAAATTTGCGTGCCAAGAGCACCACGCCAACCGGCAACTGGGTTGTGGCGAGCAATAATGCGTAATTCGGTTTGTTCCAAATTAAAGCCTGTTTCAACAAAAGTATCTTCGATTTCTTGGTGATTTAAATCGGTATAACCTAAGTTGAAATCGATGCTCTCAAATCCAGCAAACGGATTGTTAATGCCGCTAATGAATTGAATTCTATCTTGCTTCATGCGAGCGAAGACGCCTTCATCTTCATGGCCAACCTCATCATGAGCATCTTCAGCATGTTCATCTTCAGCGTGTTCATCTTCGGCATGTCCGTGGCCGGGAATACCATAATCCCGCTCTAAACGGCCAAATGAAATGCCGGCAAATCCGCGATTAAAGAAATAACTAGCACCTACAGTAGCTCCCTTGTCATCGGTGAAACTATTTTCAATCTTGTCTTCATGGTGACCATCGGGGCTATCAAACTCAGGAACGCGCGTATCGTTAGCCTTGCGGTAAAAACCATCAAGGTGTAACGCAAATGCACCTTGCCCGGTATTTAAATCAAAACTGCCGCTGCGCTCATCAGAAACGGAGTTGTAGCGGGCACCATAAGAGCCTTCCAAGCCATTAACTGGCTGGCGGGGAACGCGATTATCAACAACGTTCACCACGCCGCCGCTAGCGCCGCTTCCGAACAATAAAGTTGAAGGGCCGCGTAAAACCTCTATTTGCTGTGCTGTAGTGGCTTCTGCTGACACCGCGTGATCTGGGCCGCCACGAGAAATATCGGCTACATCTAGGCCATTCTGCACTATCTTAACTCGGGGCCCGTCGAGGCCACGAATAATTGGGCTGCTCGAAGTAGGGCCGTAGTAGGTAGCTTGAACACCAGGTAAGCCTCTCAGTGTTTCACCTAATGTAGCCGCTTCGCTAGCTCGTAAAGAATCACCATAAAGAACGTGAACAGGCTGTGCGCTCTCGAGAGCTGTTCTTTGTAGTGCCGATGCGGTAACAATAATACGCTCGAAGCTCTGTTCAGTTTTACGCTGCTCTGCGCTACGCTCGCTCTCACTTTGCGCTTCTTGTGCAACTACGATTTGCGGAGAAAGTAACGCAGCAATTGCTAATGCTAACGGTGCTTTTTTAAACATCTTAATTCACCCATGGTTTTGTTGTGCATAGTTAGTTATCTTTTATGTAATAATATAACATTACATAACCTTGCCGGATTTGACAACCGTTTTTCGCGTTGCTGCGATAAGAAGCAGATAAACTGCGATGATAATGTTACCTTTGGGTTACTTAAGTTGCGGTTCTAGCTTAAAGTGTAGGGCAGCGAAGCCCTGTTGCCGAGCTTGCCTGTGTAGCGCCGTATTAGAAGGCTGCAAGCCACAATAAATAAAAGATCAATGGAAAAAATTATGAAAAAGCATTTTTTTAGTACCAACTCAACAGCAAAAGGGATAGTTGGTGTTTTTGTAGCTGCTGTGTTTTTGGCAGCCTGTGCGCCGCAAAAAGAAGCCGAAGTAGAAACCATTGCACCGGCTGCGAACCCAAGCGCCGTGCAAGCTCATCTAGAGTTTCTTGCTAGCGATTTAATGGAAGGGCGTGATACTGGCTCTCGTGGTCACGAAATTAGCTCGCATTATATTGCAACTCAGTTTCAAGTAATGGGTTTAAAAGAAGCCGGTACAGACGGCTATTATCAGCGCGTTTCATTCCGTAGTGCACGCCTTAGTGATAATGAACCTACTTTTACTGTGAACACAGAAAGTGGTACGCATGAATTGGAATACCGTAAACACTTCACTACAGGTGCAAACACTGCCGAATTGTTATCTGAAGTAACTGCTGAATTAGTGTTTGTTGGTTACGGACTGGTTTCTGAAACCTTTGGCATCAATGATTACGAAGGGGTTGATGTAGAGAATAAAATTGTAATTGCCGTAAGTGGCGGTACACAGGGATTACCAAGTGAAGAAGCAGCACATTTGGGTGCACAGAAGCAAAAGCAAGCGGTTGAAAGGGGTGCGGTAGGTTTTATTACTCTGCATACGCCTGAACGCGAAGCTGTTCGGCCGTTTGAGCGTGCGGTTTTATTTGGCGCAGGCCCACGTATGCGCTGGTTAGATCCGGAAGGTAACGCGCATGGAGAAGATGCTCAATTGAAAGGTAGTGCTTACCTAGATTACCGCGCAGCTGAGCCAATGTTTGCTGGTGCGCAACATACATTGGAAGATATTTTCGCTGCGTTAGAAGCGGGTGAGCGGCCTCCATCGTTTGCGTTGAATGCTACTGCAAACATGAGCCGTGAATCGATTTTTGAAGAGATCGATAGCCCGAACGTAATTGGTATGATTGAAGGTTCAGATCCTGAGTTGAAGAATGAGTATGTTATTTATACTGCGCACTCTGATCATATTGGTTTAGCCAGAGATTTCACAACATCTTCTAAAATTAACAACGGCGCACTGGATAATGCTGCAGGAGTGGCTGTAATGTTAGAAACTGCGCGCATGTATGCTGAACATGCAGCAGCAGGGCACCCGCCGCGCCGTTCTATTTTGTTTGCTGCGGTAACCGCTGAAGAGAAGGGGCTTTTGGGCGCGGATTATTTTGCGCATCACCCAACTGTGCCGATCGAAAGCATCGTAGCCAATGTAAACTTGGATATGCCGGTATTACTTTATCCATTTGCAGATATCGTAGCCTTCGGTGCTGATCATTCTAACTTAGGTGAAATTGTAGCCCGCGCAGCAGGCAAGCATGATATTGCTCTGAGCCCAGACCCAATGCCGGAACAAGCGATTTTTACTCGTTCAGATCATTACACCCTTGTGCGCCAAGGTATACCTGCAGTGTTCCTAATGACAGGTTTCACTTCACAAGATGAAGATGAAGATGGTGGTGAAATTTGGGGGCGGTTCTTTGCAGAAAACTATCACCGGCCAGGTGATGATTTGCAAACGCTTACCGAACAATATGGCGGAATTCGCTACGATTTTGGTGCGTTATTTACCGATATTAACTTCCAGATTGGTATGGAAATAGCGAATGCCGATGAAGCGCCATACTGGTTACCTGAGAGTTACTTTGGTAAGATTTTTGCAGCCGATTCATCTGTTCGAGATTAACTAAATGCTAAATGATGGTCCTTTAAAAGGTACATCTGAAGATGCCGGAAATTCTTCCGGCATCTTCGTTTTACATAAACAGCTGGAAAATGATTGTTTTAATGTGGGTAGCTTGCCCTTGTGCCAAGTGCTGATGATGAATGATCGCCAATATCCTTGGTTTATACTGGTGCCGAAACGCGCAAATATGCGCGAAATTTACCAGTTATCGGTAACCGACCAGTTGAGTTTTTTGCATGAATCGAGCTGGTTTGGGCAGATGATAATGCAGGAATTTAATGGCGAAAAATTGAATATCGGTGCGCTTGGCAATGTGGTGCCACAGCTCCATGTTCATCATATTGTACGCAATCAATACGATGCTACATGGCCAGCCCCCGTTTGGGGTAAATTGCCAGCGAAGCACTACTCTGTTGAAGATGCAGCAAAACGAATAGGCTTGGTAGAAGAGCAATTAGCAACTTATCAGCCGCCAATTACTGATTTCGATGAATTCATTATCGATGAATCAGATTTCGAAGCCTAAGCAATTGTTTAGGCTTTATTGCTGCAGCCACAATTCAATATCACTCTCATGGGTTTAAATATTCTCCGAAATTTCTTCGAGAACTTGCATACACCAGTTTTGAATTCGTTCATCAGAAAATTCATATTGCGAATCTTCATCGAGGGCTAATCCAACGAACTGAGTTTTATCATCAGTAAGTGCCTTGGAAGCCAAAAATTCATACCCCTCATTCGGCCAGTAGCCAATGCGCTTTATCGTTTTGTTCGTATCTATTTGTGCAATAGCATCGTGCAGCATTCCTAGCGCATCTTGGAACCATTCGCCATAACCCTGCTGATCGCCCATGCCAAATAACGCAATTGTTTTATTGTTCAAATCCAAATCGGCAATTTCATCCCAGTGGCTTTCCCAATCTTCCTGAATTTCACCAAAATCCCAGGTTGATAAACCAAAGATTAGAAAATCATATTGCTCGGCGTTTTTGAGGGGGATGTCTTTAATATTATTCAATTCAAGGATATCTGCGCCAATAATATCGCGCATTTTTTCTGCGGCTATTTCAGTGTAGCAGGTGGTAGAACCATAAAATAAGCCAATACGAAAATCACTCATGGGATACCCTTTTCAAACAACGCTTAATGATAGATTTTGGGGTGGTGCTTTATTGCGCCGAGATCATAGCAGATAGCGCCAGCGAACTCATTAAGCTCGCAATATTTAACCATTAGCTACGCTGGAGTGAGTTGCTAAGATCAGCTACAATTGCGCCCCAGTGAAAGGTTGCTAAAGCTTTGCGTAGCCTTTATATCGGTAAACTAAATTAATGCACTTCGGCGTTTTCTGCGGCTGAGTTGTGAATGAGGAATTTATGGCGAACGAATTAATTACTTTAGCTGATTCATTAGAAGCTGTATTTGATGAAGCGGTAGTAAACGGTGATGATAATGAGTTGTTCGCTAGTGGTTACTTACGTGGGCATTTCGATTTAGTGGTAGCACAACTTGAGTTACGTGGTGAAGAATCGCCTGCGTTGTTGTGGGAAGAGTTGCGTGCTGCTTTAAAACAAACCAAAGATGAGTTAAATCCGCAAGATCAGCAACACGTTCAGAATATGCTCGAACGCTTGATTGCGGCCAGTTAATCTACCCAAATTGATTTATTTCGAATTCGAGCTCTCTCAGCGAAGCGGCTCGGTTTTAACGCTTGCAAACTTCTAAACGTTAAAGGTAAAGGTTTCCCCTCTATTTGTGCTGCAACTAGCTCTGCAGCAAGGGGAGCAGCGGTTAATCCACGCGCGCCAAGGCCACTAAGAACCCAAAGGTTGGGCCATTCATCTAGTTTACCGCGATAAAATTGTGGAGCCCTGCCTGCTAGCGGCAAATGGTCTGGTGTAGTTGCTCGTACACTCGCTCTTTGGCCGATAATCCATTCCTTGGGTAATGTAAAAGCAAAATCACTTTGCATTTGTTTTAAATTCTGAACGTCGTCGTTAGCATCAATAATTGCATTATGGCGGCTTTTATCAAACGTGGCACCAATGCAGCAACTGCCGTTACTTACCGGAGTTATATAGCCATTGTGGCAAAGCACATGCTGCAAATCGTTTAACACGTGCTCTTTGGGTATGGCCACACGAGTGATTTGCCCGCGTACTGGGCGAATGGGCACCAGTGCTTGGGGTAGTAATTCCGCACTGCGTTCACCACAAGCTATAATTACTTGGTCAAAAAAATATCTTTTGCCGTTACCAAATAAAACCCATCGGCTTTCTAGATCGCAACGCTCACCTTGGTAATGTTCGAGCAAAGAACCGGACTGAATGTTTTCAATTGGGCAATTAAATATTTGCTCAAATGCTTTTTCGTTGTTATTTCGCTGCTGTTTTACCATGGCAAATAGTTGGTTTACCAACTCTTTAGCGGATACCCAGCCCGCTGTTGCCAGTAAAATGGATGGAGCGGGCAGTGTAACGCTTGCGCTTGCTGATGTTTGCGCTCGGGTTTGCGGTAACCAGCAACTATTAGGATAGAGTTCTTGGCAAATAATTTTACGAATTTTAATATTTTGTTCGTTCGTTTTAATCAATTGTTGAACACCGCTCTCATGCCAGCATTCAGGTGTGGCATTACGATAAAGGTGGCGCGCATATTCGTGGGCATGGCTGTAGAAATCGGAAGTAGGCGTCCATTGCGCTTGCAATAGAGGATATACCGCTCCCTGAGGGTTCCCAGAAGCGCCAGCGGCTGGTTCTGAAGCGCTAGAAAATATGGTGATGTCCTTTTCTGAATTTCGCAACGCGTAAGCTAATGTTGCTGCGGCAATACCATCACCAATGATGGCGATGGATTTTGCTCGAGGCGGTTCAGGCTGGCCTAATTTATTAATGGTTCCATACAACATTTCGCGCTTACGGCCGAACCCTGGTGCTTTTTTAATGTTTAGCCCGGCTCGTATAAGCCCTCGGCGGACATCGCCATTAGCACTAAAAGTAGCCAAGCTTGCATTATTTGCCATACTTACTGAAATGGCCTGATAAAGCTCAGGCTGCCACATTTGTGGATTTTTATTAGGTGCAAAACCATCAAGAAACCAAGCGTTAACGTGGCGCGGGTGTAATGCGGCCCATTCGGGAAGTGCTTCGTTTACATCGGCAAAGTAAAGATCTAGGGTAATTTGCGGGTGTAAACGTAGCCGCTGTAAACCTGGTAATAGCGGAGGGTATTGGGCTAATAGCAGCGAGCTTAGAGGTTCAAATTGCGGCCAATAGCTAAGTATTCTGGCTAGATCTGCGTGCTTAAGAGGGTATTTTTCAAAGCTTACGAAATATAATTGGGCACTTTTAGGTGCAGAACGGAGAAATAAATCAGCGGCTAAAAGAAAATTCAAGCCACTACCAAAGCCAGTTTCGGCGATTAAAAAGCTTTCATATTCGTTGAGTTGCAAGAAACGTTCGGGTAGATCGTTGTGTTGAATAAATACGTAATCACTCTCTGCTATACCATCTTTGCGCGAAAAATAGATATCTTCGAATAACATAGATTCAGGAGTACCTTGTTGGTCGAATTCAATATCGGCATAATGCAATGATGAATTGGCGTTAGCAGGTGTCATATTTTGCCTTGTTCGGGAATGTTAGTCAGCAGACCACTTAAAGAGTGCATTTTCGTTTTCATCGGGACAATGTATGATACCGGAAATTTATTAATAGGATAGATTCAATGAGACGAGCAGTCGTAACCGGAATCGGAATTGTATCAAGCATTGGTAACAATCAGCAGGAAGTGTTGGCTTCATTAAAAGAGGGCCGTTCAGGCATTACTCGTTCAGAGCCATTTGCAGAAATGGGTTTGCGTTGCCAAGTTTGGGGTGATTTAAAAATTAATGTTAGCGAGCATATCGATCGTAAAGCTTATCGTTTTATGGGCGATGCTGCAGCTTACGCGTATATTGCACTTGAGCAAGCTATTGCTGATGCGGGTCTTTCTGAAGCTGAAGTATCGAATGAGCGTACGGGATTAGTTGTAGGCTCTGGTGGTGCATCAGGTGAACATCAGGTTGCGGCAGCCGATACATTGCGTGAAAAAGGCGTTAAACGTGTAGGGCCATATATGGTTCCACGTTGTATGGCTTCTACAACATCGGCGTGTTTAGCGACACCAATGAAAATCAAAGGCGTAAACTATTCGATTAGTTCAGCCTGTGCTACCAGCGCTCACTGCATTGGCCACGCGTTGGAACTGATTCAACTAGGCAAGCAAGATCGTGTATTTGCTGGTGGTGGTGAAGAGTTACACTGGACACTTGGCATGGAATTCGATGCGATGGGAGCGTTAAGTACCAAGTATAACGACACACCAGAAAAAGCTTCACGTACTTACGATGCTAACCGCGATGGTTTTGTACCTTCAGGTGGTGGTGGTATGTTGGTAGTTGAAGAGCTGGAAACAGCACTTGCTCGCGGAGCTACCATCTACGGTGAAATTGTAGGCTATGGTGCTACTTCAGATGGGTACGATATGGTTGCGCCCTCAGGCGAAGGCGCTGTGCGTTGTATGAAGATGGCGATGAAAGATTTAGATGCACCGATTGATTATCTGAATACGCACGGCACCAGCACCCCAGTAGGTGATGTGAAAGAACTAGAGGCGATTCGTGAAGTATTTGCCGATAACACACCACTGATTAGTGCAACAAAAGCAATGACAGGCCATAGCTTAGGCGCTGCCGGTGTACACGAAGCTATTTATTCATTATTAATGATGAGAGAAAGCTTTGTAACACCTTCAATCAACATTGAAGAGTTAGATGAAAAAGCGGTTGGTATGAACATTGTTCGTGAGCCAACACCGAAGAATTTGAATATTGTAATGTCGAATAGCTTTGGTTTTGGTGGCACAAACGCTTCACTAGTATTTCGTAAATATCAATAAGCGTTTTTATTGTTCTGAGTGAAAAGCCGTTCCGATAGGAGCGGCTTTTTTGTTTTACCGGAGCGTGATTCCCCATTCGAATTAAAGTCGGCATAATGCGATTAATCGATTTGGCCCGTTGGGTTCGCGAACATCTTGCGGATAAAGGAACATTGGATGAATTTTTTAATTGATCAGAATCTACCTGCTGCAAAAGAACTTTTTTCTGAGTTTGGCGCATTGCACTTTTACGAGGGTAGGGAGCTTCCTTCTGAATTGTTGGCTGAGGCGGAAATATTATTGATTCGTTCAGTTACCAAAATTACCGAGGAGGTGCTAGCCAAGGCACCTAAATTGAAGTTTGTTGGTACGGCAACTATCGGTACCGATCATATGGATTTAAATGCATTGGCAGCACGAAATATTACTTTCGCGAATGCAGCGGGATGTAACGCAGTTGCTGTGGGTGAATATGTATTAAGTGCGGCATTGGCTGTATCGCTAAAGCATCAGTTTTCATGGCATGGTAAACGCGCCTTAGTTATTGGCGCCGGTAATACCGGCAGTGAGGCAGGTAAGCGGTTAGCAGCCCTTGGCATGCAAGTAGCTTACATTGATCCGATCAAGCAAGAGGCGGGCACTGATATTGAATTTAGTAGTTGGCAACAGCTTGCCGAGTTTGATTTGGTAACCTGCCATGTTCCCATGCAACGCACTGGCCCTTTTACTACCTGGCACCTTTTCAATACAGAGCGGCTGAATACATTGAAGCCCGGAGCTTTACTAGTTAATGCTAGCCGTGGTGCTGTTGTGGATAATGATGCATTGTATCAGCGTTTACAGCGAGCTAAAGATATCTATGTAGCCCTCGATGTATGGGAAGGGGAGCCAAAGGTAATGCGAGAATTAGTGCCGTTGGTGGATATCGCAACGCCACACATTGCAGGGCACAGTATTGAAGGTAAAATTCGTGGCACCTATCGATTATATTTACAACTACATGAATTACTCAATTTGCCAGCGCCAATAATACCCGAACGCCGAGTACTCCCGGGTTTTGCTGATGGTACGATAGAAATATCACGTGATTATACTGAGGCTGATATTATACGCTGGGTAAACAATATTTATGCTATTGATCAAGATGATAGTAATTTTCGCCGAGATGGACTTAGCGCGACAGGGTTTGATAAATTACGAAAAGAATACGCGCTAAGGCGAGAATTATGGAGCCAAATATTGGTTTGCGCGCCCGAGTGCTCTGAAAAACAGCAGAAACAGCTTGAAGCGCTGGGTTTTAGTGTGCGAGCAGCGTAGAATAGAGGCCGTTTCACGTTTGTACTAAGTGAATAATATTGTTGAAGAACAGCCGATATTAGTAAAACTTTTTCGATAACAAACGCAAGGCGTGGGTAATCCGCTACAATAAATTCATTGTGTGTGGCTTAAGCTGCACTCTTTTTAGGTTTTGAGGGTTGTAAATGAGCATTGAAGTAAACGTTGCGGTATTGGGTGCTACAGGTTTAGTGGGCAAACAGATGATCGAATGCTTAGAAGAGCGTGGTTTTCCGGTAAAGCAATTGTTTCCACTTGCGAGTAGCCGTTCAGCTGGCAGCGAAATAAGTTTTCGTGGTGAAGATATCGTTGTTGAAGACGCTGAAACTTTCGATTGGAGCCAGGTGGAAATAGCTTTTTTCTCAGCTGGTGGCAGTATTTCCGAAGTTTTTGCGCCACGAGCCGCTGACGCTGGCTGTGTAGTAATTGATAACACCAGCCAATTTCGTTATCAGCCAGATATTCCATTAGTAGTGCCAGAGGTGAATGCGCACGCTATAGCTGAGTTTCGTAACCGCAACATTATCGCGAACCCAAATTGTTCAACGATTCAAATGTTAGTTGCGCTAAAGCCTATTCACGATGAATTTGGTATCGAGCGGATTAACGTAGCTACTTATCAATCAGTATCGGGAGCTGGCGCTTCGGCTATGGATGAGCTGGCACAACAAACATCTAAGCTGTTGAATGGTTTGCCAGCAGAACCAGAAGAATTTAGCCGGCAAATTGCCTTTAATGCGATTCCACAAATTGACGTGTTTTTAGAAAATGATTACACCAAAGAAGAAATGAAGATGCATTGGGAAACACAAAAAATACTAGGTGATGAAAGCATTATGGTGAATGCTACGGCCGTGCGTGTGCCGGTGTTTTTTGGACATGCCGAAGCGATTCATTTAGAAACGCGCCTGCCGATTGATGTAGAGCGTGTAAAAGCTCTACTCGAAAAGGCTGATGGTGTTGAGCTCCGAGAATTAAACGCTGAATTCCCAACACAAGTTACCGATGCATCGGGCAAAGATACAGTTTTTGTCGGAAGAGTACGAAAAGATTTTACCCACCCAAATGGTTTAAACCTATGGGTTGTTGCCGATAATATTCGCAAGGGTGCGGCAACCAACAGCGTTCAGATTGCAGAACATTTATTGCGTGATTACTGGTGATGTGAACGAGCATCTTCTAGACGCAGAATATTTTGGAAACTGAATTAATGGTGTTAGTGGCAAGCTGTATTCGATGCGGAGTAGCTGCATCAGAGCGAGCTCAATGAGCAAGCAGGAAGAACAAAAATGACAAGCATGCAACAACAAATCAGCAATCAAGGTGCTTCATTACGATGGGTCGCCTTGGCCTTACTAGTAGTAGCTTTAGCTTTCTCAACGGCTAGTATGGCTCAAGATCAGCTAAGCGAACAAAATAGTAAGCAAACATACGGGCCGGTAGCTAAACAAGATACAATGTGGTTTATTGCGAACCGGATTCACCCGGATCGTAGTGTTAGCATATATCAAACCATGGCGGCACTTGTTGATGCCAACCCAGAACTTTTTCCTGAAGATAATATCAATCGCCTTGCTACGGGTGTGATGCTCTATGTGCCTTCTGCTAGTGATATTCGAGCGCAAAATGCAGAACGTGCAAGGGAACGCATGATTCCGCTATTAGGGGGGGAGTTTGCAGCTGCAGCGTTAGCTAGCCAGGCACGAGTAAATGTAGAAGAACTGCAGGCACAGCATAACGAAGCGTTGAATGAAGTTGAGCAACAACTAAATGATACACAACGAGATTTGCGCGGCGTAACTCGTGAAAACGAAGCGTTGCAGGAACAGGTAGCAGAGCTTGAAACTGCGTTAGGCGCCGCCGAAGCTGCTTTAGCTGCCCGAACAGAACAAACGCCTGCACAACGCCGGCAAGTTGAGCGTGAAGTAGAAACCGTTTATGAGCCAAGCCTCGCTTGGTTTATAGGCTGGCCTGGTATTGTGATTCCACTAGCATTTATTGGTTTGATTTTTGCGTTTTTAGTAGTGGCATTGCGCAAAAATGTACCGAGTAAAAAATCAGACTCACCATATAAAGCAGCAACAGCAGTGCATTTGGCTGAAACACAGCAGCACAAAGAAGCCGTGGCTGCTGCAGAGCCTGCGGAAGTAGAGCCTAAAACTGAACAACCAGAACACCCACAAGAGCCGGTTGATAGCTATCGTGAGATTTCAGATATTTTAGATGAAGCAGAAGCAGATGCCGATGCTGATAGTGATTTAGATGCTGGGCAAACGCAAGAAGAAGCGGCGCTAGCTAAACGCGAAGAGCTCGCCGCACAAATAGATTTATCTCGTGCTTACTTGGAAATGGGTGAACACGATGAAGCAATTGCGGCACTTGAAGAAGTAATGCCCGTGGCTGATTCAGAATTGCAAGCGGAAGCCGAACAATTATTGGAAAAGATAAAGGAACAGAAATAGGCAATGCGAATAGCGCTCGGAGTAGAGTACGATGGCCAGCAATATTACGGTTGGCAGCGTCAACAAGCAGTACCAAGCGTACAAGCATGTTTGGAAAAAGCCATTAGCCAGGTAGCTGCGGAACCCGTAGCGGTTACCTGTGCTGGGCGAACCGATGCCGGGGTTCACGCAACCGGGCAAGTGGTTCATTTTGATGTTACTAATGTGCGTGATGATCGGGCATGGACACTCGGTGTGAATGCCCTTTTGCCCAATGATATTGCTATTCGTTGGTATGCCGAAGTGAGCAATGATTTTAGCGCTCGTTTTAGCGCCACAGCCCGGCGATACCGCTATATTATTCAAAACTCGCCGTTGCGGCCGGGAATTTTAAAGCAAGGCATAACACATTGTTATCATGCGCTCGATGCTGAGAGAATGCATCAAGCAGCGCAAGCGATTTGTGGTGAGCATGATTTCACATCATTCCGTGCATCACATTGCCAATCGAACACCCCATTTCGCAATATCCACTTCGTGGAGGTAAAGCGAGTAGGGGATTTTATTGTGATCGATATTAAAGCAAATGCGTTCGTGCACCATATGGTGCGCAATATAGTGGGTTCGTTAATCATTATCGGCCAAGGCGAGCAACCAGTGAGTTGGATGGCTGAGCTTTTACAAGCTCGTGACCGCAAGCTCGCGGCCGCTACAGCTAAGCCTAACGGTTTATATTTGGTTGATGTAATTTACCCTGAGGAGTTCGGCATCCCGCAGGTGCCAATTGGGCCGCTATTTTTACCAGAACGCTTAGTGGATACAAACGAATAGCTATTGAGCAGCCGATACTAAGAAGAGGCGCTGAGTGTTTAGACCACTTCTTGCTGCACTATCGGCTGCGTTTGTGCTTTAATGTATATCCTTAACCGGTGATTTAACAAAGACGATACTTAGGGTATCGGGAGACATTAAGTTTTATGAGCTGGATTGAACGAATTCTTGCTAAGCCACAATCAAGTAAAAAGAAAAACATTCCGGAAGGGGTGTGGAGTAAATGCGAAGGTTGTGAAGCTATATTATACCGCGCTGATTTAGAGCGCCATTTATATGTTTGCCCGAAATGTGGCCACCACATGCGTTTATCAGCGCGTGAGCGTTTGGCGGCATTTTTAGACCCGGGACACCAAGAAGAAATTGGTGCAGATCTTGAACCGCAAGATAGATTGAAGTTCAAAGATACGAAAAAATACAAAGATCGCCTAGTGGCTGCCCAAAAAGAAACCGGTGAGAAAGATGCATTGGTTGCTATGAGTGGCAATTTGAAAGGTATGCCGGTATGTGTGGCAGCTTTTGAATTTAAATTTATGGGCGGTTCGATGGCATCAGTTGTAGGTGCTCGTTTCGTCAAAGCAGCTGAAGTGTGTTTGGAACGCAAAATTCCGCTTATCTGCTTTTCCGCTTCTGGTGGCGCACGCATGCAAGAAGCTTTGTTATCATTAATGCAAATGGCGAAAACTTCGGCGGCTTTGGCGCGAATGAGTGAAGAAGGGCTTCCATTCATTTCTGTATTAACCGACCCAACAATGGGTGGTGTATCAGCCAGTTTAGCTATGTTGGGTGATGTTAATGTTGCAGAGCCTAATGCTTTAATTGGTTTTGCGGGCCCTCGGGTTATTGAACAGACAGTTCGTGAAACCTTGCCTCCAGGGTTCCAACGCGCAGAGTTTTTGCTCGAGCATGGCGCTATTGACATGATCGTAGATCGCCGTGAAATGCGCGATCGTATCGGTGGATTATTAGCGATGATGCAAAATTTACCTACCGTAAACCCGGAAGTTCAAACACCTGCTGAGTGAGCCAAGGCGTTGAAAACATGTTCAGAAATGCAGGCTCAATGGAGCCTGCAGCAATGGCTTGAATACCTAGAAAGCATTCATCATCGTCCGATTGATATGGGGCTTGAGCGTGTTCGAGTGGTTGCTGAAAACTTGCAGTTATTAGCACCAGACGCAACAGTATTTACCGTGGGTGGCACAAACGGTAAAGGCTCTACGGTTCGTTATCTTGAACAAATTTGTTTGGCTGCTGGGCTTTCGGTAGCTACTTACACTTCCCCACATATGCTCCGTTACACAGAACGCGTTCGCTTCAATGGTGCTGAGCTACCAGAAAGTGAACATGTTAGTGCGTTCTGCGCCATAGAGGAAGGCCGCAAAGAAACCAGCCTCACCTATTTCGAATTTGGCACATTAGCCGCCATTTGGTTATGCCAACAACATTCGCCTCAAGTTATTATTTTAGAAGTTGGACTTGGTGGGCGTTTTGATGCCGTTAATATAATTGATGCTGATGTGAGTGTGGTAACCAGTGTGGGTATTGACCATATTGAGTTCCTAGGCTCTGACCGCGAGCAAATCGGTTTTGAAAAGGCCGGTATCTATCGCCCACACAAGCCTGCGGTGTGTGGTGATCCAGCGCCACCATTAAAGTTAGTTCGGTATGCTGAGGAAATTAATGCGCCGCTGTTTTGTGTAGGCAAAGAGTTTTCTGCTAGCGCATCGAAAGCCGATAGCCAAACAAAAGAATGCTTTGATTTTCAGGGCCCAAACAGCCTCTGGCAGAACTTGCCAATGCCAACTTTACCTTTTGCTAATGCGTTAACAGCGCTTGCAGCGTTGCAGTTAAGTAACCTAAACATTAATTCAGAACATGCGGCAAAAGGTTTGCAAACGGCACAATTGGAGGGCCGTTTTGAAACCGTAAGTACCAAACCAACCGTTATTTTTGATGTTGGCCATAACCCTCATGCTGCGCAGTATCTAGCGCAATCCTTACAAACAAAGTTCACTGGTAAGCGTATTGTAGCTGTGTGCGGAATGTTGAAAGATAAAGAGCATTCGGCAACACTAGCACCCTTGCTCACCGTTATCGATCATTGGTATCTTGCATCCCTACATGGCGCAAGGGGCGTTAGTGCCGATGTGCTTCGGGATGCTTTACCGGCAGAAGTGGTAGCTGAATGTTTTTCCGATCCAATAGCTGCATTTACAAAGGCAAAAGCTGAAGTAGATGCTGATGATGTTATAGTGTGTTTCGGATCATTTCTTACGGTTGCGGCATTACATGAGAACCGTATGCATAAGCAACATAGCGATTAAAAGAGGTAGCAAAGGTGGCCAGTCAACTGCAAAACCGAATAGTAGGCACATTAATCGTTATTGCCTTGGCCGTTATTATTTTACCGGATTTATTATCAGGTAAAAATTATAACCCTGATGAAGAATTCCAAGTTAGCCCATTGCGGCCACAAGTTAGTTCAGAAATGACCGCTCCTGAATTCCCTGATGATTTCTCTGAACGAGCGGTGCGTGAACCGAATGTGTTCGTGGATGATAATGATTTTGCGGTGCAAGAGCCTCGTGAAGCAGCTCCTGTTCAAATAGGAACGGCTGAAACAGAAAACACTGAAGCTACCGCTGAAAATTTAAATGATGGCTGGGTTATTCAGCTGGGTGCGTTTCGAAATGCTGAGCGTGTTGCTGAAATTGTTAACGAGTTACGGGCAGAAGGGTATTCCGCATACAGCCGCAATACGCGAAATAGCCAAGGTGACCAATTAACACTCTTACTAGTTGGCCCAGATGTAAATGCCGCTCGGTTAGAAGCTCAATTGCCGCGGCTCAGGGAAATATCGGGCTTATCGGGTAGGGTAGTTGAGTATCGCCCAGCACAATAGTAAACATTCAAACAAACAGCAGGCACGAGCGTGTTTCTTCTGATAGAATGCGCGAAAATTCCACTATGGCGGGCTAAATTATGGAATGGATCGATTACGCAATTATTGCGGTGATAGCGTTGTCTGTCATTGTGAGCCTTGTTCGTGGCTTTGTTAGGGAAGCGCTTTCACTCGGTGTTTGGATAGCCGCCTTTTTTGTTGCCAGCCAGTTTTACTTAGAGCTTGCTGCATACTTCACTCGCATTGAAGATACCATGATTCGCAACGGCGTTGCGGTAGCCGCGTTGTTCATTGCCACCCTAATTGTGGGTGCGCTCATTACTTATTTTATTAGCCAGTTAGTAGAAAAAACTGGCCTGTCCGGCACCGATCGTGTGCTCGGTTCTGTTTTTGGTGCATTGCGTGGTGTGCTTATTGTAAGCGCGCTGCTTTTTGCCGCCGATACATTTACTCCAATGGCCGAGAATGTTTGGTGGCAAAATTCGCTGCTTATTCCGCACTTTAGCGTTTACATTCAATGGTTTTTTGAATATCTGCAAAATACTTCCAGCTTTTTACAGCCGGAATAATCAACGAGAGGTTTGTGCATGTGTGGTGTTGTCGGGATCGTAGGGAATCAACCAATTAATCAAGCGCTCTACGACGGACTGACGATGCTGCAGCATCGAGGACAAGATGCTGCAGGTATCATGACGATTGATGGCCAAACACTGCGTTTGCGCAAATCGAACGGTTTAGTTCGCGATGTATTTCATACTCGCCATATGCGCCGCTTAACCGGCAATATGGGTATTGGCCATGTTCGCTATCCTACTGCGGGAACCAGCAGCTCAGCTGAAGCTCAGCCTTTTTATGTAAACTCTCCGTTCGGTATTGCCATGGCCCATAATGGTAATCTTACCAATGCAGCAGCTTTACAAGCAGCTTTGTTTGAAAAAGCGCGGCGGCATATTAATACCTCATCTGATTCTGAGATTTTGCTCAATATTTTTGCCTATGAGCTTATGGAAAGTAAGCAACTAGAGCTTTCAAAAGACGAAATATTTTCTGCTGTGGCGCGTGTACATGAACAAGTTCGTGGTGCTTATGCTGTGGTAGCGGTCATTATTGGCCATGGGCTTGTGGCTTTCCGCGACCCTCATGGCATTCGTCCGCTTGCATTAGGCAAACGAGAAACGCCACAAGGCACAGAGTATATGGTGGCATCGGAAAGTGTTGCTATTGATGGTACTGGCTTTGTTTATGAGCGCGATGTGGCACCAGGTGAGGCTATATATATCAGCGAACAGGGCGAGTTTTTCAGCCAACAGTGTGCTGAACAGCCGGTGTACAATCCTTGTATTTTTGAATATGTATATTTTGCTCGGCCCGATTCAACCATTGATGGTGTATCGGTGTATGCGAGCCGCATTAATATGGGCCGAAAACTGGGTGAGAAAATTCAGCGCGAATATGCGCATTTAGATATCGATGTAATCGTACCGATTCCAGAAACAGCCTGTGATATCGCGCTAGAAATGTCGCGAGTGCTAAATATTCCTTATCGCCAAGGCTTTGTGAAAAATCGCTATATTGGCCGTACCTTTATTATGCCGGGGCAAACACAACGGCGGAAATCAGTGCGCCGTAAATTGAATGCGATTCGCGCGGAATTTAAAGATAAAAATGTGCTTTTGGTTGATGATTCAATTGTTCGCGGTACTACTTCGGAACAGATTATTGAAATGGCTCGTGAAGCAGGCGCAAAGAACGTTTACTTTGCTTCTGCTGCTCCGGAAATTCGCTACCCGAATGTTTATGGCATCGATATGCCGAGTGCAAATGAATTGATTGGTTTCGGCCGTGAAGCGGAAGAAATTAGCGCAATCATTAAAGCTGATGGTTTGATTTATCAGGATTTAGTTGATTTAATTGATGCTGTTAAGAGTGAAAACTTAGCTTTAGAAAAGTTTGAAACATCAGTATTTAATGGTGAGTATGTTACCGGTGATATAGATCAAGATTACCTTGACCGCCTTGATGCGGCACGTAACGATACTGCCCGCGCTGAAGATGACCAGGATAGTACTAATCCTGAATTATATAATGAGGGAGATTAATGAAAGGATTTCGATATTTTTTAGCACTAATATTATTTGTTGGTGCTATTGGCACCAGCTCAGCAGAAGTTCTCTACCGTGCACAATATGGTGAACAAACGTGGTGGCTCCTCGGAACTATTCATGTAGGTGGTGAGGAAACTAAATTATCTTCGCGAGCGCGAGAAGCGTTTGTTGAAAGTGAACGGTTTTGGCTAGAGCTCACCCCTGAAGAGCTCGAAAAAGCTGGGCCATTATTGTTTCAATATGGCTTTCGTAATGAAAAAATGTCGGCGAATGTAGATTCTGAGCTTTGGCAACAAACTGAAGCCGCATTAGCTGAATATGCTATAGCGGCGGCTATGCTGGACAATATGCAGCCTTGGTTGTTTGAACTTATGGTGAGCGTGCAAATTGCTATGGCGCAAGGTTTTGATGCCGAGCAGGGCTCTGAAATGCAGTTAATGCAATGGGCGGAAGAATCGGGTATTGAGTTTGAAGGCCTAGAAACTGCCGAGCAGCAAATTGAATCGATGCGTAATGGTGCCGTAGAATCCGATACAGAGTTTCTCACAAGGCTTCTCGATCAGATCGATGAAGGGGCACTGGACATGGATAACTTGGCTTCTCTTTGGGCTCAGGGCGATTTAGATGCATTGATGGCACTGATCTTGGAATCAATGACCGAAGAACAGCTAGAAGCTCTACTGTGGCGGCGCAATAACGCTTGGATGGAACAGCTGAAACCATTACTCGATACGAACGATTCGAACGCTTACTTCATTGCAGTAGGGGCTGGGCATTTTGGTGCAGAACAGGGGCTTTTAGAGCTGCTAGCAGCGGAAGGTGCTGAGATCACGAATTATTCGAGCAACACGGTGAAGTAAAATACTCTAAATTAAAGAGCTGATTGCTGAAATAAGTGGTTACGGAATACAAAAAAAGCGGCTAATAGCCGCTTTTTTTGTACCTAACGAGTAAAACTAAACGCGTTGGAATGGGTAAACCGAACCCAAATTCATAATTTGCGTAAGTTCATCAAGGGCAGTGCGCGATTCAATAAGTAAGCTAGGGTCAGTTAGATCACTCACGGCTAGCTCATCGCGGTAATGCTTATCAACCCATTGATTCAAGCGAATGAATAGCTCATCGGTGAGTATTACGTTAGGGTTTACCGCTGCAAGTTCCTGATCATTCAGGGCTACGCGTAACCGTAAGCAAGCAGGGCCGCCGCCGTTACGCATACTTTGTTTTACATCGAAATAACGCACTTCCTTTATCGGTGTATTGCTGTTTATCAAGCTATCTAAGTAAGCTTTTACGCCCGGGTGTTCTTCGCATTCAGTGGGGGCAATAATCACCATATATCCGGGTTTTAGTGTTACTAGCTGGGTATTGAACAGATATGTACGCACCGCATCATCAACACTCACGGCCGATGTTGGTACTTTAATAAAGTGCATCGGTTGGCCAAGTTTTGCTTCCAGTTCAGCAAATGCAGGTGCTTCGTTCAGAAATGCTTGCTCGTGATAAAACATCACGTTTTGGTTACCCACTGCAATTACATCATTATGAAATACGCCTTGGTCGATAACATCTGGATTCTGCTGTAAAAACACTACGTTATCTTCACTCAGCCCATGTAGCCGGGCAATCGCTTCAGAAGCCTCGAAGGTTTGCCGAGCGGGGTAAACCGAAGGCGCCGGTTTGCTGCTATCAAAAGCATGGCGGCCGTATACGAATAACTCAACACCAGCATTGCCATAATCACTACAAAAGCGGGTATGGTTAGCAGCTCCTTCATCGCCAAAATGCTCGTTATCTGGCAGGTGTAGATGATGTTCAAAAAATCGGCTGTTGGCGAACATGGATTTTAAAATCCGACCGCTGGTTTGTGGTTCTAATGAACGATGAAATTTGTTCGTTAAGTTCGCTGGGGTGAAATGAACTTTACCATTTTTTGTATCAGCACTAGGTGATACGGTAGCGGCGTTTGCTGTCCACATACTTGAGGCTGAACAACAGGCGCGGAAAATTGCAGGTGCTTCTTTTGCCGCTTTTTCTAATACTGCTTGATCACTGCCGCTAAAGCCAAGGCGGCGAAGTGCATAAATATCCGGGCGCTCCTGAGGTGCTAAAACTCCCTGAACCAAGCCAATTTCCTGCAAAGCCTTCATTTTCTGCAACCCTTGCTTCGCGGCAGATTTTGGGCTCGACGCACTTTTTGCGTTGCTTAGTGAGGCTACATTGCCGAACGATAAGCCTGCGTAATTGTGTGTGGGGCCTACTAAACCATCGAAGTTAACTTCATAATGCTGCATGATAAAAAGGTGCTCCTGAATTTTTTTAAACATTCGAAAATGCTCTAACATGGCGCCATTATACGCAACCTCACGCGGGTTAAAAGCCCGTTCTGAATACTGGTATAGAGAAGCTAAACTAAGAGTGCTTAACTATTCAGTTATACATAGATTTTAAGCTCATTTCATTTTTCGGGTTGTTTCTTGGCGTTAATCCCTATATATCTTAAAAAGGAGGGGTAATTGCTGAATCCCCTTGAATATTTACGTTTGAAGGTTTATACAGAAGCCCAAATAACCAGCTAACCATTTGCACCACTAATAAAGAGACATTGGATTTCATGGGTAAAGCACTAGTAATTGTCGAATCCCCCGCAAAAGCGAAGACGATCAATAAGTACCTCGGTCCCGATTTTATTGTGAAATCGAGTATTGGTCACGTTCGAGATCTGCCAACTAAAAGCGGTGCTAAGGCTCCAACTAAATCACCCGCTGAAGTTCGCAAAATGTCTGCGAAGCAAAAAGAGATTTATAAGCGTGATCGTGATTATGTGAACTTAGTATCGCGCATGGGTATCGATCCTGAACATGGCTGGGAACCTCATTATGAGGTTTTGCCCGGTAAAGAAAAAGTAGTGAAAGAGCTCCAAGCGTTGGCAAAGAAAGCTGATACTGTCTATCTCGCAACGGATTTGGATAGAGAAGGGGAAGCTATTGCTTGGCATTTACGTGAGCTCATCGGCGGCAGTGATGATCGCTATCAGCGAGTAGTATTTAATGAGATTACCAAAAAGGCGATTCAGCAAGCTTTCTCAGTGCCTACGGAGCTGAACGTTTCACGCGTTAATGCGCAACAAACCCGGCGATTTTTAGATCGGGTTGTGGGCTTCATGCTCTCGCCTCTATTGTGGAAAAAAATAGCCCGGGGCCTTTCTGCTGGGCGAGTGCAATCAGTTGCTATGCGCTTGGTTGTTGAACGAGAACGCGAAATTAAAGCCTTTGTACCTGAAGAATTTTGGGATATTCATGCAGATTTAAATGCACAAAAAGAAGATGTGCGGTTTGCGGTAAGCCGTTACCAAGGCGAGAGTTTTAAGCCGGTTAACGAAGAACAAGCAATGGCGGCGGTAAGTGCGCTAGAAAAAGCACGCTATGAAGTTGTTTCTCGTGAAGATAAACCTACCTCAAGCCGAGCATCAGCACCATTTATAACGTCAACTTTGCAACAAGCTGCAAGTACGCGCTTAGGTTTTGGGGTTAAGAAAACCATGATGATGGCTCAGCGTTTATATGAAGCGGGCTACATTACCTATATGCGTACCGATTCAACGCATTTAGGGCAAGATGCACTGAGCAGCGTGCGTGGTTTTATTGAAAAAGAATATGGCAAACCTTACTTGCCAGAAAAGCCAAATTTTTATGGTTCTAAAGCTAACGCACAAGAAGCTCACGAAGCTATTCGTCCTTCAGATGTGAAAGTACGTTCTAACCTCTTAAGTGGCATGGAGCGCGATGCAGAGCGCTTATATGAGTTAATTTGGCGGCAATTCGTAGCGTGCCAAATGACACCAGCTAAATACGACGCAAGCACTATTACTGTGAAAGCTGCCGATTATGAGCTGAAAGCCCGCGGCCGCGTTATGCGTTTTGATGGTTGGACACGAGTGCAACCACCAATGAGCCGCAAAGGTGCTGAAGATACGCATCTACCAGATTTAAAAGAAGGCGCTGAACTTAAACTTGTGGCGTTAGACCCTCAGCAACACTTTACCAAGCCCCCGGCCCGGTTCAGTGAAGCTTCGTTAGTAAAAGAGCTTGAAAAACGAGGTATTGGACGGCCTTCAACCTACGCTTCGATCATTTCAACGATTCAAGATCGCGGCTACGTACGAGTTGAAAACCGTAGGTTCTACGCTGAAAAAATGGGTGAGATCGTTACCGATAGGTTAACGGAAAACTTCCGTGATTTAATGAGCTATAACTTCACCGCGGAAATGGAACAACGGTTAGATGATATTGCGGAAGGCAAGCAAGATTGGAAAACCGCTCTAGATGAATTCTACCGTGATTTTAAAGATACCCTAGAAGCCGCCGAAGATAGCGAAGAAGCTGGCGGAATGCGCAGCAATCAAATGGTTGAAACCGATATCGATTGCCCGAAATGTGGCCGAAAAATGGGCATTAGAACCGCATCGACTGGTGTGTTCTTAGGCTGCTCTGGCTATAATTTACCGATTAAAGAACGCTGTACACAAACGCTTAATTTAGTTTCAGGCGATGAGGCTGTACAAGTTTCTGACGACGATGATGGCGAAGCTGAAGCGCTGGCGTTACGTGCTAAAAAACGTTGCGAGAAGTGCGGCACGGCAATGGATTCATATTTATTAGATAAAGAACGTAAACTCCACGTTTGCGGTAATAATCCGGTATGTGATGGTTATTTTGTGGAGAAGGGTGTCTTTAAAATTAAAGGCTATGATGGGCCGTTAATTGAGTGTGATCGCTGTGGCAGTGATATGCAGCTGAAAGCAGGGCGCTTCGGTAAATATTTTGGGTGTACCAACGATGAATGTAAAAACACTCGCAAACTGCTGAGAAACGGAGAAGCGGCTCCACCGCGCGAAGATCCAGTGCATTTGCCAGAGCTACCTTGCGAGAAGTCAGATGCGTATTTTGTTTTGCGTGATGGTGCTGCGGGTATCTTCATGTCGGCTAGTACGTTCCCTAAATCTCGCGAAACACGCGCTGTAACGGTTAAAGAACTGCAGCGTTTCCGTGAACGCTTACCGCAAAAATTTCATTATTTGGCAGATGCGCCAGTTGAAGATAAAGCTGGTCACGATGCAGTTGTGCGTTTTAGCCGTAAAAATAAAATTCAGTACGTTATGACTGAAGAAAATGGCAAAGCTACCGGATGGCAAGCACACTATGAGAGTGGCCGCTGGGTTGAAGATGAAACGAAACCAGCAGCAGCTGCGAAGAAGAGAACAACGAAGAAAACAGCAACAAAAAAAGCAGTAAAGAAAACAACTACAAAAGTAGTGAAAAAGAGGGCAGCAGCGAAAAGCTAATGCTCAGCTGCTTTAGGTTCTTCTAATCAATCGTATCAGTCGACAGGATGTCGGCTTTTAGCAAAAGGAGTTTGCTATGCATCCGAATCAACGGAAGGTTTCGGGATCTGCAATGTTATTCATAGTTATGTTCGGTAGCCCTAATGCTATGGCAAAGGGGCTACCTGCATGCCCACCTTTAAATATTCAAACTTCTGCCAATGCTGCGAATTCGATTATCGAGAATAGCCAGTGGGCACAAATTAATTTGACGCCAGGATTACTTCGGCCGCAGTTAGAAAGGTTACTAAAGCAACACTGGGGGGTACAAAGTGTTGTTTGGTATGCAGCCGGAGGCCATTATTGGCCAACTCACTATTCGATGCGTGCTGCTTCTTGGGATGAACTGCTCGAAAATTTGCTAGCTCCCTACCAAATCAAAGTAACTTTGCATGCCAATCATACCGCCGTTGTTGATTATCTTACTGATACCAAGCGAGGTTTATGATGCGCATTCTGATCTTGCTTCTATCGCTCCCGGTCTTGTTTGGTTGCAGCAATTTAGCTAGTTATGAAACAACACGAAGCGCTGCGGAGGGCCGGTTACAAGCTGCGTATGCACTGCCCTCAGAAAATAAAACGCCAAGCCGAATTGTGCGTGATCAAGGTTATTTCGTACCTCCTTTACAGCTTCCGGAAAAAAGTGGCCCGGGGTGGTTTAATTTGAATTTAGAATTTGCCTTTGATCAGTATCCACTCATGCAGGCATTGCAGGATATAACAGCTCCTTTGGGAGTAAGTATTCGCTTACTCGATCAAATAGATGCTCAACAACCGATTAGTATTCGGCATCACGGCACTGTTGGAGAGGCGATTGAGCAAATTGCATTGCTAACAGGATTGTCATTTGTTGCGGATGAACGCTTAGTTACTTGGCGACAATATGAAATGGCAGAATTTGATGTCGCTTTTTTGGCTGGTGCTACTAATTTTTTCTTGGGTGCGGATGGCCAAGAGCGTGGCGCTGCAGCCAGCATTGGCGGTGGTTCTCAGGTTGCGTTTAATAGTGGCTTAAGCGATGAATCGCCACAATATCTCAACTTTGCCAGTGAATCGCTCTCGGTTTGGGATGATCTCGAAAGTGCGCTAGCGCTGTTACTCTCTGAACATGGAGAAATTGCGGTTAACCAGAGTTCAACCTCAGTTTTAATTCGTGATTTACCGCAACATGTTGCGCAGGTTCGTGAATATTTGGTTCAGCAGAACGAGCGCTTAACTCGGCAAGTGGCTATTGATGTGCAAGTTATCGAAGTTACTTTCAACGATTCGAAACAGGCCGGAATTGATTGGGATTTGATCTATCAAATGACCCGTGGGTCGGGTGTAGTGAATCTATTATCGGGTTCAAACTCGGCCGTATCTGCATCTGGGGCGGCGCTAGGCTATCAGCGGCAGAGTGGGCCAATGGCAGGTGCGAGCGCTTTGATTAGTGCGTTAAACCAACAAGGTGTTGTGGAAGTTAGCAATCACCCTCGGTTAGTTACGTTAAACAATCAAATATCAAAGATTATTCTTGAAGATAATGTCACTTATCTGGCTTCCTCGGGTACAAGCTCAACGGCTAACGTGGGAACCAGTGATTTACTCATTCCTGGGGTAGTAAGAACGGGTTTCGAGCTATACGTGCTGCCCAAAGTAGCCAATGGGCAAGTGCTTCTACAGTTATCTACTTCGTTGTCAGATTTACGCAGTATTGATGAGGTTCGTTCAGGTGAGATGATTATACAAACACCGCAAACGAGTCGTAAAAAATTCTTCATGAAAGCTATTGTTGCCGATCAGGAAACGCTGCTTATTTCGGGCTTGGAAAATAGTCGGCAGCAGTGGGAGCAAAACAGTTCCTTCGGTTCATGGCTGCTTGGTGGAAAGAGGCAGAATCACCGGCAACACTCGGAAACACTATTGTTACTCACTCCGCGAATCTTGAATGCAGGGGCTATGCTATGAGTTTTAATGTGCTACTGGCAAAGGTTTCGAATCGGTTTGCTTGGTTTGAGCTTGCGAAACTAGCTAATCAATACGAAGCACAATTTGGCGGTGTCGTGAGATTAGGTGGAAGCAAGTGGGCTCAGCTTAGCGATAGGCCCATGCCAAACTATTTTGATTGGGCATTAAAGCGATTTTGTTACCCAGCAGTATTAGTTTGCTGTGAAATAGAAGGCAAGTTTTTGGTGCTAGCGTGGAATCAAGAGGCTGCAATTTGTCAGCAGATGGTTTCACTTGAACAATTACCTAATCTAATTGAATGTCTGGTTAAGTTGGAAAAATTTTCACCAAAAGTATTCTATTTTACCAAGGAGCCTAGCGCTTTTGATTTATTGCAAACCCATTGGCCTATTAGCGAGGAAATTGATAGTTGGCCAACATTGAGCCATGAAATACCGAAGTTCCGGCAAATTTCCAATCCGGTTAAAAAGCTTTTGATTGCCGGATTTGCTGTTTCCTTCAGTGTTTTAATTGGTCTATACGCGTGGCCTGATAATGTTGAGCAAGAGCAATGGGTAGATAGCCGGGAAGATGCCGGAATTGATTTCATATTATCGAAATCCCCAGGTGCTGTTGCACCGTTATTACAATTGGACGCTCAGTTACAACGTTTACTTTATCAAGTGCCGGGGTGGGAAGTAACGCTCGTTGAATATCGGCAAGGTTTACTGCAATACCGGATGCAGCGTAGTAGCGGGAGAATCGGTGAGTTGAGGCAGTTTGCGGAAAAGCTAAATACAATTGTTCGAGTGCAGGGAGATGATATCTGGCTGCAAAGAAGCGTGGCGCTTCCTCCGGCTTTAGAGCATTTAACAACAGTGTCTGAGTTGCAGCCTCTCATACATCTAGAGGACCACCTGAACGACACTATTCGAGTGCGTATTCCTCAAAGTCGCCCTCAATTTCAGGGCTTAGAGACACAGCATGAATGGGGAGTTAGGAGAGCTCAAATAATGTTTGATGGCCATTTTCATGAAGATCTGATTACGCTATCAACCTTACTTGATGGCCTACCAATTAGGTTAGTAGATGTTAATTACCGGGTAATGAATAATCAGCTTTATGGATATGTATCTATTGATATTTATGGAGTACATAACGGATGAAATGGAATTTCTATGTTTGGCTAGCGTTTGCAAGCTCTTTTAGCCTTGAGCTGTTGGCCGCTGAAAAAAGTGCTTTAGATACAATTCTCAACAAAGATGAAGCGAATCAACACCAACAATTGGCTCTTTCGTTGCGTAATCAAAAGCTGCTAGAGCAGCAAGCGGAATCACGAGCTAAGCAATTACTATTTCAACTACAAGCTGCAGAAGCTTGGGCTGCTATTCAACGCCTGGGTGTTCAAGTAAATTCTGTTGCGGTTAACGAACATGAAGATCTAGGAAACGCTGAGATTTACACATCGGTTCCAAACGAATTTCTGGGCTACAAAGCTTTTGCGATCATCAAGCACAGCGATACCTGGATTGCCCGAATCGGTGATGCTCATCGCGTTATTACGGTAAGAAACGGCAGTGATTTAAAGCCGGGAATAAAAGTCCGGGTTGATAAAAATATAGTGGAATTGATCGGGAAAGGTTGGCATTACCAAATTAGCATGGAGTAGCTATGGAAATTATTAATGAGCGCCAAGATTTGGGATATGTTCACGTAGCTCAACAAATGTTGGAGCCTTGTTTGGTTTTTTTCCAGCAATGGAATAATCCTGAAGTGGTTGCTGTTGTTCTTGAAGATGGTCGGTTACTCGCATCACCGGGGGCCTGGCGTAAGCATTTTGTTGAGTTGCAGCAAATAGCCTTTGCTGCTCGCAATGTTTGTCCTGTTAAGCTCTTCTGTGAAGGCCCAGCGGCTATGATTAGAGAAATTCTTACTGATGCCGATGGTCAGCGCCGCGCATTAGAAATTCAATCAGGTGTAACGCAATATGGTGAGAACCTTGCCAAACAAACACTGAGCGATATTGTTTCTGAAGCTTTGGCGGTGGATGCTACTGATATACATTTGCGAATGTGTGGGCAAGATGCGCGTATTTCCTTTCGAATTGATGGTCTCCTCTGCTGGCAAGGCAACCGTAGTCGAATTTTTGTTACCGAAGTTGTAGCAGCCGCTTTAAATACCCAATCGGATGATTGCTCAGATGTGTTTGATGAGCGAAAAATATCTTCAGCTAGTATTACCTTAACGCTTCCTGAACCTTACGGAGAGGTAAGAATTAGAGCTCAGAAATCACCCTGTAGAGACGGCTTCACCGTCACTTTACGATTGCAAAAGAGTGCACAATTAGAAGTGCCTGCATTAGCAGCCCTTGGGTTTGGTAACGAAACGGTAAAACAGTTACAAATGCTTATGCAGCAATCAATCGGGCTAATACTAATTTCAGGGCCAACTGGGCATGGGAAAACAACTACGCTGGCGGCAATGAACCGTTTGGTTCCAGCTACGCGAAAAGTGATCTCTTTAGAGGATCCTATTGAAATCGTACAGCCGGCAATAGAGCAAAAGTTTGTTCCGAATACGGCTGAGCATAACGCTTTTTCCGAAATGTTGAAGGTAGTGCTGCGCGAAGATCCTGATTTAGTTGAGGTGAGTGAAATTCGTGATTTAGAAACCGCAACGTCTGCAGTAAGCGCCGCACTAACCGGGCACCTAGTTGCATCCACCATTCATGCTAATGATGCCATGGGCATTATCCCTCGGTTATTAGATATAGGCTTAACTGCTGTGCAACTAAGCCAGCCTGATTTACTTGCAGGGCTCATAGCACAGCGCCTGTTACCTCGCCTCTGCCAACACTGCAGGGAAATAGATATGCGATTAGATGATGGAGCTGTGTGGAGGAGAAATAGTAACGGCTGTGAACACTGTCTTCACCGAGGTGTTTCTGGAAGAGTAGTCATTAGCGAAGTGTTAATCCCTGGAAATGAGGCTTGTCGATTTATACGTGATCAAGATTTCCATGGTTGGCGTGAACATTTGCGCGAACGCGGTTGGCGGAGTTTAGCGAGCGAGGCGGAAAGTTTGGTAAGACAAGGCCTCGTTTCCTTGCAAGATGCTTGTGAGGTGGTACCAAATATGCGTATCCAGGCCTTTGGTGTTTCAGCTATCAAGGAAGAAAACTATGCGGATAGTATTTAATCGCAGCTTTACTTCAGAGCATCAACTTCAGTTCTTAGTTGATTTTGGGCAATGGCTAGGTGATGGGCAAGCCCCAAATAAAGCGCTTTCTGGAATGGAGCTGATGGCAAAGGAGCGAAAGGCTCAAATTGAAATAAAGATTATTGCCAAGCTAAAAAATGCTTTAGCAGAAGGGAAGCCAATCGCTTTTGGTATGCGTCAGGATTTCGATAAGGAGTTGCAACTGGTTGTTGATGTGGGCCAACAAGCTGGATGCTTATCAGCTCTTATTGCCAGTTATCAGAGCTTTCAACAGCAACGGCGAGAACTGTTGAAACGCTGTGTGCAGGGTTTAGTGTATCCATGCAGCCTCTTAATTGCAGCGCTGGTGGCGGTTGCTTTTATCGGTGCCATTATTATTCCTCGCTTCAGTGATATTGATGATGATATTGCATTACCTATAGCTAGCGAGCTGTTAAACACCTCCGGCGTGCTGGTGTTTCAGTTGGGGCCAATAATTTTATTCTCAATTTCGCTTTTAATTATTTTCCTTGGCGTTGTTATAACACGTTGGCAAGGTTCACAGCGGCGCCATTTTGAAAATCTTGCTGTTTTCAGTGTGTTTCGTGCATATAACGCAATTTACTTGCTGCAAGGATTGAGTTTATTGCTTGCTTCGAACTTAAGCGTGGAACAAGCCTTGCGTATTTTTGAAACAAATTCGTCCCTTTATTTAAAAAAGCATATTCAGACGATGCGGCAACGATTATCTAGAGGTGAAACACAACTACATAAAGTTTTTGCAACGGGTTTGCTAACTCCAGTTGCACTTTATCGGTTTCAGCTAGGTGAGGCAGTTCAGCAATCGAAAGGTCGTCTATTCGCCGAGCTCGCTGAGCGAATGACTACGGATACAGAGCGTTTGATAGTGTCGCGGCAGAAGGCGTTAGTATATTGCTCTTTTCTCAGCGCAATTGCATTAATAGTGCTGATCATCGTTGGTTTAGGTCAGTTATTTGCTCATCTAGCGGCACAATGGGCGTAATTTTGTTAACCGTGAAAGTTTTATAAGGATCTACTTATGACAAAAGGAATTGTTCATATGGATAACACCGTACATGTGTCTAAGCGTTGCAGCAGCAACCGCACCGAGCGGCAAAGAGGAATAGCTAGGGGATTTACTTTTATCGAAGTTTTAGCGGTGCTCGGTATTATTGCTCTAGCAACAGTGGGAGTGTTAAGCCTGCGTGATTGGGCCACTAGTAATGCCAGAATTGCTGAGGTAAAAGCTCAGGTAGCCACCATTCAATCAGGGGTGCAGCAATGGCGGCCGCGCAACGGAGTGTATACCGGCATTTCGGTTAGTAGCTTAAGTAGCGTTGCATCACTCCCTGTGCATTGGGCTGATGGCTCTGGTATTAACCCATGGGGTGGTGATATTGAAGTGCTAGTTGATTCTGCCGATTCCACTCGTTATCGAGTTCGTTTTACCAATATTCGAGTTGCGGAGGAGGGATTGCGGCTAGAGCGTGATTTCGCCGATATTGCCGAAGCGGTGAGTTTCTCGTCGGGCATTTTTGAAATCACTTTCCAAGGCTAACTATAGCCTTAAGTTAAGCCTCAGTTTAACCATAAGGGCAAACCTATGTTCAGTTTCTCATTTTTAGAAATGCTTGTTGTGCTGGGTATATCGACAAGCATTTTGATTTGGCAAATTTCAGCATGGCAATTACCGCTAATTCCCGAAACAAAGAGCAAATCGGAACAAAAACGCTGCTCTCTCTTAGCTTCAAGTACACACCGGCGGCTTGATGAAATGCGTTGGTTTGCCGAGCAAGGGGAGCTGGTTTGTGTTAACTAAGCGCAGCGTTGCGGGCTTCTCTTTGTTCGAGCTTCTTATCGTATTATCGTTTTTAAGTGGGATGCTTATGTTTAGTATTCAGCTATCAACGAGCAAACAGCAGAATGCCCGTGCTCAGTTATTCGTTACAGAACTTAATGATTTAAAAAATGCTGTTTATGCGGCGAGTGGATATGTGAAACACGAAATAACACCGGCTGATCTCATTGCTGAAGATCTCTACTTTGGTGAACTTTATAGCCCTTGGGGAGAGCCTTATCGAATTGAATATACGGATCTTGGTATTTATGTACTCGGCTATGCTAAAACTCAGAACCTTGCTAATCGCTTGGTTAAACAGTTATCAGCGGCGGAATATTCAGAGGGGTGGGTTAAACTCTTCGTACACCAAACCGAACCGAAAATTGACGATTCAATCTATTTACACCGAGAGTTTGAACCGGATCGGCCATATCTGAATCAGATGAACACTGATCTTGATATGTCTGGCAACAATATTTTCAGCGTAGGTGATATCAGTGCTGATAAAGCTGAGCTTACTCAAGTGATTGCGGCGACAGCGTTGCTATCTCATTTAGAGAGTTCAAGTGCAACAGTTGATAGTTTATCGGCAAACAATATTGCAAGCTCAAGTGCTACTGTAAGTGCTGTATACACTGATTTGCTTTCGGTATCTGAGCTTTTAGTGGCTGAGTTATTTACCGAAACATTATCGGTTAACGCACCATTAGTTAGGGTGCAAAACCTTCAGGTTTCGCAACTGCAGGGATCACGATTAACTACCGAAGAGCTATCTGTTGCGAACCAATTAGTAGTAACTGGCAGCTTGCAAACAGCCACCGCTCAATTTCATCATTTGTCCGCTAACGAGGTAATTGCACAGGATGCAAGTTTTCAGCAACTCGCTGCACAACAACTTACTAGTGAATCCATTTTCGCTAATAGTTTGAGCGCGAATGCAATCACTGCGTCACAGCTGAATGTTTCTGGCAGCTTCCAAGTATCGGAACTCATTGCCAATACGATTTTTGCGAGTGATTTTGTTACGGCCACGAGCTCATTAGTTGCGGTGCAAAAAGTTGCTGCAAAAGTTGAATCCCTATGGCTCCAGTGTACATACGATGGTGGTTGTAGATGAAAAAAAGAACTTACAAGAATTTTGCTATCGGGCAAAGCACTGTTGAAGCAGCGATTAGCTTATTGTTTTTCTGTATATTTATAGCAATCACTATGCAGTTGCTTTGGTTGCTGTTAGCTCAACAAATGCTGCAAGCAACTACATTGAGTGCAAGTCGGTTTGCGGCAAAATCTAATGTTGATCTGGTGGGGATGAATCTATTAATCCAAAATCGCGTGCGAGCGATTCCTGGAATTGAGTTGCACATACCTAAAATTAAGCGTTTACGCCCAACGGATGAAGATATTAAGGAACTCGGAATTTATTATTCTGATAGTAAGGGCTATCGTTTGCCTGCTGAATTTTCTGAGGTGAGTTTATCTTTGTTAAATAGAGCAGAGCAGGAAAAATATTTGCAAGTAAGAGTGTTACAAATGGAAATTATCTATTGTTTTTCATTGCGTGTACCGCTGGCAGCTACGCTCATTAAACAGGTAACCAAGTACAGCGAGAACGATATCTACTGTCAGCTACAACAACGAGCCAAGCCTATGTTGCCTATTCGTACTCGAGCCACAATACCATTGGAGAATGATTTGTGGATCGAGAATAGAAGCTAGCTGAGTTTTGATAAATTAATCGTTGTTGTGAAAATCGTTGCAAGCTTGCAAGGTGTTGGCCATCAACATTGCCACCGTCATTGGGCCTACACCACCTGGAACAGGTGTGATGTAGCTGGCGCGTTCACTAGCTGCTTTGAACTCAATATCACCACAGAGGCTCCCATCGCTACGGCGGTTGATTCCAACATCAATAACAATTGCGCCTTCTTTTATCCATTCACCCGGAATAAAGCTAGCTTTACCTACGGCAACTACCAAAATATCGGCACGCTTAACGTGGCTGGATAGATCTTTGGTGAATCGATGGCAGACAGTGGTGGTAGCACCAGCTAACAAGAACTCCAAGCTCATTGGGCGGCCTACGATATTTGAGGCACCTACAATCACTGCATGTTTACCGTGCAAATCGGTACCAGTGCTTTCAAGTAACTTAATTACTCCATAGGGTGTACACGGCCGCAGAACAGGCAAACGTTGAGATAGTCGTCCAATGTTATAGGGATGAAAACCGTCAACGTCTTTTTTCGGGTCAATACGCTCTAAGATGCCAGTTGAATCTAGGCCTGCAGGAAGCGGTAACTGCACCAAAATGCCATCGATCTCAGAATCGTGATTGAGTTCATCAATGAGTGATTCCAAGGTTTTCTGGCTGGTAGTAACTGGTAAATCATAAGCTTTGGATATAAAGCCAACTTCGTCGCAAGATTTGCGTTTGCTGCCAACATAAACTTGTGAAGCGGGATCTTGGCCCACAAGTACAACCGCTAATCCGGGAGCTCGTTTGCCTTGTTCAAGGCGCCTAGCTACTCCTTCTTTAACGGTGTTGCGAATTTCTTGAGCAATAGCTTTGCCATCAATCAGTTGCGCGTGGTTCTGGGAGATCATGATACTTTGGTTCCGGGAACTAGAAAAAAAATGCTAACTGGGATGTTATTGTCGCGGAAAATGAAGCAGAGAACAATGAAACGAGTGAAGATTAGACACATTTTCTGTTAATCGTTAGATAACTGACGTAAAAATAGCCATACAGCACTGTATTCTGAAAAATTGTTTGACGGGGTGCCAGCAGATAGGTAATATTCGCCCCCGTTGAGCCCCTGAGATTTTGTTCAGGAAAACAACTGTCGGCGATTAGCGCAGCTTGGTAGCGCACTTGGTTTGGGTCCAAGGGGTCGCAGGTTCAAATCCTGCATCGCCGACCATTTTTCTTTATGTTAAACCGTAGGAAGAATAACGCGCCCGTAGCTCAGCTGGATAGAGCAACTGCCTTCTAAGCCGTCGGTCGCAGGTTCGAATCCTGCCGGGCGCGCCAATTTCGCTGTTGTTTTAAGCGAAAAAGAAGGCCGTCAGCATAGAGTTCAAAACAGTGGTGGGTGTAGCTCAGTTGGTAGAGCCCCGGATTGTGATTCCGGTTGTCGTGGGTTCGAGTCCCATCATCCACCCCATTCCCTTTATAGGTTTCAATATTGTCGGCGATTAGCGCAGCTTGGTAGCGCACTTGGTTTGGGTCCAAGGGGTCGCAGGTTCAAATCCTGCATCGCCGACCACTCCCTCAAGTTTAATCTCAGCAACACAATCTCAATCTCAATCTCAATTTCGCTTTATCAATTTTTTTTATTGCGTATGATACGAGTCATCTGCTCGTAGTGAGCTATTTTCTGAGAAATGAGATTCAACATGTTTGATGCGCAATTAATGGCAAATACTCGCGAACTTTCTGATCGCTTAGTTCAATTGCAATCCCCGATTCGTATTCTTGATGCAGTAAATTGGGATCGCAGTATAAAAGAAGAGTTTTTCCGGCATAAAGCGCAGCAAAATCCATCGGTATCCCGAGGTTATTATCAACAAAAAAATCTTGGCTTTGAACCCGAATCGTTGCGCCAGAGCCTGGCCGAATTACAACGAGATATTGTTCGTCAATTAGGTAGATTGAGCCCCGCATCTCAGCTTATGACACGCGCTTGCCGTGAATATCGTGACGTTATTCGGCTTATAGAAGCGCGCGGTACGCCTGAATTTCATGAGCTTTCGGTAGAATTGTTTGGGCATCCGGATGATGTGTTTCATGCCAACGAACCCTCACTTTCAGAACTAGCTTCGATGCTTCAGAGCCCGCTTGATAGCTTATTGGCTAGTGACGCCTTGCCAGAAGAAAAGAAAAGTATTAGTGCCAGTGAAGCCGTTACTCGTTTGCAAGCACAGCTCGATCAAAGCATGCCGGAAGTTGATGTACAAGTAATGCTCTCTGATGGCATTGTTAGTGATGCGGCTGCAGGAAGTGATCGAATTAAGCTCAATCAAGATGTGCTGTTTTCACAACGAGAGCTCGATATTCTTGAAGTGCACGAGGGCTGGATTCATGTTGGGACAACACAAAACGGTTTAAAACAACCCTACCTAACTTGTTTGAGTAAAGGCACGCCAAGTGCAACGATTACCCAAGAGGGTTTGGCTGTGCTCACTGAGGTGATTACATTGCGTTCTACACCTCGCCGCTTGGCGAAGCTGGTTCAACGTATTCATGCGGTTGCATTAGCTGCCGAAGGTGCTGAGTTTGTAGAGGTGTATCGTAACTGCTTGGATCAGGGCATGAAACCAGATGAAAGCTATACGCTTACCCAACGTGTATTCCGTGGAAGCACGGCTGACGGTAAACCTTTTACCAAGGATTTAGCCTATATACGTGGTTTTGTGCTGGTATATAATCTGATAAGAGTTGCAGTGCAGTTAGGCAAAATTGATCGATTGCCGCTATTACTCACCGGCAAGATAGCGATTGATGATTTTCGCTTAATCTGCGAGTTATCTGATTCGGGAATGATCGCACAACCGAGCTTTGTGCCACCTCATTTTAAAGATTTACGCGGGTTAGCTACGTGGTTAAGCGTGGGCCGGTTCTTGGGTGATTTTTCATTTACTCAACTAGAAAACGATTATCGGCCACTAATACCCTAAAATTACAATAAGATGTTACCACTCTCCAAGGATTCTTAATGACAGTTAAACGTAATTCCGGCTATTCGTTGCAAACACGTGTTGCCCAGGCTTTAAGTTATGTCGAGCCCCACACGAAGGGTTTGGTGCCACCTACGTATCCTTCAACAACGTACTTGCGCGATGAAGATAATGAATATCGGTCTGGCTTAGTTTATTCCCGTGCTGATAACCCAACCTATCGTGTGGTGGAGAATGTATTAGCTGATATCGAAGAAGGCGCCGATGCCTTGCTTTTTGCCTCGGGAATGGCTGCAGCGGTAACCGTGTTTCAAGCGCTTCGGCCTGGCGATCATGTACTAGCCCCGAAAGTAATGTACTGGGCTCTTAGGAACTGGTTACTTACGCTGGGTACTGATTGGGGTTTGCGTATCGAGTTAGTTGATATGGCGGATACGCAAGCGGTTAAAAAGGCGTTGATAGCTGGGGAAACTAAGTTAGTTTGGCTGGAAACACCGGGTAATCCTTTATGGACCATTTCTGATATTGGCGAAATCTGTAAGTTAGCGCACGCTGCAGGCGCAAAGGTAGCGGTTGATTCCACGTGCGCAACACCAGTGTTGAGTTTACCGATAGCTTTAGGCGCAGATATCGTGATGCATTCTGCTACAAAATATTTAAATGGGCATTCAGATATAATCGCTGGCGCTCTAGTTTGCGCCCGAGATGATGAATTTTGGCAACGTATTCGCATGGTTCGAAAACAAGGCGGTGCCGTATTGAGCCCAACCGATGCTAATCAATTATTACGCGGAATGCGCACCTTAGAACTGCGTGTAAGGCAAAGTAGCCAAACGGCACAAAAGATAGCTGAAAAACTGCAAGCGTTACCTGCGGTTACTGAAGTGCTTTATCCTGGTTTAGCCTCTTTTCCCGGGCATGCTGTAGCAAACAAGCAAATGCATGGTGGCTTTGGCGGTATGCTATCGGTTCGTTTAAAAAATAGCGCAGTAGCAATTCATGCTGCGGCACATACTAAATTGTGGAAACGCGCTACATCACTTGGCGGTGTTGAAAGCCTGATAGAACATCGAGCGAGTGTTGAAGGCACTGATTCGCCAGTGCCTGATGATTTATTGCGCCTTTCTGTAGGAATTGAAGATGCGGATGAGTTATTTGCAGATTTGCAACAAGCTATTACGTCAGCGAGTTAATGTTACCAATTTATGGATGAGCCATTGAGAGTAGCTGCGGGTATTGCTGAATGTGAAATCGAGATTAAGAAAAGCCGGTTTATTGCAACTGCGGGCCTTGCAGCAACTCGAGAAGAAGCCTTGCAGTTACTGGAGCAGGTGAAGGCGAAATTCCCAGATGCTCGGCATTATTGTTGGGCTTATTTGTTGGGTGGGGCAGAAACTCCAAGTAGTGCAGCTATGAATGATGATGGCGAGCCTAGCGGTACTGCAGGGAAGCCAATTTTAAATGTGCTTCAGCATAAGGGTATTAGCGATGTTATGTTGGTTGTTAGCCGTTACTTTGGCGGCGTTAAATTGGGCGCTGGCGGATTAGTGCGAGCTTATTCGCAAGCTGCGGAAGAGGTAATGCGCAAGCTTCCGTTTGAGGTGCACGTTGCTGAGAGTCAGTGGTACTTAAGTTTAGATTTTTCGTTAGAGCAACCGTTACGGCATTTTTTAGGTGAACATAACGGCAGCGTTCATGAAGTAACCTACAGCGAAACGGTGAAGGTAAAGCTCAGCCTGCCAACCGATAAAAACGACACTTTTGTAGCGTTTTGTGCGCAACATCAACTAGAATGTGAACGCTTAATTGATTAGTAGTAGGCGATTACTTAAATCAACTTGGCAGTAACGATCAGTGTTTGGATTAGGCACTCTACTAGTATCGGTTTCTGCAAATGTGCTTGGCCCCAGCCCCATGCTTAGTAAATCAGCTTCTGAATAGTAAAATCCTTCGTAGTGCTCGGTCATGCAGCCAATATTTTGGTCAAAGCCATATACAGTAATGTATTGATCAACATTGATTCGATTAAAAAAACGGGTTTCACGGCGCAGATACGCGCTCGCATTTTGGGCGATAAAATTACCAACGCCGGGAAATAGAGTAGATGTCCAATCGCTGAATTTACTTTGTTCTAGCGCGCCACCAGACCAAGCTACTACAGCACCTTTCTCAACAGTTCGAGTTTTTGCGGCAGTAAAAATATAATTTGCACATGCTTGTGTGCAAACATCGGTAACGAACAAATCAAATTCATTGCGCTGCAATAAATAGCCCATTTGCATAGCCGCCATCGGATCTGATGTTTCGCTAGAGATATGAAGCTGGGTTATTTCTGGGTATTCCGCTACTAATTCTTCAAACCGATTAACAGTGCTGTTGGTTATTTTGCCTTGAATAGCAAAGTGGTTTGAATAGATTTGAATTGATGCGCCGGTATCAGGGGCAGAAGAGGAGCAAGCGGATAGCAATAATATACCGGGAATTATGATTATACCGAGCCGAAAATACTGACGCATTTAAATTACCCTTATTATTTTTATTAATATAACTGTCAGAATCAATACTGTACTAATAGTTCCCTATCCTAGGCGATATTGTGTGCACCAGCAACTGCCTAAAACTCAGTGGGTTTACTACTTTTGTTGCTTGTACTCAACTCGATTTCTGCCATTGGCTTTCGCGAAGGTAAGCATATTTTCTGCTTGGTGGATGAGATCGTCGGCATTTTCGCTGTGTGAAAGGCAGGCAACACCACCACTAACTGTAACGCTGTTGTTTTCAACAATTTCAGCTTCGCTAGTTTGTGGGTGAGTAATTCCTTGTTGTTTTAATAGCTCTAGAAAATCATCACTTCGCTGGCATGCCTCAGGAAAACTTAAATGAGGCAACATAACCGCAAATTTCTCACCGGCGAAGCGACAAACGAGTTCGCCATTTCGTCGGAAATGTTGTTTTAATAGGCTGGCTATTTTTTGAACTAAGGCATCACCAGAAGGCAAACCTAGCTTTTCGTTGTAGGCACGAAAATCATCGATATCGAACATGGCTACACTTAGCTCATGCTTTTGTCTGACGGCCCGTGCCAGCTCTTCTTGTAATCTATTAGTGAATTGTCGGCGGTTTGCTAAACCGGTTAATCCATCTCGAAGCACTAATTCGCGGAGCGCATCATTGTTGGCCATTAACTGTTGTTGAGAGGTTTGTAGAGTGTAGTAAATACGTTCATTGTTAATCGTTGTAGCGATGAGCTCACCAATCAGCCGAGTTCTTCGAATATCGGCTTCCGACCATCGGCGATTTCGAGCCACCATATCTAAACCAATAAAGCCAATTAACTCATCGAGTTCATAGAGACCAACACACAATGTAGAACGGATATCTTCACGTTCAAATTCAAACTTTTCTAATGCACCTTCTTGAGGGATTTTCGACGTATCTGTAATGGCAAACACACCTTGGTTTTTAATTTGAGTGAAAAACCAAGGTAGCTGGGTGTTGGGGATTTCTTGTAAATCATCAACGTGACTGGAAATGCCATCATTTACCCACTCATGCGTATTTGTCATAGTGGTATGTTCGAAATCAAATAAAAATACGTAAGCTCGGTCGGTTTGGCAAAACTCACCTAACCGTTTGAGGGCGTGGTGAATATGAGCATCCATTTGCGCTAATTTTGAATTCCGTAATAGGGTTGAAAGCTCAGCTACAATTTTTTCAAAGCTAATAAAATCACGAAGTGACACTTCTGCGCTGGACATGTCCATCGGCGTGTTTGAGTTAAAAAACAGTCGGTGATCGCGCGGTTGGAGTGTAACTGAGTATATGCGTTCATCATCTCCGTAGAACTGATTACTCTCAATGCTTACTGGGGAATTCGCAACGATTAGATCGCGGCGATCAATAACTTCTCCTGAGAGAGCGGCGATAATCGGTGAAGAAATGGCTTCAGGCTCGGTTGCAGCGCCGGTGAGGTGAACATCGGGAAAGAACTGCAATGCTTCAAGTTGCGATTTTAACGGTTGTTCAGAATTTAGGTTTAATAATTGGTGTGCAGTTTGATTTGCAAAATAACTGCGCGAGGGGATACCTGAATCTTCAGATTCTGCGGCAAAAACAACAGCAACGGGCAGTAGATCGACAACTGCTCGCCAATTTTTTATTGAATTTCCGAATTGAGGCATCATGTGTCCCGTCGTGCAGGTATTTTATTATTATAAACGCTTAATGTTTTGTTAGGTTGCTTTTTCATCGCCACTTTGTCAATTTAAGAATGAAGTTTTACGTTTGCACATGATGATTTTAGCTATATGCCGATTAATTCAGCGGCTAAGCTCGACTCTGTTGCTCGTCACCGTTATAATGTCGCGTCATTTTTTCATGAAGTGCTTGATAAGTACTTGCTTAGAAAAGAGTAGGTGGCCGCGGGATCGACATCCCGAGTATGCAGGCACCAGATTTTTGGAGTAGCTTAAAAGTGCTGTGGCGCGTTGCGGTAGTAAATTAATGCAGCGTGATTACAAAATGATTAAAGCTACGGTAATACGAATGCACTATTTAGTGATGCTGAGGTAACAACGCAATGCAGGTTTCTGTTGAAGCAACTCAAGGTTTAGAACGCCGGATTACCATCTCTGTTCCGGCTGAGAAAATTGATAAAGAAGTTAAGAGCCAAGTACAACAACGCGCGCGCACCGTTCGTATGGATGGTTTCCGCCCTGGTAAAGTGCCAGTGAGTTTAGTTGCTAAGCGCTTTGGCCCTGCAATTCGCCAAGACGTAGTGATGGAACAAATCCAACGCCACTACATCGACGCTCTGGTACAAGAGAAAATTAATCCAGCGGGTGCTCCGCGCTTCGAACCAAAAGTTGACGAAGAAGGCAAAGACCTTGAATTCGTTGCTGTGTTTGAAGTGTATCCAGAGATTGAATTGAAAGATTTGGATAAAGTTAGTGTTGAAAAACCAGTAGCATCAGTTAGCGATGCAGATCTTGAAAAGATGCTAGAAACTTTACAGAAGCAACATGCTACTTTTGAAGAAGTAAAGCGTGGTGCTAAAGAAGGTGACAAAGTAACTTTCGATTTCCTTGGCCGTGTTGATGGCGAAGAATTTGAAGGTGGCAAAGCTGAAAACTTTGAATTGGAAATGGGCCAAGGCCGCATGATTCCTGGTTTTGAAGATGGTATGAAAGGGCTTAAAGCAGGCGCTGAGAAAACTATCGAAGTAACCTTCCCAGAAGATTACCATGCAGAAGATTTGAAAGGTAAAGTTGCTGAGTTTGATCTTGTAATCAAAGCAGTAAACGCACCTCAATTGCCTGAGCTAAACGATGAGTTCGCAACTCAGTTCGGTATTGGCGATGGCGGTATTGAAGCGTTACGCACCGAAGTTCGTAAGAACATGGAACGCGAACTTAAAAATGCGGTAAAAAACAAAGTTAAGCAACAAGTAATCAAAGGCTTGTTAGCAGCCAACGATGATGTTCCAGTGCCTGCGGCAATGAAAGAACAAGAAGTTAAAGTTCTTCGTCAGCAAGCTATGCAACGTTTTGGTGGTAACGGGCAGAATATGCCAGAGTTACCAGCAGAGTTATTCTCTGAGCAAGCTGATGAACGCGTTAAAGTTGGCTTATTACTCGGTGAAGTAATCCGTGGTAATGAGTTGAAAGTAGATGAAGCTCGTGTTCAAGATATGATCGAAAACACGGCCTCTGCGTATGAAGATCCGAAAGAAGTGATTGCATACTACAAAGAAAACGCTGAAGCCAAACAGCAAGTTGAAAACGTAGTATTGGAAGACCAAGCAATCGATTTCGTGCTCGAGAAAGCAAAAGTTACTGAGAAAGAGTTTAGCTTCGATGAAGTGATGAACCCTCAAGCAAAATAAGCATTTGCTGAAATTCTCAGGAATTGGTTTAATGGCTCGGGTTAATGTATCCGAGCCATTTTTTTTAGGAGTGAATTAGCTAATGGGAAATACTTTACCGGATCCGATGGCCGCGTTAGTGCCGATGGTAATTGAGCAAACAGCAAAAGGTGAGCGTTCATTCGATATATACTCGCGTTTATTGAAAGAAGGGATTATCTTTTTAGTTGGCCCTGTTGAAGAGCAAATGGCGAACTTAATCGTTGCGCAAATGTTGTTTCTTGAATCAGAAAACCCGGAAAAAGATATTTATCTTTATATCAACTCTCCCGGCGGTTCGGTAACTGCGGGCATGGCGATTTACGATACGATGCAATTTATTCGTAATGATGTATCAACGATCTGTATTGGCCAAGCTGCTAGTATGGGTGCATTCTTATTAGCTGGTGGCGCTAAAGGTAAGCGGTTTTGTTTACCGAATTCACGAGTAATGATTCATCAGCCGTTAGGTGGCTTTCAAGGCCAAGCTTCTGATATCGAAATTCATGCTCGTGAAATCATGTATATTAAAGATAAGTTGAATCGAATTTTAGCGGAACACACAGGCCAAGATATTGAGCGTGTGGCGAACGATACCGATCGTGATAACTTTATGAGCTCGGAACAATCGGTAGCTTATGGTATTGTTGATGAAGTATTAAGCCATCGCGGTGCCGAAAAAGGCATAGCGAAAAAGTAAGCGAATTAATTAAGTAAAAGTACATATTTTGTGTACTGGAGAAGTGAATGACGGATACAACATCTGGCACCAGTAATAGCAGTAAAGCGCTTTACTGCACCTTCTGCGGCAAGAGCCAGCACGAAGTAAAAAAACTTATTGCAGGGCCATCGGTCTTTATTTGTGATGAGTGTGTTGATCTGTGTAACGATATCTTGAAAGAAGAAATCAAGAATATTTCGCCCCAAGCTGGTGAAGATCAGTTACCAACACCAAAAGAAATACGCCAACACTTAGACGATTACGTGATTGGCCAAGACCATGCAAAGCGTGTTCTTGCAGTAGCGGTTTACAACCACTACAAGCGCCTTCGCAATGCTGGTGTACACGATAATATTGAGCTCGGTAAAAGTAACATCTTGCTTATTGGCCCAACGGGCAGTGGTAAAACACTACTTGCAGAAACATTGGCGCGTTTCTTAGATGTTCCATTCACCATGGCTGATGCTACAACGCTTACGGAAGCAGGTTATGTGGGCGAAGATGTAGAAAATATTATCCAAAAGCTTTTACAGAAATGTGATTATGATGCGGCGAAGGCTGAACGCGGAATTGTTTATATCGATGAAATCGATAAAATTTCGCGGAAATCAGATAACCCGTCGATAACTCGAGATGTATCAGGTGAAGGCGTTCAGCAGGCTTTACTGAAGCTAATCGAAGGTACGATTGCTTCTGTTCCTCCGCAAGGTGGCCGTAAGCACCCGCAACAAGAATTTGTGCAAGTAGATACGTCTAAAATTCTATTTGTGTGCGGCGGAGCGTTCTCAGGATTAGAAAAAGTAGTACAGCAACGTTTGGCTACAGGTTCTGGTATTGGCTTCGGCGCGAAGCTGAAATCAAGTTCAGATAGCAACCAAGTTAACTTGTTAACACAAGTTGAGCCTGAAGATTTGGTTAAGTATGGCCTCATACCTGAATTTATCGGACGTTTACCGGTACTAGCAAGTTTAACTGAGCTTGATGAAGATGCTTTAGTGCAAATTCTTGGTGAGCCGAAGAATGCAATTACCAAGCAATATGCTGCCTTGTTAGATATGGAAAATGTAGAGCTGGAATTCCGGGAAGATGCATTGCGAGCAATTGCTAAGAAAGCGATGCAAAGAAAAACGGGCGCTCGAGGGTTACGTTCTATTGTTGAAGATGTTTTACTTTCAACGATGTATGAGCTCCCCTCCATGACAAACGTGAGTAAAGTGGTTATTGATGAGACGGTGATTACCGGTGAATCTGATCCCATATTGATTTACTCGAAGCTAAAAGATGCGCAAGCATCGGGTGAATAATCAACAAAAGGGGCCATCCGGCCCCTTTTTTATTGCACAGCCATTGAACTTTATCGGATAAGCCGCATATTAAGGGTATATCAGATTTTTTGGACACTAAAATATGGGAACAGTGATGACAGAAGAAAGCGGAAAACGTCAGGGCATTCCGGTATTACCTTTACGTGATGTAGTGGTATATCCACACATGGTAATTCCATTGTTTGTTGGCCGGGAGAAATCGATTCGGTGTCTTGATGCTGCAATGGATAATGATAAGCAGGTGTTCCTAGTTGCACAAAAAGACGCAGGTGTTGAAGAGCCTAGCGCTGATGACATATACGAAGTAGGTGCAATTGCTACTATTTTACAAATGCTTAAACTTCCAGATGGTACGGTTAAGGTATTAGTAGAGGGTGTTCAACGTGCGAAGGTAACGGCGTGGCAGCCTGAGGGCGATTTCTTCCGTGCAGATATCGAACCGTTGATTACCGAGCCTATGGAAGAAAAAGAAGAGGAAGTGCTGGTTCGTTCAGCGCTGAACCAATTTGAAGGCTACGTAAAGCTAAACAAGAAAACTCCGCCCGAAGTGCTTACTTCTTTAAACGGTATTGATGATGCCGATCGTTTGGCCGATACCATGGCTGCTCACATGCCACTAAAACTTGCTGATAAACAGCGAGTTCTGGAAATCATTCAAATTCAAGAGCGCTTAGAACACCTAATGGCGTTGATGGAAGGTGAGATTGATATTCTTCAGGTAGAAAGAAAAATCCGCAACCGGGTTAAGCAGCAAATGGAGAAAAGCCAACGCGAATACTATTTGAATGAGCAAATGAAAGCGATTCAGAAAGAGCTTGGTGAAGGCGAAGATGGCGTTGATGAATTCGAAGTGCTAGCGAAGAAAATTGACGAAGCACAAATGCCCAAGGAAGCGTTCGATAAAACCAAATCTGAACTTCAGAAGTTACGCATGATGTCGCCTATGTCGGCAGAAGCAACTGTAGTGCGCAGCTATATCGAATGGATGACGGGAGTTCCTTGGTACAAAAAATCGCGAGTGAAGAAAGATTTAACACAAGCAGAGAAGATTTTGAACGAAGATCATTTTGGCTTGGAAAAAGTGAAAGAACGTATTTTAGATTACCTTGCGGTACAGCAACGCAGTAAGAAAGTGCGTGGGCCTATTCTTTGTTTAGTGGGCCCTCCTGGGGTTGGTAAAACATCCTTAGGGCAATCAATTGCCAAAGCAACAGGGCGAAAATACGTGCGTATGGCGCTTGGTGGCGTTCGCGATGAGGCGGAAATTCGCGGCCATCGCCGTACCTATATTGGTTCAATGCCGGGCAAATTAATGCAGAAAATGGCCAAAGTGGGCGTTCGTAATCCGTTATTTTTACTGGATGAAATCGATAAAATGGCCTCTGATATGCGCGGTGATCCTTCCTCGGCTTTACTTGAGGTACTCGATCCGGAACAAAATAGCGCCTTTAATGATCATTACTTAGAAGTTGATTATGATCTTTCCGATATCATGTTTGTTGCTACCTCCAATAGTATGAATATCCCAGCGCCGTTGCTAGATCGAATGGAAGTTATTCGCCTTTCGGGTTACACCGAAGACGAGAAGTTAAATATTGCTAAGCGTCATTTGTTAGATAAACAGCTTGAACGAAATGGTTTGCGTAAAGGTGAGGTAGATATTACTGACGAGGCGATTCTCGGCATTATCCGCTATTACACTCGTGAAGCGGGCGTTCGGAATTTAGAGCGAGAAATCTCTACGTTATGCCGCAAATCTGTACGCCGGATTTTGTTGGATAAGAAGTTGAAAAAGGTAACCATTAAACAAGATAATCTTGAAGATTTCTTGGGTGTGCAACGTTTTGATTTTGGTAAAGCTGAAGACGAAAACCAAATTGGCCAAGTTACTGGCTTAGCCTGGACGCAAGTAGGTGGTGATTTGCTTACCATAGAAGCTACGAACGTAACGGGTAAAGGTAAGGTAGTTTGCACCGGTTCATTAGGTGATGTTATGAAGGAATCGATTAGTACCGCCATGACAGTAGTTCGAAGCCGAGCTGAACGTTTAGGAATCGCTAGTGATTTTCATGAAAAGCGCGATATTCATGTTCATGTTCCTGAGGGCGCAACACCAAAAGATGGCCCGAGTGCAGGTATCGCTATGGTTACCTCGTTAGTATCTTCACTTACTAACAATCCAGTTAGAGCCGATGTTGCCATGACAGGTGAAATAACATTGCGCGGTGAGGTATTAGCTATTGGTGGTTTGAAGGAAAAATTACTCGCAGCGCACCGTGGCGGTATCAAGCGAGTGTTGATTCCAAAGGATAATGAGCGAGATTTAAAAGAAATTGCAGACAATGTGAAGGCGGATCTTCAAATATTTCCGGTTCAGTGGATAGATGACGTACTTCGCTTAGCTTTGGCTGAAGATCCTTATAAGCCTAAGAAAAATAAAGAAAAAGAGTAATTTTTTGGGTGTTTAAAGGGGCTTCTACTAGCCTCTTTACGTAAAAATTGTTAATTTAAAGCGAAAAAATGCTTTTCATCCAAAATCACTGTGATAGCCTAGAGTCTAGTGCCCGCCCTTGTCATTAAAGGCATTCGGAGTGGTTGGGTAACTCAAAATAGCATTTTGAAATGCTTGAACTAATGGTATAAGCTTGTTATAAACTTGTCTGTACTATTTTAATGGAACTAAAAAACTCCATAATAACAATCTAAGGGGATGACACTGTGAATAAGTCTCAACTAATTGACAAAATCGCAGCAGACGCAGAACTTTCTAAAGCAGCTGCTGGACGCGCACTTGATTCTTTTATCAGTACTGTTACTGAAGCTCTTAAAAGTGATGACCAAGTAGCATTAGTAGGTTTCGGCACTTTCACTGTTCGTGAGCGTTCTGCTCGCACAGGCCGCAACCCACAAACTGGCCAAACAATCCAAATCTCTGCTGCTAAAGTACCAGCTTTCAAAGCCGGTAAAGCACTAAAAGATGCGGTAAACTAAGAAGTAAGCATTTTAAAACCGCCGCGAAAATTGTGTTATACTTCGCGACGAGATGACTGCAAGAAGCGCATCTTCCGATGCGCTTTTTTCATGTTAATGGTTCAATAATTGCTGGTGGAAAGAGTAACGATGCTCGATAGGATACGTGAGGGCACACAGGGCCCGGTGGTAAAAACCATCCTGTTTATAATTATACTTGCTTTTGCGTTTACTGGGGTGAGTGCATACCTTGGTGGCAGCGTTGATGATTACGTGGCTAAAGTAAACGACAAAGAGATTTCTCGCGCTGATTTCGACCGTGCTTACCAGAGCCAACGGGCAACAATGGAACAGCAGTTTGGTGAAATGTTTTCACTACTAGCAGCCGATGAAAACTACATGCGTGAAATGCGTGTGGGGGTGCTTGAACAAATGATTGAAGAAGAGCTTGCGGTTCAGCTTGCTAGCGAAATGGGCTTGGCGCAATCAGCGAATGCATTACGCAATGCAATTCGGCAAATGCCTGAGTTTCAGCTTAATGGGCAGTTCAGTAATGATATGTATCTTCGTCAACTAAGCAACGCTGGCTTTTCGCCAACAATGTTTCGTGATTACTTGCAGCAGCAAATGAGCCGCGTTGCTCTGATGCAGGGTGCATTTGGCAGCGAATTTGTTTTAGATAACGAAAGCGAACGTTTGCAAGTATTGCAAAATGAGCGCCGTAGTGGCCGCTATGCTCTAATCTCAGTAGACGATTACATTTCAGGTGTAGAATTAACAGACGCTGAAATTGAAGAGTTTTATTTCGAGAATCAAGATGCATTCCGTCAAGAAGAACGTATTCAACTAGCTTACGTAGAGCTGAGTTTCTCTGATGTTTTGGCCACCATTGAAGTTGATGATGCTGAAGTTCGTGCTTACTACGATAGCAATCCAGGTGCGTTTAGTAGCCAAGAATCACGTTCAATTGCTCATATCCTTGTTGAGTTTGGTGAGAGCGAAGACGCTGCATTGGAGCGCATTCGTGAAATCCAATCACGCTTGGAAGCCGGTGAAGATTTTGCAGAGCTGGCGGCTAACGAATCTGATGATATTTTTTCTGGCCAAGATGGTGGTGAACTAGGGTTGTTAGAACGTGACACTCTTGATCCAGATTTGGAAGATGCAGGTTTCGCATTATCCGCTGAAGGTGAAGTATCTGATGTTGTGCGTTCGGAGTTTGGTTATCACTTAGTGAAATTAACTGACCTCAGTGCGGCGGCTACCACAAGCTTTGCTGAAGTTGCGGATGATATTCGCGCCAATATTGCTCAAGCTGAAGCTGAGCGAGTTTACTTTGAACAGCAACAAGAACTGGCACGCATTTCATTTGAGGTTGATCACACGTTAGCTGAAGCTGCTGAAGCGCTCGGTTTAACTGTGCAAACATCTCCTTGGATTAGCCGGGCTGAAGCAGTGGCTGGTTTTGATGATACAAGCTTATTGCAGCAAGCCTTCTCTGCTGATGTCAGCGAACTCGGTTTGAATTCAGAGCTGATTGAATTAGATGATAGAAGCTTAGTTGTTCGTGCTTCTGAATATGTTGCGCCGAGGGTGCAGGATTTAGCCGATGTGCGCGCTGATATTGAATCGTATCTAGCTGCGGAAAAGGCAGAAGGGTTAGCTGCTGAACGTGCCCAAGAAGTGTTAGCTATGGTTGAAGCGGGCGAAAGTGTTGATGGTATCGAGTTTATCGATATTCAATCCGCAACACGTTTTGGCAGCAATTTGCCCGGTGCGGTGCGCCAACAGCTGTTTAGAATGCCAGTTTCTGGCGCATCTGAGTTTGCACAAGTAACACTTGGCAACGGCGATGCTGCGATTATTGAGCTGATAGATATGCAACCGGGAGTAGTTGACGATGAGGACGCGGAGCGTTCGAAACGACAGCTAGAGAGCCAGTATGCTGAATTAGCTTACCGTGCAGTGATGGACGCACTGAAAGCTAATGCAACGATTCAGCGCCGCTTATAATTCTTGTTTGGGGAGTATTCACTTCCACAGTAAGTAGCTAAAAAAATAAGGGCCCGATACAGAAATATGTATCGGGCCCTTTTTATATATTAAACAGTTATCTGCAGGATTAGTTTGTTGGATACAGGCTTGGTAGCGAATGCTTAGCTTCCGGCTCCACTTGATGTAGGCGCTGTACTTCCGCCCAGAGTGCTTTACCAGATTGCCACTCTTGATTGTTATTACCATATAGCGCCGCTTCTAAGCGCTGAATTTCTTCTTGCAACTTGCGGCTCTCTAATCCTTTAGCTAGGGCAAATAGCCCGTGAGCTGTTTGCCCTGTTCTTGCTTTGTACCATGCGAGTAGGGCGGTGCGAGTGGCCGCTGGATTATTTGCCCGGCAAGCTTGCTTAAGCTCATGCAGAGGCTTGCGAACCTTTTGAGGTACGCCTTGCGGGTTGGGCTTCTTTACCCCTTTTTGCTGAAGCCAAATTAATAAAATAATGGTTAGAATCCAAAGCACGCAGAATATAACAGCCGCAAATTGCCAATACGAAAGCAGTTTCTGTTGATTCTCTATGAGCATTTCGCTCTCGGCTAGCTCAGGCAGCTCTGTACTTTCATTTATAGAGCTAAGCTCGCCTGTATCATTAGCTGGCGAGTTTTGCGCCGTTCCGGGTATAGCAAGACCACCAGGTGGCGATAACACGGTGACGGTGCGTTCTGGGAGCTTTGCGTACTCTATTTGATTGGTACGCGTATTCCACCAAGGGACCTGTACAGCAGGGAGGGTAAATTCGCCGGCACTTGCAGGTACTAACGCCGTGGTATAAACGGCTCGGGCAATTGATTTGCCGCGAATAACACTCGCTTCAGTTTGCCCTCGATCTGGGTAAACTCTTATCTCCTCGGGATATTCTAAATTCAGATCAGGTAATTGCTCTGGCCGCACACCAACTGCAGTAACAATTAGGCGCCGAGTAATCGGCTCGCCAATAGTAAAGCTACTGCTATCAGGTTCCCATTGTTCCTCAATACTCACACGTTCACTCGGTAGCCATGTTCCTGGGAAGCTGGCTGGGCGAGGCTTAACAGTGATTTCGATATCTGCAGAACGAGCGCTTACCGGCTCAATTCGTCCCAAAGCACTAAATCCAGATGATGGCATTCGCCTTACTTGGCCATCGAAGCGAACGCCAGGAATAGTAGTGCTTCCGCTGCGTCTAGGCGTAATGCCGTAGTTACGCGTAAGCACTTGAAAGCGTCGGCCATCGATTATTTCCTGCGATTGCCGGTCTTGCCCGAGTTGTTCAACAGTAACGTTTTCAATAGTAGGTAGGCCTAAACTACCATTTTCTAATTGGTCAGCTACATAGAGTTTAACTGTGTAGGTAAGTTGTTGTTGTACGTACGCCGAATCGTTATCTAAGCTTGCTTCAATAAAGTAGTTTCGCTCTTCCGGTGCTTGTTCACTGGCGGCTAGCACCTGCACTGAAATGGGTGCTGTTTGTGCAGTGCCAATCGTAATTGCCGGAATTTCGTATTCGCCTGATCGAGGCGCAACTAACGAAACCCGCCATTCGGTTGAACGAGAAACCTGATTATTAATCATCGTTGAGCTGCTGTTTACCGATGTTCCTCGTATCTCAAAATCTTCGATCCAGCGTTCAGCAGAAAATGCATTGCGCGGAAGGCTTTCATCGCTAGTAACGGTTAGAACAAAGGCTTCATATTCAACAACCGGATTTCGATCAATGCTGGCAGTAGCCTGCTGTGCATAGCTTGGTGCGCTAAAAATGAGTAAGCAAAAAAGAAATACAGCCAAACAGCCGGTAAATTTATTCATGTTCGAAACCTCAAATGCGAAATTGCGCAATGTATTGATACAGCGAAGAGATAAGCTTGTTGGGCGATAAAATTCGTTCACTAATTACCTCCGGGCGGAGTTCTTAAGCGGCGCCGTTGGGCTTCTAATAACAACCTGTTTCGCAATAAGATAGCTGGGTCATCATCAACGCGCCGCAGTAACTGTTCGAGTTCTTCAGCTTCTTCGGCAGAGAGCGCCTCGAGCTGAGCCGCTCGTGCTTGTTCCTCGTTGAGCTCCTCATCGCTATCTGGCAGAACTCCTTCGTTTTCATCTGCAGTGCTGCCTTCTTCATTTGAGTTGCCGCTATCGTTCTGGCTTGGCTCATTTTCTGAGGCTTCTTCATTCCCTTGCTCTTGTTGTTCGCTTTCGGAATCTTCGCTTTGTTCACTTTCGGTATCTTGTTCTTCTGATTCTGAATCTTTTGAATCAGCATCACCATTTTCACCGGAATTTTCTTCTTGTTGCTCGAAAAGCGATTTGACTAGCTCATAGTTTTCTTGTGCTTCGGCCCACGTTGCACGCTCAGCCAAGGCTTGCTGATAGGCGGCTAAGGCTGATTCTAGTTCACCTAAGTTGGCGAGAGCATTGCCTAGGTTGAAATAGCCTTCAGGCGAATTTACCTGTGCAAAGCTCGCGGCTGCATTGGCATACTCCTCGGCACGATACCAAGCCATTCCTTGCGCCATTGGGTTTGAATAATTTTCTGCGGCCTGTTTGTAATTGCCGGCACGAAATTGCTCTTCAGCATATTGCTCGCGGTTACTAAAGGGTAACTTCCAAGTGGATACTTTTCGTGAATCCTGAGCCGTTGGCTCACGCTCAGCCGTTAACTCTTGCTGGGCTATAACCGGTTTTGGAATCAACAGGACCAACAATAGAATACTCCATACCGCACCTTTACGTGCAGCTAGGAGTACAAGAGGAACTAACAAAAGAGCTAACCAAGGGGCGGCATCTCGCCACTGTTCGCCTTGCTGCGATGATTCTGAAACGTCGCTTTGGGGCCTAGAAAAATCAGTGATTGTTGCAATGTCACTACTATCAACAGTTGCTGCTACAAAACGCCCACCTGTTTCGGTGCTAATTCGTTGTAAGTATTCAGGTATGAGCCGGGCGATAACCACTCGGCCCGAGGCATCTCGAAATAACTCTCCTTGGCTATCACGAATGGGTGCTCCCTCTGTTGTTCCTGCCGCCAGAATAGATACTCGATGATTGTTGCTACGGAAAAATTGCCGTAAATCTTCCATATCGCGCTGAGAAATACCGCTTGTGAGCCAAATGATTTCGCCCTCCGCATAGCCTGCCGCAGTGAGGAGCCGATCGGCCTCGCGCATTGCTAACAATGGATCGTTGCCGGGAGTAGGCATCACTTCGGGCGTAAGTACTTGTAAGCTCTGAAGAATAGTAGCGCTATCGCGCGTAAGAGGAGTTACGGTAAAGGCATCACCGGCATAAGCAATAAGGCCTAATTGCCCGGTGTTGAACTGGTTTACAATATCAATTGCCTTGAAGCTTAAGCGGGTAAAGCGATCCGGATTAGTATCTTGAGCACGCGTTTGCATACTGGCATCCAAAACAATAACAGCGCCCTGATCTTGATTAAATAAAGGCACTGCTGTTCGCTGCCAACTAGGGCCCGCAAGGCTAAAAATAGAAATTAAAACGCCCGTAATTATAGCGTAGAAAGGCCAATTAGATGATTTTGTAACATTACCTTGCAATAACCGTTGGCTAAGGTGAGGTGCAATGAGTTGCTGCCAGTTATTGCGCTTATGCATGTGAGCACGTAACCACGGCAAACTAATTGCCCAAGGTATCAATAACCAAAGCCATTCTGGCCGAAGAAAGTGAAATTCGCTCATTCACTAGTACCTGTTAATCGTTGCCAAATTTGCTGACCAAAAATAAGCCGAATAAAATAGATAAAGAAAAGCCCTAACCCAAAGGCTAGTGGCCAATGCGCCAAGCTAGTATGGGGCCGGAAAAACTGTTCATCGGAAGAAATCGGTTCGAGTGAATCGATGGCGGCATAGATCGATTCCATATCGCCTTCACTTTTGGCACGGAAATACTCGCCCCCGGTAGTTCCAGCTATCGTTGCTAGAAAACTTTCATCTAGATCACTACTCGGATTTATTCTGCGTTCACCAAATAGGCCCCGAACTGTCATTTCCTCGGCACCAATACCAATGGTATGAATCTTCACATCGTGATTTCGGGCTAGGTGAATGGCTTGTTCAGCATTAATAGCGCCCGAATTAATCATGCCATCGGTAATCATTAATACCACGCGCTCGCTGGTTTCGCGCTCGTTGAAGTAACGAATCGAGAGCGCAATGGCATCGCCAAGTGCTGTGCGTTCCCCCGCTAAGCCTATTCTTGCTTCTTCGGCTAACTGCGCAACCGTTTCTAGATCGCTAGAAATCGGAACGTATACGTGCGCCGAATCGGCATAAACAATCAAGCCGATACGATCGCCTTGCCTACGGCGAATAAAATCGGCCAAAATTTTATGCGCGGCCTCTAAGCGCGATGCTCTTCGGCCGTTATAAGTCATATCGTCCATTTCCATACTGCCGGAAAGATCCAGCGCTATCATTATTTCCCGCGCTTCAGGATTAATTGGAATTGGTTCGGAAAGCCAATGTGGCTGAGCAATAGTTGCCAGTATTGATAGCCAAATAAGTAGCGGTAGTAACCATAATCGGTGCTGCGATTGTATCCCTGAAGTATCCGCTGGCCGCAGAAATCGCGCTTGTGGTAACCAAAGAGCAGCACTTGCACTTTTCGCTGCGGGTAATAACCAGCGCGCCAACAATGGGAGCGGTAATAGAGCAAAGGCCCATGGCCATGCGAATTCAAACATTTGGCCTCCGCTTCGCTGTTTTTGGCAGACCAAAAAGCAACCATTGGCGAATACAAGTTGCGTATTGCTCTATGTTTTCCGGTGTTCCCGGTTGATACATTCGCGCGCTAAACGGTTGTATCTCGGCGGCAAACGCCGCTTGCTTATGTTTTGGCATGGTTTGAATTAGAAAGCGATGCCAATCACTGCCTTGTAGGTGCGCCACTTGATCTGCCGGCCAAACCTGTAAAGCCGCTCTTTTCGCCAGCGTATTTAATGCACTTAAACTGGTTTGATGTGCTGGAATTTGGGATAAAGCAGCTTTGCTAACGCGATGTCGTTTTATATATTGGCGGCGTACATAAACCAAGCTGATAAACACCAACAGCAGGGCAATGGCAATTACCCAGTATCCCCATGGTAAAGGCCACCAATGTGCGCTTTCTGCAGGCACAATATCGTGCAGTTCAGCTAACGGATTCATACGCTTTTCCTCTGCTGAAACCATTGCGTGCTAACAGGGGCCGCGGCTGTTATTGCGGTTACTCGCACGCCGGCCCGGCGCAAACCTTGTTCGCGTTGGCTTTGCCATAGCGCAGCTTGCTGTTGCCATTTCTTGTGATAATCTGGGTTTGAAAGAAACAGCGTATGTTGCTCTTTACCATCGTAAATATCGATATCACGAAAGAAGTTACTGGGTAAATTTTCTTCAAATGGATCGGTAATCATAATGGCGGTAACGGTATGATGTTTACGTAAAACCTGTAATAGTTTAATCGTTTCAGCATCTAACTCACTAAAATCACTAATAATAACGATATCGGCTCCAGGCCGGCATAGCTTAACAAGCCGCCGTAGCTGTTGCGCTAAATTTTGATTACCACCAGCCGGGGTTGATTGTTGCCGTTTTTCGGACGAATGGCTTTGAACCGGTGCAGCCTCAGGGTGTATTGCAATCAATTGGCGCAGAAACAGGAGAGCGCCATGTTGCCTTGCCTGCGGTTTTATTTCCATGTGTTGTTGGCTGTTGTAGATTAATCCCCCAACACGATCGCCTCGTTGCACGGTATGCCAAGCTATTCCTGCAGCTACATGGGCAGCTTGCAATGATTTGAGCATCAGCTGTGAGCCAAACCACATGCTATTGCTGAAATCGACACAAAGAAAAACAGGGCGTTCCTTTTCTTCGCGAAATAATTTTGTATGTGTTTGCCCTGTGCGAGCCGTTACCCGCCAATCAATGGCACGAACATCATCACCCGCTTGATAATGCCGCACTTCATCAAACTCCATCCCGCGGCCGCGTGTTTTACTCAAGCGTTGGCCCGCTTGCGCAGACGAACCGCTAGCTTTCGGTACCGGCAATCTTAACGGCTGATGGCGATATTTTAGCAACTCAGCCATACATGGATACACACCATCGCTGTGCGCATGGGCTAACCACTCGCCTATTTCTTTTCCATTCAAGCTAGTAATGCTTTGTTTTTGCATATCAATTAAGGCGCCGGAACCAATTCAAGAATGCGGTCAATTACGCGATCTTTGCTGATGCCTTCAGCTTCAGCTTCGTAGCTTAAAATTATTCGGTGGCGCAAAACGTTGTGAAGTAAGGCGGCTGCATCATCCGGGGTCACGAAATCACGGCCATCTAGCCAAGCTCTCGCTCGAGAACTACGATCTAGTGCAATAGTAGCGCGCGGGCTAGCTCCAATTGCCAGCCAATTCGCAAGCTCGGCATCATACTTTTCCGGTTCACGAGTTGCCATAATGAGGGCAACTAAATATTCCTCTACCGTGTCGTCCATGTGTAAGGTGAGTAATTCTTTGCGGGCAGCAAAAATAGCTTCCTGAGTTAGCGGCTCCGCCATCTTACTAGTACCTTGAATACGTTCATTGCGAGTAAGGCGTAATATTTGTTGTTCTGTTGTAGCGTCGGGATAATCTAAGCTTAGGTGCAATAGGAATCTATCTAACTGTGCTTCCGGTAGCGGATATGTGCCCTCTTGTTCCAATGGGTTTTGCGTTGCCATTACCGTGTACAAGGCCGGTAATGGATATGTTGTGCGGCCAACACTGATTTGCCGCTCCGACATTGCTTCAAGTAAAGCACTTTGTACCTTTGCTGGTGCACGATTAATTTCATCAGCTAGAATAAGGTTATGGAATAAAGGGCCTTGTTGAAAAATAAACTCACCGCTCTCAGGGCGGTAGATATCAGTGCCGGTAAGATCAGCGGGGAGTAAATCAGGTGTAAACTGCACGCGTTGAAAATCAGCTTCGATACCATTAGCAAGCGCTTGTACCGCGCGTGTTTTTGCTAAGCCAGGTGGGCCTTCAACGAGTAAATGGCCATCGGCTAAAATGGCAATTAACAAGTGCTCAGTTAACGTGGGTTGGCCCAACACTTGAGTTTCTAGATACGATTGTAACTGCTTAAATGCAACTACTGCTGTCATAACACCCTCATTTATTTCTAACGTGCGAAGTGCTTATCTTACGTCTATGGTTTTATTTTTCTACATTTGTAAGTAGAATCATGAGATAAATTGTGGTCAGACCACTAATTACAGGGGTAATCTATGTCATCTTTACAACAAAATCTACGCACTGCGAAGGGAGATCGTATCGCGATCGTCGCGGGTTTACGAACTCCATTTGCAAAACAAGCTAGCTTTTTCCATGGCGTACCAGCACTTGATATGGGTGCTATGGTGGTGCAAGAGTTGATTCAAAGAACAAATCTTGATCCGAGCTTGGTTGAGCAGGTTGTTTACGGCCAAGTTGTGCAGATGCCTGAAGCCCCAAATATCGCTCGCGAGATTGTCCTTGCAACGAGCCTGCCCGTCAATACCGATGCTTACAGTGTTAGCCGCGCTTGCGCTACAAGCTTCCAAACTGCGGTTAACGTAGCTGAAGCCATGTTAGCGGGATCTATCTCAGTAGGTATCGCCGGTGGTGCTGATTCCTCTTCGGTGTTACCCATCGGTGTTTCAAAAACGCTAGCTCGCGCTTTGGTTGATTTAAATAAAGCCCGTAGCCTCGGCCAACGCTTAAACATTTTAAAACGCTTAGGTTTAAAAGATTTAATGCCGGTTCCACCTGCAGTAGCAGAGTACTCAACTGGCTTAAGTATGGGGCAAACCGCCGAACAGATGGCAAAAACTCATAATATTAGCCGCGAAGATCAAGATAAGCTGGCTCATCGTTCTCATCAGCTTGCTCATGAAGCATGGGAATCAGGGAAGTTGGCTGAAGAAGTTATGGTTGCTCATAGCGCTCCATACAAAGAGTTTCTGGAGCGTGATAATAATATCCGGGCCAATTCAGATGTAGCCAGTTACGCTAAGTTACGGCCTGTGTTTGATCGCAAACACGGTACCGTAACTGCAGCGAACGCAACACCACTTACAGACGGCGCATCAGCGGTATTAATGATGACAGAGAGCCGCGCTAAAGAGTTAGGGTATAAACCGTTGGGCTATATTCGCAGCTATGCTTTCGCTGCAATTGATGTGTATGAAGATATGTTGATGGGGCCTTCTTATGCTACGCCGTTGGCGTTAGATCGCGCCGGCATGACGCTAGCGGATTTAGATATTATTGATATGCATGAAGCTTTTGCTGCGCAAACATTGGCCAACGTGAAAATGTTTGCGAGTAAGAAATTTGCGGAAGAAAAGTTAAACCGTACTAGTGCGATTGGCGAAATTGATGAAGCGAAGTTTAATGTTCTCGGCGGCTCTTTGGCATATGGGCATCCGTTTGCGGCAACCGGCGCACGAATGCTTACGCAAGTATTACATGAGCTTAATCGCCGAGGTGGCGGAACCGCATTAACCACAGCTTGTGCTGCAGGCGGTTTAGGTGCAGCAGTAATCGTGGAGACAGAATAATGGAACAGAATCAAAAAAGTGCATTTAGTTTAGACGTTCGTGACAACGGCATCGGCATTATCACTATCGATGTGCCAGGCGAGAGCATGAACACGCTGAAATCAACGTTTGCCGATGAAGTGGCAAAATTGATGGAAACCATTGAGAGTAATCGTGACCTTAAGGGGCTTGTATTTATTAGTGGTAAGCCGAGCTCGTTCGTTGCCGGTGCCGATATCAGAATGATTAATGAATGTGAAACCGCAGCTGATGCAGAAAGTTTAGCGCGCCAAGGGCAAGCATTATTTGATCGCATAGAAGCGCTTAAAATACCGGTAGTTGCTGCTATTCATGGCCCCGCTCTCGGTGGTGGCTTAGAACTTGCCTTAGCTTGCCATGTGCGAGTTGTTAGTGATTCGCCAAAAACAGTTTTAGGCCTGCCGGAAGTGCAACTTGGTTTACTCCCTGGTTCTGGGGGTACTCAGCGCCTACCTCGCCTTGTGGGCGTGCAGCAGGCTTTAACATTAATGCTGACAGGCAAGCAGCTACGGGCTAAGCAAGCACTGAAAATGGGCTTAGCCGATGAAATGGTTCCGCAAAGTATTTTGCTAGAAGCGGCTGTAGAGCAAGCTCTTAAAGGTAAGCGAAAAGCGAAGAAGCCGAAGTTAAACCTATTTAGTAAAGTTTTAGAAGGCCCGCTCAGCTCTATTTTATATAAGAAAGCGCGTGAGCAGGCGCAAAAGAAAGCGCATGGTAATTACCCAGCAATTGATAAAATTATTGATACCGTTGCGCAAGGCATGAACAAAGGCATGAAAGCTGGTTTAGCTTATGAAGCTAAGCAATTCGGCGAGTTGGCAATGAGTGATGTTTCTTATCAATTACGCAATATCTTCTTTGCTACTACCGAAATTAAAAAAGAAACCGGAGCCGATGGTGTGAAGCCTGAAGCGGTTAAGAAAGCGGGTGTGCTTGGTGGTGGTTTAATGGGTGGTGGTATTGCTCATGTAACCATTAGCAAAGCGAAAGTTCCGGTGCGTTTGAAAGATATAAATCAGGAAGGTATTAAAAATGCACTGGCATACCACCACAAGCTTTTATTACCGAAAGTAAAACGTAAAATTATTCGGCCTACTGAGTTGCAGCAGCAAATGCTTATGCTTACCGGAACGGTTGATTACAGTGGCTTTAAAGATACCGATATAGTGATTGAGGCGGTATTTGAAGATTTAGATTTGAAACAAAAGATGGTTGCAGATATCGAAAAAAATGCGGCTGAGCATACTATTTTTGCTACCAATACATCTTCTTTACCGATCACACAGATTGCTGCGAAGGCAGCTCGGCCTGAACAAGTTATTGGTTTGCACTATTTCTCGCCGGTAGAAAAAATGCCGTTAGCAGAAATTATTACTCATGAAGGCACTTCAAAAGAAACTATTGCAACTACGGTTGAATTTGCCAAACGGCAAGGCAAAACTCCGGTAGTGGTTAAAGACGGCGCGGGCTTCTACGTTAATCGTATTTTAGCCCCGTACATGAATGAAGCGGCGCGTTTGTTGCTTGCAGGTGAGCCTATTGAAGTGTTGGATAAAACTTTTGTTAAATTCGGTTTCCCAGTAGGGCCTATTACCCTGCTTGATGAAGTTGGAATTGATGTTGCCGGCAAGGTGGCACCAATTCTTACCGATGCTCTTGGCGAGCGCTTCCGGGCGCCGAATGCATTCAATAAACTACTAGATGATGGCCGGAAAGGGCGCAAGAGCAAAAAAGGTTTTTACCTTTATGATGGCAAGAAAAAGGGTAAGCATGTAGATAGCTCTGTATATCAAGTGATAGGAATCTCACCATCAGCAAGTTTAGCTGCCGATGAAATGATAGAGCGATGCGTATTGCCCATGTTGAACGAGGCGGCTTGGTGTTTACAAGATGATATTATTCGTTCACCACGCGATGGCGATATTGGCGCAATTTTCGGAATTGGTTTCCCTCCATTTCGAGGTGGGCCGTTCCGCTACATGGATAGCCTTGGAATCGCGAATGTTGTAGCACGTTTACAGCACTACGCAGAAAAAGAAGGCGATCGTTTCAAACCGTGTGATTTATTAATTGAAATGGCGGCTGAAAATAAACAGTTTTATAGCAAGTAATAGGGTTTGGGGCCACCAATACGAGTAGTTGTTTGTTTACTGTTAGCTATTGTATTGGTGGCATAACACCTGTGTAAATGCGGTTGGCTCGGTAATTTTATATAATAAAGTTTGTATTTATTATAGAAATAAGGGGAATAGTGAATGCTATTTTTGATCCTCCTAGCTGTTATTTCTGCCGCATTTTATTATATTCAAGCCTGGCAGCACGCGTTAGGCCCGCGCCGTTGGGCTTTAATGGGCTTGCTGTTCGGGCCTTTTATTCTTCCAATGTTTCGTACACATCAGCGTATGCGTCGATTAAAAGCGCAGGGCAGAACTGCCGTTCAATTTAACGCCTAGTAAGCTTTTGCAGGTTAGTGTGCGGATTTGGTTGATGCAAGTGTCATGGCCGATAGCTGTTCACCGAGCCTAGATTGACAGAATTTGATAAATTCACTCAATGTTGCCGTTTCTACTACCGCAGCTACTTCACTAGCGAGTGTGAACTCGCCATGGTTATTGATAATAGAACTCCAGTAGCGTTGAGCACGAACCCTTAGGCTTAATGCAGGATCTATCAAATGGCTTAAAACCGCAGTTTGTGCACCTTCAAATACGGATTCTGCAATCGTTTCTAATTGCTCAGTAAACGCTTGAATAAAGCTCTGAATCGCTGCATTAATTTGTTCAGTGGTGTGGCTTGGCGATTGCACGTAACACAGCAAGCCCGGTAACCCATGCATGGGAATATAACTAGAACCCACCAAATAACCTAATTGCTGCTCTGTTCTCAAGGCATTAAAAAAGCTTGGGTTGAAGATATGATTCAATAATAGAAAATGGGCTTTCTCTTGCAGCGATGTACTCTGACCTTGAACAAAGAAAGCGAACGCGGAATCACTGTGTTCGTTATGAAAATGGGTTGCAGTAATTCCTGTGCCCAAACGCTTCACTGAACGCAATGCTTTGGTTTTCTGTATAGGCACCACCGGTAATGTTTGTTCTACCCACTGTGCTAGCTCTAAAGCGGTTTCAGCTCGAATATCGCCATGTATTAAAAGCTTAGCTTGAGCATCTCGAAGCATACCGGGGAGCAGGTTACAGTAATGTTCGAAATCAAGATCTTCAATACTAGCCGCAAGTTGTTCTGCGGTGTAAGAGCCGTGCTGAAGTTGGTGATGTAACAATGAAAACAAATGATTCACTGGTTTGTTCTGGTGAATAGCATGCCAGTTACGGTGCAGCTGTTTGCGAACGGAATGAAAATGCTGCTGACTCGAGCGCAAGGCTGCTAAAGAACGCATAAGATCTTTAAATAAAGTTGGCTGGCGATCTGAAAAACCTGCCAGATGCAGTGTTATTCCCGATTGTTGCGGATACAAGTTAAAGTGCATACCGGCTACTTCAGCATCGTAAAATTGCTCGCTTAAAAGTTCTTGCCCTAGCTCACACCAAATTCGGCTTATCGCATTATTGCGTGCGCTAGCGTTAGCAAGTGGCAACTGCAGAGATAGGTAAATATGCGCTTGCGGCTCTCGAAAATGTTCATCTTGCAAATGCCAAAGAGTTACTCCGTTACCATCACAAAGTTGGCTGGGGTAATAACCGCTACGCTCACAACTCGTTACCTGTCGCTTCCCTAATGGAGCACTAATTGGATTTGGTGTAATTCTTTTCGGAATGTAAGGGTTTGCCTGCGGCACGGAAAACTGAGCTTCATAAGTTGCAGCTAACGGCTTTTTCAATTTATTCAAATGTTCAGCGGAAAAACGTTCTATTGCATAATCAGCAGCATAAAAATGCGTTTTTTCGCTGGTAACAACATCATTATGAATGAGGGTTGCACGGGTGTTTTCTGGCACCATTTGAGCCAACATTTGTTTAGCAAGCTCTACCTTTAAACCATCCATTCTGTAATCGCCGCTAACGATATGCTCTGGCTCGTAATGCAGCATATTTATCGATAGCTGCGATACTAGATCAACCGTTTTCATTGATTCTGGAAATTGGTAAGCAAGTTCGATCATTCGCTGCCGTTCACGGTAAAGCGCGTCGGTTAATCCTTCTGCGGAGATGATATTTATGTATTGGTAACAAGCTTGCATAATTTCATCAATATGGCTCAGCCCTTCGTCAGTGAGCTGCATATTAATATTGAAATCTTTGAAATTATAACCACTCATACCACCGCCGGCGGAGAGTTCATTAATCCAATGCTGGCGGCGAAGGAAAAAGCATAAACTTCCGGGGCCTTCATGACCTAGCAAGTGCGCAATGTAACTCGTTGTTTTATGTAAATAATCAGTGTTAATTTCCGGCAATGGAAAGGTAAGAATCAATCTGGCCGCTTGTTTAAGAGGGCGAACCCGGATAAGGCAGCCTCTTTGTTCTGGCAGATACATGGGCTCGTTAGGTAAATTTGGTTTCACCTCTCCAGCGGGTAGGCCCTGAAAACTTTTTATGGCTAAGCTTTGGAGTTCATCTAATGTGTTTGGCCCCGCTACAACAAGTGCAGCATTTTGCGCAACATAGTAACGTTGGTGAAAATCCTCTAATCGTTGCCGAACTTTCATCGCATGGCTATCAGCAAGCGTAACAGCATTGCCAACAGAGAACTTGGAAAAAGGATGAGCGGGATTTGCTGTAGCTTTATTAACTTCGTATAAACGGCGCAGTTCGTCTTTGAGTTTCAGGCGATACTCCGCTTCAATAGATTGGCGCTCCTTTTCAACCCATTCATCATTTAGCAATGGTTCAATGAATAAGCTACCGAAATGCATTAATGTTTCGGCAAAGCCTGGGTGCGCTGTGGTGAAGTAATAGTTGCTGTGCTCAGTACCGGTCCACGCATTAAAATGCCCTCCATGAGCGTTGACACGGGTAGCGAAGGCATCGGCTTGTGGGAATTCTTTAGTGCCAAGAAATAATAGATGCTCGAGGAAGTGGGCTATACCAGGCGCTGAACTTGGATCTTGGAAGTGACCGGCATTAACAGCAAAAGAAGCTGCGCTATGTTGGCTACTCGGGCTATGCACTAGTAACACTCGTAGGCCGTTGGGCAAACGAAGCGAGCGGTAAGTGTGGATATCCGCGGAACTAGATTCTGGCGTAAGGATGGTGTTGCTTGAGTTCATCTGTGTTAGCGCTCTTAAATCGAACCGTTGGCATCGCCGCTGGTTTAAATTAGGGACCAATTACAGTTCTGTAGTTACTCGAGCAACACCAATCAATATAAGTTTACAGAACTGCAGCTAAGCCAACGCTATCAGATTACGATTCAAGTGGTGTATAAAAATCATCGTGAGGCTTAAAATCACCTTCAATTGATGCAACCACATCGTTTTCAAATCGAACCGTTAATGCTCGAGTTATAACGTCACCCCGACCAGGCTTCATTCTAAACACATAGTGCCACTCGTCATTGCGGAAAATGTTTTCAGATACTGGTGAACCTAATACGAAACGAACTTGATCTCGGGTCATACCAACACGAAGATTATCGACATCACGTTGCTCAAGGTAATTACCCTGTGGGATATCTATTTTGTAAACTAAAGGATCAATAACTGCACAGCTTGTAACCGCGGTTGCAAGGGCAAGCGCTAATAAAATTCTCATATAAAACCCGAATTACCTATTTCAGACATTTGCGTCAGAAGTGAATCTTAGCTTAAAAGGAACCCCAGATGCCACCCATCCGAGGTTTTTATTCGTCTGCAATATGCGATAAAAGTTCCCATTACCTGCAATTAAGTAACTTTAGCGCTATCCAGCAAGCAATTCTCGAGCATTCGCTAGCGTGTGGTTTGTTATCGTATCACCACCCAATAACCTAGCTAATTCTTCAATTCGTAGCTCATCATTAAGTGCACGCATTGATGTTATTGTTTTACCAGATTCAGTACGTTTACTAACAAACATTTGTTGGTGAGCACGCGCTGCTACTTGTGGTAAATGAGTAACGCACAATACTTGGTTGTGTTGCCCTAGTTGGCGAAGAAGCTTACCTACGGTTGCAGCTGTAGGCCCACTAACACCTACATCTACCTCATCGAAAATCATAGTGGGTAAATTATCTTGCCCAGCGGTGAGAACCTGAATAGCTAAACTTATCCGTGAAAGCTCGCCACCAGATGCTACCTTATTGATAGCCTGTTGTGGCTGACCCGCATTCGCCGATACTAAGAAGCGAACATGATCGATACCTTGCGCAGAAGCATATTCACTACTATTGGCATCAACGGCTACCGAGAATTCGCCATCAGGCATGTTTAATTTGTGCATAGTTTCGGTAACGTGAGCCGCTAATTTAGACGATGCTTTAATTCGATTTGTACTCAGTTGCTTTGCAAGTTCAACGAAAGTTTTTTCTGCATTACTAATTTCAGTGTCAATTAAATCTAAGCGCTCAGTTGAAGCGGTTAAGCCAGCCAGTTCTTCGCGCAATTGTGTATGAAGCTGAGTGAGTTGTTCTGGAGCAATTTGATGCTTTTTAGCTAATTGCATCGCCAAACTCATCCGCTTTTCGCAATCCGCGAGTAATTCCGGATCGAGGTCAACGCCATCTTGATAATGACGAAGCTCACGAGCAGCTTCTTCAATTTGCACTCCGGCATCATTTAGCATTGCCACAATAGGTTGCAACGTATTATCTAGTTCGGCACTACCATTTAAGCGTTCAATTACTGATTGTAATAAGGTGAACGCATTGTTGTGCTCACCATCGTAAAGGCAATTTAAACTGAACTGGCTATCTTCGAGGAGCCCGGAAGCATTAGCCAAACGTTTGTGATCGGATTCTAATTCGCGGAACTCTTCAGCTGATAAGTTAAAATCATCGAGTTCACTTACTTGATATTGTAAAAGCTGCCGGCGAGATTCTTGCGCATCTTGTTGCTCGATTAGTTTACGTTGTTCCCGGACAAGGGCTCGCCAATCGCGAAACGCTTTGCTTACTTTGTTTAACAATTCGCCGTGATTTGCAAATTGATCAAGCAGTGAGAGTTGATACTCAGGCTTCATGAGTAAATGATGATCATGTTGACCGTGCAAACTTACCAACATACCGCCTAATTCACGTAATAAAGAAACTGGCACTGGGGCTCCGTTAATGAAGCCCTTAGAGCGGCCTTCGGCAGTTAGCGTGCGGCGAATAATGCAATTATCTTCATTGTCATCAGCATCATCGAGCATTTCATGGTCAGCTAACCATTGCATAACCATAGGCAACTGATGCACGTTAAAACTAGCGGTAACTTCGGCTCGTTCGCTATCTGGCCGCACCATTGAGCTCTCTGCGCGAGCTCCTAGACAAAGGCTTAGTGCATCAAGTGCAATTGATTTACCGGCACCGGTTTCACCGGTTATCGCGGTCATTCCTTGATGGAAATCAATGGTTAAGTTATCAACAATTGCAAAATTTCGAATATGAAGCTGTGTCAGCATGATTGCCTCCCAGAGCAGTTACTGGAATACTGTTACTGTTTATTTATACAGTAAATATACAGTAGTTATCCAGTAGTGCAAGTGGGCGTTGAAAAAATATGCAATAACCATTGTGTTTTAGAACAAACGGCTACCCCAATTCAATTTGTTTCTCAGCACATGAAAGTAATTATAATCGGTAGGGTGAATAAGCCGTAACGCCTGTTTTTGGCGAGTAATAGAGATTTTAGCACCGGTAGGAACTGGCAACTTAACGTGGCCATCGCAGCTAATATGAAGCGGCTGATCATCCGGGGCTACACGCACCTGAATAACACTATCACCGCCCACTACAATGGGCCGGCTGCTCAGCGTATGGGGGAACATAGGTACTAAAGTTATGGCATTTAAGCCAGGATAAAGAATAGGGCCGCCAGCCGAGAGAGAATACGCAGTAGAGCCTGTTGGTGTGGCGATAATTAAACCATCAGAACGTTGGCTAAAAACAAATTGGCCATCAACATCAACCTCAAATTCCAGCATATGGGCTACTTGATCGGAATGCAGCACTACCTCATTCATGGCGTTAGCGCGGTGTAATATTTCGCCATTCAATTCAATTTTGGCATCGAGCAAAAACCGTTGCTCTATATTGTAATTGCCAGTAAGTACCGCTAATAGCTTTTCGCTTGCTTCATCGGGTGCCAAATCAGTAAGAAAACCCAAGTTTCCACGGTTTACTCCGATTACCGCAATATTATGTAAGCTTAATTTTCTGGCGGCGCCGAGCATTTTGCCATCACCCCCGATAACAATGGCTAATTCAGCTTGCTCACCAATTTCAGCAAGGCCCGCTCGCTTTACTTGCGGTGGAAACTCTGCATCTGGCCCGGATGAATCAGCAAGCACCTGATAACCGTGCTCAATCAGCACGCGCGCTATTTGCGTTAGGGTTTCTAGCGCCGTTTCAGAATTTTTTTTGCATAACAGGCCAATAACTTGAAAAGGTGGGTTGGCTGGTGCTTTGGCTTCGGGCATATCAATCTCCGCATGAAGGATAGGCATTAAGCTACGGTTTTTAGCCGAATAGATCAATAAGTGCGTTATTACAAAATTTATCCTTGAATTCGAAATTACCGGCCCCATATTCGAAAGCAAGCAATGATGAGCGATTGAAAAAGCGATGATTAAGCATGCATTGCAATCACTCGCACAGCACAAAATATGATGAATATGGAGCAAGGCATGAGCGATAAAAGCAAAGCGGAAGAGCAACAAAAGCAAGAAATAGAAGTTGAGAGTGCGGAAGATCAAGTACTTGATGCTGCTGAGCAAGTAGAAGTTGCGAACGAAGATTTCGAACCGGAACTCGATTCAGAGAGCTTGCAGCAAGAAGTAACGGCTTTGCGTGCTGAAGTACAACTGGAGCGTGAAAAGGCCTTGCGGGTTGCGGCAGAAGCCGAAAATGTTCGCCGCCGTGCAGCTCAAGAAGTTGAAAAAGCACGTAATTTTGCCTTGGAGAAATTTGCCGGCGAGCTTCTGGCTGTTATCGATAACTTAGAACGCGCGCTGCAAACAATTGATCGTGAAGATTCTGCCCAAGCTAATTTAGCTGAAGGCATTGATATGACCCACAAAGGTTTCATTCAAACCATCGAAAAATTTGGTTTAGAAGTAGTAAACCCGGAAGGGCAACCATTTAACCCACAGCAACATGAAGCTATGGGAATGCAAGAAAACGCAGATTTACCGCCGAATACGGTAATGCATGTAATGCAAAAAGGTTATCTGTTAAACGGCCGGTTGTTACGCCCGGCAATGGTAATGGTTTCGCGCGCCGCTAGTTAATAGTTGGCAAATAAAAGCGAAAGACCTTGTAATTAGTATTGAAATTCTAGCAGGGCGTCCCCACTTATAAGACATCCTGGTAACAAATTGAACGTTTGGAGAAAGACATGGGTAAAATCATTGGTATCGATTTAGGCACAACAAACTCTTGTGTAGCCATCATGGATGGCGATAAAGCCCGCGTAATTGAAAACGCAGAGGGCGATCGCACAACCCCGTCTGTGGTAGCTTTCGCTGATGATGGCGAAGTATTGGTTGGATCGCCGGCAAAACGCCAGGCGGTTACTAACCCGCAAAACACATTATTTGCTATTAAGCGCCTGATTGGCCGCCGCTTCGAAGATGAAGAAGTGCAGCGCGATATCGGCATCATGCCCTATGGTATTGTAAAAGCTGATAACGGCGATGCTTGGGTAGAAATCAAAGGCGATAAGAAAGCGCCACCGCAAATTTCTGCCGAAATTCTTAAGAAAATGAAGAAAACAGCCGAAGATTATCTCGGTGAGAAAGTTACGGAAGCGGTAATCACAGTTCCTGCTTACTTCAACGATGCTCAGCGCCAAGCTACTAAAGATGCTGGCCGTATTGCCGGATTGGAAGTAAAGCGCATTATCAATGAGCCAACAGCGGCAGCACTTGCTTACGGCATGGATAAGAAAAGCGGCGATCGCACCGTTGCGGTATACGATTTAGGTGGCGGTACCTTCGATATCTCAATTATTGAAATTGATGAAGTAGATGGCGAGCACACGTTCGAAGTATTAGCGACTAACGGTGATACGCACCTTGGTGGTGAAGATTTTGATAACCGAGTAATTAATTACTTGGTAGAGCAGTTCAAGAAAGACCAAGGAATTGATTTACGCAAAGATCCTTTGGCAATGCAGCGTTTAAAAGAAGCTGGTGAGAAAGCGAAAATTGAGCTTTCTTCAACACAACAAACCGAAGTTAATTTGCCATATATCACGGCTGATGGTTCTGGCCCGAAACATTTGGCGATTAAGTTAACGCGCTCAAAATTAGAATCACTTGTAGAAGATATGGTGAAGAAAACGCTTGAGCCAGTTAAGCAAGCGCTTGCCGATTCAGGCTTAAAAGTTGGCGATATCAACGATATTATTCTTGTTGGTGGGCAAACGCGGATGCCGAAAGTACAAGAATTAGTGGCTGATTTCTTCGGTAAAGAAGCTCGTAAAGATGTAAACCCTGATGAAGCAGTTGCTGTTGGTGCAGCGGTGCAAGCCGGTGTATTACAAGGCGACGTTAAAGATGTATTGTTACTCGACGTTTGCCCACTATCTCTTGGTATCGAAACCATGGGTGGTGTGATGACAGCGTTGATTGAGAAGAACACTACGATTCCAACGAAGAAATCGCAAACGTTCTCAACTGCTGAAGATAATCAAAACGCAGTAACGATTCATGTGTTACAAGGTGAACGTAAACGTTCTACTGATAACAAATCGTTAGGCCAATTTAATCTTGAAGGTATTCGGGCGGCAATGCGCGGTCAGCCGCAAATCGAAGTAACGTTTGATATTGATGCGGATGGTATTTTGCATGTATCGGCGAAAGATAAAGATACGGGCAAAGAACAGAAGATTACCATTAAAGCTTCTTCAGGCTTATCAGATGATGAAGTAGAGAAAATGGTTCGCGATGCAGAAGCAAACGCAGAAGAAGATAAAAAGTTTGAAGAAATGGTACAAGCACGGAACCAAGCTGATGGCTTAGTTCATGCAACCAAAAAACAAGTTGAAGAAGCAGGCGATGCGCTTCCTGCCGATGATAAAGCTGCGATTGAAACAGCTATCAGTGAGCTAGAAGATGCTATTACTGCAAGCGATAAAGAAGCTATGGAAGCAAAAACTCAGGCGCTTATGGAAGCTTCAGCGAAGTTGATGGAAATAGCTCAGCAGAAAGCTCAGCAGCAACCTGAAGGTGCAGCTGATGCAGCGAGCGATGCCGCAGATGATGTGGTTGATGCTGAGTTTGAAGAAGTAAACGACGACGAAAAAAAGTAAGTTGAAGCGTTGATTTACTATCTTGGCACGGGCGTTACCTTCGGGAACGCCCGTGTGTGTGTCTGACAGACTGACAGAGAACACAAAATTATGGCAAAAAGAGATTATTACGAAATTCTCGGCGTAGCTAAAGATGCGAGCGACCGCGATATTAAAAAGGCCTATAAAAAGCTTGCGATGAAGCTTCATCCAGATCGCACGAAAGGCGATAAAGATCTCGAGATAAAGTTTAAAGAGGTTAAAGAAGCCTACGAAGTGCTTATCGATGATGAGAAGCGCAGAGCTTACGATCAATTTGGCCATGATGCATTTGACCAAGCGCGTGGTGGAGCCGGTGGTGCTGGTGGCTTTGGTGGTGGTGCTGATTTTTCCGATATTTTTGGCGATGTATTTGGTGATATTTTCGGAGGCGGCCGCCGCGGTGGTGGCGGGCGACGCGCCCAGCGTGGTTCCGACCTTCGCTACGATTTAGAAATGACATTGGAAGATGCGGTACGTGGTAAAGAGGTAGAGCTAAAAATTCCACGCTTGAGCACTTGTGATGATTGTGATGGCTCGGGCTCAGCCGATAAAAGCCAGCCGAAAACCTGTGATGTTTGCCATGGTGCAGGGCAAGTGCAGATGCGCCAAGGTTTCTTCGCAGTACAACAAGCATGTCCGCAGTGTCATGGCCGCGGAACCATTGTTGAGAACCCTTGCAAAAGCTGCCACGGTCAGGGGCGTAAAGAGAAAACCCGAACTCTGAATGTGAAAATTCCTGCCGGCGTTGATACGGGTGATCGAGTGCGTTTAACGGGTGAAGGTGAAGCCGGGGAGCACGGAGCTCCGAGCGGTGATTTGTACGTTCAAGTGCGTGTGCGTGAACACGATATTTTCCGCCGTGAAGGCAACAACTTGTACTGTGAAGTGCCAGTAAGCTTCACTCAAGCGGGTTTGGGTGGCGAAGTAGAAGTGCCCACTCTCGATGGCCGTGTGAAACTGAAAATTCCAGCAGAAACACAAACAGGGCGCATGTTCAGAATGCGTGGAAAAGGCGTTAAATCTGTGCGTTCAGGTACTGTTGGTGATTTAGTGTGTAAAGCCGTTATTGAAACACCGGTGAACTTGTCGTCGAAACAAAAAGCGCTATTGAAAGAATTTGAAGAATCAATGGGCACAGGCGATGAAGCAGCAAAATATCGGCCTAAAGAACGAGGCTTCTTTGATGGTGTGAAGAAGTTTTTTGATGATTTAACCGGTAGTTGATATAGCCGTTTGTTTAGCGATACGCTGGGTAAGCGTGAGCGTTAGTAAATGTGAAAAAGGAGCGTGAGTTTATAGAACTACGCTCCTTTTTTCTTAGCTGCGGCATAAAGATATGCAAATATTTCGGTATAGCAGGCGATTTGATGGGTAAATATTCGGGAACTTGCTATATTGAAAGCTAAGAGCAGGTTTAATGTTACGGTTTAACATTAATGTCAAATATGAAGGAACGATGATGAAATCATTAGGTTCGCTATTTTTAATTACATTCAGTTTTATTGTGTTGGTAGCTTGTACTACTTCTCCAACTGGGCGTAGCCAATTAAACTTGTTTTCGGGTGGGGCCCTGAACTCATTGGGGCAACAATCATTTGCGGAAATGAAACAGCAAGAAAAAGTATCCACCGATCCTGAGCTAAATGCTTACGCACAGTGCGTTGCCGATGCGATCATTGAGGTATTGCCAGATAAATACAAAGGTGACCAATGGGAAGTGGTTGTGTTTGAATCAGAGGCTATCAATGCCTTTGCTCTTCCTGGTGGCTATATCGGGTTTTATACCGGAATTATGAAGCTGGCGGAAAATGAACATCAGTTAGCCGCAATTATGGGCCACGAAATTGGCCATGTTATGGCTGAGCATAGCAGTGAACGGATGTCGACTAATCTGCTTATCAGTGGTGCTTTGTTTGGGGCAGATATGGCCTTATCCGAGCGTCCTGCTGAACAACGGGGAATGATCATGGCCGGCTTAGGCATAGGCACCCAATTAGCGGTTGCGTTGCCATACAGCCGCACCCATGAATCGGAAGCCGATGAAATTGGCTTAGAACTTATGGCTCGCGCAGGTTTTCGACCAGAAGAAGCGCCCAAATTGTGGGAAAATATGGCGGCTCAAGGCGGTGCTTCAGCACCTGAGTTACTTTCTACTCACCCTTCGCCAACTAGCCGGATCCGTGATTTGAGTGCACAAGTACCGAGTGTTATGCCGTTATATCAAGCACGAGTCTCAGCAGGTAGATTACCTAAGTGCCCACGCCCTCGGAAATTGAGTAACTAGATCTCAAGCATTAAGTTCTAAGTAAGAACGAACCATTCTTGTTGAAAAACCGTTGATGTCGTTAGACTTTACGATATTAACGGTTTTTTTGTGCTCAAAATATGAGTAGTACAGGAGCAAACATGATTCAAGCATGGTTTAAAATTCCATTCTGGCAACGGGTGCTGGGCGGCTTTGTGCTAGGTGCCTTATTGGGCTTAGTTGCGGCAGATGCTGCAATATCTATGCAGCCGTTAGGCCAGCTGTTTATTCGAGCCATCCAAATGTTGGTAGCGCCACTCGTTCTATTCGCGATTGTGAGCAGCATTACCAGTATGCAAGGCCAACGTAATCTTGGCCGCTTAGCTGGAAAAACAGTGGGTTTGTTCTTGCTTACAGCGTTAATTGCTTCAGCTATCGGCTTGGGCGTTGGTACCTTTGTTGATTTAACGCCTAGTATTGAGCTTACGGCCAGCTCGGTAACGGAGCGCGATATTCCGCCAGTGAGCCAAGTATTCCTTTCAGTAATACCAACAAATCCGTTTGCCGCGTTAGCGGAAGGGAAAGTATTACAAATTATATTTTTTGCCGTGCTCTTGGGCTTAGCCATTAATGCGTTAAAAGAAAAAGCGAAGCCAGCACAGCGCTTTTTTCAAGGCGGTGCAGAAATTATGTATCAGATTACCCGCTATGTACTCGAGCTAACGCCGATTGGTGTATTTGGCCTAATGGCATGGGTGGTGGGTAGCTATGGGCTAGAAATGTTATTGCCGCTTGGGAAATTTATTGGTGCTATATACCTAGCTTGTGTGATTCATATCGTATTTGTTTATGGCAGCCTTGTGCGTTTTGGTGCGAAGGTGAAACCATGGCAGTTTTTTCGCGCTATTTTCCCTACTCAACTAATTGCCTATTCAACCTCAAGCAGTTTTGGCACTCTGCCTTCGACGTTAAAGACGACTACTGAACGGCTTGGTGTAAAAAAAGAATATGCGAGCTTTTCTTTGCCATTAGGTGCCACTATTAATATGGATGGTTGTGGTGGTATTTACCCAGCAATCGCGGCAATTTTTATTGCTCATTTATATGGTATTCCGTTAGGAGCAATGGAATATGGCATTATTATGGTTACAGCAACCATGGCTTCAATTGGAACAGCGGGTGTGCCCGGTTCGGCAATGGTAATGTTAACGGTAACATTATCGGCAGTAGGTTTGCCGCTTGAAGGTATCGCATTTATTGCCGCAATCGATCGAATCATTGATATGATGCGCACAGCAACAAATGTTACCGGCGATATGGCTGTTTCGTTAGTGGTTGCCAAATCCGAAAACATGGTTGATGAAGATGTTCTAGCGGCAAGTATGATAAATAAGCAGATGCCGGTTGCTAAAACAGCGATAACCTCAAGTTAGAATAGGCAATGGATAGGTAGAGCAATGGAACAAATAAATCTAGCGGTAGTAGGGGCAAGTGGAAGAATGGGCCGGCAAGTTATTGCTGCACTAAATCATTCTGCAGATTGTAAACTGGTAGCTGCACTTGGGCGAGCTAATTCGGAATCAGAGGGGATAGATTCCGGCGTTCTCGCTGGTTGTGGAGCAAATGGCGTTAAAGTAACGGCAGATTTTTCCATACTTGAAACTGCCGATGTGGTTATTGATTTTGCTTTACCCGATGCCTTGAATGAACGTTTACAAGCTTACCAAAATAACTCAGTTCCGGCGGTGATATGTGTTACCGGTTTAGATAATGATAGTGAGAGTGCTATGCACTCAACGGCAACAAAACTACCAATTCTTTACGCAGCAAATACGAGTGTTGGTATTAATCTATTATCAGCGCTCACTGAAAAAGCCAGCCGTGTATTTGGAAGTGCTGCAGATGTTGAGATATTAGAAGCGCATCACACAAACAAAAAAGATGCGCCTTCGGGAACTGCACTTCTTCTAGGTGAGGCGGCAGCGCGAGGGCGCGGTCAGAAATTAATTGATGTGGCCGCTTATGATCGTAACGGTAAAGATCAAATTCATCAGCCGGGTAGCATTGGATTTGCCAGTATTAGAGCTGGTGATATTGTTGGCGAGCACACTGTCTATTTAGTGGTTGCGGGCGAGCGTATTGAGTTAACTCATCGGGTTGCTAATCGAAGTACATTCGCAGATGGTGCGTTGCGAGCGGCTGTGTGGCTGACACAACAAAAAAGTGCTGGTTTTTATACGATGAACGATGTGCTTGGGCTAGACTGAAAACTGCTTTTTTAGTATCATAAGAACAATTTGCCGAACGCCGGCAAGCACAGGTGCAGCCATCCGCAGATTACAGTGAAAAAGCGTACAACAAGCTTAAGTTGTAAATGATGAGGGTCTGGCTGTGCATGATTCGGTGTAAAGCGGGGGAGTGATATTCAACTTGCCCGTTTTTTTATGTTCGGAGGTACCCTTGAGTATTTCGGCGAGTAAGACCAAACGCAGGGCAATCCTGGTTCTCGCTGACGGCACTGTTTTTAATGGCACAGCAATTGGTGCAGATGGACAGGCTGTTGGTGAAGTTGTTTTTAATACAGCGATGACAGGTTATCAGGAAATACTGACTGACCCCTCATACGCAGAACAGATAGTTACTCTCACCTATCCTCATATTGGCAATTACGGCACCACCCCCGAAGATTCAGAATCTTCTCGTATTTGGGCCAAAGGTTTAGTGATCCGCGATTTATCTCCCATAGCTAGTAATTTTCGTAGTACTCAATCCCTTAGCGATTACCTTAAAGCACAAAATATTCTTGGTATAGCGGATATTGATACTCGCCGATTAACCAATCGTTTGCGCGAAACAGGAGCTCAAAACGGTTGCATTATTACCTATGCAGCAGGCAGTGAAGCACCTATAGCAGAAGCACTAGCGGCTGCGAAAGGGTTTCCTGGATTGGCAGGTATGGATTTGGCGAAAGTAGCAACATGCGATACCGCATATCCGTGGACCGAAGGTACTTGGAAGCTAGGTGTAGGCCACAGTGAACAAGGTGAAACTCGTTTTCATGTGGTTGCCTACGATTTTGGCGCAAAATTAAATATTCTTCGTATGCTCGCCGATCGTGGCTGCAAAATTACGGTTGTTCCAGCGCAAACATCGGCTGCTGATGTGCTTGCGCTGAAGCCCGACGGTATCTTCTTATCCAACGGGCCAGGCGATCCGGCACCATGCGATTATGCAATTGCTGCGATTAAAGTATTTCTTGAGAAGAAACTACCTATTTTCGGTATCTGTTTGGGGCATCAACTCCTTGCTCTAGCCACAGGCGCGAAAACTGTAAAAATGAAACATGGTCACCACGGCGCTAATCATCCAGTGCAAGATTTAGCCACTGGAAGAGTAATGATTACTAGCCAGAACCATGGCTTTGCTGTTGATGAGGCAAGTTTGCCAGAGCACCTGAAAGCAACTCATAAATCGCTATTTGATGGCACTTTGCAGGGAATTCAGCATACGCAATTGCCTGCATTTAGTTTTCAAGGGCATCCGGAAGCAAGCCCGGGCCCGCATGATGCTGCTGAGTTGTTTGATTATTTTATTGAGCTTCTCGATGTTGCTAGTAGTTCGAGTTCTGCCGCCACCCGTTAATTGAGAAAGAGTTGTCACTATGCCAAAACGTACAGACATACAGAGTATATTGATTATCGGAGCTGGCCCAATAGTGATTGGGCAAGCCTGCGAGTTCGATTACTCGGGCGCGCAAGCGTGTAAGGCACTTAAGGAAGAAGGCTATCGGGTTATCTTAGTTAACTCGAATCCCGCAACGATAATGACCGACCCAGAAATGGCCGATGCAACCTATATCGAACCAATTCACTGGGAGGTGGTAGAAAAAATCATTGAGCGCGAGCGGCCAGATGCAATCTTACCAACCATGGGCGGACAAACGGCGCTAAACTGCGCATTGGAACTTGATGCGCGTGGTATTTTAGAAAAATACAATGTTGAAATGATTGGTGCTACCGCTGATGCAATTGATAAAGCGGAAGATCGCGATCGCTTCGATAAAGCAATGAAATCTATCGGCTTAGAAACGCCTCATGCAGAAATCGCCCATAGTATGGAAGAAGCTTTTGACGTGCTCGAGCGCATTGGCTTCCCATGCATTATTCGCCCTTCATTTACCATGGGCGGTAGTGGTGGTGGTATCGCCTATAACCGCGATGAATTTGAAGAAATTTGTAAACGTGGCCTGGCTTTATCGCGTAACAACGAGTTATTGATTGATGAATCATTAATTGGTTGGAAAGAATATGAAATGGAAGTGGTGCGCGATAAAAACGATAATTGCATTATCGTGTGCTCGATTGAAAACTTTGATCCTATGGGTATTCACACCGGAGATTCCATTACTGTAGCGCCGGCACAAACACTTTCCGATAAAGAATACCAAATCATGCGCGATGCCTCGATGGCAGTATTGCGGGAAATTGGCGTAGAAACGGGTGGCTCGAACGTACAATTTGGTATTTGTCCCGATACTGGCCGCATGGTTATTATCGAAATGAATCCTCGAGTAAGCCGCTCTTCTGCGCTGGCTTCGAAAGCTACCGGGTTTCCAATTGCCAAGGTTGCAGCAAAATTAGCGGTTGGTTATACCCTTGATGAGCTCTCTAACGAAATCACCGGCGGTGTTACTCCAGCTTCGTTTGAGCCTGCAATTGATTATGTGGTTACTAAAATACCGCGCTTTAACTTTGAAAAATTCCCTGGCGCCAACGATCGCTTAACTACGCAGATGAAATCAGTGGGCGAAGTGATGGCGATTGGCCGCAATCAGCAAGAATCACTACAAAAAGCGTTGCGTGGTTTAGAGCTCGGCATGAATGGGTTAGATCCAATGCTTGATTTAACCGATCGTGATGAAGCTCGAACGCGGATTATTCGTGAGTTGAAAGAAGCTGGCGCAGAGCGCATTTGGTATATCGGTGATGCATTCCGTTTAGGCATGAGTGTTGATGAAGTATTCGATTTAACTAAAATTGATCGCTGGTACTTGGTACAGCTCGAAGAAATCGTTTTACTTGAAGCTGAAGTTGCCCAATCGGGCTTGGCGGGCTTAGATGCTGAAAGCTTACGCTACCTGAAAAGAAAAGGCTTCTCTGATGCGCGGTTAGCCGATGTTCTGGATATTCATGAGAATGAAGTTCGCAAACGTCGTGAAGAGTTTTCGATTTTCCCAGTTTACAAACGGGTTGATACCTGTGCTGCCGAATTTGCTTCTGAAACCGCGTACATGTACTCCACGTACGATGAAGAGTGCGAAGCTCGGCCAACCGACCGCGATAAAATCATGGTAATAGGCGGTGGGCCTAACCGTATCGGCCAGGGTATCGAATTCGATTACTGTTGTGTGCACGCTTCGCTGGCGCTGCGTGAAGATGGTTACGAGACGATTATGGTTAATTGTAATCCAGAAACGGTTTCTACTGATTACGATACATCTGATCGTTTGTACTTCGAGCCAATTACCTTGGAAGATGTGCTTGAAATTGTTCGTATAGAAAAACCTAAAGGTGTAATTGTTCAATACGGTGGGCAAACACCACTGAAATTGGCGCGTGCGCTAGAGGCAAATGGCGTGCCTATTATTGGCACATCGCCGGATGCCATAGATCGTGCAGAAGATCGTGAACGTTTTCAAACGGCGGTAGAGCGTTTAGGCTTAAAACAGCCAGAAAATGCCACTATTACCAATATCGAGCAGGCCATGATTGAATCGGCTCGCATTGGCTTTCCGTTGGTTGTGCGCCCATCATACGTGTTGGGTGGCCGCGCTATGGAGATTGTTTACGATGAAGCCGATTTGCGCCGCTATTTAACGGAAGCTGTAAAAGTTTCAAATTCAGCGCCGGTGCTACTTGATCGCTTCCTTGATAATGCCATTGAAGTAGATATCGATGCTATTTGTGATGGTGAAAACGTGATGATTGGCGGTATCATGCAGCACATTGAGCAAGCAGGCGTTCACTCCGGTGATTCGGCATGTTCATTACCGCCGTATTCATTGAGCGATATGATACAAACGGAATTGCGTGAACAGGTAACGAAGCTGGCATTTGAGTTAAACGTACGTGGTTTGATGAACACGCAGTTTGCCATTCAAAATAATGAAATTTACCTCATAGAGGTGAATCCTCGAGCCGCGCGAACAGTACCTTTTGTTTCTAAAGCTACGGGTATTCAATTGGCGAAGGTAGCCGCTCGCGTTATGGCTGGGCAATCGCTGAAGCAGCAAAACTGTTTGCTGGAAGTAATTCCACCATACTACTCCGTGAAAGAAGTTGTGGTACCATTTGCTAAGTTTCAAGGTGTCGACCCTATTCGTGGCCCAGAAATGCGCTCCACGGGTGAGGTAATGGGTGTTGGCGAAAGCTTTGAAGAAGCCTACGCGAAAGCCAATCTTGGCGCTGGCCAGGCTTTACCGCTGAAGGGTAAGGCGCTTATTTCGGTTCGTGAAGGCGATAAAAAACGCGCGATAGATTTGGCGCGAGGCCTTACCGCACTCGGCTTCACCGTTGAAGCTACGCGAGGCACCGCGAAGATTTTGCAAGAGCAAGGAATTCACTGTAGCGTAGTTAATAAGCTGCAAGAGGGGCGTCCGAATATTGTGGATGCGGTGAAGAACGGTGAGTACAGTTATATTATTAACACGGTGGAAGGGCGGCAAGCGATAGAAGATTCGGTGTACATTCGTCGTGAAGCGTTATTGAATAATGTTAGTTATACCACCACATTAAACGCAGGATTTGCTGCTGTGAAAGCACACACAGTAAACGATCGAGCTCGGGTAAGCTCGATCCAGGAGCTGCACAAGAGGATTTTAAATCAATGAGTAATATTCCAATGACAGTAGCAGGGGCTGAATCTCTGCAAGCTGAATTAAAACGTTTAAAAAGCGAAGATAGGCCACGCATTATTCAAGCGATCGCCGATGCACGAGAGCATGGCGATTTGAAAGAAAATGCTGAATATCACGCGGCTCGCGAACAGCAAAGTTTTTGCGAAGGGCGCATTCAAGAAATTGAATCGAAGCTATCTAACTCGCAAGTTATCGATGTAACCAAGATTCCGAATAACGGTAAAGTTATCTTTGGCGCTACAGTAACCGTATTCAATACAAGCTCTGAAGATGAAGTAACCTATCGGATTGTTGGTGATGATGAAGCTGATATTAAGAAAAATCTTATCTCGGTTAATTCACCTTTATCTCGAGGCTTGATTGGCAAAGAAGTTGATGATTCAACAATTGTTAATACGCCGGGTGGTGAAGTTGAATATGAAATCGTGAAGGTTGAATACCTGTAAGCAACGAATTTTTCAAATATCGCATACCGCCATACTGATTTTGTACAAAAAGAAAAGCTCTACAAGGAAAACTTGTAGAGCTTTTTTATGTGTAAATATTAACCACCAACCCCAGTTTTAACGTAGTCGCCGATCTACACTTAGGTTTCCGGCGGTATGCGTTTATCGTTATTTTGCTTTCAATAACTTCGCTAATTGATCTTTTCTTTGTTCTCGCTCGGAATTATTTGTTGCTTTAGGGTGATGATATTCCACAACATCTGGGAATATCTCACGAATATCTCTGCCCAGAACTTTGGCTATTGCATTGGCGATAAGCCGAGATTTTGCTTGTCGCGCAGCAACCTTAGAAACGAGCGAGGGGCTTCGCTCCATCACTTCGGCTAGCATACTAAAATCGTATCCTTTCTCGGATAACGCTTTTTTTATTTGATTTCTATCCATTTTTATATTTACATACAGGTTCACATTTAACTCACACGTAACTCAAATGAATACGCTTATTCCTCATTTGAGTTCGGGTAAATAAAAGCACACCAAATGAGTAAAAGCAAGGATATTGGGCTCACCATTGAGCAGGTTTTAGAGTACGCCGCAGTTGCATCAGGGCTCAAGCGTGATGCAGAAATCGCTAATTGGTTGGGGCTGGGTAAATCAGCGCTCAACAATTGGCGAACGAGAGGCACTGTTCCGTATAAAACGCTGCTACCCATTTTATTGGAAAAAGAAATTTCGTTAGATTGGTTCTTTGCTCCGGGGAAGTGTTTGAAGGTGCCGGAGGCTTTATTGCAGCATCATTTACGAAAAGAGCTAGGCGAGGGTGTTGCTGCTTATCACGGTGAAAATGCACCCTTAACTCGAGTGTTAGAAACCTTGCAATATTTACAGGCGGTATTCTCTCGCCATGGCTTGCAGGCGACTGAAGAGAACATGCAATTATTTTTAAGTGTTTACGAATCGTTAAATGGCGAACCAGAATTGCGTTCAGTAACGTTAGAGCGTATGGCTGAAACCTTAAAAGCTAAACTTTCGGGATAAAAAAATCGAGCGCATAAACGCTCGATTTTTTCTTGATGCTGCGGTTATTTCGGAAGCTTCATTTTTGGTTCACGCGCAGGGCGGTATAAAACTAATGTTTTACCGATAACCTGAACTTGTACACCTGCAGTTTCACGAACAATGGCATCGTAAATAGCTTGGCGCATTTCACGATCTTCTTCTGGAACTTTAATTTTAATTAGTTCGTGGTGCTCGAGTGCAAGTTCGATTTCAGCAAGAACGCCTTCTGTTAAACCGTTCCCACCTAATAGAACTACAGGCTTCAGCGGATGTGCGAGGCCTTTCAGAAATTGCTTTTGTTTGTTGCTCAGTTGCATAATTTGCTGCCCTTGAATTCTTTCTTGGAATCGATGATAGAAATAAATGATAGCTGCAATCGTATTGCTTTGCGACAGAGAACGAGCAGACCACTTGATTTTCCTGTATTCTAACGCCATCTGAGTATACGAGCTAGTAAGAGTTAATAAAGTTGAGGTTTCATGACCAAGAAAAAACGCTCGGCCAGCAGTAGCCGTTGGTTGAAAGAGCACTTTGATGATCAATATGTACAGAAAGCGCAAAAGCAGGGTTTGCGCTCAAGAGCTGTATTTAAATTAGAAGAGATTCAGAAACGCGATAAGATCCTTCGCCCCGGCCAAACCGTAGTAGATTTAGGCGCGGCACCTGGAGGGTGGTCACAATACGTTGCGGCTATGCAAGATGGTAGCGGCGAGGTTATCGCTTGCGATATTCTTGAGATGGACCCAATAGCGGGTGTTGAGTTCTTGCAAGGTGATTTTCGTGAAGAGGCGGTGCTTAATGCACTGTTAAACCGAATAGGCGGTGCTACCGTTGATGTACTTCTTTCCGATATGGCGCCAAACTTCAGCGGTACAGATGCGGTGGACCAACCTCGCTCTATGTATTTAGTTGAGCTAGCATTAGAAATGTGTAAGCAAGTGTTAAAACCTGGTGGTGCTTTTGTGGTCAAAGTATTCCAAGGTGAAGGTTCAGATGTGTTCTTGAAAGAGGTGCGGCAAGCATTTACTTCGGTAAAAGTGAGAAAGCCGGATTCATCACGAGCACGTTCAAGGGAAGTGTATCTGGTAGCTAGTGGATACAAAATATAGTAACCTAACGCTTAGTATTCTGAATGAACCACTTGGTTTGTTCTGTAACATGTTGAGAGGTAATAACGTTGAGCGACATGGCAAAAAATCTCATTCTTTGGTTAGTCATCGCAGTAGTACTGATGAGTGTATTCCAAGGAATTAATCCGGGCAGCAGCGAAAGCCAAGCTTATGCCTATTCTGAATTCGTACGTGACGTGAATCGTGGCGATGTTCGCGAAGTTACAATTAGCGAATCGAAGCGCTCAATCGAGGGTGTTCGCCGTGGCGGTGAAGAGTTCCGCACGGTAATGCCAGCGCAAGACCAAGATTTATTGAACGAGCTTTTGAGCCAAGGCAACGTAACGGTTAAGTATCAAGAGCCAGAATCTCGTAGCCTACTCGGTACTATATTCATTTCTTGGTTCCCAATGTTACTGCTCATCGCGGTATGGATATTCTTTATGCGCCAAATGCAAGGCGGCGGCGGTAAAGGCGCCATGTCGTTTGGTAAAAGCAAAGCGCGTTTGATGGGCGAAGATCAAGTTAAAACAACTTTAGCCGATGTTGCTGGTTGTGAAGAAGCGAAAGAAGAAGTTGCTGAGTTAGTTGATTTCTTGCGGGATCCAGCAAAATTCCAGCGCTTGGGTGGCCACATTCCGAAAGGCGTACTAATGGTAGGCCCTCCAGGTACGGGTAAAACCTTGCTTGCGAAGGCAGTGGCTGGTGAAGCAAAAGTGCCGTTTTACACTATCTCAGGCTCTGATTTCGTAGAGATGTTTGTGGGTGTTGGTGCATCTCGAGTTCGCGATATGTTTGAACAAGCGAAGAAAGCAGCACCTTGCATCATATTTATTGATGAAATCGATGCTGTAGGCCGTCAGCGTGGTGCAGGTTTAGGTGGTGGGCACGATGAACGAGAGCAAACCTTGAACCAAATGCTTGTTGAAATGGATGGTTTTGAAGGCAATGAAGGTATTATCGTTATTGCTGCAACTAACCGCCCAGACGTTTTGGACCCGGCTTTACTACGCCCAGGTCGTTTCGACCGTCAGGTTACCGTAGGTTTACCTGATGTTCGTGGTCGTGCGCAGATTCTGAAAGTACACATGCGCAAAGTGCCGATTGCAGATGATGTAGAGCCAAGCGTTATCGCGCGCGGTACTCCAGGTTTCTCGGGTGCTGATTTGGCTAACTTAGTTAACGAAGCTGCGTTGTTTGCAGCACGTGAAAACCGCCGTGTGGTTTCCATGGCTGAGTTTGAGAAAGCTAAAGATAAAATATTGATGGGTGCTGAGCGCAAATCGATGGTTATGACAGAATCTGAGAAAGAGATGACGGCATACCACGAAGCAGGCCACGCAATCGTTGGCCGTTTGGTGCCAGACCATGATCCGGTGTACAAGGTTTCCATTATTCCTCGTGGCCGCGCTCTAGGTGTAACCATGTATCTGCCAGAGCAAGATCGAGTAAGCCACAGCAAGCAGCATTTAGAAAGTATGCTATCGAGCTTGTACGGTGGCCGAATTGCCGAACAATTGATTTACGGTGATGAAAAGGTAACTACGGGTGCTTCGAATGATATCGAACGTGCTACCGCAATTGCCCGGAAAATGGTAACCCAGTGGGGCTTATCAACCAAAATGGGCCCTCTGCTTTATGCCGAAGATGAAGGCCAAACATTCTTGGGTAGAGGAGTTGCTCAGAATAAGCAGGTTTCCGACGATACCATGCGGGCGATAGATACAGAGATTCGCACCGTTATTGATCGTAACTACGATCGTTCATTCAAAATTCTTGAAGAAAATATTGATATCTTGCACTCAATGAAAGATGCATTAATGAAGTATGAAACACTTGATGCGTTACAAATTGATGATTTGATGGAACGTCGCGAAGTTCGCGAGCCAGCAAATTGGCACGATAACGATAACAGTGATACCGCTAGCGGCTCTGGTTCTAAAGTAGACGAAGAAGCGAAAGGAAGCGATTCAACTGATGATGATCTCTTCCCTGAAGATTCTTCTGATACAGATGCTCCGGATGGCTCTCCAGCGAAATAAAATGTTAAAATGCCCCGTTCATCGGGGCATTTTTTTATCCATAATATAATTTGCACATTTTCCCTAATTCCGTACCGAGGAATAGTTATGGCAAACCAACGCCAGCCCATTCAAGTGATGGGAATTCTTAATGTAACGCCAGATTCATTTTCTGATGGTGGTAAATACAACTCAATAAATAGCGCTTTGCAAAGAGCTGCCGAAATGGTGGCTGCCGGTGCTGATTGGCTTGATGTTGGTGGCGAATCAACTCGCCCAGGGGCGTTAGATGTAGCCGAAAGCGAGGAGTTAGAGCGAGTTATTCCGGTAATAGAAGCCTTGGCGCGTGAATTTCCAACACAAATATCGGTAGATACCAGCAAGGCGGTAGTAATGCGTGAAGCAGTGAATGCGGGCGCGCACATGATCAACGATGTACGCGCCTTGCGCGAGCCTGGCGCACTTATTGCAGCGGCACAGAGCAATGCGAAAGTGTGTTTGATGCACATGATAGGCCAACCGCGCACCATGCAAGTAGAACCCGAATATGAGAATTTAATAGCGGACATAAAAACGTTCTTACATGAGAGAATTCATGCGTGCGAAGAAGCAGGGATTGCTAAAAACCGCATCCTTTTAGATCCCGGATTTGGTTTTGGTAAAACCGTGAGGCATAATTACGAACTGCTTCATCGTCTGCAGTGTTTTCAAGATTTCGAGCTACCCTTATTAGTGGGCCTTTCACGGAAATCTATGTTGGGCAAAGTAACTGGCCGCGAGGTTAATGAACGCCTTGCTGCGAGCATTTCGGGCGCTACTATTGCAATGATGAAAGGTGCAGCTATTCTACGCGTGCACGATGTAGCAGAAACCAAGGACGCGGTGAAAATTGTTACCGCTACATTAACAGGAGAGTATTGAGCTTTATGGGAAAGTATTTTGGTACTGATGGTATTCGAGGTCGCGTAGGCGATCGCCCAATTACTCCAGATTTTGTTTTAAAACTTGGCTGGGCGGCGGGAAAAGCGCTTGCCGCAGAAGGAAATACTCGAGTTTTGATTGGTAAAGATACACGGGTTTCTGGTTATATGCTGGAATCAGCTCTAGAAGCCGGCTTTTCAGCCGCCGGTGTTGATGTAGTGTTTTTAGGCCCCATGCCAACACCCGCAGTGGCGTACTTAACCCGAACATTTCGTGCCGCGGCTGGTATCGTGATTAGTGCTTCACATAATCCGTATTACGATAATGGTATTAAGTTTTTTTCTGATAGTGGGCATAAATTATCGGAAAGTTTAGAGAGCCAGATTGAGGCTTTCCTCGATCAGGAACTTGATTGTGTTAGCTCTGAGCAACTTGGGCGAGCATCGCGCATTGGCGATGCGGCCGGCAGGTACATTGAGTTTTGTAAAAGCGCGTTTCCAAGTGAATTATCACTCAGCAAATTGAAAGTTGTAGTGGATTGTGCCCATGGCGCAACCTATCATATCGCGCCAAATGTGCTGCGCGAACTTGGTGCTAATGTTATTGAGATTGGTTGTGAGCCAAACGGATTAAACATTAATGCAGGTTGTGGTGCCACTGATTTGAAGGCTCTGCAGGAAAAAGTTCGAGTGGAGAAAGCTGCTATAGGTATTGCGCTGGATGGTGATGGCGATCGATTAATGATTGTTGATGCCGATGGTGTGGTTATTGATGGCGATGAAATCGTGTACGCCTTGGTTCGCCAATCCATTAAAGACGGCACCTTGGAGGGTGGCGTGGTTGGAACCGTAATGAGTAATATGGGTATGGAGCTTGCCTTGGCAAAGCTTAATGTGCCTTTTATTCGAGCTAAAGTAGGCGATCGCTATGTCATGGAAGCTTTGCGGGAACAAAGGTGGTCAATTGGCGGCGAAAGCTCAGGCCATATTATCAATCTTAAGTACCATAGCACCGGTGACGGAATCATCGCCGCCATTCAATTCCTTTCTGCAATGGTTCGTGAAGGTTGTAGCGCCCGTGATATGCTTTCTGGTATGCGTAAATTCCCACAATCGTTAATAAATGTGAGGTTTACCCCAGGCACTGATCCTTTAGCTTCTGATAATGTAAAATCAGCAGTAGCTGAAGTTGAGCGAGCGCTTGCAGGCGAAGGTCGTGTACTGTTGCGTAAATCTGGCACCGAACCCCTTATCCGAGTTATGGTTGAAGGCAGAGATGCTGGAACTGTGAAAGCATACGCACAACAAATCGCGAGCGAAGTTTCTGCCATCGATTAAAATGCTCATTATTTTCTAGCTGTATTTAGTTTTATTTCGCGCCGTTAATATTGTTGCTTATGCAATGAGCAATCGGCAATTTTTTCCATGTCGGCGCTTGTATCAGACCACGATGTCAGGTACTATCTGCGCCGCTTACAGAAGTGGACAGGGGTGTCAAGTGAGACAAGCACTGGTCATTGCAAACTGGAAGTTGAACGGCGATATTGCCTTGTTAAAAACAATGGCTGAGCACTTTCACCATGTCGATATTCAAGAACAGGTGGAAGTTGTTATATGCCCGCCAGCAGTTTATTTGAAAACCGCAGCAGTGTTGTTTGAACCTACGGGTGTCAAACTCGGCGGCCAAAACTGCAGCGAGCACAACAGTGGTGCCTTCACAGGTGAGATTAGCGCTGAAATGCTTAGCGATATCGGTTGTAACTATGTGATAGTAGGCCACTCTGAGCGCAGAGCTATTTTTGCCGAGAGCAATGAAATGATTGCAGGCAAAATTAAGCAAGCTCAGCAAAGTAATTTGCTTCCGGTATTGTGTGTTGGCGAAACGCTAGCAGAACGCGAAGCAAATGAGGTAGAATCCGTGATTCGCGAGCAACTCGAAACAGCATTATCTGATGCTGATTTTGATAAACTAGTGATAGCCTATGAACCCGTTTGGGCGATAGGCACAGGGAAAACAGCCACACCTGAGCAAGCGCAAGAAGTACATAGAATGATTCGTGATTGGGTAGCAAGCAAAGCACCTGAAAGCGCTCAAAGAATTCAGATTTTGTATGGTGGCAGTGTAAAAGCGGATAACGCTGACACATTGTTTCATCAAGCGGATATTGATGGTGGCCTGATTGGCGGTGCTAGCCTTAATACCGAACAGTTTGATGCCATTTGCAAGGCAGCAAAGGATATTTAAATTTATGTATGAAGTATTACTAGTTCTATTCCTCTTAACAGCTATTGCGTTGATTGCATTAATTATGGTGCAGCAGGGTAAAGGTGCTGATATGGGCGCGTCATTTGGTGCTGGTGCATCAAATACAGTATTCGGTGCTGGTGGTTCAGGTAATTTCCTTACCCGAATGACAGCTATCGTTGCAGTAGCATTCTTTCTATTAAGTTTGTTACTGGGGGGCATTGTTGCAGGTGAACGTGCTCCAGCTGAAGATTGGATTGATTTATCAGAGCCATCTTCAGAGCAGCAAACCCCAGGTAGCGATTTACCTCCGGGTAACTAAGCACCTGCGGTTATATAACTGCAAAGTATTTTTGACGCCGAAGTGGTGGAATTGGTAGACACGCCATCTTGAGGGGGTGGTGCTCTAATGAGCGTACGAGTTCAAATCTCGTCTTCGGCACCAAAAAATTGTTATCCTGTTGTTAATTAGTAAGTTTTCTTTTCTGTTAATATGCTTGTTCAGGGTATTAGTAGTTGAATGTTTACAGCAACAGCGTATAATGAACTATATCGGACGCGGGGTGGAGCAGTCTGGTAGCTCGTCGGGCTCATAACCCGAAGGTCGTAGGTTCAAATCCTGCCCCCGCAACCAGTTCGAGTTTAACGGTACTACTTCGGTAGTCATGAGTTTAGTCACATGTATGTAGTATTCTTCGGATAAGATGCAACATAACCCGGTAAGCTCAGGTCGAAAGGCTCGCTATGAATTAGCCCCGACAATGTCCGGGGCTTTTTGCTATCTAGCCTAACTGACATTAGTTTTTTGACACCTGAGAACTGGGCATTATGCCCTTTTTTTGTTTCTGGAGGTTGAGTTGGCAACTTTGGTTGAACGACTGACAAATATGTTAGACCCAGCAGTAGCTGCAGCGGGCTTTGAACTTGTAGGCGTGGAATTTTTGCGTGCAAAACAATCAACGCTTCGTGTTTATATAGATCATGAAAACGGAATCACCGTTGATGATTGTGCCGACGTAAGCCATCAGGTGAGCGCGGTTTTGGATGTTGAAGATCCAATTAATACCGAATACTTTTTAGAGGTTTCCTCTCCTGGTATGGAGCGGCCATTATTTAAAGCTGCTCATTACGAAAGTTTTATCGGCGAAGAAGCATCGGTCCAATTGGCTGTTGCTCTAGAAAGTCGTCGGAAATTCACTGCTGTGATTTCAGCGGTGGATAATGAGGTGGTAACATTTACCATCGGTGGAGATTCATTCAAAGTACCAGTGAGCACAATTAAAAAAGCACACTTGGTACCAAAGTTTGATTAATTTAGCGGGTTGACGAGGCAAGAGCATGAATAAAGAAATTTTGCTGGTTGCAGAAGCTGTTTCGAATGAGAAAGCAGTTCCACGCGAAAAGATTTTTGAAGCGCTAGAGATCGCAATTGCTACGGCAACGCGGAAAAAATCTAGTGGCGATATCGATGTGCGTGTAGCCATAGATCGAAATACTGGTGGGTTTGAAACGTTTCGCCGGTGGCAAGTTGTTGCTGATCCAGATGGGGCACTTGAAAATCCTTACGCTGAGATTTCGCTATCAGCAGCACAAGTTGACGAACCGAATATTCAGATTGGTGAATACGTAGAAGACCAAATCGAATCAATTGAATTTGACCGCATCACAACGCAAACCGCCAAGCAAGTTATCGTACAAAAAGTACGTGAAGCTGAGCGCGCACAAGTTGTTGAGCAATATGAAGATCAAGTTGGAACGTTAATTAACGGTATTGTTAAAAAAGCAACACGCGATAACGTATTACTAGATTTGGGTAATAACGCAGAAGCGGTGATAGTGCGCGAAGATATGCTACCACGCGAAAGTGTGCGCCCAGGCGATCGTGTTCGTGGTTTGCTGTTTGCAGTTCGTCCAGAAGCACGCGGCGCGCAGCTTTTTGTTAGCCGTAGCCACCCAGATTTCTTAATTGAATTGTTCCGCATTGAAGTGCCAGAAATTGGCGAAGAAATGATTGAAGTAAAAGGTGCAGCTCGAGATCCAGGGTCACGCGCTAAAATTGCTGTGAAAAGTAATGATCGCCGAATCGATCCGGTAGGCGCCTGTGTTGGTATGCGTGGTGCACGTGTACAAGCAGTATCCAGTGAACTTGGTGGCGAGCGTGTTGATATCGTATTGTGGGATGATAATCCTGCGCAATTCGTAATCAATGCAATGGCACCTGCTGAAGTAGTGTCGATCGTTATGGATGAAGAAACGCACACTATGGAAGTAGCTGTTGAAGAAGGCAATTTAGCGCAAGCAATTGGGCGAAATGGTCAAAACGTTCGTTTAGCTAGCCAACTAACAGGCTGGGAATTGAATGTAATGACAGTAGCCGATTTCAACGCCCGTAATGAAGCTGAATCTGAGCGTTTAACATCGTTATTTGTTGAAGGTTTAGAAATCGACGAAGAATTCGCTGGGGTATTGATTGATGAAGGTTTCTCAACCCTAGAAGAAATCGCTTACGTTCCGGTTGCTGAGCTACTCTCGGTAGAAGGGATGGATGAAGACATCGTTGAAGAACTACGAAATCGAGCTCGTGATTTCTTAACCACGAAAGCTTTAAAAACGGAAGAATCGTTAGAAGGCGCTGAACCAGATTCAACATTGTTGGATTTGGAAGGTATGGATAGCCACTTAGCCTACGAACTTGCGGCGATGGGTGTAAAAACTCTAGAAGATTTAGCTGAACAGGGCATTGATGACCTTGAAGGCATTCAATCACTGACTCCAGAAATGGCCGGCGAACTTATTATGAAAGCTCGTAATATTTGCTGGTTCAGTGACGAAGTATAAACAGTTTAAGTGAGGTATGAATTAGATGGCAGAAGTCAAAATCGAAAAACTTGCCAGTGATATCGGAACCTCCGTTGATCGCTTGCTCAAACAGCTAAGCGAAGCTGGTATTGAAAAGAAAGATGCTAGCGAAACAGTTTCTGAAGATGAGAAAGCGCGTTTACTTGCTCATTTGAACAAGGCTCATGGTGGTGATGGAAACTCAGCACCAAGCCGAATGACACTGAAGCGGAAAACCCGTAGTACATTGAGTATTAACGCCGGACCTGGCAAAGCGAAAGCAGTGCAGGTTGAAGTGCGCAAGAAGCGCACCTACGTGAAGCGTTCTCCAGAAGAAGAGCAGCGTTTAGAAGATGAGCGTTTAGCGCAAGAAGCTGAACAAGCGCGTTTAGAATCTGAAGCAGCGGCTAAAGCTGAAGTAGAAGCGAAGGCAAAAGCTGATGCGGAAGCGAAAGCTCGTGCGCAAGCTAAAGCAGAAGCTGAAGCGAAAAAGAAAGAAGCAGATGAAAAACGCAAAGCAGATGTTGCTAAAACTAAAGCACAGCCCCAGGTAGCCAAATCACCTGAAGAAAAAGCTAAGGCTGAAGCTGCAAAAGTTGAAGCTGAACGTTTGCGTAAAGCGCAAGAGACCGAAACTGCGAAAAAAGTTGAAGAGGCAGCGAAACTGCAAGCCGAAGAAGCTCGCCGTTTGGCTGAAGAGAATCAATCGCGATGGGAAGAAGAAGAAGCCCGCCGCAAAAAAGCTGAAGCAGAGGATGTGCACTTCACAACATCTACTACAGCTAAATTTGCCGAAGAACAGCAGGATACGGAAGAAGAACGCCGTGGCCGCCGCACTGCGAAGAAAACTAAGCGTCGTGGTAAGGATGATGATAAAGATGAATCATCGCGCCGTGAACGCCGCCGTAAGGGCAGCAAGAAAGGCCCAGCAAGCATGCAGCATGGCTTTAACAAGCCTGCATCACCAGTTGAACGCATAGTGCGTATCCCTGAAACGATTACTGTTGCTGAATTATCTAGCCGTATGGCAGTAAAAGCCTCTGAAGTTATCAAAACCATGATGAAAATGGGTGAAATGGTAACGATTAACCAAGTGCTCGATCAGGAAACTGCATCGCTAGTGGTTGAAGAAATGGGCCATAAGTTCACCACGGTTTCAGATAACGAACTTGAGCAATCAGTGTTAGGCGATCGTAGCGATGATGGTGAATTACAGCCACGTGCGCCAGTAGTTACTGTTATGGGTCACGTTGACCATGGTAAAACATCGTTACTTGATTACATTCGTAAAGCGAAGGTAGCAGATGGCGAGGCTGGTGGTATTACTCAGCACATTGGTGCTTACCACGTAGATACTGGTCATGGCATGATTACCTTCCTAGATACGCCAGGTCACGCTGCGTTTACCTCTATGCGTGCTCGTGGTGCCAGTGCAACGGATGTTGTAATCCTTGTGGTTGCAGCCGACGATGGCGTAATGCCTCAAACCGTTGAAGCGGTTCAGCATGCGAAAGCAGCTAAAGTACCGTTGATTGTTGCGGTGAACAAAATTGATAAGCCAGAAGCCGATCCAGATCGGGTTAAATCTGAACTTTCTCAACATGATGTTCTTTCCGAAGAATGGGGTGGTGAAACTCAGTTTGTACATGTATCTGCGAAAAGCGGTGAGAACATTGATGCGCTATTAGAAGCCATTCTATTGCAATCAGAGCTTCTTGATTTAAAAGCTCATGTTGATGGTATGGCTGCCGGTATCGTAATTGAATCACGCCTTGATAAAGGCCGTGGCCCAGTTGCTACTATTTTAGTGCAAAGCGGTACATTGAACCGTGGCGATATCGTGTTGTGTGGTTTGGAATACGGACGTATTCGAGCTATGCGCAACGAGCTTGGCCAAGAAGTTGAGCAAGCAGGCCCTTCAATTCCAGTAGAAATCCTTGGTTTATCAGGGGTTCCACAGGCTGGTGATGAAGTTGCCGTAGTTAAAGATGAGCGTAAAGCCCGCGAAGTATCAAACTATCGCCAAGGTAAATACCGTGATGTGAAGCTTGCACGCCAGCAGAAAGCGAAGCTTGAAAACATGTTTAATAGCATGGAAGAAGGCGATGTTTCTGATATGAACTTGGTTATCAAAGCCGATGTTCAAGGTTCATTAGAAGCAATCAGCGAATCGTTGAACAAGCTTTCTACTGACGAAGTAAAAGTGAACATTATTGGTAGTGGCGTAGGTGGTATTACGGAAACGGATATCAGCTTGGCCGGCGCATCGAATGCAATCGTAATCGGCTTCAACGTTCGTGCAGATGCTACCGCACGTAGAATCTCGGAAAACGAAAACATTGAATTACGCTACTACAGCGTTATTTATGATGTAATTGATGAAGTGCGCCAAGCAATGACCGGTATGTTAGCTCCTGAATTCAAGCAGCAAATTATTGGTTTAGCCGAAGTTCGTGATGTATTTAAATCACCGAAAATTGGCGCTATTGCCGGTTGTATGGTTACTGAGGGTATTGTAAAACGTTCAGCGCCTATTCGTGTATTACGCGATAATGTTGTAATTTACGAAGGTGAGCTAGAATCGTTGCGTCGTTTTAAAGACGACGTACAAGAAGTTCGAAACGGTATGGAGTGTGGTATCGGTGTGAAAAACTACAACGATGTTCGCGCAGGTGACCAAATCGAAGTATTCGAAACGATTCAAGTTGAGCGTACTCTCTAAGCAAAGTATGAATCTCCCCAGCACAAGCTGGGGAGCTTTCAGGAGTTTCAATGAAGAAAGAATATAATCGTACAGATCGATTCTCGCAGCAAATGCAGCGTGAAATCGCAATGATTTTGCAACGAGAAATTAAAGATCCACGGGTGGTTATGCCAACCGTGAACGATGTTGAAGTTTCACGAGATCTCGCTTATGCGAAGGTTTTCGTTACCTTCCTGCAAGATGAAGAAGAGCAAATCAAAGTGGCTCTGCAAGTATTGAATGATGCTTCTGGCTACATCCGCTCATTATTGGGTAAGCGGATTAAATCGCGGATTACACCCAACCTACGCTTTGTTCATGATTTTAGCTTATCGGAAGGTATTCGCATGGCGAAACTAGTTCGTGAAGCACGTGAGCAAGATGAAAAGAAAAATAATCAAAACGATTAATCCATTTAGGTGATGACGTGGCGCGGAAAACACGCGGCAGAGCAATTGATGGTGTTATTCTCGTTGATAAACCTATTGGCGAATCATCAAACCGAATTCTGCAACAAGTAAAAAGAGCCTTTTATGCCCAAAAAGCGGGCCATACCGGCGCTCTAGATCCTCTCGCTACAGGCATGCTGCCAGTATGCTTAGGCGAATCAACCAAGTTTGCCCAATTTCTACTCGATGCTGATAAAGCCTATCGAGTCGTTGCTGAGCTTGGTATTCGTACTAACACTAGCGATGCGGATGGCGAAGTAGTTGAACGCAAAGATGTTCATGTTACTGCTGAACAGGTTCAACAAGCACTTCCTCAGTTTCGCGGTGATATCAAACAGGTTCCATCAATGTTTTCGGCTTTGAAGCATGAGGGTAAGCCGCTATACGATTATGCTCGACGTGGTATCACAATCGAGCGTGAAGCAAGGCCTATCACTATCTACAGCCTTGAAGTAGTGAGTATTGATTTACCTTTCGTTACTCTTGATGTGCGTTGTAGTAAAGGAACTTACATTCGTTCTTTAGTGGATGATTTAGGCCAAGCTCTGGGTTGTGGGGCGTATGTGAAGAGCTTGCATCGAACTGCGGTTGGCGATTATCCAAGTGCGGATATGGTGCCACTAGCCGATTTACAAGCCATGGTAGCCGAACGCGATGATCCTGCGGCGTTTGATTATGCAGCGCTTGATGCGCTGTTGCTGCCTATCGATGCGCCGGTTACACAACTGCCACAAATGTTAGTTACGCAAGAAGATGGCTATGCACTTTTACATGGACAACCGTTAAGTGAACCACCAGAGCCAATATATGAAAGTGGTGAACGAGCAGTTGCGGCGCCGTTAGTGCGAATACGCATACAAGCTACCGGGCAATTTTTGGGTGTGGCTGAACGCCGGCCTACCGGAGAATATTGGCCGAAACGAGTATTGGTATTACCAGGTTCTCAATAATAGAGGTTTTGCGGCTGCGGCCTCTTGTTTTTAGTTCTTTGGGTGCGTATAATTCGCGCTCTTCGCTTGGGCTGAATTAGTGATTGGCTCGGGCATCATTAAACTGGAGTAACATTATGTCACTAAATGCAGAAACTAAAGCTCAGATCGTAAAAGATTTCGCACGTGCAGAAGGCGATACAGGTTCACCTGAAGTTCAGGTAGCTCTGTTAACCGCGCAAATCAACCATTTGCAAGGTCACTTCAAAAAGCACATCCACGATCACCATTCGCGTCGTGGTTTGTTGCGTATGGTAAGCCAACGTCGTAAATTGTTGGATTACTTAAAGCGTAAAAACGAAGTTAGTTATTTAGACGTTATCAAACGTTTAGAATTACGTCGTTAATAACGCACACAAAGGGGCCTTCGGGCCCCTTTGTTGTTTTCGAGCACTAAGTTTCGATAAGATGTATGCAGATGCTTTGCCATTGTATTTCGTTGTTGGCCAAGTATCCGTTATAATGGTTACGAAAATTGAAAAGTAAGAAAGCACAGGGCCCAGAAAAGAAAGGGCAAATTTGAGAAAGTAAGTTAAAGGAAAAAGAAAACGTGAATCCGATTATTAAACAATTTCAGTATGGCCAACACACGGTAACCTTAGAAACGGGCGCTATTGCTCGTCAAGCAACAGGTGCTGTTATGGCAAGCATGGATGACACAACAGTATTAGTGACCGTAGTGGGCAAAAAAGAAGCCCGAGCCGATGTTGATTTCTTCCCATTGACCGTAAATTACCAAGAGCGTACTTACGCCGCGGGTAAAATTCCAGGTGGCTTCTTCAAGCGTGAAGGCCGCCCATCAGAAAATGAAACGTTAACCTGTCGATTAATCGATCGGCCAATTCGCCCTTTATTCCCAGATGGCTTTTATAACGAAGTTCAGGTTATCGCTACTGTAATATCTTTGAACCCAGAAGTAAGCCCAGATATCGTGGCTTTAATTGGTACTTCTGCAGCGTTAGCTATTTCCGGCATTCCGTTTAACGGACCGATAGGTGCTGCACGCGTAGGTGTGGTTAATAACGAATACGTGTTAAACCCAACGCCAACGGAATTAAGTACTTCTGAACTTGATTTGGTTGTAGCCGGTACTGAAGCAGCCGTGCTAATGGTTGAATCGGAAGCAAACTTATTAAGTGAAGACGTAATGCTTGGCGCGGTAATGTATGGCCATGAGCAAATGCAATCAGTAGTTTCTGCGATCAACGAGTTTGCTGCTGAAGTAAATACCCCGAAATGGGATTGGCAGGCACCAGCAAAAAATGAACCACTTATCGCTGCAATTAAAGAATTAGCCGAAGGTAAAATCGGGGAAGCATATCGCATCACTGATAAAGGTGAGCGTAAAGCTGCCCTTGGTGTTGCATTGAAAGAAGTAATTGTTGAGCTGAAAGCAAAAGGCGAAGAGATTAATGATAAAGAAGTTGGCGATATCTTCCACGCGTTAGAATCAAAAGTTGTGCGTACTCGCATTACAGCTGGCGAGCCGCGTATTGATGGGCGTGAACCGGATATGATTCGTGCGATTAACGTAGGCACTGGTGTACTTCCGCGCGTGCATGGTTCTTCAGTGTTTACCCGTGGTGAAACGCAAGCAATTGTGGCCGCTACTTTGGGTACAGAGCGTGATGCTCAGAATATTGATGAAATTATGGGCCCACGTACTGATCGTTTCATGCTGCATTACAATTTCCCTCCGTACTGTGTGGGTGAAACTGGTATGGTAGGCGTGCCTAAGCGTCGCGAGATTGGCCATGGCCGTTTAGCGAAGCGCGGTGTATTGGCAGTAATGCCAAGCGTTGATGAATTCCCATATACGGTGCGTGTTGTTTCTGAAATCACCGAATCAAACGGTTCAAGCTCAATGGCTTCTGTTTGTGGTACTTCGTTAGCATTAATGGATGCTGGTGTACCAATTAAAGCTTCTGTTGCGGGTATCGCAATGGGCTTGGTGAAAGAAGGTGATAAATTCGTAGTGCTTTCAGATATCCTTGGCGATGAAGATCACCTTGGCGATATGGATTTCAAAGTGGCCGGTAGCAGCACTGGTATTACCGCTTTGCAAATGGATATCAAAATTGAAGGGATTACCAAAGAAATAATGCAACAAGCCTTGGCACAGGCCAAAGCTGCTCGTTTGCACATTCTTTCAGTAATGGACCAAGCCATCAGCACAGCACGTGATGATGTATCTGATTTTGCTCCACGTTTCCACATCATGAAAATCAACCCAGAGAAGATTCGTGATGTAATTGGTAAAGGTGGCGCGGTGATTCGTGAACTTACAGAATCAACCGGTACAACTATCGAAATCGATGACGATGGTACGATTAAAATTGCAGCTACTGATGATGCTTCTGCACAAAATGCAGTTAAGCGTATTGAAGCATTAACTGCTGAAGTTGAAGTAGGGCGTATCTACGAAGGTAAAGTTGCACGTATCGTTGATTTCGGTGCGTTTGTAACCATTCTTCCAGGTAAAGATGGCTTAGTACATATTTCTCAAATCAGCGATAAGCGCGTTGAAGATGTAAATGAGTACTTAACGGTTGGCCAAACGGTTCCAGTAAAAGTATTGGAAATCGATCGCCAAGGCCGCGTGCGTTTGAGCATGAAAGAAGCTCAGGAAGCACCAGCTGGTGAAGCCGAAGCTGAGTAATTGCTGCAAAGCTAATTGGTAGTAATCGTAAAAGCCGCAGAAGTTAATTTCTGCGGCTTTTTTGTAATTGCTATCTGTGGTGTAATGATTTAATAGATTTTCTATTTGGAGTGCAGATTGTGAAGCGAGCGGTTTTTAGTAAACAAACAAGTTTAGTATTTGGCTTAGCAATGAGTGCATTACTAATTTCGGGTTGTGCGGTATCTCCAAGTGAACCAGCGGTTAACGGCAGTTCTGAGGAAAATATTGAGGTAGCAGGGCATCGAGACGCGCAGCTTTACTTAGTAGAGCCGCTGCCGGCCGACCAAAATATGGAAATCGAATTATTGCAACTCACAGAAATACTTTACAGCGCAGATCTTGATGATGAGCAACGCGCAAGTGTTCTGCACCGCCGTGCGGTTACCTTCGATTACTTGGGTTTAAAAACCTTGGCGCTAGTTGATATTAACCAAGCTATCGAACTTAAACCTGATATGGCTGATGCCTATCATTCATTGGGAATCTACTTTGCTGAACGCGGCGAATACAATGGTGCGTTTGAAGCTTTTGATAGTGTTATTGAGTTAAATCCTAATCATGATTATGTGTATTTGAACCGTGGTTTAGCGGCCTATTATAATGGCCAATTCAGTTTAGCCATGAGTGATTTTGCCGATCATTACTTTCAAAATATTGAAGATCCATTCCGAGTAATGTGGTACTACTTTGCCGCTAAAGAAATTGATTCGGGAAGAGCGGAAGAGCAAATCAGAGAGCAATGGCAACAAGCCAACGGCGATGCTTGGGGCCAGAAGATTTTGGCCTACCTTGTGAATGAAGTAAGTGAAGATGATTTAATTCGCGAGGCTTTTGCCGGTAGTGATGATCAAACCCAACTAAATTACCGGTTATGCGAAGCCTATTTTTATATGGGTAAAGTAGCCGCGGCACAAGGGCAAAACTACAACGCCTTAAATTATTTTAAGCTAGCGCTTTCTACTAACGTATACCCATATCTCGAGCATCGCTATGCCCGCTCTGAAATCGCGCGATTACGTGAGAGTATCCGCACCGAGCAGGATTAATAGATCTTGCGTGCAAAAGCACAACAAGCTTTGAGGGTACTTGGTATTGTTATCGCCCTAGTATTACTGGTGATATTACTGCTCAGGCTAATTGGCCCACCAGTATCGATTCAGTTAGAAGGGTTGGCTACCAATACGCTAAATGAATCGCAAGTTGAGCTTTCTCAGCCACGTGTTATTGCAGAGGCTGAACATTGCGATATAGCGCTGAACTTTCATGGTCAGGAAGATGATTTTCTACTGGCGCAATATTGGCATCAGCGATTAATTGAAACGTTACTACCTGCCACTGCATCTGAAAATAGCACTGATCGGCAGAGCGAAGTAGCGGCAAACGTATCATTTTGCGCGGTTCTGCGGCACGATCTTTATACATCCGATTGCCATGAGCAGTTAGGCAGAGCTTGGTGTACTCCTAAGATTTCATATGGTGAGAGCACTGAGAACATCATCAATAAAAACAATGCACCAAGCGATAGCTTTCTTTCGAAACCACAAATTCATATTGTATTAACTGATTCAGGTTTAGCGAATACTCGCAATGGCGTGGTTTTTATCAAACGAAATGCCAGTGTACAAGTTTTGCAACATGAACTTGGGCATGCGTTGGGGCTAGCCGATGAATATGCAATGCACCCAGATTTGGCGCGGCAATTTTGCAATGGCGAGTTTAATTTTACGGCGAGCAACTTAGTGATAACGCATAAACAATGGTTTACACCAGAGGAAATGCGTGAATTCTTACAAGCCTTGCCATGGGCAGATTTTATTGAGCAACCACTAGGAACAAAAGATGCACACGGAGTTTGGCGACTAGGTTCGAGTGATACTCAGAAAATAGGGCTATTCGCTGCGAAAACATGTGAAGGAACAGGCCGATATGCTTGGAAACCGGTAGCAGAAAAAACCTGGATGGAGCAACATGAAATAGGTGAGGTTCCAGCACTTTATTTACGCCTTATTCAGCAACACCTCGAGTAACAAAAAAGCGCCTCATAAGAGGCGCTTTGCGTATAACTTGGTTTGTTATTTATTCGGCGCTTTCAACATCAGCGTTTTTAACAAACTCATCTAACCATTCCACCGTTTCCCACAACATGTGCAACACGGATTCCCGTGCACGATAGCCATGCGATTCCAATGGCAACATTACTAAGCGCACAACACCACCATTACCTTTAACTGCTTGGTAGAGGCGTTCGCTTTGCATTGGGAAGGTACCTGAGTTGTTATCATCGGTACCATGAATCAGAAGTAATGGTGTTTTGATTTGATGAGCCGAAAAGAACGGTGACATGGTTTGGTATAACTCAGGGTCATCCCAAATTGTGCGTTCTTCACGTTGGAACCCAAATGGTGTTAGTGAGCGGTTGTAAGCTCCGCTACGCGCTATACCGGCTTTGAATAGATCAGAATGAGCCAATACGTTAGCTGTCATGAAAGCCCCGTAAGAATGGCCTCCAAGCGCAAAGCGATCCGGGTCACTCACACCTAAGGAGGTACCAAATTCAATCACGGCCTTTGAGTTCATAACCAACTGTTCAATAAATGTATCGTTTGGTAGTTGCTCACCTTCACCAACAATCGGCATAGTAGCACTATCAAATACTGCATAGCCTTGTGTAGCTAAGAACTGTGGATTCCAGTAGCTAATGCGATTGAAGCGATAAGGTGAACCACTTACCTGAGCAGCAGCTGCTGAGCTTCTGTATTCACGCGGGTATGCCCACACGATAGTAGGTAATGGGCCATCAGTTTCTTTATCGTAACCGGCAGGCAAGAACAAAGTTGCCGACATTGCCAAGCCATCTTCACGCTCATAGTTGACCAATTCACGCGATATTTCCAATGTTTGGGGCATTGGATGCGGGGTACTGGTTAATGCACTAAGGCTATCATTTTTGACATCGCGAATGTAGAAATCAGGTGGTGTATCGATACTTTCCCGCTGAGTAAGGAAGGTTAACTTTGAGGCATCAATTACACTGCGCGGACGCTCAAAATAAGGTGCTTCAGAACGCCATAAACGCTCGGTTTCACCAGTGCTTAAATTACGGCGATCAATGAATGGGCGATCACCCTCATCGGAAGCGCCAGTGCCGGTAAGCAAGATATGGTCGTTATCAAGAATTAGAACTCGGCGGCCGTTTGCGAGCTGCTTGGTAAAAGGCATGCCTGGATCGTTGTAACGATCTTCTGAAGAGCGATCCCAGATGAGTTCTGGTGCTGAATCACCCTCTGGGCTAACACGCCATAAACGCTCGTTTCGGTCGGCCCACCAGCGTTCCCAAACTAATGCAGTTTCACCATCGGCAGCTAATAAACGGCTGAAGCGAAAGCTTAAATCAGCAAGTTTTTTCGGCTCTCCGGTAAATGGAGCCGCAAGTTGAAATACTTGATCGCGCACTTCTACATCAGCACGCGGATCGCCACCATCTGCGGCGTGTGCCCAAACCAAAGTTGCATCGGCATCATTCCGCCAATTGATACTGCGGCGAGAAGGAACAACTGCATCGAAGCCAATAGGTAGGTTATCAGCAATAGCTTGTTCTACAACAGTGTAAACGTTTTCACCACGTGCGTTCCAAACCGCTGTAGTGCGGGCAAAACGGAATTGTGGAACAGCATACGAATAAGGCTTATCTAGGTTCGTAACTAATACAAACTGGCTGTTTGGCGATAGGCTAATGTTGTTTATTACCGCTGGCTGGCCGAGGTTGTGCACACGGCCACGTTCGTCTATGCGCGCTACTTGGCTGCTAAAATAGTAATCAAACAATGCCTCATCATGGCTATCGGCTAGTAAATCCTGGTAAGTTCGAGCAGGTGCTGAACGGCCACGCGATTCTGTGATTACTGGGCCTGCTGGAACACGGCTACGCTTTGGAGCTGAACCGCGCTTACTATCTACGGTGAGCGTATACACTGATTTACTATCACTGCTCCATTCAACTTGCGCACCCCAAACCGCATTTAGATCAGCTTTCGACCAACGCTCGGCACGCCCACGCTGAGTATCAATACGCCATAAATGGGTGGCATTTTGCTCCATTTGTACGAACGCGATGTAGCGGTTATTAGGTGACCAAGATGCGTTGATAGCACGTAAGTTGTTGGGCAAACCACGAATTGCAATAGGTTCACCTGAGGCAACATCGATTAAACGAAAGCCAGAAATGTAACGTGCTTGTGCGGTAGTTTGGTTGTCTGGATTGATACGCATACCCGCCAAGCGGTATTCCGATGCGGCAAGATCCTCGAGCACCGGCAGCGCTGGATAATCGAGCACTAGCATCAGTTTGCCATCAGAGCTTAGGCTTGCTCCTGGTGCTGGGGCAGCATCAACGATATCAATAATTTCTTGGGAAGGTTCAAGGTAGCCGGTTTTTACCGGGTTTGCCCAAGCGCTGCTGCTAATAAGCAAGCAAAGCGAGAGCAGTATTGTAAGGGAACGCATAGCTTTCTCCAGATTTATAATTAGATGCGATAACTTCCTATCACACCTTGTTTTAACTTATAAATCCAGAGAAATGCGATTAAGCGCGAACAATCAACGATTGTAGGCTTATTTTACTTCGATCCCAGCCGCTTGCAGATCGGCATGGTAAGAAGAACGTACCAAAGGCCCCGATGCGGCTTGAGTGAAGCCCATACGATCAGCTTCTCGTTTAAACATTGCAAACTCATCAGGTGTTACATACCGCGCTACTGGAATATGGTGGCGGCTTGGCTGCAAATATTGGCCAATGGTGAGCATATCTACGTTATGCCGACGAAGATCTTCCATAACTTCTAGAATTTCTTCGTTAGTTTCACCTAAACCAACCATCAATCCAGATTTAGTGCGAACATCAGGGCGGCGTTCTTTGTAAAGTTTCAGCAGATCAAGTGACCACTGATAGTTTGCCCCCGGCCGCGCTGCTTTATACATGCGCGGAACTGTTTCCAAGTTGTGATTAAACACATCAGGGGCTTCATCGCTGAGGATATCGAGTGCAATATTCATGCGGCCACGGAAATCAGGCACTAATACTTCTACTTTAATGCTCGGCGTATGGGCACGAATTTCACGAATACAATCGGCAAAATGTTGCGCACCACCATCACGTAAATCATCACGATCCACAGAGGTAACCACAACATATTTCACGCCCATATCATGAATGGTAAGGCCGAGTTTTTCTGCTTCTTTCGGATCTGGCGGTAATGGCCGACCATGGGCAACATCACAGAATGGGCAACGGCGTGTGCAAATATCGCCGAGGATCATAAAGGTTGCGGTACCGTGATTGAAGCACTCAGGTAGGTTAGGGCAAGAAGCTTCTTCGCATACTGAGTGCAAACCATGCTTGCGCATAGCTTGCTTAATTTTATCAATTTTATCAGTTGAGCGCGGAAGTTTAACCTTCAACCAATCTGGTTTACGCAGCATTTGCTCGCGCTCAGTGGGTAGCACTTGGATTGGAATCAGCGACATTTTATCTGCGTCGCGTAATTTTTCTCCGGCTTCAAGTTTAGCCGTTTTGATAGACGTTGCTTGTTTAGACATTACGTTCTGGCAGCCCCGTTTGTTCTTCAATCTGAATGTAACTAAGTTGTTCTGCAAAAAGCTGCACAACATGCTTAGCTGCTTGTTCAACACTATCAGGGCCACCGTGGGCCGAGGTTTGTGTCATTACCATACCGGCATAACCGCATGGGTTTATTCGTGAAAATGGTGATAAATCCATGTTTACATTGAGCGCTAGGCCATGAAATGAGCAACCTTTGCGAATTCGCAAACCTAAAGAGCATACTTTTTCTTCGCCAATATACACGCCGGGTGCATCAGGGCGAGGTGCAGCGCTAATACCATGCTTTGCAAGCGCCGCAACAACAGTATCTTCTATCGCCGTAACGAGTTGGCGAACACCCATTTTGCGCCGACGTATATCTAGCATAAAATAAACTACCAACTGACCGGGCCCGTGGTAAGTTACTTGGCCACCGCGATCTACCGGAACAACAGGAATATTTCCTGGGGCTAGCAAGTGCTCTTCTTTGCCCGCTTGCCCTTGGGTAAATACTGGCGGGTGCTCCACAATCCAAAGCTCATCATCGGTATCTTCATTACGAGAATCGGTAAAGTTTTGCATCGCTTTCCAAACCGGCTCGTAATCCGTGTTTTGGAGCTGGCGGACAATTAACTTGCTCATTGCGCTATTATACTCCGCTGTATCGGGAACTCCACCCGATAAAGGTTGTGGTTATTCATGATTATGCGTTAGAGGGTAAACGTTGCCGTGGCTTATTGCGATCAGCCTCTATGTCGTTAAGGTGTTACAAAACGTAGCGGACTTTTTCGATGTCAGATAAGCTTTTGTAAAGAGTTTCTACATGATGTTTACTTGTCACCACAACGCATACTGAAATCGACCAGTAATTCCCTTTACTCGAAGGTTTGATTTCCGGGCTGTAATCGCCAGGCGCATGTTTCTGAATTACAGATATAATTTCATCTGGAAGTGTTTCAGAAGCAACCCCCATTACGCGAAATGTAAAATCGCATGGGAAATCGAGTAGTTCATCAAATTTCGTGTTCATTGTACTGCTCCCCAAGCCCGCGATGGTTAATGTGGCTTGAATAAATCAATTACGCGTTAAATAAACAAAAATCTCCGTTGAAAGCGGAGATTTTGCCTAAGTGTTAAACCTTCTTGCCAACAATATGGTGCCGACAAACTCAGATTTAAACTATTCGTCGCTAAAATTTTGCTTAATGCTATCCATTATACGCTTAAAGAAGCCACCTTGCTCGATTGCTTGCAAGGTTACTAATGGGAAGCTGGCAATATCTTCACCATCAAGCGTTAGATTTACAGTGCCTACAACTTGGCCCTCGGCTAACGGTGCTTCTAACACATTATCAAGAACAAAATTTGCATTTAGGTTCTGGCGTTGTCCGCGTGGAAGGGTAATAACAACATCTTCCCCAGCACCTAATTTAATTTCATCAGCACTGCCACCCCAAATACGTTGCGTGGCCATTTCATCACCTGCGCTGTATGCAGTTACTGTTTCAAAATAACGGAAACCGTAGTTGAGTAACTTTTTCGATTCGGCTGCACGAGCTGCTTCGCTTGCGGTACCCATTACCACAGTTATTAAGCGTGTTTCACCATCAACGGCCGAAGTAACCAAGCTGTACCCGGATTCTGTAGTGAAGCCAGTTTTCATACCATCTACGTTTAGGCTACGATCCCAAAGCAAGGAATTACGGTTGTATTGGCGAATGCCATTAAAAGTGAATTCGCGCTCTTTATAGATCTCGTATTCTTCAGGAACATCTTGAATCATTGCACGCGCCAAAATTGCCATATCTCGAGCACTTGTCCGCTGGTCATCAGCAGGTAAACCATGAGAGTTGGCAAAGTTGGTATTAGTCATGCCAAGCTTCCCAGCGTATGCGTTCATTAAATCGGCAAATGCACTTTCGGTGCCGGCAATGTGTTCGGCCATAGCAACACAGGCATCATTACCAGAGGCGATAATAATTCCATAGTTCAAATCTTTTACTGAAACTTCTTTGCCAACTTCGATAAACATTAAAGAAGAGCCAGGAAAGTTACGTGCCCAAGCATTTCGGCTAATAGTTACCATATCCGTTTCGGATATATTACCACTTTGCAGTTCGCGGCCAATAATATAGCTGGTCATAATTTTGGTTAAACTGGCAGGGCCGTGTAACTCATCAGCATTTTCACTGGCAATAATTTGGCCCGTAGTATAGTCCATCATGACATAGGCACGTGCGTTCACGTTCGGTACTGGTGGCACAACAGATTGAGCACTGGCAACGCCTTGAAAAAGAACCAGAGCAATGCTCATCAGAACAAATAAAATTCGGTTGCTATTCATAATTACAAAGTTTCTCTTCAGTTAAACGGGCTTTAAGATCATTATGCTGAATGCCGCTGCTTTTATGGGAGGTAATATTCTTTCAGCTACTGCAATTGCCTAATTAGCAAGTGTGCAGAGTATACCAAAAATATGTATTTACCGATATGTGTTTACGGGCTTTGGCTAATTGGAACGCGGAATATTCCATCAAATCCATCAGCCTGTAAACGGTTAATCCACTGCATGGTTTGTTGCTCAGTAAACGGGCCTAATAATAAACGATTCAGACCATTTTGCAGCTGAGTAGTTGCATCTAACGCATAAACTTCTTGTAAACGTAGCTGTAAGTTCTCTAAGTTGGCAGCTTCTCTTGCTGCTGCAACCTGTATGAAGTGGGTATATTCATCACCGCTGCTCTCTGCAGCCAGAACATTACTTTCTCGGCTTGGAGTAATAGCCTCGATATGAACTCGGCCAGTGCCTGTTCTATCAATGCCAAGGGCATAGGCGGCTGCATAAGAAAGATCAATAACTCGATCTGGATGAAAAGGACCTCTATCGTTTACGCGGACCACAATTTCCTTGTTGTTATCAAGGTTGGTTACCCGCACCCAGCTGGGTAGAGGCAAGGTTTTATGTGCTGCGGTTAGGCCATACATATCAAAAAACTCACCCATTGAGGTGCGATGGCCGTGAAATTTCTGCCCGTACCACGAGGCTATTCCTACCTCGTTATAGCCCTCATTTGTATCGAGAACATAATATTGCACACCATTCACTTGATAGGGCAAGTTACCAACTCGGCTCACCGGTTCGTGCCGAGGTTCTACTTGGTAAAGTTCTGCTGCTGTTGGCACTCTTGCCGGAGCTTGATCTTGATTTAGGCGGTAACGTTGGTTGTTGGTGGAACTTGCACAACCAGAAACGAGGGCAGATAGTATGCATACCAAGATAATTTTATTGGCCGCTGTTTCGAGCATAATTCTCATACCTTTGTTTATCATTATTGTTTTTGCTGAGTGGTTTTATAGTACGGTTTTTCAGTATTGCTAATTAACTATCTATGTTCGCGCAACTGTTTCGATATCTGTAGCACAGCCATTGCATAGAGCGGGCTATGGTTGTAACGCGTGATGGCGTAAAAATTCGGTAAACCAACCCAATAGGAATAATTGCCCTCAGGTTCTTCAAAAGCGAATAAACGCGCAGGCGTGGCATCAGGAAGTGCGGTAATAAAGTGAATGTTGTGCTCACGCAGCTCACCTACAGTATGGGTAAGAACTTGGCCGCGGCCCGAGGTTAGCTCATCTATTGGCGTATTTTCGCTAACCCAAGCAGGAACTGCCGCTGGTTGATTTGCTTGCCAACGATGTTCTGCAAAGTAGTTAGCAACACTGCCAATGGCATCGTCTACGTTACCCATAAGGTCGCGTACACCATCACCATTAAAATCTACGGCATAATGGCGATAACTTGAAGAAATAAACTGACCAAACCCCATGGCACCGGCATAAGAGCCTAGGATTTCAGTAGCTGGTAGGTTTTCTTCTTCGCTTAATTGAATAAACTGGCGAAGTTCGCCGCGAAAAAATGTTTGCCGAGGTGGGTAATGAAACCCAAGGGTATACAATGCATCAAGCACCCTATGGCGGCCCATGATAGTGCCGTAGAATGTTTCTACGCCCATGATGGCAACAATAATTTCGGGTGCTACGCCGTATGTTTCGGCAGCGCGGTTTAGCGTTTCTTCATTCTCATTCCAGAATTCAATACCAGCATCTAAACGGCGTTGGGTTAAGAATATTTTATAATATTCGTGCCAAGGGCGTGCTTCCCATGGTCGCGTAATTGAATCGATAATATCTTGGCTTTTTATCGCTTCGCGCAGAAGGGCCTCAGTGCGCGTTCGAGGAATATTATATTCTTGCTCTAACTCTTGAATAAACGCGCGTTCGGCTTCGCTCCAATCATTTGCTAACGCACCTTGCCCAAAGAAGCAGCCCGCTATCATAACGGAAGCTAGTACTCGAGGGCGTAATAATGAGCTCAAAATACGTTGCATAAATTAATCCTTAAAAACTATGTTGATTGGCTAATTGCTAGCCGCCTATGAGTTGCAATACCCATAATAATGCCAAACCCAGCCATCATTGTAACCATTGAAGTACCACCGTAACTAATCAACGGAAGCGGTACTCCTACTACGGGTAAAACACCGGAAACCATACCTATGTTAACCAGTACGTAGATGAAAAATGTAAGAGTGATGCTGCCACCGAGAATACGTTGAAAATTACTTTGTGCTCGAATAGACAACAACATGCCACGAAAAATCACAAAGCTATACAAAATAAGTAAGCCAACAACCCCAATAAAGCCAAACTCTTCGCTAAATACAGAAAAAATAAAATCGGTATGGCGTTCGGGCAAAAACTCCAGTTGCGATTGGGTACCTTGCAGCCAACCTTTTCCTTCAACACCACCCGAACCAATGGCTATTTTCGATTGAATAATGTGGTAACCAGAACCGAGAGGATCGCTCTCTGGATTTAAAAAAGTAAGTACTCGCTGGCGTTGATATTCACGTAGTAGAAAAAACCAAAACACCGGTAATGAAGCACCGAGTGTAAGTGCGCCAGTAAACACCAATCGCCAACTCATGCCCGCAAGGAACAGCGCAAAAATACCTGAGCTTGCTACAAGTACCGATGTACCTAAATCCGGTTGCCGAGCTATAAGTAGGGTGGGCGCCAACACCAAAAGAAGGCCACCTAATACCTGTAAGAAGCGAATAGGCACGGGATTTCGCGCGCAATACCAAGCAAGCATTATAGGTACTGCCAATTTCATTATTTCTGAGGGCTGAATTCGAGTTACACCAATATCAAGCCAACGTTGTGCGCCTTTACCGGTAACGCCAAAAAACATCACCGCTACCAACATCAGTAGCCCAGCAATGTATACCGGTACTGCATAGTTACGAAAAGTATCAGGTGCAATTTGGGCAACGATGAACAGCACCCCGAATGAAATTCCCATACGAATTACTTGCCGTTGAACCAATCCCAAATCTTGCCCACCGGCACTATAGATAACGAATAAGCTCACACAGCAAAGGGCAATTAAGCCTAGGAATAAGGGGCCATCGATATGCAATTTAGCCAACCATGGGTTACGTTGCCGTTCTTCAGTTGTTTGCATCGGCTTCCTCGTCTTCTATGGCTTGCAGTATAGCCGCCTTTTCCTCGTCGTTGGCAAAGTAATAATCCATTAATGCTCGTGAAACAGGTGCCGCATTTCTGCCACCGCCGCCAACGTTTTCTAAGGCAATAGCCACTACAATCTCAGGGTATTCTGCGGGGGCATATCCTATATAGGTAGCATTATCACGAAAACGTTCCGCAACATCTTCAATATCCGGGCGCTCATCGGTTTCATCACTTAAGGCTACAACTTGAGCCGTTCCGGTTTTTCCTGCGGCGGTGTAGGGCGCATTTACAAATGCTAATCTAGCTGTTCCGCGCGCATCGGTAATAGTTGCCTGCATAGCCTTTTTTATTGTCTGCCAATGCGCAGGATCGCTTAAAACCAGCGGTGGATTTTCGATAATATCAGTCAGCTCAATAGCATTCTGTTCGCCAATACCTCGCAGTAAGCGTGGTTGTAGCCGCCGACCTTCAGTGGCGATTATACTAGTTGAAGTAGCTAGTTGCAGAGGTGTTACTGTCCAAAAACTTTGGCCGATACCAATGGAAAGTGTTTCACCGTGATACCAAGGTTCATTGTAGCGAGCGCGTTTCCAGCCTCTATCGGGCATTAAGGCCGTGCTTTCTTCGGATATATCAATACCGGTGCGTTTACCAAAGCCCATTTCGCCCATAAAGCTGGAAATGTTATCAATTCCTAGCTGAAAAGATAAATCGTAGTAGTAAGTATTGCAGGATTCAGCAATAGCTTTGGTGATATCCACCCAGCCATGGCCATGCTGCCGCCAATCTCGGAATCGCCGTTCAACGCCATCAAGCTTATACCAACCAGGGTCCCATATTCTTGATTCGGCAGTAATAACCCCAAGATGTAAGCCTAGAACGCCTAAATGAGGCTTAATAGTTGAAGCAGGGGCGTAGCGCCCTTGGGTTGCGCGGTTAATTAAAGGGTTGGAGGTGTTATTCAGTAATTCTCGATATTCTGCACTAGAAATCCCGCCTACGAATAAGTTTGGGTCGTAACCCGGGTTTGAATACAGTGCCAAAATACCACCGGTGTTGGCATCTAAAACAATAATAGCGCCACGCCGACCACGCAGCTGGGCTCGAGCCACTTGCTGATAGCCAAGATCGAGCTCTAAATGTATATCTCTGCCGGGTGTTGGTGGATTGAAATCGAGGGTACGGACAACGCGCCCACGGTTATTTACTTCAACCGTTTGGTAACCTACTTCGCCATGCAAAATATTTTCGTAATGCCGCTCAATACCGAGCTTGCCAATTGTTCGCGTAGCGGCGTATTGAGCATATAACTCCTGCTCTCGCAAACGAATTACATCTTGCTGATTGATACGGCCAACATACCCGAGTGCATGGGTAAGTAAATCTCTGTGGGGATAAAAGCGTTGTAGGCGGCCTTCGATATTAATACCGGGAAACTGATGCTGTACACTGGCAAAGCGCGCAACTTGGTATTCATTTAAGTTATCGAACAGAGTTATTTGCGGGAATCGGCGAGGTTGATTCAATCGCGAATAGAAATTTTCGGAAGTATCTGCCGGTAACGCTAAAAGTTCTACAAGTTGCTCAATAGCAATTCGCATTTCAGAAACTTCAGCCGGGGAAACCTCCAAGCTGTAAACAGGGGTATTGTCGGCTAGTAAAGTGCCATTGCGATCATAAATAAGCCCGCGATTCGGAGCTACCGGAAGAACAACGATACGGTTACTGTTGGATCGAGTTTGAAACTCTTGGAAGTTGGTAACTTGAATTTTATAGAGGTTAGCGAGTAAGCCGAGAAACACAATAACAACAATACTTAAACTAACAATAGCTCGGCGCCCGTATAAGGCTGATTCTGCTTGATGATTTCGAATCGGAACGCGTTTTTTCATGTTTTAATTATTCGCGATGATAAGGGTGATTACTCAATAAACTCCAAGCTCGAAATAGAGCTTCAGCAATAACAACACGAACCAGCGGATGAGGCAAGGTTAACGGCGATAAAGACCAACGTTCATCTGCTCTTGCTTGGCATTCTGATGATAGACCCTCAGGGCCGCCCACTAAAAAAGCAACATCGCGGCCATCAAGTTGCCATTGCTGCATTCGCTGTGCAAGTTTGTGGGTATCCCAAGGCTTACCATTTACTTCTAAGGTAACAACATGTGTAGGGCCTTTTAATGCCGCTAACATTTTCTCGCCTTCTTGCTGAGTAAGTTTCCCTACATCAGCTTTTTTGCCGCGCTTACCAGCTTGTATTTCAATTAAATCGAGGGGCAACTCAGGAGGCATCCGTTTAGCATATTCTTGATAGCCGGTGGAAATCCAACTTGGCATTTTGCTGCCCACTGCGATTAATTGTAAACGCATAGATCCGGCTTAACCCCAGAGCTTTTCAAGTTGGTAAAAATCACGAGTACTATCTTGCATTACATGAGCAACAACAGGGCCGAAATCTACTAAAACCCATTCGCCATCATCTTCACCTTCCATGCCTAAGGCTATTTCGCCCACATGTTTCGCTTCAAGAGCAACGTGCTTTGCAATACTGCGTACGTGCGTTTTCGAGTTTCCAGAGCAGATAACTAAAAAATCGGTAACATCAGTTTTATCACGGATATCAAGAACTTGGATATCGCGGCCTTTCAGGTCTTCAATTTTGCTGAGAATAAAATCTCGTAATTGTTCGGTTTGCAACGCTGGGTTACTCCTATAGAATTTGTCAACCGCAGAGTGTACCACGAGTGTAGGGCTTGATGCAGCTATCGCTAGCGGTAAAGATTATGTTCGCGAATATAATTCCAAACCGGCTCCGGTAATAATTCTGGGCGTTCTTGATGATTTCGTAATTGTTGGCGCAATTCGGTTGCCGAAATATCTAGCGGCTGGGTAGTAGCAATAAAAATCTTACCGTTGCCGCTTTGCATTTCTTCGCTTTTGCATTGCCGTTCTTGTAATAATGCTTTCACCTCATTACTAGCATTTTCCAGAGCATAACCAGGCCTTGGAATTACAATGAAATGCGCAAAATCAAATAGGCGTTGCCAATGTTGCCAATCAGGAAGGTTTAACAAACTGTCCATGCCAATAATAAAGTATAACGTGGCATCGGCTGAAACTGTGTGAAAATGCTTAAGGGTAGGTAATGTGCGGGAAGGTAAGCCTTGCCGTAGTTCCCAATCATTAACAACAAAGCGCTTATCTAATTGGCAAGCGGCATCCAGCATGCCAAGCCTGTGAGTGTTTAGAACTTCTGGCTGTTGGCGGTGTGGCGGAGCGCACGTAGGTAGTAAGTGAATGCATTCAAAATTAAAAGCTTTTGCAACCTCAAGAATTGGCTGTAAATGCCCCCAATGTACGGGGTCGAAGGTGCCACCCACAATTGCTATTTGCCGTTTTGTATTTGCCATAATCACCAACTCTCGATATCTGCTGAATGAGTGAATTCTGCGAGTGTATCAAGCTTACTCAATTGTGGCATGAAGAGTAACCCTATGTGCGTAGCAAGCACTTGCGCTGATTCGCCCGAATCGCGCTTTAAAGCATATTCGAGCCGCTCCAATAAATGAATTCTGGCTTGGTTACGATAAGGCGTATCTTTTCGTGAAAGCTGCAAATAGCTATCTTGCATCGCCGGCCAAACGTTCTCTGCCGACCAAATAGGCTGTAAGTTTTGTTTTTGCCGTTGTGCTTGGCGCAAGGCTATTAGAGTAAAATGTAAGCGCTGTAATACCCAGTGAACCAATACCGGCTCAGTGCCAGTTTCCAGCAAGCGTTGTAAACAATGTAAAAATGCTTTTGGCTTTTGTTGCAGTAGAGTATCGCGTAAAGAAAAAACATCATAGCGGCTGCTATCTTCATTGGCCGCCTCAACTGCTTCAAGGTTGATACGTTGTTCAGGGTAAAGTAATTTAAGTTTCTCAAGCGCTTGGCTAAGAGCAAGTAGATTACCTTCGTACCAATTACATAGTTGCTGAGTAGCCTCTGAATCTAATATAAGGCCCAATTTTTCTGCGCGTTGTTGCACGAAAGCTGGTAATTTATTGCGATCAGGAGTGTAAACTGGAATAAATACACCATTCTTTTGCAGCGCTTGGAACCACTTACTTTTTTGTTGATCTTTGCGTAAATGCGCACCGAAAAGAATAAGGATTTGGTCCGGTGCTTGTGAATTGGCGAAATCGGCTAACGCGCTGCTGCCATCGCGGCCGGGTTTGGCTTCTGGAAGCTCCAACTCAATAATTTGTTTGCTAGTGAACAATGAAAGGGTGTGGCTCGCATTAAATAGGCTATCCCAGGAAAACTCTTTATCTTGAGTAAAACGCTGGCGCTCATCGAAGCCTTGCTGGCGTGCCGCTTTGCGGATCAAATCACAGCATTCGCTTACTAGGTATGGCTCATCGCCAAATACCATGTACACGGGCGCTAATGCTTGTTTTAAATGGCCGGGTAGGCGATCCGCATAAAGTTGCAACTTACATCCTTTCTCTTATTCGATGGTTAATTGATTCAATAACAACAACAAACGATTAGCCGCTTCAGCACGCATTTCTCCAACGAGCATTTCTAACTCACGGGTTTTCGCTAAGGCGTAATTTGGGTCGTCTTGGTAATCACGCAGAATTTGAATGTTGTGTTGGGAAACCTGCCCACTTTGGGTAGTAATGGTTACTGGTAGCACATAAATTATTTCATATTCGGCAACTTGCCCAGATGGCAACATAGATAGAATACGCCGATCGAGCCTATCATCGTGCACCACTAAATGGGTGATACCTTCTTCTTGGTTAACCAGGCTGATATCACGTTGGGCGAAAATTTCTCGCACTTGTTTTCCTATCTCGCTGCGGGCGGGCGCTTCTAGCGAAATATTTTGTAATTGCGAGGTAACTTGATAATCACCTCGTAATTGAAAACTACAGGCACTCAGGAGCAACACCGCAGCTAATAAAAGCATACCGTGTTGCCACTTGCGGGCGTTCTGCTGCAGAATATTCGCCACCGAAGTATTAACTAACAACGATGTTAACCAATTTACCCGGAACATAAATCACCTTACGTATGGTGAAACCATCGGTATATTTCTGCACTTGCGGTTGTTCAAGCGCTAGCTTTTCCATACTTGCTTTATCAATATCAGCTGGTACCGTGAGTTTTGCGCGTACTTTACCGTTTACTTGCAGTACCACGAGTTTCTCATCTTCAACTAATGCACTCTCATCTACAGTTGGCCACTGATTAAAATTGATATCGTTGTTATGCCCCAGAGCCTGCCACATACGCTCGCAAATATGCGGTGTAATCGGCGAAAGCATTAGGGTAATAGCATCCAGCGCTTCTTGCATTAGCGCTTTATCATTATCACTGTTAACAGGCGCTTTTTGTAAATGATTACTTAGTTCCATAATAGCGGCAATGGCAGTGTTGAAGTTCTGCCGGCGGCCCATATCATCACTAACTTTGGCAATTGTTTTGTGCACTTCACGGCGCAGTGCTTTTTCTGAGGCGCTCAGGTTTGCCACATCAAGATTAGTGCTTCCCGCAAATTCTTGGAAATCATAAACTAATTTCCATACTCGTTTCAGGAACCGATGAGCACCCTCAACACCAGAATCCGACCATTCCAAAGTGAGTTCAGGTGGCGCGGCGAACATCATAAATAAACGCACAGTATCGGCGCCGTATTTATCCACCATAATCTGCGGATCGATACCATTGTTCTTCGATTTCGACATCTTGCTGATGCCAGCATGAATTACGGGTTTGCCATCTTTCGTATAGATTGCTTGGGTTACTTCGCCTTTATCGTTGCGGCTGATATCCACATCAACAGGAGAGAACCAAGATTTACCGCCGTTTTCATCTTCGCGGTAATAACTATCGGCCAGCACCATACCCTGGCAAAGTAAGCGTTTGAACGGCTCATCGGATTGCACTAAACCGGTATCGCGCATGAGTTTGTGGAAGAAACGGGCATACAGTAAATGCAAAATAGCGTGTTCAATGCCACCAATATATTGATCAACGGGTAACCAATAGTTCGCTTTCGCTGGATCAAGCATGCCGTCGCTATGCCGTGGTGAACAATAACGCGCGTAGTACCAGCTCGATTCCATGAAGGTATCAAAGGTATCGGTTTCGTGCTCGGCAGGCATACCTTGGTAGGTTGTTTTGCGCCATTCCGGGTTATCTTTAATTGGCGAAGTAACGCCGTCCATTACCACATCTTCCGGTAAACGAACGGGTAATTCATTTTCTGGAACGGCAACTGATTCACCATTCTCGAGATTCAACATCGGAATCGGTGTACCCCAGTAACGTTGGCGAGAAACGCCCCAATCACGCAACCTGAAGTTTACTTGGCGTTCACCAATGCCCATTTCTTGCAATTTATTGGCAATGGCTGCAAACCCTTCTGCTGAACTTAATCCGTTGTATTCACCGGAATTAATCAGCGTGCCTTTTTCAACTAACGCCGATTCGCTGTAATCATGTTCAGTACCACTATCAATTACCGGTTGAATGCCAAGCTTATAGGCACTGGCGAATTCGAAATCGCGTTGATCATGGGCGGGAACCGCCATCACTGCACCGGTGCCGTAATCCATAAGTACGAAGTTGGCCACCCAAACTGGAACCGATTCGCCGGTTAGCGGGTGCTTAGCGGTAAACCCGGTAGCAATACCGCGCTTTTCCATCGTGGCTAATTCAGCTTCGGCAACTTTTTGCTGCTTACAGCTCTCAACAAAATCGGCCACTTTGGGGTTTTGCTGTGCTGCTTTTTGAGCCAAAGGATGTTGTGCGGCTACCGCCATATAGGTAACGCCATAAAGCGTATCTGGGCGAGTGGTATAAACACTCAGCGCCATATCAAACTGTTCAACTTGGAAAGTGATTTGGGCACCTTCTGAACGGCCAATCCAATTGCGCTGCATAGCTTTTACTTGGTCAGGCCAATCGTCGAGTTGATCTAAATCGCTCAATAGTTCATCTGCGTATGCTGTAATTTTCACAAACCACTGAGGAATTTCTTTTTGCTCAACTAAAGCACCAGAGCGCCAACCACGGCCATCGATCACTTGCTCGTTAGCCAGTACAGTTTGATCAACTGGATCCCAATTAACGGTAGAGTTTTTCTTGTATACCAAGCCTTTTTCATAAAGCTTAGTAAAGAACCACTGTTCCCAACGGTAATATTCAGGGTGGCAGGTAGCCATTTCACGATCCCAATCGTAACCAAAGCCCAACGCTTTTAGCTGATTGCGCATATCGCCAATATTTTGGTAGGTCCATTTCGCGGGAGCTGATTTATTTTGTATAGCTGCGTTTTCAGCGGGTAATCCGAACGCGTCCCAACCAATAGGGTGGAGCACATTTTTGCCGAGTAAACGCTGATAGCGAGCAACAACATCACTGAGTGTGTAGTTACGCACATGGCCCATGTGCAACTTACCACTTGGATACGGGAACATAGATAAGCAATAGAATTTTTCTTTGCTTTCATCTTCAGTAACCGTAAATACTTGATCGTTTTCCCAACGTTGCTGAACTTCAGGCTCTAGCTGTGTTGGTTGATATTGTTCCTCAATTTTCCGCGTCATTAAACTACTACCTGTTACCTGAATTAAACTTAGGAATTAAAAATCATTGCTAGCCACATTACCAGTGCAATCACAATGCCGCTTACGCCAAAAAAGAATGCTTCGATTCGGCCGGTTGCTTTTGCTTGGTTATCAGTTCCTGCAGGAGCAGGTAAACAACCAACGATTAGGCTCGCCACACCAAGGCCGGCGGAGGCTACTAAAACAGTAAATAAAATGGCATCGATTAAATTGCCCATATTTTTTTCCTTTTGATGATAGACCAAAGGGCTACAGTAGCCCTTAAGTGTATAGTTTTTAGAATTGATTGACTATGTTCGCTTACGCATTTTCACCTTTGTTTTCCACCTTTGGTTCCACCTTAAACCTGGCATGGCGAACAATGCAGCTAGCAACCAAGCAATCGTGTCGCCAAAGCGAGCAAACAATGTAGTTCCCGATACTAAAACAACATGAGTACTCGCTACACCTGCGGTGAATTGGGGTAGCCGAACTAAAGTGTTGCCATGTTCATCGAAAGCACCAGTTATGCCGTTATTGGTGGCTCGCAGCAGTGGCCTTCCTAATTCCCTAGCGCGCATTCTAGCGATCTCTAAATGTTGGTGCGGGCCATGAGAATCACCAAACCATGAATCGTTGCTAATGGTTAGCAGGAGTTGTGTACCGGGTTGAAAATTAGCTCGAATTTGCCGGCTAAAGGCAACTTCGTAGCAAATATTGGCAGCAATATTTACGCCGTTGGCATCTAAATTGGGTTGCACTGAAGAACCGCGGCTAAAAGACGACATTGGTAAGTTAAATAATGGTGCCAGCGGCCGCAATATTGATTCAAACGGCACGAACTCCCCAATCGGTAAAAGATGATGCTTTTGATAGCGGTTATCATGGCCATAAAACCATGAACTACCTGATTGCTCACCCAAGACAATCATAGAGTTATAAAAGGCATCGGTGCGCCGATCTAGATCAATAATTCCGCTAATAAGGGTGCTTCCCTCGGCTACTAAACGCTGATCGAGTGCCGCAAGATGATGTTGTGCTAGGGGTTCTATGTAGGTAATCGCCGATTCCGGCCAGATTATTAAATCGTGATCGTAAAAGCCTTCAGTGAGTGCCAAATAGATTTGTAGGTTTGGCCATTGCTGGGCAGCATCCCACTTTAAATCTTGCTCCACATTTCCTTGAACGAGTGCTACCTGAATAGTTTCGCCAGTGGGCTCTAAGTTATTCCAGCGCGGAGAAAACCAAGCTAAAGCAAAAATTACAACGGGAACGAATAACCATTCAAAACGTTTACGCAAAATAAGCATAGTAACGCTGATGGCAATCATCAGCAGCACAACACTTATGCCGATTTCACCGATATAAGGCGCTAAATTTCCTAGTGTTAATGTAGTTTGTGAATACCCCAAACTTAACCATGGGAAGCCGGTAAGGAACCAACCGCGCAGAAATTCAGTGATTAACCAAATGAAAGGTAAGAGTAATAAGCTAAAGCCCGAGGTATATTTGCGCGAGCGAAACCACAACCAGCCAGCTAGAGCTGGGAATAGCGCTAAATAGAGGCATAACAGTAACATCAGAAATATCGAGAAAATCAATGGTAAACCACCGAATTGATCGATACTCACAAACACCCAACTTACGCCGGTAGCAAACCAACCAAAACCAAAAAAGAAACTAGTAATGGTTGCCTGTTTAGCAGTTTGGCTGCGAACTAAAGCGAGTAACCAAACGGTAAGTAGCAGTGGAACCAACCAGCCTTGCTGAAATGGAGCATAAGCGAATAACATTGCGGCACCAGCTAAAAACATCAGGCTGTTGCGCCAACGCGGTTGGGTTAAAAACGGCTTGGTTTGCATTACATGCGCAAACCGGGAATTCAAACCTTGAAACATGTTTGGGAAATCTCCATTGCCGCCGCTTATTAAGCTTCTGCCGGTAGCGATACCTGTAATTGCTGTATGCGGCGGCGATCAGCTGCCGTTACTTTGAAGGTAAGTTCACCAATTACTACTGATTCACCAATTTCAGGCAAGTGGCCAAAGTTATGCGCTACTAGGCCGCCAATAGTATCGTATTCATCATCAGCAAAATCGGTATGGAAGAAATCGTTAAAATCTTCGATAGTAGTAAGCGCTTTCACCGCAAAGCGAGAGTTATTAATGCGGCGAATATCGCTACTGGAATCTTCGTCATCAGTTTCATCTTCGATTTCACCAACAATTTCTTCAAGGATGTCTTCAATAGTTACTAAGCCTGAAACACCACCGTATTCATCAACAACAATTGCCATGTGGTAGCGCTTCGAGCGAAACTCTTTGAGCAGCGCATCTACCCTTTTACTTTCAGGAACTATTACGGCAGGGCGCATTACTTGCTTAAGAGAGAAAGGTTCATCGGCCATATTAAAGCCGTAACTGAGCAGATCTTTGGCGAGCAATACACCTTCAATATGGTCTTTATTTTCGCTCACAACAGGGTAGCGAGAATGCTGAGTTTGAATAACCGTAGGTAAAAACTCTTCAACGGTTTGATTCTTATCAATGGTTACCATTTGTGAGCGAGGAATCATGATATCGCGAACTTTAAGCTCAGCAACATCTAGTACACCTTCAATCATTTCTTTTGTATCTAAATCGATCAAGTCGCGATTCTCCGCGTCCTGAATCATATCAACCAGCTCTTCTCTGCTGGTAGGTTCACCGTTAAATGCCTGTAAAAGTTTTTGTGCCCAGGATTTACGTGGTGAACCGTTCCCAGGGTGGGGTTTATCATCGTTCATCGATGTTTACTCGCTCCTCGAGTGATTAGATAAAGCAGGCGTTTGCTGCTCATTAGCGTAAGGATTTGGAATATCAAAAGTGGCTAATATCTTAGCTTCGAGTGTTTCCATTTCTTCCGCTTCAGGTGTTTCTAAATGATCATAACCTAGCAGATGCAAGGTGCCATGAACAACAAGATGCGCAAAGTGATGCGCAAATGCAATATTTTGCTCAATTGCTTCAGCTTTTAATACGGGCTCACAAATTATAATATCGCCCAACAATGGTATATCAAGCACTACTTCATCAGGCAATTCATCACCGAATGGAAATGATAGAACATTAGTTGGTTTATCTTTACCACGATATTCGCGATTAAGCGCTTGTACTTCTTTAGCATTGGTAATGCGAATCGTCATCTCGGCTTCAGTTAAATCATGCTGAGAGAGAACAGCACTGGCCCAACTCACAATATCAGTATCGCTGGGGAGTTCTGGCGTTTCAACAGCTCGTTGAATATCTATATGAAAATTCATCAGCGTTACTCGCCTTTGCTCTGGTTGTTGTTCTGGTTTAGTTGTTGGCTCTCGCGCTTTTCAGCCGCGGCTTTTCGGTATTCTTCAGCTTTGCGCTCATCTTCTGCCTTGTTGGCATTTTCAAAATTTTCATACGCTACAACAACACGCTGCACCACTGGATGGCGAACAACATCTTTAGCATTGAAAAAGGTAAAGCTAATACCCTCGATTTCATTCAATACTTCAATGGCTTGCCGTAGCCCAGATTTTTGCCCTCGAGGTAAATCAATTTGGGTAATATCGCCGGTAATCACCGCACGTGAATTGAACCCTATTCGCGTAAGGAACATTTTCATTTGCTCAGGCGTGGTGTTTTGGCTCTCATCAAGAATGATGAAGGCATCATTAAGGGTTCGGCCGCGCATGTAGGCTAGTGGTGCGATTTCAATAATATTGCGTTCAAGTAACTTTTCTACTTTCTCAAAGCCAAGCATTTCGAACAGTGCATCGTAAAGAGGGCGCAGGTAAGGATCTACTTTTTGGGCCAAATCGCCGGGTAAAAATCCAAGTTTTTCACCTGCCTCTACTGCTGGGCGAGTTAGTAAAATACGACGTACTTCTTGGCGCTCGAGCGCATCTACCGCGGCAGCTACTGCAAGGTAGGTTTTACCCGTACCTGCGGGGCCAACGCCGAAGTTGATATCATTCGTTACTATTGCACGAACGTAACCTTGCTGATTTTTGTTGCGCGGTTTAACTAACCCGCGCTTGGTTTTAATCAGCGTCATTGGGTCGTATTCGGGGCCTTCATCTTGTTCAAGTGCATTACTTTCTTGAATTGCTAGGTGCACTTGATTTGGATCTACTGCTTTTTGCTGGCCGCGAACTGGGGCGGTTTCCACATAGAGATTCTTGAGAATTTCCTGTGTAGCACGCAACGCAACAGGCTCGCCGATTATGCGAAAGTGATTATTGTTTTGAATCACTTCTACACCCAAGCGGCGCTCGATATGCTGAATATTGTCATTGAATGGGCCGCACAAGCCAGCTAAGCGCTGGCTATCGGCTGGCTCTAAATATAGATCTACGCTTTCAACAGAATTACTCAACCAATCCTCTCAACTTATATTTACAAGTATCTAGTTTGTGGGTGCAGCCGGATTAAAGTGGGTTACCCCTAAATCATCAGGTGCTTCCGGGTTACGGGCAAGAATAGCTTGCGGAGCCGTATCAACACGTAAGCCCATTTCATGTTCTTCGCGAATTAAATCACCGCGCAACGAATTAGGCAGCGCTTCAGTAATCAATACATCAATGAACTTACCAATCATATCGGGGCGGCCTTCGAAGTTTACAACCCGATTGTTCTCAGTACGGCCACTGAGTTCCATTGGATTCTTCTTCGAAGGGCCAATTACTAAAATACGTTGCTCAGTGTTCAGCATTTGCCGTGCGTGCCGTTGCGCCTGTTGATTAATACGCTGCTGCAATAACTGCAAACGATCTTTTTTGGTTTGCTCTGTTACATCATCAGGTAAATCTGCTGCCGGTGTGCCGGGGCGTGCACTGTAGATAAAGCTAAAGCTTAGATCAAAATCGATCGCTTGAATTAAATCCATAGTGGCTTCGAAATCGGCATTGGTTTCACCAGGAAAGCCAATGATGAAATCAGAAGACATTGCCATATTTGGCCGTACCTTCTTTAATTTTCGGATTTGTGATTTGTATTCAATGGCAGTGTGGCCGCGCTTCATAAGCGCAAGAACACGATCAGAACCGCTCTGTACTGGTAAGTGTAGGTGGTTTACCAATTCAGGAATAGTGTCATAGGCGGCAATGATATCATCGGTAAATTCCACCGGGTGCGAAGTGGTATAACGAATTCTATCAATACCATCAATGGCCGCAATCAAGTGCAAGAGCTCAGCAAAGCTACAAATATCACCATCGTGATGTGGGCCACGAAATGCATTCACGTTCTGGCCAAGTAGGTTTACTTCACGGACACCTTGGTCGGCGAGTTGCGCGATTTCATATAGAACGTCGTCTACTGGGCGGCTTACTTCTTCGCCGCGAGTGTAAGGTACTACACAGAACGTACAGTATTTGCTGCAACCTTCCATAATGGATACGAAAGCGGTTGGGCCTTCGGCAATAGGATCAGGAAGGCGATCAAATTTTTCAATTTCTGGGAATGAAATATCAATTACTGAGCCACTGCCTTCGCTAAGTTCTTTTAGCATAGCGGGCAAGCGATGCAGTGTTTGCGGGCCGAAAACTAAATCAACAAAAGGTGCACGTGAACGAATAGCGGCGCCTTCTTGCGAAGCCACACAGCCACCCACGCCAATAATTAAATCGGGTTTATCTTGCTTGAGTAATTTCCAGCGGCCGAGTTGATGAAATACCTTTTCTTGCGCTTTTTCGCGAATCGAACAGGTATTTAAAAGAATTAAATCAGCATCTTCAGCTTCAGCTGTTGGTTCGTAACCAAGGTGCGCATGAAGTAGATCCGCCATTTTACCGGAATCATACTCATTCATTTGGCAACCCCAGGTTTTGATATATACCTTTTTACTCATAACCTTGTTTTCATTCCACCGCTTGTACAAAAGGGAGCGTATTCTACCTTGTTCGCAATTCGTACGCTACCTTGCTAGCTTTGCAGGCGTTGATTTTCAGCGATTTCTTTCCTAAATATGAATTACGATTGCTTATTCTTGGCATCATGACGAGCTGGGGCGCTTACTACAGGCTCAGAAGTTGGCATCGGAGCAGATGCAGCACTAGGCCCGCGGCTATGCCGAATTGCTGCATACCCAGCAGCGATAATGATTAGAGATCCTAAGAACATATTCCAAGTAAATGCCTCGCCCCAGATTAGGTAGCCAATTAAGCCCGCAAACAATACCGAGCTATAAGTAAATACGCCTACTTGTGATGGCGGCGCAATACTAAACGCACGAGTCATGGTGAGTTGGCCAAGCACTGCAAACAGGCCCATGGTGGCAACACCTAACCAAAGCTTTAGGCTCAAAGTTTGCCAATCGACAATAACCGGAATAGCAGTTACTACCGTGGCAAAAAAAGAAAAATAGAACACTATTTTACTTGGCGATTCGGTGCTTGCCATTTGCCGAATTATTGTTTTGGTAGAAGCGGCTAGTGCGGCCGCTAGCACCGCGAGTAGCATTACTGCGGGTAACGGGCCTGAAAATGGGTTGAGGAAGATGAGTACACCAAAAAATCCCAAGCTAATGGCAAACCACAAGCGAGCTGAAATTCGTTCTTTGAGCCAAAAATAGCTAATTACCGGGATTAGGAACGGAGCCATAAGCAACACCAGGGTGGCTTTTGCTAGTGAAACTTGCGATATCACCAAGAAGAATAGATACATAGCACCTACGCCAGCTATACCGCGAAAGATATGTAATCGCAGCTGAGTAGTACGAAATGCCGTATGGCGTTTACGAATAAGCCAAGGAATTAAAATTAAAAAAGCAAAAAGGTTTCGAAAAAACACAAGATGAAAAAAAGGCACTTCAGGTGTGAGGTGCTTTACCATGGCGCTGGTGCCTGCGAAACACAGTTCTGCAAACAGCAGCAATACGGAAGCAAGAATAACCGGATTCAGAAATACCACCCATGGAGTTAGGGTAAATGTTAGCTTGCTATTATAACATGAGAATCAAATATTCGGCTGGCAAATAGATTCAGATTTCCGCATCCTTTAGCTTTGCGGCATAATAGTTACTAGGGTTCAGTTGCTCGGGCTTAACTGCAGAAGTTTAGCTTGCCGTTTTTTCTGAGTTTATTGATTTAGGCGCAGATGAAAATCATTTGTTCGCTATGTATTGTAATAATCGCCGTGGAGAATTCAGTGATAAAGCATCTCACAAAAAATCAGCCAGACGAGCAATCGCAAAGCATTGAACAACTGAATGTACAGTTGCCGTGGGTTGTTGTTGGTGGCGGTATGGTAGGTGCAGCCATGGCGCTCGCATTAGCAGAAGCTGGCCGCAAAGTTGTAGTGCTTGAGCCCTACCCAGAAACTGAATTTGACCCTACTGGCGAATACGATTTGCGTATATCAGCCGTTACCGCAGATAACATAGCTTTGCTTGATGCCTTAGGTGTTTGGCCACAAGTGGCGGGCTCACGGGTACAAGAATTTGTGCAGTTGGCTGTTCGCGAAGAGGGCGGCGATTGGTTGCAGTTTGGCGCGGACACTGAGCTATCTGGCAAAAGCCTTCATCAGCCAGCTGGAAGCGCAGTACCATTGGGCTACATGGTGGAAAATAAAGCGCTGCAATGGGTGCTTACCGAGCGTTTAAAAGCGCATGATCGGGTGATTTATCGTACTGAGGGCTTTGCTAAAATAGCGCGAGCCAACGAAAGCGAAGATGCAGCTTGGAACGTGGTTACCGATACTGGCGAATATATCCCTTATCAGTTTTTAATCGGAGCCGATGGCATTAGCTCTCGAGTGCGCAATGCTGTAGGTATTGGTACTGCGGGTGCGAGCTACCAAGAGCGCTGTTTACTCGCAACGGTAAGTGTTGCCGAAGAAATTCCAGCTGCAACTTGGCAAACATTTTGTGGCCGTGAAGTGCATGCTTTGTTACCGCTAGCGAATCAGCAGGCTTGTTTAATCGTTTATGCAGATACGGCTGAAATCAAAGGTTGGCAGAAAAATAATGTGGAGGCCGAGCTTTTTCAACGTTTTGGTGGCGAAATAGGCGCTTTCACTCTGAAGAATTTTGGTAGTTTTCCACTGAAGCACCAACATGCATTGCGTTACTATGAACCATCGTTTAATGCATTAGTTATCGGTGATGCTGCACATGGTGTGCATCCACTGGCTGGGCAGGGCGTTAATTTGGGTTTACGTGATGTAGCAGCGGTGAGAAATCTAGTGCGGAAATTTACTGATGATAATGCTGAATTTGTAGTGAAGCTTCAGCAGGTGCTAAAACAGCGACAAATAGAAAATGCATTGATGGGGCAAGGGTTAGATTCCATAGCTCGTATATTCAGATCTGAGCACCCATTTTTGCAAGTTGCCCGCCGTTCGGCTTTTTCAGTTTTGGCGCGCACAAAGAAATTACGCAGCATGGTGGGCCGCTTTGCGGGTGCTTCGTTATCAAAGTGATTTTCGAACGAGAAGATAAAAGCTGAATACAAGTAAAACGAGTTATTCTGTAAGTGCTGAATTGGTGCGGAGAGAGGGACTCGAACCCTCACATCCTTTCGGACACTAGCACCTGAAGCTAGCGCGTCTACCAATTCCGCCACCACCGCAATTCAGTTCTTACAAGAAATTGGCTGGGGTACCAGGATTCGAACCTGGGAATGGCGGGATCAAAACCCGCTGCCTTACCACTTGGCTATACCCCACCAGGGATTATTCGTATGGTATTACGTGGAGAACTGCCGTAGGGAAGATGGCTGGGGTACCAGGATTCGAACCTGGGAATGGCGGGATCAAAACCCGCTGCCTTACCACTTGGCTATACCCCAACTGAATCTAAACAGCAAAAAACTGATTGGTGCGGAAGGAGAGACTCGAACTCTCACGCCTTGCGGCACTGGAACCTAAATCCAGCGTGTCTACCAATTCCACCACTCCCGCGGATCAGTTTTTGGTGGCTACGGCGGGATTCGAACCTGCGACCCCATCATTATGAGTGATGTGCTCTAACCAACTGAGCTACGTAGCCATATCTTTCTGATTTGCACTGTATGTGTCAGTGCGGCGCGTATTATGCGAATCCACCCGTGTTCAGTCAACACCTTTTCGGAAAAAAACTGATATTTCTGCACTGATTGCTCAAAAAAGCACTGAACTGGTGAAAAGTGCAGCAGAATATTAACTAAACCATTCACTACACTCGCCATACTATTTTGATAATTAATAATCGGCTGTAGAAATTTGCACCATTGTTTTCTCAAGTTGTAGGTATTTAAATTACCAAGGCAAAACTTCGCCGTTGCTATGCCAAAATGTACCGGTATTCTCGATGTTGAGTTCACTAATGCGTTGGCGCAAACGTTCAGCTGCTTCTGCGGCGGTGATATCGCCGGTATTGTTCACCATATCGGTTTGCACGTAGCCCGGATGTAGCAGGGCTACGGCAATGCCTTCAGGCTTTAAATCACAAGCAAGCGAGACACCCGCTGCGTTTAGTGCCGCTTTCGACATACGGTAGCCATAATAGCCACCACTACCGTTATCGCTCATGGAACCCATGCGGCTGGTAATCATGATTACTTTTGCGTTGCTGTTTAATTGTGAGCGTAGGCCCAAAGTTAGTTGCAAGGGAGCTAATGCGTTTACATTAAATTGCTGCTGAATATCGGCCGCCGGTGCACTTTCAATATCTTCCCGAGTAAGAATGCCAGCGTTATTAATTAAAATATCAATTTTGCTGCCGCCGAGCTCATTTTTTAGAGTTTGAGCTGCTTTACTATCGGTTACATCAATGCCAGAAATAACGGTAACCTTACTATCAATGAGTGCTTGGCTAGCTTTGCGGCACGCTGCAAAAACGTTTGCGCCCTGTTCCGCATATTGCTTTGCCAGTTGCAGGCCAATGCCACGGTTAGCGCCAGTAATTAAAATATTTAATTGTTTCATTTATGTAATCCACCTGTGGTTAATTCTAGGGGTGATAAAAGTGCTTTAAGTTCAGTTTCGGTTAAATCCGTCATCTCTGTGGCTACTTCTAAAACCGGGCGGTTTTGTTGATAAGCTGCTTTAGCAATTTGTGCTGCTTTGTTATAGCCAATAACTGGATTCAGCGCCGTAACTAGAATGGGGTTGCGATCGAGCGCTTCCTTTAATTTATCTTCATTAACTTGAAATTCAGCAATAGCTTGATTAGCCAATGCATTAGAGCTAGCCCACATCAGCTCAATGCTTTGCAACAAGTTATAAGCGATTAGCGGCAGCATTACATTCAGCTGAAAATTACCGCTTTGGCCGGCAATACTGATACTTGTTTGGTTCCCCATTACTTGTGCGGAGGCCATGGCAACCGCTTCAGGAATTACCGGGTTTACCTTGCCGGGCATAATGCTGGAGCCTGGTTGCAGAGCGGTAAGAGTAATTTCTCCAAGCCCAGCGAGCGGGCCACTATTCATCCAGCGCAGGTCATTGGCTATTTTCATCATAACGGTGGCTACCGAAACCATAATGCCAGAGGTTGCTACCGCGATATCTTGCCCAGCGATGCCTGCAAATTTATTGGCTGCCGGTGTAAAAGGCTGCTCAGTAAAATTACTCATGCTTTCACAAAATACTTGCGCGAAATCGGCGTGAGCGTTTATGCCCGTGCCGATTGCAGTGCCACCTTGTGGTAGCGCCCGCAATTGCGGCAATAGCGCTTCTAAACGCTGTTCGGCTTGCTCTAATTGCGCGGCCCAAGTGCGCAATTCTTGGCCCAGTGTCAGCGGCATGGCATCCATAAGGTGAGTACGGCCAGTTTTCACTACATGATCTAGGCTAATTGCTTTCTTATCGATAATTTTTCGCAGATTTTGCATCGCTGGAAGTAGTTTACGTTGAATACGCCGAGCCGCGCTTAATTGAATGGCGGTTGGAATAACATCGTTACTGCTTTGGCCGAGATTAACATCATCGTTTGGGTGAATATCTAGGCCACTTGCTCGCGAGGCCAAAGTAGCCAGCACTTCGTTAACGTTCATATTAGTGCTAGTGCCAGAACCGGTTTGGAATACATCTACGGGGAATTGATTTTGCCAACGGCCCTCAAACACTTCTAAGGCCGCCTGCATAATGGCATCGGCTTTGTTTTGCGCTAATAAATCAAGTTTAGCGTTGGCTTCTGCGGCACAGTATTTTATCAGCGCCACAGCGCGAATAAAGGCAAAGGGAAGGGTAAGGCCACTAATGTTAAAATTGTTCAATGCGCGCTGTGTTTGGGCACCATATAAAGCGTCATCAGGAACTTCGATATCACCCATACTATCACGCTCAGTTCGGAATTTTTGTGCCATGTCCATATTCTCCGTGATGTTTCAACTTATTGATTAATGCTAGCTTAACACATGAGATAGGTTCGCCGCATTGAGGGTTATTTTATACTTTGGTCTGCTTTTATTTAGGAAAATCGTTAAGATGTCGATAAAGGCGATAGAGAATTTGTATAGAATAGGCCAACAATTAGCGATATCGCATCAGTAACATTAGCATCTGATGTTTTTCCGTGTTAAATCTATTCTTGGCTGTAATTTTATTTTATATCTAATCAATATGTTGGTAATAAATGCTGATTTGAAGTTAGCTGTAACTAGTTAAAAGTGATTAGTTAGTGAACACAAGCTAACAAGAATGTTGCAAGAGATAACAGAAGAGCTTGGAGATACGAGTTGATACAACCTAAAGTAATGAAGCTATTTGGCCGAACACTTGCTTGTGCATGTGTAATGTTCTCTTTGAGTTTTGCAGCCTTGAATGTTTATGCGGCAAATGCACCGGAAAATACTTTGCTATTCGTGGATGCTGATGGCAACCCACTTGCAGGCGTTGTGTTGTTTCAAGTATCGAGCGCAGAACATAGCCCGGCGAACCCCAAAACGCACATTATGGATCAAGTGGGTAGGCAGTTTCTGCCGAATGTTTTAGTGGTAGCTGCCGGCGATTTAGTAAGTTTTCCCAATAGCGATTCTATTCGCCATCACGTGTACTCATTTTCCTCTGCACGCTCTTTCGATATCGAACTATATGGTAATTCAGAAACACCTACTCTAGATTTCCCGCGATCAGGCTTGGTTGTAGTGGGCTGTAATATTCATGATCAAATGATTGGCTATATTGTAGTAAGTGAGAATGGTGAATCGTTTCTAAGCGATAATTCGGGGCAGATTACAATAGCCGAAGAACTGAATAACGAGGAAGCATGGTTTGCATGGCATCCTTGGATGGCCGCAGCTGGTTTTGCTCCGGTGCCACTAACCGCGGTTAGCCGCAATGCACCTATGCAGTTTTCAATTAGAGCGCCAGAAGAGAAAACTGAATCAGATTTAGAATCGCGTTTTCGAAGAAGGTTAAACCGTGGGGATTAATTTTCGAACGCGTTTATTACTGATGGTTGGAGGCTGCATAAGTGCGGCCTTGTTGGTTGTGGTGGTTGCCATTATCATATCAACGCAACAAAGTGTGGATGTGCATACTGAACGCGAGCTTGAGGTGAGCCAACGAGTTGTAACCCAGCTCATTGATTATCGCGATAGCCAGTTACGCCAAGCCGCGCTTGTGCTTGCCGATGATTTTGGCTTTCGGCAAGCATTAGCAACCGCCGACGACGATACCATTATTTCCGCACTAACAAACCAAGCGCAGCGTATTGATTCTGATTTGGTAATGCTACTCGAACCGAGTACTGAAGTTATGGTAACAAGCCATGAAATTTCCGCTGTGGAAATGACAGCATTGCGAAGTTTTATGAATCTCGATGCGAATCAAGATAACAGTGCTGGAGCCGCTATGCTGGTTGCCGAGCAAGAACTTTTTCAGGTGGTTTTAGTGCCAATTCGAGCGCCACATCTGCTGGCTTGGCTCGTATTAGGCTTTGCTGTAGATCGAGATTTAGCCGAGCAGCTACAGCAGCTTACCAATTCTTCAGTACACTTCGTAACAGGCCGTTATACAGGTAACCCGAGCGTTATTTCATCGGCAGCTGAATCAGTACAAACTGAGCTTACCAACGCAGTTCGTTTAAACACAACTGATGTGTGGCTTCAGGAAGAAAATGAACAAGGCGTTTGGCTTTCTTTATCAACCCACTCGGAAACAAACGAGGAACCCGAGCGTGGCGGTGTCTATGTATTTTTAACCTCGAGCCGGAAAGCCGCAGAAGAACCCTTCGCACCGTTACAACAACAGTTAATTATTATTGTTGTACTCACCTTATTTATTACGGTGTTGGTTACCTTGTTTGCAAGCCGCAGATTCGTGGAACCGTTACGAAAACTTGCCCTAGCCGCTGGCGATATTGCTAAAGGCAACTACAAGCAAAAAATTGTAGTACGCGGTAAAGATGAAATAAGCACCCTTGCGAAGGCACTGGATAAAATGCAAAGCGCTATCGCGGATCGTGAATCTGAAATTTCTTATCAATCTAACCATGATTTATTAACTGGTTTGGCAAACCAGCGCGCATTTAACCGTGATGCGGAATTGAGGCTAGTAGATGAAGCCCCGTGGACACTCATTATTTTAAATTTTGATAACTTTCGAAGCCTAAATGAAATGTTCGGGCAAAGTGTTTGTGATGATCTCCTGAAACGCTTCTCAGAAAGGCTTTCTGCCCTTGCGGAACCGAAATTTAAAGTGGCGCGCCGGCATGGTGATGAATTCGTACTTACTTATAATGGCACCAGTGATTTTGCGGCTCTTGAATTGAAAACTATTCTTGTGAAAGCGGCGAAAGTTATTGAGATGGGGGGCGTTCGCTATACGCTTTCACTGAGTGCCGGGCTAGCGGAAGCACCACTGCATACCGATGATCGTGATGAGCTAGTGCGCCTCGCTCAATTTGCGCGTAATAAGGCTAAGCGGGAAAAACTCGAATACAGCATTTATCAAAAAGGCGAAGATGAACCATATCTGCGCACGCTACTAGTATCTGCTGCTATTCCAGATGCGATTAAGAATGAAGAGTTTACCCTTGTGTATCAGCCACAATTACGAAAAGGCGATCACACATTGTTGAGTACCGAAGCGCTGATTCGTTGGCAAGATCCTGAGCTTGGGTTTGTGAGCCCAGCAGAATTTATTCCGTTGGCTGAACAATCGGGGCATATTTTTGCTATTACGAAGTGGGTATTAAAACAAAGCTTACAGCAACTTGGGAAATGGCAAAAGAACCTTCCGGAACTTGGTATTTCCGTAAATCTTTCTGGTGCTGATTTGGCCGAGCCTAAGCTTTTGGATGTTATTTTTGGCGCGCTTGCAAATGCAGGTGTAGCGGCTTCCTCACTTACCGTGGAAGTAACCGAAAGTGCGGTGGTGAAAGATCCAGAGCAAGCAATTGAACAATTAACCAAATTACGTGCAGCGGGTATTCATGTTGCTATTGATGATTACGGAACGGGTTATTCATCATTGGCTCAATTGAGAGGCATGCCTGCCACAGAATTGAAAATTGATCGCAGTTTTATAATGGATCTGGCGCTTGAAGAAGCCGATAGAACCATAGTGCAGTCAACCATTGATATGGCGCATAAGCTAGGTTTGAAAGTGGTGGCTGAAGGTGTTGAAGATGAACAAACTGCAAATTTATTAGCAGATTATAATTGTGATGTTTTACAAGGTTATTGGTTCAGTAAACCACTTACTGCGGAAGATTTTGAGTTGTGGTTAGCCAAGAAGAATAATAATTAGGGGATTTATATGAAGAAATTAATTATTCATAGCGTAGCATTGGCTCTTCTTGCCACTTCAGGCGTAGCCGCAGCAGAAGGGCGTTTGCTGGCCACCGGTGGTGCTACAAACGTAGAAGGCGCGGCAGGCGGTGGCTTGGTGCCTTGGGCCGTTATAAGTGCTTACACCGAAGATGATGAAGTAGGTGGTACCGTTTCGATTAGCCGAGCGCAAGTTGATGATTATCGTTTGGATGTAACTGCAGCTAGCTTCTCTTACCGCAATCGTTTGGAGGTATCGGTAGCTTCGCAGATATTTAATCTTGAAAATTTAGGTACGGAATTGCGGCAACAAGTGTTTGGTCTGAAATATCGGGTTGCGGGCGATTTAATCTATGGCCAGTTACCGCAAATTAGTGCCGGAGTGCAATATAAACGCAATACCCGCTATGACTTGCCAGATGCTGTGGGTTCGCAACGCGATAGTGATTGGGATGCATATATAGCAGCAAGCCGCGTATGGCTTGCTGGGCCGTTTGATCGTACTTGGCTGGCGAACGTAACGTTGCGAGCAACACGAGCCAACCAGTTCGGTTTGTTGGGCTTTGGTGGTGATTTAAATGATAGCCGTAAACTACAAGTGGAAGCAGCTACAGGCATGTTTATTAACCGAGCGTTAGCAGTTGGCGTGGAATATCGGCAGAAACCGGATAACTTGGGGTTTGCTGAGGAAGAAGATGCAATGTCGGCTTTTGTAGCTTGGTTTCCATCCAAGAATGTAGCCTTGGTGGGAGCGTTTCTGGATTTAGGTAGTATTGCTGGCGCCCGCAATCAAACGGGTTATTATCTTAGCCTGCAAGCATCGTTTTAAGGGGTTGAAGCATGAATAGATTATTAATGAACAGTTTTTTATTAGCAGCTCTTTTGATGCTACCAGGGCAAGCAAATGCACGCTCTGATAGTTTGTATCAAGATTTGGGTGGTACCGCAGGCATTGAGCAGTTAGTGGAAGATCTGCTGTTTAATGTTGCAGATGATCGGCGTATTCGTCATCACTTTATGGATATTGATATTGGCCGTTTGCATGAAAAATTAAGCGAGCAAATATGTGAGCTAGCGGGTGGGCCGTGTGTTTATACGGGCGATGATATGGTGAAATCGCATACCGGAATGGGTGTTACTCGGGCTGATTTCAATGCGTTAGTGGAAGCATTGCAAGTGGCTATGGATGATAACGGTGTTTCGGTGTCAGCACAAAACCGTTTATTGGCGCTTCTTGCACCGATGCATCATGAGATTGTTGGCTTATAAAATACTTGTGTAAACAAAAACGCCACTTCATTGAAGTGGCGTTTTTATTGATAATCTACTTCTTCTGCAAACGGGGCTAAACGTTAAAGCGGAAGTGAATTACATCGCCATCTTTTACAATGTATTCCTTGCCTTCTAAGCGCCATTTACCAGCATCTTTCGCACCTTGCTCGCCGTTGTTATTGATAAAATCATCAAAGCCAACGATTTCTGCACGAATAAAACCTTTTTCAAAATCGGTGTGAATCCGGCCAGCTGCTTGTGGTGCGGTTGAGCGCTTTTTCACTGTCCAAGCGCGAACTTCTTTTACACCAGCAGTGAAATAGGTATGTAGATTTAGTAACTCATAGCCTGCGCGAATTACCCGGTTTAAGCCAGGCTCCTCTAGCCCCATTGAATCCAGAAACTCAGCTTTTTCATCGTCTTCTAGCTCCGCAATTTCTGATTCAATTGCTGCACATACTGGCACTACAATAGCGTTTTCGTTTTCTGCGAGTTTGCGTACAGTTTCTAAATGAGGGTTATTTTCAAAGCCATCTTCTGCCACGTTACAAATATACATCGTAGGCTTTAGGGTAAGTAGGTTGAACGAACGAATTACTTTTTTATCGTCGTCACTTAGCTCAACTGAGCGTGCCATATGGCCTTCAGCAAGCGCTGGAAGCAGCTTTTCAAGCACGGCTACTTCATCTTTAGCCTGCTTATCACCACCTTTGGCTTTTTTACTTAATCGATAAACTGCTTTCTCAACTGAATCTAAATCAGCAAGTGCAAGTTCGGTATTAATGGTATCAATATCTTCTAGCGGATCTACTTTGCCGGCAACATGCACAATGTTTTCATCTTCAAAACAACGCACAACATGGCCGATAGCATCGGTTTCACGAATGTTAGCGAGAAATTGATTACCTAAACCTTCACCTTTCGAGGCACCTTTCACCAAACCTGCGATATCAACAAATTCCATGGTGGTTGGAATAACACGTTGTGGTTTTACGATGTCAGAAAGCTGAGTTAACCGAGTATCGGGTACTGAAACCACACCAGTGTTCGGCTCTATGGTGCAGAACGGAAAGTTAGCTGCATCGATGCCTGCTTTGGTTAACGCATTAAAGAGTGTTGATTTTCCAACGTTGGGTAAGCCAACGATTCCGCATTTAAAGCCCATGAGTGATATCCGCGTTTATTCAGGTTTAATCGAATGTAAGTATTGTTTTGCCGCAGCCCAGCTATCATTCATAGCTATCTCTACCGCACGTAATGATGCAGTTATAGCATCATCCATTAAATTTTGTTCATTGCTTGGCGCTTTTCCTAGAACATAGCCGGTTACTTTTGAGCTATGGCCTGGGTGGCCGATACCTATTCGCAAGCGATGAAAATTAGTTTGATTCGCAAGTGCACGGGTAATATCTTTCAAACCATTATGACCACCGTGGCCACCACCCTGTTTAAATTTTGCAATACCAGGCGGCAAATCAAGCTCATCATGCACTACCAATATTTCTTCTGGTAGGATTTTGAAAAATGTTGCCATCGCCCCCACTGCCTGTCCACTTCGATTCATAAAGGTAGACGGATTGAGTAGGCGGGTATCACTATAGGGAGGCCCAAGCCGAGCTGTGTGCCCAAAGAACTTGGATTCAGGTGTGAGGTTTACATTGAATTGCCGTGCAAGGGCTTCAACAAACCAGAACCCGGCATTATGCCGGGTTGCTGTATATTCGGGGCCAGGATTCCCTAGGCCCACGATTAGTTTAATGTCTGCTGACATCATTGCGTATCCGCAAAATTAATCTTTGTTGCCTTCGCCATCTTCTTCAGCTTCAGCTGGAGCTTCTGGAGCTTCATCAGATACTGTTTCAGTTTTTGGCTTGCTCACTGTAACAAGTACTGGGTCGTGGTCTTCGCCACGAGTTAGCTCAATGAAAGTAACGCCTTTAGGTGCAGTGATTTGGGTTAAGTGAATGTTGTCACCAATTTCCAAACCTTCAACGTTTACTTCGATGTACTCAGGCAGATCTTTTGGTAAGCAGCTGATTTCGATTTCGTTCATTTGGTGAACAACAACACCACCAGCTTTCTTCACAGCTTCTTCGCCGATGAAGTGAATTGGTAAGTTAGTGTGAAGTTCTTCTTTCGCGCTTACACGTTGAAAATCTAAGTGAGTGATCTTAGGCTTGAACGGGTGGCGTTGAACGTCTTTCAAAATTGCTTGATGCTTTTTGCCATCAATATGCAATGTTAAAATGTGGCTGTAAAAACCTTCATGGTCAGCAGCGTTGATGATTTTGTCGTGGTCTAATGTTAACGATACGGCATCAGCGTTTCCGCCATAAAGAATAGCTGGAACATTTCCTTCAAGACGAAGGCGGCGGCTCGCACCTTTACCTTTGTCCGTACGGATTTCAGCTTTGAATTCGTAGTTTGCTTTACTCATTTCGTATATCTCCGAAAATAAATGAGCTGTTTCCCGCGACCTGAAAACAGCGAAAACCCTGATTTCAGGGGCCGCGCATTCTAACATCGAATACTGTGCTGTTGCAACGGCAGAAATTATTGGCCAATGGGCTAACACGGGGGCCGATAATTGGTTTGCTCACACGTTAGTGGGCTAGATTAACTCGGCCAGCATATCGTTATTGTATTCCACCAACGGCGTATTTTCGCGCACGCGCTGAATAAAATCTGGGTTGGCAATAAATGGCCGGCCAATCGCTGCTAAATCAAACTCGTTATTGGCAATACCTTGCGCGGCTGTTTCTGGAGTTAACCCACCTACGCTCATAAATGTGCCTTGATAGCGCTCACGAATATAGGTACTTGAACGGCCACCAAGATGCTCAAATGTCATGCTGTCGTCGAAAATACCTAAGTGCAAATAAGCAAGTTCCCGTTGATTCAATTGCTCAATAAAGTAATCAAACACTTCTCTATCACGGGCATCGGGCGCAATATGAGCGTAAGCCCCAGGGGTTATACGCAGCGCGGTGCGCTCGGCACCTACCGCTGCAGAAACGGCATCAACCACTTGCAATGCAAAGCGGCTCATATTCTCCGGTGTTTCGCCATATTCATCGGTACGTTTATTGGTATCGAAATGCAAAAATTGATCAATTAAGTAGCCATTAGCGCCGTGAATCTCTACGCCATCGAACCCAGCTGCCATTGCATTTTGCGCCGCTGTTACGTAATCGGTAACTAATTGCTGAATATCTTCGTGTGTGAGGGCTTTTGGCATTTCGTAGCTTAGATCACGCATGCGCGGCAGTGTACCTTCGTGTTTTACAGCGCTCGGTGCTACCGGCTGTAGGCCCGAGAAATGAGAATGGGCTACGCGGCCCACATGCCAAAGTTGCATAAAAATTTTACCGCCATTAGCGTGTACTTTCTGCGTTATTTTTTTCCAGCCTGCAATTTGTTCATCATTAAATATACCGGGTGTATCGGGATACCCTTGGGCATCGGCCCGGATAATAGTGGCCTCACTAATAATTAAACCGGCATCAGCACGGCGGCCATAATATTCAGCCATAATATCGGTTGGCACTAAACCGGGGCCCGCCATACAACGGGTAAGTGGGGCCATGACAAAACGGTTTGCTAAACTAATAGTTGAATTAAGAGGAAAAGATTCGAATAACGCTGACGACATGAATACTCCGTATGCCTAAACAAGTAAATGAAACTTGTATAGATATATGGAGGCTAATTACGAGTTTTCAAGGAGAATTTAAAGTTCAATGATAGCATTGGTTAGGCTTTGTAATACTGTACTCCAATCTCGATACGTTCTCGATCTTGAGAAAGGCGATGGCGATTTGTGTCGCGCAAGGAATATACGCATCCGCAATATTCTTGCTGGTAAAACTCCTCGCGTTTACTAATTTCAATCATACGTTGGCTACCACCTTGCTTGCGCCAATTGTAATCCCAATATTGTAAGCCGGGGTATGGTTTTACTGCGCGCTTACCGCAGCCGTTAATTTGCTTCATGTCTTTCCAACGGGAAATACCAAGGGAGCTGCTTATCATTGAATAGCCGTGTTCATGAGCATAGAGGGCTGTGCGCTCAAAACGCATATCAAAGCACATCGTACACCTAATACCACGTTCGGGTTCATTCTCCATTCCTCGAGCGCGTGCGAACCAGTTATCCTTGTCATAATCAGCATCAATAAACGGCACATTGTGCTTAATGGCAAATCGGATGTTTTCTTCTTTACGTATTTCATATTCCTTTAATGGATGAATATTAGGATTATAAAAAAATATAGCATAATCAATTCCACTGGCTTGAATTGCTTCCATCACCTCACCTGAACATGGAGCACAGCATGAATGTAAAAGCAGCCGATCTTGTTTCTTATCAAAATCTGCAGGCAAGGGTAATTGTAAGCGTTCGATGTCTAACATAAGTGAGCGTTCCAGTTTAGCTTTACTGAAAATATATAAGCGGGAGGCTGAGCTCCCGCTTATAAATACAGCATATTTAAATCAGTGCTGTATTAATATTCGAACATTGCCGAAATTGATTCTTCGTTGCTTACCCGGCGCAGTGCTTCCGAAAGCATGCCACTAAGGGTTAGTTGGGTAACTAAGCCTAGTGATTTCATTTCTTCAGATAAAGGAATGGAATCAGTAACAACTACTTCATCAATTGCTGAGTTTCGTAAGTTTTCATATGCATTACCCGAAAATACCGGGTGGGTAGCATAAGCGAAAACTCGTCTCGCACCATTTTTCTTGAGCGCCTCAGCGGCTTTGCACAAAGTACCACCGGTATCGATCATATCGTCTACCATAATACAATCACGGCCATTTACATCACCGATAATATGCATTACCTGTGATTCGTTGGCTTTTGGCCGGCGTTTATCGATAATCGCTAAATCTGCATCGTTCATCAGTTTAGCCATTGCGCGAGCACGAACAACACCACCAATATCAGGAGAAACCATTACCGGTGAATCCCACTTTTGTAGCTTCATATGCTCAAGTAACACAGGGCTACCAAACACGTTATCTACTGGAACATCAAAGAAGCCTTGAATTTGCTCGGCATGCAAATCAACCGTGAGAACACGATCTACACCTACACTAGAGAGAAAATCAGCCACTACTTTAGCGGTAATAGGAACCCGTGCAGAACGAACACGGCGATCTTGGCGCGCGTAACCAAAGTAAGGGATAACAGCAGTAATACGGCCAGCAGAGGCGCGGCGAAGCGCATCGACCATTACTACAAGTTCCATTAAGCTATCGTTGGTTGGAGCACAGGTTGATTGGATAATGAAAACATCAGAACCACGAACGTTTTCGTTGATGATGACACTGATTTCGCCGTCACTGAAGCGGCCGACATCGGCATCTCCCAGCTTGATGTATAGGCGATCAGCGATCTTGCGGGCTAGCTCGGGTGTTGCATTGCCAGCAAAGAGCTTCATGTCAGGCACAGTTAACCTCGACCAATTTTATGTATTGTGAGCGGAATTCGACAGGTATCTGGCATTCCAACTGTTACCTCAGGGGAGCTGCTTCAACGCCTGGTGCAATGGCGATTGATTAACTCCTTTTGCAACAAACCCCCGAAATTCTGTCGGAAGTACTTGCAAGGCTTGTTTTGCTTCAACTGCCGAAGAGAAGCAACCAAAAACACAAGCCCCGGTCCCCGTCATTCTGGACGGAGCGTATTTTAGCAACCACTGCAGTGCGCTGGCAACCTGCGGATAAAGTGAACAGACCAATTTTTCGCAATCATTGTGGCCTTTTTGCCAATCATTAAGAGCACTTTTTAATGCCGGCGTATTCCGCGGTAACGCAGGGTGGGTAAAGATTTCAGCGGTACTTACATGCACTCCCGGCTGCACAATTAAGTACCATTTTTCTGTTGGATTTGCGCTTGAAAATATTTCACCAACACCTCGAGCAAAGGTGGCTTTACCATGCACGAACACAGGAATATCGGCACCCAAGCCTAAACCAATCTTAGCGAGTTGTTCATTATTCAGTTTTAAACCCCATAAATAATTTAAGCCGAGTAGGGTGGTTGCGGCATCTGAAGAACCACCACCAAGGCCACCACCAGCGGGAAGTTGTTTATTGAGTGTTAAACGAACTCCTTGCTTTGAGTTCTTCCGATAAGGAGCTAGCAGTGTTGCTGCGCGGTAAATTAAATTTTCTTCCACGGGGAAATCAAGTGGGCCTTGGTTAAGTTTAATATCACCATTATCGGTTAACTCAAATTGAATGTAATCGCTGTAATCTAAAAACTGGAATAGGGTTTCTAATTCATGATAACCATTGGCTCTGCGGCCAGTTATGTGCAGATATAGATTTAGTTTTGCTGGCGCGGGTAGGCTAAAGCTCTGCCACGCTTCAGTTGCGGGGTGCATAGTTTTCGGGTGCTCAAGCATTAGGTTATTACTCTATAGCTATTCGAGAATTTGGTTTGGCAACGATTATTCATTAACTGTATTTGCTTCTGGGCGCCACCGGCTCACGCGTAAATGCACTCGAATATTATCTCGGCTTGCTTCAATACGGTGCGGTAGCAAAAGTGGCTGGTTGCCGTACGGAACATGGCGATAATCCCCAAACTCCAAAAGCCAACGCTGTTGCGCCCAAGCGCCGAGAGTAAATTCAGCTTCGTAAGTAGCTAAAGCGCCATTGGCATACCAACGAGTTTGCCTTAAGCGTGCATCGGGCTCTGCGCCAGTTATAGCCTGATTAAGCAACGAAAAGGGAATAACCATTCCAGTGTGTTGTAGTAATAATAAATTTAAATCACTACCTTCGTAGCGATTACCATCACGGTCAATAAGAACGCTTATACTCTTAGTTTGCTGCAAGCGAGCCAATGTACCGCCAAGCTGGTGATAAAGCCGAAAAGTAGTTTCATCTGGCGATTTATCCCAGTTAAAACGAGCGGCATCGCGAACATCCGCGGCATCATCAAAAAAAGCAACACTACCTTGCAAGCCGAATTCATTGAGTTGAGCTAGCGATAGTTGCTGGGTTTGCACTAAATCTGAATTTACTTGCCTTGCCGTATAGGTATCGCCGTCAATAGCCGGGCGTGTGGCACAAGCCGTTAAAATCAAACAAGCCATGGCTACAAAAAATAGCTGGAAAAATTTAACTCTGGCTTTTGCCGAGGTTTTTCCACATTCATGGTGAATTTTATCGATTGAAGCATTCTGAAAATAACCTACTTTAAACCGCGCACACTGTGAGTTTAAAGGTATGATAGGTGGCAACATGCTTATTCCTTACCTAGAAAATAACGAAAAACAATGAAAAGTAACGAAAAGTAGCAAAGCAAAAATAACGGCTCGCTTAAAATTGTAGCACTTCGGCTTAAACGAGTGCACCTTGCGAGTAGAATGTTGTTGTAATCGAAGCTCAGCGAACCGGCTCTGCTTTCAATAGAAGCGCTTCTCGAATACAATACCGGCCGGAAATTGCCGGTAATTTTTGGCATAAATTTACGTTCACAGGGCATTATTGCACAACACTACATGACAATATTGGCACTTGGTATCAATCATAAAACAGCTACCGTGGATATCCGCGAGCGCGTAGCGTTTCAACCTGAGCAAATTGAGCTGGCGTTACAATCGTTAGTTCAACAAGGCAAGGTGAGCGAAACGGTGATTGTATCTACCTGCAATCGCACAGAGCTATATTGTCATGCCGATGCCAGTGAGCAACAAGAAATTATTAATTGGTTGGCTACTTTTCACCAATTAACTCCCGAAGAGCTTTCCCAGTATATTTATCAGCACGAAGATTCTGCGGCGGTTTCGCATTTAATGTCGGTTGCTGCCGGCCTCGATTCCTTGGTGTTAGGCGAACCACAGATTTTAGGGCAGGTGAAACAAGCTTTTCAGCAAGCTCGTAATGCCGGAACTGTAGGTTCGGTGTTTGAGCGTTTGTTCCAATCTACCTTTGCTGCAGCAAAAGTAATTCGTACCGAAACGGAAGTTGGTCAAAATGCAGTATCAGTGGCCTTTGCAGCGGTTAACTTAGCACGCCATATTTTTGCAGATTTGAGAAACGCTAATGTATTGTTAGTGGGAGCAGGTGAAACCGCGGAATTAGTGGCTCGGCATTTACAAGAACAAGGTGTTCGAAACCTGCGGGTAGCCAACCGAACGGTAGCGCGCGCAGAAGAGCTAACTAGAGTAGTTGGTGGTGAAGCCTATGCGTTAAATGCACTAGAAGAATTGCTACCCATTTCTGATATTATTATTAGTTCAACCGCGAGCCCCGTGCCAGTTATTGGCAAAGGCTTAGTTGAAAGTGCACTGCGCAAGCGCAAGCATCGGCCTATGCTTTTCATTGATTTAGCAGTGCCGCGTGATATTGAAAAGCAAGTTAGCGAACTTGATGATGCGTTTTTGTACACGGTTGATGATTTGCAATCCATTGTAAACAAAAACCTGCAGCAACGGCACCAAGCTGCCGATGAAGCACGCGATATTATCCATCAATACGCGGAAGAATTTGCGGGTTGGATGGAAAGCTTGAATAGCGTTGATTTGCTGCGCCGTTATCGTAGCAGCGCAGAATCGATTTCCGAGCAACAAAAAGAACGGGCTCTTGCCGCTTTAGCCAGTGGTAAACCTGCAGAACAAGTTATTCAAGAATTAACTCAGCGCTTAACAAATACACTGGCGCATGCGCCAACGAAAGCGATACAAGAAGCAGGTAAGCGCAAAGATATTTCGGCGCTAGCGGCTTATCAGAAACTATTTAACGATACATCTCAGGATTAATAAATGCTCAAAGCCTCTTTGGTGAGCAAGCTAGAAAGCTTGCTCGAACGCCATGAAGAACTCGAAGTTTTGCTAGGTGATGCGGATATCATTACCAACCAAGACAAATTTCGTGCGCTCTCACGCGAATATTCACAGCTTGAAGATGCAGTGAAATGTTTCCGCCAGTATCAGCAATCACTTGAAGATTTAGCCACAGCGAAAGAAATGGTTTCCGAGTCGGATGCGGAAATGCGTGAAATGGCGTTTGAAGAAGTGCAAGCAGCCGAGAGTTCTTTAGTAGAACTCGCCAGCGAATTACAGGTGCTGTTATTGCCTAAAGATCCCAATGACGATCGCCCATGTTACCTAGAGATTCGTGCCGGAGCAGGTGGTGATGAGGCGGCTATTTTTGCAGGTGATTTATTCCGCATGTATAGCCGCTACGCCGAACGTAATTCATGGCGCATGAATATTATTAGTGCTAATGAAGGTGAACATGGTGGCTTTAAAGAAATAATCGTACACATGATGGGCGATGGTGCCTACGGCAAGATGAAGTTCGAATCTGGTGGGCACAGAGTGCAACGTGTGCCAGAAACCGAATCGCAAGGGCGTATTCATACCTCGGCTTGTACTGTTGCGGTGTTACCGGAAATTCCAGAAGCAGAAGCGATTGATATTAACCCAGCTGATCTTCGCATCGATACTTACCGCGCGTCAGGGGCTGGCGGGCAGCATGTTAACCGAACCGATTCAGCTGTGCGCTTAACCCATTTACCTACCGGTGTAGTGGTGGAGTGTCAGGAAGAGCGTTCGCAGCACAAAAACAAAGCGAAGGCGATGTCGGTATTGCAATCACGCTTACAAGCGGCTGAAGATGCTCGCCGTGAAGCTGCCGAGCAAAGTACCCGCCGTAGCTTGGTTGGTAGTGGTGATCGTTCAGAGCGCATTCGTACCTATAATTACCCACAAGGCCGGGTTACCGACCATCGGATTAATTTAACCCTGCATCGCTTGAACGAAGTACTCGAAGGCAGCCTAGATTTGTTGTTAGATGCCATTATCCAAGAACATAATGCCGATTTGCTTGCTTCATTATCTGAAACGGGCGAGTAGGCTTTAGTAATGCAGCAATTCGTAGTGTTTTTTCAATTAAATAAGGGTTTGCGCTGATGAGCGAATCTTTAAATATTGCAGACACATTGCGTTTGGCCGTTCAACGCTTACAAAAAAGTGGCAGCGAAACCCCTGATTTAGATGCGCAAGTATTACTAAAAGCGGTGTTGCACTGTGAACGTAGTTATTTTTACACTTGGCCAGAACGCATGTTGAGCGGCGATAATGCAAAAGCATTTGAAGCGCTATTGCAACAGCGCGAGCTAGGCGTTCCCATTGCGCATATTCTCGGCAACCGCGAATTTTGGTCGTTAGATTTAGAGGTAAATGCGGCCACTCTTATTCCTCGCCCCGATACTGAAATTCTTGTCGAAGCAGCGCTAGAGTTAGTCACTAAACCGAACGCAAAAGTTCTAGAACTCGGCACTGGCTCTGGGGCTATTGCGCTGGCGCTGGCGAGTGAAAAAGCAAACTGGCAGATTACTGCGGTTGATGTTGTTCCTGCGGCTGTTGAGCTTGCAAAAAAAAATGTTTTGCGTCATAAATTGACGCAAGTTAGAGTGGTGCTAAGTTCTTGGTTTAGTAATGTTTCTGCACAAGAGTTTGATCTAATTGTGAGTAACCCACCTTATATAGATGGGAGCGATGCGCATCTCCAACAAGGCGATGTTCGCTTTGAGCCGCAAAGCGCATTAGTAGCCGCAGAAAACGGTTTGGCAGATTTACGCCACATTATCACTGCAGCGGTAGGTTACCTAACGCCCGGTGGGTGGCTAGCATTAGAGCATGGCGCAGAGCAAGCGAATGCGGTGCAAAGTATATTTGCGGAACATCACTATAATGAAATACACACCCGCCAAGATTATGCTAACTTGGATAGGGTGACATGCGGGCGCCGAGGCTGAGCGGATCTTCAGTGAATTCGAGCGCTAGCTTTTTCAGGCCGAATTAAACTAGTTCAGGCCCAAAAAGAGATAGGACAAAGACGCATATGAGTGATCGCTATTTATTTGCTGACGAACCAGTGGCTACGCAAGAAGCGCTCAACGAACGCTGGAAAATTCTGATTGTTGATGATGAGCCCGAAGTTCATGCGGTTACTCGCTTAGCGTTGAGTGATTTTCAATTTTTAGGCCGAGGGCTAGAATTTTATAGCGCTGAATCGGGTGAAGCTGGCTGCGCGCTTATGCGCGAGCACCCTGATGCCGCCATTATTTTACTTGATGTGGTAATGGAAACGGATGATGCGGGTTTAAAAGTAGCGCGTTACATTCGCGAAGAGCTGGATAACCATTTTATTCGAATTATCCTGCGTACCGGCCAACCGGGCCAAGCGCCCGAAAGAACAGTTATCATCAATTACGATATCAATGATTACAAATCAAAAACTGAACTTACGGCGCAAAAACTATTTACAGCAGTGATGTCGAGCTTGCGATCCTATCGCGATATTATGTCGATAGAACATAGCCGCCGTGGCTTAGAAAAAATCTTACAATCGTCTACCGATTTATTCTCTGAACAATCGATCGATAACTTTGTTGATGGCTTAGTGCAACAGCTAAGTTGGCTGATTGGCGGCGCCCGCCAAGTGCTTTATGCAGAAGTAGATCCGGACCATAACCCCGGCCAATTCACTGTCCGTGCAGCATTTGGTGAAGAAGCAGATATTATGGTGGGGCGGCCAATAAAGGCAGGTTTGCCAATAGAGGCCTTACGCGAACTTGAGCAAGTTGTACGCACCCGTAAGCCGTTTTTCAGTGATGATATTGCAATTGTTTATTCACTTAGCGGTGCGAAACCGCTTGGAGGTTTGCTTTGTCTCACGGGCCTAGCGCGCAAGCTGAATACGGAAGAACGTGATTTATTAAAGCTATTCTCTGAGCAAATTCAGTTAGCGCTTAGTAATGTATTACGTGAGCTTGATTCAAATCATTTTTTAGCCCAGTTGAGCGATCGTTTGATGGTGTTAGAGCAAGATTCGTTACATCGAACAGCTATTGGTAAAGATAGTGTTCAGGCGAACAACCATAGTTTCGCGCAGCACCCGGCTTCTCAAGCTAGCGCAATTCTTACCGCAGCGCTTGGTTTGCCGAAAGAAGCACAGGAACACACCGCGCTTGCCAGCACATTGATGGCTATCATTTCTACTATCTGTGAAGTTACGTTAGAGCATGAAAAAATCGAAGTGCGCGTGTGTTATGAACGTATTCATCGTATTTCTAAAGGTTTGAAAAATCATCCGAATGAAGCGGTACAGTTGTTACTAAGGGCTATTGATGAGCGTTTTGAGCGGTATGATGGCAGTGGTTTTCCGGGGCTCGTGAGCGGTGATGAACTTCCATTGACAACACAGGTGTTAAGTTTATTTAGTGTAGTTTATGCCGAGTTGGTGATAGGCAACAATGCTGAGCAAACACTGAAAAAGCTTATTGCAGAACCGGAAGGTCGATTTTCTCCGAAATTAATCGATGCATTGCAGAATGATTTTGCGGTAATTGCCGCTTGTTTTAGTAAAAAGTAAAGAGAGTGAATGAATGTCTAAGCAGTTGAACGTGAGCTCAGTACAAGTTGCTGGAATCGAAGTAGGGAACCATCTTCCTTTCGTGCTTTTTGGCGGCATGAATGTACTAGAAAGCCGTGATTTAGCAATGCGTATTGCTGAACACTATGTGGAAATAACCACGCGCTTACAGATACCATATGTGTTTAAGGCTTCGTTCGATAAGGCTAACCGTTCTTCGATTCACTCGTTTCGTGGGCCGGGCTTGGAAAAAGGCTTAGAAATCCTTGCGGAAGTAAAAGCGCAGTTTAATGTGCCAATCATCACCGATATTCATGAACCACACCAAGCTGCTCCTGTTGCTGAGGTAGCGGATGTACTGCAACTACCGGCATTTTTAGCTCGGCAAACTGATTTAGTGGTGGCAATGGCTGCTACCGGCGCGGTGATAAATGTGAAAAAACCACAGTTTTTAGCACCGCCGGAAATGCGCCATATCATGACCAAGTTTTCCGAAGCTGGAAACGATAAAATCATGTTGTGTGAACGTGGTAGCTCGTTTGGCTATAACAACTTGGTAGTTGATATGCTTGGTATGGATGATATGAAACCAATGGCACCAGTTATTTTTGATGCTACTCACGCGCTACAGCGGCCGGGTGGCCGTGCAGATTCTGCAGATGGCCGCAGAGCACAAGCAGCACAATTAGCACGCTCAGGTATGGCGTTAGGCATTGCTGGCTTATTTATCGAAGCTCACCCAGATCCAAACAAAGCCTTATGCGATGGGCCATGTGCGTTACCACTCGCAAAATTAGAAGCATACTTAAAGCAAATGCGCGATGTTGATCAGTTAGTAAAATCATTTGCGCCACTCGATACCTCCGCAAACAACCTTTAAACCAACAAGCCTTTGCAGGGAATGAGTGCGAAGGCTTGCTGATAAGCCTCAGGTGCTGTAGATTTAAACTTAATTAAACGGCCGTTTTAAATAAGGGGCAGTTATGGCGAAAGCCCTACGCACCAAAGATAAGATTATTGTTGCCGCGGAAAAGCTCTTTTCCGAACATGGATTTGAGCAAACTTCATTGCGGCAAATAACCAGCGAAGCAGAAGTGAACTTGGCCTCAGTGAACTATCATTTTGGTTCCAAAAAGGCATTGATTCAGGCAGTGATGGCTCGCTATCAGAGCGTGTTCATGCCAGCACTTGCAGAGCAGCTTTATCAATTACAGAAAAATTCCGAACAAGTGGCTACGAAAGATGTTCTTGCGTGTGTGATGCAACCGCTGATTGCTTTACGCCAGGTTCGAATTGATGGCCCGGTGATTTATTTACGTTTATTGGGATATGCCTACAGCGAAATTCAGGGGCATTTACGTAAATATACCATGGCAAACTATGGCGAAATTGTTCATGAGTTCTTCCAATTGATACAACAAGCTAATCCGAATGTGTGCTCAAAAACACTATTCTGGCGCCTGCACTTTAGCCTCGGGGCCATGTTGTTCGCGCAAACATCAAGCCAAGCGCTGCGTGAAATTGCAGCGTCAGATTTTGGTGAAGAAACACAAGCAGAAGAAACCTTACTTAAGCTATTACCTTTTGTTGCAGCTGGTATTTCAGCGGCTGAACCTGATCCGAAAAGTTAGGCTATGGTTATAAGAGAAAGTATTCACGAACCGGGCTGTTAAGGAGCTGTCATGTCCATTATTTTAATTTTAGTGCTAATTATTGCGGTTATATTGGGTGTACCTGATATTCGCCGTAAGTTAATTTCGCGGCCCGCGTTTAAAATGTTTAAACGTGTTTTGCCACCAATGTCGAACACTGAACGTGAAGCTATGGAAGCGGGCGATGTTTGGTGGGATGGGGAATTATTTTCCGGGCAACCAGATTGGTTTTCACTGTTAAAAACCAAAGTGCCAACTTTTACTGCAGAAGAGCAGGCATTTATCGATGGGCCACTGGAAGAATTATTAGCTGCGCTAGATGATTTTGAAATCAATGTGCACGAACGCGATTTACCAGAAGCGGTGTGGGCGTTGATTAAGAAACACCGTTTTTTCGCTATGATCATTGGTAAAGAATACGGTGGCTTAGATTTTTCTGCCGCGGCAAATTCACACATTGTTTCGCGCATTGCAACTCGCTCGTTAACCGCTGCTGTTACTATTATGGTGCCTAATTCCTTAGGCCCAGGCGAACTTTTAACGCATTACGGCACCATGGAGCAAAAGCAATATTGGCTGCCTGGCCTAGCGAAAGGTACTGAAATACCTTGTTTCGCGCTTACAGGGCCGGAAGCTGGCTCTGATGCGGGTAGCATTCCGGATACGGGTGTTATTTGTAAAGGTGAATACAACGGCGAAGAAGTTGTTGGTATCCGCCTAAATTGGAGCAAGCGTTACATTACGTTAGCGCCGGTAGCTACCGTATTAGGTTTGGCATTTAAACTTTATGATCCTGAGCATTTGATTGGTGAAAAAGATGAATTGGGCATTACTTGTGCGTTAATTCCTACCAAGCACAAAGGCGTGGAAATTGGTGATCGTCACTATCCGCTTACCCAAGCCTTTATGAACGGCACTACCTACGGTAAAGATGTATTTATTCCTATTGATTGGATTATTGGTGGCAAAAAATATGCCGGTAAAGGTTGGCAGATGCTAATGGAATGTTTATCTGCAGGCCGTGGTATTTCGTTGCCAGCTCTCGCCACAGCAACAGGGCATAACGCCCAACGATTTACCGGAGCTTACGCTTTTGTGCGCCATCAATTTGGCTTGCCGATTGGTAAGTTCGAAGGTGTGCAAGAGGCCATGGGTAGAATTGGTGGTTTGAACTACAGCATAGAATCGATGCGACGCTTAACGGTAACTGCTTTGTGTGAAGGTTACAGCCCTTCGGTTATTACCGCCATGACAAAATACCACATGACAGAGATGGGCCGGCAGGTAATGAATGATGCGCTCGATGTCCACGCTGGTAAAGGTATTCAAATGGGCCCGCTGAACTACCTAGCCTCTACTTACATGGGCACACCAATTTCGATTACGGTAGAAGGCGCGAATATTCTTACCCGTAATTTGATGATTTTTGGGCAAGGCGCTACGCGTTGTCATCCATATGTGTTGGCTGAAATGGAAGCGGCTGCAAACGAAGATGAAGAAGCTGGGTTGCGAGCGTTTGATCATTTATTGATTAAACACATTGGTTTTGCTGCGGGCAATACCTGTAGCGCATTCTGGCATGGCTTAACGGGAGCACGTTTTGCGAATGCTCCGGTAAGCGGTGAAACAACTAAGTATTATCAGCAACTATCGCGCATGAGCCGAGGATTGGCGCTGTGTGCCGATGTATCCATGCTTACTATGGGTGGTGATTTGAAACGAAAAGAAATGATCTCAGCACGATTAGGAGATGTTTTAAGCCATTTATATATGGCTTCAGCAGTGCTTAAACGTTTTGAAGATGATGGCAGGCAAGTAGCCGATCTCCCGTTTGTGCATTATGCATTGGCAAATCACTTACATGCTATTGGTGTTGCTTTTGCTGGCTTCTTCCAAAACTTCCCAAATCGCGTAGTTGGCGGAGTATTGAAGTTTTTGGTGTTCCCCTTTGGCATTCGTTATCAAAAGCCAAATGATAGCTATGCGCAAGCTATATCTGAAGCAATGATGCAACCCGGGGTTGCCCGTGAACGCCATACTTTCTTGAGTTATTGGAAAGATGATGCTGAGGATGTAACCGGCCATATGGAGCTGGCATTTGTTCGTATGCATGAGTTGCAGGATGTGTATAAGCGCGTGCAAAAGGCGCAGAAGAAAGGCGAGCTCAATAGTAATCTATTAGGCAATGAACTTGCCGATGAAGCGTTGGCAAAAGAAGTGTTGAACGCTGAAGAAGCCGAGCAGTTCCGTGAATGTGAAGTCTTGCGTATGCGCGCCATTGCGGTAGATAGCTTCGCAAAAGCAGATGTTAAACAAGGTAAGTTTAGCGCCAAGCCTATCTGAATGGCGGCTAATAGGCACTAGAGGCAATATTTTTTTAGCTAGTATCTGTTACATAAAAAAACCGGCATTTATTTGCCGGTTTTTGTTTGAAGTGTTCCTAATTTAGTTTTCGTAAACCGCATATTGCTTCTCAGCTACGATTACTTTTAATCGTTAAAACTCTTGGCGCCACTTGCTTAATATCGGATCTTCGGTAAGCGGTGGGCGCTGTGCTTCAACGCTTTGTAACGCACCTGTGGCTGCGGCACTGCATTGACCGTTAGTTAGGTGATAGGTAGCTTCAGCGAGCAGTGGGTCGGCAGGGTCTCCCCAATCGCCTACGATAATATCGCTCGCGGCACAGGTTACCGGTAAGCCATCGAAATAATCACCGAAACCTTCGGCATTCACAGTTTGGAAAGTGATAGCAAAAACCACTTTATCGCAAATTTCACCAGGCTGTTGGCCTACCGGCTTGCCACAGGTAGGTTCACCAATGGTAACTACTTCAACGAAGGGGCTCAGTGAATTAATCACCAACTCCGACGATGAGCAGCTTGCTCCGGTTGTTAGTACGTAAACACGATTAAGATTAAGGCGCTCAATTCCTGGGCCCAAATCAAAGAAATAATCTTCATTATCGTAATTTTCGTTGTACTGGAAAGTGAGAAAAATTTCATTCTCAACACTATCCCAAGCGGCCTGCGATGAGAGCTGGTTTGCTACGCGAACCAGCCCACCGCTGTTATAGCGTAAATCGATAATCAGTTCATCAACGCCAAGAAGTTGGTCGTAAGCGCTGTTTAAATCATCTGCAGAGCGATTCACGAACGTATCAAATACGAAATAGCCAACATCTTTGTTGTTAATTTCAAGCCGCTCAGTAGCCATGATGGTGTTAGCTTCTACGGTTCCTTTACGCAAGGTTTCGGTGAATTCGCGGCCATCAGGTTTACGGAATGTAATATCACGCTCTACGCCTTCGCTATTACCGCCAAATATATCTGCATAGGTTGCCTGACCGCTTGAGATGCGGCTATACCAAGTTTCCATGGTAACCCCATCAACGGCGATAATTGCATCGCCTCGGTTCATTCCGGCTAAATCTGCGGCAGAATCATCGTAAACATAACGCAGCTCGATTAAGCCGAGGTCTACGCGATCGCGAATACCAAAACCAAAGCCAAAGAATTCGGCGTTAACAAAGCGATCTTGGTATTCTTGTTCGGTGATAATAAACGAGAAGCGATCTTGTGGTGCAATTATGGCATCGAGCATCGCATAGATAGAATCATAGTTAGCAGGATTAACGTTCGCGTTCATATCCTCTTTCCACAAGTAGCGATCGTTCATGAAATTAAGCAGTTGTTGATTCTGTCCGGTGGTGGAGCATTGCGCATTGGTTATAAGTGACGGTTCACCGGTGAAAACATCTTCGCTGCCACACCCGGCGAGAAACAATGGTAATGTTGCGGCCCATAATATATGTCGGCTAATGGGTGAGCGTTTGCGGTTTAATTTGCTGGCACACATAATATCTCTCTACTTCAAGTGGCTGCCGTTTTGCTGTAGAAGGCAAAATTCGCAGCCAAGCTATGTTGTGTAAACATTTGCGAATAAACAAAGGTTTACATCACTGGTTTGGCATCACATTCCTTATGTTTCTAGCATAGTTACATTTTTGTTAATTTGGAATGCTTTCGTTGAAAACATTCAACGAACTTTACTTTTCTATTGTTTTACATGCTATTTACTGCTTCGAGAAGCAGAAATTCAATATACAATACGGTATCGTATTGGTTGCTACTCAAAACTACTTGCAAAAGGAATAAGCGCTCTATGTCTGCATTAATTCTCGATGTCGCTGGCACTCATTTAACCGCAGAAGATCGTGAGTTGTTGGCTCATCCAGCGGTTGCTGGTGTCATTCTGTTTACTCGAAACTACGAGAACCCAGAGCAGCTGGCGGAGCTTACAGCTGATATAAAAGATACGGCGAAGCGCGATATTCTGATCACGGTTGACCATGAAGGTGGGCGTGTGCAGCGTTTCCGTAAGGGATTTTCAGCTATACCAGCGATGGGGCACATTCAGGAAGTAGCAAAAACCGAAGCACAGCAAGCCGCATTGGCACGAGAAATGGGTTGGCTAATGGCCAGCGAATTGCTTGCGTGTGGTGTGGATCACAGCTTTGCACCGGTGTTGGATATTCATGGGCCAAGCCAAGTTATAGGCGATCGCGCATTTGCTGATAACCCGAAAGATATTGTGTGGTTGGCGAACGCTTTTATTCGCGGCATGCACGAAGCGGGTATGCGGGCAACAGGTAAGCATTTTCCTGGGCACGGTACTGTAGTAGCCGATTCTCACATCGATATTCCGGTAGACGATCGTTCCCTTGCGGAAATTCTTGAAAATGATGGTTCCGTGTTTGCGCAATTGGCACAAAACATTCAGGCGGTAATGCCGGCTCACGTAATTTACCCAAAAGTAGCGCCTGAGCCAGCAGGTTTCTCAGAGTTTTGGTTGCAAAAAGTACTTCGTGAGCAGTTTCAATTCCAAGGTGTGATTATTAGCGATGATTTACTAATGGCTGGCGCTACCGTTGCTGGAACTGTGCAAGAGCGAGCCGAAAAGGCGTTAGCAGCAGGTTGTGATTTGTTGTTAGTTTGCAATGATCAAAGTGCCGCGCGGGCAGTGTTAGCCGATGTAACATTTCCTGAACCCAGCCGCGATGCAATCAAGGTTTTGCAGGGCAAAAGCCGCTTCACCACACTTGCTGATGTGAAGGGTAGCCAACGCTGGAAGAATGCTCAGAAATTGTTAGAAATGTTTACCGGCTAAGAATAAATGGGCCTACTGTTGTTAGGGCAATGTATCTTCGTAGGCTAATGGATCTGTTAACCCGTGGGCGGCAAAAGCGGCTAAACGCTCACGGCAAGCACTGCACTTACCACAAGCTCGCTCGCGGCCGTTATAGCATGTCCATGTTTCTGCGTAATCAAGGTTCATGCGAATACCATCAGCAAGAATATCGCCTTTACTGCTGTGTAAGTATGGCGAACGCACCGGAATAGCTTTGTAATTGGCAAGTTGGCTGACAGTATTCATCGCTTCCACAAATTCTGGGCGGCAATCTGGATAAATATCATGATCACCAGCATGAGCGCCGTAATAAACCTCATCAGCATCGATAGATACGGCATAGCCGATAGCCAAGGAAAGTAAAATCATGTTGCGGTTTGGCACCACGGTAGATTGCATATTTGCCTCTGCGTATTCCGCATCGGGCACTGATATATCAGAAGTAAGCGAAGAACCGGCTAACAGCGTGTTAATTGCGCGAATATCTACGATTTTGTGCGGAATACCTAGCTTTTTGCATACGTTCGCCGCGTAATCGAGCTCTTTGCTGTGGCGCTGGCCATAATTAAACGAAAGAGCATACACATTAAAACCATCAGCAATAGCACGGTTTAGCACGGTAAAAGAATCCATGCCGCCGGAATAAATCACCACGGCAATATTGCTCGTATTTGCTTGATCGTTTTCTGCTGTTGTTTGTTTCATGGTGCTTTAAAACTCCAATCACTATTTCGTTTATGGTTTTGCTATAATGTGCGTTGTTCAATGATCTTACCCTAATATCCGCTGATACAGAAGTAACACAGGAAGCCCAAGGCAATGCAATACCCGGTAAATGAGCTGTTTGAAACAATCCAAGGTGAAGGTTTATACACTGGTGTACCTGCGGTATTTTTACGCTTACAAGGCTGCCCGGTAGGTTGCCCATGGTGTGATACCCAGCATACGTGGGCTAAAACTACTGAAAACTCCGTTAACTTCGGTGAAATCATTGCTAAAACCGGGCCTGATGAGCGTTATGGTGAATTATCAGCGGCCGAAATCTTGGAACAAATAAGAAACCTCGGGTTCACTGCAAAGCATATCGTTATTACCGGCGGAGAGCCGTGTATGTATGATTTACGCCCGTTGGCGAAAGCTTTTGAACCTCTTGGTTATCAGCTACAAATCGAAACTAGCGGAACATTCGAGATACTAACCAGTGCATCAACTTGGGTAACGGTATCGCCGAAACTTGATATGCCTGGCGGTTATCCAGTTTTAGCGAGCGCAATGCAACGTGCTGATGAAGTGAAGTATCCAGTAGCCATGGAAAAGCATATCAAAGCATTCGATGCCTTACTGGCAGAAAAACCCGCAAAAGCGAATGCCGTTATTTGTTTGCAGCCTATCAGCCAACGCCCACGAGCCACAGAGCTGGCTATCAAAGTGTGCCGCGAGCGGAATTGGCGCTTATCGGTGCAATTACATAAATATTTGGCAATAGAGTAAAAATACCCCCGCTACTTTTCTAGTGCATTTCTTGCGGCTATGCTTTCGAAATCAAGGCAACCTTTGTTGCTATGAGTAAGGAAGCATAAGGCTCAGGGAGGGCACAATGTTCAAAGCAAACTTCGCTCCATTCTCTTTGGAGAAAAAATCTTCGAAGCAAACATGTCAGCGCTATCAAAAATTGCGAAAATACCAACAAGGCCAAGGCATGACAGAGTACATTGTTGTGCTCGCATTAGTTGTGGTTGCAGCTATCGGTGTTTATTCTTTTTTTGGTAAAACTGTTCGCAATCAAATGGCTGGCGTAGCGCAAGAAATATCCGGCCAATCAAGCACTTCTCAAGTTCGTGATGCAGCAGCTGCTGCAGATAGTGCCGCAGCGCGGGCGAATCAAGATTACAGCTTGAGTAATTACGATGAAGCTACAAACTCCGGCGGTTAATAAATCTCAGCAGGGCATCTATTTGTTGCTTGCTGCACTTCTTGTTGCGGGCTTGGCGTTTGCCTTACTGCGAATAGTTGGGTTGGCGCAGCAAGCGCAAAAACAAACGGAAATAGAGCAGGTTGCCCATTATGCAGCTGAGGCTTTGGGGGTGATTGCAGCGCGTGATTTAAATCTAAAAGCTATTAGTAATCGAGCCATGTTGGCTAACGAAATGGCGATTGGGCAAATTATTGGTTTGCACACTTGGTATGAGATGACTCGCGAGACTAGTACAAATATTGCGATGTTTTCGGCCTGGATCCCTTATGTTAATAACGTCACGTTGCACATAGCTCGAGTGCTAAACCAGCTCCGCCAACCAATGCGCGTGGGTGTTGAGAGTGCGATTGCATTGCAACAAACGGTGATAAAAGGGCTATCAGGGTTTCAGTGGGCGTTTCATCAGGCGGCATGGCTGAGCAGTATTGCAACGGCAATAGATATCGTAGAAGGCAGCGAAAAAGATTTGGAGGTTAGTTTTTTAAATCACCAAACCTTACTTGATGCCGAAAACCTTTGGTTACGCATGCAAAAACACAGCCGTAGCGTTGCCTCACAAGAAGATTACGTGCGTATGGTAAGTGATTCTCGAGATCCATTCAGCCAACGGCGAACCTATCGCTGGGTGAATGTTTTTAATGCTGAAGTGCACCGCGCAGGTGGCTCGGAAATTAGTTTAAATAGGGCTGGTGATGTAGTTTGGCAATCACTCGATACCCACCAATTGCACTTAGATTTATGGATTACCAACGCTTATATACCTATCGGTGGGGGCGCTAGTTACCTAACACAACGGTTGCCTAGTAGCAGGCGCACAGAAGGCTTTGGCGATAGTTACCAATTGAATTGGACAACATCGCGGGCAACGGTGCCAAAGGGATATAGATTTCCTCTGAAACACAGAGCACCAGCTTATTTTCGCCTGCAAGAAAATGGCAAATTGCCACAGATAACGCTGGTGGTGCGAGAGAAAGGCGATGAGCTAGGCGAAGCTCGCCTTTGGGACGTTGGCCGAGTCGAGTTGTATTTTCAACGGCCAATACGTTTCTGGCCGCGCTTAGATGGGCGAGATGAGCGCGCAAACTTACACAATGCTTTGTGGCAAGTTCGGCCAAAAACGATAACCGAAATCGAACGGAAGTTAATCGGAGCACAGTTATGAAACGAGCTTATGGACAAGCTTTAATTGAGCTTACATTGCTAATAAGCGTATTAGGTATGCTATTACTTTGGGCAATTCCCGAATTTTATGAACGGTTGCAACAGCGGTATGCGGGGCAGCAAATATTAGCGATGCATATGCAGCAAGCGCCATTACGCGATTATGCGGGCATAGAGCAGTGGGATATCCAGGATTACGAGGATAAATTTGAGCTGCAAATAGGTGATGGGTATAAGTTAGAATCTAACCTAAGCGATTCTTATGCATTTGCCGCTGGTATGCGCCCTTTATGGCGTTTACTCGATTGGCAAAGTGGTTTCTCTCTCCCCTTAAAAACATTGTATTCGGCGAGCTTACAGTACGTTAGCGAAGAATCAGAACCCTTGCCGTGGTTAAGTTATTTGCGCCTCAGTGATGGCTGGGCACCTAAGCATCTTCACGAACTGATTGGCCGCCCCCAAGCGTTAACAACTTCACACTATTTACAACAAATCGGCTTTAACCATGTGCAATCGTTGGTTTCAATACTACCATTTGCGCGCGAGTTTGCGCCATCGCAACTGCGCTTAGGGTTTGTGGATATTGATGTGGTGCCGAACGGCTCAGTATGCATGGACGCAGGAGAGTTTTGCTAATGATGGTGCTGCTTTATACGTTACTTTTAGGCGGCGAGGCGGCCAATTTAGCGGTAATAGAACCGAGGTTTTTGAATAAGCATCATGTTGTGTTGGAACAGCATAGCCGCGTGCAATTGGCTAGTTTTGTAACCAATATATGGCCTGCGCGAATGCCCTATGCGGAACTTAAGCAGGTTTTGCAGCAGGTGGAAGGTTGCACCATATTTCAAACTGAGGCGAAACAGGTAAGTTGTGTGGGTTCTAATTATTTGCTTTCAATTTATATTGCGGCAGAAGGGATGTTTTGGTCGGAAGCCTATCTTGATGAGCAACTCCCTTATCAAAAAGTGCGAGATGAAAAGGGTAATATTAACGCAGTTCCAGTTTCAATTTATACGGGTGATGGTTATCAAGTTGAATCCTGGATTACGCAAGATACGGTTGTGAATCTTTATCGGCAGGCGGTTGCGAGTGCGCAAGGTGCTGAGTGGCGGATATCGTTAAATGATCTTTATGCAGGAAGCTTTGTTTTAGCAAAAGAGAGCCACGCTGAAAAAGTTTCAATGGCGGGGTGGCTGCAAAGTGATGGCCGCGTATTTGTTACTCGTATCACTGAAAAATAGCTTAAGTATTAATCAAAATAGCAGAGGGAACTGCGGTGTTAAAAGGGAAATTATTAAAGGAACTGGTTTTACCGTTTGTTATTGGCTTGATCTGCGCTGTGGTATCAGCTGTGCTGCTGTTTCGTTATGTGCAAGAAGTAGAGGATAGCCATCAGGCACAGCGAATAGAGCAAGCTAATGCGCACAAACCGGTTATTGTATCCACGGTGCCGTTAACCGCGGGAATGGTAATTCAAACTGAGCACTTGCGTGCCCGAGATCTTGATGAAATTAGCTTGCCGGGTGATGCGATTCATCCTGCCGATGCGAATAAACTAGTTGGCCAACGTATTCGCGCTGATCTGAAGGCACAAATATACGCCGGCAAGCCAATTCAATGGGTGCACCTGCAACCGCAAGATATCTCTAGTTTTGCCGGAACTCTCGCACCCGGAATGGTGCCGTTTTCAATGCCCATAAACTCGTTGCAACAACACGCAGGGTTGCTGAAAGCTGGCGATGTACTCGATCTCTATACGCATTCTCACGGTAATGCACAACTTATGCTTGAACGCGCTGAGGTAATTGCCACAGGCAACGTAACCAAATCGCAGGCGGCTCTGCGTTCGCAAAGTTTGAGTTCTGGTTTTTCGGGTTCAGGTCAGGTTGTTGCAAGCGGCTCGGGCCGCAATGATTACCAGCAAATTACCCTCGCGATCCCGCTTGAACACTATCTATTGCTACGCCAGTTATCTGATAAACAGGCATTGTGGCCAATCCTTCGCAACCACAATGATTCCTTGCAGCTAAGCCAATTAAAAGGGCCTGCTGAAATTGAAATAATTACGCCCGGTCAAGCGAACATTACCGGAGTGTTGTCATTATGATGAGCTTAACTATGCAGCAAAGAATAGTTATGAATTTTTTGATGTGGATCTGTTTGCTACTAGCGTTGCCTAATGCTGTCGCCGAGGAGGCAAGGGCTGAACAAGAAACGGCTGAACGAGAAACTGGCCACTATGCTTTAAGTATCGGCAGCACCGAGGTGATGGCGACCGCGCAAAACATAACTAGGGTTGCGATAGCCAAGCCAGAGGTAGCCGAGGCCCGCATAATTAATGAGCGCGAATTAATGATTATGGCGCTGCAAACGGGGCAAACAGATGTGCTTTGGTGGTTAGAAGATGGCAGCCGCGAGCGCGTTCGGGTTCAGGTTTATGCCGAACCCGATCCGATACTCAGAGCCTTATTGGCTAAGGTTGTGAATGAGAATGAATCGCTGCACCTGGTTTGGCAGTATGGACAGCCTATGTTGCATGGGTACGTTGATCAACCTCAATTAGAAAGCCTGCAGCAGTTGCGAGCCGATTTTCCGATAATCAACATTTCTCAAGTGCGGATGATTGCAGCAGAAGTTGCCACCTTGGAATTAGAGATGAAGGTATATGAAATTAATCGGCGGTCGTTGCGGCAGCTAGGATTACGTTGGCAACAAAGCATGGCAGGGCCAGCATTCGGCATTATCAGCGATTGGCAGGGGGGTGGTACTTTTCGGGCTATTGGTGAAACTGCGATGAACACGGTTCCAGGGCAAGAAGCACTGCTGAACAACTTACCTGCTGGACAATATGGTTATTTAGGTTGGGCGACAAGCTTCGCCAGCACCTTACAAATGATGCAAGAACGGGGTGAAGGTAGAGTACTTGCCACGCCAAAACTTCGGGTTGAAAGTGGCGAAAGCGCAGAGTTCTTGGCGGGTGGCGAAATACCTATTCCGCAAATCACGCTGCAAGGTGCCACTCAGGTTGATTTTAAAAACTATGGTATCTACCTGCGAGTAGCGCCGGAAAAACTTGCCGATGGCCGTATCCGTACGCAAGTGATAAGCGAGTTAAGCCAACCTGATCATGGCGTAGCCGTTCAGGGGGTTCCGGGGTTACGAACTCGGCGAACGGAAACTATGGTTACCGTGGCGGAGGGTGAAACGTTGGTAATTGCTGGATTAGTGAGCCAAGAAGATAGTGAGCTGCATTCTGGATTACCGGGAATGGGGAGCGGTGTAGGGCGCTTACTAGCAAACCGTGACCAACAATCGCATGAAACTGAGCTAGTGGTATTTATAACACCGCGAGATTTACACAAGCAACGCATTCGCAACAACGAAAAATTGGCTAAGCAAGAGCAATTTTGGCGAGCTTTTTCTGCGCTTGGATGCAGCGGTATGCTTGATTTTAGTAAGGATTAAGCCATGAATATTACTAACTTTGCAGAAATCGAACGAACGCGTTACAACCGCTTGCTGGAGAACACTTTAAGTTCGTTAAATATTCACCATACCGACATCGACTTATTATCCGATTCCGAACTTCGCGATGTAGTGGCGAGCGCTATTCGCAGCCAGTTACAAAGAGAATCGATAGCGCTGCAGAGTGTCGATGAAGAGGCATTAATACAACGAGCTATTGATGATTTGGTTGGGCTCGGGCCTTTGGAAAGCTTATTGCGAGATCCAGAAGTAACAGAAATCATGCTGAATCGATTTGATCAATTGTTTGTTGAGCGAGCCGGTAACTTATACGCGAGTAATTATCGGTTTCGCGATGAGCAAGCAGTGCGCCGCGTTATTGAGCGTATTGTTACCCCGTTGGGAAGGCGTATCGATGATAGTGCACCGATGGTTGATGCCCGGTTAGCTAATGGCTCACGAGTTAATGCGGTGATTCCGCCATTAGCAGTTGATGGCGCTTGCTTAACGATTAGAAAGTTTGCGATTAATCGGTTAACGATGGCTGATTTACAAGCATCAGGCAGTGTTAGTTTGGTATTAGCAAAACTACTTGAAGTGGCTGTGGGTTGTCGGCAAAACATGTTGATTTGCGGCGGTACCGGAAGCGGAAAAACCACATTATTGAATATTCTTGCTGATTTTATTCCTGAACATGAACGCATTATCACCATAGAAGATGCGGCGGAGCTGCAATTACAACATGAAAACCTTGTACGTTTGGAGGCTCGCCCGGCGAACCAAGAGGGTGAAGGCTTAATCAGCATTCGTCAGTTGGTAATAAACGCCTTACGAATGAGGCCAGATCGCATTGTTGTTGGTGAATGTAGAGCCGGTGAAAGTTTAGATATGCTGCAAGCAATGAATACTGGGCATGATGGCTCGCTCACTACATTGCATGCCAATACCCCAAGAGACGCATTGCGCCGATTAGAAACTATGGTGCTTATGGCCGGAATTGAAATTCCGATGAGTGCGATTCGGCAACAAATTTTGGGTGCGGTAAAACTGTTGGTGCAGATTAGCCGATTGGCAGATGGCCGGCGTGTAGTAACAAGTTTAGCTGAGCTGCAAGGCAGTGATGGCGATGTGCTGCAACTTGCCGAATTAGTGCGTTACAACCCAGCTACGAGAAAGCACGAAGTAACAGGGCAGATACCACGGTTTATTGACAAGCTAGCAACCACTGAGCGCAATGAAATACTGGCACTTTTGAACGAGGCAAGTGCAGTATCTTTCTAATATCGGCTTTTTAACATTTGCTCAGCGAAGCATGGGCTCTAAGCAGAACGAATATAAGAGAAACGAGCAAATATATGGATATATTTGTAGTAGCATTTTTTGTTGGTGTTAGCGGCACAGCATTAGTGTATTTGTTGCAGTTAGTGCTGCAAAAAATAGCCAATAACTATCACGATACCTATGAACATCGGATGCAACAAAGCCTTACCGAGCTATTTCTATTTGTTCCGGTGCGGCAACTGCTTATTGCTTGGTTAATTATTCTCATATTGCTGTTCGTATCGCTTTTATTACTGGCTACTCCGTGGATTTGGCTGCTGTGTATCATGCTGGTAATGGCTGTTGGACCCTGGCGATTTTACCAATTTTTGAAAAATAGAAGGCAAGCCAATTTCCAAAGGCAACTACCGGATGCTTTGTTATTGCTAGCAAATATTCTACGTGCTGGTGGCAGCGTACAGGTGGGCTTGCAGTTTTTGGCGCGGGAAATGCCGATACCACTGGCACAAGAAATGACATTAGTTACCCGGCAGCTGCGGCTGGGGAAATCATTTGCTGCAGCTCTTTGTGATTTACAACAGCGCATGCCCTCTACGGAACTTGATCGCACCGTGGTAGCGTTAAAGCTCGGCTATGAAACCGGCGGGCAACAAGCGCCATTACTAGAGCGCTTAGCGGCAAGTATGCGAAAAAAACTGCAGTTACAGCAACGAATTTTAAGTTTAAGTGCTCAAGGTAGAATTCAAGGGCGAGTAATGACAGCGCTGCCGCTTTTATTATGCGCGGTACTCTGGGGTATGGAGCGTGAGGTAATGCAGCAGTTGAGCACGCAATATTTAGGTTGGGCATTAGCAATGATTATGTTGTGTATGCTTGCTGCCGGGCACTGGTTGATAAACCGAATGTTAAAAATTGAGGTGCCGTTGTGAATCAGCCCATTCTATTAATTATGTTTTTTGCCTTGGGTGTGGGTACTTGTTTCGCCATCATATTGCGCACAAGGTTAATAAAATCGGAGTCAGTTAAAAGTTTAGGCGCCGTGTCAAACACTCTCCAAAGCTTTTGGCTAAGGCGTTCGAGCCGAGCTTATCAACAGCAAGCTCGATATGCGTTATCTGGTTTTATGGAAACCCTAGCCATGCTCTTGTCGGCAGGGTATCCGTTGATGAGTGCCTTACAAAGAATTGCGAGCACTCCGGGTTCGCCGAATAACCCGCTGATGTGTGAGGTTCGTGAAGTGTTGCGGCGCACGCGAACGGGTGAAAGTTTAACTGATGCTCTGCAAAAACTAAGGGCAGCGTTACCGGGGGCAGAAATTGCAATGTTTGTAAGTTTATTAGTGCAAGCGAATCACCATGGGGGCCGCCTTGCAGAACTATTAAACCATCAGGCCGAAGTAAGGCGCCAACAGATTGCAGAGGAAATTGAAACGCGTGCGCAAGAAGCGCCGGTTCGTTTGTTGTTACCGTTAATAGTATTTATTTTTCCGGCAACAATGTTGCCTTTTATTGGTGTGATTTTAGGCAAGTTAATGTGGCAAATCTAATGTTATGAATGCAGGGAGGGCAAACACATGATTGAGTGGAAGCTACAAGTTCAGCGGCATGGTGAATTAGCATCGTTAGTGTGTATAGGGAACCGAGGAAATCAGTTTATTGGCCAGCTAAAGGTAGCCGCAAATGGTTGGAACCGTTTACTCGGGTGGAACGCGAGAGGCAGCGCTCTAGGGGTTTTATTAACCCCTTGTCGGAGTATTCATACATTCGCTATGAATATCGATATTGATTTAATTTGGTTAAATAAACGAAACGAAATCGTGCATGTTGAAACGTCGGTGAAGCCGTCAAGTTGGCGTTATCGTGCTGATGCGCAAAGCGTTATCGAGCTACCTGCGGGGGTGCTAGCCAAACACGGTTTTAAGAATGTGGCCGAAGGTGGCTCAGAGCCAAAGATTCAAAACCAAGCCGGTATTCAAGTAGATATGCCAGCCGAAAATCCAGAAACGGAGCAACAATCATGAAAAGATATGTCGTTGTTGTGTTGATTGGCTTACTAGGTTTAAGTACCAGTTTTCTATCAGGATGTTCCACAAGCCCAAGTTTGCAATTTGAAGATCAATTGCGTTGGGAAAACCAGGCCATCTCGAGCTATCGGCATGGTGATTTACTGGGTGCCGAAAGCGCCTTACGGCAGTTGCTAAAGGTGAACGAGGCAGACGCACAAAGTTGGTTCTTATTGGGCAACGTGCATTTACGGGAACAACGCATTGAGGCGGCGAAAAATGCCTACCAGAAGGCTCTAAAATATCAACCCGATATGCGCGAAGCGCGGCATAATTTGGCGGTAACACACCTAAGGCTCGCTACGTTAACGTTAATTGAAGGCCAACAGTATGGTTCTGATGATAATCTAGAGTTCATCAATACCTTGTTGAATCTACAAGGGCAGAATCGTGTTTCACTTTAAGAGCCATGCGGGGTATGGGCTTATTACCTTGCTGTTATTGTTGATCGCGATGGTTAGTTCAGCGCTTGGCATAAAGGTATATCAGCAAAGCAAAGTATATGCGTTGCAAGATGAGCTGATTATCGAAACCTTGCACCAAACACGCATGGGTATTATGCGCTATTTCCAAAAATACGGGCATTGGCCGCTACAGCCTTTTCCGGACGCTGTGTACGAATACGTTGAACATATTGAATTGCAGGTGAGCAATGAACCGGCCTTGCGGGTTCGGCTCAGCAGTGCAGATCGGGTGAAGCGGGTACAACCTTACATGGCTGCAAGTTGGCAGCATGGCAGCGAACTATGGTTACGGTTAGCTACGGAGCCTGAGGGAATAGCAGAAGATGAAGTAGAAACTAATCCGAATTGGCTGCAACGAGTTGGGGATACTACTGCAGCCATGAACACGAATTTGGCAATGAAAAACTTTGCCATTAGCGATATACAATCACTGTTTGCTGAAAATTTCGAAGCAACAAATCTCACTAGTTCAGAGATTAAGGCAGGAGCATTAACTTCATCGTCGCTACAAAGTGCTGAGGTAGAAAGCAAAATGCTGCTTGCTAATAGGCTCGATACCAACCAATTTCATTCTGATCTTGGTTCATCTCAGCGGGTTCACGCAGGTATAGCGAATGTTAACAGCATGCTGAATGTTGATGCTTGGCAACAGCAGCAAATTCGTATGCAAGAAACCACTTCGCTAATTTCGAGTTTCACCCAAGCGGCTGCAGTTAATGCTACTGCTAACAGTGTGTATGCAAGTGATATGGATGCACAAAACTTGCGCGCAAATGCATTAAACGCAGAACGAGCACACCTTAGTAATCTAACAACCAACGAAGTAACTTTCTCTGTTGGCCAGGTGAACCATGCGAACGCACAAACTTTAGATGTGAATACGGCAAGCAGTAACAATGCCACAGCCCAGAATGTTGTTGTAAACAGCGCTGTTACCCTGCGGGGGGTACATGCACAAACACTCGATTCGCTGCATGATGAACTGGATATTCTTTATCGGAATTTATACAACTGTGTTTATGAAAATCGTTGGTGTGAAGCACCAAAGCCCACTAATCTGATACTGCAGCAATGCCAAGGGTGTAATCAAGAACACAGTAATGAGAACTTTGTGGCTAATATTGCGGTTAGCGGCCATGAGTGCGTGCATGGTTGCGAATTTGAAGTTCATGTAAGTGGGGCAAATGGAGCATGCTCGCCACAAAATGTTGCGCCTCGGCAAAATGGAAATACTACATGCACGGTAAGTAAACAGCTAGCGCCGGGCGAAGCTTGGCAGCAAATGGCGAGGGTGCGGGCGCGTAATGGTAAAGATCTGAATGTATGGCAAGATTTGCCAATTATGCTGAATTGGCAACGAACAGTAGCGAACTGCCCGAGCTTTCAGGTGCAAGAGCCGATTCAAGGTACCGAGCCGTTAACATTCACTGATTTAGTGTTTGCTGTTACGGCGGCGGGAAATACCGCAACGGTTACGAAAAGTGGCATTGGTTGTGCGAATATGGGGGGGCCTTGGCACTGCAATGGCAGTGCTCAATGCAGTGCTTCGGGGCAATGGCAAAACGTACAAACCTACTGTGGCTGTGGTTTTTAACGCACGCTGTGCTTCATCATACGTTCTTTTTCGCGAGCCCAATCACGATCTTTCACAGTATCGCGTTTGTCATGGGTTTTCTTACCCTTGGCTAAGTAAATTTCTAGCTTTATCCACGGGCCTTTCCAATACATCGCGGTGGCTACAATGGCATAGCCATCGCGCTCAACCTTACTGAAGAGAACACTTAGCTGTTTCTTTTTCAGAAGTAATTTACGGGTACGATCTGGATCACAAACCACATGGCTGGATGCCTGATGTAGCGGCTGAATTTGTGAGCCAAGCAAATAAGCTTCACCGTTTTTTAAGATCACGTAACTATCGGCAATATTTACCTTGCCGTTGCGGATACTTTTTACTTCCCAGCCTTCGAGTTCAAGCCCCGCTTCGAATTTATCTTCAAGAAAATATTCGTGGCGTGCTTTTTTATTCAGGGCTATTGTGGGTACAGATTTATTTTTCGATTTCATGGCGCGTATTATACGCATCATACGGGCGCTGAAAAGAGAAATCACAAAAGATGCATCAGTTTGAAAGAAGGAGTAGAATGCGCTCGTTTATTTCTACTTACCGCAATCGATGGAAGGCAGGTATTTGCAATGCCACAAATTGAACGCAGCGCTTTAGTTCATTACAGCTGCCGTCAAATGTACGACCTAGTTAATGATGTTGCCGCATATCCGGAATTCGTTCCGGGCTGTGTGGGTGCGCAAATCCTCGAAGAAACGGTGGATAGCATGGTGGCTGAGCTTTCGATTAGCAAAGCCGGCATTACCCAAGCATTTACCACCCGCAATACTCTAGTGAGCGAAGAATTCATTCGCCTTGAGCTAGAACAGGGCCCATTTCGCGATTTACATGGTGGCTGGGAGTTTAAGCCGCTTGCCGAAGATGCCTGCAAAGTTACCCTAAAGCTTGAGTTTGAATTTTCTAACAAGTTGTTACACTTCGCTTTCGCAAAAATATTCAACGAAGTGACAAGCCGCATGGTCGATGCGTTTGCATTGCGGGCGCGGCAGGTATATGGCAATGATTGAATCGTTGATAAACATTGAAGTAGTGTTCGCTACTCCAGAAAAACAAAAGATTATTTCATTATCGGTAGCTCAGGGCTGCACGGTAGAGAAAGCTATTGAAGAATCAGGCATTACCAGATTTTTCCCAGAAATAGATTTAACCCAACATGCGGTGGGTATTTGGAATAAAACTTGCAAGCTCAGTGATACACCACGATCAGGTGATCGTATTGAGATATATCGGCCGTTGGTGGCAGACCCAAAAGAAATTCGGCGCCGCCGGGCGGAGCAAGCGAAAGAAGATGGCCGTGCTGATAAAGTAACGGGCGGCCGCCTAGATCAAAAACGCGGTAAAACTGCAGAGCAGCAAGCGGAGCAAGATTAATGAAAGTGTTTGTAATGCGGCACGGTGAAGCAAAAGCGCCCACCATGCAGTTGGGCAAAGTAGAACCTGATGCATCGCGCGAGCTTACTGAGCGGGGCCATGAAGAGGCACTTGTAGCTGCAAAATGGTTGGCGGAACAAACGCCAAAAATCGATCTAGTAATTGTTAGCCCCTATGTGCGAGCGCAACAAACCTATGCGGAAGTTGCCAAACTAGTAGGTGCTGAAGTGGTAGAAGTATCCACTGATATTACACCTGAAGGCGACCCTGAAATGTTCGCTAGTGCGCTCATGGCGCGTTTGCAAATTGAACCTGCCGAAACTGTTCTTTTAGTATCGCACATGCCATTTGTTTGTTATTTAACCAGTTATCTTGATCAGCGTGTGCAGCCACCATTATTTCCAACTGCCGGTATTGCCGTAATTGATGTTGAACCGCTAGCGATGGAAGGTATCTTGCAAGGGGTGCGAGCTCCGGAGCAACACTAATAAGGCACCATGGCCGCCCCATTCTAGGGGAGCTTGGTGAAATGCCCGAACTTCCGGATGTTGGGCTAACCAAAGTGGTACTTGCTGGCGCAAAATACCATGGCCAATACCATGAATTACACATAAACAACTCAGTGAATCGCGTACACAAAGCTTAATGGCAGCGGCTAAATCACGCTTTGCCTGAACCTTTGTATAACCGTGTAAATCCAGCGTCATTTCCGGTGCAAAATTCCCGCGCCGTAGTTGCTTGGCCAAATACGGCTGATCACCGCTTGCAACCCAGCTCATCGTTCCTTCTGGCAATAAAGGTTCATAATAATCGGAAAAGGGATCGCTAGCGTTATCACGCTGAGTTTCCAAAGCGAGATTCTTCAGTTTCACTTTCTTTCTACTCACCGGTACTACCGGTAACTCGGCTCTATCTTGCGTGATAGGTGTGATACCCTCAACTTCAGCGCGAAAGAGCTCGCGATCGTGGGCAGAAATCAGTGTTTTCTTGTGCGCTTTCTTTGCTTTTTTCGCTGCCATTGGCTGGAAATGCTCATTTACTACAAATTCGTGGGTATAATAGGCGGCATAAGCTATCAATTACAACCGAAAGCGGCTAACGGGCTGCGGATCATATGCAGCTAGTAGCCGAGGCCAAAGCCGCAAAGGGAGAAATAACGGTGACACACGAGTACACACAACTAACCGACGATTTGTTTAGTATAGCCGATTGGCAACGTTACATTACATCAGCATTGAACGGTGCCGATGTATATTTTGGCCATGGCGCTGCAGATGGTTGGGAAGAAGGGTTGTTGATGTTATCAGCTGTTACGTCATTGAGTTTCCAAGAATTGAATGAATGCCGAAGCTGCCGTTTAACTACCGATGAAAAACTACAATTAGTAGCCTTAGTAAACCGCCGCATCCGCGATAAAATTCCAGCGGCGTATTTAGTGCATAAAGCGTGGTTTGCCGATTTGCCGTTTTACGTAGATGAGCGCGTGCTCGTGCCGCGTTCACCTATTGCCGAATTAATTCAACAACACTTTGCGCCTTGGATCAACGAAGAGCCTGCACGCATTCTAGATTTGTGCACCGGCTCTGGGTGCATCGCTATTGCGTGCGCTTATGCCTTTGCTGATGCGGAAGTTGATGCGGTAGATATCAGCGCTGATGCATTAGAAGTAGCGCGTATGAATATCGAAGAACACGGCTTGAGTGAACGCGTTGAAGCAATTGAATCTGATGGGTTAGATGCACTTACTGGTAAAATATACGATCTCATTGTTACTAATCCGCCGTATGTTGATGCTGAAGATATGGCAGATTTACCGGATGAATATCATCACGAACCAGAACTAGGCTTAGCCGCAGGGCAAGATGGCTTAGATTTAGTGCGGCGCATTTTGCGTGATGCCCCAGAGCATCTTTCTGCCAATGGTATCTTAGTATGCGAAGTAGGCAACAGCATGGTGCACATGATGGAAGAATGGCCGGAAGTGCCGTTTATCTGGTTAGATTTTGAAAATGGCGGCGCCGGTGTGTTCGTGATTAATCGTGAGCAGCTGGTTGCGCATGCGGCCGAGTTCGCAGATAAATAAATTCGGCTATTCTGCGATATTTTTTCGCGGCACAAAGCGAATAGCATAAACAGATAATAGTAATTAAAAAAAATTAGCAAGGGGCTGGCATGAGCGCAAATACGTTTGGTGAACTATTTCGAGTAACAACCTTTGGCGAAAGCCATGGGCCAGCTCTAGGTGCTGTTATTGATGGCTGCCCACCTGGCATTGAAATTGATGAAGCGTATATTCAAGCGCAATTAGATCGCCGTAAACCGGGTAACAATCGTTACACCACACCGCGCCGTGAAGCTGATCAAATAAAGATACTCTCGGGTGTATTTGAAGGTAAAACTACCGGAACCCCTATTGGTTTAGTAATTGAAAACACTGATCAACGTAGCCGTGATTATTCCGATATCAAAGATTTATTCCGCCCAGGCCATGCTGATTACACTTATGCACACAAATATGGCCACCGCGATTACCGTGGGGGGGGCCGTTCATCTGCTCGGGAAACCGCAATGCGCGTAGCTGCTGGTGCTATAGCGCAACAGTTTTTGCAACAGCAAGGCATTCAAATTCGCGCAGCAATGACACAAATGGGCGCGGTAACGGCTAGCGAGCTAGATTGGCAAGAAGTGCCAAAAAATCCGTTTTTCTTTCCTGATGCAAGCAAGATCGATGATCTTGATGCACTTATTCGAGAACTTAAGAAAGCAGGTGATTCTGTAGGCGCGAAGATTCGGGTTGAAGCTACGGGCGTTCCTGCAGGGCTCGGAGAGCCAGTTTTTGATCGGTTAGATGCTGATTTAGCCAAGGCGTTGATGTCGATTAATGCAGTAAAAGCGGTGAGCATTGGTGATGGTTTTGCGGTTGTTGAGCAACGCGGGTCAGAGCATCGTGATGAAATGACACCAGAAGGCTTTTGCTCCAACCATGCCGGTGGTGTGCTTGGTGGCATTAGTAGTGGGCAAACAATTACGGCTGAAATCGCACTGAAACCAACCTCAAGTATTAAGCTTGAGGGTAAAACAATCGATCAATTTGGTAATGCGCAAATGATTAGCACCCATGGCCGACATGACCCTTGTGTAGGTATTCGCGCTGTGCCGATTGCCGAAGCAATGATGGCTCTTACCCTAATTGATCATTGGCTGCGCCAACGCGCTCAAAATGGCCATGTAACTACTAATGTGCCGCATTTGAAATGAACCAAGTTGCTTTCCATCGCCAATGTCGGCGCTTGAGTTGGTCCTACTTTGGCTATTTCGCAGTACTCGCATTATTAGTGCCATACCTAGGCTTTTATCTTGATGCTCTAGGCTTTAGTTCGCGAGAAATAGGCGAACTTATCGCTATTTCTACTATTTGCCGGGTGATAGGGCCGCCGCTTTGGGCTGCCATAGCTGATCGTTTAGGCAAGTTGGTGCCGCTGATTCGTTTTGGTGTGTTGAGTTCACTGGTTATGTTGGTGCTACTGGCGCAGGTGAATAGCTATCTTGCGGTAGCCTCTTTACTTGGGTTGGTAAGCCTTTTTTGGTCTGCAATTTTGCCTCAGCTTGAAGTGGTAACACTGGCAAGTTTGGGTGCAGAAAATCATCGTTATAGTCGCATTCGTATGGCCGGTAGCTTCGGCTTTATTTTGGTAGCGCTAATCACCGCTGAATTACTAGATTTAGCAGGAACCGAGAGCTTTCCGATACTCGGCGCAATATTGCTGCTGCCGTTGCTTTTAGCTGTAAGTAAACTGCAAGAACCTGAACGAGCCTATCAAGACCCAAATCAACCTATTCCTGAAGGTTTTTGGCGGCGCATTCGGCGTCGGCCCTTTGTGATGTTTATTGCTTCTACCATGTTACTGCAAATGAGCTTTGCGCCGTTTTATGCATTTTTTGCTCTGTACTTAACCCAACTAGGTTATGCGCCGATTGCTGTGGGTGCACTTATTTCATTGGGTGTGGCCGCCGAAGTTGCAATGTTTTTCATTGCTGGCCGCTTAGTTGTGCAGTTTACCGTGCGCCGGTTACTTATGTTTTGTTTGGCGCTTACCAGTTTGCGTTGGTTGGCGTTGGCAAATTTCGCCGATGTGTTGTGGTGGCTAATACCGATTCAACTCGTACACGCTTTCAGCTTCGCGTTGCATCACAGTGCTGCAATGCGGTATGTGCATAGCTATTTTCCTGCCGATCAGCATAGCCGCGGCCAAGCTTTCTATTTAAGCGTTGGATTTGCCGGTGGTGGCGCACTCGGTGCTTGGATTGCAGGTTTTTTGTGGCAGCAAGGCGAGGGGGCGGAATTTACTTTTACCGCTGCTGCTATCGCTGCGCTACTCGGCCTCATAGCAGCCATGTTTATCCGCGAGCGCGTGAGTTTAAACCCAGCTAGTGCAAACTAGCCAACCTTATGCCGTTCGAATCGGTGAGCTTTAGGCGTGGCGCGATTAGTGGGGTAGTTATTCGCGGCTGAGTTGGTGATAATAGAGAGAATAACTATAAAACGCTAACGAGGTTGCCATGAAACAACTCACTACTTATTTTGCATTGCTTGTGCTGGTATTCAGCATGCTGCAATTACCTGCTGCAAGCGCACAAACAGCCGAAACTCGCCCTCTGGAACTTACTGATATCATGCAGTTCCGAGAGATCGATCAGCGCCAACAAAGCGAGAACTTAGAAACTATCGCTTTTTCTGCAAACCCCGATTATGGCGACCGTGAAGGTGTAGTGGTGCGCAGCCAAGATGGCGAAACCTTCTCTGTTCCTCGTGGCCATGCGCCAAAGGTAAGCTCCGATGGTGCCTTTGTTGTATTTATGCAAGAACCACCCTTGTTAGATCGTGAACAAGCGAGTTCGCGTGACGAGCGTGCGAAGCTCGTAAGTAATGCCGTGTTAGTAAATGTTAGCACCGGCGAGCAACAAAACTTTAGCCATGCTGGCTCAGCTGCTTTTAGCGGTGATGGTAATTATTTGTTGGTACTGCACGAGAAAGAATTTAGCAAAGAGAATGGTAGCCCCGAAGGGCAAATTCTCACGCTGATTAGTTTGAGTTCTGGCGAACAAACGCAAATTAATAATATTAGCGACTACGCGGTAGCCGAAAAAGGTAGCCGCGTGGTGTGGGTTGAACACACTAAACATGAAGAAGCAGTGCAAGATGAAGCTGCAGATTCGGAAACTGCCAATAGCGATAATGAAAGCGCTAAACAAGACCCGAAAGTAGAAGCGGCCGTAGTGATGTTCAACACTGCAAATAACCAACGCAATGTTCTCGATCGTTCTACTGAGCTTAAATACAGCAAGCTTACCTTTGCACCTAATGCTGAGTTTTTTGCTTTTTTATCTGGCGAAAGAGAAACCAAGTTAACTGAAACGCCACAAACACTCTGGTTATGGCAGCAAGGCCAAGCGAGCGCGCGGGCAGCCGATGTTGCTCGCAACGGTATGATTCTTTCTGAGCACAGCGCAATGCGTTTCAGCGATGATAGCCAGCGCTTATTCATTGGCCATCGGCCAAACCCAGAAGAAAAACAAGAAACTGATTTAAAACCAAAATCAGCGGAAGATCTTTACAATCTTGACCGCCTATTAGGTGATCGCCGCTTGCAAGTATGGCACGGCGACGATGGTATGATTCAGCCACAACAACGGCAAAATTATAACCGTATGTTGCGCGCAACTGCTGCTGCAGTGTTTTATCCAGCTGCGGGCACAATGGTGGCATTAAGCAATGAGCCGTTAGAATCAATTAGCCTAAATGATCACCCATTCGCTGCATTAGCGTGGAACAGTGAACCTTACCAACGAGAAGTAACCTGGAATGGCTTTCACCACGATTTATATTGGGTGAATTTAACTACCGGCGAACGTAAATTGGTAGCCGAGAAACTGCGTTCAAGCGAACGTGGCAGCTTATCGCCGAACGGACGTTATGTTGTGTTTGTGCAAGATAATGAGCTCAAACGTTTTGATAGTGAAAACGGGCGCAGCGAGGTTGTTGGCGAAAATGCTAACGTTTCTTGGGTGAATGAAGAAAACGATGTACCGGCCGAGCCGCGCAGCTATGGTGTAGCGGGTTGGGCTGCTGATAGTAGCGCATTTTGGGTATATGATCGTTTTGATATCTGGCAAATAGCAGCCAACGGAAACGCCACGAACTTAACGCAAGTTGGCCGCGATAACGATCGTCAGTTCCGCGTAGCATATACCGATGATCACAACGTAATTAATGCGGCAGAGCCGGTGCTATTACGCGCTTATCACGAACGTTTGAAAACTAGTGGCTTCTATCAGCTTGATGTGGCGGCAGGCGAGTTAACTACGCTTATTGAAGGCGAGAAAACCTATAGCTTCTTGGCGCATAGCGAAGATAAGCAACAGGTGTTGTTTACCGAGCAAGATTTCCGCCAGTTTCCTGATTTAATGATTGCCGGCCGTGATTTTGCAGCAGCAAAACAACTAACCAATGTAAACCCACAGCAGAGTGAGTTTGTGTGGGGTAATGCAGAGTTAGTGGAATGGGAATCAACGCGTGGTGAGCCACTACAAGGCGTTTTGATTAAGCCGGATAACTACGATGCGAACAAACGTTACCCAGTGATGGTGTACTTCTACGAGAAATTCTCGCAGCGTTTATACCAGTGGAATCAAATGAAAGTGAATCACCGTCCGAACTTCCCATATTTCTTAGGTCAAGATTATGTGGTGTTTTTGCCGGATGTTCATTTTCGCCATGGTGCACCAGGGCCAAGTGCTACTGAATCATTAGTGCCGGCAATGGAAAAAATCATTGAAATGGGTGTTGCAGATCCAGATGCGATTGGCCTACACGGGCATAGCTGGTCGGGTTATCAAGCGGCTTTCTTAGTAGCTGAAACTGATATTTTCGCAGCGGTGGTTTCGGGTGCACCGGTATCGAACATGACAAGTGCTTACAGCGGTATTCGTTGGGGTTCAGGTTTAGCTCGCCAATTCCAATATGAAACTGGGCAAAGCCGTATTGGTGATAGCATGTATGATAATCTCGAACCATACCTGAAGAACTCACCGGTGTTTGTGGCTGATAAAATCAATACACCAATGCTAATTCAGTTCGGTGATAAAGATGAGGCCGTTCCATGGGAGCAGGGAATCGAGTATTATCTGGCCTTGCGCCGTTTAGATAAGCCGGTGGTTATGTTGCAATACGAAGGTGAACCGCACCATTTGCAGCGTTACGCCAATAAAATTGATTACACGTTGAAAATGCTTGAGTTCTTTGATTACTACCTAAAAGGTGAAGAAGCACCAGAGTGGTGGGTTGAAGGCTTGGAGTATCAACATTACGAATAGGTTTTATCGCTGAGTATGGCTATAATTCTTGAAGCGCAGGCGGGTCAATTGATCCGCCTGTTTAATAATACCTTCCAAGAAAGTGATCAAACCATTTTGCTCGCGGGTGAGCACGAACCTGTGTACCTGCCTAACTCAAATAAACACCCAATGCACCGCATTGTATTTGCGCATGGCTATGCTCGCTCAGCGTTACATGAAATAGCGCATTGGTGCTTGGCTGGAAAAGTTCGGCGGCATTTGCCCGATTTTGGCTATTGGTATGCACCTGATGGCCGTGAGCCAGAACTACAAGCTCGTTTTGAGCAAGCGGAAGTGCACCCGCAAGCAATTGAATGGTATTTAAGTTTAGCGGCCGATATCCAGTTTGAAATTAGTGTTGATAACCTCAGTGGTGAGGAGCCGCCGAAGCGTTTGGAATTTGCAGCATCGGTAGTTGAAAAAGCGCTTTTACGTGCAAAAGTAGGCTGGCCGCCGCGAGCAGAACGCTTTGCTAAAGTATTACAAGATTACTGGAGTACCCCAGCGGTTACTTACGCGCGTTTAGAGCAAGAGGGTTTGCGCATGCTTAACCGGGAGCAACAACGCCAATTTGAGAGCGAGATGAGCAGGTTAAAAGAACCAACAGAGGTAGTTAGCGATGTACCAGTATAGTTTTGGCTTGGTAATTAACCCTTTTGCTGGCATCGGTGGCGCAGTTGCTTTAAAAGGCAGCGATGGCGTTGCAACGCGCAACGAAGCGCTAGCGCGAGGTGCTGAGCAAAAGGCCGAAAAGCGTACAGCGCAAGCGCTTTCTGTGTTGTTACCTTATCGTGAAGAAATCAAGTTTATAACGGCCTCAGGAAATATGGGTGCCGATCTATTAGCTGAGCTTGGTTTCCATCATGAAGTGATTTATCACGCAGCAAACACACAAACTGAAGCGAGCGATACCCAACAAGCGGTTACCGCTATTGCCACGCAGAAACCTGATTTATTGTTATTCGCTGGTGGCGATGGCACTGCCCGTGATGTGGCCTCGGCTTTGCAGCAGTGTGCGCGAATAGTAGGTAATAAATTTGGTAATTGGAACCCAGAAGAATTGCCGGTGGTGGGTATTCCTGCAGGTGTAAAAATTCATTCTGGAGTATATGCAATTACACCTTCAGGTGCAGGCAAAGTTCTGGAGCAATTAATTACAGGCAAGCTCACTACATTGCGAGCAGCCGATGTAATGGATATCGATGAAGAAGCCTTTCGTAAGGGTACAGTGCGCGCCCGCCGTTATGCTGAGCTGCAGGTGCCGGGCGAATTGGAATACATGCAGGCGGTAAAAATTGGTGGCAAAGAAAGTGATGAACTGGTGCTCGCCGATATCGCTGCCGATGTTATCGAAAGTATGGAAGATGACACCCTATATATCATGGGCTCGGGCTCTACGGTTGATTTCTTAATGGGCGAGTTAGGCCATGAAAATACGTTGTTGGGCGTTGATGTGGTGTATCACGGCAAAGTAGAAAAAGCCGATATTACCGGTGCAGAATTAGAGCAGCGAGTGCAACAAGCAAAGCAGAATAAAACGCCAATGGCGTTGGTGATCACCTTGATAGGTGGCCAGGGCCACGTTTTTGGCCGCGGCAATCAACAGCTTACTCCGGCGGTTATTCGGGCCGTTGGTAAGGATAATATTCAGATCATTGCTACAAAAGCAAAGTTACAGGCGCTAAACGGCCGGCCATTAAGAGTAGATACCGGTGATGCCGAGCTCGATGCTGAACTCAGTGGTTTTATTGCGGTAACTACCGGCTACCACGATAGAACTATGGTAGCCGTTCAGGGTTAAATAGCGCTTAAAACTGCGCTACGGGCATGTGCACTATAATGCCATCGAGCTCATCACTCATAGTGATTTGGCAGCTTAACCGGCTATTTTCTTGCGGATCGCGAGCAACATCAATCATACTTTCTTCGATATCGTCGGCTGGGGTAAGTTTTTCAATCCATTCTGGTGCCACATAAACATGGCAAGTGGCACACGACATTACACCACCGCATTCGCCAATAATACCATCGAGCATATTATCAGTAGCCGCTTCCATTAAAGTTTGCCCATTTTCAACGTCGAGTTCGTATTGGCCACCTTTGGCATCAATGAAAATCGCTTTTGGCATTTTGCTATCCTATTTAAATAAAATTCAGAAAATAAAGTGTGAATGCATAGGGGTACGTATCTTCGCCCAACATGGTGTTATAATCGTTCGCAATCTGAATACGAATGTTAGCATAAAAAGGAGCACCCATGGGATTGCACAGTAACCAAGAATATTTTGTATCTTGGGAAGAACTTCATCGCGCTACCCGCGAATTAGCCCGCCGTCAATTACCTGCAGAACAATGGCAGGGCATCATTGCAGTAAGCCGCGGTGGTTTAGTGCCTGCAGCTATTCTTGCTCGTGAATTGAATATTCGTTTGGTTGAAAGCGTTTGTGTGCGTAGTTATGCTCACCAAAGCCAAGCCGCTGAACCAGAAATGCTGAAAGATATTAGTTGTACCGAAGATGGTGCAGGCTTTTTAGTGGTAGATGATCTGGTAGATACGGGCAATACGTTGCGTTTTTTGCGTAAGCGCTTGCCAAAAGCTAAGTTTGTTACCGTGTATGCTAAACCAGAGGGTTTGCCGCTAGTTGATGAATATGAAGCGGATATTGAACAAAGCACATGGATTCATTTTCCGTGGGATGTGCATTTGCACTACGTAGATCCACTCGCAGGTGAAGATAACTAAAGAATAGTGTTGGCGTTGCTAAACTCGAGTTCAGCAACGCCAATGAAATCCTCTAATTAATCGCCTTGAACACGCGCCAACACATCAGAAATTTTCAGGGTTTCTTTCTCACCGCTGCGGCGATTTTTATATTCAACCGCTTGTTCATCAAGGTTCCGTTCACCTATAACAATAGTGTGTGGAATACCAATCAATTCCATATCGGCAAACATCACGCCTGGACGCTCTTTACGATCATCGAACAACACTTCGATACCAGCTGCCTTGAGTTCTGCGTATAGGTTTTCCGCCACTTCCTGCACACGTGCCGATTTATGCATATTCATTGGCAAAATACACACTTGGTAAGGCGCCATAGCCGCAGGCCAGATAATGCCATTGGCATCGTTGTTCTGTTCAATAGCGGCGGCAACAATGCGCGAAACACCGATACCGTAACAACCCATGATCAAGGCTTGGTTTTTACCTTCTTCGTTCAATACGCCGGCTTTCATGGCTTCGCTGTACTTGGTACCAAGCTGGAAAATATGGCCAACTTCAATGCCGCGGGCAATATTTAAAGTGCCTTTGCCATCAGGGCTGGCATCACCGGCTTGAACGTTGCGCAAATCAGCTACTTCTGGCAAATCAACATCGCGGTTCCAATTAATACCAAAGAAGTGGAAGCCATCTTCGTTGGCACCAGCAGCAAAATCGCTCATGCTGGCTACCGCGCGATCGACAATTACTGGCATGGTTAGGTTTACTGGGCCAAGCGAACCAGGGCCTGCACCAACCGCTGCTTTAATTTCTTCATCGCTGGCAAATACCAATGGTGAGGCTACAGCAGGGTGTTTTGCTGCCTTTATTTCGTTGAGGTCATGATCGCCACGAATAATTAAGGCTACTAGTTTTGCTTTTTTGCCAGTGGCTGCTTCTGTTGCTTTTTTATCGCTTGCGCCAGTAGCTTCTGCCGCATGCACAATAAGTGTTTTAACTGTGTTTTCGATGTTTACAGCAAATTGCTCAACCAACGCTTTAATGGTTTTCGCTTCCGGCGTGGCTATCTTTTCCATGGCCTGTGTGGCGGCTAGCGGCTCATCGGCGATTGCCATGGCTTCTGCAAGTTCAACGTTGGCAGCGTAATCTGAGCTATCAGAAAATGCGATATCATCTTCACCAGAACTAGCTAAAACATGAAACTCGTGGCTCATGTTGCCGCCAATTGAACCAGTATCGGCAATTACTGGGCGGAAATCTAAGCCCAAGCGGGTGAAGATATTGCAATAAGCATCAAACATGGTTTTGTAGGTATCTTCCAAACTCTCTTGCGTGGTGTGGAACGAATACGCATCTTTCATAATAAATTCGCGCGAGCGCATTACGCCAAAACGAGGGCGAATTTCATCACGAAATTTAGTTTGAATTTGGAATAAGTTGAGTGGTAATTGTTTGTAACTGTTTACTTCTTTACGCACTAATTCGCTGATTACTTCTTCATGGGTAGGGCCCAATACGAAATCGCGGTTGTGGCGATCTTTAATGCGCAGCAATTCAGGGCCATAATCTTGCCAGCGGCCAGATTCTTCCCATAAATCGGCAGGCTGCACCATTGGCATTAGCACTTCGATAGCGCCTGCTTTTTCCATTTCTTCGCGCACAACATGTTCAACTTTGCGCAATACCCGCAGGCCTGTTGGAGTCCATGTATAAAGCCCAGATGCTACTTTACGTACCATACCGGCACGCAGCATTAACTGATGGCTTATTACTTCTGCATCAGCAGGGTTTTCTTTCATTGTTCCAAGCAGGTATTGGCTAGTGCGCATATTGGTTTATCTCGTGCTAGAAATGGCAAGTTAAATGAGCTAAATAAGGCAGCATTCTAACAGCCTAGGCGCATGCAACAAAGGCTTAACTGATGCTTATTACATGATTATCGTTTGCCACTACACGCCACTTAATATTGAAATCATATAAATGCATACCGTATTCCTTATCCCAGCTTTGTTCGCGCTGATAGCCGGGGCGTGGATCTTGCTGCAACACTTCACTAATCAACTGCCGTAGCTCAGGATATTCGTGCTGATGCTGCAATAGAGCGGCCTCTGCTTCTCGGGTAAATGAAACACTCATGCCAGTAGTTTGTTTCGCATCTGCATAGCCACCAAGTGCGCCGCTTACACTATCGGAATAGGGTAGGTAAGGTTTGATGTCCAAAATTGGCGTACCGTGGAGTAGATCGAGCCCTCTCACAATCAGCTTCTTATCTTCTACGGCCACTAATTCAACTACCGAGAGGCCAATTGGATTAGGGCGAAACGTAGAACGTGTGGCAAACACGCCTTTGCGCATATTGCCACCAAGGCGCGGTGGGCGCACCAAAGGCTTCCAGCCTTGCGCTGCGGTTTCGTGGAACACAAATGTTAGCCAAAGGTGGCTAAAGGCTTCAATGCCACGCACACAATCGATGTGAGCAAACTCCTCGTTAAAATGAATAACACCACGCGCGCTGGGCACTAACCCGGGCTGGCGAGGAATAGCGAACTTTTGCCGGTAGGGTGATTCAATGAACCCGATGGGTTTGAATGTGTATTCAGTATTTGCGCTGCTCTCAGCTTTCGGCATATTCACGTTTGAGTTGGTTCTCGGTTTATTTGTCGCTACTGGATAAAGTTAATGCTTGGGCTATCGTTAAAATGGCACAGGCTACAAAAGAATGTACATATTTCACCACAATTTGTGGAATATCACTAAGTTAGATTTAGTATTAAATATTTAACCATTTAAAAACAACAGCTTGTAATTTTGGCCTGAAAATTGCTTACATATTAAATGTATATTAAAACCTATAGATTTTTAGCTAGATGCTCGAACTAATAGCAGCCAGAGCAATAATAAAAAGGAATAAGTTATGAGTAAGGCAATGAAAACAACGATGCAAAAAATGAGCTGGATCGTGGTGGCCTTTGTGGCGTCGTTAAGCATGCTTACGCTAAGCACAGCAGTATCAGCAAGCGATGAAGTTGAACGCTATCACGAAATATCTGTGGCTGATGTTAATCACGTGGTGCTGAAAAATAGTGTGGGCTCGGTTTATGTGGAACAAGGTGAGGGCACTGAACTCACGATTCGTGCGGTATTTGAAGGTAAGCGTTCAGGAATTATGCGCCGTACCAAAGATGTAAGCGATATGAACGTTGAAATTCGTGAACGCCGCGGTGTGCTAACCATCTCATTTTCAGAAAACAATGTAGAATCTACCTGGCATGTAACCTTGCCGGCTGTGGCTAAACTTGATGTCGATCTTGGTGTTGGCTTAGTAGATGTAAAAGTAGGGGCAACAGCGGTTAATATCGATTTGGGCGTAGGCGATGCAAAAGTTGAAGGGTTAATCAGCGAAGCTGGAGCTGTAAGTGCTAATGCTGGTGTAGGTTCAGCAACTATTCGTGGCGCTCATGATGTAAAAACTAAGCGTGCGATTGTTGCTGAAACAACAAGCGGCCGTGGTGATGGTGAATATCCGATTAGTATTGATATTGGTGTAGGCGATGCGGGTATTCGTTTACGTTAATGAGTAAAATATAAGTTGTATAAATAATATAAAAAGGGTGTTTCGCAAAACGAAACACCCTTTTTTTGGCATTAATTTTTAGATTAAAAAATCGTTTAACGAACGGCCAGCGTTTAATGCTTCTTGAATTGGTTTTGGCGTACGGCCTTGGCCTGTCCACGTTTTGCTTTCACCTTCAGCATCAGTATATTTATACTTTGCAGGCTTTGGTGCTCGCGCTTTATAGGGCTTACGCGGAGATTTAGTTTTACCGGCACCACTATCGGTACCGAGGAAATCTTCTGGGTTTAAACCAGCATCGGCAATTTGTTTACGAATCCGTTCGATTTCTAACTGCTTAGCAGCCAGCAGACGTTGTTGCTCAGCTTCTTCATCCTTGCGCTGCTCAATAATATTTGCCAATTTCGTAGCCACATCATTAAGTTCAGCAACGGTTAATTCTTTTGTTGCTGCATTAAGGCGGCGGGCGTGGGTTAGAATATCTGTAAACTCGCTCATGTATTATCCTATGTTGCTTTAAATGGCTAAAACCAAATTTATGGAGATATCTATTCGGAGGTGTAACTAAAAAATACCAAAATAGTACACTCTTATAATATTTCCGCTGCGTTTTAAACTTTAATACGAAAGTAACGCATGAACAATTATCGAACTATCAGTTAAGCTAAAACTTACGAAGAATTCACATACGTACTATATTCTAGGCTACATTGATTTAAATGATATATATCGATCGTACTAAGGGATATGTATTTTTATAAGCAAATAAAAAAGCCCATTAAATAATGCCGAATAACAGGGCATTCTTTAATGGGCTGATTACTAACTAAATTCAGTTTATTCGTGGTGTTTACATATTAGGATATGTGGGGCCACCAGTGCCTTCTGGTGTTACCCAGCGAATGTTTTGGCTTGGGTCTTTAATATCGCAGGTTTTGCAATGAATGCAGTTCTGCGCATTAATCTGGAAACGTTTCTCACCAGAATCAGCAATAACCACTTCATATACACCCGCAGGGCAGTAGCGTTGCGCAGGCTCATCATATTTAGCCAAATTCACTTGAATTGGAATATCTTTATCTGCTAGTTGTAAATGGCAAGGCTGATCTTCTTCATGGTTAGTATTGGATAAATAAACTGAAGAATTACGATCAAAAGAAATTTTATTATCAGGCTTTGGATAATCAATCGATTTGGCATCTTTGGCCAACTGCATACCTTCATGATCAGCTTTTGTATCTTTAATAGTAAAAGGCAATTTACCGCCAAAGAAATTTTGATCTAAGGTGTTATATGCGCCACCTAACCAAGTGCCCCATTTGTGAACAACTGGCCCAAAGTTGCGTGAACGATACAATTCATCATAGAGCCACGAATCTTTAAATGATTGCGTGTACTCTTGTAAATCAGCACCATAATTTTCACCACTAAGCGCAGCAAAAACAGTTTCAGCTGCCAACATACCGCTCTTCATAGCCGTATGGTTGCCTTTAATTTTAGCGAAATTAAGCGTACCCGCATCACAACCCACCAGTACAGCACCTGGCATGGTCATTTTCGGCAATGAATAAAAACCGCCTTTGGCAATAGCGCGCGCGCCATAACTTACACGTTTACCGTTTTCTAAAACCTTGCGAATTTGCGGGTGTTGTTTGAATTTTTGGAACTCTGCAAATGGGTTCAAATGTGGATTGGTGTAATTTAAATCAATAATTAAACCCAAGAATACTTGGCCATTCTCAGCGTGATACAAATAACCACCGCCGCTGGCTTCGTCTGTTAGCGGATAGCCAGTTGAATGCACCACTAAGCCTTCTTCGTGCTGTTCAGCTGGGATATCCCAAATTTCTTTAAAACCAATAGCGTAGTGTTGCACTGTGCTATCTTTATCTAATTGGTAGTGCTGAATAAGTTCTTTGCCCAAGTGCCCGCGGCAACCTTCAGCAAAAATAGTGTATTTCGCGCGTAGTTCCATGCCAGGCATATAACCATCTTTTGGCTCGCCATCGGCACCTACACCCATATCACCGGTAAAAACACCACATACTTCATTGTTATCGCCGTAAATCACGCTAGCGGCAGCAAACCCGGGGAACACTTCCACACCAAGCTCTTCGGCTTGGTTAGCCAACCAGCGGCATACGTTACCCATGCTAACAATGTAATTGCCATCGTTATGGAACGTTTTTGGCATCATGAAATTTGGTAATTTCGAAGCCTTTTCAGCATTACCAAACATGAAAATATCATCACGGGTTACTGGGGTGTTCAGGGGTGCGCCGCGCTCTTTCCAATCCGGAAACAATTCGGTAAGCGCGCGCGGCTCAAATACCGCACCAGAAAGAATATGCGCACCAACTTCAGAGCCTTTTTCGATAACGCAAATTTGCAATTCTTTGCCTTGCTCTTGGTTTAGCTGGGCAAGCTTGCACGCAGTGCTGAGCCCTGCAGGGCCTGCGCCCACAATCAGTACATCAAATTCCATACTCTCGCGTTCTACATCATGCGTAGCCATTGTGGGTACTCCTCACATTTCGAATTTTAAATTCTGTAATCTGTGCTTTCATTCTTTAGCGTTCAGCTAATGCCAACAAAAGGGCGAGCACAGCAGCTACCGAAACACTTCGGTGCTCAGTTGTTTATGAATTAACTAAGATATTTTAACAGGAATTATGCTGTTTGGCGCGGTTAACAACGCAGTAGCTTCATCGGCAGGCACTGCTCGGCTATAGAAATAACCTTGGCCAATGGTACAACCCCGTTCAATCAAGAAATCAGCTTGCGCTTGATTCTCTACACCCTCGGCCACAATGCCGATATCAAGGTTACGTGCCAAACTTACAATAGTTTGGGTAATAGTGGCGTCGTCTTTATCGTCGGGTAAATCTTTTACGAATGAACGATCTATTTTAAGTGCGTTGATAGGGAAGTGCTTCAAATAGGAAAGCGATGAATAACCAACACCAAAATCATCGATGGCGAGGGTTATACCATTATCGCGCATATCCTGCATAAATTGCGTGTGGCTTTTGCTATTTTCAATCAGTACTTGTTCGGTAAGCTCAAGCTCTAAGAATGCGGTTGGAATGCCAGCACTGCGCACGGCATAGAGAATCTGGTCGGTTAAATCGGGCACTTGGAATTGGCGGCCCGATAAATTCACCGAAACGCGAATATCATTTAAGCCCATATCACGCCAGCGGGCTAATTGCCGGCAAGCGGTTTGCAATACAAAATCGGAAATCGGTAGAATTAAGCCAGAATCTTCAGCGATTGGAATAAAGCGATCTGGTCCGATAATGGTGCCATCATCCTCAATCCAGCGCACTAGTGCTTCTAAGCCAATAATTTTACGGGTAGTCATATCAACCTGAGGCTGATAGAACACCGCTAATTTATTCTGTTCAATGGCATAACGGAGCTTTTTCGATAAATCGAGCCTATCGGCGAGCTCATCATGCAACTCTTGGCTATAAACGTGCCAGGTATTCCGGCCCCGCTCTTTCGCTCGATACAACGCTGTATCGGCATGGCGCATGAGCGTTTCGGCATCTTCTTTACCAGTTTGGGTAAGCGCGATACCAATACTACCGGTAACAAAAATTTCGTAACCTTCTACATTAAAATGCTTGTCTAATGCTTCGATAATTTCCGTTGCGTAAGTTTCTAAATCTTCTTGCTCACGAACATTAGTAAGCATCACCGCGAATTCATCGCCACCCAAACGTGCCAGCATTGATTTACCGCCATGTAATTCCGATAAGCGGGTAGAAACTTGTTTAAGTAATGCATCGCCGATATTGTGGCCAAGGGTATCATTCACTTCTTTAAAGTGATCGAGATCCAGAATCATTACGCCAACGCGCAAGCTCTGTTCCCGTAAAAGATCTAGCTCATCACCAAGTTGGGCAATAATAGCGTTGCGGTTTGCTAAGCCGGTAAGTGAATCGTGTTCGGCTAAATAGGCAACCCGTTGCTCTACCTTCTCGCGCTCTTCTATTTCATCATAAAGCTCGCGGTTTGCTTCCTGTAAAAGGTTTTCGCGCACCCGGCTTACGCCCAATAAATACAATACGAAAGTAAGCAAACCTGTTACCAACGAACCGGCAAGCAACACCAAGAGCGGCAATTTACTGCGCATTTCTTGTAACCGCTCAGGAGTAGGCCAGAGCTCTAGCACCCAAGTTTCACCGAATATCTGGAATACTCGGTGATTGCCCCACTGATCTTTTAAACGCTCGTTAGCGGCAAGGCTAAACATTACTTCAGAATCAGATTGGCGCACTACATGAAACGCGGTGTTATCTTTTAAGTGGCTTGCCACGGTTAAATGCAACAACCGATTCATATCAATAATGCCAGCGTAAAAACCATCATGGCTTTCACCAGAAAAAGGCACTACGAGTAGTAAATCAGCAGGATGCTCAGCAAGCTCTTCAGCACTGATTAAATAACGAGCACCAGGGTTAAATCGGCTTAACCATACGGCGATAGATTCAGGCACGGTTGTTGGTGGGCTCCAGCTATTCGGGTAGTGCCGAATAACTTCGCCATCAGCGGTAACCCAAAACAGGCTGCGGAACTGGCGGTAGTAAGAGGTAATCAATTCGCCTTCGTCAACCCATGCAGGGCCAGCTTCACCTTGCCGGCTAACCCACGTGAAGCCAAACATATGTGATTGTAATTCGCGGCGAATTTCTAATTGAAGAACATATAATTCAGAGTCAAGCGTATCGCGGATTGAATTATTATCCGAAATGCGGAGAGAGAATGTAAGAATTAGCGTTAACGCTAACCCTATAACACCGGCAAATATGGCCTGTTTATGTCTTTTTAGATTGCGCATTTAATCATATGGATGGCTATTTTTATTATACTTCCAAGACATTTAATCGTGAATGAACGCTTACTCAAAAGAACGCAAATCATTTCCCTTCATTAGGGAGCGGAAATTACGAAGCGTAAACAACACAGCGTAAATTCCTCGTTATCTAAAGCAAGTTCTTATTTTTACACGTTTAATTTTTTCGCGTCTAGTGGCGAAGCAGTTTAAAGGTGTAAATTCACGCGAAAATCACAGAAAAGCGAATTTACTGCCTAAGTTCTGCACGATCACGGAAGTACTCTAACGCTTCAGGGTTTGCTAGCGCATCAGTGTTCTTAACTTTTTCACCATGAACTACCTGGCGAACGGCTAGTTCCACAATTTTTCCGCTAATGGTTCTAGGTATATCGGCCACTTGTAGAATAACTGAAGGAACATGCCGAGGTGTTGCATTAGCACGGATGATTTTTTTAATCTCAGTGCTTAGTTCTTCGTTAAGTTCAATACCCTCGCGCAATTTCACAAAGAGCACAATGCGTTCATCATCTTGCCATTGTTGGCCAACTGCAATGCTTTCTAAAACTACATCTACTTTTTCTACTTGGCGGTAAATTTCGGCGGTACCAATGCGCACCCCACCTGGATTTAGCACCGCATCGGAACGGCCATAAATAATTACACCACCTTCGGCGGTAAGTTCGGCGTAATCACCATGAGCCCAAATATTCTCGAATCGCTCGAAGTAGGCGCTGTGATAGCGGCTACCATCAGTATCATTCCAAAAGCCGATTGGCATGCACGGGAAGCTCTGCTCGCATACGAGTTCGCCTTTTTCACCGTGTATAGGTTCACCAGCATCGTTGTATACGTTCACGGCCAAACCTAAGCCGCGGCATTGTAACTGGCCGCGATAAACCGGAAGCGTTGGGTTGCCCAAGGCAAAACAGGAAACAATATCAGTACCGCCAGAAATTGAGCTTAAGCACAGATCGGTTTTAATATCGCGATAAACATAATCAAAGCTTTCTGGGGCCAACACCGAGCCGGTAGTAAGAATTGCGCGTAAACCGTTTAACTTGTGGCTTTCACGTGGCTTTTCACCGGCTTTTTCTAGCGCTGCAAGGTATTTAGCACTAGTGCCAAACACGGTAATACCTTCTTTATCAATTAAATCTGGCATAGCTGCAGGGCTTGGATAAAAAGGAGAACCATCGAATAAGGCTAAACGAGCACCAATCGCCAAACCAGAAACCAGCCAGTTCCACATCATCCAGCCGCAAGTGGTGAAGTAAAATAGAGTATCTTCGCGGCGTAAATCGGTGTGTAAAGCATGCTCTTTAATGTGTTGCAGCAAGGTGCCGCCAATGCCGTGCACAATACACTTCGGCACACCGGTGGTGCCAGAACTGAACATGATGTAGAGCGGATCATTGAATTTGCGCGGCACAAAGTTAACTTCAGTAGTGCTGGTATCGCGATAATTATCCCAAGCTACGGCGTTGTGAATGCTGTGTGCAATGCCAGCGAAAGGAATAACTACTAAGGCTTGAACTGAAGGTAAGTTCGCTGCGATTTCATTTACTTTAGCGCTGATATCTAGGGTTTTACCGTTGTAAAAATAGCCATCCACGGTGAATAACACTTTTGGCGCCACTTGGCCAAAGCGATCAAGTACACCTTGCACACCAAAATCAGGGCTACAACTCGACCAAACCGCACCTAAGCTCGTGGTAGCTAACATCGCTACAATTGTTTCAATACAGTTAGGCAACATGCCCGCAACTCTATCACCCGCTTGCACACCTTGCTGCTTCAGCTTGGCGGCGAGTTGCGCAGTAGCTAAATAGAGTTCGGCATAAGTAATTTCAGTGCGTTCGCCGTGCTCGTTGGTAAATACCAAAGCAGGGCGGTTATCACGAAAACGCAGTAAGTTTTCAGCGAAGTTAATTTCGGCATCTGGGAACCATTCTGCGCCCGGCATTTTTTCGCCATTCACCAGAACGCGCTCACCTTTGCTACCAATCACAGCAAACTCATCCCAGAGTAAACTCCAGAATTTTTCTTTTTCAGCTATCGACCAAGCGTGCAATGCAGCATATTCATCAGAAGTATTATCATTAGAAAAATCGAGCTGGAATTTATCTTCAACGGTACGCAAAAATGCCATCATTTGTGTGCGTTCACGTTGCTCGGGGCTAGGTTGCCACAAAAGATTATTTGCCTGGTTCATAACTTCGCCTTTATTTATGCGTTTTTATTTTATTTGTTTTTTAAATTAACCTGCGCTGCGGGCAATACTTACGTTTGAACGTGGGGTAGTGCCTAGTGCTTTACAAATAGCACGGCCGGCGGCAATAGCTTTATCTAAATCAACACCCGTTTCAATGCCCATACCATCGAGCATGTAGAGCACATCTTCACTTGCCACGTTGCCACTTGCGCCTTTAGCGTAAGGGCAACCACCTAAGCCAGCTACGGCGCTATCAATTACGCTCACGCCCATAGGTAAACAGGCGGCTAAATTTGCCAGCGCTTGGCCGTAAGTATTGTGGAAATGCAGAGCGAGTTGTTCCATAGGCACATGATCGGCAACCGCGCCAAGCATGCGCTGGGCATGAATGGGTGTGCCAACGCCAATGGTATCACCGAGAGAAATTTCATAGCAGCCCATATTATGCAACTGGCGGGCTACCCGCACAACTTCGCTAATTGGCACTTCGCCTTGATAAGGGCAGCCTAAAACGCAAGAAACATAACCGCGCACACGAATGCCTTGCGCTTTCGCAGCTTCCATCACTGGCGCAAAACGATCTAACGATTCTTCAATAGAACAGTTGATGTTTTTCATGCTGAACGCTTCAGAGGCCGCACCAAAAACTGCTACTTCATCGGCTCCGGCAGCCATGGCTAACTCGAAACCTTTCAAGTTCGGAGTAAGCGCAGAATAGGTAACGCCCTTTTTGCGCTGAATTTGTTGCAACACATCGGCACTATCGGCCATTTGCGGAACCCATTTTGGGCTCACAAAGCTAGCTGATTCAATGGTTTTGAATCCGGCATCAGCTAAATTGTGAATTAATGCCACTTTATCGGCCGTGGTTACCGCTTTCTCATTTTGCAGGCCATCGCGCGGGCCCACTTCAACAATTCGCACAGAACTAGGTAGTTTGTTCGCTATATTGCTAGGCAATCTATTTGGCATTTGCGCGTTCCTTTTCTTTAGCTGCCGCATTTACAATCGTAAATGCGGTAGCTGCTTTGCTTACTTAACTACTTATTCCGTAGCTAAACTAATGAGCTCTACGCCATCAGATACTAGCTCGCCAGCGTTGAAGAATACTTGCTCTACGGTAGCATTAAATGGGGCGCGAATGGTGTATTCCATTTTCATGGCTTCCATCACTACTAGTGCTTGCCCTTCAGTTACAGTATCACCTGCAGCCACATTCACGGCCACAATGGTGCCATTCATTGGTGCGGTTAAGCTACCAGCCTCTTCTTCATGAATTAGTTCGGAAACCGCATCATATACGCTAGCATCAAAACGGCCATAATGGCTAAATACAGTGTAGCGGCTGCTTCCTTCGGCAGTTTTTGTATGCGCAATATCAGCATGGAAACGCAAACCATCTACAAGCACGGCGCCATCTTTAGCAAAACGCAGGGAAATTTCTTGCTCTGGCCAGTAAATACCCGCATCCGTTTCTTCTAAGTTTAGAATAGTGGCCGCTTCAGCCCCTGCAGTTTGCAAACAAATACGGTGTTTTGCTGCAGCATTCACCCGCCAGCCATTAGCACGCGACCAAGGATCTTGGTTAGCGGCTTGTTGGCGGTTGCGAATAATTGAGGCCGCAATAGTAAGAAGGTTAACAGGCTCTGGTAAGCCGGCTTCACGTTTATGTAAGGCTTCACCATATTGCTCAATAAAGCGCGTAGTGAACTCAGCTTTTTGAAATGCTTCGTGGCTTACAATACGGTGCAAATAATCAGTATTGGTAGTAACACCGGCAATGCGGGTTTCACGCAATGCGTTGGTTAAACGGCGCAATGCCGATTCCCGGTCGATATCCCATACAATAAGCTTGGCGATCATTGGGTCGTAGAAGGTAGTTACTTCATCGCCTTCAACAATTCCTGAATCCCAACGCACGTATGGCGAAACTTCCGGGTGCCGCAAATAGGCTAGGGTGCCAGTGCTCGGCATAAAATTATCATCTGCATTTTCAGCATAAATACGCGCTTCAAAAGCATGGCCATCGAGCACAATTTCATCTTGCTGCATCGGTAACACTTCGCCCACTGCAACACGTAATTGCCATTCTACCAAATCAACACCGGTAATCATTTCGGTAACCGGATGCTCTACTTGCAAGCGGGTGTTCATTTCCATGAAGTAGAAGCTTTCATCTTCATCGAATAAGAACTCAACGGTGCCAGCGCCCACATAATCAATCGCTTGAGCTGCACGCACCGCGGCATCGCCCATAGCTTTGCGGGTTTCTTCGCTAAGGCCAGGTGCTGGTGCTTCTTCTACCACTTTTTGGTGGCGGCGCTGCACCGAACAATCGCGCTCAGCAAGATAAACAGCGTTGCCGTGCTGATCGCAAAATACTTGAATTTCAACGTGGCGAGGGCGCGTAATAAATTTCTCTACCAGCATTTTATCGTTGCCAAAGCCGGCCTTTGCTTCGCGCCGGGCAGAGGCTAACGCTTCAGCAAATTCACTAGCTTTTTCTACGATACGCATGCCTTTACCGCCACCGCCGTAGGCTGCTTTAAGCAACACTGGGTAGCCAATTTTCTCAGCTTCTGCTGCAAGAAGATCATCACTTTGATCTTCGCCGTGATAACCGGGCACCAAAGGAACACCCGCTTCGGCCATAATGTTTTTTGCAGCACTTTTTGAACCCATAGCCGCAATTGCTTTTACCGGTGGGCCAATGAAGATAAGGCCGGCATCTTGCAACGCTTCAGCAAAGGATTCGTTTTCTGATAAAAAGCCATAGCCTGGGTGAATGGCCTGAGCGCCAGTGCGCTTTGCTGCCGCTATTACTTTATCAGCACATAGATACGATTCACTGCTTTGTGAACCTCCAATATGCACGGCTTCATCAGCTTGCAAAACATGTTGAGCGTTGGCATCGGCATCAGAATAAACCGCTACAGTTTTAATGCCCATTTCACGCGCTGTACGAATTACCCGGCAGGCAATTTCACCACGGTTGGCGATTAGAATTTTCGATAATTGTTGAACCATTATTTTTTTCCATCCGTTGCGGTTTGCTTTTGAGCCGTTTGCCAAGCTGGTGTGCGCTTCTCAAGGAACGAGCTAAGGCCTTCTTGGCCTTCAGCAGAAACACGAATTTCGGCAATACGGCGCGCCGTTTCAGCTACCAATTCTTGGTTAAGCGGCAAGTTGCTCACGTGTTGAATTAGATTCTTACAGGCTTTTACCGCTGCGGGGCTGTTGGCCAAAAGAGCGGTTAAGAAGGGCTCGAGTGCCTCTTCTAAATCGCCTTCGGTAACTTCATCCAGCAAGCCTAAACGGTGTGCTTCAGCAGCAAAAAAACGTTCAGCCGTAAGCATATAGCGGCGCGCAGCAGGTTCTCCCAGAGCACGCACAACATAAGGGCTAATAACCGCTGGAATTAGGCCTATTTTTACTTCAGAAAGGCAAAAGCTTGCTCGGCTATGGCCAATGGCCATATCGCAGCAGGCTACTAGGCCCACAGCGCCACCAAAGGCAGCGCCGTTTACTAGCGCAATGGTAGGAATTGGCAGTTGATCGAGTTCCCACATCAGAGCACCCAGTTCACCCGCATCTTCCACGTTCTCCTGATAATTTTTATCAGCCATAGAACGCATCCAATTTAAATCGGCACCAGCAGAGAAGTTTTTACCCGCCGATTGCAGCACTAATACTCGTGCATCGGTGTTTTCACGCACTTCAGCAAGGGCGGCCCGCAACTGAGCAATAATCACATCATCAAACGCGTTATGAACTTCTGGGCGATTCATGGTGAGCCGGGCAACGCCGCGGCTATCAATATTTAGAACTACATGTTCAGCAGACATAAACACTCCTTACATGCGGAACACGCCAAAGCGTGTATCTTCAATCGGTGCATTTAATGCCGCAGAGATACTTAAGCCTAGCACTGTGCGCGTTTGCGCAGGATCGATAATGCCATCGTCCCATAACCGCGCCGAAGCATAGTAAGGGTGGCCTTGGTGCTCGTAAGTATCAATAATCGGCTGCTTGAACTTGGCTTCGTCTTCCGCGCTCCAGCTCTCGCCTTTGCGTTCTTTACCATCACGGGTAACTTGCGCCATAACGCCAGCGGCTTGCTCGCCACCCATTACGGAAATGCGCGCATTTGGCCACATAAACATCAGGGTTGGATCATAAGCGCGGCCACACATACCGTAGTTACCAGCGCCATAGCTACCACCAATTAACACGGTAAATTTCGGCACTTTCGCACAACTTACTGCAGTAACCATTTTCGCGCCGTGCTTAGCAATACCTTCCGCTTCATATTTCTTGCCTACCATAAAGCCGGTGATATTTTGCAAGAACACCAATGGAATTTTACGCTGGGCACAGAGCTCAATAAAGTGCGCGCCTTTTTGCGCCGATTCTGAAAACAGAATGCCGTTATTCGCCACAATACCCACTAAGAAACCGTGAATACGGGCAAAGCCAGTAACTAAAGTGTTGCCGTAGTTCTGTTTAAATTCATCAAAATCAGAATCATCAACAATACGAGCAATTACTTCGCGCACATCGTAAGGCTTGCGCAAATCAGTGCCCACAATGCCGTAAATTTCTTCTTCGGCATAACGCGGCGGTTTCACCGGCTCTACATCCAGCTCGGCTTTAGCAGGGCGGTTCAAACGGGAAACTGAACGCCGGGCGATATCTAGCGCGTGTTCATCGTTCACCGCAAAGTGATCGGCAACACCGGAAACGCGGGTGTGCACATCGGCACCACCAAGCTCTTCAGCGCTTACTTCTTCACCGGTGGCCGCTTTTACCAATGGCGGGCCTGCTAAGAAAATAGTACCTTGCTCTTTTACGATAATCGATTCATCAGCCATGGCAGGTACATAAGCACCGCCAGCGGTACAAAGGCCCATTACCACAGCAATTTGTGGAATGCCTTTCGCCGACATATTCGCTTGATTGAAGAAAATACGGCCGAAATGATCCCGATCGGGAAATACTTCATCTTGCTGGGGCAAGTTCGCACCACCAGAATCAACTAAATAAATGCAGGGTAAGTGGCAGCGTTCAGCAATTTCTTGCGCGCGTAAATGCTTTTTAACGGTAAGCGGATAATAGGTTCCACCTTTTACCGTTGCATCGTTTGCAACAATCATGCATTCAACGCCTTCAACACGGCCAATACCGGCAACAACACCAGCAGCTGGCACGTAATCATCGTAAACATCCCATGCGGCAAATTGGCCAAGCTCTAAAAATGGCGAGCCGGCATCGAGTAAACGTTGAATACGATCACGGGCAAGCAGCTTGCCCCGTGATTCATGCCGTTCTTGGTAGCTTTTACCGCCACCTTGTTTAATTTGTGCCGCTTTTTCCTGCAAATCAGCCATTACGGCTTGCATCGATTCTTTATTCGCTAAAAATGTTTCATCGCGCGAATTCACTTTACTGGTGATAATAGCCACAACGAGGTTCCTTATCGGTTAGCGCTAAATTATTTCGATTCCGAAAATAACTCACGGCCAATTAACATACGGCGAATTTCCGAGGTGCCCGCACCAATTTCATACAGTTTGGCATCGCGTAATAAGCGGCCCGTAGGGTATTCGTTAATGTAACCGTTGCCGCCCAATAACTGAATGGCATCAAGCGCCATTTTGGTTGCTAATTCAGCTGCATAAAGAATAGCACCAGCGGCATCTTTACGAGTGGTTTCGCCACGATCACAAGCTTTGGCTACCGCATATACATAAGCACGGGCAGCGTTCATTTGTGTGTACATATCGGCAATTTTGCCTTGCACTAATTGGAATTCACCAATGGCTTGGCCAAATTGGCTACGTTCGTGAATATAAGGCACCACAACATCCATGCAGGCTTGCATGATACCCAAAGGGCCCGCCGCTAATACCGCACGCTCGTAATCAAGGCCGCTCATTAGAACTTTAACGCCTTGGTTTAATTCGCCAAGAATGTTTTCCGCTGGAACACGGGCATCTTCAAACACTAATTCACAGGTATTTGAGCCGCGCATGCCGAGCTTATCGAGCTTCTGCGCAGTGCTAAAACCTGGAGTGTTTTCTTTTTCAATAATAAAAGCAGTAATGCCTTTCGAACCTTTGCTCGGTTCAGTTTTTGCGTAAACTACTAATACATCGGCATCAGGGCCGTTGGTGATCCACATTTTATTACCGTTCAGAATGTAGTGATCGCCATCTTTCTTAGCGTGTAACTTCATGCTTACTACATCAGAACCAGCGTTTGGCTCACTCATGGCCAATGCGCCTACGTGCTCGCCACTTACTAATTTAGGTAAATACTTTTCTTTTTGCGCTTGGCTGCCGTTAATTTTTAACTGATTCACGCAAAGGTTAGAATGCGCACCATAGCTTAGGCCTACAGAAGCAGAAGCACGGCTAATTTCTTCCATAGCAATTACGTGCTCTAGGTAGCCAAGTTGTGAGCCACCGAACTCTTCAGGAACAGTAATGCCGAGTAAACCCATATCGCCAAATTTGCGCCACAAATCGGCAGGAAACTCATTGGCTTCATCAATTTCGGCAGCACGCGGTGCGATTTCATCACGAGCAAATGCATTTACTTGCTCACGAATCATATCGGCAGTTTCACCGAGATCAAAATTGAAAGTTTTATACGCGCTTATCATGGGTTCTCCTTGGTTTTTTCGGTAAGTTCTGCTCGGCATCCGCTCTCAACGGCGGTTAACTCGTGCAAAACAACTTTAATATCTTCGAGTTGCTGGCGTAGAGCCAATTTCTTGTCGTCTATTAAACGCAACATAGTTTGCAGTTGGTTCACACTGCTGCCATCACGTTCATACATATCAAATAGGGTTTTAGTTTCCGCCAACGTAAAGCCAAGCCGTTTGCCGCGTAAAATCAGCTTTAAACGAACCCGATCTTTTTGCGTGTAAATGCGTGTTTGGCCGCGCCGCTCGGGCATCATCAGGCCTTGATCTTCGTAGAAACGAATGCTTCGTGTGGTGATATCAAACTCTTTCGATAAATCACCAATACTGAACGAATCCTGGGTGCGGCGAACGCGCTCAGGGCTAGTTTCAAATTCTGCTTCCACTGCTGAAACGTTAGTATTCTGCATGTTACTATTCCCACTTACTTGCCATACGGCACTTATACACGATAAGCTAACATGAAGTTTACGTTAACGTAAAGTTTTACAACCTTCAGGAGATAAGTTTCATGAGCTCAGATTCAGTAGTAATTGTTTCCGCCGCGCGCACGCCAATGGGCGGTTTCATGGGTGAATTAAGCCCTGTGAGTGCACCCGATTTAGGTGCCGCAGCCATCAAAGCCGCCGTAAGCCGTGCAGGCATTGCCGGCGAAGATGTGAGTGAAGTAATCATGGGCTGTGTGCTTCCTGCGGGTTTAAAGCAAGCCCCAGCACGGCAAGCCATGATTGGTGCAGGTTTGCCACTTAGTACCGGTGCTACCACCATTAATAAAGTATGTGGCTCAGGTTTAAAAACCGTAATGTTCGGCCATGATTTAATTAAAGCAGGCTCTGCTAATGTAGTAGTGGCAGGCGGTATGGAAAGCATGTCGAATGCACCGTATTTGTTAGATAAAGCACGTGGCGGCTACCGTATGGGCCACGGCCAAGTTATCGATCACATGATGTTCGATGGCCTACAAGATGCCTACGAAGGCAAAGCCATGGGCTGCTACGCGCAAGATACGGCCGATAGTTATGGTTTTAGCCGCGAAGATATGGACGATTTCGCCATTCGTTCACTAACGCGGGCGCAGAACGCTATTAATGAAGGTTTATTTGCTGATGAAATTGAACCGTTAACCTACAGCGATCGCAAAGGCGATGTTACGGTAACTATTGATGAGCAACCGGGTAAAGCGCGCATTGATAAAATTCCAAGCCTACGCCCAGCATTTGCCAAAGATGGCACAGTAACCGCTGCTAACTCATCATCTATTTCTGATGGCGCAGCTGCGCTGGTGTTAATGCGTGAAAGCGATGCCAAGGCGCGTGGTTTAACACCGTTGGCGCGTATTGTTTCTCATGCTACCCATTCGCAAAAGCCTTCAGAGTTCACTATGGCGCCAGTTGGCGCAATGAACAAAGCGCTTGAGCAAGCAGGGTGGAGCAAAGATGATGTAGATCTTTGGGAAATTAACGAAGCATTCGCCATGGTAACGATGATTGCCATTAAAGATATGCAGCTCGATGATGCGAAAGTTAACGTGAACGGCGGTGCTTGTGCACTTGGCCACCCAATTGGTGCTTCTGGCGCGCGCTTGCTCGTTACCTTGTTGCACGCACTGAAGCAACACGGCAAAAGCAAAGGCGTAACCTCACTGTGCATCGGTGGTGGTGAAGCGGTAGCCCTTGCAGTAGAAATGATTTAAAGCGAAATAGGTGGGCTTGAGTGCAAATGATACTCAAGCCACAAAAAAGGCCCTACGGCGGGTTGGGAATCGCTGTAGGGCCTTTGTTTTTGGTGTATGCTATTTCATATAGAATACTTGGTGTAAGCTGTTCGGAGTTATTGAAACGCGTTACAACACAAATGCATATAAGTAAGCCGACATAGCAAGGATTCCGAGCACTGCGATTACTCCTGGAATCATTACGTTATAAAGTAAGTTTTTACGGATTTCTTCAATCATAGGTTACTCCTCGGTCAATAAAATAATTAACTCGAAGCGGTTGCTGCTGTCTGTGCGCTTCAATCTCCAGACACGGCGTATTATATACCTTGCAACGTACGATTGGAGATTATTCGCATGAAATCGAGTAATGGATATCAAGAGTTTAAGTAGGGATACATAAGCGCAGAGAAGGATTAGAAAAAGTATGGCAGATATACAAATTTCAGCACGAGTAAGCATTCCTGATAGCGAAGTTGAGTGGCAGTTTATACGCTCAAGCGGAGCGGGTGGGCAAAATGTGAATAAAGTGGCTACCGCCGCACAACTTATTTTTGATATACGCGCCTCAACTTTGCCAGAGTTCTACAAAGAAAAGCTCCTTAATAAAAGCGATCACCGAATTACTCAAAGCGGCAAAATCATCATAAAGTGCCAAGAAAGCCGAAGCCAACTCGCCAACCGCGAACAAGCTCTAGCTGATTTTATTCAGTTGGTTGCAAGCGTAGCCATTGTGCAGAAAAAACGCATTGCCACACGCCCCACCAAAGCCAGCAAAACCCGCCGTATCGTTGCCAAAAAACAACGCGGTGGCATTAAAGCCGCCCGAAAAAAGCCCGGAACTGAGGGTTAACCCCCTTGTGCTAGTTTAAATAGTTCGTTAATTTCAGTTATTAATTAATCATTGCCGGTATTTATAAAATTGGGTATTGTTAATTTTAAGTTAAGGAAGTTTTGAGGCCGGAAGCCACTTTTCATGTTGCGCTACCGTGCGGTAGCGGATCTATTCATCTCCTCACTATCCCCGCTCAAATATTACCCTCAACGAGTTCGATTTAAATTATTTCGCTTAACCAAAATTGCACTTTATTAAAGGAAAACTAATGGAAAAGAAACCACACTCAGGGCTCGGGCTAGGTTCATTTTATACGAGCATCGTATCAGGAATTATTCTTATTATATTGATTGTTTCGGCCGGGTATTTGGAAGCCTCCAGCCCAGGCGGAATGGATGAAGAATCATCAGCCGCGATTGTTATCGGCTTGCTCATGCTTTTGAGTTTAGCAGCCTCGCTAATCGCTCTTGGGCTGGGTATTAGTGGGCTCTTTCAGAAAGAGAAAAAGAAGATATTTGCGATTCTTGGCAGCCTAATTTCGGCGCTCATCATAGTGGGCACCATATCTCTCATAGCTTTCGGCCTTTCAATGGGTTGATGATAATTGCTAGGTGTTTATGGTAATGCAAGTTCTTTATTCCAGAAATATTAAGACGGTTCAGTGTCCTCGATGTGAATTACGTTACGCTAAGAAAGAAACTGAATGCCCGCATTGCAAAGGTTTACCTGATTCAGAGATAGAAACTTTGAAGTTAGAAACCGAGCGCGAGGCCGATGCTCACTCCAACCTCGGTAAAGTGATGTCGGCTGCTGCTATCATAATCATGCTCGTTGTGGGTTTCCTGTTTGTACTACTTTAACCTGCACATAAATAGTAATTAAATATGCTTAGCTTTGTACTCTCTGAATCTGTGAAGTATTAAGCCTCGCCGAGATCTACAAAGCTAAGTATTGTTGAAAACAGTTGTATGGAAGTAACGAGAAAAGATAGGCCGGAAGCCTCATTACTAAAGCGCTTCCGTGCGGTAGCGTGAGCAACCCATTGCTTTTTCTGCAATTTTTTAGCCAAAGCCTAATGAGGTTTGAGTCACCCAGCAGGTGAGAACACGAATAAATTATGAAAGCTGGGCATTCAAGGAGATAGTTATGCCAAAGGAAATAGAACAAGCGATTTTTGCAATATGGATCTGCTTAGGTTTTTATGTTGTATCAGCACTTATTGGTATATGGACCGGTGAGATTTCTTCAGGAGAATTCGTGTTCAGCGTGTTCATATATGCACTATATTGTATTTTTCCATACAAGCTGAGCAAAGGCAGTAATCCAGCGCGTTGGGTTTTTACAATCATCTTTGCGATGGGTATTGTGTTAATGATAGGTGGTATAGGTTCGGAGATGCCGAAAGCGGATTGGGTGACTTCATTCATTACCATACCAATTTCTATTTTCGCTATTTTTCGTCTTTTTCAACCGGAATCGAATGAATGGTTTCGGTGGGATTGAGTTATTTAAAAAAATTCTCACAGAACATTAGTGTATTTGCCGTGCGGATAAACGATCTTTAAGCAGAAACTAGTTTTCGAACTTTTAGTTCGCCTCTGTGTTTCTCAGCATGCCAAAGCTGATATTGAGATTGTTGTTCAAGCCAACTTTCTGCGGAAGTATCGAAAGCGATGGACAGACGAACCGCCATTTCTGGGCTGATCCCCGCCCGGCCATTAAGAATTGAACTAAGAGTTTTTCTGCTAACGCCTAACGCGTCGGCGGCTTCGGTAACGGAGATACCTAGAGGTTCAAGGCATAGTTCTTTAATGATTTCACCTGGATGGGGTGGGTTGTGCATAAGCATAATATACCTCAATGATAGTCTTCATAATTGACAGTGCCGATATCGCTACCGAGAAAAACAAAAGTTACTCGCTAGTTGCCACTTACATTAACGGACCACGTACCGGAACGATTTCCAGTCAGTTTATGCAAACGTAGTCCCGGTAAATTCATGTCTCTGGGTTCAGTTGCCACATTTAATTGCCCGAGAATTAATCGCAAACGCTTCGTATGTGTAGCTTGAATTCCATTAGTACAACCGGTGTGAAAGAACCTTTGTAAACCTTTATGTTTAAAACTTTGAATCACAGTTAATGTAACCTATAACGCCTCGGGTATCAATCGGGTTTGTAGGACTACCAACGTCAATTAATCGGATCTAAGTCGATCTTTGTTGCCTTTTCCATCGCGAACAGTAAGCGCCGATGTTTTCAGGCAAATATCTTGAACTCTCAAGCGTAGGCATTCGTTAACTCGCAAACCCGAGCCATAAAGCAGTTCGATAATAAGACCATAGATCCCGCTCACATTGTCAATAATACTCAGAGCCTCTTGAGCTGTGAGTACTACTGGTAGCTTGCGTTGATAGGTTGCTAGTGTGAATCCTAAATCACCAAGCTCTTTGCCAAGTACTTTCTGATACATAAACACCAAAGCATTCAACGCCACTTTCTGAGTGTTTGGCGCGACATGCCTTACTGAAGCAAGCCAAGTGAGAAATGATTTAACTTCTTCACCACCCATTTGCTCGGGGTGCTTCAAATCATGAAATCGAATGTATTGTTTAATCCAGTAAAGGTAAGTTTTTTCAGTTCGCAGCGCGTAACCGCGCAATCGAATTTCGGCACGGAGCATTTCCATAAAAGGGCTTTTACCCATAGCATCGTTCCTTGAGCTATTTCTAGTTTAATTAAAACAATTATCCGTTATACGCGGAATTTAGCCATTCACGATTTAGTAAGCCTTTGCGCATACTATCGAATTGCTGATTTAGAAAAAGCAAGTTATGGTAGAGACATAGGAAAATTCGGTACCCAGATATACGGAATTGCAAAGGAGTTTTTGCTCAATCTCGCTATCTAAAATATACGTGAACGCTCGATTTGCTTGTTGGGTAATTGAGTTGTATTCAAAGAGTAAAGCGTTGTGAAGTGGGGCGTTCGTTCAAATTATACCGTGGGATTGAGCTCGATACACCGCTCCTTCCTACTATACAAATGTTATGCGCACTAAATCTAAATCCGAGGTTGTCGATTAAAACCATGAGAGATGAATTGAGGCGCAAGATTGTTGAAGTTTGCACGAAGAAACTGGAATTGAAAGGTGATTCGGTTGGACTCTCGTTTTATGCGTTTTTTGCCAATAGAAATGACGAGCCAGAGTTACTAATGGAAGCCGCTATTTGGTGGATTAAAGTGCACAAACTAGATCATTTCGAAAAGGCATCGAAGATTAAACGCATGGTTGAGTCTGGGCTCTGATGAACAGTACGTATAACAAGTCAATTAACTACGCGCCTGCGGCGCCGGACGTGCTAGCGCACGCCGGTTATTTCGGGCGTTAGAGAACTCAGTAGTCAGCAGCGTGCAATTAGGGCTTATCGTTGAGTGAATATCTAAACCCCAAAATCGACAAGGAGCACTGATGATTTACGCCTGGGTCGACGGAGTAAAACGGCAACCTAAAGCAAAAGGTGAGACAAGTGTCTGTACCGGATGCGGCGGTAAGCTTTTTGCTGTCATTAGCCCTACGCGGATTGCTCACTGGAGACATAGAGGTGGGGACTGTGACTCTTGGTCGGAAGCCGAAGGCCCTTGGCATCTGCAATGGAAATCTATTTTTCCAATCGAGTGGTGTGAAGTCACACTAAAGAATCAAGCAGGTGAAACACACAGAGCAGATGTACTTGTGCCTTCCTCATGTGGTGCTTCTCTCGTATTAGAACTTCAGCATTCCTTTATAACAATCGAAGAAATGTTCATACGAGAAAAATTCTACAAAGAAGATCATCGGATGTTTTGGCTGGTCCATCTATATCAAGATAACAAAAGCAATTCTTCTTTTAACTTTGAGATGTCGTTGAACACTCCGTTAGCAACGCATGAAGTCAAAGGAAAGAAATTCGAAGTTCACGAATGGATCATGCGTGGTAATTTCTTGGAAAAATGGAAGAGCTCAACTGCTCATGTATTCTTAGACGTCAGAGGTAGGATTTTCTATTTGGCTACCTTGGCGGCCTGCAAAGACCTTGTCTCATCTCTTAATCCAAAAGAATTTGCCATTGCAAGACTTACCAGACAAGAATTTATCAAAGCAGCCGGCGCAGTGATAAATATCTAACACCTGGTTCAAACCGTTCGCTTCGTTCACTGGGACGGGCTAAAGCCCGCCCCTTAACCAAACGTTAAGTGACTAGGAGGGATAATTGAGAATACTACTTTTGATAATGTCAGGACTCTTCTGTATATCGAGTTTTGGTATTGCTGGATGGATTTATCGTATCGGAACTGATTCAAATGGTAATGGCCCTTTTATACTAATTTCCTGTTTTGCGTCTTTGTCGGCCATTACTTTAGGTTGGTGGGTTTCACTTTACATCGCGCAGCGGCAGTCAACACTTTCAATTATTACACAATCGAGATTGAGTGAGTCATATTTAAAACAAGTGCAATCATTTCAACAGGCGTTTCCTTCTGGTCAGAAACTAACATCTGATAAATTCAATGATCCAGCAAATGAAGGCGCTCGTCATGGCCTTATTAGCGTCCTTAATTTTCTCGAGTTTATTTCTATTGGAATAAAGCAAAACGATTTAAGTGAATCAGTGTGTAAAGCTTTCTTCCTAAAGGTTTTTAGCAATCAATGGTATCGTTGTTCTGAGGTAATTAAGCACATGCAAACTCATACTCATTCAAGGACATTTGAAAATTTTGAATATTATGCAAAGAAGTGGGACAGTACTCTACAATGAATCAGTCAATTAGCAAGGCGCATCACTCGCGGTCTTCAGCCGCTGGGACGCCAACCCGCTTGACGAGTTTGCGCCCGTGTGCTTTGCGTTAGAAGTTACTAGATATGCACCCGTCGTTAACCTCCGAATTTATTCCACCTCCACCGCTTAAGCCGAAAGCAAAGATGGAGCGGAATGAACCGTGTTGGTGTGGCTCAGGGAAAAAATGGAAGGTCTGCCATAGGGACAGGCACAAGCAAGAAGTAGTGCCTCCAGGGAAAATTACCCACGAAATTTCTGTAGCGCAGCAGCGCGGCCTATGTCTGCACCCCGACGCAGGGGTAGCCACCTGCACAAAC